>CAVROO010000029.1:0-255962 GCA_963722765.1 uncultured Acidobacteriota bacterium
TCACACGGCATTGCCAAGGCCGATTTGGGAGCAAGCTATACCTGGAGGGTTACAGGTAAGGGTCTTCGGTTCTTTGCCAAGGTCGGAATCTCTTCGACGAGAAGTACTACGAAAGCGGTTTTCGAACCCTCCGGCGGACCGGTGTGGCTGGAGTCGCATTCGGTTCTAGTGGGAATTGAAGCCATGAAATTCGGCCCCTCGATAGCGCGGTTTCTTGTCCCCGTAGTGCTGTCGTCAATCGCCATATCGAGTGCCGGGCAAGGCCGGACCCGGCACGCATCATGTCCCTTTCTCCGAACGTGACGGAAATCCTTACGGCATCGGGGCCTTCGACCGCGTTGTTGCCGTTCCAAGTACTGCGACTATCCCCCCGAGGTGGAGAACCTGCCGCGAGTAGGTGCCTGGATGAACACCAACTTCGAACAGATTGCCGGTCTCGAGCCGGACCTCGTCATCATGACCGATCTCAGTCCTCGTTTCTACGAGACCAGTTGGAGATGTTGGGCATGGCCACTTTGGTTATCCCGGGCCAGTCCCTGGCCGAGTGTTCGAAGCGATTGAGAAGGTCGGTACAGCCGTCGGCAGGGAAATCGAGGCTCAAAAGCTGGCGACAATCTCCTGCGGTCCTCGATGATGTCCGTAAGAAGAACCTCGAGCCGTGCTCGACCTCGGTTTCTCCTGGTGGTGGATCGCTTCCGGGTTTGCTGCGGGACATCTACGTCGCGACGGAGGGACTGTGTTCCCGAGATCGTCACCATCGCGGGAAGGGAACCATTACGCCACCGGCTTCTTTTCCTACGCGAAAATGACGACGGAAGCGGTCGTTTCACTCGATCCCGACGTCATCATCGATATCGTGCAGGCAATAAGCAATCCGGCGACGGCGCTTGTTGAAAGCGAAATGCTCCAGGAGGATTCCGTGGGTGTGTGGAGCGAGCTCGATCAGATTCGTGCGGTGCGCGACCATCGGGTCTATGCCATCCGTGACCAATCCGTCGTGCATCCCTCTCAGTTCGTCGGAAAACGGCTCAGCGAATCGGGCGTTGTTGCATCCGGAGGCTTTCAGGAGTGAGCGATTCGACCCGACCGGCACTGACATTGATGGAAGCGCGAGACGTCTGCTTCGGCTACGTGCCCGAGCGTGCCGGTCGTTCACGAAGCTTCCTTGCGCGTCGAAGGCGGATCGTTTTCCGCCCTCATCGGTCCGAACGGCTGTGGAAAGTCGACGTTGCTCCGTTTGCTGGCGGGAGTCCTCACTCCGTCGAGCGGCAATGTCCAGCTCGATGGAAAGCCCTTGGCCCTTATGGAACGCCGCAAACTGGCGCGCCACGTGGCCTAGTGCCTCAAACTCAAACCCACGTGTTCCCTTTCACCGCCCTCGAGGTGGTCCTGACGGGGCGCAGTCCCTACACGACGGGTTTCGGTTTCGAGGCCAAACGCGATCGCCAGATCGCCCTCGAAGCGTTGGACGCGGTCGATGCAAGCCATGTCGCGGCGCGACCGGTCACTGAGCTTTCCGGAGGAGAACGGCAGCTCGTTGCCGTCGCCCAAGCTCTCGCTCAGCAGACCGATTGCTTGTTGCTGGACGAGCCGGCCGCTTCGCTCGATCTGAAGCACCGGGCTCAGCTCTTCCGGGTTCTCCGTCGTATGAAAAGGGAGCGAGGATTGACGGTCGTGGTCGTCACCCACGACCTCCAACTCCTCGATCCTTCCTTCGAGTATTTGTTCGGCATGAGAGAGGGCCGGATCGTCGCCCATGGAGCGCCGACCCAGGTCCTTCAGGAAGAAAGCCTCGTCCAGATTTATGATGACGCCCACGTCCGCACCCATCGCGTGAACGGACGGACCTTCGTGTGGTCGGATTGGTAACGATGACATCGGTGATCTCGGAAGACCCAAGGAGACTTTGCCCCGGCGCGTCGAGCGGGCCGCGGTCACACCGCGACGACTTCTCAAAATCCTCGCCCTTTTGTTTATCGTAATGATCGTCATCGCGGTGGTCGCGCTTTCTGTCGGTTACCAAACTATCGATTTCGAAGCGCTTCGAGAGAGCGAAACGGCACGCACCATTTTCTTTCGCATCCGATTGCCTCGCGTGGTGCTTGGACTCATCGTGGGTGCCTCGTTGGGTGGAGTCGGTGCCGCTCTTCAAGCGCTTTTTCGGAATCCTCTGGCGGAGCCCTTCACCTTGGGTGTGTCGGGCGGCGGCGCGTTGGGGGCGACGGTGGCGATCGCCCTCGGTCTCGGGACCCAGGTTGCCGGTGTCCCGTTGATTTTCGTGTCGGCTTTCTTGGGATCGGCGGCCGCGGTCTACGTCGTCTACCGCTTGGCCTTGACGGGAACCATCCTGCTCCCGGGCGCCCTTCTTTTGGCCGGGGTCGTTTTGAACCTGATCGCCGGCGCCAGTGTGCTCGTCATCCAATACGTGACCGACTACACTCGCGCCCTCCAGATCCTGCGCTGGATGATCGGCAGCCTCGACGTCGTCGGCTTCGGTCTCATTTGGAGGATGCTTCTTTTTGTCGTGCCGGGGCTGGTTCTGCTCATTGCGGTCACGCGCGATCTCCATCTTCTTGCAGTGGACGAAGAAACGGCCGCCAGTCTCGGCGTCGACGTACGCCGGGTGGAAAAGTCCGTCTACGTGGCTTCATGTCTCGTCGTGGGCGTGACCGTCGCCGTCGTAGGCCCGATCGGGTTCGTGGGGCTGGTGGTGCCTCACGCGGTGAGACGCCTCTTCGGTGAAGACGTTCGATTGGTTTTGCCGAGCTCACTTCTTCTGGGCGCGGCCTTTCTCGTTGCTGCGGATACGGTGGCGCGCACCGCCTTCGGAGCGAACGAGCTGCCGGTAGGCGCAGTCACGGCGATCCTCGGCGGGCCTATCTTTTTAATATTATTGACACGACAAAAACGCTACTCGGCGCTCTAGTTAGACTCGTGGGGAACTGACAAGCACCTTGTCTCTCTCCAGCCCCAATAGGGAAAGGCTTCGCGCAGGCATCCGGAGCCATGCGGTTGCAAAAGGCTCCTTGGCTTCCTGGTATCGTCCCACCTCGAGAAGCAGCTCCCCGTATCGCTCATGAGACGGCTTGAGAGGATAAGTCGCCCCGGACGGCAGATCCATGACTTCTTCGAGCGCCGCAGCTTCCTTAGCCAGTAATCCTCCCGCGAGCCGCATCGGCATACCACGGATTAGTCCTTCAAAAAGGCCGAAGGCTTCCTCGCGGTCAAGGTGGACGGGAATGGACAGTTGTTGAATTAGCCCTGAAGCGACAATAAATAAGCGAATCAGCTTTGGCAGACGCAACAAAAGCCATGATAGTGGCCGCTATTCTTGGGAAGGGGTCTGTGATTCACTCATATATGAAGCCAGTTCTAATGTGTCTTTTACGCAATGGCTTTGTTGGGTCGTGTTCGCTTCAGGGCGAACCCTAATCCGAGTTCATGAAATCTACGCAAATTACTGAAAAAATAGGGACAGGTCCGTTTTTGGTGGACCGTTGTCTTTGCCAAAAAGGGACCTGTCCCCGTTTTTCCTGCAATTTACCCTGAGTTTATTGTCGGATTAGTCCCTGATCGGTGAAATTGAATGCAAAATGTGAACATTTTTCCGCGAGCTGACGGCTGATGGCTGACAGCTGATAGCTCGCGGCAAGCCGCGATAACCCTTTTGGTTGTGGCTTTGCCGCGTCAGGGTTAGTTGTTTTCCAGGAAGTTATTGCCTTCGTTTAATGGGTTGTGATCTGTTTTATGGATTCGATATCGTTACGGATCGCGAAAAACAAACAATCAGTTAGATCTGTCACATCAATTACTTCAATGATAGTAAATACTCTCTGACGTACTGGGCGACTTAAATAGCGAATCCGTAAATGGAAATCCCTGAAGCCAGTTACGGTGCTATTGAGTTGCGGGGAGGTGGTTGAGATGACCAAACTACGAATCACGTTGTGTTTCCTTTTAGCTATCATGACCCTGCTGGGTAGTGCTCACGCTCTCACCATTAGGGTAGCGCCCCAGGCCTTAGTGCTCTCATCCGAGGGCGGTAGACTCACGGTTCACACGGATGTTCCCATTGGGGAGGCGAAAGAAGTTTTTCTGGCTGTCAACGGCTTTAACACGGCAATCGTGATGTTCGCTGATTCTCTGGGCAATTTGGTGGCCCAGTGCGACAAGCACGATGTCGAAGAGGCGATTGGCGAATTTGAGGGGAAATGGACAACCGCGACCGTTACTCTAAAGGTCAACGGTGAATCGGCTTCGGAGACCATCTCCGTTAAAAAGTAGCACGCCACCCTTTAGTTTTAGCGCTACTGTAGCGGCAGTGACTCACCATTGAGCACTGCCGCTCCTCTTATCGGTACACCTCACGAAAACCACACCCGAACCAATGCTCTTTGCATGAAGACTTGGCGGCTTCATGAGGAACCAACTCCGATGCGGCTCGTCGATGAGCGCGGACGAACTACGTCTAATCCCTTGAATCGGAGCGTCATTGAGAACTTCGCCTCTTCACTGATGAGACCCTGACGCGGCATAGCCGCAACCAAAAAGGTGTCACGGTTCGCCGCGGGCTATCAACCGTCAGGCATTAGCTCAGAGAAAAATCGTCTACTTTTTGCATTCAATTTCACGGATCAGGGACGAATGAGCGTTTCCAGACGCGACTTTTTAAGATACGCCAATTCGGTATCGCGACGGTTGAATTGTCCCTAGAGAATCCCGCTTGCGCTGCGGCAATCCATTCGGGAGGTTCTTCGCCGAGTCCATCGTGACGAGAGTCGGTCTCCGATTTAGCCCGTGTCCGGCTTTGATACAGCGGGTGGACAAATCTGTCTGCGTGGCTTCGTGTGTCGTCGTGGGCTGACTGTCGCGGTTGGGGAGCCGATTGGTTTCGTAGGACTGGTCGTGCCTCACGCGGTGAGACGCCTTTTCGGCGAAGACGTTCGATTGGTCTTGCCGAGCTCGCTTTTACTGGGTGCGGCGTTTCTCGTTGCCGCGGATACGGTGGCGCGCACCGCATTCGGAGCGAACGAGCTGCCGGTGGGCGCGGTGACAGTAATCCTCGGCGGGCCTATCTTCTTAATATTGTTGACCCGACAAAAACGCGACTCGGCGCTCTAGTTAGACTCGTGGGGAAGTAACGAGCACATTTTGCGTATGAGACTTTGGTGGATCATCACGTTCTCGAATCCATAGATCTTCGTTCGATTTCACAGCAATACAAGCTACAATCAATTGCGATTGCACCTCGACGGATAACGATTTTCGTTTTGCCCGGCGAATCAAATGTATGGTCTGGTTTTCGAGTCCTTCGATGATGCGGAAGATTTTCGTCGTTACCTGAAAGACAATGCGGGCATTGATCTGCCTCAGGCTCGCTTGACATCCAACGACGAGAACACCGCTTACGAATTCGAAAGCTACGGTTATCCTGGTTTTGTCATGACGATGGTGCATAGGATCTGTTTCAGCGACGGTGTCGACTATACAGAGATGGGCCGGCTGCCCCAATCCCGAAAAGAGAAGCTCCTCGAAGACCAGCTCTTTTCCCACGCAATGCTCGATGTGAAGGTCTGGAGGCCGCCCGCTATCCGGTCGAGGGAGTTTCGCTGGGTGACAACAAATCTTGGGCTTTCGGAAAGATGCATCCGTAGAGTCCTGGAGCGAGCCGAGAAAAAGTACGAACATTGGCTGAAAATGGACAGCCGTTACTCTTTCTGGTTGGCGGGGGCCTTCTTGGCTGTCGGCGCGCTCATCGCCTTTCGCGCTGGTTCGACCCACTGGTCGGCGATCCTGTTTTTTTCAGGCGCCGTGCTATTCTTGGTGTTCGGCTTTGGAAAAGCCGTTCAATACAAGAAAAGTGTTCGATCTAAACTGCCCCGCTGACCCTGTCGGTCGCCCCAATAGCATGCCAAAACTATTGTTACACCCAGTCCAATCATCCTCTGCGATCAATTTGATCAAAGGGTATCTTGCCCAGAAAAAAGAACCGCTCAACCGCACTCAGTTTTTCGGAAAACACACCGTTCATCAATCGGAGCTCCGGTGGTACGTCAAAGCCGCCTACCAGGAGTTGCATGTTACCGGCCCGGGGGAAGATGAAATCAACCGATTTCTCACGGGCCGTATGTGTGTAGGCCTGTTTCATGTCGCGATTCTCAATAGCCTGGTTGTGGAGGAGATGCTGCCTGGCCAACTTTTGTGCAGCAAACTGCACATCATTGACCTTGCTAAGGCAACAAGCAGTGAGAGTGTCTCCATTGATGGCAGTGTCCACAGCGTGCGGCCGGGGACCGCTGAGCTCTTGTGCCGCCAGTGGACATCACCCGATTGGTTTCTTTTAGATATCCGGAGTGAACAAGGCCGTCATGTAAGTTCCTTTGGCGAAGAGGCATACCTTTCAGCGGACGGCAGATTTATGTTTCCCGTCGAGAGCTGGTCATCTATCGGTCTGGTGGATCTCGAAGAGGGAGCCCTGCTTGATCGTAAGAACAAACGGCACTTGAGCAGGTTTGCAACCAAAGTAAAAATAATCGAGGTCATCAACTTCGATCCCTATGTGCCGAAAATGGAGCTCCTGTTAATGAAACGACAGGACTTGTCTTTGACCTCACTGAAAAAGGAAGTCTGTGTCCGTTTGACGGTTGAGTGTTAGGGCCACCAAACGAGAGGGTGGGGCAAACTTGTCCGGACTGGTGGTGCCTCACGCGGTGAGACGTCTCTTTTGCGAAGACGTTCGATTGGTTTTACCGACCTCGCTTTTGCTCGTTGCGGCGGATACGTTGGCACCTACCGCCTTTGGTGCGAACGAGCTGCCGGTAGGCGCGGTAACAGCGATCCTCGGCGGACCTATCTTCTTAATATTGTTGACCTGGAAAAAACGCTATTCGGCGCTCTAGACGGTTGGAGAAAGTGCCGCACCTCACCCTTCACACCCGAGGGAGAAGGCAATACCGGCGCAAACTTCGCGCAGACGATCCTCTCGAAGCGTTGTCACGTGGCGCCCAAGACCGCCTTTTTCAACAGTAACCAAGTTGTGTAGATTCACTGCGCACGGCCCTTTCATTCCATCTTCTGTGTCTAGGACGACCTCCGAAGGGACTCCGCGAATCGTAGACGTGATGGGTGCCACAGTTACGTTTCCAAGGTAGCGGATTGCCGAACCTCTTGTGAGGACCAACACGGGCCGCGGTTTGTCTGGCGCCGGGAATCGGAAGAGGCGAACCTCGCCACGCTCTATTCGACCGGCCACGCCGCAACACCTTCCCAGATCGCGAGCTCGCCGGTGTCCGGATGGCTCTCGTAACCCTCACAGTCACGACGCTCCAACTCTTGATAATGTAGTTTTTTAAGGTGTGCTTTCAGCGCCTCTCGGATGAGAGCGGAACGATTCACCTTGGATTGCTTGGCTGCTCGGTCTGCTGCGCGCAGTAATTCTGCATCTAGAACAATTTGAACGGTTTCCATACTGTTGATTATAATCCACAGTATAATCAACAGTCAACTCGACAACGCCACCGGAGAAAGATGGGCCAGAATCAAGGAGGCGACTCGAGATGCGGTGAGAATCGGAACACTCTCGTTCGAGTACTTCGCAGCGGAAGCTCTCGGCTTCATTGGTGTTTCCCGAACCATTGTAGACGGCGACCTCGGGATACGGACACAGGGGACGCGTCTTTTCGACGAATCCATCGCTTGTCAGACGACTCGCAAGCATGCGGTCGGGAACCTTGCCCTCGTTCCACCCACGCCTCGATGGCGTCGAGCCAATCGACACAGTCCGGTCCCGGTCCTCCCCGGCAGTGGAGAACACCAGGCATCATCTACGAGACTTGTTTGAGGTTCCAGCCTTGTTTCTTTATTCTCCCATCAAGTTGCCGTTTTACGGCCTGTTACTTCGCAACTTCTTCTTGGTGGTTGTGCTCTGCCACGGTTTCCGGCGGTTGTTGCCGCCTTACTGATCACAAGCAAGTTGGAATGGACTCATCTTTCTTCATCTTCCCGAAGCATCATCAACGCCGCATAGGTTTCCATGCCCATCCAAAGGTTTCCAATTCGGAGATTCTCGTTGGGCCCGTGTTGATTGTTGTCGGGATTGACCATGGGGGCGAAGATGACGGGTATCCCGAGCTCGTCGTGCAGAAGGTAGAAAATGCCAATACCCGCTCCCATCGACGGGATGAGAACGGGGTCTTTCTCGTAGTATCCGCTCAGTGCGTCGATTACGCGCCGGCTGATGGGCAGTTCCATGGAGGTTCTCGAGGCCTTGAGACTCCTTTTACGCGTGACCTTAGCGATGAGAGGATACGCCATTCTTTCCTCTGGACTTGGGTCCTCCTGAACCACGTAGAAGCCTTGTCTCTCAATGTGCTCGGTGATTTTCTGGACCATGTACTCCGGCTCGTTGCCCTTGACGAGCCGGATCCCGAGCGAAGCGGTCGCGGTGGATGGAATGGCAACCCGAGCTTCTTTCCCCACCCAGGCGCTTCGTAGTCCGCTCACATTGATCCCGGGGAGCTGGATCGTTTCCATGTGGGGCATACCGGCTCCGTCGGCGCCGGAGAATCCGTAGAGCGACTTCGTCTTCTCATCGTAAGCCGGAACTTTTTCGAGGGCCCGTTGCTCGTACGAATTGAGAGGCTCGGACGTGTCGTAGAACCCATCGATGGTGACTTTGCCCTTTGCGTCCTTCATAGAGGCCAGGAGCCGAGCGAGCCTTATGGCGGGATTCGGAGCGAAGTTGCCGAAATGTCCGCTGTGAAGATCGGTGTTCGCTCCATAGACCGTGATGTCCATGTAGGCACTGCCTCGAACGCCGAACCACAAGGTCGGCTCCCCGGAATAATAGAGCGGCCCATCGCAGATGAAGAGCACATCGGCCCTCAACAAGTCCACGTGTTCTTTGGCCAAAGCTCGGAAATGGGTCGAGCCATACTCCTCCTCGCCCTCGAAAACGAACTTGAGGTTGTTTTTCAAAGGCAAACCTGTAGCTTTTAGTGCATCGAAGGCCGCCAACATCGCGACAATCGGGGACTTGTCATCGCTCGCGCTACGAGCATAGATGCGCCAATCCTCGTCAAAGGGTGTGCCTTCTGGAGGTGAAGGTACAGGTTTCGGCTGGTCGCTCCCCGGCTCGAGCTTCCCAGGGCGGAGAACGGGCCGGAACGGTTCGCTGTCGCGCCATTTCGATGGGTCAACGGGTACACCGTCGTAGTGCGCGTAAAAGGCGATCGTCTGCGTGGCGTCAGGCACTTGCCACCGGCCGACAACGAAGGGATTCCCGGGCGTTCGAACAATATCGACATCCATTCCACGTCTTTCCATCATCTCCTCGAGGAAGTCCGTGTTGCGGAGCATGTTGGGCCGGTCGGTCTCCGTGTTTGGAATGGAGATGAGCTCGAACAGCTCCTCGATGATGGCGTGCTCGTGAGTTTGGCGATACTTACGGACAGAGGCAAGAATCTCCTTCTTAGTAGTGGTTTCCGCAGCATTAATGCCGATCGGCGTCAGCAACCCTAAGAGGACGATCATTTCAACGGGTCTCACGACGGACTCCTCTCTTGGAACCTACCTTTTTCATGATGGATTCTACGTCTGATGTCCGAGCTCTTCAATGCAACCCGACTGACGTAGCTTCTTTAACCTGAATTCAACTTCGAGATGGTTGGCGTCCCGCACTCCCTGAAGCTATCGTAAATCCCAGCACGTCATTCGGGCAGGCGTCGATACAGTTGCCGCAGGACCAGCAGTCGGGCCGAAAGTAGGTCCGCTTGTTCTCGATGATGGACTTCATGGCCTCGGTGGGGCACGCTTCCTCGCACATCCCGCAGTCCACGCATGCCCCCGGCTCGATTCTACGCACCTTATACAAGGCGACGTTTTCCAATAACCAGGCCCAGAGACCGAAGGGACAAATGGTGTGACAAAAGGGGCGGAAGATAATAAGGCTTGCTACTAACAAGACCGGAATCAGAAGGACGGTAAATTGAGCCAGATCGTAAGGATTGTAAATCTTGAATAGGTTGAAATGATGGTAAAGGATTGAGCCCGGTCCTCCCTGATTGATATTCAAGATTTCGAACAGTAGCAGGAAAAAAAAGAGATAGACGGTTATACGCACGGCGATAGAAGCCGCAAAGGGAAACTTGAGCCTTTTTTGAATCGCTTGAAGATCGGGATGTTGTAGAGGCTCTCCTGCAAGGCGCCCAGTTGGCAGCCCCAGCTACAGAGCATCTTCGCTCCGAGCAGTGATAGGAGTGTGAAAATCACGAAGCCGAGCGTGACGAACACAACGGGATTTCCCGGGATACCCCATATGAGCTTGTGGAGCTTGACGATTCCCTCCATCGGATTGGGAGCGGCTCCCAGGATAATCCCAAAAACCGTCAGAGTTGCGATGAGCCAAACGCGTCTGAGCCGGCGGATTCCTTTCTTGAGGAACAGGATCAGACCGGCGGCGACTATCCAGGCCGCCCACAGGATGAATCGGCCGAAATCTCTCGTCGAAAGTCCAACCGTCCTAGCTTCGAGAATCGCACGGCGAGTATTGTCTTTGTCGAGGTTGTGTTCTTTTATAGGTTTGTGGATGTTGAAGAACGTCGTTGTGAAACTGTTCCGCTTCTCTTGAGGAAGCAGCGGAATCAAAGTTTCGATGGGTACATCGTTGCGTTCGGCGATGTGCCGAAGGGTCATGCTGTCTTTGATGGCGATGTCTTGCTTGTCTTCTAACGGGGGGTATTTCATGAAAAAGGCGAGGATGGTAACGACCACCACCAGTATGAAACCCACCGTAAGATATTTCCGCATGGCGCCCTCCTGTTCAACCCGTCTAACGTGCGCATCCTAGCATCCTGTTTGTCCGTCTGGGAGCGGAGAATCGCTTCTTTTTAGAAGCCTTTTTATCGCCGCGGTGACTTACCAGTGGAATGGATGATCCATTGACATGACACTGCCTCCGCATCATGCGACCGCGACCTAATGGATGACTCCAGGTAAGTAATTCAATGAGAAATTAGCCTCCTAATCCGACAATAAACTCAGGGTAAATTACTGGAAAAACGGGGACAGGTCCCTTTTTGGCAAAGACAACGGTCCACCAAAAACGGACCTGTCCCTGTTTTTCCAGTAATTTGCGTAGATTTCGTGAACTCGGATTAGGGTTCGCCCTGAAGCGAACACGAGCCAACAAAGCCATTGCGTAAAGACACATTAGAACGGCTTCATTTATGAGTGAATCACAGACCCCTTTCCCAAGAATAGCGGCCAATATCATGGCTTTTGTTGCGTTTTCCAAAGCTGATTCGCTTATTTATTGTCGCTTCAGGGTTAGTTGCGAGCATCAATAGTATTCTACTGGGTGGTCGTGCCGCTGGCATGCGGGTTGCCAGCTTTGTTTGAAGCGGACCATTCCCAACGCGATCGAGACCATTCTCGCGGAGAGTAGTTCGGTAAGCTACCCCGGCGGAGAGTGAATCCGTCCCGCCTGTTGAGGAGATCAACCCAGCCGCTACGTCTACATCGATTCAAGGATCCACCCTATCTGCCGGCGACCGGGAAGAGATCTCCTCCGGTGCGGACTTTGTACGAGGATGGATGACTCTGGAACAAATACGAAGAATGTACGGAATGGAGGAAATCGAGTTTCGGCGGCTAGTCGGCCTTCCGGCATCCATCTCTTTGGATACACCCGTGTGTGACATCGAGATGCTGGGGGATCGAGACTTTCCCTCCACTGAGGTAATTCGCAAGGTCTTTGCGACTCGCACGCCGGTTGCCGCGCCGTCATCACAGGCCTACGAAAAAAATCGAACGAATGCGCCCGGCGGCAATCGACGACAGACCCAATCAGCTCGTTCCCGCGGCAGAGGGAGACAGCAGATGTCGTCGAGTTCCGATAAGACTCTCCGAGGTTCGACGACGTTGCAGCAAGCCCTTGCATACAGTGGAAAGACATTGGAACAGGTGAAGAAGGATTGGGACCTATCGTTCCTGGACCCCCAGACGAATCTCGGTACGCTTGCGCGGACGTTAGACGTCCCTATGTGGGAGTTGCGGTCCTATTTTGAAAGATAGCCGTATTAGTTCGACTTCTCAGTATGCGGGCGCCCGCGGGTGAGCGGGTCCTCATGGAAGAGCGGCCGGCCTTCCATGTGGGATGCCGGCTCGAGGCCGAAGAGCGGTGAGCGCCGTCGGGGCCATATCGAGAAGCGAAGGGTCCTCTTCGTCGATGGCGTAGTTACAGAAGAGCACTCCGGGAACCAGCCGTGGATCGACGCAGTGGTCGCCGCTCCACGCTTTGACGTTGTCTTCGAAGACCGGTCCTGAAACGACACCCGGAAGCGCAGTCCCAGGAGTGGCGGTAGCCCTTGTTGTAGCCCACCAGCAGGTCGGGGGCCCGCCCGAGATAGGGGCCCGAGTAGAGCTTCGCGGTCTCGAAGAGCTCGTTGATGGCCCGATCGCCCCTGGGCTTCATCTATAAAGCCATTGAGTTTTTCCATGAGCTCGGCTTTGAGAGCCTGAACTTCTTCGCCGGGCTCCAAAACGCCTTCCGCCTCACGCCCCTTGATGTTCAGAAAATACCCGTCAAGCCCACCACATAAGCTTTGGTGCGACTCCAATCGACGTCCCTCAGCCACTCGGTGGAGCCGTCGGTGCCCTCCTTGAGGGTCAGGTATCCGTTTTCATGAAGCCAGGCGTTGAGGTTGCAGCCCCGCTGGAACGAGGTCATGCCGTGATCCGACACCGCCATGAAGACGTCACCGGGCTTCAGGCGGTCGAGCGCCCGACCCACCAGCTCGTCATTGCGTTTATAGATCTGCTCGATGGCGTCTGCGTACTTGCCGTTGTTGCCGTTGTTCGCGGCCGGGATGGCCCGGTTCCGTGTAGCGCCAAAACATGTGCTGGACACGGTCGGTGGCGTCGAACACGCAGGCCAGACTGCCCGTGCGGAGGCGATCGAAGGCCTTGAAGAACATCTGCTCACGTTCGCGGTCCACGTCATAGGTGAGCTTCAGAAAGGTGTCGTCGTCGATAACCCCCTCGTTCAGCGCCCAGGTGTCCTCGGCGAGGCCCAGCGTCGAGTAGGGCCCGATCATCTTCGCCAGATAGGTCGCGTAGTACGATGGGTGGGAGATGGGCATCGCAGGCTTTTCGGGATCCAGGCTGATGGGGCTGACGTAAAGCGAGAAGTGCTCGTCCGCCTCGGTGACCAACATCCGGCAGAGGCCCGAGACTTTGACGCCCGGAGCCGCCTTGAAGGTCAGGGCCATCCATGGGCTGAGCTGACCCGTCGGCAGCTCCACCCGTGCTCCACCGGCATCGATGCGGGTCTTTTGGCTTTCCCGGTCTCGCTCTATGGTGAGGGGGATTTCAAGAGGCGGATTGCCCTCCTTGAACATGTTCTCCGGGCCTTGAATGGCCGACTCGAAGCGGCCATTGCCGTTTCCAGTGAGCTCGATGCGTAGCCCACCTTCCTTGAAGCGTTCCTTGGCGGGACGGGTCGTGAAGAGCAGGAAGGTCCCCTGGGTTCCCAACAGATCCGGCGTACAAGCGGCGCTCAACTGTGCGCCGTGGAAGCTTTCGGGCGGGAACGTAATCGGCATACGCAGGATCGTGCTCCATACGTTCCTCTCGCCGAGGGTGGACCAGAAGGCCTTCGATTTCCGCATCAACCGTAGCTCGGGCTTGTGCAGCGGAATTCGGAATTTGCCGATCTTCAAAAAGCGCTCGACTCGGCCCATGCGGACCGAAGACAGCATGGGCATATAGGAGCGCGGGTCACGATCGAGAAAGTCGAAGATCCCGTGCTTGGCCGGCGTCGTCCCCGTGCTGAAGGTGGACCAGGCCGCCGGTGTGATCGACGGGTAGGTCGTCAGCAACCGGGAATAGCAGCCCATTTCCTGGAGTTTTTGGAAGTTCGGGAGCTTGCCTTCGGCGATGAAGCGCTCCGTGACCTTAGCGTCCTGGCCGTCGAATCCCATCACGATGAGCCGCTTGGCCCAGGGCTTGGGAGGGGTGCGCCGAGTAGTCATCCGCTACAAGGTTCGGAACGGCCAGATGAGCAGCGACAGCATCGCCAGAATGATGGTCGTGAACACGACGAGAAAGGAGGACAACAAGGCAAATCCAGGTCCGGGCCCGATGTAGGCCTGGGCGGCTGGGACTCCCGCCACCAGAAGAAAAGTGCAATCAGGCCGATGAGTCGGCCTGGCGCGTCGTGGATTCGCGACCGTCTTATTCAATGAAGATCTCCTTAGGCGCCCCCACAAGTCGCGTTCCGGTAGTCCCGAACGAGTCTTCGAGGAGGGGCGTCGAAACCATACATGATAGCCCGTCGGCGGCTGGGCTCCAACTTACCTTCGGGAGTTCGAGTCTTCATTCCTCGATTTCGGGCGATCCGGGAAGATTCCCTCTATAATGTGTTTTGGTCGGATGTTCCTCGACGAACCCTCAGGTGACGTTTCTTGCAAATTTTTCTGACGCGGTTGCTGCCAGGCTGGATTATTCTGGCCACCCTTTTGACGGTATTGAGGGAAGCGGTGGAGGTTTCTGTCTGGCTACCGATCGGCATTTGGCTCGCTTGGGTCGTCAAGGACGTTATCCTATTTCCACAAATTCGATCACTCGAAGCCTCCACTCCCATGACCGGTCGTGAAGGACTCATTGGGAAAAAAGCCGTGGCAAGGGGACGGTTGGATCCGAGGGGCTACGTATTCCTACGGGGTGAGCTCTGGCAGGCGGAAGTCATCCCGGAGGACCGTCCCATTGCCGAGGGTGGCACGGTGAGAATCCAGGACGTGCGCGGGCTGACACTCGTGGTCGAGCGAGAACCGGAAGTGATGGGTGAAGTTTTGATTCTAATTGGATTTGCTTTGGTTTGCGAAGATGGCTTGCCAACCGAAGCTCGCTAGTAAGATGGTTTTAACGAGCGAAGGTTGGTGGCGGGGGCAGGATTTGAACCTGCGACCTTTGGGTTATGAGCCCAACGAGCTACCTGACTGCTCCACCCCGCGTCACAAAGAGCGGAATTATGTCACCCGATTCCGCCTATTTGTCAAACTTCGTCTGGCTGAAATCAGACCGCGTGATCCAGCGGACGGTAGAGCTCCTCCGTCAATCCGTCGAGTTGGCGAAGCTCGTCTTCGTTCTCGGCGACGAAAGCGATGCCCACGTCGTATCGTGTGGATTGTCCATGCTGGAATTCCTCGAGGCGCACGACTTTGCCTTTGAGTGTAAATTTCTGGTTCTCCTGTTCGATACGGAGAGACAATTCGGTCCCAATCCTCAAGGGTACTCGGCTTTCCACGAGTGCGCCGTTTCGGGACAGATTCTTGGTTCGGTTCGCCAGTCCTTCGATTTCGGGACTCGCAGGGTGGAAGGTCAATGTTCGCACGGCTTCGAAATCGTGGCGACCGTCGTTTTTCTTCTGCATGGAGCGTGATTTGGTTTTTGCCGTCCTGCTTGGATTTGTAGAGCGCTCGGTCGGCCATGGTCAAAAGGCCATCCGCGGACGACGAGTCTCAGGGAAGATGGCTACACCGCCACTTATACTCAAATTGAGCTTATTTTCTCGGATGAGTCGGCGTATCGAACATCGACTCGAGATCGGTGCGGATGCGTTCGGATACGATGTAGGCGCCAGGGCGGTTCGTCTCCGGCAGGATCAGCGCGAATTCCTCCCCGCCGTATCGACAAGGCACATCGATCTCCCGCACGCTGTTCCGAATGACCTCGGAGCAAATCGTTAAAGCCTCGTCTCCCACCAGGTGACCGTGTCGATCGTTCACGTTTTTGAAATCATCCAAATCCAGCATGACCAGAGAGAAGGTCAGTCCGTAGCGGTGAGCGCGCACGGTCTCGCGGCGAAGGCTGGTGTCGAAATAGAGCCGGTTGTAAAGACCGGTCAGGCTATCCGTGAAAGCGTCCCGCTCCGTTTCCATAAAAGCGGCGATTTCGATGACCTTGGGATTGCGTAGCTGCGGATAAACGTTGAAGAAATAGTCCAGAATTGCGACTTGAAGTCCCGCGTCTCGGTCCAAGCACTGAGCCAGATAGTCTCGATGCTCCTCGATGGACTCCCAGTGTTTCCGGGCTTCCGGTTCGCCGTATTCGAGATGAGTCAGGAGATGTATGAGCTGGGAATGGGAATTCTTCGCCTCTGCTGAAGAAATTCGAGCAACCGGTGGCGACCGGCCTCGTCAACCGTTTCTTTTTCCAGCAACGCCGCTAGCGTCTGCTTCAGATCCCCCCGACCAGGCAGCGTATCCATGAAGCTCCTCCCAAGAAAACAGAGAGGGATATTGAGCGAATCGGCAAGTTGGGGGACCGACCCTTCGCTTACCCCCTGCAAAGGGTTGGGAGGATATCCTACCAAACTCAGGCCTAGGGGACAAATAGCTCTCGGACGTTGCTGCACAAAAGTGGAATCATCGATTGGGCAGGAGGATCTCCAGCACGCTGACTTGGAAAAGTGCTTTTCTCGGGTTGGTTTGGAGGTAGTAGAGCAAAAACGGCAACGCAAGCATATGGAAGGGGACCAAAACGAAAAATAGGGGGGCCGAGTTCATCGGTGTGCCCGAGAAGTAGAGTAGAAGGAAAACAACACACATGGCCAGATAAAGGTACCCGAAGACCAAAGCGGCAAGTCTTCCGAACCAGGTGAGATTCCACACTAAATAGGCCAGGGCAAAATATATAGAGGCGTTGGCCAACATCTGCCAGATAGAATGCTCGCCGAGAGGACTCCAATGCACTGAGCCCCACTCGCGGTACTTTTGAATGGATTCCAGAAAACCCGTCAGGACGAAGTAGAGCGTCACGAAGTACACACCAACGGGCCTGTCTTTTGTCTTGCCGATCGTCATCTCGTCTTTGTCAGGCAACCGTTTCCTGGCCTCGAAAGAGCTGTCCCGTTCAATAGACTGTTTGGGTAAGCGTGAACTTCCAATATTATACCGCACTTCGTTGTTGACGTAGGAGCGCCGGGTGTTACGAATTATTCCGGAGAACGACGGCGACCTGTCCGCCGAATAGCCTTCCGCCGTCGCCAAGGCTTTGGTGGACAAGTGGCGTAGGCGAAGGTCTCGCGAAGTTGGAGCCGTCCTCCTGATCCATTCTGAGTTCTCGAGTTCTCGAGTTCTCGAGTTCTGGCTTTCTTTGCGATGTATAATGGGACCGCGACAACAAACCAACCAGGAGGACGATCTCGTTTCCCTCGGCTCTGAACATCGTATTGGCAGTAATGGGGGTTCTCAGAACCCTTGTTATGCCCCTCGATGACTTGTCTTCCCGGCAAACACACGGTTGGATCGGCGAAGGGTTTGCCGAAGCTTTGGAAGCCCACCTTCGTTCTGCAGGAAATGAGGTGGTCGGGCTGGAAGAGCTTCATGGGGCACTGACCGCAAAAGGATTCTCTCCGGGTGAGCCGGTGACGAGAGCCACCGTCATTGTCATGGGGCGCGAGCTCGGTGCGGCACGCGCCCTGGTCGGTAGCTATCAAGTCGGAGAAGGTCGCATAGAGGTCAACCTCAAAGTCATTGATTTGGATCGGGGGGCGATTGTTGGCGTCATCGAGGACCACGACGATTTGGAGGAGCTGCTCGAATCTGGAAAATCGCTTGGCCATGAATCTTTTTCGACTCGAGAGTGATATCGTCCCGGCTGTTTTCGAAGAGACGTCGGCGCGGCGCCGGACGCTTCCTCTCGAGGCCCACGAGAAGCTGGCCCGAGCTCGGGTGGAGTCGAATCCCGATCGCCGGAGGGAGCTTTTAGACGAAGCTCTTACGATGAAAGGAGGATTATCTCGAGGCTCGACTTCTTGTCGGTCGAACTCTCCTGGATATGGGCCAACCCATCGAGGCCATTAAGACCCTGTCCGTTTTACCCCCCGGCGAGTACGTCTATCGGGATGCGTATTTTTTGACCGGGTTTGGCCTATCTTGCTGCGAATCAGACCGCGGCGGCGATGGAGATCTTTTCGAATCTGTCGGAACAGGAACGACGGCGCGGTTTTTAGAAACAATTTGGGCGTGGCCATGCTTCGAACCGGCCAAATTGAGGATGCCATCAAGGAGTTCACAATCGCCGTTGAGCTCGAGCCCAAGGTGCCAACCTACCTGTTCAATCTCGGTTGGGCCTACTGGCGAGCCGGGAAGGGTAGCGAGGCCCTTCAGTGGTTCCGCGAAGCGGTGGGGCAAGATCCCGAAGATGGACAGGCGCACCTTCTGTACTCAGCGGCCGCCGCCGCCCAAGCGCTACCCGAGGAAGCCGAAAAAGAAAGAGAACTGGCGATTACATTGTCGCCCGAGCTCGCAGAAGTCGATACATCCACGGTCGAGGGAATGGAAAGGGTGGCCGAGCATATGCCTCGCGCCGCCGGGGCCGGGCCGGCGGACTCGAGCGAAACTTGGCCGAGGCCGACCGGGAACGGTTGGACCAGGCGCGAACCCTCCGCGCTTCCGGCCGCCTCGGTGAAGCCGATCCTCGAGCTCCAACGGATACTTTATCTGGAGCCCCATTGGGCGGAAGCTCGAATCGAGCTGGCCGATGTGTATCTCGAATCGGGCGAATTGGAAAAGGCCGTAGGTGAGTATCGGGTGGTCCTTTGGGATCAGGAAAGCGCACCGATACGTGTGAAACTGGCCGAGACCTACTTGGAGTTGGGAAATCGAGAGGAAGCTCAAATCCACGCTGCGCGTGCTCTCGAACTGGACCCGGAGAACGCCGAAGCCCAACGGCTGTGGGAGAGATTAGAAAGTCAGCAACCCTAGTCGAGTATTCGTCAGGCAAAAGCGAGTGAGGAACCCCATGAAGATCGCCTTTCTACTTATGATGACTGTTTTCTGGCCGCGGGATGGAGCTTGTCTTCCCTCACAGAACGACCAACCCGCACTCGCCGATGGGGTGTCGAGCAAGCTACAGGCACTCCGTGAACATCACGAGCAAGGAGATCCCAAGGCCAGTGAAACTGAAATCAATGAGCAAGAGTTCAACGCCTATCTTTTACATCACTTCGCTCACCAACTGCCTGAGGGTGTCGAGAATCCTTGGGTTCGATTTTCCGACGGCCCGACTTTGGCGGGCGCCACGCTCGATCTCGATGTGCTGAAAAGCAAAATGCCGGAATCTACAATGATGCAGTACCTCTCAGGTCGTGTGCCCCTCGAGCTGAGTGCTCGCCTCCACACTGAGGACGGTGTCGGGAGGTTGGAGCTCGAAAGCGTGACGCTCAGTGGCCTGGGGATCCCTTTGACACTCATTCAGCAACTGGTTACCACTTACACCAAAGGCCCATCGAAACCGAACGGATTCAGGCTCGACGAGCCTTTTCCGCTTCCATACGGAATCGATAGTGTGCAGATCTTGACGGGACGAATGCTGCTGCGACAGACCGCCGCGACCGACACGCCGGCGAAAGAATAGGCCGACGCAGGCTTCGAATCATTGCGTCTCAATCTGCTCCCCGAGCGACGACGATGCTCGAGCTCAAATCCAGGATTCAGTACGTAAAAGGGGTGGGGCCGCAGAAAGCCCGGGCTCTCGCCGACGCAGGAATCACCACCGTTTCCGACCTTGCTGATGTACCTGCCTTTCCGCTACGAAGATTGGACTCGAAAGAAGAAGGTTGCGGAGCTCTCACCCGGCGAAGAGGCGACGGTCACGGTCGAGGTCGTGGAGACCAAGTTACGGCGAACGCGCCGGGCCGGTTTTAAAGTACTTCAGGTCGTGTTGGGCGATGAGACCGGAAAGTTACGAGCTATCTGGTTCAATCAGGAGTTTCTCAAAGACGTCTTCACGACCGGTCGCCGAGTGAGTCTCTTCGGAAAATTCGAACACTCTCAATACGGACGCATCCTGGAAATCAAATCTCCCCAGTATGAGCTCGTGGAGGAGGAAGATTCCGAGGCCGTTCAGGCGGGTCGCCTGGTCCCGGTTTACGAGCGAATCGGGCCGGTCAGTCCCAAGATGCTTCGCCGCATCCTGGGATTCCTGGTCGATGCCATGCCTCCAAACGTGCCCGAGCTCGTGCCCGATTCCCTGTGCCGCCTTCATCGTTTGCCGTCCCGAGAAGTGGCCTTGGCAAACGTTCACCGACCGGAAGAAGGTGCATCGATGGAGCTCTACAATAGTTGCAGGGCACCGGCGCAGCTTCGACTGATCTACGAAGAATTTTTCCACTTTTTCCTTGCGCTTGCGCTTCGACGCAAGGTCAACGAGGGTTTCAGCAAAAACACGGACCTATCCGGTGGACGACTCGCATCCGGGAAAAAGTGCGAAAGATCCTTCCCTTTCGTCTCACCGGAGCCCAAAAGAGCGTTCTCAAGACGATCGCCGATGATCTCGAGTCCGCTCGCCCCATGTGCCGACTCATTCAAGGAGATGTGGGATCCGGCAAAACGATCGTCGGGATCTTGGCCTCGGTGATTGTCATAGAAAACGGAGCCCAGGTCGCTTTCATGGTGCCCACCGAGCTTTTAGCCGAACAGCATTTCGGAAACGTCCGGCGCCTTCTAGAGCCGTCCGGCTACCGAGTGGCTCTCCTTACATCCAGTCTCAAAGGTGCCGAAAGACAGGCTCTTCTCGAGGAGGTTGCTCGAGGTGACATCCATCTCGTCGTTGGTACCCACGCTCTCATACAGGAAGGAGTTGAGTTCCAAGAAATGGGTTTGGCCATCATCGACGAACAGCACCGGTTCGGTGTTCGTCAGAGGGCCGAGCTTGTGAAAAAAGGATTCCAGCCCGATTTGTTGGTGATGACGGCGACGCCCATCCCACGTTCTTTGACCATGACGATCTACGGGGATTTGGACAACTCGAAACTGGACGAGCTGCCTCCCGGCCGGCAGCCGGTCAAAACCCTGGTGAAGGAGCTCAAACGGTTGGATTCGGTCTACCGCTTGATGGAAGACCAAGTGAGCCGTGGACATCAGGTCTACTATGTTTGTCCGCTCATCGAGGAGTCGGAAAAAATGGATTTGAACGCTGCGGTGGCCCGGCACGAGGCGCTCAAGAGCGGGCCCTTTTCCCACCGTCGTGTTGCTCTGGTTCATGGACGCATGAGCCGCCCGGAGCGGGAAGCCATCATGAAAGATTTCGCCGAGGGCCGGACCGATATTCTCGTGGCGACCACAGTGATCGAGGTCGGTGTGGACGTGCCGAATGCAACCCTTATGGTCATTGAGCATGCCGAGCGGTTTGGCCTCTCCCAGCTTCACCAGTTGAGGGGGAGAGTGGGGCGTGGCCCATCGCGTTCTTCCGCGGTGTTGCTCTATCAGTCACCTTTGTCACCAGAGGCCGAGGAGCGTCTAAAGGCGATGGCGGAGACCACCGACGGGTTCGTGATTGCCGAGCGGGACCTCGGTATCCGAGGACCGGGCGATTATTTCGGTACACGTCAGTCGGGGATTCCCATATTTCAAGTCGCCCATGTCCAAAGAGACGCAAAGGTTCGTGATGCGGCTAGAGACGAGGCGTTCCGCTTCGCCGCCTCTCCGGAATTACAGGCTCCCGAGGCGGCTCCCATACTCCGCCACGTGAAGCTACGGTGGGGATCGCGTTTTGGGCTAACACTTGGAGGATGAGAGAACTCGAGAACCCAGAACTCGAGAACTCAGAATGGAACAGGGAGGACGGCTTCCACTTTCAACGAGGCTGTTTGCCTTCGTCGTCAGGATTGTCTCGCTGGTTGAATGTCAATGAAGATCGGTAGCGGGAAGTTTCGGGGGCGCAACATCGATACGCCGAAGGGCGATAAGACTCGCCCCACGAGCGGACGGCTCAAAAAAGCTCTCTTTGACATTTTGGCTGCGGACCTCCCGGGAGCCGATGTCCTCGATCTTTTTGCCGGCGCCGGCGCTCTGGGCCTCGAAGCGCTGTCCCGTGGCGCTACCCGTGTGGTCTTCGTAGAACAAGGCCGCCGCGCCGCCGGGGTGATCGCGAAAAATGCGGAAAAATTGGGTGTTTCCGAACATGTCGAGATATTGCGATACGATGCGCGCCATGCAATCCAACTTCTCGCGGAGCGGGGGGACCGCTTCCAGCTCATCCTCCTCGATCCGCCCTATCGTTCCGAGGGGCAGGATTCGGTGCTCGAAAAAATCGAGCAGGCTTCGTTGTTGGTTCCCGGAGGTGCACTGATCCTCGAGCATCACCACAAGCAATTGTTTGCAGAGTCTTGCGGCCGGTTTCAGAAAGCCCGGCAAGTTCGAGCCGGCGAGAGCTGCCTGACCTTTTACCGTCACGAGGACCCGTGACCGCCCATTGCAGGAGCTTGGAGGCGGGCTTGCCCGACGCAGCCATACATTCACTTTGCACGAGGCGAAGTCGGGTGTTAGACTCCCCCGGGTTTAACCTCACATGAGCACGATCCGAACAGCCATCTATCCCGGTTCTTTCGACCCCTTGACCTGCGGACACGTGGACATCATCGTCCGAGGTTCGACCATTTTCGACAAGGTCATCGTGGCTGTGCTCGAGAACATCGACAAGAAAGCGCTCTTTTCCGTGGATGAGCGAGTCGAGATGATTCGCGAGACCTTCGCCGACCGCGAAAACGTCGAGGCGGATGCTTTCAGCGGGTTACTGGTCGACTATTCTCTGTCCCGCGGAGCGACGGCCATTGTTCGGGGTATTCGGGCCATCTCGGATTTCGAGTACGAGTTCCAGATGGCTCTCATGAACCGCCGTCTGGCGCCGAAAATCGAGACGGTTTTCATGATGCCGGCGGAAGAGTATTCGTACGTGAGCTCGCGGTTGATCAAAGAGGTCGCGGTGCTTGGGGGGTCGGTGAAGGGGCTGGTACCCGCCGGCGTCGAAACGAAGCTCATCAAAAAGCTTCGAACCGGCCCGGAGTGACCATGCAGAAGCACTCCGCGATTATCGTGTACTTGCATAGCCCAAGGGAGAAAATCTGGGGTATTGTCCTGTCTATTGAAGCCAGCGGCGTGACGATCCGCGGCATCGACCTGAACTCGTTCGACGACTGGTGTCGCGAAGTGTCCCGTGACGAGACGACCATGGGGCTCTCCACGGCCTTTTTCCCCATGCATCGTGTGGAAAGGATCCTTCTCGACGAGAGCGTTGGTGACGTTCAATCTCTGGCACAGGTCTTCGAGTCCCGAGTGGGCATGGACGTCTGGAGTTTCCTCGATTTGTCCCTGCCCGAAGTTTGAAAACCCCTTTCAGTTGTGGTTCACTAGGAGGTTCAAAATCGAACCAGTCTTCTATTGAACGTGTCGAGTATTTTCTATTTGAAACAGTATCCAAATGCGTGTCACGTACGATTTTCATCGACTCATGGAGGGGGCGAATAAGCTCGGAAAGTCCGAATTCGTCTCCACCATCATTGAGAACAAGTAACATCGAACAGGAGCGTGAAATCATGAGAAAGAAAATTACAGTTGTGGGAGCCGGGCACGTCGGCGAGTCGGCGGCATACGCGCTTGCCAACAAGGAGCTCGGGGACGTCGTTTTGATCGACATCGTCGAGGACATGCCGCAAGGTAAGTCCCTCGATATGTTGGAGGCTTGTCCCATCCTCGGTTCGGATTCCTTCGTCCAGGGAACGAACGATTACAAGGACACGGCCGACTCGGATATCGTGATCATCACTGCCGGTTTGCCCCGAAAACCGGGTATGAGCCGTGACGATCTTCTGAACAAGAACTACGGGATCGTCAAGGAAGTCACCGAGAATATCGTCGCCAACTCGCCCAACGCCATCTTGATCATCGTGTCCAACCCCTTGGACGCCATGGTGCAGACCGCGTTCAAGGTGAGCGGTTTCCCCAAGGAGCGCGTGATCGGTATGGCGGGTATTCTCGACTCGGCGCGGATGCGCGCCTTCATCGCCATGGAGCTTGGCGTCTCCGTCGAGAACATCAACTGCTTCGTGCTCGGAGGCCACGGCGACACCATGGTGCCGCTCGGTCGTTATTCCACCGTTGCCGGCATTCCTGTGACCGATCTCATCCCTGAGGACAAGCTAGAGGCTATTTTCGACCGCACTCGAAAGGGCGGTGGAGAAATCGTCAAGCTGCTGAAAACCGGCTCGGCGTACTACGCGCCGGCGCAAGCTGCGGTGGAAATGGTCGAGGCGATTCTCAAAGACAAGAAAAAGATCCTCCCCTGCGCCGCTTACCTCGAGGGCGAGTACGGGGTCAACGGTCTTTATATCGGCGTGCCGGTCAAGCTCGGTTCCAAGGGGATCGAGCAGATCATCGAGATCAAGCTGACCGATGATGAGAACGCCGCCCTTCAGAAGTCCGCCGATGCCGTGAAGGAGCTCGTCGGGATCATCGGCGTCTAGATCGTCAACCACCCGTCACCGGTTATCCGAACCGGCGTTGTCGTCGCGGTCTGGTCCACAGGCCGCGTCGGCGGCCGGTTGCGGATGACTTTAGCGAGAAACAGAAATGAACTTACACGAATATCAATCCAAAGCACTTCTTGCCCGGTTCGGCGTCAAGGTGCCCCGGGGAATCAAAGTCGACACCGTCGCCGAAGCTGCTGAAGCCGCTGAAGAGCTCGGGTTGCCGGTCATCGTCAAGGCGCAAATCCACGCGGGCGGTCGGGGTAAGGCCGGCGGTGTGAAGTTGGCCCGTACGATGGACGACGTCAAAACCGTGGCCGGCGAGATCCTGGGAAAGAAACTTGTCACGGCTCAGACCGGAGCGGAAGGTAAAGAAGTCCGCAAGCTCCTCATCGAAGAAGCTCTGAACATCAAGCAAGAGCTTTATATGAGTTTCTTGGTGGATCGTGCCGTCGGGCGTCCGGTTTGCATCTCCAGCGCCGCAGGCGGTATGGAGATCGAGAAAGTTGCGGCAGAAACCCCGGAAAAGATTTTGCGGGCAGTCGTCGACCCGGCCATCGGGCTCGCTCCGAACCAGGCGCGACGCATCGCTTTCGGCCTCGGGCTCGAAGGGGACGTACAGAAAAGAGCCACGAGTTTCCTTCTGGCTCTTTATCGGGCCTTCCATGGCCTCGACGCCTCGATGCTCGAGATCAATCCCTGTCTGATCACAGAAGAGGGCGAGGTTTTGGCCCTCGACGCCAAGGTCAATATCGACGATAACTCGCTTTTCCGGCACAAGGATCTGCTCGAGTTCCGCGATCTCGACGAGGAAGCCCCTCTCGAAGTGGAGGCGTCTAAATTCGACCTGAACTACATCAAGCTCGACGGGAACGTGGGCTGCATGGTCAACGGCGCCGGCCTCGCCATGGCCACCATGGACATCATCAAGCATTCGGGAGGAGAGCCGGCCAACTTCCTGGACGTCGGTGGAGGCGCCACCGCCGAGCAAATCAAAAATGCCTTCCGCATTCTCACATCCGATGATCAAACCCATGCGGTGCTCATCAACATTTTCGGAGGCATCCTTCGCTGTGACCGGCTCTCCGAAGGTGTCATTGCGGCAGTGAAGGAGCTGGGCGTCGAGATACCGATCGTCATCCGCATGGAAGGCACGAACGTCGAGATCGGCAAGAAGATGCTGGCCGAGTCGGGACTCAACTTTACGACCGCGGACAGCATGAAGGAAGCCGCCGAGAAGGTCGTGGCTCTGGCGGGAGGTGCATCATGAGCGTTCTGGTCAACAAGAACACGAAGCTTCTGGTTCAGGGCATCACCGGCAAGGAAGGGCTGTTTCACGCCAAAGGCGCCATCGACTACGGTACGCAAGTCGTCGCCGGCGTAACGCCGGGTAAGGGAGGTACGACCGTCGAAGGTGTTCCCGTGTTCAACACCGTCGAGCAAGCCGTCAAGGAGACGGGGGCCAACGCCTCGGTCATCTTCGTGCCGCCGCCCTTTGCCGCTGACGCCATTCTCGAAGGTTATGAAGCCGGTCTTCCACTGGTTGTTTGTATCACGGAAGGCATTCCCACCATGGACATGGTGGAGGTGCAGCGGGTCATCCGTGGCAGCGACACCCGGCTCATCGGCCCCAACTGCCCGGGGATCATCTCGCCCGGGAAGGCCAAAATCGGCATCATGCCCGGACACATCCACAAGGAAGGACGTGTCGGGGTGGTTTCCCGAAGCGGGACGCTGACCTACGAAGCGGTCCACCAGCTCACCGAGCGCGGAATTGGACAGTCCACCTGCATCGGTATCGGCGGCGATCCGGTGATCGGCACCACCTTCATCGACGCTCTCACTCTCTTCAATGAAGATTCCGAGACGGACGCGGTGGTCATGATCGGTGAGATCGGCGGAGACGCCGAAGAGCGCGCCGGCGCCTACATCAAGGAGAACTTCACGAAGCCGGTGGTTTCGTTCATCTGCGGGCAGACCGCACCTCCGGGTCGGCGCATGGGCCATGCCGGCGCTATCATCATGGGTGGCAAGGGTACTGCTGCCGACAAGATGGCGGTGCTCAAGGACTGCGGCGTCGAGGTCATCAAGAGCCCGGCCGATATCGGTGAGGCGATCGCCCGCGTATTAAAGTAGGCCAGGCTGTGCCTGGCGAGGTAATGTAGGCCAGGCTATGCCTGGCTAGACATCAGTAGTTTTCGTGACCAGCCGTCAGTGAGGCGGCGGGTCCCCCTTCGCCAAGGCTACGGGGGACCCGCCGAAGCCATGAGTCTCAACGAAAGCAGGCGGAGACGGGTCACTCTTTCTTTATAAAGGATGTGTCGTGTCGGAAAGAACACTTTCTATTATCAAACCCGACGGCGTAGGTCAAAAAGTCGTTGGAAAGGTACTGGCGAAGCTGGAAGCCGAAGGCTTTCGAATCGCGGCTCTAAAGATGCTCCACCTGAGTAAAGCGCAGGCGGAAGGCTTCTACGCCGTTCATCGCGAACGGCCGTTTTTCGGAAGTCTTACCGATTTTATGTCTGAGGGACCTGTCGTTGTGATGGTGCTCGAGCGCGAGAATGCCATCGCGGGGCTCCGAGAAGTCATGGGGGCGACCGATCCGGCCAAGGCCGACGCGGGAACGATCCGGAAGGAGTTTGCCTCCAACGTGGAGCGGAATATCATCCACGGCTCGGACTCGCCCGAGTCCGCTGCGTCCGAGATTTCGTACTTTTTCAACGCCCTCGAGATCACATCGGCGTGATCGTGGGCCCCGAATGGAACCGCTACCGAGTCTCGGGAAACTGCTCATTTTCCTCGGGCTCGGGATCGTTCTCCTCGGGCTGATTCTGACCTTTGCCGGGCGCCTTCCATTTCTAGGAAGACTTCCCGGCGACATCGTCTACCGAAAGGGAAACTTCACGTTGTATTTCCCGCTGGCCACCAGCATCGTTCTCAGCCTGATCCTCACACTTTTGTTTTGGCTTTTTCGAAGATAGCTTTTATCCATGAAACTCATTACAGGACGCAACCTTAGTGAACGACTTCAAGTTTCTCCTTCGCTCATCGAGGAGATGGTGGATCCCGGTGTTCAAATTCAGATGAACGGGGTGGACTTCACCTTGAAGGAAGTCGCGCGATTTCGTGACGAGCCAGGCGCCATCGATTTCGACAATTCGAAACGCCGCACCCCCGGAACCGATCCGATCGCGCCGGATGCGGATGGTTGGTGGCGGCTCGAGCCGGGCTCGTATTGGGTGGTTTATAACGAGATCGTGAATATTCCAGCGGACGTCTTCGCCATTGGTCGTACGCGCTCGAGCCTTCTACGAAGCGGGGCCAGCGTCAAAACGGCGCTGTGGGACTCGGGCTACTCGGGAAGGAGTGGTTCGTTGATGGTCGTGAACAACCGGGCCGGCATCCATTTGCACCAAAACGCCCGCATCATGCAGCTCGTTTTTTTCGGGTTGGACGAGCCTGCGGAAAAGACGTATTCCGGTCTATATCAAGATGAGAACAAATAGCTCGGCAGCTGAAACCAGATGCCGAAAAAGCCAAGACGGACATGCCGGATCGCCGGCGATGAATTCTCTGAAAGATGGAGCATGAACGAAATGAAGATCATCTGGACAAAAATCGACGAAGCGCCGGCACTGGCAACCTACTCTCTGCTCCCGATCGTTCGGGCCTACACCAGAGGCTCCGGCATCGAAGTCGAGACAAGAGACATCTCGCTTGTCGGCAGAATCATCGCCAACTTCCCCGACAATCTGACCGAAGATCAGAAGATCCCCGACCACCTCACCCAGCTGGGCGAGCTCGCCAAGACTCCCGATGCCAATATCATCAAGCTGCCCAATATCAGCGCTTCCATTCCTCAGCTGCAGAGACGCCATCAAGGAACTGCAGGAAAAGGGATACGACATCCCCGACTACCCTGAAGAGCCCAAAAACGACGCCGAAAAGGCCCTGCAACAGAGGTTTGCCAAGTGTCTCGGATCTGCGGTGAACCCGGTACTGCGTGAAGGCAACTCCGATCGCAGGCCGGCGGTTCGCCGTCAAGAAGTTCGCCCAGAAGAACCCGCACAAAATGATGAAGCCCTGGCCCGAATCAGGGTCCAAGGCGCGGGTCGCCCACATGGATGGCAAAGACTTCTTCGAGAGCGAGAAGTCGGCCACCATGGAAAAGGCGACCGAGGTGAAAATCGAGTTCGTCGGTGGCGACGGAAAAACCACCGTTCTGAAGGAGGGCTTGGCGCTCCAAGAGGGCGAGGTCATCGATACGGCCGTGATGAACGTGGCCGCGCTGCGCAAGTTCTATGCCGAGCAGATCGAAGCGGCCAAGAAGGACGGTGTCTTGCTGTCCCTGCACCTCAAGGCGACCATGATGAAGATCTCCGATCCCATCATGTTCGGTCACTGCGTTTCGGTTTATTACAAGACGGCGCTCGACAAGCACGCCGAGGCGCTCAAGGAGATCGGAGCCAACGTCAACAACGGTCTCGCCGATGTTCTTCAGAAGCTGGACCGGCTGCCCGCCGACAAGAAGGCGGAGATCGAGGCGGACATCGCCGCGGTGTACGAGACCCAGCCCGCCCTGGCCATGGTCGACTCGAGAAAGGGCATCACGAACCTGCACGTTCCCAACAACATCATCGTCGATGCCTCGATGCCCAACGTCGTTCGTGACGGCGGCAGGATGTGGAACAACGACGACCAGCTTCAGGACTGTATCGCCATGGTGCCCGATCGCTGCTTATGCGACCATGTACGCGGAGATCCTCGAAGATGCCAAAAGGAACGGCCAGTTTGATCCCTCGACGATGGGCAACGTTGCCAATGTCGGTCTGATGGCCCAGAAGGCGGAAGAGTACGGTTCGCACGACAAGACCTTCGAGGCGCCGGCGGACGGCACGATTCGCGTCGTCGATGCCTCAGGCGCCGTCATCCTCGAGCAGACGGTCGAGGTCGGCGATATTTTCAGGATGTGCCAGGTGAAAGACGCACCGATCCCGAATTGGGTGAAGCTGGCTGTGACCAGGGCGCGAGCGACCGGATCGCCCGCAATCTTCTGGCTGGATGAGCGCAGAGGACATGATCGCGAGATCATCAAGAAGGTGAACCAGTATCTGCCGGATCACGACACGAGCGGTCTCGATATTCGCATCATGAAGCCCGTCGACGCCATGAAGTTCTCTCTGGAGAGAATCCGTCGGGGAGAGGATACGATTTCGGTCACGGGCAATGTCTTGCGTGACTACCTGACCGATCTGTTCCCGATTCTCGAGCTCGGTACCAGCGCGAGGATGCTGTCGATCGTGCCTCTCATGAACGGCGGCGGGCTTTTCGAGACCGGTGCCGGCGGTTCGGCTCCCAAGCACGTGCAGCAGTTCCTCAAAGAAGGTCACCTGAGGTGGGATTCGCTCGGTGAGTACTGCGCCCTGGTGCCGTCCCTCGAGCTGGTTGCCGAAAACACCGAGAACGAAAAGGCGAAAATCTTCGCCGAGACGCTCGATGAGGCCATCGCCATGTATCTGGAGAACGGAAGGCTTCCTTCTCGCAAGGTGAACGAGATCGACAACCGGGGCAGCACGTTCTACCTGGCGCTGTACTGGGCACAGGCACTGGCCGCGCAGAGCAAGGACGCGGCGATGCAGGCGCGTTTTGCCAAGGTGGCGCGAGAGCTCGAAGAGAACGAGGCCAAGATCGCGGAAGAGCTGCTGGCTGCTCAAGGGAAGCCGGTCGATGTGGGCGGTTACTACCTCCCCGATGATGCCATGGCGGAAAAGGAGATGCGTCCCAGCCCGACCTTCAACGCCATCATTGACGCCATGGAGCGTGCGGGGTAGGGATCTTCGTCGTGTTCGACGTAGAGGCGTCGAGGGCTAGTTTTCTTAAATCAGGTTGAAATCCACGAAGATCTCGGCGATCACGTCTACCGGTTGGCCTTTGTGCTTCCCGGGTGTAAAGAGCCACTTGCGAACGGCTTCAATGGCCTTCTGATCGAGGCCAGGTTCGAGACTTTGAAGGATCCGCACCGGACCAACGGTTCCGTCTTTCAAGATGATGACTTCGAGCAAAACGCCGCCGGCGATTTTGCGGGCGAGGGCTTTGTTTGTGTACTCGGGTTGGACCTGACGTCGAAGAGTCGGCGGTTCGATTCCGCTTCCGATGCGATACGCACCGCCGCCGAAACCGCCGCCCCAGCCGGGACCGATTCCCGGGCCGTCTCCTTCACCGATTCCCGTTCCGTTGCCGGTGCCGGAGCCTCCGCCGTTACCCATACCGGCTGACTCGAGGAGTTGTTCCGGCCCCTCCAAGATACCTTGTTGGTCAAAATCATCCGGCGCCTGGGCCACTACGGGAGCTTTCACTTCTGGAATTTCTTCCTCTTCCTCCGGCTCTTCTTCTTCGGGCTCTTCAGGTTCGTCCGGCTTGTCTTCGTCTTCGTAGACGAGTTGGTCCTTGGGTTCTTCAACATTTAGGGCAAGGCGGGCCTGATCTTCCCCCACGATTTTCTGGATCGACTCGGGCTCGGGGTTGTTTTTCCCACCGCCTCCACCGCCTCCACCAGGCCCCGGCTCGGCGACGAAGACCAGGTTGGGTAAGCGAACTTCCATCACCTCCTGGACTTCGGGCAACCTCGAACCGACAAACAACAAGGCTCCCACCATCAAAAACCAGAACGATATGGCCGAGATCCACGAGTATTTCGCGCGTTTAGGCTCGTAAAGAAGACCCTCGACCGGGCCTCCGGTGACGGCACTAATCAGGCCACTATCTTTAAAAGTGCTGTTCTCCGCCATGGATGCTCCAGTTGCCTCCCATCTCATTGTCCTAACGAAAGCGCTAACAAGCAAGGATTATTGATTTTTTCCCAAATAGGATGATTCTGGGCTTTGGTACACTCCAGGCTAAGTAGGAGTGGACGTTGATTAAATGAGACCCCTCACACCCAACCCGGAAAACGGAGCCCTCCCACCAAAGTGCTCGCTGGGATCACCCGGAAGCGCGGTTTCCAGGGCGCCACATCATCTCGATATCCAAGACAAAATCGCCTGGCTGACCTTCGATCTCCCCGGCGAAAAAGTCAACAAGCTCTCTGCCGCCGTCATGATGTCCTTGTTGGAAAAAACGAGATAGAAGGACGAAAGAATATCGGGAGAGTCCGTAGGATTTTCCCTTCAAAATGTCACATCACGTAGGATAATCCCCACGCTACAGCTTTGCCCGTGTTTCTCCTGCTGATCTTTGAAAGATAAGCAAGATAAGGACTACTGGGTACAACTGTGTAAGGACCGAGACATGGTGTCAAAAGATGACACAATGGCCGCTATAGGTGCCGGTTGTATCGCCGGCTGGGTTAGGGCTTTAAGTGTATTGTTTTATTGGCTTTAGACACATTGCTTTGCCATTTCGTTTTGTGGCATGCCTTTTGCGTATGAAGGATGTTGAGGAAAGCGAGGCGCTCATGGCTATATCGATTCCCCCTCAAGAGTGGATGAGTGTTGAAGAGATGGAACGACGTTGTGTCTACTGGCAGTACCTCGTAGAACGCTGGCTGTGGCAAGCCCCTATGGCCGTGATGCCGCAGGGGATGAATCCCGTTCATAAAGGTCGGGAAGTTCCTTCTATGGAAGCCCTCCAAGACGGCAGTTGGGTCATGGTGCCCGAGTCGCAGGCTTCCCACTAGTCACGAAGCGAAACCGTGAGGAGCGAGTAACACAAGCGTCCCGCTGTTCGATCCCCTGTCCTCGGTCTTTATCTTAAATCCAAAAGACGACGGCCAAAGTCGTACCTCCTGCCTCATTCTGAATTCTCGAGTCCTTGAGTTCTCCTGAGCTTCTATTGGGCTGTTCTAACGATGATACAGATAAAGAACATCACCCTCCGCTTCCGCCACTTTCTCCAGCAACCCCTCCATCTCTGCTTCCCTGATTCTGCCTTTTCATCCGAGGTCCCAACCGATTCGAATGCACGATGACGAAGCGTACCCCCTTGGACGACATGGTCCGAAGACCTTCCGAGAGGTCCTGCCTCATGAGCACTCGAAACGCCTCACGGTAGCTCGGCGGGACGAATCCGCTGTAGCCGTTGACGAGAGGTCTCCAGTGGAAGATGGACCGGTAGACGTAACGGGCGTTGTCCTGAAAGTGGTCGGGGTGGGGAAGGGGAAGCTCGACCACGCGCCGGGTTCGGTGGCGTCGGCGAGGTGTTGATAAATGGGTGGAAGCTTCGGTACTTCGAAGGACCAGGGAAGCGGTCCGGCATAACACTCCGCCGCGACGACCACGAACAAGACCATGCGGAGCCTCTTCTGCCGAATCCGAGCCAATCCATAAGCGGCGAGGACGGCCACAGCGAGAAGGAAAAGAATTCCGGCTCGCGATGGAACGCGTAGACCTTGATACGGGGGAAACATGCGAAAAAGCAAAGAGAAGAGACCACCCGACGGTCCGAGCGAAAGAACGATTCCCAAGAGCCCCACACCGGCCAACATCCACTCGTCCCGGAGCGCATGGCGGTTTACGAAAAGAAGCGACGAGAGCGACCAAGGCGAGCAGGGCTGGCGACAAATCCGGGAAACAGAGGCTCTTCCGCCTTGGGAAGAAAAAAATGAAGCTTCGAGAAACTCGAAACATACTCGGTCCAACCGGCCGAATACTGTTCCGCCGTCTCGAATGCGCGTGTCGGTGCCGGTCTGAAACTTACCGGCGTAGGGCAGGGCGAGGGGCAGCCGAAGCGGCGGCGCCGATCGATCCGGCCAGAGCGAATCCGCGCAAAGTCCGGAGCCGAACTGAGGCTTCGGTACGAACGAGCTCCGCCGCGAGCAACAAGAGGCAGCGCCGTCAACAAGTAAATCGCGTAGTAGCCGCTCGAGCCGAAAGCGGCAGCAACCGAAAGGCCAAGGCCGACGCTTCCGGTCACCGTCGCGCCTTTCCTCAGCCGCCGGGCGAAATAGAAAGAAAGCGGAATGGCAAAAGCCAGTTGGAGCTGAAGATGCGGGATGTGTGCCCAACGATACGGCGCGAAAGCGAAAATCACGCCGGCGAGGGCGGCGCCTAGGTTGGAACCGGTCATGTGGCGGGCCAGAACGAAGGCGGCGAGGCCACTCGTGGCCAAAGCGGCTAAGAAGGCGATGTTCAGGAGCAGCACGGGATTGTTGGTAAAGAACCTCATCGGCGCTACCATGAGAGCCCCGGCGAGCAGATTTTCCGAATAGGCCAGTGTGGCTTTCTCGGGATAAAAAATGTTGGCGTCGAAAAGGTGCCGTGGGATCGTTGCCGAGCTGGTGCAGGTCCCAGGATAAGGTCCAGGCCGTGAACTAGTGCATCGGGGCTGTCGAAGCGGTTGGCGCGGGCCGGGTCACGTACCAGGGGATACGTGTAGACAAGGGACAGAAGAACAAAGCCTACGGTAGCGAGGAAGAGCGTCCGGCATGACATCCGGTCAACCCCGATCCCAAATTAGTAGTTCGCCATGCATTTCGGTACACATCTCATGAATTTGGGTTCGGGGTCAATTATTCCGCTTTGAGCACAATTCTGCTATGGTTTCCTTGGGCTCCAGGCGGTTTGGCCGGGTCCGTCCGGTACCATGGGAAAATCACACTCACATTCACACGAGCACAGGCGTATCGAGAGTCGTCGCCGGTTGATGATCACGGTCCTCATCACCGCAACGGCCTTCGTGGCCGAATTAGTCGGTGGCTTTCTCACCAATTCTCTGGCTCTGCTCTCTGACGCGGGGCACATGTTTACCCACCTCCTGGCGCTCGGCGTGTCGTTCGTGGCGGCGAGTCTCGCGGAGCGGCCGTCAACGGAACGCCGCACTTACGGTTTGAACCGTCTCGAGATTTTGGCCGCGCTTTTCAACGGCGCCACGCTTTTCCTTATTTCCATCGCGATCTTTTACGAGGCCTACGAGCGGTTCTGGGACCCGGTTGAAATCGCCACCGGCCCCATGTTGGCGATCGCCATCGTTGGCTTGGTGGTCAACCTTTTGAGTGCCTACGTTCTCCATGGAAGTCATGAGGGGGACATCAACGTCCGCGCCGCTTTCATTCACCTTCTCACCGACACGTTCTCGTCGGTTGCGGTCATCGTCGGGGCGGTTTTAATCGCGTGGACGGGATGGACGGTCATCGACCCCGTCTTGTCGGTGGGTATTTGCGTGATCATTTTGGTTTGGGCCTTTAGGCTAGTATGGGAGTCCGTCGATATCCTGCTCGAGGCGACACCACGGGACGTGGACATGAAAAGGGTCATCGAGGGAATCCGTGGAATAACGGGCGTCCGAGATGTGCATCATTTGCATGCCTGGACCATTACTTCGGGCATGCACGCCCTGTCCGGGCACATCGATGTGGACGATTTGCGGGTGAGCGAAACGGAATCGCTCGCTGAACAAGTGGAGAAGCTTCTTCACGATGAGTTCAACATCAACCACACGACACTCCAGTTCGAGTGCCGGCGAGGCCGAATTGTTGATGACACCGTACTGAGCATCACAGTCGAGCCTCCCAAAGATGAAGGGTAGGAAGAGGTGAAGTTGTCGAGATCTTGGAGCCTATGCTCTTTACGGATAGCACTGGTTTTGGCGGGTTTGTCTGCCGTTTCGGCCGAGGCTATCCAAAAACCGAAGTGGACCAGGTTCGAGTCGATCGAACAATCGGGCATTCCGGTCGTTTATGCGCGATTGAACGGGAGCGAGGGTTATCGCCTGGCGCTGGACTTTTCCGTGTCAGCTGTTCTCCTCGACGAGTTTCTCATCGCCGGTACCGGTATAGAACTGGTCAATCGAGGTGAAATAGAGGAGATCGACTACTACGGGACCGAGGAAGAGGTAGAGGTGAAATATCTCGATTCCTTGATCCTGGGGGGCGTCGAGAAACGTGGCGTCAAGGCGCTCATCATCAAAGGCGACGACCTGGGTTCGGGTGCCGGCATGCCCATCTACGGGCGCGTGGGTAGGAATTTTTTGGAGTCGTTTCGACTTTCCATATTCTATCCGAGAAAGCTCTTCCTTCTGGAGCCTTCACCGGCGGGAGACGTTCCTCCCGGCGGGGTTCTGTTCGAGTTGAACGAGCGGGCGTTCGAAGTGGATGCTGAGGTGAACGGCGTCCACTCGGTGCGTTTCATTGTCGATCCCGGCGCGTCGTTCACCATGCTCGAGAAGAAGTGGGCCATCGAGGCCGGCCTGGCCACAAAGAAATCTCACCGCGTGGACCTTGCATCCATCCAGATCGGCGACTTTCTTGGAGAGGGCGTTCCGGCGATTCTAGAGGAAAAGAAAAAGCTGCCCTACGAAGGTGAAATCGCCGGCGTGATCGGAGCGAGTCTTTTAGTCGAACTGGCGATGACCTACGATTTCCCGAGAAACCTTCTCTGGTTGCGGCGCCTCGAGGGAGACAAGCCTTGATCCATTCCTTCGAGGGCATCACTCCCAAACTACACGAATCGACCTTCGTTGAATCGAGCGCCCACGTCATCGGAGACGTGGTTCTCGGGGAAGACGCGAGCGTGTGGTTTGGATGCGTGGTGCGGGGAGATGTATGTCACATTCGAATTGGGGCCAGAACCAACATTCAGGACCTGACCGTTATCCACGTCAACCATGGTACGCATCCCACCATCCTCGAGGATGAGATCACCGTGGGGCACCGAGCTATTCTTCACGGTTGTCACATCCGAGAGCATTCGCTCATTGGAATGGGCGCGGTGGTCATGGATGACGCCGAGGTGGGACCCGAGTCCATAGTTGCGGCAGGCTCCCTGGTGAGTCCGGGCACCCGCGTACCTCCACGCAAATTGGTGCGCGGAATTCCGGCCCGGGTCGTCCGCCCCTTGTCACGAGAGGAGTTGGCCGGGATTCGGGAATCGGTTGCAGACTACGTGAAGCTCAAGAATATCTATCTTGAAAAGGGGCGGCTCTGACGAGCACGCCCTGATGCCGGAACTCAAGAACTCAGAACTCAAGGACTCGAGAAATCGAGAATGAAGAAAGTGTTGTGGAGCGAGAGATGACAAGTTGGAAACGGACGCACTCATGTGGTGCGTTGAGGGATTCGGACATTGGCATTGAAGTAACACTCATGGGCTGGGTGAGTCGGGTTCGGGACTTGGGAGGGATCACTTTCGTCGATCTCCGCGACCGTGAAGGTATTACCCAAATATTGATTCGACCGGAGGCGGGCTCCGAGATCGTCGATACGGCCAAGAGGGTCGGGAACGAATGGGTCGTGGCTGCTCGAGGGAAAGTGACCGCGCGAGAGACGGCCAACCCGGACATTCCTACCGGTGGCATCGAGGTCAACGCCGTCGATCTTCGCGTCCTTTCCGAGGCGAAGGTTCCGCCCTTTTTGCCCGACGACGACCGGGTGACGGAAGAGATTCGTCTACGTTACCGCTATCTCGACCTTCGACGCCCGGAACGCCAGCGGAACCTGGCCGTTCGAAGCCGGCTCGCTTTGGCGGCACGACAGTATCTCGATAGCCGGGGTTTTTACGAGATCGAAACGCCCATTTTGACCAAGTCCACACCGGAGGGGGCTCGGGACTATCTGGTACCCAGCCGGGTCAACAAGGGATCGTTTTACGCTCTCCCTCAATCGCCTCAGCTTTTCAAGCAGTTACTGATGATTTCCGGCATCGATCGATACTTCCAAATTCCCCGTTGCTTTCGCGATGAGGATCTTCGGGCGGATCGGCAACCGGAGTTTACCCAAGTCGATATCGAGATGTCCTTCGTGGACCAAGACGACGTCTTCGAGCTCGTCGAGGGGCTCTTCGCCGCCATGTTGAAGGTCATCGATGTCGAAATCGAAACGCCCTTTCCTCGAATGAAGTACGACGAAGCGATGGACCGATTTGGAATCGACAAACCGGATTTGCGGTTTGGAGTCGAGATCCATGATCTGTCCGATCTGTTCAAGGAGTCGGGATACGGGGTGTTCGAGCGGGCCGCCCGCGAGGGACAGGCGGTGCGCGCGCTTTCCGCCCCGGGTTGTGCTCGATACTCGCGAAAGGACATCGAGGGTCTGGAGAAATTGGCCAAGTCGCACGGAGCCTTGGGACTCGCCTGGGCTCGATGGAACGATGAGGGGATGAAATCCCCCCTTGCGAAGCACGTCGGAGAGCCGAGGCTCCAGAAGGCCTACGAGATCTGCGGAGGAGGTACTGGAGATCTTTTGTTGATGATCGCGGCGGAGCCGAGGAGAGCTTCCGTCATTTTGGGGGCTTTGCGTTTGGAGCTGGCGCGGCGAGAAGCTTGGGCGTGCGAGGGTGATTGGCGCTTCTGCTGGGTGACCGATTTTCCCCTGTTCGAGTTCAGTGAAACGGAGGGGCGTTGGATGTCGATGCACCATCCCTTCACCTCGCCTCACCCCGAGGACCTAGACCGGCTGGAGACCGATCCCGGCTCGGTCCGCGCCCTGGCCTACGATGTCGTGGCCAACGGAAACGAGGTGGGCGGTGGAAGCATTCGGATCCACCGCTCGGACGTTCAATCGCGAATCTTCAAGAGCGCTGCGCTTGACCGATGAGGAGGCTCGAGAGAAGTTCGGTTTCTTCCTCGACGCGCTGCAATATGGTACTCCGCCGCACGGCGGAATCGCGCTGGGATTCGACCGGATCGCCATGCTTGCGTCGGGAGGCTCGAGCCTGCGGGACGTCATCGCCTTTCCCAAAACGACATCGGCCTTGGACTTGATGACCGGCTCTCCATCCGAGGTGGCCGAGGGGCAGTTGAAGGAGCTTGGACTGGATTTGATTAAAAAGAAGTAGGTAGCGTGCTATCTTGTCTTTACGGGATTTCTACGTGTGCTGGGAGCCAAAGCGCCTGGGAATCTATCGATTGAATCCGGAAGACGACGGCAACGCCGTCCTCCTATTCCATTCTGACTGCTAACTGCTGACTGTTGAACAAGGGCAAAGCTTGCCGTGGAGAATGTTTGACGGGTTTTCTACCCCTGTGCTAGCATCTAGTTAAGAAATGAATGACTTGGAGGAAGTCTCTCCTCGAGAGCGACTCGCCGGGTATTCTCCCGCGGGTTCTGTCCTTTTCAATCCCACGCGCATAAACTAGGAGAATCGGTATCTCTTATGGAGAACAACCAACCTCGGCGACAGTTTCACTACTTCAAGTAGCCGTAAATCCATGAAGAAAATTTCTGTTCCCGAGCAAGACACGCTGGCGCTCTTCGGCATTCACGACGAAAACCTGAAGTCCATCGAGAAATCCTTGGACGTCAAGATCGTGAGCCGAGGGTCGGAGCTAATGGTCGAGGGCGATCCCCTTCGAGTCGCGGCCGTTGAGAACATTTTCGAGCAGTTTTCCAAGCTCGTCGACGAGGGCCACAAGATAGCAGCGGGAGATCTGCGTGTGGCGCTCAGGCTGGTGCGGCAGGACCCGAGTGTTTCCCTGCATGATTTCTTCGTCAAGAGCATCATTCGCTCTTCCAACAAAAAAGTCGTTATGCCCCGGAGCTCCAATCAACTGCGTTACATCAAAGCGATTCGGGGTAACGACATCGTCGTGGGGATTGGGCCCGCCGGAACGGGAAAAACCTATCTGGCCGTCGCCATGGCTCTCGCTGCGTTCAAGGAAAAAAAGGTCAACCGAATCATTCTCGCCCGGCCGGCGGTCGAGGCCGGCGAGAATCTGGGGTTTCTGCCCGGCGACATTCAGGAAAAGGTCAATCCTTACCTACGCCCCTTGTACGACGCCCTCTATGATTTGATGGATGCAGAGAAAGTAGTTCGGCTCATCGAGCGGGGCTCGATCGAAATCGCTCCCATTGCTTTCATGCGGGGCCGCACGTTGAACGACTCCTTCATCATCATGGACGAAGCGCAGAACACGACATCCGAGCAAATGAAGATGTTCTTGACCCGCATCGGCTTCGGGTCGAAGGCGGTGATCACCGGAGACATTACCCAAATCGATCTCCCCCGCGGGAAGGTGAGTGGGCTCGTCGAGTCGATCGATGTTCTGTATAACGTGAGCGGTATCGCCTACATCTATCTCGACGAAACGGACGTCATCCGACACCGTTTGGTGCAATCGATCATCAAAGCCTATGACCGCCACCAGAACGGCGGCGTCGGGGGGCACTCGAGTCACGCTCCGGTGCGCACACCCGAGCTTGAAGACAAGTCGAAGGAGCCTTCGTAACGAATGGAAAACGAAGGACAGACAGGACGAATGAAGAAGGAGGGCCAGCGCCGCCCGCGCGGCCGAAGCCTCCGCCGGCGGGAGCTCCTGGATATCATCTTCAAATCGGTTTGGATTTGGGGAGTCCTGATTACCCTTGCTATCACGGCCTTGATGAGTCCGGGGCTCTCTTTCGAGCCGGTTCGGTACGAGTTGGGAGCCATAGCCTCGGTCGATATACGTGCCCCTTATGACTTCAGTTATGAGGATGAGGTCACGACGCAGGCGCGCCGGGAGGAGGCCGCTCAAGAAGTTCTGGATATTTACGATTTCAACAACCAAGCCGCCGGACGCGCTCGGGAGGCCATCCGCAGTGCCTTCGAGGTGGGTAGGCAACCCTTGGCTGAGGGTGGTGCGCCGGACGATGTGGCTACGAACGCGCTCTATATCGAAGTCCGCGAGCTCTTAGGTGTTCAAATCAGCGAGGAAGAATTCTCCGTGCTCGTCAAGGAGCGGTTTCGGCCCGAGGTCGAGGAAACTCTATCTTACGCGGTGGGAAACACACTCACGCGCGATGTGGTTTCGAGCAAGGAGCGTCTGGAATCTTCCGGTCGTCCGATCGCTCGGCGAGTCGAAACGATTCGCGGGGGCGAGGTCGTGCACGCTTTCTCCGACATTCTAACTACGGACCAGGCCCTCCGCCTGGTCGAGGAACAAGTCAATACGGCGGGTGATCTCAGCCGAACAACACGCCGCCGCCTGGTGGAGCTCGGCTCGCGCTTCGTCACACCCACTTTGACCTTCAACTTCGTTGAAACGGAAAGACAGAGACAGGAAGCGGTCGAAGCCGTCGAGCCGGTCTACTTCCAGATACGCAAGGGAAAGATCATCGTCCGAGCCGGCGACGAGATCAACGAAAACGTTTTGCGGCAACTCGAGATCCTCTCAGCAGCTGAGGGAGAGCGGTTGCCGCTCGCCAAGGCAATCGGAGCGCTGTTCCTTGCGGCCTTGCTGGTTGTTTCTCTCTGGGTGCTCATACGCCCGGCGCGGCGAGACGCTCTGTGGCGCCGCAAGAGTTTCACAATGGTCGGCCTCATCATCGTTGTCCACCTCGTTATGGCCCGCTTCGTGTTTTTCGTTGCCGGTGCCTTGGCCGAACAAACCTTGAGACCGCCGTTCAACAATGAAACGTCCTACTACTACATCATGCCCTACGCGGCGGTCGGTATTCTGGTGACGCTTCTCGAGAACCGGCCGTCGGCGTTGCTGGCATCCGTTTTCTACTCGGTATTGCTGGGCTTGATGTCCGGCAACCTATACTTGGCGGTCTTTTGTCTGTTGTCCTGCGTGGGCGCCGTCGTTGGTTATATCCAGTACAAGCAGCGCACGGCTCTCATCAAAGCGGGACTGTTTGTGGGTAGCATCAACTTTATCGTCGTTTTGGGGATTGATCTGTTCACCGAGAGCTATACGCCCGGTATAACTTTCAGTTTCGATCTCGTTTGCGCTTTCATCGGTGGTGCCGGTGTTGCGGTCGTGGTCTCGTTTCTGCTTCCTGCGTTCGAGTCCTTGTTCCAACGCACTACGGATATTAAACTTCTCGAGCTTTCCAATCACAATATCCCCCTGATCCGGCGCCTGACGCTGGAAGCTCCGGGTACATATCATCACAGCGTGGTTGTAGGGTCGATCTCCGAGGCTGCTGCTGAGTCCATCGGCGCCAACGGCATCTTTTGCAGAACAGCGGCTCTCTACCACGACATCGGCAAGCTCAAAAAGGTCGATTATTTCGTGGAGAACCAGGTCGGTCCCAACAAACACGACAAGCTGTCTCCGCGCATGAGTGCCCTCATCATCGCCAGTCACGTGAAAGAGGGTATCGAGATGGCCAAGGAGATGGACTTACCGCAGGAGCTCATCGATATCATCCCTCAGCATCACGGTACTAAACTCATTACTTACTTTTATGAGAAAGCCAAGGAGAGTCAAGATCCGGCGCTTGGCGGAGTGAGCGAGGAAGAGTTTCGCTATCAGGGCCCCAAACCGCAGACCAAGGAAGCCGGGCTCATTATGATCGCGGACGGCGTCGAGGCCGCGGCGCGTACGCTCGAAGATCCGAGCTCGGCCCGACTGAAAGGTGTTATTCGCCAAATCAAGGACTATATTTTCCTCGACGGACAGCTTGATGAATGTGACTTGACCTTGCGTGATCTCGAGAAGATCTCGGAGAGTTTTCATCGCGTTCTCATGGGTATGTACCACCATCGGGTGGACTATCCAGGATTCGATTTCGAAAATAAGGCGGAGCCGGTAGCTGCGCAGAACCAAAAGGAAAAAGATAAAGTCAAAGGAGCGGGGACATAAATCAAGCGAGTCGAAAAAAAGTTCGGCTCAACTTGCGCAATCTCCAACGGCGGATAAAGGTCAACGGTCGCAGTCTTAAGGTTTTCCTCAAGACAATGGCTGCGGATGCGGGTCGGGACGGGGATTTCGCAACCTTCGTGCTGGTGACCGATGAGAAAATGCAGGTGCTCAACCGAATTTTTAGGGGATTTGACCGTACGACCGACGTCCTTTCCTTTCCTGCCGGGGACTCGATTCCCCCCGGAGAAGCGCCGTACCTGGGGGATGTCGTGATCTCTGCAGAAACGGCCCGCAGGCAGGCCCTCAGAAGAGGCTCGACACTATCTCGCGAGCTACGGGTCTTGGCGCTCCACGGCTATCTCCACCTTCAGGGATATGATCACGAGTCCGACGACGGCGAGATGAGAAGAATCGAATATCGTTTTCGACGCAAGCTCGGAATTACTCGTCCAAGAAAAAACGGCGCCACCACCGCCAAACCCAAAGCGAGAAAGAAGTAAGTTGACAACCGGCGACCTGACTCTTCTGGGTATCACGGCGCTTCTCGCTCTCATCCTCTTTCTTGCGGTCATCGAGGTTGCTTTCAATCACCTCAATAAGATCTCGATTCGCGCCCTTCGAGAGGGTTGGAAGACGGACTTTTTGACCCAATGTCTCGAAGAGCCTATGAATTTCATTCTGCCTCTTCGAGTGGGTATTCAAGGCGCTCTCATCGGATTGACGGTACTGGTCACAAACTTCTATATCGCTTCCGGGCTTCCCCGCGCAATAGTCTTTGCCTTCCTGACCATGCTGCCTCTAATTTTGATTTTTCGGGAAACTTTGCCCCGGATCATCGCGCGCAGGAATCCCGAGCGGATTGTCGTCAAGCTTTTGTCGGCTTTCCGGATCTATTCGCGTATCGTCATGCCCATTTCACGGCCCCTGTTGAGGCTCGTCCGGCTCGTCGAAAAAGAGGAGAACGGGGAGGGCGAAGAGGCCAGCGAAGTTGAAGTTCAAGCCTTCATCGAGGCTGGAGAAGAAGAGGGGATTCTCGAGGGGGACGAAGGCCGCATGGTGCAGTCCATCGTAGATTTTGGCGACACCATCGTGCGTGAGGTCATGACCCCTCGGCCGGACATCGTTGCCATAAAACGGGGCGCCACCCTTGCAGAGGTCGGCGAGTTGTTTGTCGAAGAAAAGTACTCCCGACTTCCGGTCTACGAAGACGAGCTCGACAACATCTCCGGTGTCGTTTTTGCCATCGATTTCGTTGGACTCCGAGAAGCAAGTCCGGATTCACCGATTGATCCCCTGATTCGCGAAGTGAAATTCGTGCCGGAGACAAAGAAGGTCTCGGAGCTCCTTACCGAGCTTCAGCGAAGCCGGGCTACTCTTTCCATCGTCGTTGACGAGTACGGGGGCACTTCGGGACTGGTGACCATCGAAGACATCCTGGAGGAGATTGTCGGGGACATCCATGACGAGTTCGACGAGGTCGCTCAAGAGATTGTCGAGGAGGGAGAGGGTGTGTACCTGGTGAGCGGCAGAGCGGACATCGATGAAATCAAGGACAAGCTTCATCTGGACATCAACGGACAAGGTTTCGAGACGGTGTCTGGTTTTCTTTTGGACTCGCTCGGGAGGGTGCCGCATTCGGGTGAAGTTCTCGATCGTGAAGGCCTCAAGATCGTCGTCGTCGAAGCCGATGGACGGCGCATCAACAAGGTCCGCTTTAAAATGGCCGCGGCCGGACACAAGTAAAGGACCATGAGACTTTTCGAAAAAAACGAAAGAAACGCCAAGCCGCAGGGCATTGAAATGAGTTTTTCCTCGTCACTCTGCGTCTCTGCGTCTCTGCGTCGAGATATTTTCTTGAACACGAAATAGCCGTGAATAGAGCCGGATTCGTCAGCGTCGTCGGTCGTCCCAACGTGGGAAAGTCCACGCTCATCAACCGCGTTGTGGGACAAAAAGTCGCGATTGTCACCCCAAAGCCACAGACGACCCGCAACCGTATCACAGCGATCGCCAATACCGGTTCATCCCAAATTGTCTTCATCGACACGCCGGGAATTCACAAACCCCAGCACGAGATGAACCGCTTGATGGTGGACACGGCTCTTGCCAGCCTGAGCCAGGTCGAGCTCGTTTTGCTCGTGGTGGATATCACCCAGAAAGTTCGGTCGAGGAGACGAGCACGTCCTCGAGCTCATGAAAAAAGTCCCGGTCCCGTTGCTGCTCGCCATCAACAAGGTCGATTTGGTGGCAAAGGAATCCATCCTACCGCTCATTGATGAGTATCACGGAAGGTGTGACTTCAAGGAGATTGTCCCCATCTCGGCGCTCGATGGTGACAATGTCAACCGACTCGTCGGTCTTTTGGAGACCAACTTGCCGGAAGGTCCCCCTTTGTTTCCGGCAGACGCTCTAACGGATTTACCGGAGCGCTTCTTCGCTGCGGAAATCATTAGGGAGAAGATCTTGCTCCATATCCGAGAGGAAGTGCCTTATTCGACGGCGGTCTCGGTGGAGTCGTGGGACGACAAGAAGGATCTGACTCATATCGAAGCCTCCATTCTCGTGGAGCGGGACTCCCAAAAAGGAATCGTCCTGGGACAGGGCGGACGCATGATCAAGAGAATCGGTAGCGAGGCCCGTCGGGATTTGGAGAGTTTCCTGGGAACTCGCGTCTATCTCGGTCTGCACGTCAAAGTACGGGAGCACTGGCGGGAAAACCGGCGATTGCTCTCGGAATTGGGAATAGGGCCCTCAAGAGAGTGAATGAAACCCACGCGGATCGGCAAATATACTGCTTTCGAGAAAATCGGCCGTGGGTCAACGAGCGAGGTCTATAAAGCCTACGACCCAATCTTGAATCGGTTCGTGGCCATCAAGACCATCATCCAAGGTGCGGATATCAATGAAGAGCTTCGGGCGCGGTTTTATCGAGAAGCCCAGTCCGCTGCGCGGCTGAGCCATCCCAATATCATCACCGTTTACGAACTGGGCGAAGATCAGCAGAGGGTCTTCATCGTCATGGAGCTTCTTGTAGGATCGGATCTCAAGCAATTTATCCAGAAGAGGAAGACTCTGACGTTCGATCAGAAACTCGAGCTTATGCAGCAGATTGCAGCGGGAATCGGGTTTGCTCACTCCAAGGGAATCGTCCATCGTGATTTGAAGCCGGGCAATATCCACGTCCAGTCATCTAATCACGTCAAAATCATGGACTTCGGTTTGGCCCGTCTGGCCTCCTCCGGAATTACGCGTTCCGGAATGGTCATGGGTACGCCCAACTACATGTCGCCGGAGCAGGTTCGGGGGGAAACAGTCGATATGACTTCCGACGTTTTCTCCATGGGCGCCATCCTCTACGAGTTGTTCGGATTCAAAAAGCCTTTCCAGGCTGATTCTCTCCATGCCACGATGATGAAGGTTATGAGAGGTGAACGAGAGCCCCTGTCGAAGGTGGTTCCCGATATTCACCCGGCTTTGGCAGAAATCGTCGACAAGGCTCTCGAACTGGAACCTCATGACCGGTACCGCAACGGCAACGAGCTGTTCGAGGCTTTGAGCGAATTACGAAACGAGGCCGTCTCAGCAAAGAAGAGCTCCCCCGACACGCTAATCGATTCGAGACCGAATGAGCAGAGTTCTGCCGACACCGAAGTGGGGGAAGAAGAATCGAACCGATCGTTGCGTACTCCGCTGCCATCCAGTAGCGAAATCCCGCTTTTCCGAAGCCTTTCCGGAAGCTTGAAAGCGATGCATCTCGCGGATCTTCTCCAGTGGTGCGCCATCAAGTCGAAGACGGGAACGCTGCGAATCCGTCACGGGCCTATCGAGAAAAAGACTCCTTTTCAGGGACGGAGCTCTCTTCTCTTCCTCGACCAACAGTCCCAGGGAAACCTTGGGTCAGTTCCTCATCCGATCCGGGAAAATCAACGAAGAGCAGCTGTTCAAGGCGCTTCTCGAGCAGGAAATGGTCAGAGAGCCGCTTGGCAGGATACTCATCGATGCGGGTCTCATCTGCGAGAGCGAGCTCCAAAGACTGCTCCAACTCAAGTGCAAGGAAAGTGTTTACGATTGCTTTCTTTGGACGGATGGGGAGTTTGCATTCGAGGACGACGTGTTGCCGGAAGCGGTTCCGGTATCTTTTTCTCTGGATATCGCGGACGTTATTCAGGAGGGTCTCGACCGAATGGATCAATGGGAAGCCGTCCGGCGCAAGTTCTCGTCTCGGCTCACCACGTTCGTTCTGAATCGGCCGAATTTGGAAGGCCTGAGCTCGGATAAATTGACCGAGGAGCAAAAAAGGATTCTCGAATCTGGTGGGACGGGGCAAGAATTTGGCAGAGGTCGCTCTCGAGCTACACGCCATCGATTTTTATGCTGCTTCGCGTTTGCTGGAGCTGTGTCAACTCGGATCTGATTGATATCCATGAAGTTCCGGATGAGCTGCCTTACGAACGGCAAGTGGAAAGAGCTTCGGGAGAGGCTGGCGGAAGGGCTGCAGTATTTCAAATGGGGCCAACATACCGAGGCCCTGACGGCTTTCGAGGCCGCCCTGGAGATCGATCCACACAGCAAGGCCCATTTGTTCGTGGATAAAATACATCGCATGGCTGGACGATAAAAAAGGCGGAGCCCGCTATTCCGCTCGATGACGTTCCCAGACTCAAGGTGTCTCTGGCCGAGCTCGAGCGAGAGAGCCTGGCTCCTCAAGAGGGTTTCGTCCTCTCTCGCGTCGGCGGCGAATGGAGTGTTCGATCCATCCTGAAGATTTGTCCCATGAGCGAAGAGGAGGTCTTGAAGATTTTCAGGCGTTTGATGGATGATGGTCTGGTAGAGCTCCACCCCGCCTAATGGATTCAGAAGGCGGCAAAGCCGCCCACCGATTCTCGATTCTGAGTTCTGGAGTCCTCGAGTTCTGGAGTTCTTACTCTGGGACGCCGTCGACCTGTTTGACGGATTTCGCTCTGTCGAACATCTCTTTCGCTTCCTTCAAGCGTCCCAGCTTCTCGTAAAAGTCGGCCAGCGCATAGAGATATTCTGGATTTTGAGCATCGATCCCGAGTGCGGATTTCAGGCTTTCTTCGGCTTCTTGTTTCCAGTATGCATTTTCTGAGAGAGCGAGCCCTAAAAGATAGTGAAACCGGCCGTCCCGGGGTGAGGCGGCTGCGGCGTATCGTGCAGAGCTGGATGGTCTCCCAGAAATCACGGGCGGCGTAAGCTTTCTCCGCTCGCACATAAAGGTCTTCTGTTTGTTCCGCGTCCAATTGCGGCGGTGCAGCGGTCTCCTCATCGTCGGTGAATGCGAATGCAATTTTGCCTCGGGCGCCGATGCGGTCTCGGGCGTCGGGGAAGGCGTTTGACGGTCCTCGAGCTCTTTCGAAAGGACTGCGTAGGCTTCGTTGGCTCGACTGAAGAGATGGTAGAGCTTCTGGCGAAACTCGGTGTCCGTCACTCGTGGATGGGCGCTTGGATTGAATATGGCGAGTTTTTCTTGGAGCGCCCTTTGAGCTTGTCGTTGATCGGCGTCGATATCGACCCCGAGGAATTGGGCCTGGTCTTGGTGGCGAGAAAGCTCGTAGAATCTTTCGACCTCTTGTTTGAGAAACTCATCGCACCGGTCGTTCGAGTGATTCGCCCTTTTGCTCCTCTTCTATCGTCCCGCATGTCCTCAACCGGACGTCGCTTCGGTCAGGCCTCGAAATTTGATGAGACCCATTTCAATGAGCGCCAGTAGACTTCTCGCCGTTTCCTTTTCGGGTAGGGGGCTTACGGCAAGGATGTCACGTGCAATAGCTTTGCCGTCGATACGCGAGATGATGAACGCCTCTTCGGAATTGAGATTCAGATCGTGAACGACGTTTGGATTGTCCGTGGTCATCGTTAGCGGGCGCTCCACGTCCTTCAGCGCATCGAGATAGGAGACTTCGGCTCGTGAAGAGTCTTGACCGGCATGAGTCGGCGACACAACCTCGTCACCTTCAGCAGACTCAATCTCCGGCGTCAAGTTGATCTCGACCAAGATTTCCTCGTCCTCCTCCGGAGCCAGTTGCTCGAGCGCTTCGATTAGGGCTGCACCGGTTGGGTACCGAGCATCAGGGGCCTTGGCCAACGCCTTGTTCATTACCTGTTCGAGATCACCCGGTAGACCCAATTTCCCCCAGTAGACGGAGGGGGGAGGGTCCTCGCTGATGATACGTAGCAGTACGCCGGTAATGGACTCGCTCTTGAACGGTTTTTCCCCCACGAGGCATTCGTGCAGAACGCATCCCAATGAGAACAGGTCCGAACGGTTGTCAATCCTGTCTCCCTTGGCCTGTTCGGGAGACATATAGTCGGGAGTGCCCAGGATGGTTCCACTAATGGTGATGTCACTCGAAGTGTCGGTTTTCGCGATGCCGAAATCCGTGACTCTCACTTCGTTGGTGGGTGTGACCATGATATTGGCAGGCGTAATATCTCGGTGAATAATCTTGTGCTCGTGAGCGTGATCGAGGGCGGAGGCGACCTGTTTTAGAACATCGATCGTTTCCCCGAGGCTGAGGCGTTTTTTCTCTTCCAACATGGTTTTGAGTGAAAGTCCTTCGACGAACTCCATGAGGATGAGACTTGCGTGTGGGGTCGAGATGATGTCGTGAATGGTGACGATACCGGGGTGGCGAAGAAGGGCCGCAACACGGGCTTCACGGAGGAAGCGCTTCTTGATGTCGTCTTGAAGCTCCGGGTCCGCCGTGTCCAGTCGGACATTTTTCACGGCAACGGTTCGGTTGAGCGCGGTGTCCCGCACCTTGTAGACAGAGCCGAAGGAGCCTTTTCCGAGTACCGACTCGATTTCGTAGCGGTCTCCGAGGGCGTCCAGAACGATTTGGTTGTTCGTGGCGTCGTCGTCGCTCCAAGGCTGCTCCCCGGTCACCGGGATGGAAAGGGTTTTCGAGTACTTTTGGGAAAGTGACGCTTCTTCGTCCGGTGCAGGCTCCGTTGCACGGGAATGCTCGTCGGGACTTTTGTTCGTCATGGGGTCGTCGCACACTTCGGGAGGAAGCGGAAGCTTCCGACCTTTTCATCTATTTAAGTTCGAGACGGTATCCGAGGAGATAATGCAAGAGTTGTGCCTCGGGAGGCTTCTAACCCTAATCCGACAATAAACTCAGGGTAAATTGCAGGAAAAACGGGGACAGGTCCCTTTTTGGCAAAGACAACGGTCCACCAAAAACGGACCTGTCCCTGTTTTTCCAGTAATTTGAGTAGGTTTCGTGAACTCGGATTAGGGTTCGCCCTGAAGCGAACACGAGCCAACAAAGCCATTGCGTAAAGACACATTAGAACGGCTTCATTTATGAGTGAATCACAGACCCCCTTCCCAAGAATAGAGGCCAATATCATGGCTTTTGTCGCATTTTCCAAAGCTGATTCGCTTATTTATCGTCGCTTCAGGGCTAAGAGAAGGCGGCATTCGTTGGATTTAGGCCTCTTTCCCAATCAAGTGGAGGGGGGAAATCCCTACGCCTGGTTGCCGGAAGTAGTGTTATTCTTAAACTTGAGAAAATCTGGAAGATGACGGCGAACGCCGTCTTCCACGTTCCATTCCGACTGCTGGCTGCTTTCTTAAATCATCGTGCCCCGTGCCTTTCCTCGGTGAGTTCTTCGGCTGGACCACAGCGTTTGGCGGGGCACTGCTTCTCCTCGGCGTGTTTGTCTCACAGAGTCGGTGAGATGCCTCGAGTTTGATAGGATCCTCTTTTCCCGGCGGCCCATAAGAGAGTTAGAAACAGCCTTGAAGGATTTCGAGAACAAATCACGAGGTACGTCCGGCGTCAATCTCGTTCGGCTCGAAAAGCGGTACGGGGACGTTCCGGCTCTCCGGTCCCTCGATCTAGCCATCGAGTCCGGCGAGCTCATCGTGTTTCTCGGCCCTTCCGGTTGTGGGAAAACCACCGCCCTTCGTTTGATTGCGGGGCTGGAAGAGCCCACGGCGGGCGAGATCTACATCGACGGTCGTTTAGTAAACGAGGTCGAGCCGGCTCAGCGCGACATCGCCATGGTTTTTCAAAACTACGCTCTCTATCCTCACATGTCGGTACGGAACAATCTCGGCTTCGGCTTAAAAATGCGAAAGACGCCGAGAGCCGAAGCGGATCAGAAGGTCGAGTGGGCGGCCTCCGTTTTGGGTCTGGGCCCGCTTCTCGATCGAAGACCGGGCCAGCTTTCCGGTGGGCAGCGGCAGAGAGTCGCCCTCGGTCGAGCTATGGTGCGGGAACCACGCGTATTTCTTTTCGATGAGCCCCTCTCCAACCTCGATGCACGACTGCGACTCGAAATGCGCTCCGAGATCGCCGAACTACACCAGAGGCTCGGGCGTACGATGATCTTTGTCACTCATGACCAGACCGAGGCCATGACCCTCGGCCAACGGATCGTGGTTCTCGAGGACGGTATGCTCCAACAAGTGGGTACACCGCTTTCCGTCTATCGCGAGCCAGCCAACCGTTTCGTTGCCGAGTTCATCGGAATGCCCTCGATCAACCTCGTCGAGGGTGATCTTACTGCGGAAGGTCCGAGCTCGGTATTTCAAACGGAAGGGTTGAGCTTGCCCATTGCACGCCGCGCCTACGCCGGGCCGGCGACTCTCGCGATCCGTCCGGAAGCCATTGGCTTGCTCGGCCCGCAATCCCCCGGAATCGATTTTGTGTCCTCGATACGCCGGTTGGAACCCTTGGGCAACGAGACTCATGTTCACTTCGATGGACCGTTCGGAAGCTCGTGGATTGCCCGCGCAGAACCGGAAAGCGGTCTCCGTGCGGGCGATCGGATCGGTGTCAAGCTGGATCGTTCGCGTTTACATTTTTTCGGAGGTCCCGGCATGGGGAGACTCGTAAGCCGAGCATGATAACGAGACTGGGCGTACCCGGGTTTGTTCTTTTGTCGCTGCTCGCCTTGTCCTCTTGCCGAAGCGATGCGGGCCCTGAAGGTGTGATCACCCTTCGTGTGGTCAATTGGGCCACCGACCTGGAGCTTTCCTCCGAGCAGCGTATCGCGGATCGTTTCGCCGGGCAACGATCGCATGTCCGGGTCATTGTCGAGTCCATCGCCACGAACTACGGGGAAAAACTCGCGACGTCGATTGCATCGGGTGTGCCCCCGGATGTCTTTCTTTTGGATGTCCCCGACATTCCAACCTTCGTCGAGCGTGGCTTGGTGCTTGATTTGACTCCTTATGTCTCTCGCGTGGTCTACGATCCCGAAAGTGTCTTTCCCCAGGTACGTGCGGTCTTTGAGAGAGGTGGGCAACTCTTTGCCTTTCCCAAGGGTTTCACGCCTCTCGTCATCTTCTACAACCGAAAGCTTTTTCGCGAACTGAATGTACCGGCACCACCCGAGGACGGTTGGACCTGGGAGGAATTCCTGGATATCTCGAAGCGGGTGACACAGGATAGAGAGGGCGACGGACGCATCGATCTTTTCGCCGTCGGCTTTCCGAGACAACTCTACGAGTGGATACCTTGGGTTTGGTCCGGAGGCGGCGACATTCTCGATCCGGAGGGCCGGCGCACCGTCGGATATCTCGATTCTCGGGCCACCGTAGAGACCTTTGAGTTCCTCACCTCGTGGGTCACCAAGCACCGTATCGCCCCTCCGGTTCAGTACCTGCGGGCCGGCGACCCCATGCGAGTCGGACGTTTTTACATGGGTAAGCAGGCCATGTTGATCTCCGGACACTGGCATTTGCCGAGGCTTGCGAGCTACGCCGAGCGCGGTGATGTCGAAATCGGTGTCGCACCGATACCGCATCGGCTAGGTGCCGAGCCGACCACGGTGGTTTACACCTCGGGTTGGGCCGTGCCGGCAAACGTGCGACACAAACGACTCGCCGTGGAGCTTGCCAATTACCTGGCCGGTGCCGATGCACAAAGGATGCGGGCGAGATCGCGACTCGAGATCCCTGCTCTGGTAAGCGTTGCGTCCGAGGTCGCGGACTCCGATCCGTCGGGGGTGGAAAAGGCATTTCTGCGGCAAGTTGAAAATGCCCGTGTACCCTGGGGAGCCACGGTCCTGGATTTCCACGAGATCGAGGAAATGTCGTTCGATATCATGGACCGACATCTACTCAATGGAGACTCGCTTCAGGTCGCTGCGTCGGAGATCGCGCGCGCTATCGATCGGGTGATCGCACGATGAGGTTCCGGCGTTCGGTTCTGGCCGTTTTGGTTTTCTTGCCTTTGGCGGGGGGATTGGTTGTCGGGCACTATCGAGTTCAGCTTTCTACCGGTATGGCTTTGCGAGATCTCTTGAGGTCCGAGGCTTCGACAGCGGTCGAGCTTCTGAGACAAACCGGGGAACGGCAGGTTCTCGACCGCCTCTTTCCCGGTCGCTGGCGGGTGACGGAGGAGATCGACCCGACCCTAGATCAGGCGGTCGTTTCGTTTTCCGATGGCAATCTCCTCGCGAAATCGGCGGTGTACGACGCCGACGGCTGGGACCAAGCGGGTACTTTTTTCTTGGACGACGTGGAGCGCCCTTGGGTGCGAACGCGTGATTGGTCCCGGACTGCTTTTGTTCTTTTCGCGCTGGCCGCGCTTTGCTTGGTTTGGGCTCGTGGCAAACTTTCACCTATTCAGTTTCTCCCTTTGGTATCGAGTCTTTTGTTGCTAAATGCCTGGCTCGATATGCGAGAGGAACGCAGTAGTCTCGAGGCTGCGACCACGGAGAGGTTGGCTTTGGCCGTGCGCGCGCTCGAGGAAACGCCGGATCTCGACGCGCTCACCTCGCGTCCGGGTGGAGTCTATACACTCACGGGACTTTCCTTCATGTTACGGGGTGCCGGCAGTGACACTCTGTTCTCGAGTCTGCCCTCAGCGGCGACCCGAGAGCTCGAGCGTTTACCCGCGCCTTTTGAAGGACGCCATACAGCCGACCGGGTCGAGTTTGTTCTTGCGGACGTGTCCACAATCCGGCTGGTGCTTCTTCCCTACGAGCAACTCCATGGCTCGGGTGCCTGGCTCGTCGCGCTCGTTGTGCTCAGTATCCTTTTGGCGTCTTTCCCGGCCTGGTTGGCGCAGTTTGTCGATCAACCTCTCGTTTTCAGAAAGCATGTCATCGCGTGGTCCTTTCTTGCTCCGTCCTTCGTGTTACTCAACTTGTTCACCTTGGCGCCGCTCGCCTTCGCCGCCTGGTTATCCCTACATCGCTGGAGTCTCCTCGATGTTGCGCGGCCCTTTGTCGGTCTCGACAACTATCTTCGACTGCTAGGAGATGCATCCTGGTGGAACGCCGTATGGAACACGGCTCTATTTACACTCCATGTGCCCGTGGCGATGGTTATTGCGTTGGGATTGGCGCTTCTCGTCGAAAGGCCTCGACGGGGCATCCTGGCTCTTAGGGCCGCCCTCTTTTTGCCCAGCATCACGAGTCTCGTCGCGATCGCCATCGCCTGGCAGTGGATGCTCCACGACGAGTACGGCCTTTTCAATTGGCTCGTGTCTCTGGTCGGCCTGGGGCCGGTGCGCTGGCTCACGTCTCCCAGGACGGCGCTCCTCGCCGTCATGATGCTTTCGGTTTGGATGGTGGTGGGGTATCAGATCGTGCTCTTTCAAGCCGGACTCGCCGCCATCCCTCGGGAGCTTTACGATGCGGCCCGGATCGACGGAGCCGGTCGGTGGCGTCGCTTCCGGCACGTCACTTTACCGGGTTTGAGACATACCCTGTTTTTCGTCCTTGTGACCTCGGTCATCGGATCGTTTCAAGTCTTCGGCGCGGTCTACGTGATGACCGAAGGAGGACCTCTTCATGCCACGGATGTCGCCGTTTACCATATCTACGAGGAGGCGTGGGAGTATTTCCGCTTTGGAGACGCGGCGGCCATGAGCTGGGTGCTCTTTGCCATTATCTTCCTCGTCAGTTGGCTTCATTTTCGATCTTGGAGCAGACGGGTGGAGGAGCACGGATGAAATGTTGAAGGGGATGACGGGCTGGTCGGTGGTCACCTGGGGGGCGACACTTTTCATCGCCTTCAGTATGCTTGCCCCCTTCCTATGGATGATCTCCACCAGCCTCATGGACGAGCTCGAGGTCTATCAGTTTCCGCCGCCCCTTTTGCCGGAGACGCCGCGCTGGGAAAACTATGTCGGTGCGCTGACGGCGCGGCCCTTCGGAAGGTACTTCCTCAATTCGCTCGTTTTCGCGACGGCCGTCGTGGCCGGCCAGCTCGTGACCTCGGCAACCGCCGGGTACGCCTTTGCGCGTCTTCGGTTTCGCGGACGGAACCGAATCTTTCTCGCCTATCTTTCGACGATGATGGTGCCCGTTGTGGTGGTCCTCATCCCACGGTTCCTTTTGATCGATGCGCTTGGGTTGGGTGGACACTTACGTCGGGCTGGTGAGCACCGAGCTGGTTTCGGTCTGGGGTATCTTTCTCATGCGGCAATACTTCCGATCCGTGCCACGAGAGCTCGAAGATGCGGCGCGAATCGACGGTGCCGGCCTTGGAGGATATTCTTGAGTATTTCTTTGCCTTTGGCAAAGCCGGCGCTTGCCACGCTCGGCCTTTTCGCTTTCATCGAAGCGTGGAAGAATCTGCTTGTGGCCGCTCATCGCCACCCGTTCGGTGGAGATGCGCACGGTGGAGGTGGGAATCGCCTCCTTTCACGGTACCTATGTGACCAACTGGCCTTATCAAATGGCGGCTGCGGTGACCGCCGTGGTTCCTATCATGGTTCTTTTTGCGTTCACGCAGCGGTTTTTCGTCCGCGGTATTCAAATGACCGGATTCAAGTGAGGAGACGTCTCTTGTCGAAACGAGCTCTGACGATTTTTTGTCTGTTGTTGGTAGGTCCGAGCCCAAGCCTCGGAGCTCGTCGTTCCGCGATTTCAAATAGCCGAGTCGCCCCTCGGCCTTCGCGGCGACGTCCGACCGCACCGATTCGTGAGCTCTATCGGGCGCTCGGCGCTTTGGATGGGAAGCGAAACGGGCGAGGCCGAGATCTGGGTCCATCCTTTCAAGCTGGTTTCCGATTTCCAGCTCGACTTCCGCATCTCCGACTACAATGATCCCGTCCGAGGTGCTGACGTGGCCCGTACGGTTAAGGTGCGGCCCGAGCTCCTGACGATCACCTACTCGCATGCCACCTTCACCGTCCACCAACACATCCTGGCGCCTTTGAACGAGCCGGGACTGCTCGTCTTGCTGGATGTCGAGACCATTCGATCCCTCGAGATTCTGGTGAGTTTCGAGACGGTTTTCCAGTACGCGTGGCCCGCGGCCTTCGGTGGGCAGTATGCCTTTTGGGAAGAGGATGAAAAAGCTTTCGTTTTGTCTGAGAGTCTTCAGGAACGAAACGCGGTGATCGGTTCGCCTTGGGCCGCTTCAGCAACGTCCCACCCGGCCCATGCCGTTCCCGATGCGCCAAGCCGATTCATCATTCCGGTGGACGCGGAGCGAGCTTCGAAAGAGCTCATCCCTATCGGTGTTGCTGCGGGTACGGCTTCCCGGGAAGAAGTCTTCACCCTCTATCGTCGGATCATTCGCGACGCAGAACGAATCTATCAGACAAATGCGCGGCACGTTTCGCGAGCTCCTCGCGACGACGGCAACAATCGATACTCCCGACGACACGCTCGACCTAGCCTTCGCCTGGTCGACGATCAATCTGGATGAGGCTCTTGTCCTGCAATCCGGATCTGGGATGCGGTCTGGTCGCGGGTTGGGGGCCCTCCGGAACCGGTACACGCCCCGGCTTTGGTTGGTTCTTCGCGGGCGACGCTTCGGTCAACTCCCTCGCCATGGATAGTCTGGGACTCTGGCCGCAGGTTGCCGAGGGTTTACGGTTCACCGCGCGGTATCAACGATCGGACGGCAAGATTCCCCACGAGATCTCGCAGGCGGCGAAACGAATCCCTTGGTTCGAGGAGTTTCCTTACGCCTACTACCATGCCGAAACGACACCTTATTGGATCGTTTCGGTATGGCGTTATTGGAGGGCAAGTGGCGACGAGGGAACTGGTGCGAGAGCTTTGGCCCGTGGTCGAAAAAGCCTACCGCTGGTGCCTGACGACGGAGACCGACGGAGACGGTCTCATCGAGAACACCTCAGGTGGGTTGGGTGCCATCGAAGTCGGGGAGCTCCGCGAGGGAATCCACCAAGATATTTATTTGGCCGCCGTTGTGGGTCGAAGCCCTTCGAGCCATGCAGGAACTGGCCCCTTTCATGGGTATGGATACGATTGCGGAAGAGGCCAGGAAGCTTCATGACCAAGCTTCTCTTACAGCTTAACGAACGTTATTGGCGGGAGGGGGAGGGTTACCACGCCTTTGGAATTCTTCAATCGGGAAGGACCAACGACAATTTGACCGTTTGGCCCGCTACCGCCGCCGCCTTCGGATTGCTCGATGCTTCCCGGGCGAAGCGAACGCTCATCCATCTCGCCGGCGACAAGATCAGCTCCAGTTGGGGGGCTCATATCTTGTCCACGGATAGCCCGCACTACGATCCCATGCATTACAACAACGGCGCCGTTTGGCCTTTCGTGACCGGATTCGTCGTTTGGGGCCAGTACCGATACCAGCGACCCTGGGCCGGCTTTCCACTTCTAAACGCGCTCGGGCAGATGACCTTCGACTGGGCGCGAGGGCGCCACCCCGAGCTTTTGTCCGGAGGTTTTTATCGTCCCCTCGATACCGCGGTGCCGCAGCAGTTTTTTGCCACGTCGATGCTGGTTACGTCCGATCATGCAGGGGATGCTGGGGTGGGAGCCGGATGCACCTCGAGCGCGGGCCCGTATCACGCCACAGATCCCGCCTCATTGGGCGAGTGTCGCCGTTTCGAATCTCCGCTTAGCCGGCACGTCGTTGAATCTCGATATCGAGCAGCAGTCGGAGAAGACCACGGTACTTTTGACGGGCGAGGGTGGAGACGCGTCACTCGAAGTGAATCTGCCGATCCCTCTCGGTGCCCGATCGGTCACCCTCGAGCCGAGCGGGACAATGGATTCCGTACGCGGTATGGCGATGACCGAGGTCGATGTCGCCTCAACGCCTCGTCGCGTTGAAGCTCGGTGGAGAGGGGGACTTCGTGTCGAACCGCCGTCCGTGAATCTAGTGCCGGGACAAGAAAGTACCGGGCTCCGGATTCTAGATTTTCAGTACTCGGACGATGCTTGGCTCCTCGATCTCGAAGGACCCGCAGGACGGCGCCTTGATTTGAGACTTCACGGAGAGACCTTTTCCACGGTAGATGGAGCACGTCTCGTCGGACGAGAGGGGAATGCCAGTACCATCGCCGTCGACTTTGCAGGCACCGAAGGTCGCGCGGCGAAACGGGTCCGGATCGAGCGTTAGCTGTGTCTCTACTCATTGGTGCTTACGACCCGAAAGCTTGGGCCGGCCTCGTCTTCTCCGACGCTCCCGGCCGCGGATTCGGTCTTCGCTTCCTCGTGGAACGGGAGGGTGAAAGGCTGGATGGTTACGATCTTCAAGAGTTGGTGCAGGACGTAGGACCGTGTGCACCCGACGGAAGTTACAGCCGCGTCGGATTCGATGTTGAGAACAATGGTTCTTCTGGTCTCCTGGTGGAGTGGTCGCGAGTCGATGAGGCGACCGCGGTGCTTAGAGCTTCGGTGGAGTACGAGGGTTACTTGGAGCTGCGCGGGTACTTTCCTTGGGACTGGCAGGGGAAGTGGGAGATCAAAGAGGACCGTCTGATCGGCACCACGGAGGGCGGCGCCTCGGTGCTCACGGTTCTCGGTCACTCACAGTGCGGAGCCTGTCATCGATTCGGAGGGTGGGGCCGCATTTCGTGTCGAGGTTCGTCCTGAAGTCGAGTTCGATATCGTGGCCACGCTCGAAACAGGTTCGGTCCCGGAGTTTGGATGTGCGGAGTCATCTCGACAGGATTTCGCGCGAGTACGAAGCGCAGCGAGTCACTGTCGATGGAGATTGGGGTGGCCTGGCCTCGGCGGTCACCAACAACCTCCACTGGACGGTCTGCCTCCAACCGGAACGTCAACGTCTTTACACGCCGGCAGGACGTCGCTGGATTTTTCCGGCAAAGGAAGTCGAACGCGAGCACTGGACACTTTTTTGCTGGGATAGTTTTTTCAATGCCCTCGAGCTGAGTCTCGAGTCCCCGGATCTGGCCGAGAGCTCCCTTGCGGCCGTTCTCGAAAGCCAGTATCCCAACGGAAACATTCCCAACTGGCGAGGGCGATTCGCGGGCACGCCCGACCGTTCTCAACCACCTATTGGCTCGTTCGCGGTCTACAAGCTTTTTCTTCGGAGCGGCGACCGATCGATTCTCGAGCGTGCCTTTCCCTATCTCGAGCGTTGGTCCGCCTGGTGGCGTGCCGACAAGAACGGTCATCCCCGCCGCGGCGGTTCCGAAGGCCTGTTCACCTGGGGATCGGATCTCGGTCTGGTCATTGATTCACCGGCGCCTTGGGAGAACACCGCCGACGATCATCAGAAGGCCGCATGGGAATCGGGGCAAGACGATCTGCCGAATTGGGATGATGCCGGTTGGGATGAAATCACCGAAACACTCGACCTCGATGCCGTGGACCTCAATAGCTACCTGGCGCTCGACGACGAGTGTCTGTCACGCATCGCAGCCGAGCTGGGTAATGAAGGCAAGTCGCGCTTTTATCGCAAGCGCTACGAAGACCTTGCGCGGCGAATGAAAGAGGTTCTCTGGAATGAAGACCGAGGCATGTTCTTCGATCGCTTTCGAGACGGTCGTTTCTCCGGACGGGTCGCCGCATCGAATTTTTTGCCTCTTCTCGCCGGTGTGCCTACTCAGACGCAGGCGGAGCGTATGCTCGAAATCCTGTGCGACCCGTCGCACTTCTGGGGTAAGTACATCATCCCCTCGATCAGTCGCGACGACGTGGCCTACAACGACCAGCAGTACTGGCGAGGCTCCATTTGGCCTCCCATGAACTATTTGATCCATGCCGGCCTGCGTCGATACGGCTTCGATGAGACGGCGAGCGAGTTGGCGGAACGGAGCGTGAACTTGTTTCTTCCGCTTTGGCGACAGCACGGATACAGCCACGAAAACTACGACAGTCGTTCGGGCGAGGGTGGCGGTCATCGTCACCAGAGTTGGGGACCCCTTCTAGCGCTGCTGGGGATCGAGTCGTTTATTGATGTCACACCCTGGGAAGGTCTTCGCGTCGGGTCATGGGCGTTTGTCAGGCGAGAGTACTTTGAAGCGCCTACGATGGCTCGGTCATGAATGGACGATATCGGTTTCAAAGAAAGGTCTCACCGTCCATCGAGATGGGAGCCGTCTTCTGTTGAGCCGAGGTGCCGTCGTACTTCGCGGCATAGAGATTGAAGAGGCCCGGTTTTCAGCAGAGACGCACAGTACGGGTTCGGCGGAGCTCAAACTCTGGATGGAACCGCCTCTTCGTGTCACGCTGGATGGAGCTCAATTCGTGTCCGAGACCGAATGGATTCATTTGCCGGCAGGGGAACATTGGATTACGGTCTCGGAAGGCGGGTCGGCAGCGTAATGACAATCTCGTTCCAAATTGCCTTGTAGTATTCGGGTTCGCGTGGCCCTACCGATAGTTCTCGATGACGTAGATGTCGAAGTTGTCCGCGTCTTTGGTGTAGACGTTGGCCTTTCCGTCCGGCGACCAGTCGCCGCTGTGCGTGTGCCAGAGACCTTGTCCGTCTGTGAGTTGCTCCGGCTCCCCAAGAGGAAGAACCGGAGGAGGTTCTCGACGCCATAAAGAGTGCTCCTCGGTGGTCGAGTGACGCGAGAGACTTTGCTTCGTTGCGGTAGCTGATCAGCTATTCAGCAGGTCGTACTGGTACGCCGCGCCCCAGGAAGAGAAGATGTAGCTGTAGGAAAACAGCGCGTCGATCAACGGGTCCAGATGCGCTTGACCCAATATCGAGAAATACGCGAAAGCGATATCTCCCACGGCTAAGAAAACGAAACCTAACAAAAGAGCCGTCCACACGCGCCAGAGCGTCCCACCGGCGAGCTTGAACGCCATTTGCAGAAGCACGAGAACGGGAATCAGTAGGAATAGATCCGAAACAGGGTAGGCGACGTTGAGCGCCTTTTCTCCCATAGAGGCCGGTGATTTGAGCACGGGCATCAAAACTCCATATCCGAGGCCAACGAGGAGTAGAGCGCCGATGACGGCCACGCTCACGACACGGTGGGTGCCGCCTTCCAGAAAACCGGCTTGCGTGTAAGCTCGGACGAACAATCCGAGTGAAATCAGCCAGAGCAGCATGGCCAAGAGGAAGAAAAAATCGCCGAACGACGGGAACGGTGCTGCGACACGAAGCACGAACTGATATACGGCCAAGATCGATTGGGCGACGAAATAGGAGAGAAAACCCCATCCCAGGAATCTCCAGGCGGGTTGGACGGGATTCTCCGGCTCGAATCGACGAGCCGAACGAGAGGCGAAGAAGAACCCAAGGAAAAGGAACAAGAGCTTGGTCGCGGAGCCGATGTAAATAAGAGCCCTTTCCGTTAGAAACCGCGTATAGACCGCGGAGTCGGCAAAGAAGAGCTTTGGCAAGAACGTCAAGGCGACGAGGATGATGAAAAAGATGTAGATTCCGTTTCTGAGTGTCGGACTTTTCATTGCGTCTTCCCTCCCGTTCCGAGTGATGTGTGGATGTCATCGAGGATTCGCTCGGACTTTTCCTTGCCGACGAAGACGAGCATGGCTTGACCGATTCGATCGAGCAACGATTCGACTTCCTCCTTCGATATCGAATCGCTTACGATTCCCAGTTTTTGGCAGTGCACCAGTGTTGATGCCTGGGCCATAGTCCCGCCAATGAACGGGGCGATTTGGTCTTCAACGATCTGCAGTACCTTTTTCCTGTCGAACGTGTTCTGCATCTCAATGTTTCCTCTTCGAAAAGTTCGACCTGATCCAAACAGACCCGGTGCCAAAGGAAAAAAACCGTGCTGAGATGTATTTTGGGATTTTACTGGGCTCAAGAAAGTATAGCACAACTCAGCGTCGCTGTGATTGGAGCATTCAATATGAGTTGTCGGTCTGAGAAGTGGTAGGAAGATGCAAATCGGGCTCGATCGTGATATCTTGCTTTGGACTCGTCTCGATCTCCGATGTGACAGGTTGGGAATTCGTCATCGATGTCGAAGTGCAACATATACCTGTAGTTAATCCCCCGATACCATGTGGAACCTGCTTGCTCTGACTCTTGCTGCTGTTGCGACGAATCCACTCGTTTACAGAGGTAGCGCCGGCGAGTTGAACGTGTCCGTTCCCCGCCTCGAAGATCCTGATGTGAAAATAGACGGCCGGCTCGATGAAGAAGCTTGGCAGAAGGCGGCTCGGCTCACCGATTTCACTCAATACGAACCGGTGGAAGATATCCCGGCCGCAGAAAAGACAGAGGTCCTAGTCTTTTATACCTCCGACGCCATCTATTTTGGCATTCGAGCCGAGGACCCAGAGCCCCAACGCGTTATGGCGCGGCTCGTAGAGCGGGATCGTTCCGCCTTCACCGACGACTGGATCCGGATCATGCTGGATACCTTCGACGATCAGAGACAGGCCTATGTCTTCTATGTCAATCCCCTGGGAATTCAAACCGACGGCCTGTGGATCGAAGGACTCGAGCGCCAGGGAAGCTCGGTCTCGATTGACTTCAACCCGGACTTCATCTGGGAATCGGACGGCCGGGTCACTGAAGATGGATGGGTGGCGGAGATACGAATCCCTTATATTTCTCTTCGGTTCCGGCCGGTTGAATCTCAATCCTGGGGATTCAATGTTGCCCGCGAAGTAAAAAGAAAAGGCTTCAAGCAGTCGTGGGCGCCCCTGACCCGGGAGATTGCCAATGTGCTGGCCCAGGAGGGTCGGTTTGTCGATCTTCAAGAGCTTCGCCCTCGTCGCTTGAGGGAGGTGAATCCCGTTGTGACCGGCAGGCGTACGGGCATGAGGGACGATGACGGCGTGTTCAACCGAGAAGACTTCGACCCTGAGTTTGGTGTGAACGGGCGACTCGGGATTACTCAAAATCTCGTTCTCGACGCGACCTACAATCCCGATTTCTCACACGTCGAAGCGGATGCTTTCCAGATTTCGACTAACGAGCGCTTCGCTCTTTTCTTCCCGGAGAAAAGGCCCTTTTTCCTCGAAGGGACGGAAGTTTTTCAAACCCCCAAGCGTCTCGTTTATACGCGACAGGTTTTGGACCCGGTCGGTGGGGCCAAGCTTACGGGAAAGATCGGCTCGTTCAATCTGGGCTATCTGGGCGCTGTGGACGAGGGGCCGTTCAAACTCGAGGAATCGGATCATAACGTGCTCTTCAACTTCTTTCGTATCCGGAGAGATTTGGGCGACGCAGGATCTACCCTGGGATTTCTCGCAACCGACCGGTCCGAGCTGGGTGGATCCCATTACAATCGTGTGCTGAGTGGGGATATGCGATTGCTTTTCAAGGAGCGCTATACGCTGACTACGCAGTACGCGGGAAGCTCGACCCACGACCTGAGCGACGGCCGGCTTCGTCCGCTTCTTTCGACTCAGTTGGATCGATCAGGCTACAATTTTAGTTGGCAATTCAAGTTCGAAGACATTCATCCCGAGTTTCAGGCCGATAGTGGCTATCTTCGCCGAATCGGTGATGCACAGGTTTTCGGATCCGGTCGCTTCATGTTTTATGGCGAACCCGGTGCACTCCTCGAACGTAGCAGCCTGGAGGTTCGTTACGACAGCTACTCGGATCACGACGAATTCTGGGACGGAAGCAGTCCCTATGAGTGGGAGGTAGAGGCCCATCCTTCCTTCTCGTTTCGTGGCGACCGTAACCTGTCCTTTGTCATCAGGAACGGTTATTATCGATTTCGGCCTGAAATCTATTCGGATTACCAGGTCGAGACCGCCGACGGCGGGCTAGAAGCATTTCCCATCCCCGATCCCTTGAGAAACATGATGGCTTTTGCCATCATGCCTCGCATACGAATCAACAATCCGTTGCAGATCAACGGCCGCGTCTACTTCCGGGAAGTACCCATCTATGTGGAGGCGTCGAGCGCGTTCGAGTTTCTCGTAGAGCCGGTGATCAATTTCCGACCCACTACCTCACTCCTGCTCGATTTTTCTCACCTGTACTCACGACTCTACCGGCAACACGACGACTCTATTTTTTCGACGACGAACATCACCCGGGTCAAATTGCAGTATCAGTTCAGTAAGCCGCTCCTCACCCGCGCCATCGTGCAATACAACTTGAGCGATCGCGATACGCTACGGGATCCCGCGAGCGGCCAGCCCCTTGTTATCGATGGGGAGCGCTACGATGCCGCTTCCGATGGAACGGTGGAAGGACAGTTCCTTCTATCCTACGAGCCGTCGCCGGGAACTATTTTCTATGTAGGGTACAGCTTCTTTAGAGAAGGCCCCCACACCTACGATCCATCGCAAATGGTACCCATGGCCGAGGGCCTCTTCATCAAGTTCAGCTATTTGTTCAGGTTTTAGAAGCAGCAGCCAGCAGCCAGTAGCGACTCAATCCCGAAGGCGACGACGCCTTAACTTGCGTTCCGCTAGTCCCGACGAAGGAGGGACGGCGTCAGCCGTCCTCCTGTTTCCTTCTGAGTTCTCGAGTCCTTGAGTTCTCGAGTTCTTTACAACCTACTCCCGACCAACCACTGGTCCTCTCCGAATTCTTCCACTCCAAACGATAGCCATCCAGATGATGAGGATCCCCGCGAGCCCTGCACCGGGTAACGCGGCAGTGAAGGCATTGTGTAGACCTTGCTCTACGATGACCAACGTGTGAAACATTCCTACCGCCAGAGGTATGAGGGCCGGTTCGAATCGAATCAAAAGGATATAGCCGGCGAGTAGCGCCAGTCCAATAACGGTCCCTTGAATCAACCACGACGTGATGTCTCTGGTGGGATTCAACGCTCCTAGAGATAGGCCCAGTGCAAGAAGGCCGAGGGCGGTCAGCATTTTCCGGCGGGTCCAGCGGTTGGAGAACCGATCGAGCGCGTCGAAAACGAGAACCAGAAAAGCGGTTCGCAGCACGAATTGGACAATCGGGGCCAAGGCCACTTCGAACAAAGGGATGGCGGCGCCGGCAGGTGCGTAGTAGGACCAAGAAGGCCGGGGTGTCGCAGTCCATCCGTCCGTCCACGTCATGAGGCCCGCTAAGATGGCCCCTAGCGAGAGTCCCAGCAGTAGCATCAGATGGCTTTGCGCCGCCGACACCGTTCCATGTCGTAAGTGATAAACGAAACCTATAATCAGTGCAGGTGCTGCAGCGGTCACCAATATGCTGAGCAGTCCGCCCCCGATGGATGTCAACCATTGGTGCTGGAGCGGCTGAGTGGTTGAGAACTGGGCGGAAAGAGACGGCCAGGTGTTGATGAAGCTCACGAGCTTGATCCCCACCAGAAGCGCGAGGAACTTCAAAAACCGACTTCGGTCGAATTTTCCGTGACTCCACGCCACGATAGCGGCTCCGACGCCCGCCATCAAGCAAATTGCCAAGAAGGCAAAGGATAGGTTCGAGACGATGCCGACTCGAGTTGCCCGTTCGCGATCCCGGCGTAGCCACTCCTCCGGGACATGAATCCATCGGACCGTGTCTGCGATTGTGTCGCCACCCAACCGCACGGCGACGCGAGCCTCGCCTTCTTCCATAGGGTAGTTGTCGCGGTCGGCGAACGTCACCGTCCAGTCATCTCGGTTTGGAAGGTTCCGAGGTGCGGCCGAGATTTCCTCGAGTTGGGCGTCGGTCAATCCGTAGAAACGACCTATCGTCGAAACGGCGCGTGCCCGGGCCGACTCCTCACTCAGCCTCGCGCCCGGTCGGCCTTCCGGCAGGCGATGGCTGAAACGAACGACATTTCCATCGGGTCCTACGTAGACTCGATACTCTTCCGCCCGCTCCGCGACGTCTCCTTCGAATTTGGCGAAACGAACCCACCAGTGGGGGAGAGACAGGTAGCTGCCGAAAAGCTGCCGGTATCTCTCTCTTCCCCCTTCCTGCCAGACGAAACGATGGCTGGCGTCTACGTTTCCTCCCACGGCGCCGAGAGCGCGCCATGAAGGTGGGAGGAAGATGCCGCGAGACTCGACTTCACGTCGAGCGATGTCGAAAGCTTGTTCTCTGTTGATGCTCAATGGAGGGGATTCGGTTCGGAATTCGGTCATGAAAGCCCAGGCTGCCAATGATGCAGCACCCGCAAATAAGGCAACCCATCGAACCGTTGGGGAAAGGTCGGTTAGCACCATGTCCGGAGCGACCTTGTCGCCATCTTCTTCTTCGACGGTCGGTTCCGGCGGCTGCCAGGACCTGTTGAAGTGTTCCTCGCTCAGCGCTCCCCACTTTCCATTTTGCCATCGAGCCCGGAGCACGACCCACAAGGGGACGAGTGTCAAAAGAATGACCATAACCTGATCGATCCTGATGCCGGGAGCCCTGGACACAAAAAGGGGCATTGCGAACCATGCAACGTCAAATGCGAAGTGGAGAACGATGGCCGGCATTAGTCCATAGTAAAGGTAAACGAGCGCGAAAAAGACCGACGGGATGACGAGCTCCACGATACGAGCGTAGGCTGGTTGAGCGGGATAGTTGGCATGGGCGGCACCGAAGATAAGGGCCTGCAAAACGACGGCGCCGAAAATCCACATTCGCTTCTTCCCAAACCGCTCGCCGATGAGCGCGGCACTCGCGATGGGAACGGCACGAAACAAACACTCTTCCCAAAAACCGGCTTGCAGTGACGCTGCAACAGAACCCAACCAAGGAAAATAAGTGGCCAGAATATCGGGGTTGAAGAGAGCTGAAGACGGTGACCACCAGTCGAGCCAACGACTCGAGAAAAAGTACAGTAAGACTTCGTATGTGAAGAACACGGAGACAAGGAGATAGCCCGCGACAGTCCGCCCTGCGACGGATCCCGTAACTGCCACCGGGCGGGACCAGATTTCCCATAAACGGATGTGGTGGCCGAACGCGCGTCGGGTCAGCCCTTCTGCAGCCATGAAGCTCAAGCTGAGTAAGAGGCCCCAACCCAGGAAGAGGGCCGAGGCCACCAACAATTGCTGCCAAATGAAGCTTTGCGAAGAAAGCGCCGTGTCGTAGCCCATCCAAAGCAAGGGCCATCGGTTGAGAAAGGCGAAAACCTGGAGCGACGAGATGAAAAATCCCCACAGGAAAGCTTGGCGAGGAAGGACCCATCTCTTGCGTAGTAAGAAGAAAAGGCCGATGACGCAACCGCCGATGAGGTAGAGGAGGACCATGGCGATGCTGGCCGCGACCGCGATGGTGTCATTGGCACTGCGCATCTCTGCGTAGCGACGAGAAAAAGCCTCTGGGATTTTTACGAAGTGGCGGAGCTCCGTCAGTTGGTCTCCGCCGACAACGAGGCGGAGGCGATACTCGGCGTCGCCGATCCGTTCGTCTCGCCTGCGGTAGACGAAACGGTGGTCGACCCGCCCCCCGGGGCGGACTTCGCGGGCAGTCTCGACGAGCTCGTAGCGGTCGAAGTCGATGGCCCAATGTTCTCGTGCGGCCTGCTCGGCGATGGGCTGCGTCTCTTGACGACTCAGGTCGGGCCCCGGCATATCTTCCGGAAGTTTGACGACGAAATCGTACGGGGCTCCGCTTGGTGTGAAGCGAATCAACGTCTCCAGTGTCTCGCCTTCTTTGAAGTGTCGAACGCGCCAGGTGTAGGGCGAATACAAGTCCTCGGAAAGCATCCGTCGGAAGGCTTCGGTTCCGCCCGCCTCCAGCTCTATGAAATTTTGCACGCGTTGATCCAGTCCGAATGAGGCTGCTTGCCGATAGTCGGACGGTCCCCAGTTGAGTTTTTCCGACAGTTGCTGACCTTTTTCGAGGGCCAGGACTCGGTCCATCTCGATGTCGAGGGTGACCAACGGGAAGGCGGCGGGAAAGAAAGTGTAAGCGAAAACCGCGCAAGCGGCGGATCCAAGGGCAAAGAAGAGCCAGAACCAGCGGGAACCGAACATTTGCGACCTCTTTTCGAAGGAGGGATCCATCTGCAATCCGGTAGATTCTGGTCCAATTTGGCTGGGATGACAACAGTGCCTGAACTGAACTCGAGAACTAGAGGACTCGAGAACTCAGAATGGAACGGGATGACCGCTTCGCCGCCCCTCCGACGTCGGTGGTTCTGATAATTCGGCCACCGACTCCGTCGGGACTAGCGGAACGCAAGTTAGGGCGTCGTCGCCACCCGGACCCATTAATTTGGGCTGCTGACTGCTAGCACCGTAACCCACAAGATCGGGGCTGCAATGCGCTGCATCTTGTGATAACCTACACCGTTTCTTATGTGTATCTGTATTTGTTCAGGTAATCCCGATGCCGTTGACGAAGACCCCTCATCTTGCCGAGACCGTCCGCAAGCTGCTCGCGCGCGGGGCGGGGCCCAATGCCTTCAACATCCTGAACAGACTCCATCCGTCGGACATCGCCGAGCTCTTCGGTGAGCTTCCCAATTATCGCAAAGTCGCTTTCGAGCTCCTGACCCAGAAAGATTTGGCTCTTGCCAGTCAGGCTCTGTCTGAGCTGGGACCGGATCGAGGCGGAGAGCTTCTGGCCGGCATGTCGGCTCAGGAAGTCTCGCGGGTACTACAAGAGCTCGACCCGGATGATGCCGCAGAGTTCGTCGCCGAGCTACCACCGGAGCTACAAGAAGCAGTTCTGGGGTCGATGCGCCAGAAAGATGCTGCCGACGTCGAAGATCTTCTCAAGTACGACGAGGAGACCGCCGGCCGCATCATGAACCCCAACGTGTTCTCGTTGAACGAGGACATGACAGTGGGCGAGGCCATCGTCCGTCTCCAGGATTCGGAACACCTGGAGATGGTTTTCTATATTTATGTCGTTGACGACCGAAATCATTTGGTGGGGGTTCTGTCTTTACGCCAGCTCATTCAGAAACGACCCGAGACCGTGCTGAAAAATATCATGACCTCTCCAGTGATCAGTGCCGCCACCGACACGGACCAGGAAGAAGTCGCTCAGCTGGTTGCCTCCTACAATCTTTTGGCCATTCCTGTTGTCGATCCGGAGCACAAACTAGTGGGGTTCATCCCCGTTGATGACGTGATCGACGTCATCAAAGATGAGGCCACCGAAGATATCTATCGACTTGCCGGCCTGGATGCATCGGAGAGAGTTTTCAGCTCGCCCAGAAGCTCCATACGGATGCGCATTCCCTGGCTGATTCTCAACCTCGCCACCGGTTTCTTGGTGGCGGCGGTCGTTAGCTATTTCGAAGCTACGATTCGGCAATTCGCCGTCCTCGCGGTCTTCATGCCCATCGTGCCTCTTCTCGGGGGTAATGCCGGCACGCAGACCCTTACCGTGATGGTTCGTGGGATCGCCTTGGGGGAGCTAAGGTGGTCCAACAGCCGGAAGGCACTATTTAAAGAAATTATCGTGGGCGCCGTCAACGGAGTGGTCATTGGGATAGTGGTCGCCTTGGCGGCTTTCTTGTGGAAGGGTGACCCCGTTCTCGGCCTCGTTCTCGCACTATCCATGGTAGGGACACTTCTCATGGCGGCTATAGCGGGAACCCTCGTGCCGCTTGCTTTGCGTTGGTTGAAAGTCGATCCCGCCCTGGCATCCTCAGTATTCGTGACGACCTCGACCGATGTCGTGGGTTTTATTTTCTTCTTGGGTCTGGGAACCGTTCTTCTGGGTCGTTTCGCCTAGGCTTCCAGTCATGCCTCTGTACCATTGCGAGGCTATTGTCTTGAGAACCTATCGGGTGGGGGAAGCCGATAAAATCGTCGTTTTCCTGACCCGCGACATGGGCAAGGTCCGGGGCATGGCCAAGGGGGCACGGAGGCCGAAATCGCGGTTCGGCGCCGGGTTGGAGGTCGGGACCGAGATTGCCCTGACATTCTTCGAGAAGGAGGGCCGGGAGCTCGTCAGTGTCGACAAGTGCGATATCATCCGGTCGGGCTTCACGAGTTTGGGGGATCCGCTCCTTGCGTGTACATTGGCCTACTTTGTGGACTTGGCCGATGCCTTTGCACCGGAGCGCGAGCCTAACGGCAAACTGTACCGTTTATTGAGCGCGGCGTCGATAGCGCTGGCGGGCGAAGCCAAGCCTGAGGTTGTGGCGCGATATTATGAAGCCTGGATTCTGCGTTTGGGCGGATGGTATCCTCGCCGGGTGAGTTGCAGCGCTTGCGGTGGCGCGCTCTCGCGAGTTGGAGCGAGATACCAGGTCGAACAACATCGTCTCGTTTGCCGACGATGTAGTGAGCACGGAGTCGCGCTCTCACCGGCGACATTGGAGTATTTACAGACGGTCTGGCGTGAACCGCCTCACTCACTTCCCGAGCCACGCGGTAGGCAAGTGATGGGGGAGTTGACGTTGTTGCACCAGAAGCTGATTGGACAGCAAATCGAGAAAGAACTGAGCTCGCAGCAAGTCCTCAGGGATCTCGTGAGATTGGAACGAAAACGATGACGTTACAGGATCTCATACTGACATTGACCAAGTTCTGGGCGGAGCGGGGTGTGGTTGTCCAACAGCCCTATGATTTGGAAGTCGGAGCCGGCACCATGCACCCCGAGACCTTCTTGAGGGTACTGGGGCCGGACCCGTGGAGAGTCGTCTATGTTCAACCTTCACGCCGCCCCGCCGATGGGCGCTTCGGGGAGAATCCGAACCGCCTCTACAAGCATCACCAACTGCAACTGGTTTTGAAACCGGCTCCTTCGGATATTCAAGAGCAGTATCTGGAAAGTTTGGAAGCCTGCGGGATCGTTCCGCGGTTTCACGATATTCGCTTCGAAGAAGACAACTGGGAATCTCCTACCCTCGGAGCATGGGGTATCGGTTGGCAGGTTCTTCTGGATGGTTTGGAGATCTCACAGTTTACATATTTTCAGCAGGCGGGAGGATTGGAGCTCGCTCCGATATCGGTGGAGATTACCTATGGTCTGGAGCGGCTCGACATGTACCTGCAGGATGTGGACGACGTCTATGACCTGATGTGGGCGCCTGGTGTGAGCTACCGCCGGGTCCGCCATCGCGACGAAGTCGAGGGTTCACGTTTCAGTTTCGACGAAGCCAACGTCGAGCTTTGGCGGCGGCTCTTCGAAGATTTTCGACTCGAGGGAGAGCGTTTGCTCGAGTCCGGACTCTACCTGACCGCCTACGAACACTGCCTCAAATGCTCCCATGCCTTCAATATCCTGGATGCGCGGGGTGCCATTTCGGTAAGTGAGCGGACTGCCCACATATTGAAGGTACGTGATTTGGCCTGCGGGGTCGCCCGCGCCTACGTTGACGCGAACGCTCCGAAAGTGGAGACGATATCTGAAAAGAAGGGTGCTTGATGAAGTCGCGACCGTTTCTATGGGAGATAGGCTGCGAAGAAATACCGGCTGATTGGCTTCCGGGACTACTCGAGGAGCTCCGCGATAGCTTCGATGGACGAATCCGAGAGCTCGGCATCGGTGGTTCGGACGTGGAAGTCTACGGTACTCTGCGCCGCCTCGTCGTTCATGTGCCGAAGCTTCCGGTCCGACAGCTGGACCGCCGGGAGGTAAATACAGGACCTCCGGCCCGCATCGCCCGTACCGAGTCGGGCGAGTGGAGCCAGGCGGCAACTCGGATTCGCCAAGAAAAACGAAATCGATCTCAAGAAACTCACCGTTATCGAAACACCTAAGGGCAAATATGTCGGGTTCGTTCGAAAGGTGAAGGGGCAATCGACATCTGTTCTGCTTCCCAAACTCATGGCGGATACGCTACGCAGTTTGAGCTTTCCAAAGTTCATGAATTGGGATGCCGAGATCCCCGATGGAAAGGGCGCGTTCACCTTTGGCCGTCCTATCCGCTGGATCATGTGTATTTTCGGCAAGCGCGTGGTGCCCTTCGAGATCCAGGTGGGAGACGAAACGATCAAAGCAAGTAGTAAGACTCGAGGACATCGATTTCTCGCCCCCAATCAAAGTAGGCCGGGCTCGGCCCTCACGATCGGTTCCTTTCGTCAGTACAAAAGCGCATTGAAGCGTCATTACGTTTTGGTCGATCCGGAAGAACGCCGAAAAAGATTGGAGAACGAGATCCGAAAGCTCGAGAAGAAAGCCGGCGCCAAAAGACCCTCGGGGGGCGGTATCCTGAGTACTCGATATCTCGCTGATCTCGTGGAATGGCCAGGTGCGGTACTGGGAAGCTATCCCAAGGAGTTCTCCTCTCTTCCCAGGGACGTCCGTCATACCGTGCTCATCCACCATCAAAAGTACTTGCCTCTACAAAGGAAGTCGTCTTTCATTGCCGTAACCAATATGTCGTCCGACCCGAAACGCTATATACGCAAGGGAAGCGAGCGGGTTGTTGTGGCGCGGTTGCGCGACGCCAAGTTTTTTTGGGACGAAGATCTGAAAACGGAGTTGGAAGACCGAAAAAAAGCATTGGCCGGCGTGCTCTTTCATGAGAGGCTCGGAAGCTACGAGCTCAAGGTCGAGCGAATCGTTCCCCTGAGTCGATGGTTGTCGGAGCGATGCGAAGTGAAGACCCAGCCGGTCGAAAGGGCCGCCGCTCTGTGCAAATGCGATCTCACTACGGGAATGGTAGGGGAGTTCCCGGAGCTTCAGGGTGTCATGGGAGGACTCTACGCCCGAGAGCAAGGCGAGTCGGAGGGAGTCTGGAAAGCGGTTTATTCTCATTATCGGCCGCTGGGGCTGGGTGAGGGCGATGACTTTCCTCAAAACCCGGAGGGTGCGATGGTCTCCCTCGCCGACAAAGTCGATACCTTGGCAGGAATGTTCTCGGTCGGAGTCACACCAACAGGTTCGAGAGATCCCTACGGTCTTCGTCGAGCCGCCCTGGGAATCGTACGGGTGCTTCTCGAGACGGAGCCGAGGCTCGGGACCTCGATCGCGCTCAAACCGAGAGACTTGTTGAATCAGGCCTTGACGCTCGTGGCAGAGCAGCTAGCCGGAAAGGTGGAGTCGGGAGGAGCGGACTCTCTTCGGGAGTTCTTTACGGAACGCCTTCGCTTCGTTTTCGGCCGAAGCTATCGTTACGACGAAGTGAACGCGGTCTTCGCTCTTGGGGCGCTCGACTATGCGCCGGTGGAATTGGCTCGGCGCCTCGATGCCTTGGCTTCTCTTCGGGACTCGGATGATTTCAAAGCGCTCTCGATTGCCTTCAAGAGAGTTCGAAATATTCTATCCGGCCAGGAACCGGGCTCCGTCGACACCGACGCCTTTGCCGAGGAGGCCGAACGCCGGCTTTGGGACGCTTTTCAAACGGTGAGACCAGAGGCTTCGGAGCTGCTGGCGACAGGAATGTTTGAAAAGGCCCTTCGAGTTCTTTCTGGGTTGAGGCCCGAGGTCGATTCGTTTTTCGATAAAGTTCTGGTGATGGCCCCGGATCCGCGACTGCGGGGGAATCGCCTGGCGTTACTGAGCTCTCTGGACTCGCTGTTTTCACAAGTTGCGGATCTTTCCGAGCTTGTTGCCAGTCCTAAATCCTGAACTGAATCATGATGTGGCGGCAAGGCCGCCCTCCCTGTTCTATTCTTGAGTTCTGAGTTCCGAGTCCTGAGTTCTCTATAGAAGTACTTCGCATGTCTAAGATCAAAATTCCTCTCCGAAGCCCTGGCCAACCAGATTGCCGCCGGCGAGGTGGTCGAGCGTCCGGCCTCAGTGGTCAAGGAGCTGGTCGAAAACTCCCTGGATGCCCAAGCCCGCTCAATTTCCGTCCTCATCGAGAAAAGCGGAAAAGAACGCATAAGAGTCGCCGATGACGGCATCGGCATGAGCGCCGAGGACGCACGTTTGGCGCTTGCGCGACACGCGACGAGCAAGCTCGTCGATGCATCCGACCTATCCCGGATAGCTACTCTCGGCTTTCGAGGCGAGGCTCTTCCTTCCATTGCTTCCGTCTCCCACTTCACGCTCCAAACGCGCGACGATTCGAGCTCTTCCGGAATCGAGTTGGTTGTGGAAGGTGGGAAGTTGTTGCGCGAAGACGAGCTAGGCCTTCCCCGGGGGACCATCATCGATGTTCGGCGACTTTTCTTCAACGTACCGGCTCGGCGTAAGTTCCTCCGCTCCGAGGTCACCGAGGCTTCCCACATCGCTCAGTTGCTTTCCAATCTCGCTGCGGCTTTTCCCGAGGTCCACTTCCGCCTGGAACACGGGAAACGAACCGTGCTCGATACACCTCCGGTTCGAGAGGGGAGAGATCGCCTCTTTCAGATCGAGGGAAGCTGGATCGAAGGTGCGATTCCCGTAGTGGAGTCCGTGGGTAACCTTATTGTTAAAGGCTGGCTCTCGCCACCGGCGGAAGACAGAGGGGCGAGTCAGCGCCTTCGTCTTTTTGTAAACAATCGTCCGGTCAAAGATAGGACACTGACCCACGCCGTGATGGAAGCCTACCGCCAGGTCTCTTCCAAATCCGGCACACCCAGGGCCTATATTTTCATTGAGCTGCCCACGGACAAGATCGACGTCAATGTCCATCCCGCCAAGACGGAAGTGCGTTTCGTCGATCAGCGGTTCGTGCACCACGCTGTCTTTACGGTGCTCAAGAACACCCTCGGTGCGGAGGGGCGTGCACCCGATTCTGGTCGTGGTGCCGGCCGGTGTTGTGGGCGAGCCAAGTGTTACGTTCGGAGACGCTTCGCGACAGGGGCAAACCGGCTTCTCGGGAGAATTCGCCAGGGGCGCGGCGGATGGAGTGGAGGGAAGAGGTCTAGAGATAGCTGAAGCTCTTTTTCGACAGCCGGCGGAGGTGGAGACTCCCGAATTCACCGAGTTCGCGGACACTCCACCGGCCCTTCTTGGTCAGTTCAGAGATAGCTTCATCGTGGCCGCTGACCAGGAAGGTGTATGGCTCGTGGACCAGCATGCCGCCCATGAACGCGTCCTCTATGAGGAGCTTCTCGAACGCCAGACTGACGAGAGACCTCCGCAGCAAATACTTCTGACTCCTCTTCACCTAGAGCTCACACCGGCCGAGCGGGTGACCATGGAAGAGGAGATCTCCAAGTTTGCTTCTTTCGGATTCGATATCGAGTCTTTCGGCGGCGGCGGCTTCGTGATCCGGGCTGTGCCTGCGGCGATCAAAAACCTGGATCCGCTGAAACTGGTGAAACAAACTCTCTCCGAGCAGGAACAAGAGTGTCCTACTTCGACACTTGCCGATGCACAGGGGCGGGTTGCCGCTCGACTTGCCTGTCATGCCGCGATCAAAATTCACAATCCATTGGGACCCGAAAAGATGAGATATCTCCTAGCGCGACTCTGGGCGGCCAAACAACCAACCGTCTGCCCTCACGGCCGCCCCACGACGCTCCGGATTAGTCTCACCCAAATGGAAAAGAGATTCGGAAGAATCTGAAGCAGAGAACTCAGAATTCAGAACCCAGGACTCAGAAGGGAGCCGGAAGACGGCTCGATGACTCGCCGCCCCTCCTCTGTCGGGACTAGCGGAGCGCTGGTTGTTAGGGCGTCGCCGTCAATAGGATTTCTTTTCATTCTGAGTTCTCGAGTCCTTGAGTTCTCGAGTTCTTTCTTTAGCTATCAAGGACTTCGCGGATTTTTCTCGCCAGTGAAAGTACCGAGAACGGCTTCTGGAGAAAATGGTGCCCTGAGTCCATCAGGCCGTCTCGTGCGACCGCAGCGTCCGTGTAGCCGGACATGAACAGCACTCTCAATTCCGGGCGAGTTTTGGACAGGGTTTGGAAAAGCTGGGTTCCGTTCATGCCGGGCATTACGATGTCCGTCAGCAGCATGTCCACCTTCGTTTCCTCCTCCAGGAGCCGAAAACACTCCTCAGGCCGACCCGGCACTGATGACGTTGTAGCCATGGTCGCGCAGAATGGCGCAGGCCAGGTCGCAGACCATTTCGTCATCTTCCACGACAGCGATCGTCTCGCTGCCGTGGCTTCTCGTCAGAACGAGAGGGGTCATGACCGGCGTCTCGGCATGAGCTCCGACGAGCGTGGCAAGAGGATACGGAAAGAGGAGCCCTTTCCCGGTTTACTATTGACGACAAGATGTCGCCGCCGTGCTGTTTGACGATCCCGTAAACGGTCGCCAACCCGAGACCGGTGCCCTTGCCTTTTTCTTTGGTCGTATAAAAAGGCTCGAAGATGTGTGGAAGCGAAGCCTTGTCGATACCGGTGCCGGTGTCTTGGATCGCTAACGTCACATAGGTCCCTTCTTCCAGGTCGGGGTTTTCCCGAATGAGATCGTCGATTAACTTCTATTTCACCGGTCTCTATGGTCATGGTGCCGCCTCCGGGCATAGCATCTTGAGCATTGACGGCCAGGTTCATGAGTATCTGTTCGATTTGGGACCGGTCGGCCTCGACTGCGCCCAGCGAGGGTGCTAGCTTTAGTTCGATCGTGACATCTTCCCGTATGGTGCGGCGCAGCATTCTCTCGAAACTTCGGGTAACCTCGCCGAGGTCGAGGGACTGGGTCTCGATGAGCTGCTTGCGCCCGAAGGCGAGAAGTTGGCGCGTCAGGTCCTTGGCTCGATTGCCTGCTTTGCGTATCTCCGCGACGATACCGTAGCGTGGATCGTCGGGGTGCAAATCCATGAGAAGCAGCTCCGAGTACCCAAGGATAGGTGAGAGCAAGTTGTTGAAGTCGTGCGCCACCCCGCCGGCAAGCTGCCCAATCGCCTCCATCTTCTGAGCTTGCCGAAGTTGGGTCTCGAGGTGCTTCTTTTCCTTTTCTGCCGTGGTGGACTCGGTGATGTCACTGAGGATTCCCTGGATTCCGAGAACTCGAGCGCCTTTGGTGAGGAGCCGACTCGAGCTGCGCACCCATTTTATTTTGTCCGAACGCGTTCTCAATCGATACTCGACAGGGTCGTAATTTCCGGCCAGCCTTCTCGCGAGAGTTTCCCTGATTTGTGCCACGTCTTCGGCATGCACGAAATCGAAAATGGATCGTCCGACCATTTCCGACGCTTCGTAACCGGTCACTGACGCGACGGCCGGGCTCACGTAAGTGAGTGTGCCTCGCACATCGGCTGTGAAAATGACATCGTTGATATTCTCCACGAGTTGTCGATACTTTTCTTCGCTGTCCTTGAGAGCTTCCTCGGCTCGTTTGCGGGACGTGATCTCGAGAAACATGACCGCTACGTTTCCCGGAGTGGTTTGAAAGGCATGGACTTCAAAGGCACCCTTGATGCGCTCGTCCTCGTAGTCAATCTGTTCGGTGTGCCAAGATTCGCCATCGGCCGCGGCTCTCCGGTATCGGCGTGGTACTTGAGTATCTCGAAGGGGTGGAAAAGCCTCTTCTATGGTGCGACCGACGATCTGCGAATGGTCAATGCCCAGTAGTCGGTCCGCCGCTGTATTGGCCCCGACAAAGACCAGCCTATCGTTTTCCTCCAGTCGATATAGATGCATTCCCATCGGAGAGGACTCGACGACGCTCCGAAACATCTCCTCGGAGCGTATGAGTGCGACTTCGGCCCTCAGGCGTTTGAAAATCGATTCAAATTCCAGAGCGACGGTCTTCAGGCTTTCGACCGTGTCGAGCGGTAGTGGATCGCTGTGCGTTGAAGTGACGTTCAGAAATCCGATGACTTCATTTCCGTCCCGAAGTGCGCACACTGTAGACCGTGTCGAAGCCCGTGCTTTTGCAGAAGTTCCGCTGTATTCTTTCGAAAGATCGACCACGTTGACAGGGACGTCCGATCGCATGACTTCTTGGACCGTGGAGTCGAAAGTGGCATGCGACTCACTTCCCGAACGAAGTCTTCCGGCAGGTTGCGGGAGTAACGAAGGACTGCATGATCGTCCTCGACGAGATAAACGCCACCACCGTCCATTCCTGAAACCTCGAGGATCGTATCGAGGATCGGGGACAGCATTTCGTCGATGGTAGAGCAGATGCTGCAGTCTCGCCATCAAGATCCGTAACTTCTCGTTGAGTCGAGCCGAGCGGGCAAGCGCGGCTTCCATCTTCTTTCGACTCGTAACATCGTTTGTAACAGCGATAAAGGAAACAGGTTGGCCCTTTTCGTCACGAACCAGTCGAGCAGAAAGCTCGACGACCATTTCACTCCCGTCTTTTTTTTGAATGGTGTATTCCTTGTTTTCTACTTGACCTTCACGAAGTGTTGTCTCGAGGTTATATTGCGCCCGCTGTCTGTCCTCGGGGGCAATCATCGCGAAGGCGCTTTCACCGATGAGCTCTTCTTTGTTCGAATGGCCGGTGAGCTCCGCTGCGGTTCGATTACAGGCGATGATGTTTCCCCGTAGGTCCGTTTCCGTAAGAGCTATCGGTGAGGAATCGACCATGGCCTTGAGCCTATTTATTTCCTCTCGAAGGTCTTCATTTTCTCGTTTCAGAATGGACAAGAGTTCCGCGGAGCGGTTTTCGTCCTTTTTCGGTTTGATCGTTTTCCGGTTAGACATTATCTTCTCTGTTTCGATAGAAGCTGCATGAGGCAGCGGTGCCGCGTGAGGTCCAAGCTACGAGACATCGGTTTGGCTCGGATCTTCAAACGGAAAGATTAGAGATTCTATAATTGTAGTGAAAAGGAAGTTCGAGTCAACTGAGTCGGACAAGGTCAAAGGAAGTTTTCTATACTCGAGCCCCCTCGTCGAGACTCTCTCGAACTATACGTGCCAGGTAAGCGGGCGAGAAAGGCTTTTGCAGTATAGTGAGTCCGGACTCCAGCTTGCCTTGCCGGAAGACGGATTCGCCGGGGTAGCCGGACATCAAGAGCACCTTGATGTCGGGATATTCGGCCAGGATTTGCTCGGATAGTTCCTTGCCCCCCAACTCGGGCATGACCAAGTCGGTCAGGAGCATGTGAACGGGTCGCATTATTGGAAGCTCGTGCGACACGTAGCGCTTCGTCGCCGTTGGCGGCTTCAAGAACTCGGTAGCCTTGTTCGCGTAGGATGCGCGCCACAATCTCGCGAACCGATGCTTCGTCTTCAACGAGGAGGATGGTCTCGTTTCCGACCCTAAGGGATTTCGGTTCGACTGCGTTTCCTCCTCGTTTCGGGCTCTTGGGTAATCCGGGGGAAGTAAATCTTGAAGGTCGTCCCTTTGGCGGGATGGCTTTCAACCCAGATGTATCCATCGTTCTGCTTGACGATGCCATAGCACATGGCGAGCCCCAGGCCGGTGCCTAGTCCCTCCTTTTTGGTCGTGAAGAAGGGCTCGAAAATGTGTTCCTGCACTTCGTCTGTCATGCCGACACCTGTGTCGCTCACCGCCAGCATCACGTAGTCACCGGGCCGTACTGGGGTCGGCGTTTCGCCTTCAAGGCGGACTTTGGCCGTTCGGAGCGTGAGCTTTCCACCGCCAGGCATGGCATCGCGAGCGTTGACGGCCAGATTTGCGAGGAGTTGTTCGATTTGCCCGATATCCACCTTCACCGACCCGAGATCTCCCGCCGGCAAGGTCACCAGTTCGACGTCTTCGCCGATGAGTCGCCGCAACATCTTATCCATATCGAGGAGTACATCATTGAGGTGGATGATTTTGGGGTCGGTTATTTGGCGACGCGAAAAAGCAAGCAGTTGCCGGGTAAGCTTGGCGGCTCGTTCGGATGCGTGCAGAATCTCCTGGAAGTCCTTGTTTAGCGGCTCGTCCGGGGTGAGTTTTGCCATTCCAAGCTGCGAGTAGCCGATGATGGAGGTCAGGATATTATTGAAATCGTGCGCGATCCCACCCGCTAGTCGTCCCACGGATTCCATTTTTTGGGACTTTTGGAGGTGGGTCTCGAGACTTTTGTAGTCCGTAATGTTGACAACGAGACCCCTCATTCCTACGGGTTGCTCGTTTCGAACGATGGGATTGGAGTATAGGATTGCCGCAAACGTACTGCCGTCTTTCCGGAGGGCTTTGTACTCGCTGCCACCCAGGGTTTGATATCCCTGGAACGCTTTCGTCATGCTTTCCAGTAGACGCCCACGGTCCTCGGGAGCAATCATTTGAATGGCCCTGAGGCCCCGATCGAAATCGGCTTGATCGTAACCGAAGGTGTCGAATGCGCTCTTGTTCGCGAACTTCACGATGCCCCGGTCGTCGATCTCGAAAACCGTCTGGGGGAGAAAATCCGCCAGTTCTCTGTATCTTCTTTCACTTTCCCTTAGAGCCGATTCGATGCGGTGACGCTCCGTGATTCCGAGTTGTAGCTTTTCGTTTGATCAATCTCAGATCCGTCGTGCGATCATCGATGGAACGTTCGAGACGTTGTTGGTGTTCTCTGAGCTCTCTCTTCGATTCGTTTACGTGTGCGTAGCTCCGTTTTCAGTCGCTTATTCAAATCCGCCATGCGGCCTAAAATAGCCCCGCCGGCAAGCAATCCGACGGCCCCGAGTATCCCGGCCGGTAAAACCGCCACACCGGCGTTTTTGGAAAGAATGATATTGAGCGGCACGGTGAGCAAAGCCGCTAAAACGCCGCCCCGAACGCCCCAATTCCAGGCGGCGACCAGAATATAGGTCAGACAAAATGCTCGACCCGGGAGTCCGAACGACTGATCCAACCAAGGGAAAGCAATCACGTGGATCGCCAACAGAACAGAGATCGCAAGAAGGGAAGTCATTCGGTCCAATGGGGTGGCGGCGACCCAAGATTGCCGTAAACGACCCGTCAGAAAGTTTTCTGTTTCCATTGAGCTCAAACGAACACTCCCTGGTCCCTCACTACGTTGCTGTAAAAGACAGACGTTGGTGCACGCGGGTCCGCCAGATACTGCAAGTCCCGGGCCAAGGTGCCGATTTTTAGTAATTCTTTTTTTTAGGAATGGTTTACGGGCGGCGATCGTATTTTCGTCTGGGCAATTCGTGAAAAAAAAGAGTGCTTCGATGCGCTATGGAGGGGCTCGGCGTTTAAACATGAAAAGGTTTGGCTCAAATTCCGGTCTTGACGATTCCGGCTACAATCCGCTCTTGCTGTTCGTTGAGTTCACAATAAGCGAGTGAAAAAAACCACGGGGAGTAGGAGAACCCCTACACAACTCCGTATGTGATTGAAGCGGTGCAGCTTTTATCTTCCGCTGATTTGTCAGGGGCCCCGCTTCCTTTTTTGGGGCTGTTTAAGTTTGAAAAGATCTCTCAAATAGACCTCACTTACGTTCAGTTTCGTGCGTTTCTCAAATTCCGGCGAAGACTTCTGACCATGAAAAATCCCTTAGTTCAGAATACTTCGACGGCGTGGGTGCACCCGCTCGAGGGTGACGGCATGTGAATTGCAAAGGCGTGGGGAGTCCGTCTCGTCACAATTGAATACTGGGTTTTTGAGTCGAGGTCGCCTGGCCACTGGCGGGGCGCTTTGCGTCAGAACTTACGAGCGATCGACAGGCGATGGGTAGCTCGACGAGGATCAATGCATGCGGAAGCCGCAAGGGCGGGAACCAGATTACGTTCGCAAAGTACAACAGGACACACGTCGCTTCGTGGAGGACTTGTTAAAAGAGAACGAGACACTCCGAACCCTTATTGCAAGAGTGAGGAGTGAGAAACTCGAACTCGAAGAACAAGTGCTCCTCATGAGAGAGCGCCTCGACCGTCAGCGACAAGAACGGATCCGACTCCAGCGACAGATCGCGGAGATTGAGGCGGACAATAAACGTTTCAGTTACGAGTTCAATGAGATTGAACACCAGAACTCGAACCTTGCCAACCTTTATGTGGCGAGCTATCGACTACATGGAACACTCGATCGGGACGAGGTTCTTACGACGATTCTGGAGATACTCATCAATCTGGTCGGCTCGGAGGAGATCGCCGTCTTCGAAATGGAATCCGGCGGCTCGGCACTGAATCTGGTGGCGTCCTACGGGATCGACGAGGAACGCTATCAGACAGTCTCGCTGGGTAGCGGAATCCTGGGGCGAGTGGCGGCGACCGGGGATTCGCACTTCGACGACGAGAAAAAAGACACCTCGGGTAACGAGGAATCGATCACTGCTTGTATCGCACTCAAGATCGATGGTCGAGTGACCGGTCTTATTACGGTTTTCAAGTTGCTGCCGCAAAAACCGGGATTGGAGCCGGTCGATCACGAAATGTTCGAGTTGTTAGCGACCCATGCTGCTACAGCTATCTATTGCACGGGACTCCACGCCAAATTGGGAGGGTCGGGTGCGAGCTTGACGTCGCAAACTATGTTCTAGCACCTGGAGGCAAAGTATATGACGAGTAGAAGACCAAACAAAGTTCATCTTTTCCCTTCTAATGTGTTTCTCATCGCTGGGACGCTTCCGGGAACGGCGTCGGAGGAGCAGGTGCCGGAGGAGAAAAACAAGCTCACCGACAAGATCAGCGTACACGGGTTCGGAAGCCTGGGTTTTCTGAACTCGTCCAACAACAACTACCTGATGGAGTCCAGAGGTGGCAGCTTCGACTTCAACGAGATTGCCTTCAACGCCATGTTCGACGTGCGGGACGACCTCCGGGTAGGTGCGCAGATTTTCGTCGGCGACATGGGTGACTACGGAAACTACGAGCCACGACTCGACTGGGGCTACGTCGACTGGAGGCCCAAGAACTGGTTGGGGATTCGAGGCGGTAAGTTCAAGCGACCCAACGGTCTTTACAACGAGACCCTCGACGTGGACGCGGCGCGGACATTTATCCTATTGCCCCAAAGCGTGTACAGCTATCAATACAGGGACTTCTTTCTTGCAACGACCGGGGTAGGTGGCTACGGGAACGTCAATCTGGGATCGGGCGGAGATGTTGATTACCAAATTTACTACGGATTACCGAACACGGATCGGGCAGACGGTGGAGCCGGAGAAGAGCGTCAGGCGGAGGATCGGTCTTCACAACGGATAAACAGGAGCGTCTCTTCAGCCCCGGCTTCAGTGTGCTGTGGAACGCTCCCGTAGAGGGGTTGAGAACCGGCATCTCCGTGACTCCTCTGTATCTCGACGTTCATTTGGCCATCGGCCCTTTCATGCAAATGCGTGGCCTGCCGCCCACCACCGTCGTCGAGATGCGGATGGAGAAGTGGGTCGCTTCTCAGCGGAATACACGAAGAGTGGTTGTTGCGGGTCACAGGAGAATATTCCTGGGGGACGGGGGGAATCAACAATCCCTTTTTCTCGAGCGAATCGTCGGACGAGAAGTACTACGTCATGGGGACGTACCGGCTCAACGATCTCTTCGAGGTTGGAAGCTATTACTCGGAAAATTTCAACGACAAGAACGACAAGGAAGGGGTGGATTTCGATCCTTATCACGCCGCCTTCCAGAAAGACTGGGCTCTCACGTTGCGCGTTGATCCGGTTCGCTACCTGATCTTCAAGCTCGAGTACCACAAGGTCGAACGGCACCGGCCAGTTGACACAGACGCTCAACCCGGACGGGGTAGAGAAGAACTGGAACTATTTTGCCAGCAAGATCACGTTCGCTTTCTAGGTGGGCATCAAGATGAGAAGACAGGCTTCGATTGGGAGAAACCAAATGAACGCTAAAAAGGTGCTCCGCCTTTTGGTTTTGGGAATGGTATGGGTACTACTCGGAGCAGTCGGTCGTCCTGCGATGGCCGCTACCATCATCATTGCGAACGAGAATGTCGGTGCCCTGGAGATCGAGAAGCGAGACCTGCAGAAAGTCTTCCTCGGCCGCGCGAGTGAATTCGGCGGCAAGCGTGTGGTTTTGGCGACCCTGCGGGACGGGACACCTCACAAGGAGTTCACCGATTCGTATCTCCAGATGACTCCTCAGCAGTTTACGAACCATTGGAGAAAGATCGTCTTTTCCGGGACCGGTAAAGAGCCCCATTCTTTCGATTCGGAGGCCGAGCTAGTGGCTTTTGTATCGAAGACCCCGGGAGCGATCGGATATATCAGCTCTGGGTCCTCGCCAAGCGGCGTCAAGATGCTGAAGGTGAACTAGGACCGGCTTCAACGAAGTTTGCGAGACTCCGGTCTCGCTAGCCCGATGGGCACGATTGGTGTCCTTGCTGCGCGTCGATCGGGAGATTTCCGGACGCGGTTGAGTGACTCGCGCGTCTGGAACGAGTAAGGATAGGCAATGTTTAGAAACCTCAAACTGGTCTATAAGATGATGCTCTTGCCTATGCTGGCAACCTCGGGATTCTTGTTAATCATGCTGGTGAGCTGGCTCCTCGGCACCAGGAACGCGCAGCTTCTCAACCATATCGAAACGGGATACGCGCCGGCGCTCGAGTTGAGTCGAGATCTGGAAGAGACATTGCAGGAAATTCATCGAGGCATGCTGGACGTGGTGATGACGGGTTATCGGGATGCCCTGTCCGACATGGATCCCCTCCGCGACCGGTTCTTGGAGAGATTGAATCAGGGAAAAGAAAATCCGGTAATCGAGGCGGGCGACCTTCAAGTGATCCAAGCTCAGTTTCTCGAGTATTTCGACAGCGTCCGCGAGACGGCGAAGAGGATGATCGCCGAAGATTCAGGCGAAGGCTCTCAGGCTATCGTGGAGAGGATGCAAGAAACCTATACTCGTCTCACCGAGACCCTGCAATCCAGAACCCGCGGGGACCGGGAGGCCATGGCGAATGCCTTCACATCGACCCGCAGCAATCAACGCGCTTCCATGATCTGGATCGGAACCATAACGCTTCTATGTGTCTTCCTTCTTGGGGGAGCATCATTTTGGATCGCCAGGCAGATAGCTTCTCCCATTATCAACCTTTCGGTGCTGGCGGAACAGATCGCCGGCGAAGACATGACCGCTCTGGCTGCGGAGGCCAAGCTCATGGCGGAAGGTGACCTCACGAGAGAGATCGAGTTCCAACGACGTCGAATCCCCGTGGAGGCGGGGGACGAAGTCGGTCGAATGGCGGCATCCTTCAACCTTATGCTCGACAAACTTGGTGAAATCTCGGAGGCTTTCTCGGCGGTTTCCGCCGGACTTCGCGAGATCGTCCTCCATGTGCAGGGTGCGGCCGACGAGGTCGCTACCGGCAGTGACACCGTCGCGACCTCCACGGGAGCGGCTGCTCACGGTAACGAGACTACGGTGACGGCGGTCGAGAGCATCACCTCTACACTCCACGAGATGAACTCCAACATTCAGAACGTCGCTCGCAGCGCTCAGTCTCAATCAGCCTCGACGAGTCAAACCTTGGCATCGATCGAAACGCTTTTGAGCTCGGTGCAAACCGTTGCTGGAGTGGCCGAACAACTCGTGGAGATAACGAGTCGTGCCGATGGAGCAGTGGCCCAAGGTGGAAGCTCCATGAAGTCGGCCAGCCAAGGGATGGGGGAAATCCGTGAAGTCATCGGTGTCTCTGCGGGCTACGTCGAAGGGTTGGGAGGTATGGCGGAAGATATCGGCAAAATCGTGGGGGTCATCGATGAGATCGCCGAGCAGACGAACTTGCTCGCTCTCAATGCGGCCATCGAAGCGGCTCGAGCGGGAGAGCACGGCCTTGGCTTCGCGGTCGTGGCGGAAGAGGTTCGAAAGCTTGCCGAACGGAGCGCGAAATCGACCGGCGAGATTTCGACGCTTGTCGGCCGCATTCAGAAGCAGGTCGACAAGGCCGTGGAGAACATGGAGAAGTCAACGGTCATCGTCGAGACGGGAATGAATCGAACCGAGGAGCTAAAAAGCAGTCTGGAGAATATCGGCCTTGCGGTGACCGAAGTGGCGCGCTGCTCGCAAGAGATCAGTAGCGCCACCACGGCGCAGTCTGCGGGAACACAGCAGATCGAGTCAGCCACTTCGCGACTGGCGGAATTGACTCACGAGATCAGCGCAGCTACGGAGGAACAATCTCTGGGTACCGAACAGGTGGTGAAAACGATTGAGGACATTCGTGAGATGGTGCAGAGTAATGCCAAGACGGCCTCCGACCTGGCATCTTCCTCTGAAGAACTATCTCGACAGGCCGGCCTGATGAGGGAACGTGCTTCTCGCTTCAAGGTCGACGTAGAGACATCGTATACCACCGGACGTTGAGACGCTCGAGTGGATGCATGACAGGTGATTGAAGGTACCCTGACGCGGCAGAGCCGCAACCAAAAATGGATGTTGCGGCTTGCCGCGAGCTATCAGCTGTCAGCAATCAGCCGTCAGCTCCCGGAAAATTGTTTACTTTTTGCATTCAATTTCACTAATAAGGGACTGATGGTTGTGGAATCCAGCGCGGCGAAAAGACCGCAGGCTAAAGACCGTCGAAGGATTCATTCAACTCATGAAGTCGTGAGTCGGGTGGGTGTGATCGGCTTCAGGAATTCACTCTGTCGGAGTGAGTTGAGGGGGCGAGGCTGGCTTTGCGGAGCAGTTCAGAAACGGTGTCGAGCATTTGTTGGGTGTCGAAAGGTTTCATGAATACCCGGTGTGCACCGATCTTTTTAGCCATGTCCACATAGTGGCTGGGAGTACCGTAGCCACCACCGCCGCTGATGGCGATGATCTTCACCTCGGGGTAGTTGTGCCGCAACTCGTAGATCGTACCGATGCCTTCCTGGACCGGCATGAGAATGTCGGTGATGACTAAGTCGGCCTTTTCCTTCTCTTGAAGTTTGAGCCCCTCGTCTCCGTTAGTGGCGGTCGTGACGTTGTATCCTGCTCGCTCCAGCATGAGGCGGAGCATATCTCGAATCTGCTCGTCATCATCGATGACAATGATTCGCGCCATGAAACCTTGGTCTCCTCACCGGCGAACAATCGCGCCACAAGGGACTATTGTTACACCACGTGTCTTAAGTTTAGGTCGAACATGCTGTGTACATCGAGGGATACGACACAAGGGTCTCATGGCGGGGCTCAATCTGCAAGCCTGACGGGCCGAGAAATCGGACTTTCAGGCAAACCACGTACCCCCCATCAAGCTCGGCGGAGGCTCAAACTGAAGTTTTGATTTGTGAGGGGGAACCCGAGCGGAGCGGAGGCGGACTTCCCAGTCACTCGATCTTTTTTGATCCCTCGGCTTCGTACTGCTTCAGTTTCCGCCAAAGGGTTGCCGTCGTAATCCCTAGACGCTGTGCGGTCTTGACCCGACTGCCCGAGCATGCGGTGAGGACCTCGAGGATGTACTCCTTTTCGAGCTCTCTCAATGTCAGAGACGTCCGGAGAGATCGGTCGATCAGCGCGTCCTCGACCCTCTGGGGTTCGGCGAACGGAAGGTCATCCATGCCGATGATTCCGTCCCGGTCGAGAGCGATGGCTCGCTCCACCACGTTTTGTAGCTCGCGGACATTGCCACGCCAAGGCTGGGCTATGAGCAAACTCATGGCTCGAGGCGAAACCGAGGGTAGGGATCGTCCCGTGCGGTCCGCCGCCGCTTTCACGAAGTGTTGCGTCAGAGGTGGGATGTCCTCGGCTCGTTCTCTCAGTGGGGGAAGATGGATGGGAATGACGTTGATCCGGTAATAGAGGTCTTCCCTGAAGGTTTTCTCCTCCACACTTTTGGCCAGGTCTCGATTGGTGGCGGCGATGATGCGAACGTCCAGGTTGCGGCTGATCGTGGTTCCGACCTTCCGGGCTTCACCATCTTGGAGGAACCGAAGTAGCTTGACCTGAGCTTGGGGTGTCAGCTCACCAATCTCATCGAGGAAGGCCGTTCCACCGTGAGCTTCCTCGAATAATCCGCGTTTGTCGATGTGAGCCCCTGTAAAGGACCCTTTTGCATGTCCAAAGAGCTCACTTTCTTGGAGATTTTCCGGGATGGCGCCGCAATTGATGGTAATGAGGGGCTTGTCTTTTCGAGGGGAAAGGGTTTGCAGGGCTCGCGCTACGAGCTCTTTCCCGGTTCCGCTCTCGCCGGTAATGAGGACGGTCGATTCGTGCCGAGCCACCTGCTCGACCATCCTCAAAACATCGTTCATGATCTCGGAGGCGCCGACGATTCCATGAAAGGGGTCGCGATCCCGGACAACTTCCTCCAGGACACGCACTTTTTGAGCCAACCCTTTTCTTTCTAAAGCGCGCTGAGCGAGCAGAATCAACTCCTCCGGTTGAAAGGGCTTGGTCAGATAGTCGTAAGCGCCGCTCTTGATTGCCTCCACCGCACCTTCGATCGAGCCATAGGCCGTCATCACCACGACTTCTGTCTCCGGTGACATGCTCTTGATCCGCTTGAGGAGCTCGATTCCATCTATGCCGGACATGCGTAGGTCGGTGAGCACCAGATCAAAGGGCTTGTGCTCGATAATCCCCACCGCCTGCTCGCCGCTCTCGGCGGCTTCTACCTCGTAACCTTCTCGTCGGAAGGTAATGAGCATGGACTCGCGGATACTGGATTGGTCGTCCACGACCAGCAAGGAAGCCGTATTGGAGGATGTTTTTGTTTTTTTGTCAGCCATGAGAACCCATGGGTAGTCGCAATGTGAACGTACTGCCTTTTCCGGGGGAGCTTACGAGCTCTACGGAGCCCTCGTGTCCCTCGACGATTCTTTGCACGATTGCCAGGCCGAGCCCCGTCCCTTCAGCTTTCGTCGTGAAGAAGGGTTGGAATATTCTGGCCTGTTCCTCTTCGGTAATTCCTGCTCCCGTGTCCGAAATCGCGATCTCCACGCAGGGCGGGTCGATTTGAACGTTTCGGCGAGTTGCGACGCGGAGCTTTCCCCCCTCGGGCATGGCGTCTACTGCATTGACCAGTAAATTCCAAATCGCGTCTCTCGTTTGCGCTGGATCGGCATCGACAATGGAGTCGTCTTCCTCGTAGTGTTGCTCGATACTCACCAGAGAATTGGCTCGTTCGTCTTGAGACAGTAAAAGGAGCAGGTCGTCCAGCACTTCGTTGATTGAATGGGCCGAACGGGACAAGGGGCGGGGGCGGGCATACTTTAGAAAGTCCGTTACCATTCCGCCCAGCCTTTGTGACTCATTGTAGACCACCTCGAGCAGTCGGCGGTCGTCACCTTCCAAATCGAGATCTCGTCTCAAAACCCCTACCGAATTGGAGATGGCGCTCAAAGGATTACGAACTCCGTGGGCAACGCGAGCGGCAAGCTCACCGACTGCAGCCAGCTTTTCCGAACGTATCAGTCGTGTTTGTGCTTCCTTCAGATCTTCGTAGGCCCGTTTGGTTTCTTGAAACAACTCGCGGTACCGGAGCTCGGATTCACGAAGGTCGTGGGTTCGCTCCTCGACCTTTCGCTCGAGTGATTGTTGGTATTCGAGATTCTCTTGCTCGAGGCGACGCTTTTCGGTGAAAAGATGTTTGCGCTCGCAGGCCCGTGCCACCACCGCGAGAAGCGATTGTCGGGTGATGGGTTTGGGCAAGTAGTCGTAGGCTCCCTCTTTCAATGCCTCCACGGCCGTAGAAAGGTCGGGATAGCCGGTTACCATCACCACGCTCATTTCGTTGTCCAACTCGGTGGCGAATCGCAAAAGCGATAGACCGCTTTCCTCGGGAAGCCGCAGGTCGGCGAGCATGACGTCGAATCGCGCCCCGGCCAGACTCGCTCTTGCCTCTGCAGCGTCACGAGCTTCCGTAACGCGATAGCCGTCCAATTCCAGAAACTGTCGAAAGAGAGATCGGATCGCGCCCTCATCGTCCACGATCAGGATCGACGGCGTCGGGACGTTGGGATTTCCGCCCAGAGATCTTTTCATTGATAACTGTTTGGGTACTTGTTCCAGTGTTTATGAATCCAGTAAAGACTAGCACCTCGACGGGGGCCTTGCAAAGAGATGGCTGCAATTGAGATAAAATGCTCCCTAGCCGATCACTGTCCGATGATCTTGATCAGGATGCGCTTCGGGCGGCGGCCGTCGAACTCCCCGTAGAAGATCTGCTCCCACGGGCCGAAGTCGAGTCTGCCCGTTGGTGATAGCGACGACCACCTCCCGGCCCATGACCTGCCGCTTGTGATGGGCGTCGCCGTTGTCCTCGCCGGTGCGGTTGTGGTGATAGCGTTCGGGGCTGGCATCGAAGGGCGCCAGGGTCTCCAGCCAGCGCTTGTAGTCCTCGTGCAGCCCCGGCTCGTCATCGTTGATGAACACGCGATGCGGTGATGTGCATGGCGTTGACCAGGCACAGACCCTCCTGGACGCCGCTTTCGGCGACGGCTTTCTCTACCTCGGGAGTGATGTTGACGAAGTCCATGCGGACGGGACGGTTGACGGTCAGATGGGTCGTGTAGCTTTTCACGTTTAAAACCTCCTTACGGCGCGGTCGTTCATCTGTCAGTCGGAAAGGATGATAGCAGGAACCATAACGGGATGGGAGTTCCAGGGTAATCCGAAACTAGTGTCCTGTAACAGTAATTCGTCACATAAATCTCGGCCCCTATTGCGCGCTGACTGCGTTGCGCCTCCTCGAAATATCACGATATATCTTCGTCGGCACGCCTTGCCAGCACACAAAATGACCTCGAGCTTTATGCAACGATCCACTGATACAGGACACTAGGGAGATTTGAAGGAACCAATAGATGTAGAATCTACGGAGAGATGACGAAGACTACCGCGGCGGCCTCGAAGAGTTTGGCGGAGCTCCGATGTGAGATCGTGGATTGCCGACTGTGCCCCCGTCTAGTTGAACACCGCGAGCACGTTCAGGCCGCCAAGACAAAAAGGTTCGCCAATCAGTCCTATTGGGGAAAGCCGGTTCCGGCTTTCGGAGGCTGCGCGGGCTCGATTGCCGTGGTGGGCCTTGCTCCTGCCGCACATGGCGCCAACCGTACCGGCCGGATGTTTACCGGGGACCGTTCGGGCGATTGGTTGGTTGAGGCGCTCCACCGTTTCGGCTTCGCGAGCCAGGCTGAGTCTTGCGACCGCGACGACGGGCTATTTCTCATCGATACGTACGTCTCCGCCGTAGCGCGGTGTGCTCCACCCGGAAACAAGCCTACCGCCGGAGAGCTCGAGAACTGTCGAGCCTATCTGGTGCGTGAGCTAGGGCTCATGGATCGGGTGGAGGTCGTGGTTGCTCTGGGTCGCATTGCTTACGGAGGATTCCTAACTGCTTGGCGCGCTGCGGATTGCATGGTACCGAGACCTAAGCCGAAGTTCTCCCACGAAAGCCGAGCGTTTCTGGAAGGTCCAAAGGGGAAAGTGCTTCTTGTTGGAAGCTATCACCCGAGCCAGCAAAACACTTTCACCGGCCGCCTAACCCGACGCATGTTCCATCAAATATTCCGCAGGGCGCGTTGGTATCTCGATAGAACCGATGCCTGAAGATTTGCCGCCGATAGGCGGAGGCTTTTGGACCTCGGTACGGGAAGCTCTTAGAGGTTCCGAGCAGGATTTCACCGAGGGAAGCCTCAATCGTGCCGTGGCGCTCCTGGCCGTTCCAATGGTTCTCGAGATGGTCGGGGAGTCGCTCTTTGCCGTCGCGGACGCGTTTTTCGTCGCCCGCCTGGGTTCGGAAGCTCTCGCAGCAGTCGGGTTGACCGAGTCCATGCTGGAGATCATCTATGCTGTGGCCATCGGCCTGAGTTTGGCCACAACCGCTATGGTGGCGAGACGCATCGGAGAGAAGAACCGTCGTGGTGCCGCCCAAGCAGCCGTACAGGCCATCCTCGTCGGTATCACCGTAGCGGTGCTTTTCGGATTGGTCGGAGCCGTTTGGGCGCCGGAGCTTTCTTGGCCTTATGGGAGCTTCGGCGGAGACGGTGGCCACGGGTTCCGGCTACACGCGGGTCATGTACGGCGGGATGTTTACCGTCCTGCTTCTTTTCTTGGTGAACGCCATTTTCCGCGGTGCCGGGGACGCAGCCACGGCCATGCGCGCTTTGTGGTTGGCCAACTCGATCAACATCATCCTCGATCCTTGTTTGATTTTCGGACTGGGACCTTTCCCGAGATGGGCCTCGTTGGAGCCGCGGTGGCGACCAATATCGGTCGCGGCACGGGAGTGGTGTACCAACTCTGGGTGCTGACTCGGGGAGAGCGAATTCGTGTCAGCCGTTCCGACATCGGTGTCAATTTCAGGAGTCGTTGTTCGCCTATTACGGCTTTCGGCGGGAGGAGTGGGCCAGATGCTCATTGCCACCGCCAGCTATGTAGGACTAATCCGCATTTTGGCGACCTTCGGCAGTTCCGTACTGGCCGGTTATGTGATCGCCATCCGTGTCGTCATTTTCATCATTTTGCCGGCTTGGGGATTGAGTAATGCCGCCGCGACTCTCGTCGGCCAGAATCTGGGTGCAGGAAAACCGGAGCGTGCCGAACGGGCCGTGTGGCTGACCGGTTGCTGGAACATGCTTTTTATGGCGGTTGTGTCGGTGCTTTTCGTTTCTTACGCTCCGCATATCATCCATGTTTTCACACAGGATCCCGCCGTCGAGGCCGTTGGCACGGAGAGCCTGCGCATCATCAGTTACGGCTACATCTTCTACGCTTGGGGGATGGTTATGATGCAGGCCTTCAATGGAGCCGGGGACACGTTGACGCCTACATGGATCAATTTTTTCTGCTTCTGGCTTTTTCAGATCCCCCTTGCCTGGATTCTGTCGATACCGATGGGAGTTGGACCGGCCGGAGTCTTCATCGCTATTGCTTTGTCCTATTCTCTTTCCGCCGTCGTCGGGATGATTCTTTTTCGACGGGGCAAATGGAAAGAAAAGAAAGTCTAGGTTTTAGATGGTGTGAAAAACATAGAACTCGAGAACTCAAGGACTCGAGAACTCAGAATGGAATCTGACGACGGCTCTCGCCGTCGGCTTCAGGATTTTAGACAATAAGCCGACCTGCACTAACGAAGCTTCTGGCTAGTGCCCTGTGTCAGTAATTCGTCACATAAATCTCGGCCCCTTTTGCGCGCTGACTGCGTTGCGCCTCCTCGAAATATCACGATATATCTTCGTCGGCACGCCTTGCCAGCACACAAAATGACCTCGAGCTTTATGCAACGATCCACTGATACAGGACACTAGTCGCTGTTGTTCCAGTTGCGGCCGTAAACTAGATCGTCGAAAAAAAGCGCCATACGGTGGGTCCAAGGGGCGGCGCGAATCATCCAGCGCACGAGGTTGTGGAAGCCGTTGTTTCGGTGAGAGAAAGGACAAGTGGCCATGCAGATACCGCAGTCCGTCCCCACGGCCCGCCAGTAAGAATAGCAGCGTTCGACGTTCGTCGGCCACTTCGATACGCCTCGGATCTCCTCCTTGCCGTTCATTGAGAGCGCATGAGAAGGGCAGTTCCGAGCGCATTTCTTACAAACGGCGCAGAAGTGGTCGGCGCCGAGGTCTATGGGTGAGTCGTGCTCGAGGGGCATGTCCGTGGAAACGCCACCCAACCGTACACGGCTCCCATAGTGGTGGGCTACTAAGATATTGTTCCGGCCGAGCTCTCCCAGACCTGCCTGGACCGCAAGGGGAGGAAGAATGACGTCGTAGTGGGCGTCGTGATGGGATTTGGCCTGGAAACCCGAGGCCTTTAGAATCTCCGCGACGTTCTTTGAAACGACGGCGCCCCGATAGTACTGTCGCGCCGACTCGCGAATCGTCGCCGCCTGCGGAGCCCTCTGCATCTCGTCGAAATCCATCTCGACCAGGAAGACGATGATACGGGGGTGATCGAGGAGAACGGGATTCCCGTAGTCCTCGTCGAGCCGACCTTTGTGAGTGTAGATGTACTCGGGCAGGAGATCCGTGCATCCCACAGCGACCGCTCCCAAGGTTCGAACCAGTTCCTTGAGTGTCAACGTGGGGTTCGCCGATTGCGCTAACTTTGCCTTCCACTCTTCAACGATTTTGTCGTCGGGTCTGATTTCATAAATGTCCTCGAAGTAACGGTCGGCCTGCGCCGATATTTCCGCGGAATAGTAGCGTCCTCCCGGTTGGCATAGGCCGGGCGTTTTCCGGATGCGATCATCAGTTTTTTGGAGCTCCCGCCTCCATGAATAATAGTCTTCGTAGCCTTTGGTTCCGTCCCGGCGAGCCATGCGCGCAAACATGGTGTCCCGTTCATCAACCCGCTCGTTGGGAAGTGTCCGCTTTTTCATCGTCTCGATCGCGTTGACTATAGTAGCATGTCATGTCGCAGAGGTGAGTGAAGTCCGTCCCCTGTTCGGAGGTCTCAATTTGAGCTCGAAGACTTTGTGGGTGCGTCAGTGGTCCACACTCGACTGGGGAATCGCTCTATACACGATCTACGTTTCTGTTCTACTCCTTGCGACCCGTTCGATTTCCGAGTGGTGGATTCTCCTTTTCCTTCACGGTGTCTTCCTCGTTGCTCTCGCCATGCTGCCGGCCCGGGGCGCGTCGTGGGAGATGGGTCGGACTGAGCCGGGATGGCGCACGACGACGAGACACATCGGGGTCATACTCCGATACATGTACCCTTTGGTCATCATCTTGCTTTTCTTCGAGGAGGGGCAATACATCGTCAACGTTATGTATCCGGACTCCCCGTACTGGTTCGAGAAGTATCTCTACGGCGCCGACCAGTGGATTTTCGGAACTCATCCATCCGTCTTCCTGCTACCTTATCGGTCCTGGTCTCTCGATGAGTTGATGCACTTTTTCTACTTCTCGTATTTTCTCGTGCTCATTTTCGGTCCGCTCATTGGACGGATCCCGCCAAAGGGCTCCCCCAATCAAAAAACAGGATTCGCGCGGCCGGAATTCGAGTCTGCCCTGACCTGCATGATTTTGGGATTCCTCTGCGCCTTTGTTTGGTATCCTTGGATACCGGCGCGTGGTCCCTTCGAGAATGTCGAGCTCATCGTGTCTCAACCTCCCTTCGAAGGAGGCCTTTTCACCGCGTGGGCGCGAGGGATCACCGATGGGGCTTATGTTTCGGGGAACTGCTTTCCAAGTGCCCACGTGGCGGGCACCTGGGGCGTCACCCTTGGCCTTTTGTTTCACTATCGTCGCATCGGTATCTTCATGGCGGTGTTGGCCGTGGGCGTCAGCATCTCCTGCTTCTACACGCGTTATCATCATTTTGTCAACGTTCCCGCGGGCTTTCTCATGGGGCTCCTGGGTGCCGGTCTTTTTTGGTGGACCAAACGGGCGCGAGTAAGCAAGGCAATCACCTAGATGTCAACTTCTGAGATCAAAACCGAGCCCGCGCCCCTGCCCCAGCCCGTGCCCGACCCGTCATCGGTCGAATACGTTTCGGGCTCAGGCTCGGGCTCGGTAACGGGCACGGGGGTGTTTGTCTGTACATTTTTCGGACCGGGTTTTAGAATGGCCCTCGGTGGGTAGGTAGATCGTGAGGGATATTCAGACGCTTTGGATCGAGCCCAAGGAGAAGGATGAGGTCCGTCTAGCACTCGATCTCGTAGTGGGATCCAAGCGACCGGCGCGACTCTGGTTCTTCGTTCATGGGCTCAACTCGACTCGCCGGGGAGACAAAGCCCGGTACATCGCGGAGCATATCATCGAGAGGGGAGAAGCTTTCGCAAGTCTCGATCTCACCGGACACGGCGAATCGGATGGAGATCTCCGGGGCCTCACCTTGAGCCGAAACATCCGCGACCTGAGCCGAGGACTGGATTTTGCAAAGCAACGCTCCGGACCGTACTCAGCCGTCTACCTCGTAGGTTCCTCAATGGGAGGAATAACCGGGGCCTGGTACTCGGCACGGAGTCCCGGTGTCGTCCGGGCCAACATTTTGGTTGCTCCGGCATTCGAAATGGCGGGTCGCCTTTTGCTGGCTCTCGGGCCGGAGAAATCCCAGCGGTTTCGTTCCGAGAGGGTGATACACCTCGATACCGAATAGGCTTCGTTCGACCTGGATTACGGGTTTCGTCGAAGACGAGAGTCGTTACCCCATATCCAAGCTCGTCGAGACGTTTGCAGACCCCCACACTCATATTCATGGATTCGAATGACGAGTCGGTTCCCTGTCAGTTATCCCGTCGATTTGCCACCAAGTCACAGGTCGTGAAATTCGTCGAGGTTGACGGTGGCGACCACAGACTCACGAATCACAAAGAGCTCCTCGTCGAGGAGATGATGGGATTCGTCAACGAGCTCGACCGGGAGGCGAAAGTCGAACACCTCCATTAGTTGACTTATTGACTCTAGATTCCCATGGCTTCATCATCAAAAAAAGTTATCTACGCGGCTCTCTTCGGTAATAGCCTCATTGCCGTCACCAAATTTATTGCGGCCTACATGACGAGAAGCTCCGCCATGTTCTCGGAGGGCGTTCACTCGGTTGTGGATACGGGAAACCAGGCCTTGTTACTCCACGGTCTCCGTCAATCGAAGAAGCCGGCCGACGAGCGGTTCCCCTTCGGCCACGGCAAGGAGCTCTACTTCTGGAGCTTCATTGTCGCCATTTTGATCTTCGCCCTCGGAGCGGGCATTTCAATTTATGAGGGGCTCCGGCACATTCTCCATCCAAGCCCTATCGAGAATCCTCTCGTCAACTATATCGTTCTCGCCTTGGCCATGTTTTTCGAGGGTGGGGCGTGGCTCTTTGCATGGAAAGAGTTCGCCCGCTCGAAAGGCAAACGTTCTACGCTCGAGGCCGTTCAAAGGGGGAAAGATCCTTCTCTTTTCGTTGTGCTGTTCGAGGACTCCGCCGCCATGCTGGGTCTCGTTGTGGCGTTTCTCGGAGTTTTTCTGGGTCAAATCACAGGGAATGCCTATTTCGATGGATTAGCGTCGGTTTGTATCGGTATGATTCTAGGTGGTACGGCCATCTGGCTCGCCTATGAGACCAAAGGGCTTCTCATCGGAGAGAGCGCCAATCCGGAAGTTGTGGAGGCGATTCGTAAAATGGTCGGCGGCCACGAGGCGGTTCTGCATGTCAACGAAATCCTGACGATGCACATGGGGTCGGAATACATCTTGGTGAATCTGAGCGTGGATTTCGATTCTCGTGTCGGGGCTGATGAGGTGGAAGCCGCTGTCAAAGATTTTGACGCGAGAATCAAGCACAGTCTACCGAGAGTCAAACGGATTTTTATCGAAGCTGAAGGGCGAAGCGACTCTGGCACCGAGCGTTAAGAACTGATTTTGTTCGACTCTACCCTAACTGCCGGCTAAACAGCTTGAAGCGCGTAGGTTGCAAGGCCGATGGCTACGACCCGGTCGTTTCCTTCCACGACCTCCAAACGGCAAGTGGCAAGCGTACGACCCTTTCTCACCACTTCACCAATGGCAAGCAGATCGCCTTGAACACCGGCCAACAAGCTCAGCTTGTACTCGACCGTCTTGACCGTGGAGCCGGGAGACATGGAGCCGACGGCAAAACTTCCCGCGGTATCTGCTAAGAGCCCGATAAGTCCACCGTGAATGATGCCGTGGCCCTCCTCGAACTCTTTCCGGAACGGCAAACGCACTCGGGCTACTCCATTCTCGCAGTACCCCAAACTCATTCCTAGGAATCGGCTGATAGGGGCCGACTCGAAAAGCAGTTTGAGTTTTTCTAGGTGGGCGGATCGTTCGTTCATTTCCTGGCCTTTCTGCGGCCGGAAGCCTCTGGGAAAAGGCACGGTGACGAGTTTGGGAGGTGAGGTAGTTGCACTTTTCGAAGCCTTTTGCTGGACTTTGGCGTCGACGGACTTGGTTCGTGAACGCTTCAAAGTAGTGGTGGTTTTGGCCTTGTCCAACTTCGAACGACTGGACTCGAGCCGCCCTTTACTCGCCGTTTTCTTTGCCTCTCGCCTGGTTCCCATCCGAATTTCTGTTCAAGTGTCCGACACGCTTTTGGGGCGACGGACGTTTTTGTTTTTCTGTTCTCGAGACTGCTCGTCGCTACGACACCCGATTGCGTCGCCTCTCTGACCAGCCTACTTTATCGCCGAGAGCGTGGAATATGACCCGCTGACCTCTCGGTAGGTCTGATAAATCCTCGTAGCCGGATATATCAAATGCGGCGGATGAATCCGTATAAACCCTGCAAAACAACGCAGATGCCACGATGCTGCCGCAGAATGTAAGTTTAACACAGGAGAGCCATCCACAATGCCCTTATTTTCATTATTAAATGCCTTTTTACCCATAGGGTTAGGAACGGTCAAACAGTTTGACCATTCGAGTTGCCAGTTTGGCTTCGCGCACGATAAACTCTCCGGACAGGTGGAGGCCGACGAAATTAACAAACTATTGATTAACAAGGGTTTGTTTCAAATATAGCTCAATAGATTCGAATAAAAAGCGAAAATAGAGCCTCTTTGTCCTTATTGCACGATCTCACAATGTGGAATGAATCTTCTCCAGAGTGTCCCCAGTACTTAAAATGGCAGCGGACCAGGTGAATTATGGCAGAAACCAAAGTTTACGATCTCGCGGTGCTCGGTAGTGGCCCGGGCGGCTATGTGGCGGCAATTCGTGCCGGTCAGCTCGGACTCAAGACCATCGTTGTCGAGAAAGATGACCTTTTTGGGGGTACTTGCCTCCACGTAGGTTGTATACCCACCAAGGCGCTTCTCCATACTGCGGAGATTATGGACAAGCTTGGGAGCGCCGGGCAGTTCGGTGTCGTTGTGGAGAAGGCTCGACTCGATTGGGAAGCTCTCCAAAATAGGAAGGACCGGGTTGTACGAAAGCTGGCGGCAGGTGTGGCTTATCTCTTCAAAAAAAATGGCGTGGAATCTGTCCGGGGATTCGGTTCGCTCGCAGGTGCCGGTAGGCTCGATGTCAAATCGGGAGAGGAAATTAATACGCTGCATGCACGGAACATCATCATCGCTACCGGCTCGGAGCCGCGAAGTCTTCCTGGTATCGAGATTGATGGTGAAAACGTCATAACGAATGAAGAGATTCTCGCTCTTCCGAGACAGCCGAAGTCCTTGGCCGTTATTGGTGCGGGCGCGGTCGGTGTCGAGTTCGCTTCCATGTTCGCGAGCTTCGGTACAAAGGTCACTCTCCTCGAGATTCTGCCCCGGGTTTTACCTATCGAAGACGAGGAGATCACCAAAACCTTGGAAAAGATACTGGGAAAGAGAGGTATCGAAATACTCACCGGTACTCGTGTGGGGTCTATCACGAAGAAGAATCAGGTCGTTGAGATTACTTCGACACTTCCGGACGGTAACTCGCGTGGTCTCGGGGTGGATAAGCTCTTGGTCGCGGTGGGGCGTTGACCGCGCACCGAAAACATCGGACTCGAGAAGGTGGGCATCCAGACGGAAAAAGGCATGGTTCCGGTCAACGAATTCATGGAAACTCGAGCCGGCGGCATATACGCCATTGGAGATATTGTGAGCTCTCCGCAGCTTGCCCATGTGGCTTCAGCGGAGGGGATTCTGGCGGTTGAGAAGATGGCCGGCCTCGATGTTCGGCCGATCAACTACGGTCGAATGCCTTCGTGCACCTACTGCAACCCCGAAGTCGCCAGTGTGGGATTAACAGAGGAGAAAGCCAAGGAAAAAGGATATGAGGTGAAGGTGGGACGGTTTCCATTCAGCGCCAACAGCAAGGCTGGCATCTTGGGTGAAGCGGATGGAATGGTCAAGGTCGTCAGCGAGGCGCGCTACGATGAACTGCTGGGCGTTCATATCATCGGCCCACACGCGACGAATATGATTGCCGAGGCTTGCGTCGCTCTCGAGCACGAGGCGACGACCGAATCGCTCATGCGGGTTGTACACCCTCACCCCACCTTGTCGGAAGCGGTCATGGAAGCAGCGCACGCGGCGATGGGACATGCAATCCATATTTGATCATAAGAAGACAGAATACAGGAGACAGAAGGGGACCTGAGGACGGCTCGGTGACTCGCCGTCGGCTTCCGGATTTAAATTCGGAGTGCTGACTGCTAACTGCTTACATGTAATCCATTGATGCCGATGAAAATCATCAAACCGGGCGAGCCTTGCTATCGAGTCGATCTCGGGCGACGCGAGTACCGGGAGATTTGGGATCTTCAGAAAAAGTTAGTTGAGTGCCGGCAGTCCGGTATCATTCCCGACGTTTTGCTTCTAGTCGAGCATCCGCCGACGTACACCTTGGGGCGAGGAGGCAAACCCGAGCACCTCTTGTCCGGAACGGAGGAATTAGAGGAGGTTGGTGCGGTTTTGATCCCGACCGACCGAGGTGGTGACATTACCTACCACGGTCCCGGCCAAATCGTGGGCTACCCCATTGTCGATTTGATGCAAGTGGAGCCGGACGTTCATCTCTACTTGAGGCGTCTCGAAGAGGTGCTGATCCGTACGTTGGCACGATTCGATATCGATGCTACCCGAGAGGATGGCCTCACTGGAGTTTGGCACAAGCGTGGCAAGGTGGCCGCTATAGGCATTCGAGTGGCACGTTGGGTGACTTCCCACGGCTTTGCCCTCAACGTCAAAACTGACCTCGGTTATTTCGAACGAATCATACCCTGTGGTATCGTCGGCAAGGCCGTTGCCTCGATGGAAAGTATTGTCGAAAAGCCGGTATCCATGGACCGTGTTGCCGACGTTGTCGTAGAGGAGATCGGTTCGGTGCTCGGGCGGTCGATGCGTACCGTCTCTGAGAAAGATTTGCTACGAGAAGTCCATGTCAAGGTTGGATAAAAACGAGCTTCACGAGCTCTACTATTTCATGAAGCTCTCCCGGCGCCTGGAAGAAGAGCTCATACGCCTTCACGGTGAAGAGAAGGTCTCCGGACCTTTGGGCTTCATCTCCGGACGCGAAGCGGTGAGTGTGGGAGCCGCCTATCGATTGGATGCTTCGGACAAGGTGACTTCGTCCATGGCAAGTGTGGGTGTTCCGCTCGTTCGCGGCGTACCGCCGGTGGAGATCTTCTCCCACTTCATGGGTACCTCCGCCGGCCCGTCGAAGGGACGAGACAATGCGGTCCATTTCGGCGACTTCCAGAGAGGATTACTGGCTCCGGCGTCTCATTTGTCTACCCACCTGGGCGTGATGGCGGGTATCGCACTGGCTGCAAAAACGAAAGGTGAAACCTCGGTCGGGGTATCGCTCATGGACGTGAGGGGTATGGACACCGGGGACTTCCACGAAAGCCTCAACTTCGCCGCCGTTCATCGTCTACCGCTCGTCGTACTGGTCGAAGGCGCTGTATCGAACGCGCCTTCAATCGAAGATCGGGTGCGAGGATACGGACTACCCGGACTGCATTTGGATGGTGCAGATGTCCTGCAAGTTCTCCAGGGGGTCGAAACGGCGGCTAATCGGGCGCGCTCGGGCAAAGGTCCCGCCGTGATCGAGGCTAGGACCCATTACGGTTCGGTCCCGGAGTCGCGACCGGACTCGGTTCCCGTCGCTTTCCCCCGGGGACCGGAGGATTCCGGCCCCCGGTCGTCGGACGGAGTCGAAAATGCGATCGACGAGTTACCACCCGAGCTACGCGACCCGGTTACGAGATTCGAGTCTTTCTTGACGGATCACGGCCTGCTCGGGCTCGATGAGCGCCAAGCGATGGTCGATCGTATCGATCGCCTCCTCGAGTCGGATCTCGAGAAGGCCGAAGCAGGATCTTTTCCCGATTCCGGAGCTTTGTTGGACGGAGTCTTTGCCAATCCGAAGGGTCTAGAGCACTGAGTGATGGTGACTTATTTGGAAGCGATTCGCGACGCGATGTGGGAGGAGATGGAGCGGGATTCCAGTGTGTTTCTGCTCGGAGAGGATATCGGGGCATACGGAGGCGCGTTCAAGTTGACCAAAGGTTTTGTCGATCATTTCGGGGAAGACCGGATCATCGACACACCGATAAGCGAGGAAGGTTTTACGGGGGTGGCCATCGGTGCGGCCTACATGGGACTCCGACCGATCGTGGAGTTTCAGTTTATGGATTTCATCGCCAGCGCGTTCAACATGATCACCAACTTCGCGGCCAAGAGTCGGTATCGTTGGGGCGTCGGTGTGCCCGTCGTTTTGAGGGGCCCCATGGGAGGAGGGGTACATGCCGGGCCGTTTCACTCCCAGAGTCCCGAGATGTATTTCGTCCATACACCGGGGCTCAAGGTCGTCGCGCCTGCGACCGCTTACGATGCCAAGGGTCTGATGAAGGCCGCCGTACGAGACAACGATCCGGTGCTCTTTCTCGAGCACAAGAAGCTCTACAGGAAAATCAAGGAAGACCTGCCGGAAGACGACTTCATCGTTCCCCTCGGCAAGGCGTCGATCCGGCGCAAGGGCCGAAACATCGTTTTGATTACCTATGGGGCGATGGTGCACACGGCTCTCGAGGCTGCCGCCGTCCTCGACGAGGAAGGGATTGATGTGGAAGTCGTCGATCTTCGCAGCCTCGTACCGTTGGATCGAGAGACGATTTTGGATTCGGTCAAGAGAATCAACAAAGTGATGATCCTACACGAAGACACCCGCACCGGGGGGATGGGCGGTGAGATAGCGGCGCTCATCGCGGAAGAGGCCTTCGACGATCTGGATGGTCCCATTGTGCGGGTGACCGCACCCGATACACCCGTGCCCTATAGTCCACCTCTCGAGGAAGCATTCATCCCGCAAACCAAGGATGTTGTCGAGTCGGCTCGCCGTTTGGCGGAGTATTAGAGCTTTAAGTAATCCGATTCTTGAATCCCTGTGAGGTTCGCTTATGTCAACCGAAGTCATCATGCCCCAAATGGGGGAGAGCATTGCCGAAGGCACCATTACCAAATGGTATAAAAAAGTAGGCGACAAGGTGGAGCGGGACGAGCCCCTATTCGAGATTTCCACCGACAAAGTCGATACCGAAATACCATCCCCGAGCTCGGGTGTTTTGAGTGAAATCAAAGTTGATGAGGGAGAAACGGTTCCCATCAACACCGTGGTCGCCATCAGAGGTGGTGAGGGAGAGACGGTCGTTGCTCCGCAGCCGGCCGGCCCGGCGCCCACGGTGCCCGGAGAGATCTGCCTATTCGGATACGTCCGCTCCTTCCGCCGCGACACCGGAGCAGAGAGATATCAGGAACCACCGAGCAAGGTGCGCGGTTCGTTCCTCTCCTCTCGTGCGTCGGATGGCACGTGAGCACGGGATCGATCTTGCACAGGTTTCCGGAACCGGGCGAGGTGGTCGGATAACGAAAGACGACATCTTGAGCTTGCTCGAAAAGGGCGCAGCGGCGGTACCCGCTTCGATTCCGATTGTCGCACCCGCACCTCAATCCGAGGCTCCGGTCAGGCCACTGGCCGAGCCCCGAGCGCCGCTGGCTAAGCCGCCAGCACCGCCGGCCGAGCGCCGGCACCAACGCCGATAGTACCTACGCCGGCGGAACCGGCGCCTTGGCGCCGCGCCGGTGACACCGCCGCCTAAGGCCCCTTCGCCTCCGCCACGACAATCGGGGCTCGCGAAGAACGGATCTCGATGAGCGTCATGCGGAAGTCGATTGCCGAGCACATGCTTGCTTCGCGTCGCACGTCGGCTCACGTGAGCACTGTTGTTCGAGGCCGATGTGACCCGTGTCGTGAAGCTTCGCGAGCACTACAAGGCTCAGTTTCTCGAACAGGAGGGTGTCAAGCTCACCTATACGCCTTTTTTCGTTCGAGCCGTGATTGGAGGGCTGAAGGCGTTCCCGATCATCAATGCGTCCATCGACGGAGATACGATCGTTTACAAAAAGGATATCAACATCGGGATTGCCGTTGCGCTCGAATAGGGGCTCATCGTTCCCGTGATCCGAAACGCGGACGAGAAGAGCTTCTTGGGACTGAACCGGGCGGTTGGCGATCTTGCCGACAGGGCGCGAAGGAAAAGACTCCTTCCGGAGGAAGTGCAGGGAGGTACCTTTACCTCTGACCAATCCCGGGCCTTACGGCGGTCTCTTCGGACTACCCATCATCAATCAGCCCCAAGTGGCCATCATGGGTCTTGGGGGCATTCACAAGCGTCCCGTCGTCGTGGGCGATGCCATCGCCATCCGCGATATGGTTTATCTATCCCTTTCTTTCGACCATCGGCTGATCGACGGCGCCGTGGCGGATCAGTTTATGGCCGAGGTCAAAAAGCGGCTGGAGAATTGGGAGGAGAAGATCATCTAGAGATCTGCGCTACTATGGATGGGATGACTCGAGCACGGAAAGCCCCGGCCGGACTGGCTCAAGGTACGCCTCCCGAGCGGTGAGAGCTATTTTCGCCTCAAATCTCTGTTGAGGGGAAAGACGCTTCACACCGTATGCGAAGAGGCGCGCTGTCCCAATGTGGCGGAATGTTGGGGACAGGGGACGGCGACTTTCATGATCTCTGGGCGATATCTGTACGCGCGCCTGTCGATTCTGCGCCGTGAAAACGGGATTGCCGACCGTGACCGATTTCGACGAGCCGGAGCGGGTCGCCGACGCCGTCAAAACCATGGGGCTCAAGCATGTCGTCATCACTTCCGTCGATCGAGACGATCTCGGAGACGGGGGGGCCGAGATCTATGCTCAGACCATTCTCGCGGTAAGGCGTGAAAACCCGGGTACATCGATTGAAGTCCTAACTCCCGACTTCAAGGGCTCGAGAAGCTCTCTCGAGACGGTCCTGTCCGCGAAACCCAAGGTGTTTGCCCACAATATCGAAACCGTACCGGACCTATATAAGGGAGTCCGGCCCGGCGCGAACTACGACCGATCGGTTGAGCTCCTACGTTGGAGCCGAGAAATCGATCCGAATATCTTGCGGAAGACCGGTATCATGGTGGGATTGGGTGAGACGCGCGAGCAGATCGAGGCGGTCATGAAAGATCTCGTCAACCGAGCGGGTACCGACATTTTTACGATCGGCCAATACTTGCAGCCTACTAAGGAACATCATCCGGTGATTCGTTTCTACGAACCCGGCGAGTTCCGGGAGCTCGCCCGTCTCGGAATGGAGATCGGTCTCCGGCATGTGGAATCCGGCCCTCTTGTGAGAAGCTCTTACCACGCGGCCAGCCAAGTTCCTCAACAAGTTCCTTCGTAGACGACCGCCTCCGCTTCGGCGAGGCCTTGCCGGCCAGCTCGGCTGACGGTGATGGTTGGCTCAATCGGCGTTACAATAGGTCCAAAGGTTCAATTAGCTTATGGTATCGAAATCGAATGTTTCCATTGACGGCTTCGACCTTCAACCGGGTCGAGTCATCGCTCGCAAGTACGAAGTCGTGTCTAAGCTCGGCGCGGGTTGGGAGGGAGAGGTCTATCGAATCCGGGAGCGAAATACCAAAATCGAGCGCGCCGCAAAACTGTTCTTTCCCAAGAGGAACATTCGTAACAAGACTTCCAACTTTTACGCTAGGAAGCTCCATAAGCTGCGGCCATGTCCCATTCTCATTCAGTATCACACCGAGGAGACCATTACGTTTCGGCGTCACCCGATTACCGTCCTCATCTCGGAGTACGTCGAGGGGGAGCTTCTCAGTGAGTTCCTGAAGCGCCAGCGAGGACGAAAACTCAGTCCCTTTCAAGCGCTCCATCTCCTCCATGCCCTCGTTGTCGGAATCGAGTGCATCCACCGCCTTCGCGAATATCATGGAGACCTCCATACCGATAACGTCATCGTGAACCGATACGGGCTTCGCTTCGACCTCAAGGTCCTGGACATGTTCCATTGGAGCGCACCGAAGCGGGAGAACATGCAGGACGATATTTGCGATTTGATTCGGATTTTCTATGACGCTTTGGGAGGCGCAAAGCCCTACGCCAGGCAACCGAAGGAGGTCAAGCATATTTGTTGCGGGTTGAAACGCGGCTTGATTTTGGAGAAGTTTCCGAGCGTATCTGTATTGCGCCAGCATTTGGAGTCCATGGAGTGGAGATGATCGAGCGCGATGTCGCCGAAGGGTCGGGGCACTTCGTCGACGAGGACATGACGAGGGGGACGCTCGTCGATGCGAGCGCAGGGGTGGTGGCGGTTTTTTCCTCCCGCTCGCCGTCGAAGCCGCCGCCAAACGAAGATGCCGCCGCACTTTTTCCCTATGGGGAATCGGATCTCGTTCTCGCGGTGGCAGACGGTGTCGGCGGAGCGCGCGCCGGTCACGAGGCGTCCAAGCTCGCGATCGAGACCTTGGAGACTACGCTGGCGCGAGGGGCCGAAAAGGGCGCCAACGTGCGCAACGCGATACTGAATGGCTTCGAAGAAGCCAATCAAGCCGTGATGAATCTCGGAATCGGTGCGGCAACGACGCTCGCGGTGGTGGAAGTCTGCGAGCACATCATGCGACCTTATCACGCCGGCGACTCTCTTATTCTCGTCGTGGGACAGCGGGGTAGGCTCAAGTTGCAGTCCATTCCCCACTCTCCCGTCGGTTACGGGGTCGAAGTCGGGTCTGCTGGATGAAGAAGAAGCCATGTATCACGAAGAGCGGCACATCGTCTCGAACGTCGTCGGTTCGCCGGATATGAAAATCGAAATCGGTGCGGCTCTCGAGCTGGCGGCACGAGATACTTTGCTCATCGCCAGCGACGGATTGTGGGACAATCTTCACAAAGAGGAAATCGTCGAGGTCGTCCGCCGCGGTCCGCTGCGCCAGGTCGTTCGGTCGCTGAGGAAACGGTGTGCCGAGCGGATGCGCCAAGGTGAACCGGGGACGCCCTCGAAGCCCGATGATTTGACATTTATTGTCTTTCGAAGAGAAACACGTGACACCAAGAGATGAACCTATGACCAAACAAAAAAAAGTTGTCATCGATGGGGTCGAGCTCCATTTGAGCTCACCGGTCGTCGATGTTCCGGCTTGGGTCGGACAGAGGGAAGTTCTGATGCAACTTCTCGCCGGATGGACGCGCATCGAAGAAAGCGATCAGCCGCTTCATCCAAGGCTTCTCGGTAAACCCGGGGTCGGCAAGACGACGCTTGCCTGCGCCGCGGCGAAAGAGCTCGATCTCGAAGTCTTCATCATGCAAGCAACCATGGACACTCGGCCGGAAGATCTCTTGGTTTCACCGGTTCTGGACCCGAGTGGCGGCGTAAGGTACATGGCGTCTCCACTCGTTACGGCGATGGTGCGAGGCGGTGCCTGCATTCTAGATGAGGGCAACCGGATGAGTGAAAGGTCTTGGGCCAGCTTGGCACCGTTACTGGACCATCGTCGCTACGTGGAGAGCGTGGTCGCCGGTGTCAAGGTTCCGGCCCACGACGACTTTCGCTTCGTCACCACCATGAATGAAGACGCCTCGACCTACGAGGTTCCCGAATACATTCACTCTCGGTTGATGCCGCAAATCTACATTGATTTTCCCGAGGAGGACGAAGAGCGGGCGATTTTGCGCGACCAGGTGCCGTTCGCCGATGAGGACGTGCTCGATTACGTTATGTCATTTCTGAAAACCGCACACGGCGCCGATCTTCGATACAGCGTTCGTGACGGGATCAATGTGGTTCGGTACGCGATGAAATCCCTCAGTACCAAGCAGGCGAAGGACGGCGAAGATGCTGTGAAAACGGCGTTGGTCCTAGCCATTGGGATCGAAGAAGCGAACCAGTTCGACATTTTTTAAATTCTGAAGGAAGAAGATCGGTATGCCCTCTGCGGCCTTGCGTCTCTGCGTCGAGCTTTTTCCCTAGCTTATGTTCTTGTTATGAATTCCACTGATGCCGTTGCCGTCGACCTCGACGCGATCGCGCCCGAATCCCTACCCGGCGTGCGCCTATTGCCGGTCATCCACGACCGCGTGGACATGGCTTCGGTCGTGCGGTGCGTGCTGGGTGAGCTCGCGCCGGCCGGCATCGCCGTCGAGCTTCCCACGACACTTCGGGACGCCGTTGTCAAAGCCGTTAGACGCCTTCCGAAGATCTCCGTCGTCATTTCCGAACAACCGGGGGAAGAGGCCGTCGTATGGACCTGTTCTCCCGGCGAGCCCTTCGCGGAAGCGATGCGATGGGCGTGGCAGCGGGAAAAACCAATCTACTTCGTCGATCCGGATGTGGCATACAAAGGACGTCACGCCGATCCGGTCCCAGACCCTCAGTCGCTCTGGAGTCTCGGGCCTGCCAAATTTCTGGGATTGCTGGCAGATGAAGGCGACAAGGCGGTTCGTGACGAACAAGACGACGTGCGTGAGAAGGGCATGGCCCACCATATCAGAGAGGCGCTCGAGCGGACGGACGGGGTCCTTCTCGGTCTCGTTGGTGCCGCTCACCTTCGCGCCGTCGAACGTCATCTCCAAGGACCAACCGCAGAGCCCTTTGCCCGAGTGAAGCGTTCTCACGTCGAAATCCGTCACCTTCATCCAGAGAGCATGACCGCGCTTCTTCCGGACCCCCCGCTGGCTCATGCCGCCCTCGAGGTGCTTAGGGACGGCGAAGTGCCGGAAGAGGCGGATCTCGTGCCGGCGCTTGCTCGAAAAGTCTCTTTGGTGAAGTACGGACTCACCATCATCACAGGGCAGAAGGATGAACAGAAAAAAGCGCGCCCCTTCCACGTGGCGCGCTACGCGGCGCGTCATGCCCATCGCCGTGGCTTCGGTGGGATCCCCTTACCGGATCGCGTTGCGCTCGGTGGTGTCGTCTGGCGCCTCGGCTCCGGATCCTACGAGAAACAGACGCAGGAGGCCATCAACAGCTGGCAACGGAGTCTGTTCTTCGAATTCGGACGGCGCTACGCGCGCGTTCAAGGTCTGCTCGTTCCCGGCCTTTTCGAATGGACCGTCGCGGCCCGCGGGGTAGGGGACGACAATCTGTCTTGGGAAGTGTTCGATGCAGCGCGCACCTACCCTTGGCAGGAAGAGAAGGCAGAGCTTCTCTCGGTTCGGGTCGACGGCGATGAGCTCGATCTCGGGACTCGAAAGCTCACGTTTCGCAAGCGTTTCTTTCGAGTCAAACAGCGATTGATGAAGGTTCCCGTCCGCGAGCATCCATCCACGGACGATCCCGAGGAGTGGCTCAAAGCCTTCGACATGGGCGGCTTGTGCTCCTATCGACCCGAGGACTTCGTTGATTGAGGACTACGCCCATTTTCTTCAGCAAAAGGCTGTGTCGATTCTATCCATCGAGCGTAAGCGTACCGAGCCCTTCACCTCGAGCATGCTCGACGGGATCGACATGCGCGAAACACTACGGAATCTCCACGAAGATCGGGTCTACGTTCAGGAGCTCAGCCGAGCGCCGGGCGATGCCGGGTCGGTGGTCGTGATCTTCGATCGGGATCTCGAGGGGAATAAATTCCCATACTGTATGACCTGGTTGGGAGAGGACGACCAAGAGTCCGACATGGCTTTTTACTCCACCAATCCCGTTGGACAAGTCGTAGGGCCCGGGATCATGCGCGCGACCTACGGCGGTTTGGTCATGTCCTATCCTCCCCGCCGCATGGTGGATATTTGGCAAGATCGAGATTACCGGGTTGCTCACGAAAAGGCAGAGGTTCTTCTCATGGCCGGAATCGACTACAGCGAGAAGAAGCTCGTGGTCCATGTGGCCAAGGATCCACCGTCGAGCCTGATCACGCGCTATGCGTCCGTTCAAGGTAAACGCATCATCCACATCCCGATTGGATCGCTCTCGCCTCTGACACTCAAGAAGATCCGTGTTGTGCACCTTCTTGCCGGTCGCGATAAGCGTGAGATCGCCAAAGATTATATTTGGTGATTCGTCGTTTTACTGTCAAAGGAGTCGTTCATGTCGATAAGAGTCAAACTTCGAACTCTTCTTCTGTTGTCAACGACTATCTGCTCCGTGTTGGCCGCGCCACATCTTTTTTCGCAAAATGAACAGGCCCGGTCTGTTTCACCCGAGTTGAAAGAGATCGCTGTTCCCATCGTTCACGTCAAGGGTACTCACTACGAGGTGGGCCAGCAGATCGGAACGCAGTTGAAAGACAATCTGGTGCGGACCGTAGAAAGAATGAAGCAACAAGAGGATTGGCAGAAGGTCAAAGCAGAGGCAGAGCTCTTTCTACAATACTCCAAGAAGTATGTGCCCGAGTATGTGACCGAAGTGCAGGGGGCGGCCGAGGCCGCCGGACTGGCACTCGAGGACCTGTTTGCCGGCCTGTGTGAAGAAATCGGCGATCCGAACTATAGGTACACCAGAGGCTGTTCGGATCTCATTGCCTCCAACGATGTCACTCGGGACGGTTCCGTCCTGGTGGCCCACAACAACGACACCTCCGTTTCAACGCAGGAGCGCGTCACTATCATCCATTATGAAGTCGAAGGGGAGCCGGAAATCGTTGCCGTGGGGTATGGCGGTTTGGGAATTAGCGTCGGGTATAACTCGGCGGGCATCAGTCTGACCGGCAATCAGCTGGACTCCAACGACATGCGGGTGGGGGTTCCTCGAATGCTCCTGGTGAGGAAGATTCTCGCGGCAAAGACCATCGGCGAAGCCATCGATGCGGCCATTCTCGAGCACCGGGCCTCGAACTACAATCAGGTCATTACGGATTCAAACGGGGAAATTTACAGCATCGAAGGATCGGCAACCGACTACGAGCCGATATACGCTGAGGACGGCTACCTCGTTCACACCAACCATTACACCTCGCCCCATATGAGGCACTTCGAATACGATCCGCATCAGATCACCTCCTCCATCGTCCGCTACAACCGCGGTAGGAGATTGATGAAAAACCATGCGGGGCAGATCACGATCGAGAAGTTGCAGGAGTTCCTCTCGGATCATGTGAATCACCCTCGCTCCATTTGCCGGCACGGTAAGTGGCTCAAGAGCACTTTTTCTGTGGTCATCAATCTCAATACCTTGACTATGTATCTGGCGAGAGGGAATCCTTGCGAGGTCAAATACAACGAGTACAACCTTCTCACACAGGAATGACGACCTATAACTTTCGATCTCTTTGATTATTCACCGCGCAAAGGCTGCGTGTTGACTTTCTCCTCGGTGGCACGATTAGGTTAGTAATCGGCAAAGTGCCGATGGCCCTCCGCGCGCGCGTGCGTCCCCAGCCCACCCGGGTGACCGACGACACCCAGCAACGGGCCGAGGTTTATGATGATGACGTCATCGACGCCTTTCAAGGCGAAAAGGATGCCGCCATCGACGAGCTCGAACGCCTCCTTTCCATTCCTTCACCTCTGTCGGTTCCCTTGCTTCGACTCGATCCGATCTGGGATCCTCTGCGCCATCACCCGCAGTTTCAACGACTGGTGGATGGAGAGAATTAGGGTTGTCACAGCATCCGAGCACTTCTCAGTTGCCGTGCGACCTCGCGCTCGATTCTGACAAAATGTGGGACCGTTTCCGATAAATGTTCGGCGAGCTCCGTTTCCCACCTCTGCTCGTACTGGGTGATTCGCTTTCGGTAACGCTCCGCAAATAGTCCGGGATCGAGTCCACGGTGTTTGGCTTTGGGCTCAAAAAGCGCCGCTGCTTCTCCGGCATCGACTTCTCCTTCGTGGAAAAGCATGTGAAGGTCAAACAGATCGCGACACTGGAGTCGTTGTAGAATGCACCGCAGCTTCTCTGCCGCGATTTCAAGTAGCGTGTAGCAGCGAACCTTGGTCTCTTTCGGCAGATCCGGCCACCGAGGTATAAGGGAACGGTGCTCGCTATTGACTACATACTCGTCATCTGCAATATCGAGTTTGAGTCTCCTTTCGCGGCCTAAGGGCCCAGCCAAGAATAACTTCCCATTTTGGGCTGCCGATCCATCCCGCCTGACTGCGTTGCTCGAAGCTCAAATATCAAGATATTCTTCACTCCTCGCGCCTTGCCAGCCGGGCGCCTCGGCACCCGAAAAAGGGAACCTATTTTTGGCTGGACCCTAAGGGACCCACGTAAGCGATCCGAGGAGGATCGTCGTCAGTAAGCTCGAGCTTCGAAATATTGCCTGCCACATCTTGGAGCACTTGACGAACAGCTTGCAGTCCGTCCCGTACGGTGCCGTCAACAACTGAGAAATCGAGGTCGGCCGAGTAGCGGAACTCTTTGAAGTGACACATCCGCAACGCTGTCCCACCCTTGAAGACCATTTTTGTGTCCCTGTCTGATCTCGCAACAGCAGCTGCAACATGCGCCAAAACGTAGTCCCGCTCCACAGTTCTGGCAGACACATTTTCGTTAGAGGCACGCCTCGTGATTTGAGCTCTAGTGATCATTGCCTCGTCACGTTTGCGAGTTCGTCGGGAGGCTGTGTCCAGCGAATTCGCCATCGAGAATCCCTCCAGACCGTCTTGACGCGTGGATTTGGTTCCAAATCGAGATCGGCCTGCGGTTTCGCGAGGGGGCGAAGTTTGCCCGAGAGCCCTTTGATGTCGAGGGTGTCTGACACGGAACCGATCCGCCGTAAGGCCGCCGCCCATTTCAACTGCTCGGCATATTGTTTCAACCGCTCCGGATCGACGTGGGCCCCGGCGGTGGATATCGCCTCGGCAAGTACCGCTGCGCCGCCGACCAACTCAGGCCGGGCAGCAGCATCAAGAAGAGAGCGCTCCAGATCGGAAATCATTGACGGACCATATACCATGCTTCCTATGGTGATCGCTGCCATGGATTCTTCAATCGTCCGCAGCGGGCGTCCCGATAACTCTTGTGCTCGCATCCGCCTTGTCGCGGCGACCTGGATGGTTCGGGCTGGATGAGAGATGAGATCGTTCTCGTCCAAAGCGGTGCGATATCCAATACGGTGAAGTTGACCTTCGAAGGCTGCGGCCACTGCCAAAGCCACGTCCTCAGCAGCCGCTCTTGTTCCAAGGACGCCAAGCTTGCGGACAACGTAGCAGCCTCGATGTACTCGATCTACCAGCCCCATGGCAATCATACGACGTAATAGGTTGGCGGTGGCCGATGGGGATTGCCCGAAGTGTTGAACGGCCTCATCAAACGTGAAATGGGTTTTCCCTGCCGCGACCAGGTCGTCCACGAACTTCAGAGCTGAATTAGGTCTCTTTCTTGTCATAACTAACGTAATACGTGAATTTCAGACATTGTATCACCACAATAATGGTTTGTAAATGCCACTAATTCACGATTACGGTGAATTAGTGGTTGCTCTCCCGACACAAACAACTTTGCCCGGGCGAGATTTCGCTAGCCGCGCCGCGCAGCGGGGATTGGTCTTCAAGAACTCGATGCCAACCTAACCCCAATCCCCCCTAGTGCCCTGTGTCAGTAATTCGTCACATAAATCTCGGCCCCTTTTGCGCGCTGACTGCGTTGCGCCTCCTCGAAATATCGCGATATATCTTCGTCGGCACGCCTTGCCGGCCCACAAAATGACCTCGAGCTTTATGCAACGATCCACTGATACAGGACACTAGTCCCGCCTAATCCCTACCCCCCCCCTTTTTTGACTTTTCACACCGCAAAGGACTATCCTCCTTCCTGCCAGCGAAAAAGGATGCTTCCCCGTGATCGGAGCGACCCTCTCCCATTACCGCGTCCTGGAAGAGATCAGCCGAGGCGGCATGGGGATCGTTTACCGCGGCCTCGACGTGAAGCTTGACCGCGAGGTCGCTCTCAAAGTCTTGCTCCCGGAGCTGGTCGCCGATCCCGAACGTAAACGCCGCTTCATTCAGGAAGCCCAGGCCGCCGCCAAGCTCGAGCACCCTCATATCGGCGTGGTTCACGAGATCGACGAAGCCGAGGGCGTGACCTTCATCGCCATGGAGTTGATCCGAGGCGAGCAGCTCAAGGATGGGCTCGGCCGCGATCGACTTCCCCTCGCCCGCTCCCTGGAGCTTGCCACCGAAGTCGCCGAAGGTTTGGCCCGGGCCCATGACAAGGGCATCGTCCACCGCGACCTCAAGCCGGCCAACATCATGGTCACCGAGGACGGCCACGCGAAGGTCATCGACTTTGGGCTGGCGAAGCTCGTCGAGCCCCTTGCCGCTGAGGAAAAAGGAAGCGAGGTCGAGACCGCCGTTCGCGCAGAAACCGACCCCGGCAGAGTGATGGGGACCGTCTCCTACATGTCTCCCGAGCAAGCACGAGGAAAGGCGGTAGACCACCGGCGCGACATCTTTAGTCTTGGCATCGTCCTCTACGAGATGCTCGCAGCACAGGCTCCCTTTAAGGGCTCGAGTAGTTTAGAGGTTCTGCATGCCCTGTCCACGGAGGCCGCTCCGCGGCTTCCCGAACTGGGATCCGATGCGACCGAGGAAGCGACATCCGAGCTCCAGCGCATGGTGGATAAATGCCTGGCCAAGGATCCGAACCGGCGCTATCAGACGATCAAGGACCTCGTGGTGGATCTGAGAGCCGTGAGGGATCTTCTGGTATCGGGCTCGAGAGCACCCGTACCGAGCGTGCCCCGTCGCAAGAGCTGGTGGCTTCCTGTTGGACTGGCCGGCCTGGTCGCGCTGGCCTTGATAACAGGCTACGGCATACTCCAGCGAGACCCGACGCCCACCGAGCCCGAAACACTCGTGACTGAGCTGAAGAGAATCGCGATTCTGCCTTTCGAGAACGTGGGTCCACCCGATGAAGCGTATCTTGCGGATGGCATCACCGACGAGATCCGAACCCGCCTCAGCGGTCTTTCAGGACTCGCGGTCATCGGCCGTCAAAGCTCCATTCAGTACAAGGACACCCAGAAAACGGCCCAACAGATTGGAGAGGAGCTCGGGGCCGACTTTCTCCTCGGTGGCACGATTAGCATACGGCAAACCGCCGGCGGTGTCGCCCGCGTGCGCGTGCGTCCCCAGCTCACCCAGGTCACCGGCGCTACCCAGCAATGGGCCGAGGTTTATGACGGTGAAGTGACCGACGCCTTTCAACTGGAGACCGACATTGCGGCGAAGGTCGTCGAGGCTCTGGACATCACGTTGCTCGAGCCGGAACGCCGGATGATCGGTGAGAGGCCTACCGAGAACCTGGAGGCTTATCAATACTATCTCCGTGGCAACGACGTTTACCAGCGAAGCGGCGCCGTGGAGGACCGTCGGCTTGCCGCACAGATGTTCGAAAAAGCCATCGAGCTCGATCCCGACTTCGCGGCGGCTCACGCGCGTCTCTCTCAAGCTTACGCTTTTTTATACTGGATATTTTATGACCGGACTGCGGATCGCCTTCAGAGAGCAAGGGAATCGGTGGATAAGGCGCTCCAGCTCGCGCCGGAGCTCCCCGAGGCCCATGTTGCCCTCGGCTACTACTACTACCACGGGCACCGGGACTATGAAAGAGCTCTCGCTGAATTCCGCGTCGCTCAGAGACACCAACCGAACAACCTCGAACTCGTTCATGGAATAGGCTATGTGCAGCGGCGTCAGGGTCAATTCGAAGCGGCCCTGAACAACCTAAAGAAGGCCGCTGAGCTCGACCCCCGTTCCGCCAATCTTATGTTTGAGATTGGAATAACCTACTATCTCCTGCGCGACTACCGGGAAGCGGAGCGCTACTACGAACGCGTCAACTCGTTCGCCCCGGATTGGCCGGAACCCTTTGCTTGGAAGGCCCAACTCCACGTGAGCTGGAAGGGAGACATGGAGAAGACTCGGGCCATCCTGGAGGACATTTCGCTGGGAGTTGGTAAGAGAGACTACTTTCAGTATGTACTGCTGCAATGGATTTTGATGGATATCTTCGACGAAGAATACCAAGAGGCGCTTAACCGAATCGCTTCGTTCCCATGGGAGGCGGTTGACGTCATAGAGTGGTTCGTACCCAAAGATCAACTCTACGCTCGAGTTTACGGACTCATGAATCGGCCCGATCTCGAGCGTGCCCACTACGACTCGGCTCGAGCCCTGGTGGAATCTCGGGTTGAGGAAGAACCGGAGGACTCGCGGTTCCACAGCGCTCTCGGTATTGCCTTCGCGGGGCTCGGGCGCAAGGTCGATGCCCTTCGAGAAGGGAAGCGGGCGGTCGAATTGCTGCCCGTCAGCAAGGACGCTTATCATGGGCCTTTCCGCGCGATCGACCTGGCGAAGATCTACGCCATGGTGGGCGAAAATGAGGCCGCCGTCAACGAGCTAGAGCACCTCCTTTCCATTCCTTCACCTCTGTCGGTCCCCTTGCTTCGACTCGATCCGATCTGGGATCCTCTGCGCGACCACCAACGGTTTCGCCGGCTGGTATCTGGAGAGAATTAGAAAAGTTACGCACTGCATCCATCGTCTTCTGTCTCAAGGAGGAATGGCCATGACCTTTTCAAGACGAGTTGATTCATGCCTTTTGTTCCTACTCGCTCTCTCGATATCGCTGGGCTTGTTTGCCCAAAGCTCAGAAGAAACTCCCATCGAGGACATGTGCTGGCGCAACATCGGTCCAGCCAACATGAGCGGGCGGGTTTCCGATATCGAGGCGCTCGATGATGACTGGACCACCGTCCTGGTGGCATCCGCCTCCGGTGGAGTTTGGAAATCGACCAACGGCGGCACCACCTTCGAGCCCATTTTCGATCGTTACGGAGCCGCGTCCATTGGAGACATCGCACTATCGCAAAAAAATCCGGACCTCATTTGGGTCGGGACGGGAGAAGAGTGTGGCCGTAACAGCGCCGCTTGGGGAAACGGCATTTACAAGTTGACGGATGGGGGCAAGTCCTTCACGCACATGGGACTCGAGGACACCTATACGATTGGAACCGTTCTCATCCACCCCGACAATCCAGACGTCGTTTACGTCGCCGCCACCGGGTGCATCTGGGGTTACGTTGGCGAGCGGGGACTGTTCAAAACCACGGACGGCGGCAAAAATTGGCAGAAGCTGACGAACGGCCTTCCCGATGATGGAAAAACAGGCGCTATTGAATTGATCATGCACCCGGAAAATCCCGATGAGCTCTATGTCTCTTTCTGGCAGAGGTTGCGCCAGCCTTTCCGTTTCGATAGCGGAGGGCCGAACGGAGGGATCTTCAAATCGGTGGACGGTGGCGAGTCGTGGCAAAAACTGACGAAGGGCCTACCTGAAGGCGACTCGGGAAAGATCGGTCTCGCCATTGCCAGAAGTAATCCGAAAGTTCTCATGGCCTTTTACGAACATGGCTTCCAGCCGACGCCGGATGACCCCGACTACGACGATATGAGCAAGCTCGGCACGGGTCTTTACCGTTCCGAAGACGGGGGTGCGAGCTGGAAATACATGAATCGGTACAATAACCGGCCTTTCTATTACAGCCACGTCTGGATCAATCCTCACGATGACGAGTTGATCTATAGGGTTACGGGCTCTTTCGAGTATTCGGAAGACGCCGGCAAGACCTTCAAGCGATTCACCGGCACGGGGATTCACGGGGATTATCATGCCCTGTGGCTGGATCCGCACAACAAAGACCGTTTCTACGTCGGAAACGACGGTGGCGCTTATTTAACCCACGACCATGGAAAAAGCTACGTCATGTTCGATCAGTTCGTCATCAGCCAGTTTTACATGGTCGGCGTCAACATGCGGGATCCCTATTACGTATACGGCGGGCTCCAGGATAACGGCACTTGGGGCGGCCCTTCTCTCTCTCGAGACCGCGCCATCTATACGGATCTCTGGTATCGCATCAGCGGTGGAGACGGGTTCCACGTCCAGATCGATCCGACCGACTGGCGTACGTCTTACTCCGAGCTCGATCCGAGGGGCTGGGGTGCGGTTTTGCGATCCAATGTCGAAACTCGTGAGCAGGTTCATATCAAGCCACTCAAGGGCGACAACATCATCAACTACGAGGAATACATAACGCCTGAGATCGAAAAACTGCAGTTGGAGAAAGGCTGGGGGCCAACGCCCGAGAGCCGAGACGCCGACGATCGATACAGTGGGAGCGGAGCGTTCCGCTGGAACTGGAGCCAGCCTCTAATCATCTCTCCCCACAGCCCGAGCACCATCTACCTCGGTGCCAATCATCTGTTCAAATCTGTCGATCGCGGGGATTCCTGGACCCTTATCAGCCCCGACCTCTCGAAAAACGATCCCTACAAAACCATCAAGGAATCCGGTGGGCTCACCAGCGACGCCGTACCTGGGGGCGGCGCCGAGTACTACGGCACGTTGATTTCCGTTTCCGAGTCGCCGCTTCGAGAGGGATTGATTTGGGTCGGGACGGACGACGGTAACGTCCAGCTGACTCGAAACGGAGGAGTCGAGTGGACCAATCTTCGGGCGAATATTCCCGGGGTTCCCGAGGACCTCTGGGTCAGCCGGGTCGAGGCGTCCCATTTTGAAGAAGGTACGGCTTACCTGACCTTCGATGGACATCGTAGCGCCAACTTCAGTCCTTGGGTCTTCAAGACTTCGGATTTTGGAAAGACCTGGACGAATATAAGCGGTAACCTGCCGGAAGAACACCCCGTGTATGTCATCGAGGAAGATTGGGTCAATCCCAACCTTCTCTTCGTTGGAACGGAGTTCCCGGGCCAAGTCCCGGCGTCCTCCCGCCCGAGCCAGCTCCAGGCTCCTCTCAGCTGTTGGCACCGCCAGCTCGAAACGCCCGAGATCGTTATAGATAGCAGCTAGAACACTTAGATAGAGAGGATTGTTCCCCCCTTCCCCAGAGCATGCGACCAAAGCCCAGCGAAGCGCTTTTTCAAAGTCGCGGCGACCCGAAAGGATCACGGCCAGGCCGTTGGCCGCTCGGCCGAGCGTTGGCCTGATCTCTAGCAGTTGGTGGTAGTGTTCCGCGGCCGCATCGAGTTTGCCGGCGCTGTGCAGCGTCCAAGCCAGGTTGTCGCGGATGTCGATCGACTCGGGATCGAGTGCCAGCGCTTCGCCCAGATAATCCTCCGCTTCTCCGAACTTCCCCTGGCCGGCGTAGATCAAACCGAGGTTGTTGTACGTTTCGGGTTGGTTTGGATCGAGATCGAGCGCCCGGCGATACATTTGCTCGGCTTCCTGAGGGTCACCTTCCTGCTCGAGCGCCTCGCCCAACAGACGATGGGCTTCGGCGGAGTTGGGATCCAAAGAGATCGCCTTCCGAAAATACATCCTGGGCTTCGCCGGCGTCGGTGACCGTCTTGCCCAGCATCAGATAGACCTGTGGATTGTCCGGATCAAGCTCCATGGCTCGTTCGAACAAATCGGCGGCACGCTGCCCTTGGCGCATTTGGGCGGCCTTGAAGGCCTCGACGAGAAGAAGCTCGGTGTCGTAGGTGAGGTCGAGCAAGTCGTCGGTCCTGGGATCGTCCGCAGGTCGAAACCGCCCCGCCTCGATGGCCTGGTCGAGATGCTTTTGCTTTTCCTCGTGCCGGCCAAAGTGCTCGTGAACGGATGCGAGCGTCCGATGGGCGGCGCCAAAACCGGGGTCGTTTTCGAGAGCCTGCTTCAGGTGCTTCTCGGCTTCCTCCCAAAGTGACGATTCGAGCGCGATACGGGCCAGCCCTAAAAGGGCGTAAGGATCGTCCGGCGAAAGTCGCAGGACTCGCTCGTAGCTCTCCTTCGCCTGATTCAGGTCACCGGCTTTGAAGTGATTGTCTCCCAGCTTGAGCCAAGCCGGAGCATAGTCGGGATCGAGGTCGGTCGTTCGCCCGAGCCATCCGACGACCGAATCGCTTCCGCCCTTGATTTGATGGAGCGACGCCAGGCGATAGGGCCAGCGAGGATTGCCGGTCTCGAGCTCCATCGCCACGCGGAAGCAGCTCTCCGCCTGTTCGTAGTAGGAGTTCGCCTGGTAGAGTCGCCCCAGTTGGCCGGCAAGGCGACCAATCTCCTTGCTCGGCTCTCCTGAGGTGAAGGCTTGCCGAAGGCTCTGATCCGCTTGGGTCAACTCCTGTCTGAAGTTGTTCGACATGTCGGTGAGAACCGGCAGAATCGGGTAGGCGCTCGACTGCTGCCTGGCGCTCGCCTCTCTCGAGAAGAGTCAGGGTGCCCCAGGTCACGCCGATTGCGGCCACTGCGAGAAAGAGAAATAGGAGAAAACGCCTGGCGAGAGAGGATCCTTTTTGTGTCGAAGACGGCTCCGGCGGATGAGTCCCTTTCGGCTGCCTCTTTTTTTCTTCTTCGCCATCGCTCGAGTGCGACTTTACTCGACGCTCTCCCGCTGGGGCCAGATATTCCGCCACAATGTGATCCGGCTCATGCGGTCGAAGGGCGGGTAGGTGTGCATTCCTCCGGTAACCAGGTCCACCCACCCGTCGCCGTCCATGTCGGCGTGATCCATAACCAGGAGGTGCGTGGGATTCGAGGTGATATCTCTGGCGGTAAATCCCATGTTACCGTCATTTTCGAACCAGATCATCGATTGCGCCGCTGGATCGTCCCATTTGTTGAAGCTGCTCACCACAGTGATGTCGAGGTCTTCATCCCGGTCCACATCCACTGCGTTGGCAAAGTAGGCCCCTGGAAAGTCACCGACCCGGTGGTATTCGAAATCCAGCCCGCCTTTGTTCTCGAGCCATTGGACTCCGTGCCAGGGACGCGGCCCGGGCGGGATGTAATCGAAAGCGTCGCCGTTCGTGTACAAAATATCGAGATCGTTGTCTCGATCCATATCGGCCAAAGAAATCCCGCTGCTGCCGAAGTCTTCGTTCGTGGAGCCGTAGATTAACTTCGTCTCGAAATTCGCCTGACCGTTGTTCAAGAAAATGTAGATTTCCTCCCATTCCTGGGAAACCACAGCCACGATGTCCAAGTCGCCATCATTATCGATGTCGGCCACCGGCGTGTGAATGGTGCCGGAGAGATTCAATAGGGCATGGCTTTCGAAGTTCCAGTCTCCGAGATTCTCGAGCCAACGGATTTCACCATCGTCATAACCGAACTGGCCTGCCACGAGGTCGATGTCACCATCACCATCGAAGTCACCGGGCTGAACATCGGTCACCCGGGCGATGTTGTAGACGAGCACACGGTTGGAGAAAACTTGTTCACCGTTGTTCTCTAGAACCACGACGGCGCCGATCTTGTCGTTGTTCGGAAAAATCATCCCCATTTTGGCCACAAGAAGGTCAACGTCTCCATCGAGGTCGATGTCCGTAGCGGTGACGTGAGCGGGAGCTCGAACCCGCGAGCCGAGCCGAGTTTCTTGGAATATCCCTTCGGGTTTTGCTGAATCCAGCGGATCTGGTTGAGCTTGGCGTCGCAGACGACCACATCCATGAAACCGTCGCCGTCGAGATCCACCGTTTCCAAGTGTGTGATCCACGGTTTGGTCTCGCCGACGGGGTTCCCTATAGGCTTGCTCTTGAAGCACTCGGTACAAGCGCCGCATTCCGAGGTCTGATGGATGATCGGAAGCGACGGCAGCAACAGGCCGTAGGGGCAGGCCCAGCCTTCGGCGTTGCCCCGCAAGCACGATTTGTCCGTGCACTCGCGGCACGTCTGAGCGTCACGATCTCGCACCATGAGGCGACCCACGGAGGCATAGGCCGATATGAACGAGGCCATGGGACAAACGTATCGGCAAAAAGCTCGCAGTTCCCAGATGAGGGACATGACTACGGCCATGACTGCCAGCGACAGCAAGACTACCGCCGTCCAACGGGGTTGGCCGGCCAGGGATCTCCGCTCAAGCTGCCGAGGCCGACGAAGGCCGCCAGCCGAATCCACGGACCTCGCAAAGCCCTGGGCCAGCGGCGCCCCAGACCGAAAAAACGGTTGCCGTATCTTCCCTTCTTGGTAGAGCTTCTCGTTTCAGACACCGCCCCACGCTGCAGGACCTCACCCAAAAACGGCACCGGGCAAACCACACACCAAAGGCGAGTCCCCAGCGGGACCAGGACAACGGCCAGCAGAGTCATCCAGACGGCCCAGGTCATCATGACCGCGATATTGCGCCCGCCTACTTTCGTTCCGAAGAGCCCGGCGAGGACAATCACGGTGAAGCCTGCCAGCACCGGTAAGGTGAGCCCAAACTGCAAGGGACGCCACTTCAGAAGTTTGTCCAGCCAGGGCCACCGACGATTGAGATCGATGACCGAGGGAGGAGATGCACCGACGTGAGGCGTGTCCCAACCGACGCGTAAATAGCCAATAATGACCAATGCGATGAGCAGACCCAGACTCGTCGTCAGAAGGAAGTTGGGTCGCACAATGAGGTCGCCTTGTTCGAATCCGTGCATGGGGCCGCAATAAACGTGGCAGCGAAACCGGGAAGCCGAGACCAGATGTCCCCACAGCCCGGGATTCCCGGCGGTCAGTTTGAGTTCCTGCAGATCTCGGGGCGGTTCGGTCGCACGGAGAGGGTCGCGCACTTCCAACATCTCACTGCCCGGAGTCACCTTGGCGTCGATGCGGTAATCCTGAAGGAAGAAGCTGTGGCCCGTGTCACGGGTCGAAAAGGTCACCGTCAGGGAGTCGCCCCGGTTGGCTCTGATGATCGCCGGTGAAGCGCCGTATCTGAAGAGCTCGATGTGAACTTTCTTTTCGGCAGGATCTGGGGTCGTAGTCCATTCCAGCAACGCCGCTGCTCCAACGCAGGAGAGAGCGATACCGATTGAAATAGCGGAATGCCGCCACCGCAGGCTGTTTGAGGTGTTATTGGAGTTCCGCAACGCTCTCTAACAGGGGAGAAAACAGCTCGCGGGCCGTGAATCGGTCCACTGCAATCCATAGGACAACATCGGGATCATTATAGGAAGGATTTAGGACTTTTCTCAAAATATCTTTCTGACTGGCGGATGGAGCAGGTCCGCTTTGACCTCTCCAACAGGCTATGACATCGTGATGATTTGGAGCGTGAACGTATCGATTGAGTCGCCCTTGCTTACCGTTTGATCCTCCGGGCGCAATTGGAGTGATGAATGACCATGACAAAAGCCATTCTAATTACCGGAGCTTCGACCGGAATCGGTGAGGCCTGTGCTCTTTATTTGGATTCGAGAGGCTTCAAGGTACTGGCGGGAGTGCGCAAGTCGGAGGATGGTGACCGTTTGCGCGAAGCTTCATCGGATAACCTCACGCCGGTTCTCATCGATGTGGCTCGTAGTGATTCCATCGCGGCGGCGGCGGACGAGGTTCATAGAGAAGTCGGAGAAACCGGTCTTCATGGACTCGTCAACAATGCAGGTATCAGCGTCAACGCTCCCTTGGAGTTTCTTCCTCTCGACGATCTAAGAATACAGCTCGAGGTCAACTTGGTCGGACAGGTGGCGGTGACGCAGGCCTTGTTGCCTCTCTTGCGCAGGGCTACGGGACGCGTGGTCAACGTCGGTTCCATCAGTGGCCGAGTGGCATCGCCCATGTTTGGACCCTACTGTATGTCCAAGTTTGGACTCTCGGCTTTCAGCGATTCGCTGCGGCGCGAGCTTCGTCCCTGGGGAATCAAAGTGAGCCTCGTCGAGCCGGGCGCCATCGCGACGCCCATTTGGCAAAAGTCCTTCAATCGATTCGAGGACACCTTCAAGAAACTACCTGAAAGAGCCCATGAGCTCTACGACTCGAGCATGGCGGCCCTCCGCAAGGCCGCAGAAGAGATGAGTGATGCCGCCATACCTGTTGAAGAGGTGGCGAAAGTGGTCGCAAGTGCTTTGACCGTGGCGAATCCCCGAACGAGATACTTGGTCGGTCCCGATGCGAAACTAATGGCCAGATTGTCTTGGTTCCTACCTGACAAAATCTTAGATTGGCTCCTCCTCAAACGCCTTGGGCTCGACAAGGTACGAGCATAATTCTGCTTTTACCTTGCACATCGAGCTTCAGAACGGCGCTAGATTTTCAAGCTCTCGATCACATCGAGGCGCTTTTTTTCTTCCTCGATTCTTTGCTGGAGCGCTTTTCTCTCGGCTTCCTGACAGGAACGAGCCGCCGCTTCCATATCCGCTTTGAATCGTATGTTGGCGAGGTGGATCAATTCCTTGAGGTGGTCGACGAGTCGTTGCGCATTCGCCAATCGGCGACTGCAACCTGATCGAAGTCGTCGAGCAAGATGTTCTCAGGTTTGAGATCTCCGTGCCACAGATCGTGAAGGTGAGCGGCTTCGACTGCGTCGAGAATTTCGCCCAAGATGGAGAGGACTTTCTCAGACGACAGTTCGCTTTGATGAAGCCCGCGAAGATTCCGTTTGTATCGCGGAATCACGAGGAAAGGAGCATCTTTGCTCCCGATTCTCCGGTTGCCGAAATCGAGAACGGGTGCAACGTTTTTGTGGTTGTTCTGGAAGCAAAAGCTCACTTCCTGTTTGAACTGCCGGCGTTGCTCACCGGTTGTTCCTGTTCTTCTGACGATCTTCGCTGCGAACGGACGGCCATCATCATCGACAACTCGATAGACTTTACCGTGCGGCCCTGAGAAATAGTCGTCATGGTTCGCCGTATAGATGTGGAACGCGGTCCGAAAGTACTGGAACTTCGTAGCTTTCTTCACCATACCCGAACGTCCCGGCTTCCAAAGAGAGACATCACGTGCAAAGCTTGACCGCGTTTCGGTGAATAAAAAAGTTGTGGGCTTAGGAGAAATTATACCAGAAAAGCGGCTCAAACGATTTCCGCTAGCGTACCAGCCAAGCGGTCGATATCCTCGTGGGTGTTGTAAAAGTGCAAGGCTATTCTCAATGCCGGGCCGCGGGCGGAAGTGAAAATGTTCTTTTTCTTCAGGCGGGTCGCAATGTCGCTCGGGTCGGAAACCCCAAGCATCGTGATGCCGCCCCGCTGGCTCGAAGCCCTTGGGGAGGTAACGGGAATCCCGGCGGCGTCCATCTTCTGATGGAGGTAGTCCGTCAGTTCCCGGATCCGGGATTCGATGCTGTCGAGCCCGACTTCTTCGACGAGACGAAGCGCCCCACGCAAGGCGAAGATACCGGGAAACGGTGGGTGGCCGAGCTCGAGCCCCGAAGCTTCTGTGGTGAGGTCCAGGAGATCGTTCACCAAGGCGTAGGGTTGCTTTGCGGTTCGCCAGCCCACCCCGGGTAGGCGCCGGGACTCCAAGTGCTTCTTCCGCACGTAAAGCGATGCTATGCCGTAGCCCGCCGTCATCCATTTGTAGCCGCTGAAAACCAGTGCGTTCAACGGGATCGCGTTCGAGGTCGATCCGCATGGTACCGAAGCTTTGCGTGGCATCGACAATCAACAGGATTCCCTTGGACCGACACAGCTCACTTAGCCCCGACAAATCCATCCGAAAGCCGGTTCGATATTGAACGTGACTCGTCGCCAGGATCCTCGTGGTCGAGCTCAGGGCACCTTCGACGTCTTCTATAGGAACGGTGCCGTCGGAACGGGATTCCAGAAATCGGACCGGATAGTCACGATGAAGCCAGGGGAGCGTAACCGAGGGAAAGTCGTCGGCCATCGTGAGAACTTCTCCCGCTCCGTAGAACAGCTCCGCGAGCAGGTTCATCGCCAGGGACGTGTTCCCGGGAAATGCGATCTCGTCCGGGGACACTCGAATGAGGTTCGCCAGTTGCCGCCGGGTGGCTTCGGTGCGTTCGAGCCATTCATCCCATAGAGTATCGCCGTAAGCGAGCATTTCCTCGTAGTAGGTCTTGGCTTCGTGCGCGGCATATCGGCACAGGGGGCCTCCACCGGCGGTGTTGAGATAAGTCACGTCCCTGATGGCAGGAAACTGGATCCGGATCCGTCCCCAATCGACCATTCGATCCTCCATGGAATGTGAAAGTAAAGCAGTTGGAGACTCAAATCAAACTGATGTGCCCACGAAAAGCTAAGACGAAGCTGAATTTGCCTGAAAGCCGATGCTTCTTTCGTTTTTTGACCAGGCTTTTTCGGGGAAAAGCTCCTGGATAGCGCCGGTGAAATCATCGCGGGTGACGGAAGGTTCGTCTTTTCCGGAGTCCAATGCTCTCAAGAAGGCGTTTCTACCGGCGGCGGTACAAAGACCTTTGAGATCGGCGCCGCTGGCTCCTTCGGTCTCTTCGGCGAGCTCTTCGATGTTAACCGAGTCATTGAGACGCATCTTGCGCGTAAAGAGCCGGAGCATGGCCAGGCGGGCCGGGACGTTCGGCAAGCCGATCTCAACGGCTTCGCTCAGACGTCCGGGGCGAAGTGCGGCTTCATCGAGGAGCTCCGGACGATTGGTCGCTCCGATGACGAAGACCCGGCCACTCGATTCGATGCCGTCCATTTCCGAGAGAAACGTGTTGATGACCGAGTTGCGGGCGTGGGCGCCGCCGGAGTCCGCGGCGGATCGACGCCCGAGGACCGCTTCGAATCTCGTCGACAAAAATGAGTGCGGGAACGCTGTCGCGGGCTTTTTCGAAGAGCTCCTTGACGTGTTGCTCGGAATCTCCCAACCACTTGGAAAAAATATCCGCCGCATTGACGGCGAAGAAGGAGGCATCAGTCTCTGATGCCAGCACGCGGGCGATCGTCGTCTTTCCGGTGCCGGGGGGGCCAAAGAGAAGGATGCCGCGCGGAGAGTCCACACCGAGGCTGCGGGCCACCTCGGGATTTTCGATGAACTTTTCGATGAACTGGAGCTTCTTTTTTTTGTCGTCGGGAAGAATTAGATCGTCCCAGGTCATCTGGATGCCTTGATATCGTTTCGATGTTACGTGATGACGGTAGGCCTCTTTCAGGTGACCGTCGGAAATCGTCGCCCCGGACTCCATGGCCGCGAGTGCCGCTTCGTCGACAACGTGGCGGATCTGTGCAGCCGTGAAACCCTCCATGTCTTGGGCGAGTCCGGTTGTGTTGACCGAGTCGTCATGAGGACGCTCGCGGAGGAGAACTTCCAGAATCTCGCGGCGTGCATCGAAATCGGGCTTGTAAATCTTGACCTTGTAGTCGAAACGGCCTTCCCGGATGACCGCCGGGTCGATCTCGTCCAGTCGGTTGGTGGCGCCGACCAAGATGAGTCCCGGTACTTCCCGGTTGAGATCGATTTGTTGCAGCAGAGCGTTGACCATTTGCTGTTCGTGCTGAGAACCGGCGTCGGTTCGACGCCCGGCAAGAGAATCGAGCTCATCGACGAAGAGCACGCAGGGAAGGCGGTTTCTCGCCTGTTGGAAAACCTTCTCCATCGTCTCGCCGGCGGAGCCCACATACTTGGTGAGCGCCGTCGCTAGGTTGACGGGCAAGAAGTTGAGTTTGAACTCTCCGGCCATGGCTTCGGCGAAGAAGCTCTTGCCGCAACCCGGTGGCCCGTAGAGCAGAATCCCATTACGAATGATGCCGTAGCGGCGTGCCTCGTCGCGGTTCACGTGAACGACCTGGATGATCCGACGGGCTTGATCTTGAGTGCTTTCATCCCGCCCACCGATGAGAAGCTCGTTTTCGAGGATTTGGGCGGGGCTGCCACAACTTCTTCCTGAGCTCGATGGACGAGCTTCTTCCGATACTCCTTGTATTGCCGCCGAGGGGAGATCGCGATGGCTCGGTCGATGGCTTCTAGCGCTTTGTCGTTTCGATTCAGTTTCTCCAAATAGTGTGCGTAGTTGTAGTAATAGACACCGTCGTTGCCGGTTCCAATCGTTTCCGGGTCGAGCTCGATGGCGCGTTCGACCGCTGCCACCGCCTCGTCGGTTTTCTCGAGACCGTCGAAGAGCACGATGCTCTTGCGATTGTAAAAGGAACCGTTTTCGGGATCCCTTTGAAGAGCGTCCTCGACCGCGACGAGAGCATCATCCCAGCGTTTGAGCTGAATCAGGGCGGCGCTCCTTGCGAAGGGCACTTGACCGGGGTGCGCCGGAAAAGCCGGTCGGCCGTTTCGGCGCCCCTCGAGCTCCCAAGCTTCGTCGTACTGGCGTAACGCTTCTTTAATCTGCTCCATCCGGAGATGGGCGTTTCCCAAGATGAGGCGAACCCGCGGATCTTTCGCGTCGCGACGAACGCCTCGTTCCGCCAGCTCGATGGCCCTTTTAGTGTCAGCGGACATGAAGCATCTGGCGAGATACTCGTATGCGGCCGCAGGCCGGTCAGGGATGGGGAGCTCTTCACTCTCGAGCACTTTTTCGAGGTGTTGCTTCGCCTGGCTGATGTTTCCCAGATGATAGTGGGATGCGCCCACCCAGAAGCGCGCCCGCGTGCTGCTCGGCTGGCGCAACATGGCCTGGGCGAACTTCTCGAGGGCTTTCTGATAGTTTCGGTCTTCGTAGAGATCCCGCCCGTCGCTCATGAGAGAGGGAAAAACGCTGTCCCGACTCAAGGCCTATCCCTCCCAGACGAAACCCGAGATGCGGGGTTTCAATTTCTCGTCGATTCTCTCGAGAGCCGCTTCCATTGCATCTCTCCCGAGGTGGAGCCCTGTGGCCGCGAGAGGTTCGGGGTCGATCCGAGATCTCCGAGAATTGCCCGGCGGCCACGGCGAGGGCCGAGGCGTTCCACCGGGTCAAAAGCGGTACCGGCTGCATACCCTCGAGTTGAGTTTTCACAGAATCAAGGCTCATGTACCAATCCAGGTAGGTTTTGGCGAGCTCCGGGGATGTGAACAACGCACAAGCGTCGGTCTGGGGCACCATGAGAAGCGCCGATTGATCTTGGGTGTGCTGTAAACCCACCCAGTAGCGAGGATAGTCCGCCACCAGACGTCCGGCGATAACGGCGGTGATCTTCTTGTTCACATAGAGATCGGCAATGGCGTTGATAATGTTCCATCCGGCGGGGCCGCGCTCGGGCCGCCGGCACCAAAGATCGAGTCCGAGCAGATCGGTGTGGTCCAAAACGAGCGGGTGCGGGCCGGCGGGATCCAGAATGACTCCGTCATGCTCCGCCGTGGCCTCGAGCCAAGGGCCGAAAGGCGCGATTTTTCCGGTGACTTGTTTGGGTTTTCCTGGAATCCCTTGTGGCGAAGAGGAGAAGGCGAAGAACTGATCGGCGTCGGAGAAGACAGGGAGGTAGCGTTTCCCGTCGTGATGGATCAATGCGGTCGTCCCACCGTCTTGCTCTAGGCTCAGAAGTTGCTTCCAGCCGTGAACCAGCGCTCGGACGGATTCCGGTTTGAGTCCGCGAGCTCCAGGTAGACCTCCCAGCTTGCCGAGTCCGGCACTCGGGATCTTCTTCAAGTCGGGGATCTCGTAGAAGAGCGGAAACACGGCGCTCAAAACCCAGTAGTTCGGGATGGTCATCCAAGCGGGACTATTCGGGTAACAGTCGATACCTACCAGGTCGATGTTCCTGGGCGCCGACCAAATCCATCGCAAGGCCTCGATCCCGGAAAGCGCCATGTAGTGCTGGTTTTCAGGCGGATCGTTCTCGACGGCTTTCTTGGTCTTTTCTTCTTGTGTGTAAAGGTATGTGATGGTTTTGTTCTCTTCGCCCTGGGCACGGAAAAACTGGGGCCAGGTCAATCCGTTGAACGGGACGGCCGTGAACCAGCGTATAGAGCTTGATTTGAAACGCCAGCACCTCGAGGAGCTCGAAGACCTCCGCGTTTTGCTGCTCCGACTTGTTCTTCCATTCGTGAAAAAGCATCTGTGCGTCCACGTCGTTCTGAGCGGGAGGGGGAAACATGGGGTTGGGGGGACTTTTCAATGCTTTCTGGAGCAGTTCCGGGGCATCGGTTCGAGCCGCCGACGTCGTACTTGCTTCCCGCCCGGCTTGCGGATCGAGGGAGGGATCGACGGGCTGAGCGTTCGCTGCTGCAGGATCGGGTGTCTCGGTGGGTTGGGAGCCCGAGGTGTTTGCCATTCTCACGAGGTCGTCCCGGTTGTAGGTCCGTGCGTCCGGCAGAGCGTGATTGATCACAAGCAGGGTTACTCCGGCTCGAAGGAGCTGAGGGATGAGGTCCGAAGGTGGCGCTTTCTGCAGTCCCACGGCCGGGGCGGTCTTTTGGAGCTCCACGATGCCATAGGATGCGGCGTTGTCGCTGTCGTAAACAAAGGCCTGGATACCCTTGTCGGGAGGTTGTTGGTACAGAATCTTGCCCCCGTGCAGGACGACGTGGAGATTCGGAAGAGCGGCAAACTCGTTGAAGGTCAGGTATCCGTAGAGCCGCGCAATGGCTGGACGATACAAGTTGATCTTGTGGTCGCTTCCGTCGTCGATGACGGCGCCGGGGTAGCCGTTGAAAAGAAATTCTTGGAATCCGTAAGTCCAGTCCTTGGTCATCAAGGGCAGAGCGGCATCGGGCTCGATGAGACCGCTGGTTACCGCAAACTGGCGTGCCAGATCATCGTTTGTGAACACACGCGGAACGAAGCCGTTTTGAGTCTGAATGCCATGGAGCTTTGGACTCTCCACGTCGGTCGTCTTGACGTGGATCTCGGAAGCGGGAAGCTCTCCTGCCGCTACTTTTTGTTCTCTCTCTATACGGGCGGCGTCCAGGTCTTCCATGTATCGTGCGAACTCTTTGGGCGAAGACATGAGGACCATGTGGGGCAGGCTCTTTAAATATGCTGCAAGCTCCGGGAAGCTTGCTTGGCCCTGGTTCGCTTGCCGGAGGATGCCGTCACCGGCGTGCGGTGATTCCGTTCCCATTTGGACTACTCCTTCTTCCGACCGAGCGCATTGGGAACCTTGATGGAGTTTCGGGATGCGACTCTGCGATAGGTCGGCCTCGCTCGATATGTGTTGTTCTTTCGGGTGTAGGAATAGTCTACAATCCGAGGAAAGAGGCGTCAATGAAGACATAAGAACTCGAGAACTCAAGGACTCGAGAACTCAGAATGGAACAGGAGGACGGCGCCCCTCCTACGTCGGAACTCGCAAAGACGTTTCGTACACGCGGTCGCCGTCGTCATCCGGATTTTTCGTGGTTGTAGGCAACAAAAGAACTTTTCAGCTTGCAGTTCTATCAAGTGATTCTCTTTGCCAGCGCAACGAGCGATAGTCCGAAGGGGAGTTTTGTCCGTTTGATGAGCTTTGCTTCCAGCCTCAAGATGGTGGTGAAAAGCTTGTTCAACGGCGTTAGAGTCGGTTGGACCTCCGATCCCGTTTTTCGATGGGGAAACAACCGCTCTGAGAGTCTTTTCGCGATGGCGGCCGGGAACAGGAAGCAGTTGGCGTAGGTCATGTGGATGGGCTGTAAACCGGCGCGTCGAAGCTTGTCATCGAGCTCGCGGCTCGTATAGCGATGCCGCGTATGGACCGCTTCATCGTGCTGGCTTCGTAGTCGGTTAAAGGCCGGGACTCGAATCAGCAGGTGACCGCCGGGGCGGATCACTCGGGCTGTTTCGGCGAGCGCTTGTTCGTCATCGCTCACAGCTTGGTGGTAGATGACATCGAACGATGTGACCAGATCGAAAGTCCCTCCGGCAAAAGGCAGTCGAGACACCGAGGCACGGGCCAGGTGTCCCGGTGTGCGTCGTCTTGCATATTCGAGTGCATTGGGGGAGAGGTCGACCCCTGCGATCGATCCGTAATGGCTCAAGTGTGGGAGCATGCCGCCGGTGCCACAGCCGGCGTCGAGGATGGTCCTTGGGTTGCCGGGCGGTAGGAATCTTTCGAGGAGATATAGACTGATCTCGCGCATGCCCACGAACCACCAGAATTGGTCCTCGAGCTCGAAGAGGCGGCGGTACTCGTCTTTTTCCACGTTATGATCACAAATAAATCTGAATGAACTCCAGAATTTTTTCCCAATAGAGGCGTGTGGCGCCCGGGTAGATGTCGTAGCGGTAGGTTGACCGGGCCCAATCTTCTCTGAAAAGGTAGTCCTGCAGTGGGTAGCCGGGTTTCTTGAGAGCCGTTAAAAAAGGCCTTTTGGTGGAAAAGGGCACTAGAGTGTAGCCCATCCCGTGGAAAGTCAGAAGGGGGGTTTTGATTTTGTTGACGTTTCGAACGGGTGAAAGATCTCGATAAAGCTGCAGGTTACCGCGAAGAGGTCCGATTTCCCGATCGAGGTACGCCCGACCTTCGGTGTTGGTCTCTCGGTAAAGCTTCTCTAGATCAGGCATCCCCACCGACTCGATCGCGCAGGTGAACAAGCCCGGATAGCTTCCGAGTGCGGCGAGCGTCAAGAATCCACCGTAGCTCACTCCCCATATGGCGATACGATCGTCGCGTATCTCGGGACGTTTGATGAGCGTACGGGTTCCAATGACGAGGTCCTCGAGATCACCGCGGCCCCAATCGCGGTCGTTCAAGTTCTCGAACGGGAGGCCGAAGCCCGTACTCCCGCGGACATTGGGGGCAAAGATCGCGAAGCCGCGCTGAGCTAAGAACTGGACGAATGGGTGCCAGGCGTTACGCCACTGTGATGTCGGTCCTCCGTGTGGGTGAACGATGAGAGGCACGGGATTTTCCGCGCTCGCTTCGGTCGGCAGATAGAGATACCCGGTGATGGTTGTTTCGTCGAAACTGGGATAACGAACGATCTCGGGCCGAATGAGCTGGCGAGGGTCCAAATCCTTTGGCATGTTCTCCGTCATGCGGGTTCGGCCACCCTGCCTTTGAAAGAGCCAGACGTTGCGTGGATATGCAGGCCCCTCATAAAAGCACGCGATCGCCTCGCCGCCCGGTGTCCATTGCGGCTTCGAGTGAACGCCCGAGCCGAGAGTCAGCAGCCGACCCTCACCGGTGGAGGCGGAAGTTACCGATAACCGGAGGTTACCCTCGCGGTTGGTCCTGTGAACGATCTCGGTTCCGTCCGGGCTCCACGCGGGATCGGTTTCCTCGAATTCCGACTCCATAAGGAGTTTTGGTTCTCCGCCTTCCGCTGAGACCAGATAGATGGCTTTTCTTCCGTTGTGATCGGAGACGAACGCGATTTGCTTTCCGTCGGGAGACCAGCGGGGTGAATGGCTGTCCCCTTCCCAGCCCTCAGGAAAGAGCTCGCGAGACTCCGGCGCGCCTTCGCCCCATGCCGAGACGACGCCGATGCTTCGGTTTACATGTCTTCCCGCGCGAAAAGTGTAGGCCAGTTGTTTCCCGTCCGGTGACCAGCGCGGATCCTGCTCGTCCATGGGGTCTTTCGTTAGTCGAGACGGTTTACCTTCATCCAGGGGGCTCACCCAGAGGTCCCAGCCCGTCTCGCTGCCGAGGCGATGGGAAAGGTAGGCGAGACGCTTGCCGTCCGGCGACCACCGGGGACGGCTGTCATTGCCTTGATGGCGTGTTACCTGCCGCGCATCTTGTTCTTTGTCTGGGTCCGCCACATAAATATGCCAGTTGCCGTCACGATTCGATGCGAAGGCGATCCCGCCTTCCGCCGACCAATCCGGTTCCCGGTCTCGTCCCTTTCCTGTGGCCACGGCGACGCCCGGCTCCTCCGGATTCGAGAACACGAGGATCCGTTGTTCTCCTAGGCCGAAGGATGTGACCGCCACCCTCTTCCCATCGGGAGAGAGGGTGAAGTCACTGAAAACCGGAATATTGAGAATATGCGGAATGCTGAGCGGTTTGTCCGGTTCGTCTTGAACCGCGCCGTAAGGCAATGCGGCCGGCAAAATCAGTCCAATGAGAAGTGTTCTCCACACGAATTCGACCTCGCGGCTCTATTGTGTCGTGAAAAATAGTGTGCAACAAACGGCTGGCAATTATTAAATAGGGTCCATGGATGCTTTCTGCAAAACGTTGCGCGTTATTTCTTCCGGCGTTTTCTCGGACGTCTCGATCGTAACCTCGGCTTCGGCATAGAGTGTTTCTCGTTCTTTGAGGAGCTCACGAAGCTCCGACAAAGGTTCCGTTCGGCCCGCCATGGGACGGCGATCTCCTTGGGCGGCCACGCGAGCCAGGTGGTCTTCGGGTCGAGCTTTCAGCCACACGGTCAAGGTCCTTTGTTTGAGCATGTCGTAGGTGACGCGATCCGTGACAAGTCCTCCGCCGCTTGCGACGACCGCCGCCTTGCCCGTCGAGAGAAATCGTCTCAAAACCTCTCGTTCCAGGCGACGATAGTAGGCTTCGCCGTGAAGCTCGAAAATTTCATCCAGTCGGAGTCCTGCTTCTTCCTCGATCATTCTGTCGAGCTCGAGAAAAGACCTCTTGAGCGTTTTCGCCAAGCGCTTTCCGATGGTGGTTTTGCCGGCTCCACGCAGTCCAATGAGCGCAACGACCTGCTGCCGACCTTCGTCACTCTTCAAAAGCTCCTCGATCGGGGCGCCGAGGGCTTTGGATAGCTCGTAAAGACGCGCCACGGAAATGTTTCCTTGTCCGCTTTCGAGCTGAGACAGAAACCTTGGTGAGAGCCCGGCCGCTCGCGCCAGTCTCTCTTGGCTCAGGCCTTGGTGGAGCCGTCTTGCGCGTATTCGATGACCCAGTTCGCGAAGAAAATCCTCGGAGTCCATAGTAGAACTATAATGCATAGATATTGAGAAGTTCAAGTAATATAATGCACCAGGGCTTGCAGGCGAAACACTTCCCTAATATGCTATTGGAATGATGGAACCCGTAAATTTCGAAACACATCCGAGCCGCTATCGACATTGGAAACTCGAGGTCGATGGACCGGCCGCCTTTTTAACCATGGACGTGCAAGAGGACGCGGGCCTGAGGCCTGGGTATCTCCTCAAGCTCAACAGCTACGATCTCGGCGTGGACATCGAGCTCGCCGACGCGGTGGAGCGGCTTCGTTTCGAGCACCCCGAAGTGAAGGTTGTGGTCTTTCGTAGCGACAAGGACCGCATCTTCTCCGCCGGTGCCAATATTTTAATGCTCGCGGGCTCGTCGCATCCCTTCAAGGTAAACTTTTGCAAATTTACCAACGAGACGCGTCTGGCCATCGAAGAGGCGAGCCGGGAGAGCGGCCAACACTATATCGCGGCGCTCAATGGAATCACCGCCGGAGGTGGATACGAGTTGGCCCTCGCAGCCGATGAGATCTTACTCGTAGACGACGGCAACGCCTCGGTGTCACTTCCCGAAGTCCCTCTACTTGCCGTGTTGCCGGGAACCGGAGGATTGACTCGGCTGGTGGACAAGCGAAAAGTCCGTCGCGATCGAGCCGACGTTTTTTCCACCTTGGTGGAAGGTATGAAGGGCAAGCGGGCCAAAGAGTGGGGGCTCATCGATGAGCTCGTTCCTCGTAGCCGGTTTGATGAATTCATTCGCGACCGGATCCGCACTTTGGCCGAGTCTTCTCCCCGCCAGGTTGACCAGAAGGGGATCGAGCTCGAGCCCTTGAATCCGAAAGTCGACGAGAGCTCGATCGTTTACCGGCACGTAAGTGCTGTTGTGGATTCCGAGCAACGGACGGCGGAGCTGAAGATCCTCGGTCCGGATGGTCCCCAGCCGGATTCACCCGAAGCCATTCGGGAAGCCGGCTGTGACTACTGGCCTCTCGCCATGGCGCGCGAGCTCGATGATTTGCTCTGCCGACTACGGTTGAATCATGAAACGATCGGACTCCTGCTGGTGAGGACCGAGGGCGATCCGGAGGCGGTGCTGGCGGTTGACCGAACGCTCGATGAGTTGTCCGACCATTGGCTCGTCAAGGAGATTCTCCTGAAGCTTCGCCGCACTTTCAAACGGTTCGATCAAACGGCCCGGAGTATCTTCGTATTCATCGAGCCGGGCTCCTGCTTTGCCGGAAGCCTTTTCGAGCTCGCCCTTGCCGCCGACCGAAGCTACATGTTGGAGGGCGGTGAGCCACCGCCGCTCATCGGTCTCGGCCCGTTGAACCGCGGCGCCTTCCCTATGGGCAATGGCTTATCCCGTCTCGAGACGCGCTTCCTGGGAGAACCGGAGCGTGTCGAAGCCGCCCTCACCCTCGGTGAGCTGATCGATGCCGAAGAAGCGGCCGAGCATGGTCTAGTGACCTTCACTCCCGACGATCTCGATTGGGACGATGAGATACGCATCGCCGTCGAAGAACGTGCCGGATTCTCGCCCGATGCCATGACGGGTATGGAGGCTTCGCTCCGGTTTGCCGGTCCGGAGACCATGGAGACCAAGATCTTCGGACGCCTTACGGCGTGGCAGAACTGGATTTTTCAACGTCCGAACGCGGTCGGAGAAAAAGGCGCACTCACGCTTTACGGTAAGCCGAGCTTGCCGCAATTCGACTGGAGGAGAACGTAGAAGTGTTGGAACTAGATGCCAAGATTCCGAACAACGTCAATTTGTCCAGCGACCCCAAGCTCCAAAGGGCGCTCGAAAAATGGCAGCCCAACTACTTGAAGTGGTGGCGGGAGATGGGACCGGATGGATTTCAGGGAGACGACGTCTACCTGAGAACCGCGATTTCCGTTGAGCCGAGCGGTTGGGCGAACTTCGATTTCGTCAAGATGCCCGATTATCGCTGGGGGATCTTCCTCACGCCGGCCGTTGCCGACCGAAAGATCGGCTTTGGAGATTTTGAGGGACAACCGGCTTGGCAGCAAGTTCCGGGCGAGTTTCGAACGCAGCTTCGTCGCCTCATCGTGACACAGGGCGACACCGAGCCGGCGAGTGTCGAGCAGCAACGACGCCTCGGCCAGACGGCGCCCAGCCTCCTCGACCTTCGCAACCTTTTTCAGGTCAACGTCGAGGAGGGCCGTCACCTCTGGGCCATGGTCTACCTTCTTCATTCCTATTTTGGGCGGGACGGCCGCGAAGAAGCGGAGGAGCTTCTGGAACGACGAAGCGGCAACGAGGACAAGCCCCGCCTACTTGCCGCATTCAACGAGCCTTGCAACGACTGGATGAGCTTTTTCATGTTTACGACCTTCACCGACCGTGACGGCAAGTACCAGTTGTTGGCTCTATCTGAAAGCGGCTTCGATCCGCTTTCGCGAACCTGCCGCTTCATGCTGACCGAAGAGGCCTTCCACATGTCGGTTGGGGAAACCGGTATAGGCCGGGTCATCCAGCGCGCCGTCGAGTTGATCCGCGAAGGAGGAGATGACGTGCGTTCTCAGGGCGGCATCGATCTTCTTACGATCCAAAAGTATCTCAACTTTTGGTTCAGTGTATCGGTGGACCTCTTCGGAGGCGAAGTCTCAACCAATGCGGCCCAGTATTTTGCCGCCGGCCTCAAAGGACGTTACAAAGAGGATAAGCACGACGATCACAAGGCACTCGAAGGTCTCTACGATATGGAGGTCGTCAAGGAAGGACGAATCATCCGCGAAGAAGTTCCACTTCGCAACGCCATGAACGAGGTCTTGAGGGACGCCTACATCGAGGATTGCCAGAAGGGAGTCGATCGCTGGAATCGAATACTCGAGAAGGGCGGTTTATCCTTTCGCTTCAGCCTGCCGCATCGTAGGTTCCACCGCGTCATCGGCACTTACGCCGGTCACCATTGCACTCCCACGGGAGAGACGCTCACCGAGGAGGAGTGGAATGCCCGCAAGGGTGATTGGCTGCCCTCGGAAGCGGATCGTGAATACGTTCGAAGCTTGATGAAACCCGTCTATGAGCCTGGCAAGGTTGCGAGCTGGATTGCGCCCCCGTCGAGCGGCATCAAAGACAAGCCCTTCGAATTCGAATATGTCCAAAGGGCGTAGCTATAGGGTCAGGTCTTGTGATTGTCGACCTAATTCACGAGAAGAGAATTGCAAGCCCTGACCCTGCCAGGTATCAGTCCCCAAACTTAATCCCCTGCGCGAGTGGAAGATCATTCGACCAGTTGATGGTGTTGGTCTGGCGGCGCATGTAGGCCTTCCAGGAGTCTGACCCCGACTCGCGTCCTCCGCCGGTCTCTTTCTCGCCGCCGAAGGCTCCGCCGATCTCCGCTCCGGAGGTACCGATGTTGACGTTGGCGATGCCACAGTCCGAGCCGGCGGCAGAGAGGAAGTTCTCCACGTTTTTCATACTCTCGGTAAAAATGGCGCTCGATAGACCTTGAGGCACGTCGTTGTGAATGTCGATGGCGTCCTGAATGGTGTCGTACTCGAGTAGATACAAAATAGGTGCGAAGGTCTCTTCCTTGACGATGTCCGATTGTGCCGGCATCTTTACGATGGTAGGCTCGACGAAGTTCGGTCCCACGTCAGGAAGCTTCTTGCCGCCGGTCAATATCTTCCCGCCTTGGGCCTCGACCTGTCCGAGGGCTGCGAACATGTCGTCTACGGCTCCCGGATTGACGAGAGGCCCCATGAGTGTTTTCTCGTCGAGGGGATCTCCAATGAGTACTTGCTTGTAAGCATCGACCAATCGCTTCGTCAACTCCTCGGCGATGTCCTTGTGCATGATGATCCGCCTCGTCGACGTGCACCTCTGCCCGGCCGTTCCCACCGCGCCGAACAAGATCGCCCGCACCGACATCCCCAGGTCGGCATCGTCGGCGACAATGATGGCGTTGTTGCCACCCAGTTCGAGGATGGTTCTGCCGAACCTACGTGAAACCGCTTCGGAGACGTGGCGCCCCACCTTGGTGGATCCGGTAAAAGAAACAAGGGGGATGCGCGGATCGTTCAGTAGCCGCTCACCCACGTCGCTCCCCCGGCCGACCGAGAGGGTGAAGACCCCGCTGAGCCCGTGATCGGCCATGACACGATTGGCGATGTGCTGAACGGCGACGGCGGTGAGAGGCGTGTCACTCGAGGGCTTCCAGATGACCGGGTCGCCGCATGCCGCCGCGATGGCGGAGTTCCAAGCCCAAACGGCCACCGGGAAGTTAAAGGAGGTGATGAGCCCGACGACTCCGAGAGGGTGCCATTGCTCGTACATTCTGTGTCGGGGCCGTTCCGAATGCATGGTCAAACCGTAGAGTTGCCGCGACAGGCCGACGGCGAAATCACAGATGTCGATCATCTCCTGGACTTCACCGTGTCCCTCCGCTTTAATTTTCCCCATTTCAAGAGAGACAAGGTCTCCGAGGGGCTCTTGCAGCTCCCGAAGAGCGTTGCCCAGATCTCGGACGACCTGTCCACGCACGGGCGCCGGCACTTCGCGCCAGGACTTGAAGGCGTCGTCGGCCGCCGAGATGACCTTCTCGTACGATTCCGAGGTGGCTTGCACAACGGCGGCGATGGACTCGCCGGTCGTCGGGTTTTTGGAGACGAGCTCCTTGCCGTTGGGGTCCTCGATCCAACCGTCCGGACCCGTACATGCACCGGCATTGACTTCTTTGACCCCTAGTTTGTCCAAAAGCGCTTTCATCGCTTCTACTCCTTTATTCTTTTCCCTTGGGTTCTGGTTCGGGAATCGGCTCGTGTCGTGGGATCACGACTTGCCCGTTCTCGACGACGATGTATCCGTCCCGGACCACGATATCGACTCGAGCCAGGTCGGATAGGTTCTCGTCCGGTTTACCGGTGACGACGATGACGTCTGCCAGTTTGCCCACCTCCAACGTTCCCAGCTTGTCTTCCATGTCCAGGATTTCAGCACTGGTTTTGGTGGCGGCCACGAGCGCTTCGGGGACCGTGTATCCCGCCGCCACGAACTGCTCGAGCTCAGTAATGTAAGCGCCCGGCAAGAAACGGAACCAGTCGACGACCAGGTCCGTTCCGATGCCCATTTTGACCCCTGCCCTTTTCATTCGACGGAGAACCTCGAGGTTGGCTTCCTTGGAAAAAGTAAACCGTCGTGAGGTCGAGTAATAGTAGCCACCGGACAAATTGAATATATACGAGTAAGTCGCGAGCGTAGGGACGGCCTCAGTGCCTTTTTGGGCCATGAGCTGGATGGTCTCGTCGGTGCGGGGCAGAGGGTGCTCGATGACGTCGGCGCCCGCTTCCACGGCCCATTGAATGTAAAAGGTCTCGGCGTCTACCGCCACTTTGAGCCCGAGCGCGTGGGCTTCATCGACCGCGGCGGCAATCTCCTCTCGACTGTAGTGGCTTGCGAGTTTAATGACATCGGCGCCACGCTTGAATTGCTCCCGCACGGCTTCGCGCCAATCGTCGGGCCCGGAGGCTTCCCGAATGGCGCCATACAAGGGGTCTTGGGGGCTGAGGCCTTCGGCGCCGTGCCCGCCCGTTCCGGTAATGAGCTGTCCCGCCGGAAAAACGCGCGGTCCGGGAAGCCGATTCTGCGACACCCATTCCTTGAGCCGGAACGGTACGTCTCCCATGGAGGCAACGTCTCTTATACTCGTAATACCGCACTCGATGAAGTATCGAAGCCTTTCCACGCCGCGAAGGGTGCCGTCCACCTCGTTGTTCGCCAAAGGTGGCGGTACGTTCATCTCGGTGTAGGAAATGTGCGTATGGAGATCGATGAGCCCGGGCATGATGGTTCCGCCCTTGGCGTCGATCACCCGCGCATCCGCGGGCCAATCGGAAGACCCTGAAGGTAGGATTTTCTCAATTCGATTTCGATGAATGACGACGGTGCCTTCACGGACTGCGGCGCCGGTCCCATCGAAAATCCGACCGTCTTTCAGTACAAGGGTCCCATCCGGTCCCTGCGGAAGGGGTGGAATGGGTATTCGACGTGGATCGTTGGAAACGATGGTCTCGCGGTCCAAGGACTTTCGTCGATCCTGGGCCTTTTCTTGCCCGTTCAGCGCGGGACTCGCCGCAAAAAATCCCAATAATGTGAGAACGCAATTCGACAAGCTCTTTGCTTTCATGAATCTCCTTACCTCCACGGTGACTGGGCAGGCGCCCGGTCCGAGGGTGTAATTATATGTGAGAACGGGTCCGAGCCCGAGCCCCTGCCCTTGTAAGAACTCGAGAACTCAAGGACTCGAGAACTCAGAATGGAACCGGCGGCCGGCTACGCCGTCGTCTTCCGGATTTACCTTTCTCCAAACCAATGCTGGATTTCAGGGATCGTTCGTGCCGGAGGTTGACGTCATCCATGCGCTGCGGTTGACGCCGTCCAGGTTTTCGGGTATGTCGATGTTCAAAAGCGCCGCCAACGTGGGGGCAAGATCCACCGTGTTGACGCGTTCGCCGAGCACCTTGGGCGCCAGACCTGGATAGACCAGGATCAAGGGGACGTGGGTGTCGTAAGAGTGGGCCGAGCCGTGGGTCGTGCCGCCACGCAACCGTCCAAGGTGAAACGGCTTGAGTTGGACGAAAAGGTCCGGGCTTCGATCAGGATGAAAGCTGTTACGGTGCTTCATAAAATAAGGATCCTGGGCCGAAGACGTCGATTCCAGTCGGGTCCGCGTCCAGACTTTTTCCACCGACGGGCACTCACCGATGAGCCGAGCCAGCTCGTCTTCGACCTCTTGCCGGCGCAGATTTTTGCGGCCAAGAGCCTCGTAGTTCAAATAGAGATCTTCGAGGAACCAATCTTCTGCACCGAGTCTCTCGTCCAGTTTCTTTTCGATCCCTTGAAAGCACAGAACGTCTTCCGTTGTGAATCGCCGCGCCTTTTGTTGCCGACTGCGAAGGTATTCCGGCAGCGGCATGACCCCATGATCGGCGCTCAGAGCGATGGCCACACGGCTCATTCCGATCCCACGATCCAGTTCATCGAAAAGCTCTCCCAGGGTTCGGTCGAGGCGCAAGATCACATCGAGGACCTCGGGGCTATGGGGACCGAACTCGTGTCCCACGGTGTCGAGCGCCGAGAAACACAGCGCCAGGAGGTCCGTATCGGCATCGGCCCCGAGAGACTCGGCCTCGATGATAGCTTTTGCCAACTCGACGACATATTCGTCCATGTAGGGTGAGGCATAAAAGGCCGAGTAGAATCCGGACCCGCGTTGAATCGATGCCCCGCCGAGCGGGTAGGGTAAGCTTCGGTGAACACTTCCCTGTTCGAGCGATACGATACCCAACGTCTCTTTCACGGCGGGCTCGACTGGCAGAGGTTCCCAGGCTCGGCCGAAGTACGCGTTGACGAGCTTTCGCTCGTGGAACCGATTCATGTACGTGGGATAGTCCTTCATGTAGTAGCGGCTCGTCACGAAATACCCCGTGCCGGAGTCATACCAGTACGCGGCGTCGGCATTCATCCCTCCCGACAAAACGGCCGCTCGGTCTTTTCCGCCCAGAGCGAACACCTTGGCTTTGGGATTCGCTTTCTTGAGCCAGTCTCCCAGCGCCGTTCCCATCATGTTCCGGGGCGACCGACCCGCCGACGCCCGTCCCGGGCTGGCCGGTGCATCTCCCGATTGGGGGTGGAGAACGGGAAACCCGGAGTCCTCGATTGAGTACACCTCGCGGCCGCTCGCTCGATCGAACCAGTTGTTGGCTACGATCCCCGAATTCGAGGGGTAGAGGCCCGTGGCGAGGGACGCGTGCCCCGCGGAAGTTGCCGTAATGGCATGGTTGTGATGGGCGTTCGAGAAAATGATCCCCTTTTCAAGAATGGTCTCGAGTCCGCCGTCGAGCACGGGTTGGAACCGTTGCAGGTAGTCGTAGCGGGCCTGATCGATACAGATAATGAGAACCAGGCTGGGCCCGTCGGAGACGGTTTCACCGGCCCTCGCTTCGGTCGAAATGCCCAAGAGTAAAGTCGTTAGTGCAAACAGTTGCAATGCTTTTCATAAACATAAAATCTCTCTCGAACTAAGAAATCGGGCGGTTGAAGTTTTCTCGATCATCGGCTAACTTAGAGTTATAGCAATCAGCTTTATACCCGGTGGGGCGTGTGTTTGTCATCCCTTGAGAGGGAAGTGCGTATTCGGCCCAAAATGCAATACCGAGAGCTCGCTGACTTTCTACACAATGTCGGTAAAGACCCTGCCCGTCTCATTTTTGAGGACGAACTGACCGGGATCCATAACCGGCGCTATTTCTTGAGCTATCTCGAGCACAGAATTCGCTGGGATTCCCAAGAGGACTACCCTCTGTCCCTCCTCATTATAGACCTCGATCATTTCAAAAAGATCAACGACACCCACGGTCACGACGCCGGCGACCAGGTTTTACAGTGGGTAGCCGGTCATTTGAAAGAAGCGGCGGGGGACGACGGCATCCCCGTTCGATACGGGGGTGACGAGTTCGTGATGCTCTTACCGGGTGTCGATAGCGAAACAGCTCAAAAGCTCGGAGGCAAACTGCTCGAACGTGTAACGGACACCAACTTCGAGCTCGCCGACGGCCGGACGGAAATATCCTTGACCCTGAGCATCGGCGTGGCTTCGGCGCCCGAGGATGCTCGTGACCGACGGATTCTCATCCAGCAGGCGGACACCGCCCTTTACCACGCGAAACAGTCGGGACGGAACCGGGTCGCATGTGCAGGAGAGGTCGATCCACAGAAGGTTTTTTCAAAAACCGCCCTCTATCGAATGGACGGGGCGCGAATCGCCGGGCGCAAGGCCGAGCTGACCTTTGTTTCCGAGGCTCTGGAAGGCCTTGCTTCGAAGAGAAGCCAGTTTCTCATCCTGGAAGGCGCCCCGGGGATGGGTAAAAGCACTCTTTTGGAGTCGGTTCGCGGAGGCCTCGCTGAAAAGGATACGTTTCGCCTTGTCAAGGTTTCAGGGATTCGACAGGAGGGATATCGCCCTTACTATCTCGCCGCACTTATCGTGATGTCGATTCTCGACCAGCGGGAGGACAAGGGAGCCGCGCTCCTGGACGGCTTGAGCAAAGAGGAGCTCCGATTGCTGGCCAGAGTTCTCCCCCATTTAGTCGAGACAGAAGAGGAGAAGGCGCCTGGGAACGACGATAGTCAATTGCGGGAAGGCATCTTCAACGTTCTGACTCAGTTCCTCACCCGTTTGCTCGAATCGAGTCCCTTGATCCTTCTCATCGACGACCTGCACTTCAGCGACGAAGCCACACTTCATCTACTTCGAGTTCTCGTCGCGCGCCAGGAAATCACGGCGCTCGTATGTGGGACGTCCATGGAAAAGCTAACGAAAGAAGATGCGGACGCGCCGCTTCAACGTTTCCTGTCGACGCACGATGAAAAGCTGGCGATCCACCGAGTCAGTCTACAGCCCATCGGAGCAACGGATATCGCCCGCCATCTCCAGGCCGTGTTTCCCGGAATAAGCTTGCCTGGCGGGTTGGAAGACGAGCTGGCCCGAGTGACTCAGGGGAATCCGTTTTTCTTGGGCGAGATTATCCGAAAGTTGGTCATGGACCAGAAGGTAGCTCTGGTTGGGCAGCAATGGACCCTGAAGCTTTTGGAGGATGGGTATCTTCCGGATTCCTTGCAGGAAATCGTCGCTGAAAAAATAGTGGCGCTGGACGAAGAGAGCCGAGAGCTACTCGAGCACGCATCGACGATGGGCGAGAATGTACCGGTGAGCGTTCTTGCCGGGAGTACGGAGCTCGAAGAGAGCAAGATCCTGGAGTTTCTCGATCGCGCCGAGGCCATGGGTCTTATCAGTATGGATTTCGAGCTGAACGACGAGACCATGCGATTCCTGAGCAAGCGGGTACTCGAGATCAGCTACGGAGCTATCGAAAAGGAGCGTCGTGAAGAACTGCACGAACGGGTTGGTAGTTACCAGGAAGAGCTCTTCCAAAAGCGTCTCTTGCCATCGGCTTCCGTTCTTGCCTACCACTTCAAGCACTCCGCTAATCAGGAAAAGGCTCAACGTTACGAGCGGATCCAGAAGGCCTACAACCGAGGGATTTTCAACACGGAAGAGGCCTCCAGTTACGCGGGTGAGCTGCCCGATGAAGAACCCGAGCTCGAGACCGATCTCTTCCTCGAGGCGAAAAGTCTTTCTCTCATTCCCAATGTGCTCCGGACCTTTTTGACGGCGGCGCGAAATATTAAACTTTATCCGCCCGAGAGTCCGGCCATAATCCAGTCCCAGGCTAAAGTAAAAAAATCGGTCGAAGCCATTCTCGCTGATAACGAGTTCTTGGAGCTTTCCCACTCCCAGCACACCCTTTTGGCCAATGGCCAGAAGCTGGACGTATCGGAGTACCGTTTGCTGTCCGAGTCTTTTCTCGATCTCATGGCCCAATCGGAGCTCCAGATCATCGCTTTCCAACCCGGGATGACGGATGAAGAATTGACTTTTGTGTTCGATTCTCTCGGCCAATCGAAACTGGAAACGATTGGTCCCGGCTACTGGAAGAAGTTCTCAGTCGAGAACGGGTTGTCCCACATTCGATTGGAGCAGATGAGATATTCGTCGGTAAGGGCCAAGCGCCGCAGCCGCGCCGAAGCCGGCGTCCCAGGAGTATCTGCTTCAGTGCCCGTGGCCGTTACGGAAGAAAAGCTCGAACAAGAAGAGTTGGCGGAAGTGCCTCGAATACTCCGTCCGTTGCTCGGGGCCGCCAAGAACATCAAGCTCTATCCCCTCGGAAGTCGGCCCGTCTCGAGCGTCATCGAGCAGCTTCATGATTCGCTTCGTGTCGCTTTGAGCAAGAATCCGGTTTTGACTTTGGCCGGGGCCGAGCAGTCCGTTTTCGTGAACGGAGAGAAAATCGTCACGACGGACTACGAGGACCTGGCAGGGAAATTTCTGAAGTTCATGGATTCGGTGGAGCTGGCAAGCCTGACGTTTTTGGACAGCATCTCCCGCGACGAGCTAGATACTTTCATCGAGGAGCTGCGCGAACATCCCAAACCCGGGGTGAACGGGACGTACTGGGTGGACTTCACCCAGGAGCGGGGTTTCGTAGGTCTGGTCTTGAACGAGCGTCGGTACAAGTCGAGCGTGCTGGAGGCTTGGATAGATTCGGCGGAAGGGGTGGTTGGACCGGACGCCGATGGAGAGCCGGTCGATGAAGATGAGGAGCGGATCTCCAGAGAGTCCCTAGAGGCTCTTCGAGATGCGGCGCCGACACTGGGAAAAGAGCTTCTTGTCAAGGGCGAGGACGAGCTCGTTCACAAGATGTTGCGCCGACTCTTCGAGGATTATCACGTTCGAGACACGGCGACGCGCGAGTCCGTCATCAAAGCTTGTCGCTCCCTTCTGGACGATTTGATCCTGGCTCTCCAGCTCCAACTGTCGAAAATCGCCGCCGACTATCTGTTGGATGCACTCCGAGTCGAGAAGGACCCCAGGGTGTTGGGAGAGCTCGCCGAGATTCTCCACCGGATGTCGGTGTCCGCCGTTCAATTCGCCGACTATCCGCTCGCCAGTCGACTCCTCTTCGGCTTGAAAACGCGTCGCCAGCAGCTCGAGGAAACGGGCAGCGAGCAGGCGGATTTACTAGAGCGAAAGCTGGAGTCCACCGCCGAGAAACTTCTTTCCGACGACCTTCGATCCGGCGAGCCGCAGAGGCAAGAGGTGGCCGCTCAATTGCTCCAGAGCTTGGGGAGGGCAGGTGTTCCTCTGCTCGTGCATGTGGTCAAGCAAGAGAAGGATTATCGAATCCGTCACATTGCGGCGACCCTCCTGGCCGACATGGGTTGGGAGGCTGAAAAGCAACTCAAAAGAGAGCTTATTCTGGAGGTGACGGCGGAGCAGCGGTTCCGTATTCTCGAAGTCATCGATGCCGTAACCCACGACCTCAAGACCGAATTAGCCTATTGCCTGGGAGACGTCAATCCCCGAGTTCGGCGTGCCGCGTTTCAACTGGCTGAGCGGCTGAACAACAATTCGGTCAATGAGCTTCTGATCGATTTCGCGAAGAATGAAGACATGGCTGTGGCCAAAGCGGCCATTCGTTGTCTCGCCAACTCGAGATCCGCTGCCATGGTGGATGCGCTCATCTCCATTCTCAAGACGACAACAGAGCCCGAACGGGCCATTGCCTGTTCTCAAGCGCTTGGCCAGCTCGGAGACCCCGCCTGTATCGAAGCTCTATCCCGAATCCTGACCGAGAAAAAAATGCTCGTATTTTCCCGGCGCTGGAACGATCAGGTTCGGGCGACCGCCGCCTTCGCGCTGGGACAGATCTCGAATCCCCGCGCGAAGGAAGTTCTTGCTCGATGCGTGAACGACCCCGACCCGAGAGTCAAGGAAATCGCCCGGTCGGCAGCCGGATCGAGCGAGTAGTAGCTGCCGGCGCTCATTGTCCCACCGTATCGTCATTGTCTAATGGTGATCCTAGGCATCGCGCCTTGGATTGGGCTGTCTAATGGAATGCAAATAAAAGAGTTAACAAGAAAACGTAATAATTGCAAAAAACCGTCGCCGGCCCGGTTTGGAGGCCGTGGGGCGTTTCTTGAGGGCGAAGCTTCATGTTAAACTACCCGATTCGAAACGATGGTTAATCGGCTGCGTAGCCAGCGGAATAAAGGAGACAGGAGATGAAACTCATTAAAGACTGCATCGACATCGTTACAGAATTGGGAGGTATTACAACACCGGAGGCAGCCCAAGAAGTCATCGCAAAGAAGGCGGATCAGGCGAACCTGGACAAGCTGAGCCGGATCAAGAATCCGGATATCCTGAAAAAGATCGCCAACTCCATCGTTCTCTGCGAGCCGGACAGTCTGTTCATCAACACGGGTTCCGCCGAGGACCGGAAATTCGTCCGAAATTATTCGCTCGAAAAGAAGGAAGAAGCAACGTTACCCATGGACGGGCACACGATTCATTACGACCTGAAGGAAGAACAAGGTCGGATCGTGGATCGGACTTTCTACATCTACAACGAAGGGGAGCAAGTCAGTTCTCTTGCCAAGAAGAAGCCGCGCACTGAAGCCCTCGACGAGGTGCGTAACTTTATGGGCGGCATCATGAAGGGCAAGAGGATGATGGTCGGCTTCTACGTGCGTGGGCCCGTAGGCGCACCTGCCTCCAATCCGGCAATTGAGATCACCAGCTCCACTTACGTCATGCACAGCGCAGACATTCTCTATCGCAACGTCTATGACAAAATCGACGGGGAAGTGGAAAAGCTCGGCCATTTCTATTGCAACCTTCACAGCGAAGGTCAGAACCGGGCGGAAGATTTGCCCAATGCCAGAGTCTTCATGGATCGTTCTCATTTGACGACCTACAGCTTCAATTGCACCTATGCGGGTAACACCCTCCTGATGAAGAAAGGCAACCACCGCTTTTCCGTCGATCGGGCGGTCAATGAGCTGAGGGGAGAGCAACTTTCCGAGCATATGTTCATCACGGGCATCGCGGGTTCCGGTGGACGGACCACGTGGATGGTTGGGGCCGCGCCCAGCGGATGCGGCAAGACCACGACCGCCATGGCGGGCGACCATTTTGTCGGTGACGACTTGGCTCAAATGTGGATCGCCGGAGATGGCACGGTTCGATCGATCAATCCGGAAGCCGGTATCTTCGGTATCGTGGCAGACGTCAACTGGGAAGGCGACCCCATGCTCATGGAGTGCCTTCGCAATCCGGGTACGGAGGTCATTTGGTCGAACGTGTTGATCGATGAGAACCAGGTGCCTCAATGGACCGGCAACAATGAAGACCCGCTGCCCACAAAGGGCTTCAATTTTCAAGGACCGTGGGAAGCTGGAATGAAGGATGAGAACGGCAAAGAGATTCCCATGTCGCATCCCAACTCCCGGTGCACCTTGTCCAACGACCGCCTTGGGGAACTATTCCAACGAAAACGAGAACCCCGAAGGAGTCGATACACGCATCTTCACCTACAGTGGTCGAGACAGCGATACCATGCCGCCCGTCTTCGTTGCCAAGACGCCTGATTACGGCGTGGTGATCGGTGCCTGCATCGTTTCCGCGGCCACGGCGACCGAGGTAGGAGTCACGGGTGTGCGGCGTCAGCCTTGGGCCAACGCTCCTTTCACTCCCGGCTCATTGGGGGACTACATGGACGCCCAATTCGAGTTTTTCAACAGCAAGAAGATTGCCGATGATAAAAGGCCGATCCTGGCGGGACTCAATTACTTCCTGACGGAAAAAGCCCGAGGCGGAGATTCGAACAAGTTGTTGGGGGAGAAGAGAGACGTCAAAGCTTGGATGGCCTGGCTCGAACGAAGAGCTCACAACGAAATCGATGCCATCGACACCCCCATTGGGTATATTCCCAAGTACGAGGATCTCAAGAAGCTGTTCAAAGAGAAGATCGACAAGGATTATCCCGAGGATCTTTACGAGAAGCAGTTTTCTCTCTACCTGGACAACATCCTCGGCCGAATCGAGCTACAAGATCGAAGCCTACGGCAAAGAAGAGAACGTTCCGCCGAAGTTCTTCGATCTCTTGAAAGAACAGCGTGCGGGCCTGCAGGCCTTGAAAGACAAGTACGGTTCCGTCGTAACACCGGCGCAACTGCAGCAGGGCTGATTTAACTAAAGCAAATAAATAGGGCGGGCAACCATATGGTTTGCCCGCCCTTTCTTTTGTGCTGTCTGGAAATGAAGGGAGGTTCGTGTGCCTTGGACCCCATGGATACAGATAGAGGATGACGACACATCGAACGAGAGTGGGAGGTCACTCTATCATAAGACCCGGAATCCTTTGACTCGAAAAATCTCCGATCTCACACGGATAACGAGCTTGACTCCCGAGACCTCGGAGTTGATATACAAGTTGAGTCAGGCGGTCTACCAAAACGCGGATGGTTTGACGGCACGGGAGAAAGAAATCGCCGCACTCGTGACATCGTCTTTTAACGGCTGCGTCCACTGAACCGCCTCCCACACGGAAGCCCTCGGTCGAGTGGCAAGAGATAAGAAACTGGCGGAACAAGTGGCCGAAGACTATACGAAGGCGGATTTGACCGCTCGGGAAAGGGTCATTGCCGATTTCACCGTAAAAGTGACTCGTTCGCCGAATGCTTGTAGTCCGCTGGATATCGTGAACTTGAAAAGAGAAGGGCTCACGGACAAGAACATCGTGTGTCTCGTCGAGCTCATTGCCTATCAGAACATGAGTACGCGAATCATGGAGTCGCTCAGCACGATTGAATAAAAAAAACGGGCGGGCAACCCACGCGGTGTACCCGCCCTTTTCTATGCGCCAGGCACAGCCTGGCCTACATTTGTCTACTGATTCCCAGCTCAGATCCTCGTCCTGCTCTTCGAGAACCGCTCGCGCCGCAGCCAATCGGGCGATGGGCACCTGATAAGGCGAAGCGCTCACGTAGTTCAATCCGACCTTGTGGAAGAACCGGATCGAGTCGGGGTCGCCGCCGTGCTCGCCGCAGATACCCACTTTGAGGTCCGGTCGCGTTTTACGCCCGTTCTCGGTAGCCGACTCGACGAGCTGTCCCACACCCTTCACATCGATACTGTCGAAGGGATCTCGTTCGAGGATGCCCTGTTCGATGTAGGCGGGTAGGAACTTGCCCACGTCGTCCCGGGAGAAGCCGAACGTCATCTGGGTCAGGTCGTTGGTGCCGAAGGAGAAGAACTCCGCCGTCTTGGCAATTTCGCCGGCGGTCAGGGCTCCGCGGGGAACTTCGATCATCGTACCGATTTTGTAATCGATCTCGACGCCTTCCTTCTTGATGGTCTCCTGCGCGATCCTCTCGACGATGGCGTGCTGCGCGATGAGCTCCTTGTCGATACCCACGAGCGGGATCATGACCTCGGGCATCGGCTTTTTGCCTTCCTTGGCGACCTGGCAAGCTGCTTCGAAAATGGCCCGTGCCTGCATCTCGGTCAAGGCCTGGTAGGTGATGCCGAGACGGCAGCCCCGATGTCCGAGCATAGGATTGAACTCATGGAGTTGCTCGACCCTGGCCAGGAGCGTCTTTTGCGTGGCGAGGCGATCCTTGTCGCTGCCCGTGGCCTCGAGCGTAGCAATTTCCGTCATCAGATCCTCTCGCTTGGGGAGGAACTCATGAAGCGGCGGGTCCAAGGTGCGAATCGTCACCGCCATACCGCTCATTACCCTGAAGAGGCCCACGAAATCCTCTTTCTGCATAGGTGCGAGCTGATCGAGGAACGGTTGCCGGTCTTCGTCGGTGGATGCCAGGATGGTCTTTTGCATCAGAGGTAGTCGGTCTTCCGCAAAGAACATGTGCTCGGTACGGCAAAGGCCTATGCCTTCGGCGCCGAAGGCGACGGCTATCCCGGCGTTCTTCGGATCGTCCGCATTGGTTCGTACGCCCAAGCGGCGCTCCTTGTCGGCCCACTTGAGGAGCCGCGTCCACCCTCTGATACATATCGGACTCTTCCGGCTTCATCATTCCCTTGCACCACCTGGATCACCTCGGAAGGTGCGGTGGGAACCTCGGCCAGAACGACCTCTCCAAGGGTTCCATCGATGGAAACCGTGTCGCCTTCCTTGACGACCTTGTCGCCGACCTTGAAGGTCTTAGCCTTCATGTCGATTTGGATGGCGCCGCAGCCTACGACGGCCGGTTTGCCCATCTGCCGGCCCACGACGGCCGCATGGGAAGTACGTCCGCCCGTGGCGGTCAAGATACCTTGAGAAACCTTCATGCCGTGCACGTCGTCCGGTGAGGTCTCCATGCGAACCAAGAGCACCCGTTTTCCTTTTTGGGTCCAAGCTACCGCATCATCGGCCTCGAAGACCACCTCGCCGCAGGCGGCTCCCGGTGAAGCGGCGATCCCCTTGGCGACGGTTTCGTACTTTCGCCGTTCGGCCGGATCGAAAATCGGATGGAGGAGCTGCTCGAGGGCTTCCGGTTCAACCAGCTTCAAGGCTTCCCTCTGCGTGATGATGCCTTCTTCCACCATATCGGTCGCGATTTTGACGGCGGCCAATCCGGTGCGTTTTCCGCTCCGGGTCTGAAGCATGTAAAGGTGGCCTTCTTCGACGGTGAACTCGAAGTCCTGAACGTCCTTATAGTGGTGTTCCAGCCGATCGGTGATGTCACGGAGCTCTTTGTAGGCATCGGGGAGCTCTTTTTCCATATCGACGATCAGCATCGGTGTCCGGATACCGGCCACCACGTCTTCGCCTTGGGCGTTCATCAGAAACTCGCCAAAGAACTCCTTGGCGCCGGAGCCGGGGTCGCGGGTGAAGCCCACGCCCGTCGCCGACTTGTCGCCCAGATTTCCGAAGACCATTTTCTGGACGTTGACGGCCGTGCCCAGGTCATGGGAAATATGGTAGATGCGCCGGTATTCGATAGCGCGGGGATTGTCCCAGCTCTTGAAAACCGCGTCTCGCGACATGCGAAGCTGCTCGCGCGCATCCATGGGGAAGTCCTTGCCGGTCTTTTCCTTGACCAGCGCCTTGAAGCGTATGACGACCTCTTTGAGATCCTCCGCGCTGAGGTCGGTGTCCGACGCGGCGCCCTTGGCCTCTTTGATCTCGTCGAGAACTTTTTCAAAGAGAGGCTTTCCGACTTCGAGGACCACGTCGCCGAACATTTGGAGGAAGCGCCGGTAGCTGTCCCAGGCGAAACGCTCACCGGCCGCCTTGCCGAGACCGACCACCGACGTGTCGTTCATCCCCAAGTTCAAGACGGTATCCATCATCCCGGGCATGGAGAACTTGGCGCCGCTTCGAACCGAGAGCAGCAGGGGGTTATCCGGGTCGCCGAGCTTTTGGCCCACCAGCGACTCCAGTTGGGCGAGAGCGGCATCGAACTCATCCTCGATTCCTTGAGTGAGCGAGCCCTTCTCCGAATAGATGTGGCAGGCATCCGTCGAAAGGGTGAAACCCGGAGGAACGGGCAGTCCCGCGTTGGTCATCTCTGCGAGTCCTGCACCCTTTCCACCCAGGGTGTCTTTCATGTCCTTATTACCGTCGGCCTTACCGCCACCGAAAAAATAGACGTATTTCGACATCTCTACTCCTTATCCCCTATAGATTTTCCACAGGCTGGTCAGGGGGAACCGCCTTGGGGCTGGCGTCAATTTCAGTGAGATCTGCAACTCCGTCCGATACGGGAGGAGTACAGGCATCTGAGCATAACGGACAATTATCTCAAAGTTGGGACTCGATCTCCATGTCCAATTGGGATTTGAGGAGATAAAATCTGGCACCGCCCCCCGGGAGGGCGTCACCGTTCGCGACCGGGAGTTCGAAGAACCAGCCTCCCGCCGAAGATGGGTTCGGAAATCCCTCTAATGAAAAGCTCTAGGTCTTCTCCCAGACCGGTCACGCGACCCTCGGCAATCGTCTGGGGCTCTCGGTTCGCGTCGTCGGAGCGAATCGCGACTTCTCGCCCAATTACGAGCGATCGTTCCCGATATCGTTCGAGAAGAGACGGATAGTCCCCGTCGGTGAGTGATCGATAGTTTCGTTCCAAAGCTCTAAGGAGGTTTTTGAAAACCGTTCCCTGATTGAGGTCCGGTAGGAAGTCGCGGAGGGAAGCAACCTTGGGAACGTAAGGTGTAGGATCGACGACGGGCGTCGTCTCCACATTCAGGCCGATACCGAGAACGGCGGTGTCGACCGTGTCTTTCAGGGTTTGGGTGTAGGCCAAGACACCGCATATCTTGGACTCATCGATGAAAATATCGTTCACCCACTTGATCGCCGCCCGGTTCTCGAGGCCCGGGATGGCATCGACGGCTTCGATGACGGAGATCGCGGCGAGAGCCATGAAACCGGCGCCGAAGTGGTCTATCCTGCGGGCCGGTCTGAGGTGTACGGAAAGGTGAATGTTGCCGGGTAGGGCGGACCAGGTGCGGTCCCTGAACCCGTGGAGTCGGTTGCCGCTTCCTGCCGCGCAAAGGAGTCGGTCTGGTAGCGAGTCCTTGCCTCGATTGAGCTCGATGAGAAGGTCATAGTTCGATTGCCCGGCCGACTCGACGACGAACAACGATTGCCATCCGTGGTCTGTCTCTAATCGGGTCTCATGGACGGTTCGCGAACCGAATAAGCTTTCGCCAAGCCTTCGGGTGCCTTCTGGGAAGTTGCCACGAGACCAGTGCTCGATGGTTTGCGGCAGGAGTTGCTCGGCGTATCGGATACTATCCGTGTAAACGTCCATGGGATCTCAAAGCGGTAACGGCGAAGTGGTAGACTGTAAAGCCTTGCAGCTCGACAGGCAAACTTCATACGACGCACCAGGATTTCAATAACTGATGACCGATGGTCTAATTATCGCCTCCTACTTTAGCGTAATGCTCCTAGTAGGTTGGCGTTCGAAGCGCCAATCCGCCGAATCGTACTGGGTGGCGGAGCGGCGGTTCGGGTCCGGACCGGTTGCGGCATCCCTCGTCGCCACCGTCTTTGGCGCTTCGTCGACCCTGGGCATCATTGGACTGGGCTATTCCCGAGGGCTGACGGGAGCCTGGTGGTCTCTCATCGGCGCTCTGGCGCTTCTGCCTTTCGGCTGGTTGCTGGCGGCAAGGGTTCGGGCCCTCGAGGTCTTCACCCTTCCAGATATTTTGGAGAGAGCCTATGGTCGGCGCGTCGCCGTACCTGCAGCCGTCATGATTGCGACCGCTTGGTGTGGAATCGTGGCGGCACAGATGATTGCCGGCGCTCTTTTGCTCTCCGGAGTCTTTCCGCTTGGTTTTCAGACGGCCGTGGCTTTCGTTGCTTTGGTCTTCATTCTGTACACCCTTTGGGGCGGGCAGTTATCGGTAATCCGAACCGACTTGTGGCAGCTTCCCCTGTTCCTGGGTGGATTGGTGGTTTGCCTGGCTCTTCTGACGTGGGGCGGCGCGGGTTTGGACTGGACTCGATTGCCTCTGGGATATCTGAGTTTCCCTGTATCGCCGTCTTTCGGCTGGTATAACTTGCTGGTTTTTTATCCTTTAATCATTGGGCTCCCCTATTTGGTGGGCCCGGACATCTATTCCCGTGTGATGTGCGCGAGGGACGACCGAGTCGCCCGCCGGTCCGTTTTTCTCGCCGTGAGCGTCATCATCCCGACTTCTTTTCTACTGGTCGCGATCGGCCTCGCTATCCGCGCCCGGTTTCCGGGTATCGAAGCGGAAGCGGCGCTCCCGACGGCGCTCAACGGACTCGTTCCGGTGGGACTCAAAGGCTTTATCACGGCCGGTTTCTTGGCGGCCATCATGTCTTCGGCGGATACCACCTTGGTTTCGGCGTCTACCATTATTTCTTTGAACGTCGTCAGTCCGATGAGGAAACTGTCACGGGAGCAGCAGTTGCGGCTCACCAGGATTGCTGTGGTGGTTCTTGGTGGGGTAGCTTGGCTCATTGCCGGGTTGGAGCAAGGTATCATCGCCTCTCTGCTACTTGGCTATACGATATTTGTCGGCGGGGTTGTCTTTCCAACGCTGGCGAGCTTTTATCGAGAACGTCTCGGTGTGACGTCGGCTGGAGCGATGTGGGCTGTTCTAGTGGGAGGAGCGACCGCTCTCATCGGAAGTGTCCGAGATGGAGCCGTTTTGAATGTGCTCGTTACTCCGGCGGGCGAGAGTTTTCTCCGGCGGATCCTGGGCGAGCAGTACGCCGCCATTTTGCCCGTGGTTATGTCCATTATCGTCCTGGCGGGGGTCAGTCAGATAACCCGGCGCGATTTGGTAGAATCTCGGGAGCAATCCGATAAGGAATAGAGGTGAACCTTTGAGACTGAGTAAACATTTCGGCGCGACCTTGAGAGAGCCCCCTGCGGGAGTGGAAGCGGCCAGCCACCAACTGTTGATCCGGGCCGGATTCATCCGCCAACTAGGGCAGGGATTGTATTCCTACCTCCCGCTGGCGCAGCGGTCGATCGACAAGATCGAAGACATCATGCGCGAGGAGATGAACAAGATCGGTGGCCAGGAAATGACCATGCCGGTCGTTCACCCGGCGGAAGCCTGGAAGGCTACGGGGCGGTTTCAGGCGGTGGGGCCGGAGATGGCCCGCCTCAAGGACCGCAAGGGCCGCGAGCTGGTGTTGGCGATGACTCATGAGGAGGTCGTCGTCGACCTCTGCAAGACGGAGATACGCTCTCATCGCCAGTTGCCGCAGCTCATCTATCATATCCAGACCAAGTTCCGGGATGACCCGCGTCCGCGAGCCGGTTTGATCCGTGTACGCGAGTTCACCATGAAGGACAGCTACAGTCTGGACAAGGATGCCGAGGGTCTCGACGTGCAATATCGCGCTCACTACCAGGCCTATTTCGATATCTTCAACCGTTGCGGCATTCCGACCATTGCCGTGGGGTCCGATGTCGGCATGATGGGCGGAAGCATGGCGCACGAGTACATGTATCTGACCCCGGTGGGTGAGGACACCTTGGTGCTTTGCGACCAGTGCGGCTATGCGGCCAACCGTCAAATTGCGAGATTCAAAAAGCCGTCCGCCGCCGCGGAAGAGCCCCTTCCCATCGAAAAAGTCGCCACGCCGGGAGCCAAAACGATCGAGGACCTGGCCAAGATGCTTGACATCCCCGGGAAGAAGACCGCTAAGGCGGTCTTTTTCATTGCCGGATACGAGGAAGCGGATGAAACCCGCGAAGAGTTCGTCTTCGCCGTGATTCGAGGCGAAATGGAAGTCAATGAGACCAAGGTGTCTAACGCCGTCAAGGCGGACTGGCTCCGGCCTGCAACCGATGAAGAGATCAAAGCCGTCGGTGCGGCGCCCGGGTACGCTTCGCCCATCGGGCTCAAAGACGTCCAGGTGCTGGTCGATGAGGAAATTCCCAGGTCTCCCAATCTCGTGGCGGGCTCGAACGAAGACGGATTCCATCTGCGTAATACGAATGTGCCGCGGGACTACGAACCGACCGTCGTCGCCGATATCGCCGCGGCGGGCGACGGCGATGCTTGCATCGACTGCGGCAACCCGCTCCACACGAAACGCGGTGTCGAGGTGGGCAACATCTTCAAGCTCGGCACCCGCTATTCTGATGCCGTGGGCGCCAACTACTTGGACGAGGACGGAAAGGAAAAGCCCATCGTCATGGGCTCCTACGGAATCGGCTCGGGTCGATTGCTCGCCTGCGTCGCCGAAGAGCTCAACGACGACAAAGGTATGATCTTGCCCATTACCGTGGCGCCGTACCAGGTCCATCTGGTGAGCCTGCTCTCAAAGGATGAAGACATTGCCTCTGTGGCGGATGGTATCTACAAGAACCTGTTGGGACAACGGCATCGAGGTTCTCTACGACGACCGGGACGACCGGGCCGGCGTCAAGTTCGCCGACGCCGATTTGATCGGCATCCCCATCCGACTGACCGTCAGTGGCAAGTCCCTCAAGAAGGGCGGCGTGGAATTGAAGCGACGGGACAGTAAGGATCTGGATGTGGTCGCCGAGGCCGATCTGCTGGACCGCGTTCGGGCCGAGATCGAGTCCATGACCGAGGAGATTCAGAAGACGGTCGTGGAGGTTCCGTTCAAGTAAATCCAGCATAGGTTCATCCCTTAAGCGGAGGCCGTCTCGCTAGCTGACGCTTGCCCAATCGGTCGCTTGATCGTTAACTATTGAGTATCATTTGCGCCATCTCATCCGGTCACAACATCTCTAGAGAAATCTAGATTTCGGCTGGCAGAGAAGGAGAAGGTCCTATGAAGTATCCAATGATTCTCGTAGTCGGAGTATGCCTGCTCCTTACTTCAGTGCCGGCGACGGCGGACCAGGCGGCGGATGAGGCGGCGATTCGGAAACTTCGAGCGCAGGCCATAGAGGCATGGAACACGAAGAACATCGAGATCCTCGAAGACATCTATGCGGAGGATGCGTGGGTAGAGGAGGGGAGCAAAGTCAGCGCAGTCCTGAAGGCCGCTCCGACGATGTTCGGTGGCGAATGGAAGAACTTTCACATCGAGCAACTGAAGGAAATAGGTATTGTCTTCGTCACCCCAGACGTGGCGATCTTCAGGAGTTGACAGGTGTACAGCGGCACGTTCGACAAAAACAGAAATTCTGTCCCTCCTTCGGAGGTTCTGTATAAAGAGGTCTTCGTGAAGAGAGACGGTAAATGGCTTGGCTACACTTGGTTCTGGAAACAGATTGAAGGATAGTAATTTCACCAACAGAATGGCAATAGGAAGGCTTATTTCATCCCGCAAGCATGTGATGACTCGGCAACTAAGGGTCCAGCCAAAAATAAGTTCCCTTTTTCGGGTGTCGAGGCGCCCGCCTGGCAAGGCGCGAGGAGTGAAGAATATCTTGATATTTGACCGACGAACAACGCAGCCAGGCGGGATGGATCGGCGGCCCAAAATGGGAAGTTATTCTTGGTTGGGCCCTAAGATAGAAAACTCTAGCTACTTGGTAGCTCAGCCGACTCGAGCAGCTGTACGAGCTGTTCGTGCCCGTGCTCGCGAGCGATTTGGAGAGGTGTTTGTCCTTTTGCACATTTCGCGCTCTGCAGGGCACCCGCTTCCAGCAAAATCCGAGAAATAAATTTGTGTCCTTTGCAGACGGCAAGGCACAAAGGTGTGAAGGGGAGCCGCTCTTCGTAGGGCTCGACCAGGATGTTAGCCGTGACGTTTGGGTCGGCGCCATGGTCCAGGAGTTCGTGAATCGACAATAGAAAGTTCTCTTGAATAGCGCAGATCAGCGCTGTCGAGCCGTTCGATGCAGCGGCGTTGACGTCCGCTCCTTTATCCAAAAAAACGCCGAGTGTTTCGATCTCTCCACTCTCGGCAGCCATTATCAGAGGTGTCACGCCCGTCCGAGAACTCCGGTTCACGTCCGCTCCTGCACGGACCAGAATTCGCGCTATATCCGCGTGGCCCTTCAACGCGGTCAACATGAGAATCGAGTAGCCGTCCTTCTTGGTTGCCGAGCGCACGTCAGCACCGACAGCGATCAAATACTCGACGAGGTTTTGATGTCCGTAAAAAGCAGCACCCAGCAGTGCCGTTGCTCCATCCTTGCCCGTCGCATTAACGTCCGCCCCTGCCTCTACGAGCATCCGGACCACTTGCAGATCGCCATCCGCGACGGCAATCATCAAAGCGGTCCTCCCTCGGTCGTCCAGGGAGTCAACCGGTGCACCCTGAGCTAACGCCACACGAACTGCTTCGCGGTCCCCCGCATCAACTGCGTCAAATAGAGCTTGTGACGGTGTCTCTGCGACGTCCAACACGATTGGTGCGTTAGCAGTTTCAATGAACGCAATGGTCATGAGAACGATGAAAAAGCATCTTCGGGGAACAACAATCCATTTCGGGTAGAAGTTATTCATCTGGTTGAGCCCATGGCAGTTTGAGGTTGATTTCTTCTCAAGTATGCCAGCAAAACAAGCATCTGTCAGGTATCCCGCCGGCTGTCGCCGTGGCTGCGATACGACCTGCAGCCCTGGTCTGCTTTCAATTCCTCCCCATCTATGATTTCATTGCTGTCCTAGACCAGGTGTCAACGAATCAGAGTTCCGAGGAGGAGCCATGAGCCTGCAACGCACCGTCTTTCTAGTGAGCCTTACTTTCGTATTCCACGTTCCGATTATCGAGCTTGGCGCTCCAGAACGGTAGCGCCAACGAAATCGTCGAGCCGATCTTATATCAAGCCCTGGAGTACCGTCTCCTCGGTCCCTTTAGGGGTGGACGCGTCACGGCGGTGGAAGGCATCGTCGAAGAGCCCTTCACCTTTTTCATGGGCGGCACCGGAGGCGGGGTGTGGAAGACCACCAACGCCGGCCAGAGCTGGTTCAATGTTTCGGACGAATACTTCGACGTCGGGTCTGTCGGCGCTATTGATGTCGCGGATTCGGACACGAACGTCATCTATGTCGGCACCGGCTCGGCCTGCATGCGCGGAAACGTCTCCACGGGGCGTGGCATCTATAAATCCACGGACGGTGCGAAAACGTGGAGCTTCGTGGGTCTCCCGGAGGTCGGACAGATCGGACGGGTCCGCGTTCATCCAAAGAATCCCGACCTCGTCTATTTGGCTGCAACGGGTCATCCCTTCGGACCGAATCCGGAGCGCGGTGTGTACCGCACAAAAGACGGCGGCGAGAATTGGGAAAAGGTCCTCTATCTATCGGAGTACGTCGGGGCTGTCGATTTGTCGATGGATCATACCAATCCCCGCGTCCTTTATGCCGCCATGTGGAGGGGCGAAAGAAAACCCTGGACGATGATCAGCGGGGGAGAAGAAGGCGGTATCTACAAAACGGTCGACGGCGGCGACACATGGGAAAAACTCGAGAATGGACTTCCGAGCGGGCTCATCGGAAAGATCGGCGTGACCGTTTCTCCCGTCAATCCGAATCGTTTGTGGTCCATCATCGAAGCGGAAGAAGGCAAAGCCGGCGTTTATCGTTCGGAGGACGGCGGCCAAAGCTGGACCCTCATCAACACCAATCCGCGAGTCCAAAGCCGGGCGTGGTACTACCATCATATCTATGCCGACCCGCATAACGTCAATACAGTGTGGATCGCGGGCGGAACCTTTTGGAAATCGGTGGACGCTGGAAAAACCTTTCAGAGCTTCCAGATGCCACACGGCGACCACCACGATCTCTGGGTGAATCCGAAATCATCCCGAGATCGTCGTGGAAGGTAACGACGGCGGCGTGAATGTTTCCCTCGACGGTGGTGTTTCCTGGTCAACGCAGCTCAATCAACCGACGGCGGAGTTCTACTCGGTGACGGTGGACAATCAGTTTCCCTATCGAGTCTACGGTCCCCAACAGGATAACTCCACGCTCTCCTTACCGAGTCAGGCCACGGGGCCGGGGATCAGTTTGCAGCATTGGCTTTCGCACGGCGGCTGCGAGACAGGTCCGGTTGCGGTGCGGTCCGACAATCCGAACATCACTTACTCCGGTTGCTTCGGCGGTCGTCTCGCCCGCTTTGACCTCGCGAGTGAGCAGTTCCGCCAGATTCGAGATTACCCTCAGCGACAGGGAGGCATGCCCGAGCGCGATCTTCGATACCGTATGCAGTGGAACGCGCCCATCACCTTGTCACCGCATGACCCCCAGGTCCTCTACCACGGTTCGCAATACGTGCACCGGAGCACAAACGAAGGACAAAGCTGGGAGGTGGTGAGTCCCGATCTCAGCGGAAACGACGAAGAAAAATTCGACATGGCCGGCGGGCCTATTACCCACGACATCACTGGAGTGGAAATCTACTCGGCGCTTCTCGTGATCGAGGAGTCTCCCCTCGAGCGCGGTGTTTTGTGGACCGGATCGAACGACGGCCGAGTTCACATCAGTCGGGATAACGGCGAGACTTGGAACGACATCACTCCCGAGGAAATGCCTCAACCCGCGACGGTGAATCGTATCGATTTGTCCGCTCATGAGCCGGGCAAAGCCTATCTCGCCGCCTACCGGTATCGGCTGGATGACTTTCGTCCGTTCGTCTATCGAACGAAAGACTTCGGCGAGAGCTGGACACCTGCTGACGGATGGACGAAACGGTATTCCTTCGGACTCATCCCGTGCGCGTGGTCCGTGAGGATCCAGTAAGACCAGGACTCCTCTTTGCCGGAACCGAGTTCGCTCTATACGTGTCGTTCGACGATGGAGCCCACTGGCAGTCCTTGCAGCTCAACTTGCCCCACACGCCGGTCACGGACTTGAGAGTCCATCGCGGCGATCTCGTGGTTGCGACTCAAGGCCGGTCGTTTTGGATTCTCGATGACATGACTCCGCTGCGGGAAATCACAGGTGAAGTGGGCCGGAGCCCAAGCCCACCATCTCTTCCAACCTCGCGAGACCTATCGAACCGGTGCACAGGAGGGAGCGCAGCATTATCGGCGCGACCACATCTATGGAGCCATGATCCCGAGTAGTTGGAAAGCCCAAAATCCACCCGAGGGAGCCATCCTTTATTACTACTTGGCGGAAAAACCGGAATCTATGGCTCTCGAGATTCTCGATGGTTCCGGAAATGTCGTGCGAAAGCTCGAGAACAATCCTAGCGCAGTTGGAATGCATCGCGTCGCCTGGAATCTTCGCTACCCCGGCCCCAAGATGCCTCGGGTGATGGCGGGTCCGCGCGCTGTTCCCGGGACTTATCAAGTACGATTCACGGCGGGTGACTGGAGCGAAACCCGATCGTTCGAAGTGAAGAAGGATCCGCGCCTGACCTCGATCAGCCACGAAGACTTGCAGGAGCAGTTCGACTTTCTGACTGGAGTTCGGGATGCGTTTGACGATATGCACCGCGGACTCGAGACGATTCGCTCCCTCCGTTCCCAGGTCGAACAGATTGTCGAGCGGGCCGCCGGTGACGACGGAGACTCTATTCAAGCCGGAGCCGACTCCCTTCTACAAAAGCTCTCTGACGTCGAGAATGAGCTCATTCAAACAAAAGGGGGTGGCTGGTCGCATCAGCCGAAGATCCGAGCTCATTTGTCTTGGGTGGCCACCGCGGCTTCCAGCCAGCGGGGCGAGTATACCGATGCCCGTCCCACTGACCAGTTGCAGGAACGCTTCCGAGATCTGAAAGGTGAGCTGGACGGGCAACTCGCCAAGCTCCAGCAGGTCGTGGCGGACGATGTCGCGCGGTTCAATTCGCTCCTCTCGAATGAGGGGGTCCAACCGCTCCAGTTGCCCTGATTCGAACAGGGACTGTTCATCTCCGGGAAAAATTCCACCTGGTGTGAGTGAAAGATGCCGGAAACCATCTTATCAAGAAGGTTTAGAGCGTCCGGGCTGAACGGCATGCGGGTTGCTAAAGCAAAGCATCTCGGAGGTATCGTCCTATGAGCTCTTTTCTGTTCGATATTCGGTATGCCCTTCGAATGCTGGCCAAGAGTCCTGCGTTTACCGCTGCGGCGCTCGTTTGCCTCGCTCTGGGCATTGGAGCCAACACGGCCATATTCAGCGTTCTGAACGGTGTCGTTCTGAGGCCGTTACCTTTCGGGAGCCCGGAACAACTCGTTGTTCTCCACGAAGTGAACGATGAAGGGCTTTCGGAAACCTTTTCTCCCGCCGACTATCTGGATGTGCGGGAGTTCAGCACCACGCTACAAGACGTTGCCGGTCGCCGATCGTTCAATGCTGTTTACATGGAATCGGGCCAGCCGGTGCGTGTCCGTGCCGAGTCGGTGTCACCGCAGTTCTTCCAGGTTTTGGATGTCGAGCCTTTTCTTGGACGGTCTTTTATACTCGACGAGTCGGGCGCGCCGCGCAGTGTCATTTTGAGCTACGCATCGTGGCAAAGTCGATTTGGAGCCGACCCGGATATCGTCGGCTGTTCGCTCACGCTCAGCGGAGACCCACACACCGTCGTTGGTGTTGCTCCGTCCACGTTTCGATATACGGATGACGTTGAGTTTTGGATTCGCTCCTACCGCGACGGTGTACCGGAACCGCCCGTCCACGTGGACGGGGAGCTTCGGGAAGTCAGGAACTTGGGTTACTTCGAAGTCATCGGACGCCTCGCCGAGGGCGTAGAGATAGCCGAGGCCGAAGCGGAAATGGCGATATTGGCCCGCCGGCTTCAAGAGGCCCGCGAAGAAGTCAAGGATTTCAACGGCCTCGCACTCGTGCCTCTGCACGAAATTCTTGTAGGAGAGGTACGACCTGCACTGATGATCTTGTTTGCCGCGGTGGGATTCGTTCTTCTTATCGCTTGTGCCAATGTGGCTAATCTTTTGCTGGCGCGTGCGACGGCGAGGCAGAGGGAAGTGGCGGTGCGCGCGGTTCTTGGCGCGGGTCGAGGTCGATTACTACGTCAGCTTCTGACGGAGAACATGCTGCTTGGACTCGTGGGTGGTGGGGTAGGCCTCCTATTGGCGCTGTGGGGTGTGGAAGCTCTCGTGCGCTGGGCGGCCGAGGGCCTTCCTCGATCATCGGCGATTCAGGTCGAGCCGCGGGTTTTAATGTTCACTCTCCTTGTGTCGCTTGTAACGGGAGCTGTTTTCGGCGGCGTCCCGGCTCTCAGTGCTTCACGGGCCGACCTTCGATCGGCGCTCCGTGAAGGAGGTCGCACTTCTACTGAAGGACGGAGACGAAGTTTTTTCCGAGGCCTTCTCGTGGTGTCGGAGGTTGCCTTGTCTCTGATTTTACTTTCGGGTGCGGGACTCTTTATCAAGAGCCTCGTGGTGCTTCAGTCCGAAGATACAGGGTTCCAGTCCGACGAGCTCCTTGTCATGCGAATGAGTTTACCGGATCAACGATACGAAGAAGAAGCTCAACAAGCGGCCTTTGTGCAACAGGTCACCGAACGAGTGAGCGCTTTGCCGGGAGTTGTCTCCGCCGGTTTTGCTCTCGCCCATCCATTTAGCGGTACGGCTGCAAGCTTGAGTTACCGGGTCGAAGGTATTCCCGATCCTCCGGACGGCCGTTTCGTCGGGGAGTATCAGGTTATCACTCCGGATTACTTTCGAACCTTGGGGATGCCGCTCCTTGCAGGTCGGAGTTTCACCGAGCGAGATCACGCGAACGCTCCCCCGGTGGCGATCGTCAATGAAGCGATGGTGCGACGTCACTGGCCGGGAGAAGATCCCGTCGGGCGCCGGATCACTTTTTGGGGGCGACGACAACTTCATGGAGGTCGTGGGTGTCGTGGGCGACGTACGCCATTTCGCATTCGACCGGCCGCCCCGTCCGGAAGTTTACGTTCCCTACGCCTATGACCCGTGGCCGTTCATGGCGTTGCTCGTACGTGCCGAGAAAGAATCCGCTGAGTCTCGTCGGTGCCGTGAGGGCTCAAATCCTCGCCGTAGATCCCGAGCAACCCGTTTACGGCGTTCGAACGATGGATGAAGTTCTTCGCGGTTCCACCCGCGGCCGCCGATTCACCGTCGAGCTCCTTGGCCTTTTCGCGACCGTTGCGGTCGTCATGGCCCTCGTCGGGATCTACGGTGTCATGAATTTGACGATGAGCCGGAGAATTCACGAGCTCGGGATCCGACTGGCTTTGGGAGCGAGAAGGACCCAGGTGCTGAAGCTTGCCATCCTTTGGGGACTGAAGTTGGTTGTTCTTGGAATCGTTGTCGGTCTCGGCGCATCGGTAGTCTTGACACGTTTCGTGAGCGGGCTTCTCTATGGCGTTAATGCTACCGATCCGGTCGTCTTTCTCGGCGTAGCCCTTCTGCTTGTAGTGGCGGCTGGCCTTGCGGCATTCCTTCCAGCCCACCGGGCCTCTCGGGTCGATCCGATTGTGGCTTTGCGGTACGAGTAGGGTCGTTTTGTTTTCTAAATCATTGAAATCAATAGCGATTCTGTAGTACAAATCTCCAACCTGTCGAAGTCCTCGATGACTCAGGAGGTTGTGTGCCGGAAGATTCGCCCGGGGAAGTTACGCAGTTACTTCAGGATTGGAGCCGCGGGCGGAAGGAAGCTCTCGATGAGTTGATGCCCGTCGTGTACGCAGAGCTTCGGCGATTGGCGAGGAGCTATCTCCGAAAGGAACGTCCGGATCACACCCTCCAAGCGACCGCTCTAGTTAACGAAGCATTCCTACGACTCGTCGATCAGAAGGGCGTCGATTGGCAGAACCGATCCCACTTCTTTGGAATCGCCGCACAGGCAATGCGGCGGATTCTTGTGGACCATGCCCGCAAGAAACGAGCAGCCAAGCGGGGAAGTGGCAAAGGCGATGTCCCCTTCGACGAAGCCAGGGGAACACCGTTCAAGAAGAGCGTGGACCTCGTGGCTCTAGACGATTGTCTTGCCGGTCTCGAAGGAATTGATCCCCGCCAATGTCGTATCGTGGAGCTCAAATACTTTGTCGGCCTGAGCATCGATGAGATAGCCGAGCTCCTCGGCATCTCTCCCGCGACGGTCAAACGGGAATGGGTAGTGGCCAAGGCTTGGCTGCACCGGGAGATGCGGAAGGGCGAGCGCAAAGAATGAATTAAGGGCGTGCGCGTTTTTCGCTCGTCAACCTTTGCGTTACATTAGCGCGCGGACCAAGAATCATCCGAGGTGTGAATATGACACGTCTACTTCCAATTTTCGCCCTTATCCTGAGTACATCACAGGCGCACGGGCAAACAGCCAAGGGTTACTACCGTTTTCCGGAGATTCACGGCGAGACCATCGTCTTTGCCGCTGAAGGGGACCTTTGGAGCATCTCGACCCGAGGAGGCGTGGCGCGACGATTGACCACCCATCCTGGTGAAGAGTCCGATCCCGCCATTTCACCCGACGGGAAGACGCTCGCCTTTACCGCTCAGTATGAAGGCCCGATGGAGGTTTACACGATGCCGCTCGAAGGCGGTCTGCCGACGCGCTGGACCTATGAGGCGGAGCCGTCGATGGCGACGACCTGGACACCCGCGGGTGATCTCGTGTATACAACCTCGCACTATTCGACGTTGCCCGATTTACAGCTCGTCATCCTCAACACGCAAACCGAGGAACGGGAGCGCGTTCCTTTGAGCCAGGCCAGCGAAGCTTCCATCGACCCCAATGGTTCCGCGGCTTTTTTCGTTCGGCCCGCCTATCACAGGAACGTCACTAAACGTTATCGAGGCGGTACCGCGCGAAAGATCTGGAAGTACCCGACGGGTGCGACCGAAGCGGTAGTGTTGACGGACGACTACGACGGTGAGAGTCACACACCGATGTGCTGGCAAGAGCGCGTCTACTTCATCACCGATCGCGATGGCACCATGAACCTTTGGTCAATGGACTATAACGGCCAAGACTTGAAGCAACATACCGATCACAGCGGTTGGGACGTGAGAGACGCGGCGCTCTCCGAAGGCCGGATCGTGTACCACGCGGGAGCCGACCTGTGGCTTCATGACCTCGCATCCGGCGATAGTCGTGAGATTCCTATTACGCTTGCATCGGACTTCGATCAGCTTCGTGAAAAATGGGTTAAAAAGCCCATGGAGTATCTGACCTCGGCCCACCTCCACCCCAACGGCGAGAGTGTCGTTATGACGGCTCGCGGTCGGGTTTTCGTGGCCCCCGTCGAAGGGGGGCGGTTGGCACGGGCCTCGCGAAAAACCGGAGTCCGTTATCGAGACGCGGTCTTCATGCCGGATGGAAAAAAGTTACTCGTTCTCTCCGACGAGACGGGGGAGCTCGAGTTCGTGACCCTGCCCGTCACCGGAGTGGGTGAGCACGAGGCACTGACCGGTGACGGTGAGGTCTTGCGCTTTGCCGGCCATCCTTCTCCCGACGGCAAATGGATCGCGTACTCCGACAACAACGAAGACCTCTGGCTCCTGAGCGTGGAAAACAAGGAGCAAAAACTCATCTCCACAAACCGTGAGGGCGTGGACGATATTTCCTGGGCTCCCGACAGCCGCTGGCTCGCCTTCTCGCAATCGGCCTCGAACGACTACTACCAGATCTTTCTCTTTAACGTGGAAGAAGAAAACCTCACTCCTCTCACGAGCGTTCGGGTGAACAGCTTGAGCGCGGCGTGGAGTCCGGATGGAAAGTGGATCTATTTCCTTTCCGATCGCAACCTTCAATCCCTCGTGGGAAGCCCTTGGGGTCACCGTCAGCCTGAGCCCTATTTTGACAACACGATGAAGATTTATCATGTGTCGCTTCGAGCCGGACTCCGATCGCCTTTCAAGCCGGCGGATGAGCTACAGCCGAGTGACGAAAAGGGCGACGAGACGGAAGGCGGAGACAGGGAGGAAAGCGCGATCGAGCCCATTCAGATCGATCTAGACGACATCAACCGGCGGGTCAAAGAGGTTCCGGTGCCGGCCGGCAACTACCGAAGAGTGGCTGTCAATGATGACGCTCTCTTCTGGGATGCGCGCGACTCGGGTCTCAATGGGAAGACCCACCTCATGGCCGCAGCCATCGATAACGATGGGGCGGAACCTACTCGGATTGTAGAGGATATAAGTATTTTTGACCTGTCTCTCGACGGCAAAAATCTGCTCGTCCGCCAAAGAGACGACCTTTATATCATCGGTGCTTCGCCCAAGCCGGTCGGGAAGCTCGCGGAGCACAAGATCGATCTCAGCGACTGGACCTTTGCGATCAATGTCCGTGAAGACTGGAGACAGATCTTTGTGGATGCTTGGCGCTTGGAACGAGATTACTTTTACGACCCGAACATGCACGGCCTCGACTGGGACGCCACGCGCGACAAGTACCTTCCCTTGGTGGAGCGAGTCACCACTCGCGGCGAGTTGAGCGATCTCATCGGGCGTTTCGTCGGCGAGCTCTCGGCGCTCCACACCAGCGTGCGTGGTGGAGACCTCCGTCAAGGCCCGGACGAGATCAAGGTTCCCACTTTAGGCGCACGGCTCGTGCGTGACTCGGATGTCGGTGGATATCGCATTGATTACATCTATCGATCCGACCCCGACTATCCCGAGATCACGTCGCCGCTTGCGGACCCGAACCTCGACATCGAAAGGGGCGACGTCATCGAGGCTGTCAATGGCCAGAGCGCTCTTTCGGTCAAAGACCTCGGGGCGCTTCTCCGGAACCAAGGTGGCAAGCAGGTTCGTCTCCGAATCCAGTCGGATGACAACGATGAGAGCCGTGACGTGATCGTCCGACCGACCGACGATGAGTCCAGCCTACGATACCGCGACTGGGAATACACGCGGAGGCTTCGAGTCGAAGACAAGGGCAAAGGAAAGCTTGGCTACGTCCACCTTCGTGCGATGGGCAGCCGGGACATCTCGGCTTGGTACCGGCAGTTTTATCCGGTCCACGATCGGGAAGGTCTCGTTCTCGATTTCCGACACAACCGGGGTGGTAACATCGATAGCATCATCCTCGAGAAACTGCTCCGGCGGGCATGGTTTTATTGGAAGAGGCGTGTGGGCGAGCCTTATTGGAACATGCAATCCGCCTTCCGTGGTCACATGGTTGTTTTGATAGACCGGAGAACGGCTTCAGACGGCGAAGCGGTGGCCGAGGGATTTCGGCGTCTCGGCCTGGGAAAGCTGATTGGGACGCGGACCTGGGGTGGTGAGATCTGGCTCAATTCGGCGAACCGCTTGAGCGACGGTGGACTCGCCCGGGCACCCATGACCGGAGTCTACGGTCCGGAAGGGGAATGGTTGATCGAGGGACACGGCGTCGAGCCCGACATCGAGGTGGACAATCTTCCTCGGGCGACGTTCGAGGGTGGAGATGCACAGCTCGATGCGGCCATCGAGTATCTGCTTGGCGAGATCGAGAGAGATCCCCGTACGGTACCGCCCCCGCCGCCGTATCCGGATAAATCGTTCAAATATAAGAAGAAGTAGACCAGGCTGGGCCTGGAATCGGGGGAAAATCCCCTGAAAGAAAATATCCAGGTTGTCGTCGTCCTGAAATGCAATTGAGACTTTCGGCTACTTCCGATAAAGTAGGGTCTTTCGGGGTGGACCCTGAGCGTCCTCGACTCGAGGCGACGGTCTTGCGGCTAAGGGGCGTCCCTACTCGCCGTGGGCTCGTTCGGGATCACCTTGCTGCGGGCTGGGGAGGCGCCCGCAAAACTTTATCTTAGGTTGGGTAACTTTGCGTGCCGGAGGTTTCTCGGCGCGAAGGATTTCGAGGTGAAACAACATATCTTCTGCGCCCAATGTGGTGCGTCGGTTGTGGATTCGAATATGCCCTGCCAGCGCTGTGCCGGATCGGCGAGCAAGTCACCGGCGGTGATGGTTGCACCGTCCCTATCGGCTCACAAAGAAGGGGAAGCCGCATCATCTTTTGTTGCAGACTTTCAGGGGAGCTTGAGCGACAAAGCGATCGCGGAAACCATCCGTGAAGCCAATGTCGATCGAAAAACAGGCATCCTTCATCTCGAACGCCAAGGCCTCAACAAGCGTATCTATTTCGACGAAGGCTCGATTGTCTTCGCCAATTCGGACTCCGACAGTGATCGGCTTGGCCAGTTCTTGATACGGTCCGGCAAGATCGATGAAAATATGTTATCGACCGCTTTGCAGGCTATGAAGGAATCCGGTCGGCGCTTCGGACGGACCGTCGTCGAACTGGGAGTCATGAACGAGGAGAGCATGACGGAGCTCGTTGCCGAACAAGTTCGGGAGATCATTGCTTCTTTATTCGAATGGGATTCCGGGAACTATGGCTTCGAACCGATTGAACGGCCCGTAGATGACGATGTGGTTGTGAACCTCTCCACGGCCGACATCATGTTGTCCGGCGTTCGCCGTATGAGCGATACCGCGAATTTCCGCGCCGCTTTGAGCGATTTGAATCGCGTGTTGCGATACAGTGACTCGCCGTTGCTAATGAACAACAAGGTCACTCTTTCACCCGAAGAGGGATTCGTTCTCTCCAGGGTGGACGGTACCAGTACGATTAGCGAGATTTTGACTGTGTCGCCTTTGAGCGAGGAACAGACGCTCCGCTGCATCTATGGACTCATCCTGACCGGGCTGCTCGAGACGGAAGGAAAAACTGAACACAGATCAGTGCCGCCCAAGAAAGTGGAGACAAAGCCGCGTGCTCCCGAGCCGATTCCTGAGGTGCGAGAGCGCGAAAAAATAGAAGATGGTACTCGACAAGATCGGCAGGCTGCACCCGATCAGCCCGCATCGGATCCTTCCGTCGAGGAAAAAGCCCTGGTCGAGGAAATCTCCAGCAAACTAGCCTCGGTCAAAGCTGCAACGCTCTACGAAATTCTGGGGGTGTCGCAAGGCGCGGGCGAGGCCGAGATCAGAACGGCCTACTATGATCTGGCAAAAAAATATCATCCCGACCGCCACCACTTTCGGCAGTTACCTGCAGTCCGTGACAGTCTCGAGGAGCTTTTCCTGAGGGTCACCGAGGCCTATCAATCCCTCTCGAATCCGGGGAAGCGGCGTCTCTACGACGGAAAAATGCAGCAGAAGTTAGACGGCAAAGCAATCGGCCACCAAACCGGCTCCGTCGAAGGCCAAGCCGAAAACGGCGGCGCTCAAGTCTCCAGAGGCGATGGCCGAAAACTGGTACCAAAAGGGCAAGGAGCACTATTACAGCATGTCGTATTTCAACGCTGTACAGTGTCTTCGTGAAGCGGTTCGCCTGGATCCGGAAAAGAGCTCGCATCACAAACTGCTTGCTCGGGCTCTCACCAAGAATCCGAAATGGCGGAAAGAAGCGGAGAGTCACTACCGACAGGCTCTCAAAAAAGATCAGTTCGATCTCGAATGTTATCTAGGACTGGCGGAGATTTATGAAGCTTCTGCGATGACCTCGCGGGCATTCAAGATGTACCAGATCGTCCTCGGATTCGATCCCGACAACAAAGTCGCCGGGGCGAAACTTTACAACAACAATAAAGAGGCCGACGGTTTCAAGAAGCTCAAAGACCTGAAGAATATCATCCGGCGTAAGCAGGATTAGACTCCTGTCGTCACGCTACCCCCCCCCCTGAATCGTGAACCGACAACCAAAGGAGTGGTAGACTTGCGTCGTTGCTGTTCATGCTGACGAAAGGGGAATGTGAAGTGGCGGTTCAGATTACGGGTAAATACTTGGGCGATCTCAAAGTCGAGCTTCATCATGGGCCGTCGGGCTCTCAAATAACGACAGTGGCGCCCGTTGACAATCAGGGCGACGGAAGTACATTTTCGCCAACCGATCTCGTTGCGAGTGCGCTGGGCGCCTGCATGGTGACTCTCATGGGCATCGCGGCCCGGAAGGACGACGTCAACCTCGAGGGACTGCATTTCTCTCTCGAAAAGCACATGGCGAACGATCCCAGGCGTATCGGGTCGGTTCCCATCCACATCCACATGCCGGCTGGCTTGAGCATGAAACAAAGGCTCATACTCGAGCGTGCCGCCATGGCGTGTCCGGTGCACAGGAGCTTACCCGACGAGCTCGAGAGAGAAATCAAGTTCGTTTACCCCAAGGAATAGCTAGCCCTAATCCGACAATAAACTCCGGGTAAATTGTAGGAAAAACGGGGACAGGTCCCTTTTTGGCAAAAACAACGGTCCACCAAAAACGGACCTGTCCCTGTTTTTCCAGTAATTTGCGTAGATTTCGTGAACTCGGATTAGGGTTCACCCTGAAGCGAACACGAGCCAACAAAGCCATTGCGTAAAGACACATTAGAACGGCTTCACATAGGAGTAAATCACAGACCCCTTTCCCAAGAATAGCCGCCACTATCATGGCTTTTGTTGCGTCTGCCAAAGCTGATTCGCTTATTTATTGTCGCTTCAGGGCTAACAACTTCAACGAGTCCGAATGATATTCTTCATCTGACTGCTTATTGTGCCAGGTACCCTCCTACGCCGTTGGCAATAGCTGCAAATCCAACGGCTACGGCGAGGTCTCGCCGTAGCTTCGCTCATTGGTGGTCGAATCGAAGCGAAGGCGCACAGCCTGGCCTGCCTACATGTTTGACGGGAACGACACTCGCGCTTATAGTCCCTCCCATCTGCAGTATCGAGGCGCAATCATGAGAAAAATTTGCATACTTGTTTTATTAACGTTCCTGGCCTGCTCACAACCACCGGACGAACCGATCGCGGGAGATCAACCCATGATGCAAGAGATTCTCGGTCGCTGGGACGTGACGGTTCAGGGTGATGATTCGTACCCGCTCTGGTTCGAGCTCATCAAGGAAGGCGAAGCCGTTACAGGCAGTTTTCAACCCCGAGGCGGGCACACGCTCCCTTTGGACGAGGTCGAGATCACCGATGATGGGGTGAGTCTTCTCGTCGGTGAAAACACTTACAAGGGGTCGGTCGAAAACGACCGTTGGGAAGGAACGGGGCGTCTCGAGGACGGCTCGACCATCCAATGGACCGCGAAGCGTGCTCCCGAGCTTGCGCCACCGGACGATCCGCAGTGGGGAGAGCCGATCGAGCTATTCAACGGCCAAGACCTGAATGGTTGGAAAACACGTCATCCCTCTCAGCCCAATATGTGGAAAGCGGTCGATGGTGTGCTGGTGAACCAAGACACGGGTTCGGACCTCGTTACGGAAGCCGACTTCGACGACTTCAAGCTCCATATCGAAGTGAGCTATCCCGAAGGGAGTAACAGCGGCATCTACCTCAGGGGACGTTACGAGATCCAGGTCCAAGACGACTATGGAAAAGAACCTCACAGCCGCTATTTGGGCGGGATTTATGGTCGAGTGACTCCGACGGAAAATACCGCAAAACCAGCCGGGGAGTGGCAGGTCTTCGACATCACTCTGCTGGGGCGGTGGGCAACGGTCTCCCTAAACGGTAGCGTCATCATCAATCACCAGGAAATTGCCGGCATCACGGGAGGGGCGCTCGACTCCGATGAGGCTGAACCGGGCCCCCTGATGCTTCAAGGGGATCATGGTCCGGTTTCCTACCGCAACATCATTCTCAGGCCCGCTCGGTAAGGCCCGACCGGAAAGGAAGATACGATGGCGGCAAAGCGATTGGGCGTTGGAATGGTGGGAGCGGGTTTCGTAACGGGATTTCATATCCGGTCGTGGGTCGGCGTGCGTGACGCCGACATCCTGGGCATTACCAGTCGTCGGGAGTCGTCGGCGGAAGAAGCCGCGGCGCTCGCAAGACATCTCGGTGTTGGTGAGGCGAAGGCTTTCAAGACGATCACCGACATGGTTGCCGACAAGAATATCGATGCCATCTGGATCAACGCACCCAATTTCGCACGGCTCGAAATCATGGAGGAGATCGTCGCCGCTGTCGAATCCGGTAAGGGCGAGCTGGTAGGAGTCGCCTGTGAAAAGCCTCTGGGACGAAACGTGTCGGAGGCACGGCGGATGCTCGAGCTGGTTCAGAAAGTCGGTCTTCTGGATGGTTATCTCGAGAACCAGCTCTTTGCGCCCTCCGTCGTGCGGGGCAAGGAGATCGTCTGGACGCGCGGTGCCGTCCTTTCAGGAAATCCGTATTTGGCTCGAGCCTCCGAAGAGCACAGTGGACCTCATACGCCTTGGTTCTGGGAAGGGGAGCTCCAAGGCGGCGGTGTTCTCAACGACATGATGTGCCACTCCGTTGAAGTCGCCCGTTTCATGCTGACCCCGCCCGGTGCGGGGCGAGACTTCCTCACTCCGGTCAAGATCTCTGCGCATACGTCTTGCCTCAAGTGGCAGAACCCACACTACGCAAAGGTCCTGGCCGATGCGAGCAACGGAGAAACGAACTACATCGATCGACCGGCGGAGGACTTTGCTCGGTCGTTGGTCGAGTACCGGGACGAGAAAGGCGACAAGAAAATCATCGAGACCACGACCTCCTGGTGCTACGTGGGAGCGGGTCTACGTCTGAGCATGGAGCTTTTGGGGCCGGAGTACTCCATGTCGATCAACACCCTCGACTCGGGGCTGAAGGTGTTTTTCAGCCGCCAGGTGAAGGGAAGCGCGGGCGAGGATCTGGTGGAGAAGCAAAACGCCGAGATCGGACTCATGCCGGTGATCGGTGAAGAACCCGGCGAATACGGCTACGTGGGAGAAAATCGGCACATGGTTCGAAGCTTCCTTGCGGGCAAGCGACCGGATGAGAACTTCGATGACGGGGTCAACGTCACGGAGCTTCTCATGACCGCCTACATGAGCGCCGAGCAGGAAAAGACGGTGAGTTTCCGCCTCCGGATCTGGATACTTTCGTCCCTGCGGTGGCCCGTGGCGAATGGAATCCCAGGAAGAAGAAATGACTACTTAGGTTCTAGCCCTAATCCGACAATAAACTCAGGGTAAATTGCAGGAAAAACGGGGACAGGTCCCTTTTTGGCAAAGACAACGGTCCACCAAAAACGGACCTGTCCCTGTTTTTCCAGTAATTTGCGTAGATTTCGTGAACTCGGATTAGGGTTCGCCCTGAAGCGAACACGAGCCAACAAAGCCATTGCGTAAAGACACATTAGAACGGCTTCATTTATGAGTGAATCACAGACCCCTTTCCCAAGAATAGCCGCCACTATCATGGCTTTTGTTGCGTTTTCCAAAGCTGATTCGCTTATTTATTGTCGCTTCAGGGCTAGTTCCTCTCTGACCTTCTCGAGCAAAGTCTTTGTCGCCCGTATCCCTTCGTGCTCGCTCAACCGGGTTCCTTCGTATTCGATGCCGACGTATCCTCGATATCCAGCATCCAAGACTATTTTGAGAAGAGGCAGGTAGTCGAGCTCCGTTTCGTCACCCTTGCTATCGAAATCGTGGGACTTGGCGCTCACCGCCTTCGCATAGCGCATCAGCTCCGTGACACCTTTGTAGTTATCGTAGTTCTCATCGTCGCTGATGCGGAAGTTGCCGAAGTCGGGAAGCGTGCCGCTTCGCGGGTGGTCCACCATGTCGATGACTCCGGTGAGCCACTCTCCGTTACTCGATAGTCCACCGTGGTTCTCCACGATGACGTTGATACCGTGCCCATCGCCGAACTCGGCCAGGCGTCTGAGCCCGTCGGCGGCAAGCCTCATCTGTTCTTTCCAATCGCCTTCGCTTGCTGCATTGACGCGGATGGAGTGGCAGCCAAGGAATTTCGCTGCTTCGACCCACTTGTAGTGATTCTCGACCGCTGTCGTACGTGCTCCGGCGTCGGGGTCTCCCAGACGACCTTCCGCGTCACACATGATGATGAGACTTTTAACTCCTTCGTCGTCCGCTCGCGTCTTCATCTCGCGAAGGTAGTCTTGGTCTTTGGCGCGCTCGAAGAAGAACTGATTAACGTACTCGACCGCGTCTATTCCGTAGGTTTGGCGGGCCGTTTTAGCGAAGTCGATGTGGTCTAGTTTTCCGGCCCGTAACGTGCGGTGCAAGGACCATTCGGCCAAAGAGATATTAAAAAGGTTCTCCTCGGCTCCAACCCAGCGTGGAAGGCCGATGACGCCGAGCGCCGTGGCGCTCCATAGGAATTCACGACGGCTGAGATGACTCATTGGGTTCTCCTTTTCCAATAGACATAGGCGGGAATACCGATGACCGTCAAGGTCACGCCGGCCAGCGACTCGACCGGTTTCGAGATCAAAGTGTTGATGAGGATACCCAGTGAGGCCAAGATGAAGATCATCGGCACCACGGGGTATCCCCAAGTTTTGTAGGGACGGGGAAGATCGGGGCATTTTTTACGTAGCTTGAAAACCGCCGCAGCTGTCAGTGCCCAGAACGCGACCCCGACGAACATCACGAAGGCGATGAGCTGTTCCACGGTGCCGGTCATGGTGAGAACCGCCGCCCAAACGGCTTGGATGAGAATTGCAAAGCCCGGGGTTCGGTAGCGCGGGTGAAGTTGCCCCACGCGTTGAAAGAAAAGCCCGTCCCGCGCCATGGCGTAATACACTCGCGGTGCCGCCAAGATGACGCCATTCAAGCCCCCAAAGATGGAGATTAAAACGGCGGCATTGACTAGGCCGGTGGCCGAGGTTCCGTACAAGGCCGACGTCGCATCTTCCGCGATCGTCAGCGACCCTGCCATCTCTTCGATAGAGAGAGCGCGGAGGTAGACGGTGTTCATGAGGAGGTAGAGGATGGTGATGGCGAAGGTTCCCGCCACCAGCGCCAGAGGAAGATTCCGCTTTGGGTTTTTGATCTCCCCGGCGACGAAAGTCACGTTGTTCCAACCGTCATAGGCAACGGATGCCGTCACCAGAGCGACCCCGAAACCCATGACGAGTGCGCTGAGCTCCAAACCGGAGGGATTCAGGGTGAAATCAATCGGCGTCCCTTTTCCGATCGTCAGTCCCATGGCGATGAAGACCACGATGGTTCCGATCTTGATGAGGGTGACGATGTTCTGGACGGTCTTGCCGAGAACCAATCCGAAGAAGTTGATGATCGAAAGGAGGGAGATGATCGCTATGGCCGCAGGGACGAACATACCGAGGCGTTAGAAATGGAAAGAAATAGCTTGCGTACTCCGCAAAGGCCAGGCTCATGTAGGCGATCACGCCCGACAGGTAAACGAGGATGCATATCCACCCGAAAAGAAAGCCGACCAGAGGCCCATAGGCCTCGCGCAGGTAGACATATTGGCCGCCCGCTTCGGGCATGGCGGCACCCAGCTCGGCATAGGTCAAGGCACCGGCAAGCGTGAGGAGTCCCCCCACGACCCATGCCAAAAGGATTAGTCCGGCCGAGGGTATGGCTTTGGCCATGAAACCGGTCGTGACGAAGATGCCGGCGCCGACCACGATTCCGACGACGATCATGGTGGAGTCGAAAAGTCCGAGTCGCCGGACGAGCTCGGTATCCCGAGGACGAAGCGCTTTGGGACGACACAGTGGCGTCATTATAATGCGGTTCATGGACTCGAACCGGAGGTGCCCAGATGTCAGAAAAAACTGACGATTCCCTGGCGTGACCATCTCGAAGCTTTGCGGTGCGACACCGTCGCTGCCTCCATCGCTCTATTGACTCTTCTCGGCTCAGGTGCTGACCGCCAAGGGCTACGGGATCTTCCGTGACGAGTTTTACTACTTGGCCCATTCGAATCATCTGAGTTTCGGCTATGTCGATCATCCGCCTTTCATTGGACTGATTGCTTGGCTCACGCGCTCGGTCCTGGGAGATTCCGTTTACGCCGTTCGTTTCTTTCCGGCCGTTGCCGCCGGACTGGCGGTCTACCTCACGGCTGCCATCACACGTCAGTTGGGAGGAGGACGCTTTGCTCAGGCTCTGGCGGCCCTTGCCGTGGTCATGGCGCCCGGCTACATCGGGTTGTTCTCCACTCTGTCCATGAACAGCTTCGACGTCGTTTTTTGGGCTCTTGCCGTTGCGGTCTTCGTCCGAATCTTGAAGTCGGAGGACCTGAGACTGTGGCTCGTTTTCGGTGTCGTGGCCGGGATCGGCCTCGAGAACAAAATCAGCCTCCTGTTCCTCGGCTTCGGACTCTTCGTGGGACTTCTGCTCACTCGAAGCTGGGACGCACTTTCAGGAGCAAATGGTTCTGGCTCGGTGGGGCTATTTCGGCAGTAATTTTCATGCCCTATCTGATCTGGCAAGTCGTATACGGCTGGCCGACGCTCGAGTTCATGCACAATGCCGCGACGTTCAAGAACGTGGCCCTGTCCCCGGCGGCGTTTCTGAGCGAGCAGTTCCTGCGGAATAATCCCGTGGCCTTACCTATCTGGCTGGGCGGGCTCGGTTGGTATCTAGTCGCTCGTGAGGGGCGACGATACCGAGCACTCGGTTGGTCTTTCCTGACCATTCTTGCGGTGATGCTGACCCAGAACGCGAAGCCCTATTATTTATCGCCTGCTTTCCCAATGCTCTTTGCCGCCGGTGCCGTTGTTTTTGAACGCGCCGCCGCCCATCGTTCCTTCGGTTGGCTGAAGGTTGCCTTACCGGCTCTCGTCTTGATCAGCGGATGCCTGTTGGCTCCGTTGGCCAAGCCGCTCCTTTCCGTCGATACCTTTGTACGGTATTCGTCCGCCATCGGTACCGGCCCTCGGGCGGAAGAGCGGCATGAAATGGGTCGTCTGCCGCAGCATTTTGCCGATCGCTTTGGATGGCGAGAGCTGGCGTCGACAGTAGCGAATGTCTATGAGACTTTACCGCCCAGTGATCGAGAGCTTGCCTGCGTCTTCGGACAAAATTACGGGCAGGCGGGCGCCATTGATTTTTTCCGAAAGGACTACGATCTTCCTCCGGCGATTTCCGGACACAATAGCTACTTCATTTGGGGACCTGGCGACTGCACGGGGGAAGTCCTCATCGTCATCGAGGACGAACAGGAACAGCTAGAGCAGATCTTCGAGGAGGTAACCTTAGCCGACCGCTTCACCTGCCGGGACTGTATGCCCTACGAGAACAACAAGCCCATTTGGATTTGCCGCGGCCCGAGGGTATCCCTCGAGACCGTGTGGCCGCAGGTGAAGTCTTTTAATTGATTGGGTCGCGAGGAGGAGCGTGACCAACACTTCGTGAGACGAAAAGCTCACCGCTGGAATTTAAACAGCCCCTTGACGCAACTATTTCCTCCGAATACCGTCTAAAATAACAAGTCGCTTTGTACAAGGAGGTCCCATGAAGTTCCAAACCTTTCGGTGGGTGCTGGCGGCATGCGTCTTTTTCCCAACCAGCAGCGGTCTCGCGGCGCAGTCCTCAACCCAATCATCAGAGTATCCCGCGCTGCTGAAACGGATCGAGGTCTTCGAGAAGCGCAACAACGAACGGCAGCCCCCCGACAAGGTCATGGACGCCATCGGCTTGACGGCCGGGAATGGTCATCGGCGAGGTGGGCGCCGGCCGGGGCCGCTACACCATGCATCTGGCCCGCAGGGTGGGAGATACGGGGAAGGTCTACGCCAACGACATCGACGGTGAGGCCCTCGACTTCCTGCGCTACCGCTGTAAGCGGGACGAGATCGCCAACGTCGAAATCGTCCTCGGTGACGTCGAGGATCCTCAACTTCCCGAGCGCCGGCCTGGATATGATCTTCATGGTCTGGGTCTACCACATGGTGGAAAATCCCGGTTCCCCTGCTGAGAAGCTTCGGCGCCAGCCTGAAACCTGGTGCGAAGGTCGTGATGGTCGAGCCCGTTCCGGAGGAGATTGAGCAGGAGCTCCAGGAGGTAACCGCGAGTGGTTCTACAGACGTCCACGTGAACGTCCTCACGAAGGAAATCGTGGAAGACTACGCCAGGCAGGCCGGATTCCGCTTGATCCGGACCATGGAGGACTTGTTGCAGATGGATGTCATCTACATCCTAGTAAAAGAGTGATCACGGTCAGCCGCAATTAAAACTCTTATGTAATACAACGCCGTGGGAGAGTAGGTTTACGATGACGATGCTCGGCGGACTCTGTAGCGTCTCCACCGAGACTTCGATTCGTCTTTCGAGCATGATGGGGAAGGCCATGGCTGGTGCATCGCACCTGGGGCTCGTCGAGCTCCGTGAGATGATCCGGACCACCCTCGACCGCGTCCTCGATGATCGTGCTCGGCATGCTCATGCTGTCGTCCCACCCGCAGCTTCATGCGGAAGTCCTAGATAACGAGTCGCCGATCACGATCTACTACGCCCTGAACGAGAGTCACAGCAACAGCTGGGTGCAGCAATCCGCCGAAGGGGTGGTGGGTATCGTCTACGGGGCTTACGCACTGGGAGCGGAGAGACGAGCCGATACCGGGGACCTTGTGTACAGGACGATACTGCCCGACGGAAGCGTGAACGAGGACGTGGTCACAACGGACAGGGGCGTTGACAAGTCCGTTCTGCTGTACGATTCCAACTCTCGTCCCCATATCTTCTACGCCAGCTCCGACAACTCCGAACAAGTCATCTACTATCTCCACCGAGGCAACGCCGGCGGGTGGCTCAAAGACGCGGTCGTCAACTTTGCCAGTCAAGGCGGGCTTTACATCTATGAGCTATCCGCGGATATCGGCAAGGACGATGCGATCCACCTGCTCGTCCTGAAGTCGCGCTCCAATCCCGACTCTGCCGACTTCTTCGACGCGTATCTGGACAGTCATCTCTACCACGTCACGAATGGTAGTGGGAGCTGGGAAACCACCCTCATCCACCGATACGACACGTTCTATACGTACGACATGCACGTGAAGACCCAGAGGCGGCAGGATATTGTCGTGGACCATAACGGGTATGCACATGTGGTTTACGGAGAGCAATACAAGCCTGATCCGACGAGCGAGAGTACATTTGGTGTGCTGCACTACGCCACGAATCGGTCGCCGTCCGGATGGGTCAGGGAGGTCGCGCTCGAGCCGGAGTTGACGACGGATGACGCCGGGTGGTACCCCTCCCTCGCCGTCGACAGAGCCGGCGTGCCGGTCATTGCCTCCACCTACATAGCGCGAGTCCCGACGCACTCGGTCCGATACGCTCAGCTATGCTACTCGGTCCGCGTGGGCGAGGGACTTTGGGAAACGACGGTCGTTGCCGATGAGGGAGACGGATACTTCGGGACGGACGGGCGTCACTACACCGGCGCTTTGCCGCATCTCGAGCTCGACCGCGACGATACGCCGCACATCGTCTTCTCCGATATTGCCTCTTCTCACAATCCTCAAAACGTTTTGAGCACGGGACAGATCCGATACGCGGTGCTCCGTGGCTCGACGTGGGATCTATCCACGATATATCGGCAGCCATCTCCCCAGGGGTTCTACCAGGGTGTCGAAATGGCCGGGCAGTGCCTGGTCCTTTCCGAAGATGGCGAGAAGATTCAGGTCGTGGGCCAGGAGCTGAGCTCGACTGCCGAGAACGTCTACTCCTATCGACTGGTCCACCACGTGATCAGGTAGACTCGGCACAGGGGAGGAGCGTGACCAACACCCATCCGTTCAGTTTTCCGTCGGGACGAGACGCTTCAGCTCCTCGGTCCAGTTTTGAACCACACGGATCCGCCTTCGGAAGGACAGCGCATTCCTTTTGACCATGAGGAACCTCTGGCCGTCGGCCGTGACATCGTAGTTGGACACCCGACCAAGCCGAGCACGCTCGTAAGGGCCCTCAAAAAGCACCTGTGGCTTGCCGACCTCGAGATTCGGCTCCGTGCGCACCGAGACAGCGATCATCCGGTCCCCTTGGCGGTAGAAGAGCTCTCGCCCATCGGCGGACCAAACGGGCTCATCCCCTCCGTCGGTCGAGATGAGCTCCTTTCCACCGGGTCCCGGGTAAGGTTGTACATACACTTCGTCTCGTCCCGTCTCGTCGGAAACGTAAACAATGAATCGACCGTCAGGGGAGAAATCAGGCGCTCGCTCGCTGGAAGGTGTAGTCACAAAAGGAATGGGCTTACCTTCACGGGGCAAGAGCCATATGTCATTACCAGTCGAAGGTGAAAGCTGTATAAAAACCAGTACCTTCCCGTCTGGAGACCAGGAGCCGGGCCACTGGGCATGCTCTTTGTCTTCCAGGAGCGGCTGAACCTCATCGCTGCCGTCCGCGGTAGCCTCGTAGATGTCCCAGTTGCCGGAGCGGTTGGACGAAAAGGTCACTCGCCGACCGTCCGGTGTCCAAAGGGGGGAATGATTCTCACCCTGTTGAAACGGGACGCTTGTCCCGCGGTTGACATCCACGACCTGGAGTTTGTACCCCTGCCGCACGACAATATGACCGTCATCCTGTGAAAAGCGAGGGCACTGATAGAGCTGCTCGTCGTCCAATACCGGCGTTTCCGTTCCCTCACGGTCGACCCATGTCAGTTTTCTTTCTTGCAAACCGGCCGGCACGTAGACCAAGGTTCCGTTTTGAGAAATGGCGAAGGCCGTGTGAGACGTGTATTCTCGGCTGTAAACGCCACTCAGCACCGGTACGGGCGCGCCCAGAATCTTCCGCCGTCTTAAATCGAATGGAACCGCCATGAGCTCATAGGACTCAGACGTGTCTGGTGCCGCCACCCCATACACGAGATGACCCGTAGGAATGTAGCGAGGGAATCCAACCTCTCCGGGCAGGTCGAGAGCCAGGAGATCGCCCGTCTCCGAAGAAAAGACCGTAGTTTCATTCTCCCCACCCCAGATCCTGAACAGAACGCCGCGTCCGTCGGGCAGGTTCTGGGGCCAAACGTGAGCGTAGTGGCCCATTGCCGAATCCGGGGTCGTCAGGATTTCCGGCGTGCCTCCGCCGCTCGGCACGCGGGCCAGACCGGAGCCCATACCTTGACTGAAGATGATCTGTTCGTCGTCGGTCCAGGCAGCGCCATAGCCGCTCCAAGCGGCAACGGTCAGAGGCACCCCTCCAGCCACCGAGACTTTCTTGAGCTCCTTCCGTGTGAAGAATCCGACCCACTCGCCGTCCGGCGAGAAAAATGGCAAGCTAGCATCCTCCGTCCCGCGAACCTTCACGGCTTCGTACTGGTCTAGACGGCGAAGGTAGAGATGGGTATGGCCATCGGGTCCCGCGGCGGTATAAGCCAGGCTTGCCCCACTCGGTGAAAGAGCAATGGACGCCATCCAGTCGAGCTCCAAACCAGGCTGGAGCTCTATTTCTGTGCGCGTTATGGGCGCCGGCGTCGATGGGTCACGACCCACGAGGCTCCACACCACGGTACTCAAAACAACCGCCACCAGGAAGCCTGCGAGGCTCCATTTAATCCGTTCGCCGCCACTGCGCCGTTTGGACGATGAACCGGCGGTCTCCGCAGGCAAGTCAAAGCCGGTCTTCGCGATCCAGGAAAGCTCCTGCATCAAGTCGGACGCCGTCTGCCAGCGTTCATCCGGCGCCTTGGCGAGACATCGCTCAACCACGTGATCCAGCAAGGGCGGTGACATGGGCTGGAGTGACGCGAGGTTCGGCGGGTCACTCGTCATGATGGCGCTGATCAGACTGGCCTGACTCTGACCTTGAAAGGCCTTCCTTCCCGTGACCATTTCGTATAGCACTGTGCCGAAGGCAAAGAGATCCGTCCGGGCGTCGGCGTCTTTCCCTTCGAGCTGCTCGGGGGCCATGTACTGGAACGTACCGATAATGGAGCCTTTCTCTGTTAGGGGTTTTTCTTCGGTGGGTAGCGCCGAGAGCACCGAAGACGTTTCAGCTGAAACGTCGGACCGTAACTTGGCGAGACCGAAATCCAACAGCTTTGCCCCCGCCTTCGTGAGCATGACGTTGCCCGGCTTCAGATCCCGATGGACGACACCTTGACGGTGAGCTTTGTCCAAGGCGTCTGCTATCTCGATGGCATATTGGAGAGCTTGATCAATTGGACGGTATCGTTCCCATTCAGGACGACGAGAGAAAGGCTCGTATCGAAAAAGCCAGGAAACTCATGGTGGATAACCAGATCGATGCCGTCTACATCGAAGGTGGCTCCAGCATGTACTATTTCACCGGCGTCCGGTGGGGGCTCAGTGAAAGAACATTCTCGGTCATCATTCCGGCTCGAGGCGAAATCGGATGGGTCTGCCCCGCCTTCGAGGAAGACCGCGCTCGAGAGTTGATTCGCTTCGGCGATGATGTGCGCACATGGGATGAACATGAAAGCCCCTACGAGAGAATCGTACAGATCCTCGAGGACCGAGGCATAAGTACCGGGACGATCGGGATGGAAGAACGGGTTCGCTTCTTCCAATTTGATGGAATAAGAAAGGCCGGCTCCAATCTGAACTTTGTGAGCGCCGATCCCGTTGTTTTGGAATGTCGCCTCATAAAAACACCGACCGAGCTTGCTTTGATGCAGCGTGCCGCCGATATCGATATCGTGGCTTATCGGGCACTCATCCCCAGGATAACCGCCGGCATGACCCGCCACGATATCGCCGATACGTCCCGGGACATCTACAAAGCCCAGGGGTTGACGCCGTCATCAACGCTCAGATCGACTATGCCAGCGCGCTTCCCCATGGGAGCGTCAAAGTCACGAAAATCAAGGAAGGCAGCACTGTTCTCATGGATAATCGAGGCATGAACGTCGAAGGCTATTGCTCCGACATCAGTCGAACCATATTCTATGGCGAGCCCAGCCAGAGGCAGAAGGATGTTTGGAATCATATGAAAAGCGCGCAGACCGCTGCGTTCGAAGCGGCCAAGGTAGGCGTCGCGTGCGAGGAAGTTGATGCCGCCGCGAGAAGATCTCTCGTCGCCAATGGATATGGACCTGAGTACAAGCTTCCCGGCTGCCCTCATCGCACCGGGCACGGTATAGGTCTCGATGGTCACGAGGGGACTTTACATCTGACCAAAGGCACCAAGAGAAAACTGGAAGTTGGTATGTGCTTCAGCAATGAGCCCATGATCGTCATTCCCGGGGAATTCGGTGTAAGGCTCGAAGACTGCATGTACATGACCGAAGAAGGTGCGAAATTTTTCAGCGATCAACAGCCTTCGTACGACCAGCCTTGGGGCTGAACGGGCAGCGAGTCGAACCGGTCTTCACGGACTTGAATCTGCAAGCGGTTTTCTTGCGCGAGCTGTCTTGAATAAGGAAACTGGTGAGCGAATCAGGCTCGATGATAGGAGTGGACAGGAGATTCGGCATGAAGTTGTTCTCTGTCTTGTTCGTGCTGTTCGCGGTTACTTCCGGCGCGATTGCCCAGCCATGGCCGTCGTTCCGCGGGGCCAATTCAGCCGGCATCGCTGATGACCAAGATATTCCGGTCGAGTGGAATGTCGAAACGGGACGCAACCTGCGGTGGAGAACGGCCATCCCCGGACTTGCCCACTCGAGCCCTATCGTGTGGGGTGATCGTGTTTACGTCACGACCGCGACCTCGAAAGGCGACGTTCCCGAACCGATGCTGGGAAGCGTCGATACGGCCGGCATCGACTCTGCGGCCGATCAAGCTTCTCACCAGTGGCGTCTCTATGCACTGGACAAATACACCGGCGAGACAATCTGGGAGCGGGTGCTGCACGAGGGGATCCCTCGCGTGAAGCGTCACGTCAAGTCCAGCCATGCTTCGGCCACACCGGTCACGAACGGAAAGCACATTGTTACCCTCGCCGGTTCGGAAGGTTTGTTCTGCCTCGATATGGAGGGCCGGATACTTTGGAAACAGGATCTGGGAGTGCTGGATGTCGGGCTTGTAGACGATCCCAGCTACCAATGGGGTCCTGCCAGCTCCCCAATCCTTCACGCGCAACGGGTCATCGTGCAAAACGACCGTCACGAGGAGAGCTTTCTTGCCGCCTACGATCTGGAGAGCGGCAAGCTCGTGTGGAAAGCTTCCCGCGATGAAATGCCATCCTGGGCGACGCCCGTCGTTTACCGCGGCGAGAAAGGCGTCGAGCTCATCACCAACTCGCCCCGGTACCTGAGAGGCTACGATCTCGAAAGCGGTAAGGTCTTGTGGCAGCTCTTCGACGACGACATACAAGTCAAAGTCGCTTCCCCCATCGTTGCCGGCGAGACGATCTTCATCACCGGGGGCTACCCCACCGGCCAACGCCCCATTTACGCCATCCGGCCGGGCGGTCGCGGGGACATCACGTTGGATAACGGTGCTACCACAAACGACCTGGTCCGCTGGAAACAACAACGTGGTTCTCCCTATACGCCGACACCCCTCGCCTACCGCGGTCTTCTCTACGTTCTCATCGATAACGGCATTTTGAGTGCCTACAATCTGGAGTCGGGTAAGAGGGTTTACCGCGAGCGTCTTGCACGAGACTCGAGTGGATTCAGCGCTTCTCCCGTCGCTTCGGACGGCAAGATCTACTTCACGAGCGAAGACGGTGACGTCTTCATCGTCGAAGCGGGTGAGGAATTCGAGTTGTTGGGGCGTAACTCGATGGCAGAAGTTATCATGGCAACCCCGGCCATTTCGGATCGGCTATTGTTCTTACGAGGCCGGAGCCACCTCTTCGCAATCGGTAAAAATTAGTAAAGATCGGAGTTTAATCACTTCTTGTCGCCTGAACCTAGTTTTACATTGGGTTCGGTCTGGAACTCGGCAGCGGGTTGGGCGAGGAGGAATCCCTGGCCGTAGGTGACACCTAACTCGCGAATGGTTTGGAGCTCTTCGTTCCTCTCGATGCCCTGGGCGACAACCGAAGCATCGATGTCCTTCGCTAGATTCATCAGGAGTTGAATGGATTGCCTCTTGACGAAACTTTCGTGGATGTCACGGATGAGCATCCGGTCCAGTTTCAGGTAGTTGGGCCGGATGTGGACGATCCGTTCGAGCTCCGAGTATCCTCCACCGATGTCGTCGACGGCCGTGAGGCAGCCCATGTTGGTGAAGTAACTCATTTCTTCCACAAATACCGAGAAATCGGTGATCGCTTGTCGCTCGGTCACTTCGAGTACGAGCTGTTGCGGATGCAGATCGGCTCCGCGGAAGAGATCAATGAGATGGAGGCCTCTGAACCTCGGGTCCTGGGGTGAAAAGGGTAATGTGTTGATGAAGAGCTTGTAGTTCGAATCGAGGCTACGTGCGCTTTCAATGGCTTTACGGCGGCTCAAGTGATCGATCTCGAAGGCCAGATCGTTTCGACGAGCCGCGGCGATGAGCGCAGAAGCATCCTCGAGCTTCGTATTCTTGGGGCCACGACAAAGAGCTTCGTATCCGTGTACGATACCGTCCTGGAGATTGAAAATCGGCTGGAAGAGACTCTTGATGTTCTCACCGATGATCATGTCTTGGAGCAGTTGCTTACTCTCGAGCTTGCGTTGGCTCCGTATCAATTGAGCCAGCTCTTTGGCTTCGTTGAGTGCGAATTGAACCACCCGCCGGTCTCCCATTAAGGGATTCTGCAACGCGAAGGAGTACCCAACTCCGACATTGATCTGGGCGGCGGGGTGAAACCGGATCCGATTTCTCTGGTCTTCGATCTCTCCCTCGATGGCATTAGCGAGTGATTGGAGCCAGTGCAGTTGATTCGTACGGTCCATCCCCGGCGCGGCGAAAAGAAACAATCCGATGGCTTTGGAATCCTCGAAGGTGAGGGAGTCATCGAGTGGAGGTTTTCGGAAATTTTCCAAAGTCTCGTTGACGGCCGCCGCCCAATCGATGCGGGCGCGACTGGCAAAAGGTTCCTCGAACTCCTCGACTTCGGAGAGATCTATCAGAATGAGAGCGACGTGACCATCGCGAAAAAGACGATGGCAGACGACGGACAAGAGTTCATTAATGTCGTATGGATCCATTTTTTTGCGATTGTGGAGGCAACAATTTATGGTAGCGGAGGTGTAGAGATGAGTCAAATAGTTAATCGACACTCAATGGAAGTCGCGGCTTCGAACCCGCTCTGGGTCGATGGAAACTCTGGGTTTCCACAATTTGTCGGCAATCACATGAACGACATCCGACTCGGTTTGAATTTTGCCGGTGACTCCTAAAAAGGAAGTTGTTTTGATGAGGAGGGCGAAGGCTTCGAAGACTTTGGGCCAGATGACCAGGTTTACGAAGCCGGTCTCGTCTTCGAGTGTCATGAAAGTGACTCCCGAAGCCGTACCGGGTCGTTGACGGCAAATGACCAGCCCCGCGTAACGGACCGGTCAATCATGTCTCATAACGGATACTTCTTTTGCGGTGGGTAGGCCTTGGGTCTGAAGGGATTCACGGAGCGGAGCCAGTGGGTGTCCTCGGGTACTATGGGACGATGCTCGGTAGTCCCAGGTGATAGTCTCGAGCTCATCGAGCTCGGGAAAGACCGGCTGGATCTCCTTACTCTCGAGTGGGAGGAGCGGCTCGTTTATAACCGTCACTCCCCGGGATTCCCAGAGCGATTGGCGGCGGTCCGAGCCTAGTCCTTCGAAAGCACCGGATTCCGACAGGGCTTCGAGCGCACCTTCATTCAACCTGGTTCGGCGAGCGAAGTCTTCTATGTCCTGGAACCTTTCCGCCCGGCGGGCTGCCTCGATGCGTTGTCCGTCGTTGGTTCCCAGCCTTTTCACGTAGCGAAGTCCCATCCGGAGCGCAAAACCTTTACCCGAAGGCTCCAGAGTGCAATCCCAGTCACTCCGAGTCACATCGACAGGCCGAATCTCGACGCCGCGTCTTTTGCCATCGTCGATGATCGTGGCCGGTGAATAAAAACCCATAGGTTGTGCGTTCAAAAGAGCGCATATGAACTCTGTCGGATGATGCCGAAGAAGATAGGACGTAGCGTAGCTGATGAGGGCAAAGCTTGCTGCGTGACTTTCCGGAAATCCATATTCTCCGAATCCGCATATCTGCTGATAGACACGTTCGGCGAACTCGGCGGCAATTCCCTTCGCCTGCATTCGAGTAATGAGCTTCTCGCGGTGTTTTTCGATGCGTCCCGAACGTCGCCAAGCCGCCATATCTCGACGAAGTTGATCGGCTTCCCCGGGGGTGTAGTCCGCGGCAACGACGGCAAGCTTCATCACCTGTTCCTGAAACAGAGGAATGCCGAGCGTCTTCTCGAGAACCGGCTTGAGGGATGGGTGAGGGTAGTCCACCTTCTCGAGACCGTTTCGGCGACGTAGGTAAGGGTGGACCATGCCGCCTGTAATCGGCCCGGGACGTACGATGCTGACTTCGATGACGAGGTCATAATAGCGGCGGGGTTTCAGCCGTGGGAGCATAGCCATCTGAGCTCGGCTTTCGATCTGGAACACCCCCACCGTTTCCCCACGGCAGATCATGTCGAAGGTCTCCGTGTCGTTCTGCGGCAAGCTCGACATGGAAAGCTCGAGACCGCGATGTTTATCGAGCAATCGGAAGCAGAGGTCGAGCTGAGTGAGGGCTCCCAGTCCGAGTAAATCGACTTTGAAAAGACCCAAAGACTCGATGTCGTCTTTATCCCACTGGATGACGGTGCGGTCTTCCATGGTGGCATTCTCGATAGGAACGATGTCATGAACCGGCTCGTGTCCGAGGAGAAAGCCGCCGGGGTGGATGGAGAGATGTCGGGGGAAGTCCAAGATCTCATTGGATAGTCTCAACAGGTGATGGTTCATGGGAGCTTCGGGGTCGAGACCGGCTTGATGGAGCATCTCGGCAGTGATGCCGTCATAGTGAGAAAGGATTTTGGCGAGCCTGTCGAGGGAGGTTTCGGGGAGACCCAGAGCTTTTCCCACATCCCGTATGGCGGAGCGCGATCGATAGCGGACGACGTTGGAAACCATGGCGGCCCGCTGGCGTCCGTATTTTTCATAGACGAATTGGATGACCTCCTCTCGTCTCTGGTGCATGATGTCGAGGTCGATGTCGGGAGGTTCTTCTCGGTCCTTCGACAGGAAGCGCTCGAAGAGCAAGTCCATACGCACCGGGTCCACGGCTGTGATGCCGAGACAATAGCAGACGGCGGAGTTCGCCGCCGAACCGCGACCCTGACAGAGGATCTCTCGGGAACGGCAAAACTCCACGATCTCGTGCATGGTCAGAAAATAACCGCCGTAGTCGAGCTCTTCGATGAGGGAGAGCTCTTTTTCGAGTTGCCGGTAAACTTCGCGCGGCACCTCACCGCTATATCGTTTGTTCGCTCCTTCCATGGTCAAGTGACGGAGCCATTCCGAGGAAGTTTTCCCCTGGGGGAGATCTTCCAAAGGGTAGCGGTAACGAAGTTCGTCGAGAGAAAAGCTGCACTGGGTTGCGATTTCCTCGGTTCGGGCCAACGCCGCTCCGTCATCTGGATAGAGCTGCTCCATAGACCATGCTGTCTTGAGCCCGTGCTCCGCGTTCGACTTTGTCATCCGACCCGCGGTTCGGACCGTGACTCCGTTGCGAATACAAGTCAATACATCTTGAAGATCACGCCGTTGAGGTGTGTGATAGAGAACTTCTGTGCCGGCAACGACACGAATGCCGAGCTTTTGCGCCCGACGTCTCAGCCGAGCTTCTTGACGAATCTCTAGCTCGCATCGATGGCGCGACAGCAAGCGCGAAGAGCCGATCGCCGAATGCATCGCGCAGATCTTCGGCTATTTCACGAGGGTTCTGTGCGGCGATGAGTAAGCTCCGATGTCCTCCCCACAAAGCGATGAGGCCTTCCGAGAGTGAGCAAACCTCTTCCCAATGGACACGGCTTTCCCCTTTGACCGAACGGAGGCGACCTCGAGTCAAGAGCCGGCACAAGTTGGCATATCCTTTTCGGTCTTGGGCGAGGAGAAGGATCGTCGAGAGGTCGTTCTCGTCACCCACTGAGACTTCGGACCCGACGATGAGATGAACACCGAGCTCTTTAGCTTTGATATGAGCCTTGACGATACCGTAGACCCCGTCACGATCCGTCACTGCCAGGTGGCGATGTCCTAGCAGGTGTGCTTCTTCGACGAGCTCCTCCGGGTGGCTCGCACCTTCGAGAAACGAGCCGTTCGTCTTACACCACAAAGGAACGTAGGTCATGGTTATTCGATATGACCTTCCAAGAACCAGCGACGGCGGTGGCGGTCGAAAAAGGCCCAATAAATCTCGCCTTGCTTCATCTTGATGAAGTGGTACTCACGATGAGTTTTTCCTCCCCACCAACCTCCGGAGACGATATAGGGGCCCACGTATTCTTGGATGGGCCGATGGATGTGGCCTCGAAGGAGCCACCCCTCCGGTTCCTGACGAGGGCGGGGCGGCAAATCAATCGGTTTCGTGTAGATCCGTCTCACTAAGATCCTCTGAGCTGTAGGAGTTGCTGGTTTCGGAGTCGCCGCTTTTTCCAACGGAACCCATCGAAAACGTGAGCGAGGTAGATGTCCATCGGTGAGCTCGGCCCGCATCACGACTCCTTCGCCGAACTCGGCCCGGAGTCTGGCAAAGGCTCGACTTGCCGCCTCGGGATCACGCCTGGGTTTTTCGGCGAGGAGAGAATTCTGACACTCCTCGATTTTGACACCGGTAGCGGTCAATCTGAGCTCTACCACTCCGGCACTGAGCTCGATAGAGTCCAATCGCAGGCGAACGAGCCCTAGTATCAATGCTCCGTCGAGAGTCGGTGCCGCCGGTCGAATCGATTCGGTTCGCGGTCTCCCGTTGTCGAGAAGGGCATTGAGGAGCAAGGTATGAAGAGATTCACCTCTGGAATCGAGGACTCGCGGGAGAGGATCGAGGAGTCTTTTGATGAGAAAGAGGAGTCGCTCCGAATCGGGCTCAGGCGAATCCAGGTAGAAGACTCGTTCGGTCGGTTCGCTGATAAGCTCCGGTTGAAGGGGTGTCCAGAGATCCCCTTTGGCGATACGGACGAGTCGATGTATCACCGGACCGAAACGTTTGAGGAGCCCACCCTCGGGGAGTCGTAAAAGCTCCCCGACGGTTCGCACGCCGAGTTTCTCGAGTGTTTCACGGACCGAAGGCTCTATGTGAAGTCGGTCCAATCGGACGCGGCGTGCCGCTTCGTTTTCTTCTTCGATTGAATGGAGTTTTGTTGTGCCTTTGGTCGATTTCGCTAATGCGTAAGTCCCGAAACGGGTGAAGCCCAAGATGATATTCGAGACAAAGCCTTGCTTTAAAAGCTCCCGTTGGACGGCCATCGTCCAAGCGTCGAGTGAAGAGTACAAACGCTTCAAGCCGCCGGCATTGAGCCAGAAAACACCGGGTTCATCTTCGGCGGGCTCGACCTCGGGAGAACAATGTTGAAGAGCTTTTATCAATCGTGAGACGGCCGACTCAATGGTATGGGACGTAACCGTGCCGGCTCTCAGATCTTTCGATATGGACAAAGCTGCAGCATAACGTTGACCGGGAAGGATGGTGCTTTTTCTTGCCTTCTCGTTGACCCAAACAATGGGTGCTTGGGGTTTGTCCTCGGTGACCACCACCACGGGATGGTCCTTCCATTGAGGATTCTCCCTCAACAGGAGTTGAAGAGGGAATGCCGGAAGATCAATACAGGCCAGCCGGTCCATGACAAACTTCCCGATGCACGCGACCCGGCCCAAGCCGTTTGTCTTTGACGATCTTCAACTGCACTTCGTAATTGGAAGGAACGGGGTGGATGGCTTTGTTCGATAGCTCGACTCTTCTCACATCGGCTCGCAATGAGACCAGGGATCCCAAGGAAGGCACCTCAGGTGATTTCTCGGTAAGGACGACAATTGCCGTTTCGTGCTTTTGGGCCAGGCCAATGAGCTTGGTTTGTATGGGTGCAGGAATAATCGGAGTCGGTGCATCTTTCCAACCCGGAGCCAGATCGATAATGATGAGTCCGAAGGCACCGGAGCGCAGGAGTTGAACGGCTGACCTTGCGGTCGATAGAAGGTCGGGTACACGAATGACGGCCAAGGTCTCGAGGTCAACGCCGCTTTCGACGACGTCCGGCGGAAAGAATGTGCTTTCTGAAAGCGTAATCCAAGCCGTGATCTCTTGCTGCTGCTGGGCCTCGAGAACGAGACCGAAAGCTATGGTCAACTTGGCGGAAGAGCCTTCTCCCGAAAGCTCCACCAACCGTCCTGCAATCTGGTTCAGGCCCCAGGTCTCGATGCGATGGGTGGTTTGATTCTCCTCGGAAAGAAAGGAGACGAATTCGTTTAGACGAGAAGCCCTGGATCCCATAACACCTCTTATCGTGGGGAGGGGTTCGTCCCCCGACCGAGAATACGGCGGACTTCGATGACTTTGCCGAGAATTTTCAACTTCTCGGAAGGTGGAACAATGGGATCGAAATGTGGATTCTCCGGGTGTAGCTCCACGCGGCCACGGTGGACTCGAAACCGCTTGACGGTGGCTTCATCCTCGACGAGGGCGACCACGATGTCGCCCGGACTCGCAAAGGATTGGCTTCGTACGATGACCAGATCGCCGGGCAAAATGCCCGCGCCAGTCATACTCTCTCCCCGAACGCGAAGGGCGAAGAGCTCATCTCCTTCTCGGCTCGACTCCACAGGAAGGTACCCATCGTGGTCCTCCACGGCAGAGCTCAGGGCCCCGGCTTGTACACGGCCGAGTACAGGGACATTGAGGATCCCAACGGGAGCAAGGTCCGGTAGAGAATATCCTCTTGACCGGCCGGGACGCTTTGAGAGCTTGCCTTCCTCGACGAGAGCTTCCAGGTGCTCACGAGCCGTCTGAACGGCTCGAAATCCAAAAGCCTCTTGCACCTCCCGCACTGTTGGAGGCCGTCCTCCAAGGAGACTTTTTCTTACGAACCTGTAGATTCGTTCTCGAGTCTGACCCGCGGGAGTTTTGCCCATGAGCCATTTATACCAGACAAATGTCTGGTATGTCAAACAGGTGCCTCCCTTTTGTCAACTCCTTTTGTTCGCTTCTTCCTAAGTCCTAGTTTTAATAGGTTTTAAGATGGGGCTCGGATGAACTTCGCGAGAACTAGACCCACAAAGAGCCAACCCGTGACATGGAAGATCGCGGTGGCAGTCCAGAGACTCCAGGGGAAGTTGTACCAAATCGGTGGCCCCAGGTCGGATAAAGCGATGCCGATGAGTCCAGCCAGCATCACGAAGCCGAGCCGCGAGCCATAGCTTTTAAGAACGGGTGCCGCCTTCTGGAGAAGGCATCCCATGAAAAGAGTGCTTACGAACATCCCAAGGAATCCCAGCAAGAAAACAGATGGAGGCATGACCGGGAGCCCTTGGGGGTAGATGAATAGGGTCGCGACGGGGCCTGCTTCGTGGCGTCGAACAAACTCATCCACATCCGAAACCATGAGAGCTGGATCGGGTATGAAATAGATCCCGCTCTGTGGAATCGACTGTTTCAATTGACTGGCTAGCTTTTCTTCTTCGGGAACGTTATCGAATATCATGGACGAGATCGGGAGCAGAGACCAAAAAATGAAGCCCCATAAGAATAAAACGATCGCTCCCAGAAAACCTCCAATGCCGACTTGTTTCATGTTAAGAATCCTCCTTACCTGAAGTAGCTGGATGATTTGGAAAGGGGGATGGAATGAAGGTTTAGCCGATGTCCCCCGCGCTGACTTCATGGTATTTACTCTTGCAGATGGAGGCAATTAAAAATGTTGACAAACGGGTGGCACCTGTTTTGTTACTTTCTGTAACACTTCGGTGGAAAAGCTGTTGATACTGTGGATATTACACGTGGGTGACACCTGTATTACCACCTATCTTTTACCTTTGAGCCGGTTTAGCGAGGTGAATGGACGATGAAACGATGGCACTGGATTCTCATGATTTCATTGATTTTTACGAGCTGCTCTCCGCCAGCGGCCCAAAATTCAACCGAACCCGTGCTCACAGCCGGTCACGAGGAAGCGGACCGCTGGGCCACGGACACCTTGGCCGGCTTGAGCCTGGAAAAGAAAGTGGCTCAGATGATCTGCGAGCAGATGCGGGGAGAGTACCGGGCCGAGGACGACGAGCTGTTCCAGTACTGGGTCGAGCTCGTACGGGATCATGGAATCGGAGCCTTTGTTGTTTACGGGGGAACGCCTCAGGAAACGGCTCACCTCCTAAATCGGCTTCAAGGGATGTCCGAGATCCCGCTTCTCATCACAGCCGACTTCGAAGGGGGCCCTGGACAGCAATTCGCCGGCGCCTCTGAATTTCCTGCCAACATGGCCTTTTCCGCCATCGGTTCGGAGGACCTCATGTATGAGGCCGGGAAAGCCGGAGCCTTGGAGGGCCGGGCCATCGGAATCCATGTGACCTATTCGCCGGTGGTGGACGTTCAAACATTGCCGCAGAACCCGGTTCTCAGTGTACGTTCTTTTGGAAAGGACCTCGATCTTCTGGGCCGAATGGCGGGCGCCTACATCCGTGGTTATCAGGAAAACGGTATGTTGGCCACGGCCAAGCATTTTCCGGGAAGGGGAGACGTGGAGCTCATCCCCGGTACCGAGTACACCATTAACAAAAAACCAGCCGAACAGGTTGAGAAAGAGGATTTTCTCGCTTTCAAAAAAGCCATCGATGCCGGGGTCACCTACGTCATGACCGAGCACATTTCGATTCCTTCGGTCACGGAAGGCTCCGATCTACCCGCCAGTGTCGAAAAAAAGCTCGCCACCGATTGGCTTCGCGATCGACTCGGGTTCGAGGGCATCCTTACCAGTGACGATATATGGTACCCAAAGGTCGTGGATCGTTTCGGTGCCGAAAAAGTAGGCGTCATGGCCATCCAGGCCGGGCACGATGCGCTGCTCAAACCTGCGAACGCGATCAAGATGATTCAAGCCGTCGTCAACGCGGTCCGGGCAGGGGAGATCCCAGAGGAGCAGATCGATCAATCGGTCCGGAGGATTCTCTACTGGAAGGCCCGCCTCAATCTCCACCGGAACCGATTCGTAGACACGAACCGTATCGCCGAAATCGTGGGCTCGAAAAAACATCGCGATTTGGTAAAGACCGTCGCCGAGCGTTCTCTCACCCTCCTTGATAATGACAACTTTTTCCCAACAACCCAGGACAAGTTGGGGAACCTCGTTCACATCTCGATCCAAAAGAGAGCACAAGACCCGGTTCCGGTGACGGTTACCAGGAAGCTCACCGATGCTTTTAGTGTCGAAGAGACTTTTTATATTCGTCCTCACACGAGCGCGGATCTCTACCGCCAAGCCCTCGCTGCAGCGAAAAAGGCCGACACGGTCGTGGTGTCCTTGTTCCACCAGAGGACGGTCTATCAAGATAATGGACCGCTCGTGGAAAAAGATCTCGCTTTTCTTCGTGACGTCATCGAGGCACAGCCTCGCACGGTCGTCATGTCTTACGGAAATCCCTTTCTCGTCGAGAGCCTGAGGGACGCCGCGGCCTTCGTGGTCGGTTACGGCGAAGGCGGATTCTACGGGAATCAGGTCGTCTATGCGGACGCTTTCATTCGCTTACTCAAGGGTGAAATCGAAGCGGAGGGGAAACTACCCGTCGATATATCCTAGAGAACAGAAGGAATGTCGGTCTTGCGGAAATCCTCTCCCTTGTACAAAAGGGGCTCTCCGGAGTGGACAAGCGCGTAACTGCAGCAATCACTTAGATTCAGTGATGCGGGGCTAGTTACAGCTCCAGGAGATATGTTCTTTTGTCGTAGTATTTACTGATATTTGGTCTTGACATTCTCCCGCCAAGGGGACCTTTTCGGGCGTGAATCACAATGGCGGCTTCATTCAGTTGCTGAAAAACAATTGCCGCAATTCCTCTTCCTGTAGCAATCGCGACGCCTGCCTGAAGATAGCCCGAACAGTCCCGAGATCAAGAGTTTGATGAATGGAGATGGTAAGGATCTGCCTTTCCCCGGTGGACAGGACTCGTTTCAGTTTCGCTTCACTCCCAAGGGTAGACACCACGTCGAAGCCAAGACTTGTCAGGGCTTTAAGGACTTCACGACCGGTGAGAGGCCTAAGTCTTGGTGACGTTCTCAAGTGGGAGCTCCCAGGTAAAAACGAGCCGGGGCTTCGAAGAAAGCCCCATCACGTCTAGATCCTCTCCCTCCAGATGTAGGGCCACGGCCTCTCGAAGGTTGTAGACCATCTCGTCCAGCGTCGCGCCTTGAGTTACTACTGCGACTTCTAGGCACTCCGCCACGTAAGCCCTCTCTCCCCGTGTAATGGTGACATGGATGGAATCTCTCAGTTCGAGTTTCTTCGAGGTTCTGTAGACCGTACTGGTCTCAGCTACCCGTTCGATGGCCTTTGCTCGTTCTTTCCGATACTGCGGGACCAGCTCGTACAACCCCCGACGCAAACGGCGGAAATAGTCCCACTTGTGCGGGTGGTGTCGAGGTGCGTTGACACAGCACCGACTGACAATGTGGGTTCGGACAGAACGTTCGTTCAGATGGGGCAAGGCTCGCACGATCTCGCCCGGTGCGAACGTCCAGTACCCACGTTCGCTGCACATTCGCCTGACGGCGCGTAGCGCTTCCTCATGGATTGGCATATATTTACAAAAATATACACTTGTAATTATATATAATCAAGTTGATTATTATTTCTTGATCCTGACTACATGCAGAACTAAATAGCTCAATTTGACGAACAGACCGTCTGCTCCATGGAGGAAGTCATAGGTGTTGTATCCCTGTCTTACCAAGCTGCAACCGACATTAAAATCATGGTCCCGGGTGACGGCTGGTAGGCAAAGAGGAATTGTCCTTCGAACCGCCCCTCGTTCAGGGCCTCGGATGTCGTGTCCTCGATTACAATTGCCCGAGGCTGGGTCGCGAAGAAACCCTACTCATTGCGTCGTTGCCTCGATGCCGATACGATTGTTTCCGATCATGCCAATCATAAAAGTGCGACTCGATTACGGTACGGAAGGGCTCGAGGTCAACCTGCCAGATGACCGGACCACACTCATCGAGCCGGCTTATCCTCCAGGGGTCCCCGATCCGGAAGACACGCTTCGTCGAGCGCTCGCAGAACCCATCGATTCAGCTCCGTTTTCGAAGCTGGTGAAGCCGGGCCAGCGCGTGGCGATTTCCGTTTGTGACGGTACACGCCCGCAACCTCGGGCACTGATGCTGGGTGCGCTCTTTGAAAGCATGCCCAAGATCCGGCCCGAAGACATCGTGATTCTCGTCGCCACGGGAACGCATCGGGCCAATACCGACGATGAGCTCATGAGCATGTTCGGGGCCGATATCATGGACCGCTATTGTGTCGTGAACCACGACGCGCGCGATACTTCAACGCTCGTGTTGGCGGGGCAGGGTTCGGACGACATGCCCGTGTGGCTCCATCGCGAGTGGGTGGAAGCCGATGTTCGCATCACCACCGGTTTCGTCGAGCCCCATTTTTTTGCCGGATTCAGCGGCGGGCCCAAGATGGTAGCGCCGGGGCTCGCGGGACTCGAGACGACGATGATCCTTCACGACGCTCGCCGTATCGGCCATCCCAAGGCGACCTGGGGAGTGATCGAAGGGAATCCCGTCCATGACGATGTACGCGAGATCGCGCGCAGGACGAGAGTGGACTTCGCCTTCGACGTCACGCTGAACGGCGAAAAGGAAATCACCGCGGCTTTTGCCGGAGAGCTTTTTGCGGAACACCGCGCCGCCTGCGCCAACTCCCGTCGCGAAGCCATGAGAGAGGTTCCGTCTCGGTTCGATGTCGTTGTCACGACCAACTCGGGCTTTCCGCTCGATCAAAATCTTTATCAAACCGTCAAAGGAGTGTCGGCGGCGGCGGAAGTGGTGAAAGACGGAGGCGTCATCCTTTGTGCCTCGGAATGCCGGGACGGGCTGCCCGATCACGGCACTTATGTCGATCTCCTTGGACGAGGCTCATCGCCGGACGAGCTCCTGGCGATGATTAACGATCCTCGGTTTTCCGAGCCCGATCAGTGGCAAGTTCAGATTCAAGCCCAGATCCTCAAACGGGCCCGGGTGTTGGTCAAAACGAGCTTTTTGTCGCCCGAGGAGATTCGCGCCGCGCACTTCGAGCCGATGGAGGATATCTGGGAGGCTGCGACCAAAGCCCTGGAAGAGGCAGGCAGCGGCGCGAGTCTGTGCGTTTTACCTCGAGGTCCGCAGACCATTCCTTACGTTCGGTCTTTCTGAGACGAGAACAGGGATTGACATAGGCGTAGCCTGAAATGTAAGCTCCCTGAAAAGTGAGGCTTTCGGCTAGCAGCTAAGCTAAACGGCCCTATTTGTTCTTTCGTCGGACGGTTCCTCAGAATCCATAACCCATCTTGATGACGGCTGAAGCCGTCAGGCCCCGTCCCACGTAGCCGAGTCTGACTTCGGGCGAGACGAAAAAACCTCGAGGAATGATGATTCTCAGCCCGAAAGTGCCTCCGAGCCACAAATAGTCGTCGGTTTCCTTGGTTGTGCTCGGTTGCGGAGGTGCAGGGGTTGGGAAGACCGGGACCGAGCTCTCCACTACGATCGGCGTGAAAGCGCGTTCGTCTCTAACTTGTAGCCACCCTACGCCGCCCATCACATAGGGAACAACGCGCTTTGTAGCTTCGTCCCTAAAGTCGTAGACCACGTGACCTGCCACCAAAATGTCCGAGTGCGTATGATTCACGTAGCCACGGCTCGATGTCCACTCGCTGGACGGCAGGCTCATGTAGCGGAATTCCGGTTCAATGCTCAGGCGATTCGTGAGCCTTATCCGAAATGTTGCACCGAGTGTCCGGTGTGGATCGGAATCGATGAAGCTTGTGGTGCCGTAGACAAAGCTTGGATTCCAGCGTTTCGCAGCTCCGACCTGATGCTCAGATTCAGTCTCTTCAGCCGAAACCCTTGTTGCCAGCAAGATCAGGACGATTGCAACGAGACCGACGCTCTTTCTTCGCTCGGTGGCTTTCATGGTTCCCCTCCTTTGCGGGGACTAGATGCCGTCGATGCGGACTAACACGGCAAAAGCCGTGCCTGGTGCCGTCAAGATAGGAAAGAGCTTGATCCAGGTGCTTGCTAGAAGGTTTATGAGGGACCGGTTGGTTTGCTCGCACTCGCTGTGGACCAACAAAAGTGCTAGTTCGCTATCCAGAAAGATAGATATATGGGCGATTTCCAATTGAAAGGCATGCGGCAACAACGTTTCCGGCATGGCATGTTTCTAGCAAAACCTGCCCATTAGATGCATTTCGACGAAAGGAGTCGATCATGCGACACATCGTGCTTTCAATTCTCATCGCCCTAACATTGATCCCTGAGACTAGCGGCGCGCAGCTCACCGCGGAGGCGGTAGTCAAGTTCGTTGTCCCGGAGGCCAACGCGCTCGCCGTCTCGATCGCCTTGCACGGCGACACGGCGCTACTCGGTACCCTTGATGCCGAGGCTTACCTTTTTCAATTGGACCGTGGGGTTTGGTTTCAAGATCGCTTGGTCGTACCGGGTGTCGGTCTCGAGCAAGGCAGCTTCGAGGGGGTCGCTCTCGATGATGACGTTGCGATCATCGGCGATTGGCCTCACGCCTATGTGTTCCGCTTCGACGGCGCGACATGGAACTACGAAGCCACCCTGACGCACACCGAGGGCAATAGAGGTTTTGGGCATTCCGTGGACATCGGCGGCGACCTGGCGGTCGTAGGCACACGTTCCGACGACGTTCATGTGTTTCGTTTCAACGGTGGGGGTTGGGTCTTTGAGGCAATGCTCGTGCCGCCGCCGAGGGAGGACGGCGAAGACCCTTACGGTTACGCGGACCAGGTCGTGGTCAACGGCGATCGCGTGCTCGTTCGCAAAAGCTCAACGATGGGCGACGGATTCGAGGGCGTGTACGTTTTCCGTCACGATGGCGTGAAATGGTTTCGGGAAGGCATCATCACGCTCGGCGAGGACGAAGAAGATACCGTATTCCAAGGCGACATTGCACTCGACGGCGACGTCGCTCTCATCGATGCCGACTATGACGATGTCGTTTATGTCTTCCGATTCGACGGTGTTTCGTGGAAGCAAGAGGCGATTCTCGAGCCGCCTGAGCTCGGAAACCCTAGCTGTTCCTGTTTACCCATTCCCACAGGGAACCCTGTGGACTGTAGAGACGACAGTACTCCCAACTTCGGCGTCTCCGTCGCGATCGACGGCGACCTAGTCCTTGTGGGAGCCAATCTCGCCGACGTGACGAATACCGACTCCGGCGCCGCGTACCTCTATCGCTTCGACGGTACACGGTGGAATTACGAGTTGATGTTGAGCGGCGAGCAGACGTCTTATTGCGGCTCCAATTTTGGCCGTATGGTCGAACTTCATGACGGAAGAGCTCTCGTTCGTCAGGGCCGTAGTGCCTACTTCTTCCGCATTCGTTGATTCTTTGCGTAACTATACTGTTTTTTGCTATACTTTGTTTAAGCATATACTGTGGGAATTCAGGATATTCTTAAGGTGTTCTCTATGAAGGAATTACGCAAAAAACAGAGTATCGAAGACTTGCTTCCTTTGAAACCGATGGAGTTCCTGGTGCTGTTGGTGCTGATGGACGGCGAGCGTCACGGTTACGGCATCGTCCAGGACATCGTTGAGCGAACCGACGGAAAGATGCGTCCCCTGCCCGGCAACCTCTACGCGGTCTTGCGCCGGCTCATGGAGAGCGGTCTGCTATCCGAGTCGTCCCGAAGGCCGTCGAAAGACATGGATGATGAGCGGAGACGCTACTATCGGATCACGGCACTTGGTCGGCAAGTCCTTTCTGCGGACGCGGAGCGAATGAAGAGCCTGGTGCGGCAGGTCGAAGCCCACGAGCTGATCAAGGCGGATTCGAGATGAGCTCTACCGGATCTGGGAGAAAATCGTTTTCAGAGAGACTCTACAAGTCGCTGCTCACCTTCTATCCCGCTCAAGTGCGCCGGCAATTCAGCGACGACATGTTGGAGTTGTACCGCGACCTGTGTGAAGCGGAGCGCCGCAAACGTGGAAAAAGGGGTGTTGTCTTTCTTTCGCTTCGTGCTTACGCCGACGTTCTCCTCGGGGCCGCACTCGCCCATCGAGATCACCGGAGGAAAAGCCGGGGAAAGGGCCGCTCAGCCGTAATATGGATTAAGGAAACCTTCCTTCTCCGAGGCCTATTTGCCGACACGGTGTCTACGTTTCGGATGATGGTGAGCCGACCCGGTTTCACCGTTGCGGTGATCTTGACTCTGGCCGTCGGAATCGGCGCGACAACGGCCATGTTCGGTACTCTCCATGCTGCGCTTTTGTGCAGCCTCCCTTTCGACGAGCCCGACCGGCTCGTTTTGGGTAGGCGAACGGCCGACGGCGAGCTGAAGCCGATGGTTTCCGGATACGACTACTACGACTATCGGGACCAGAGTCAATCGTTTGAATCGCTTGCCGCTTTTCTTCCGTGGCGATCGCGGTTCACCGTTCTCGGAGGAGCAGAACCGGAAAGGATTCTTTGTGGCTTTGTAACGTGGGATCTGTTCCATACGCTACGGGTAAGTCCGGCGCTCGGTAGACCGTTCACAGCCGATGAGGGGGTAGAAGGTGGACCGAACGTCGTTCTGATTAGCGACAGCTATTGGCACCGGAGGTTTGGTGGCTCATCGGAAGCGGTAGGCAGCATACTCCAAATGGACGGCTCGCCTTTCACTGTTCTCGGCGTTATGCCCGCCGGTTTCCACTTCTATCACGACTACGACGTGTGGCGGCTGACCTACTACAACGGAATGGGGGCCGATGCCCGGCGGTGGCACAACTTGTTCGTAGTCGGACGACTGAAGCCGGGGACGACGCTCGAGGAGGCTCAATCCGAAGTCGATGTTATCTCCCGACGATTGGAGCAACGGTATCCGGACACCAACGAGGGGAAGGGGCTTCTGCTCACGGAGCTTCACGACGCGATGGTCGAGGATCTCAGCACGACCATGGCCATGCTCATGGCGGCTGTTTCTTTACTTCTTTTGTTGTCTTGCGGAAACGTGGCGGCGCTTCTTCTGGCAAGGGGACAAAATCGGCTGAAGGAGATTGCCATCCGCACGGCGATGGGCGCTTCCAGGCGACGACTGGTTCGTCAACTCCTAACCGAAAGTACGCTGACGGCCCTCCTTGCGGGTGTCGCCGGCGTGGTGTTTGCCATCGCGTTTCAGGGTCTTTTGATTAGGTTGCTCCCTATGGGCCAGCTCGGGATCACGCGTCTTGATATCAACCTTCCGGTGCTTCTTTTCGCTTTTGGTGTTTCGATCGCTACTGGAATCGTCTTCGGTGTGGTGCCTGCCCTTCAGGGCACTATTATAGAGCCCTCGTGTGAGCTCCGAGCAGGCACTCGTGCTAGCTCGGCGCGTAGTGCGTCCGCTGCGCGAAGCGGGTTCATTGTTCTTCAGGTGGCGATTGCTACGGTGTTGTTGATCGGAGCGGGCTTGTTGGTTCGGAGCCTGTCTCTCCAGATGAAGGTCGAGCTCGGTTTCAACCCGACTCATCTCTATACGGCCGAGCTGAGTCTTCCGGAAGATGCTTATCCCGAGCCCGATCAACGAATCGCGTTCTTCACCTCAATGGTGGAGGAGGTTGAAGCGCTGCCCGGTGTGGTTTCCGTGGGACTCATCAACCGGCTCCCTATCCGTGATGTGTCCGGTAGCGTTTATGTTCACCGGGATCAAAACTCCGAGGAATCCAAGGAGCTGGCTCTTCTCCGGTGTGCACTTCCAGGTTATCTCAAAACCATGGGGATTCCTCTGCTGGCTGGACGTGATATCTCGGAGACCGATGCCGAGGGAGCTCCGCGGGTGATGATCGTTAGCGAGTCGATGGCCGAACACTACTTTCCCGATCAGAATCCTCTTGGAAAGAAACTCCTCGTGGATATGGGGGAGATGGTCGCTCACGAAATTATAGGGATTGCGGGAGACGCCCGTCTGAACCGGATCACCAGCGGGCCTAACCACACGATGTACATGTCCTACTTCCAGAATCCGAGGGAAGTGATGCGGATCGCGGTCCGCACCGCGGCGGATACGTCATCGGTAGCCCGGCCCATCCAGGAGATCCTGCGAACTAAAGACGCGAACCTTCTTCTGGCGGAACCGGTGACTATGGCGTCGGTTCTCGACGACGCGCTATCTGATTTCCGGATCACCACGTCCGCCCTTGGTTTGTTTTCTTCAATTGCACTATTGCTGGCGCTCGTCGGACTGTATGGTGTGCTCGCCTACAACGTGAGTCAACGTTATCACGAGATCGGGGTACGAATGGCTCTGGGTGCCGGACGCCGGCATGTGGCGATGATGATCCTGTCGCGAGGAATGGGAATGGTCGCGGCCGGACTCGTGTTTGGGATGGTTGCCGCGTACTGGACCACACAGCTCATCCAAGGACTTCTCTTCCGGGTCGCGCCAAACGATCCAACGACGTTCATCCTGGCGGCCCTGTCCTTCGGGGCGACCGCCGTGATGGCTTGCCTGTTGCCGGCCTGGCGTGCCACGCGAGTCGATCCGGTGACCGTCATTCAGTCTGAGTGATTGGGACCCGCCTAGTAGAAGTTGTCCACGACAAAGATGTCCGCCGTCTGTCTTTCATCTCGTTTGGCAAGTAGGATCCATCGGCCGTCGGGCGACACGTTGCATCCGAGACAATAGGATCCACCGTGACCCAAGTAGGCGATCTCCTCGAGCTTTCCGGTCGGGATATCGAACTGAAATATACGATCGCCAGTCTCTTCATCTCTGTCGAGAAACACAAAGCTCTCGTGCCACAGGGTTATGTTGCCGCCCGCCACTATCTCCATTTCTTCGAAAACGGGTTGTTCTTCTCCTCCATCGACTGGAACGCTCCAGACGTGGTGAGGATTACCGGCCATGCGCTCGAACTTGCCGAGCGGTTTCATGTAGTAGACGAAACGGCCGTCGTGAGATTCCCTGGGTGAACCGGCCCCTTCGTGCGTCAATTGAACGGGCTCACCGCCTTCGGCCGGCATTTTCCAGATCTGACGTACGCCGGTCCTATCGGAGGTGAAATAGATCCAGTTCCCATCGCCGGACCAGGACGGTGTGGCGTCCAAATAATCATCCTCGAGCAGGCGACGCGTGAATCCACCGTTGATGTCAACAATGAAAAGGTCCCATTCGACTCCGGTAAAAACCAACCGGTCCCCTTCGGGGGACCACTTCGCATCAAAACCCGATTCTTCCGATACCCGTTCACATTGGTCTTCCGTGGTGGAGCAAACCCAAATGCTCGGTGCTCCCGATCGACGTGATGATATGGCTATCTTCGTTCCGTCGGGAGAATACCTTGGTAGCCATTCCATTCGGGTGGAACGAATCACCTTCGTCGGCGGGTTCGGCTCCGTTGCGGCCGGACCGTCGAAGCGCCAGATTTCGCAGTTCGGTATCTGGTAGGTCGAATACACGAGCCGGTCTCCGGATATCGACAACTTATCGGCGTACTCACCAAAACCGAGTGGTATTGGCTCTCCGCCCGAAATCGGAAGGCGGTGAAAGCTGAGCCGGCTTTGCCATTCAGTGGAGAACACGAGCTCGTTGCCGTCGGGTGTCCAATCGATGTCGTAGATGAGGCCTTCCGCGCGGTGTAGGCTTTGATCTCCTCCGTCCAGAAAGTGCAGGCGGATCTCATAGCCGCTCAATCCCCAACCACGTAGATAGGCAACGGTGCTTCCATCGGGAGAAAATGCCGGCTGCCAGTCCCACAAGGTGGAGTCCTTTGGGGGATGGGTCAATCGCGTTTTCTCTCCTGTCTCTGTGGAGAGAAGAAAGACGCCGGTCCTCTCATCGTCGGATTCCCTATCCATCACGGCAAGCCAACGTCTGTCGGTAGACCAATCGAGACCAAAGTCCCATATGGGCATACCGATTCGGCATTGCGCGATCGTTCCCAAACGTTTCTCGGCTCCGCCCAAGGTGGGGATCACGATAACTTCGCAGGTTTCGTCGTCATCCTTCCGGTAAAAGGCGATTTCGTGACCATCGGGAGACCACTTGGGGCTATATTCGTCTCGGTGGTCGGACGTGAGACGTAAGGGAGCTCCCCCATCAATGAGTTGAATATAAATGTCGTACTGTTCCTCCTTGTCCCAGGCGAATACCAGATACTCCCCATCCGGCGACAAGTCCGGTTCTCGCTCATGGTCGAGGTGGCTCGTGAAAGGTCTGACGACGGGTGGAGCGGAACGTGGGCCGATAGTCTCGAGCAGATAGAATCCCGACGAGGCTAGAGCTATCAGTGCGGCCGCGCCAAGAAAAGCCCATTGATAGGGTGAAATACGAGACGGTCGGGAATGAGAGCCATCCTCGACAACCACCGGAGCGATCAACCGGTAGCCCTTCTTGGGGACGGTCTGGATGAACTGCGGCTCCTTTGCATCGTCACCTAGAGATTTTCTCAGCTCTCGAATCGCGTTGGTCAGCACTTCGTCGGAAACAATTGTGCCTTCCCAAACTGATTCATGAATCTCTTCACGGGAGAGGACTTCATCCTGGCGATCGGCCAAAAAAACGAGCACCTGCATGACACGGGGCTCGATTCGTACTTGTTGACCACCGCCGACGATTTGATTGCGGTCGGGGAGGACGAGCCAGTGACCGACACGAAACGAGGAGCTCAATCAAAACCCTCCATAGCTGAGAGCCGAGACTCGAGTAACGGAATGATTCTATACTCACCTATCGTCGAAGTGGAAACTACAAAATCTCCAGGCGTGCCTTTGTGGTAAGCATGGCCGTGCTCAAGGCCGCGTTGCCTTCCGTGACTCGCCGTGTTACCTTCCCGCCGTTGCGGTCCTTGTTTCGTCTCTAAAGTGAAAGCGCCAGCAAAATTTGTCGAAAAGGAGAATTCCTTCATGAAAAAGAGAATTTTACTTCTTACTTTGCTTCCGCTTTTAATCTTCAGCTTAAATGCGACGGGGCAGGTCAAGACCAATAAAGACAAGCTTCTCACGATTGCCGTTCAAGGGAGATTGCGCCGACTAGGGTGGCAACGACACTATACGACCACTTGGGAAGGAAAATCCAAACTGGCCGTCGGAGTGGGCGGCATCAACTATGAATTGAAACTCGGAGAAAAGATATTTGGATGGGCGAATGCCGACAGAGCGACTATGGGTGTTGCGACCGTAGGCGAACGAGAACTCCTGGACCTATTACACGTCCATAGGCAACAAGGTTCGGATCATGGATGGCGACGCCAGTGGGGAGGAAGGCCTTGTCATCGGAAAGTTCGACAACTACGTGCTGGTTCATTTCGAGGATGAAGTATTAGAGAAACTTACCATCGGACGACACTCCAGGCCAAGGCAAGTGGAGTCGGCCTCGAGATAGAAGGATACGAGGATGTATTTGCTCACGGCATCTCGGCGGAGATATTGGAGAAGCTCGAGATCAGAGAATGCGGACGGCAAGCTCGAGGTACCGGTCGTAAAGGAGATACCACCTGTGATTATCGGCCAGGGAGCGGGCCGCGGAAGTCTCGCAGGGAATTGGTATATTCAGACTTGTTTTCCGCCTGATATCGAGAAATATGGTTTGGATGAGCTCCGTTTCGGGGACCTCGTCATTATGAAGGATGTTCAGACCGACTACGGTATGGGGTACTACAAAGGAGGCGCTACGATAGGTGTCATCTGCAGCAGCCCCAGCGATATTTCGGGTATGGGTATCGGCGTAACCCCTATTCTTTCGACGAGGTTCGGCAAATTGACCTCGCGTATCGATCCGACGGCAAACATCGCCAAGTATCTCGGCGTAGAAATAGCACCAGAAAGCGTCACCCTCTCGTCCGGCAACATCCGCGATAAAGACGAACAAGGACAAGGTCTTTACGGTTGCCGTTCAAGGTACGGTGAATTCTTCGAGTAGCCGAGGGTACTCGACCACCTACGACGGCACACCAAGGCTGACGTTAGGAATGGGATCGATCAACTACACGGTCTCGGTTGGAGACTCAGCCTACGGGTGGGCGAACGCAGATCATGTTGAGCCTGATGTTTCCGTCACGAATCTCGATGGACCTGCTCTTGGCATTCTCGGGTGTATCGGCAACGAGGCGACCGTCATCTCCGGTGGTGCTAAGGGCGCTAAAGGAACCTACATCGGCAAGCATGGGGCAAGTATGTTCTGGTTCCCGAAGGATGTCCTCGAGCAGCTTTCTTTGAATGACAAGGTTCAAGTCAAAGCCCGGGGTTTTGGTCTAAAGATCGAAGGTTTCGAAGATGTGAGAGTCAATAAGATCTCTCCTGAATTGCTGGAGAAATTGGGTATAACCGTAGAAGGGGAGCAGCTCGTCGTTCCCGCTGTCATGACCATTCCCGGCCATATCATGGGCTCTGGCTTGGGAATGGGTCGTTTCATCTTAGAGAACGTTGATTACGATATTCAGACGACCTGTCCTGAAGTCGTTGACGAGTATGATTTGAAAAAGCTCCGACTCGGAGACCTCGTGGCTATCCAAGACCACTATGACTACTACGGACGTGGAAGATACGAAGGCGCTGTAACCATCGGAGTGGTTATTCATGGATGGAGTGATTCTGCAGGACATGGACCGGGACTCGATCCCATTCTCAGTGCCATGCCGGGTAGGATAAAGGTAAAGATCGATCCTGATGCTAATACGGCCAATTATCTTGGAATTAAAAACTAAACCGAGTCGAAGCTCAGATTCTCATGGGCCTTTAACAGGCACGCTTTGACATCCAGACTAAAGGTGCAACCCTCGGCACAGTAGGTTCGCGGGCAGACCCCGCAGGGCGTTGCTGTTCGTTTTGGGGGAAGCGTGGTGTATTCGAGCATGGCTTCCTTTTCCCAGCCATAGCGCTCGAAGTACATGCCCATCCGCATGACGTCAGGGATGGCGACACCGACCGGACATTTCTCGAGGCAAGGAGCAGGGCAACCCACGGGGCAGAGTCCGGCATACTCTCCCGACAACCTCGATAGCACATCCCAATCGCGCGCCGACATGGAGCCTTCCGAAATACCCGCCATCTAATCGATCTCGGTGATTGAGGCGAGACTCAAGACCGCGACATCAACGTCAGGACGGTTGAGCCCCCCGCTTCGCCGCAGCCTTTTTTCCTTCGCATTTGCCGATGTCTTTGGAAACCGCTCCGCTTCCCTGCGCCCCTTGGAGAGTCTTCATGACGGTGATGCCGATGTTCTTGGTCTTGGCTAGTGACAAAACCGCATCGAACTGCTGGAGCCAGTCTGTGGGAGCGCCCTCACGCTGAAAGAAGCTGTAGGCGAGCAACATGGCGTCGAGTTTGTTCGAGACCGCCGCATGCTTGACGACGTCGATGATATTGTGATTGTGGCATGACAGGCCGAAATGCTTGACTCGGCCTTCGGCCTTGAGCTGCCGGACCACGTCATGGAGATGCGGATTATCGAACCCTCCCAGGTCCGGGTCACCGGCGTTGTGGATGGATAGACAGTCGATGTAAGTGACCTGAGAGTATTCTATCGCACCGAACGGACTTTCGAAGTGCCGGTTGTTTTCGATCGAATACCATGTAATACGGTCGTTATGTATATCAGATGGATCGCTCTCATGGTCGTGGCCGGCCTTTCTTGCTCCCCGGGCTCGGGCCCGCCATCCCCGGCAGAACGTCTTCTTGAACCCACCCCGCGAATCGTGATTATGTCGGCTATACCCTCAGAGATGGAGAAGCTACTCGCCGCGGCTCGTATCGAAAGGAGCCATGTCATTCTCGGCCGCACCCACCACGTGGGCACACTCTTAGAGCACGAGGTCGTGTTGTTGCTTGGTGGCGTGAGTATGGTCAATGCGGCGATGACCACCCAAGCGGTGATCGATCGCTTTAGGGTGACCGCGATTGTCTATTCGGGCATCGCCGGGGGCGCCAATCCGGATCTCGGGATTGGCGATGTCGCCGTGCCCGCACGATGGGCGCAATATCAGGAGCATGTCTTTGCCAGAGAGACCAAAGGAGGCTGGGACACGGGCACCCGCGAGCTCGAGCTCGGGAACTACGGAATGATGTTCCCGCGCGGTGTGCATACTCCGGGCCGCAACGAAGCACCCGACACGACGGAGCGCAAGCTCTGGTTTCCGGCTGATGCCGAGATGCTCGAGACCGCCCGTGCGGTCGCGAGAAGCGTTGAGCTTCGGCGTTGTACCGCGGCCGGAGAATGCCTCGATCACGAGCCCAGTGTTCACGTCGGCGGCAATGGCGTCAGCGGGCCAACCTTTGTGAATAACGCTGCTTATAGGGAATGGGTATGGCGAACCTTCCAATCCGACGCCATCGATATGGAGACCGCGGCCGCCGCCTACGTGGCGTACGTGAACCAGATGCCGTTCATAGGGTTTCGCTCGCTCTCCGATTTGGCGGGAGGGGGCCCAGGCCGAAATCAGATAAGGGTCTTCCGGCAGCTAGCCGCAGACAACTCGGCTTCCGTCGTGCTTGCTTTTCTGAAGCAGTGGGGTGCCAGCCCCAATTGATATCAATCACTCCTTGACGACAGATTTGCTCTGGTCTATTATGACCGTATTGGGTATAACCATTTTGGTTATAGTTTCAGAGAGGTCATGATGATGAGTCCTCGTCGCAAGACAACCACCCAGCCGGCGGAATCGTTTCTTCCGCTCAAGCCCCGGATTTTTTTGATGCTTCTGGCGCTCGTCCAGGAGCAGAGACACGGCTACGCTCTCAAGGAAGAGCTTCTCAGGCAAACCAACGGGCGGCTGAACTTGGGGCCCGGCACGCTCTACCGAACGCTCCACACGATGTTGAAAGACGGCTTGGTCGAAGAATCGGAGGAGCGCCCCGACCCGGACGAGGATGATGAGAGGCGTCGCTACTACTTGATTACCGATCTCGGTCGCGAGGTTGCCGCGGCGGAGGCGGAGCGGTTGTCCCTGCTCGTAGAGACCGCGAAAGCGGAGCACCTCATACCCTGAACCGAGTCCATCATGAAAGAAAATAATCGAGGCGCAAGATTGTACATGGTTCTGCTCCGTGCCTTCCCTCGCCGGTTTCGAGACCTTTACCGGGGGCTGATGGCAGAAGCTTTCGTTTCCGATTTGAGGCGCGCGAGGGGACTGGGTGTTGTTCTCGTGTGGACCCACACGATGTTCGACTTTTTCGTCACCCTTGGGCAGGAATGGTCTGCTAGTTTCCGAGAGTGGTGGAGTTTACGCAAACAAAAGGAGTACGACACCGTCGAGCCGAACGGAATGATGCGTGGAGTATTTCAAGATGTCCGGTTGGCGATCCGTGTGCTTGCGCGCAGTCCCGGATTCACGGTGGTGGCCGCCTTGTTACTGGCGCTCGGCATCGGCGCCAATACGACGATCTTCACGGTTGTGAACGGCTGCTTCTTTGCGCCACCACCCAACGTCACGGAGCCGGAACGTCTCGTAAGGCTCAACCTCACCACGCCCGAGGGCTCGGCGCAGTGGTGGACCCATCCGGACTTCGTTTATTACCGGGATCACAATGAGGCTTTTGCCGGTCTTTGCGCTTATGAACCCGACGGGATGGTTGTGACGGCACGGACCGGTGACCGCAATGTCAGCATCCGTGCTTGGTATGTATCGCACAACTATTTCGATGTTTTAGGGGTTCGGCCCGAGGTGGGTCGTACGTTTGCTCCCGAGGAAGGTCGAGCGCCCGGCGCCCATGCCGTGGCCGTGATGAGCTATGGGCTCTGGCACCGTTTGTTCGGAGGTGACCCCGATGCGATTGGTTCCTCTCTTCGGCTCAACGGGCATCCGTTCACCATCGTCGGCGTCGTGCCGGAGCAATTTCACGGCACCAGCCCCGTAGAGCCGGCCCCCGACCTCTGGATACCCACGATGATGCAGCCGGTATTGACGCCTACCGGCCCCGATTGGCTCGAGAGAGTCGAAGACATGCACATCGCGTGGCTGCAGGTCTTGGGTCGACTGCCGGCGGATGTGTCGCTCGAGGCGGCTCAAGCGAATATGGACGGCATCTCCGCATCTCTCCTCGAGGAGTTTCCACCGCCTCTGTGGACCCAAGAAGGCCAGGGGGTGTTGCTTTCGCCGCACTATCAGTACGAGCCAAGAGTTCGGGACTCCCTGGTGAGCCTCGCCCAAATACTGATGGTAGTTGTCGGCCTGGTTCTTCTCATTGCCTGCGCCAACGTGGCCATTTTGCTCCTGGCTCGGGCTTCGGCTCGACGGGCTGAGCTGGGAATACAAGTTGCCTTGGGAGCTCGCCGGGGGCGGATCGTGCGTCAACTGCTGATCGAAGGTTTGCTGTTGACGTTGCTCGGGGGCGTCGGTGGGTACCTAGTAGCCTTTTGGTCATCCGACCTTGCGGCAAAAACGTTTCCCTTCTCCTTTGGTATCGCCTTCGAACCCGATGTGACGGTGCTGGCTTTCACGATAGTCGTGGCGGCCGGCGCAGCATTACTCTTCGGCACCGTGCCCGCACTACTGGCTTCACGGTCCGATGTTTCTTCTCTCATAAAATCTCGGGACTCGGGAGTGACCCGTTCACCATTGCGACGAGCTTTGGTCGTAGCCCAAGTTGCGTTGTCAACCGTGCTGGTCATCGGCTCGGTGCAGTTCGTACGGAGTCTGCGCAGTGCGGAGGCCGTCAACCTGGGATTCGAGACCGAGCGGAGGCTGCTGGTCTCCCTCAACCTGACGAGCCATGGTTATGAGACGTCGGACATGGGACCGTTTATCGAGAGCGTCCTCGATCGTCTCGAGGTGTTGCCCGGTGTTGTGCGGGCGAGCACCACGCTCCACACCCCTTTCCGTGGACAATGGACGGGCAGCTTCGTGCCGGAGGGTGCCGATACGGAAAAGGAAGCCGAGCGCGCGAGCTTCAATGCCGTCGGGCCCGGATATTTTCGGACGATGGGAATTCCCGTGATCACCGGCAGGGACTTCAACAAAGCCGACGACGCTGACGCCTCCCGCGTGATTGTCATGAGCGAAGCCGCGGCGAGAAAGTACTGGCCGGACGGTGATTGGATCGGGAAAACGATTTCGGGCGCCGGCTCCGAAACGCAAACCACGGTGATCGGCATCGTGCGCGATGCTAATTATCACGAGCTCGGAGAGGAGCCCATTGCTCGCATCTATCTCTCCGCCCTCCAACCGTTCATGAGTTTCATGGGACGAGTCAACTTCCTCGTCCAAACGGCCGGTGACCCTTTATCCATCGCCGGTTTGGTCCAGAATGAAATCCACGCGGTGGATCCGGACGTTGCCATTACGGGGGTGACCACGATGAAGGATTGCGTCGAGCGAGTGCTCGGGCGATATCGGGTCGGCGCTACCGTGGTGGGCCTCTTCGGTTCTCTGGCTCTCGCTCTTGCAGCGATTGGCCTGTATGGGGTTCTTTCCTATCTGGTCGTCCGACGTACCCGTGCCATCGGAATTCAGATGGCCTTGGGCGCGACGCAGGCGCGGGTTGCTTTTTCGGTCATGGGTGAGGGATTCAAGCTTGCGCTCATCGGGATCGCCCTGGGAATCCCTCTTGCCTTTGTCGCCGTCGAGTTCATCGAAAGCTTCCTGTATGGAATCGATCCGAAAGACCCGGTCGCTTTTTCGATGGTGCCGCTCGTGTTGGCGGCCGTAGCCTGCCTCGCAGCTTTTTTGCCTGCGCGAAGGGCGTCTCGTGTCAATCCTATCGATGCACTGAGGGAGGAGTAAATCCTCCAGGTAGAAAAAGGGGACCAGGTACAATTTACGCAAAAACGGTACCTGTCCCCTTTTTCTACCTTTGACTGCTCTTAGTGACCCTGGACCAGATTGAAGGCGCGCTCGCCTACCTCGATACGGTGGGCACTCGGGCGGAGGATGAGGTGTACAAGCGAATGCGCTTGAGATTGACCGGCACCTATCGCAAACTGCACAATGAGCTGCACAAAAGAGGACACATCCACGAGCATTCACCCGTGACGAATCATGATGAGCACCACAACGAATAATCGTCTCGAGATAAAGGAGAAGAAGATGCGACCATCCGGGTATCGTTTCGTGATTTTGTTCATCGTCGTCGGCTTGTTGTCGGTCTCGCCGGGGCTCTTGGCCCAACGCGCCGAACAGGGCGCCAAAACCATTGCTACCGCGCAAAGCGCCATGGTCTCCTCCTCTCACCCCGAGGTGACGAAGGCGATGCTCGAGGTCCTAAAAAGCGGTGGGAATGCGGTGGACGCCATGCTTACCGCCATTCCATTGCAGCATGTCCTCGAGCCTCAGATGTCAACTCTGGCCGGTGGTATGGGCGGCCTCATCTATTGGGCCGAAACAGGCGAGCTCATCTACCTCGACGCGGAGCTCGACCACACGAGCGACAATCCGCCTGCCGGCCGGTCTTACGGCCGCGGGGAGTTATCGATCACATCCGGACGGCGCGTCGGCGTACCCGGTACCGTGCCGGGTCTTCAAGCGGCTGCTGAGAAATACGGAACCCGTCCGTGGCGTGAGTACTTCGGCCCGGCCCAACGCGCCGCTGAGGACGGTTTCACCATGTACTCCTTTCTCTACGGCGAGATGTCCGACGCTTTCGAGCGGCTCGGAGCGCATCCGGCCACGGCCGAGAAATGGATGCCCAACGGTTTCATTCCCGCCGTCGGCGATGTCGTGCGACAACCCAAACTGGCCCGTACATTGAAGCGTCTGGCTGAGGAAGGGCCGGACCTTTTCATCAGTGGTGAATGGGCCCGACATTTTGTGGACGAGGTCAACCGCACGGGGGGTCGTATTACGATGGAAGACTTGGCGTCCTATAAGGTGCGGTGGGTCGAGCCTGTTCGATTTACTTACCGGGGCTACAACTTGCGGGGAGCGCCACCGGCGTCGGCAGCCGGCGTGCTCAACGGCATGATCTTCAATATCCTCGAGAATTTCGATCTACAAGCGAAAGGTCACTATACCGAATCCGTGGAAAGCCTGGTGCTGATTCGGAAGGCTTACGACCTGGCTGAAATGCACACGACTCGCTTCATCGGCGACCCGAATGTTGTCAACAATCCGGTGGAGCTCCTGCTGTCGAAAGACTACGGACGCCAGTTGGCGCGGCTCATCCCGGCGAGCTGGCCTAAAGTCAGTCTTGACGACGGCACCGGTTCCATGGCGGCGCCCTCACTGTCGGACTCCACTTCGAGCTCGGGTTCCTCCGCCCAAGGGCACACGGATACCAATCATCTGGTGATCGTCGATAAACACGGCAACTGGGTGTCCATGACCCACACCGTTTACGGCTCCACATTCGGGACGGGACTCACCGTGGACGGCGTCGGCGTCAACTCGGGAAACACCTTTCGTGGAGTAGGGGTTGCCGATGGCCGCCGCGTCATCACGCCGTTTCCTGCCTTGATGGCAATCGGCGACGATGGCAAACCTTGGCTGGCGATTGGATCTCCGGGCCTTTCCTCCCGGACGGTTGCTTTGACCCTCATCAACTTGATCGGTTACGGCATGGAGCCCTATGACGCCGTCGATGCCCCCAGGTTTCAAGGCTACGGTCCGGACGATGCGCTCCGCGTCGAGTCACGGATTCCCAAGAAGGTGCTCGATGGTCTTGCCGCTTTCGGTGTGCGAGTGGAGCCTTCGGCTCCCTACAACTGGCACATGGGTTCCATCCAGCTCGTCGTTCGCGATCCCGAAACGGGGGAGTTGATCGGCGTCGCCGATCCTCGTCGTGCCGGCTACGCGTTGGGTTACTGAACGATCTCTAGGTAAATCACTCTTCTCTTAGAGCCGGGATCGGATCGATGTGGCTCGCTCATTGAGCGGGAATGAGTGTCCCCACCAGTCCTACCGTGAGGAGGAACAACGTGCCTCCGATGAGGGTCCAGGGATCAATAGGGCTGACACCATAGATCATACTCGCGGTCAGCTTTTGCGCTGCGAAGACACCCACCACGCCTAGCGTGACGCCGACAGCGGCAAGCTTGAGTCCCTGTTTTAGGACCAGCTTCAAAACTCCGCCCCGACGGGGCTAAAAGTCAAAGCCCAGCTCGTTAGTAAACTCTGTTAGCTGCTCCCCGGCCGAGTATCGAAACGGTCGCAGCTCGCGCGATCGGCTCATTTGCGGAAGAGGTCGGAGTGTGTTCCGGTGCGTTCAAATATGATGCGCTTTTCCTCTAGCTTGTAAACGAGAAGCCAGTCCGATTCGATATGGCACTCCCGTCTTCCTTGCCAACTTCCAGTCAATTTGTGGTCCCGGTGCAGAACGTCCAGCGGTGCTTCTTTGACCAAGGGACGAGGCAGGATGAAAGTCAGTCTTTTGAGAGCATGGCGGGTATAGAGAGGCCAGAATGGATTGGCGTCGCCGGCTCCCGTCGTGCCGCCTGTGCACAGGACTATTGAGTTGACCCGAAGCAAATCACTAGTCTTTCAGAGCCAGGACCGCAAGTGCGGATTCAGCCCGAATCAGTTATCATATGAGTATAGACCTGTTGTACGAGCCAACGAGGACCTCTTAAAACGAGTGTCTCATGTGGCGCGGGACAATAGATATCAAATCTCACGCCGTTGCACCGGCACGAATCGTCCATTTCAATTTCGGAGTTTGGCGCTATGCGAATCTTCACGCTTATACTCCTACTCGTAGCCCTCGCCGCCCCGTCGTCAGCGAATGAAATTCTGGTTCTCGTCGACGGAAGCCGGATGGAAGTTCTCTCCTATGAGGTGAGAGGGAACGTGGTTATCATCACCACTTTGGAGGGGAAGCTTCGATCGCTTCCAGGCACCTATGTGGATGTCGAAACGAGCGAGCGATTACGTTCCGGCTCTTCGCCGGTACCTCCCGCCGAGTCGCCCCCGAAAAAAGATGAGATACCACGTGCCGACACTCGACCACCTTCGTCACCCGGGGAGACACTGTCAAACCTCGATGATCCCACAAAAGCCCGGAAAGCCCTCGATCTCTATGGTGTGGAAGAGCTCTTTACACTCATGCACGCGGGGATGGTACAGGGATTGACCGAAAGTGTCGGAGCTTCCCCCAACGCTCTTTATGATGAAATTAAGAATGCGTTTACAGAGGGATTTGGGCCGGAGCATATGATGAAGCGAGCTTCCGTCGCCCTCGCGAGGGGGATGGATACAGGGCTACTCGACTCCTGGCTCGAATGGCTCGAAACTTCCCCTGTGCGCAGGATCGTCGAGCTCGAGAACGTGTCCGGGTCGGCCTCCGAAGGCGATCGAACCGCCTTTCTCGAGGAGATGAAACTCACCCCTCCCTCGTCTCACCGCCAGAGACTCATCTGGCGTTTGGACGACGCTATAGGCGGATCGGAAACGCTTCGGCGTGTACTCCTAGCCGCTCTCAGCGCCATGCAACCACACCTTTCAGCTCTGCCGGTGATTGGGGAGACCCAGCAGAGGACCATCGAGAGTCTTAGAGAGAGTCAACCCGACCCCTCCGGCAATCAAGCACGTTACGCCGGCATGTCCTTCACCTACCGCGAGCTCGGCGATGTCGAGCTCGAAAGCTACGTCTCTTACTGGGAATCGGAGACCGGTCGGCGAATCCACGAAGCCTTGTCGACCGCCCTCACGGAGGCTTACCGTGAAGGCGGCGATACAACCGGCAGAGCCTTGGCCGAGGTCGCCGAGCGTAACATGAAGCTCTTGGCGCAAGGCCAGGGCCAACCGGTTCAGCCGCACGAATACGAGGAGCTCAACTTTCGTTACACGCCACCTGGAAACGGTTGGGTGGCTTTCGACGTCTCGAAGTTGAATCCCGACGCTACGGCCGCTTTCCTTCGACAGAAACCCCGTACGGCTTTCATGATCATTGCCGAAAGCATCGGCGTGGTCGGGTTGACCAATGAAGGGGCCGCCGAGATCGTAGTGGCCAACCTCAAAGGTGCATCGCGTAATTACAATTTCATTTCCCAGGAGCCCTATGCCGTCCGGGATATGGAGGGGATTCTCCTCGTTTCCGAAGCAAGCCTGGCCGGATTCGACGCCCTCTACGTTCAGTGGGTCTATGTCCGCCACGGTTTCTTGTATCAGCTGTCGGCCTACGTAGCCAAAGGCGAGCTCGATCTCGAGACGCTTCAAAACGATGCAAAAACGCTCTTTTCGGGATTCGAGCTGATCGATCCCTCGCGACTATCTGTACCGGATACGTACCAAGCCACGGAGAGCTTCCAGTCGGAGAGGTATGGCTACTCCATGGAGCTTTTGGGATCTGCCTGGTCGCAATGGGAAACGCTCGACCAGGATCTGCCGGATGCCGATTTCGGCGGGTTGTATGGTACGACCGGGGCCTTTGTCGTCGTTCCCGTCTATCTGGCCGACTACGAGCCTCCCTTGGAAATTCTGGCCAAGGCCCTCATGACGCTCCTGAGTATTGATTGGGAAGATGCCGGTATTCGCAACCGCCGAACATTGGAAAGGCATGGAAGGCAAGGATACAGCCTCGACCTCGTACGTTCGACGGACGGAGTGCCCTTTGATTACCGGATTCAGGTTTGGCAGGGTATTCATTTCGGCCATATGGTCGCGGTATGGGTGGCTAAACAGGACGACACGTCACCCCTCCTCGATGATCTACTGGACCGTTTTGATTTCGATCCCAATCATGATTTCGATCCAAGTACGATGGGGTCGGGCGAGGACAACAAGACTACCGCCGCCATCTATAACGAAATCGGCATCGAGTACTATCGACAAAATCAGTTCGGCAAAAGTGCGGAGATCCTGGAGGTGGCGTCGAGATTCGATCCCGATGACCTCGCTGTTTTCCAAAACCTTCTGGCAGCTTTGAATTTGTCGGGTCGGTACGAGGAAGGTCTAAAGCTTCTCGAAGAGCGCGAACACTTTTCCGGAGACCTAGCTACACGTTCCTATCGCCCGTACTTCTTGGCGCAGCTCGGACGTCGCGATGAGGCTCTCGCCGAATACTCTGCTCTTTTCGGAGACGGCTATCGAAACGATCCGGACCTCCAAGATTACGTCGAGCTCCTCTGGGAAATGGACCGGAAAGAGGAAGCTTTGGCCGTCGTCGAAACCTATAGAGAAGATCAGAGCTCGTTGATGGTCACTCGGTTGGAAGCGCTTCTCCATCGACGACTCGAAAACTACAGTCGCGCTATCGAGATTCTCGAGGAGGCACGCAGCTCCGCTTCCGCCGATCTAGATCTCGCAGTCGATCTCCTCGATGCCTATTACAAAGCGGAACGGTACTCGGATTCGGTTGCGGTGGCGGAAGGTCTCCTGGCCAAAGGTCACGATTCGAGCGCGATACGGTTCGGAAAAGGGCGGGCTGAGCTTGCTCTCGGCTGGTACCCGCGGGCAAAAGCTTCGTTCCAATCGGCTCTCGACACGAATCCTTCCGATGAAGACGTGCGCGAATACCTGGACTACGTTTCCGGTTTGCTCGGAGAAGGAGATCACGAGGCTATCCGAAGACCCATCGCCCCAGTGGCGATACCCGGCGACCTCCATAGAAGAGATCCGGAGAGATTGCTGAACGATGCGGACGGCGAGGACCACGGAGCCTATTATGAACGTCGCTTCACGGCGATTTCGTATCGCAAGAACAAGGAGTACCGGAGAACCGAGCACCTGCGCATCCGGGTGCTCGACCAGCGAGGCATCTCATTGTTCAGCTCCTTCGAGTTCAGTTTCGACCCGGTCATCGAACGAATGTATGTGAACGAGCTCCGTGTTCTCGACAAGAGCTGGAAAGAGATCGCGCGCGGCGAGGCCAAGGATTACTTTGTGCGAGACGAAACTTCGGAAGGCATGGCGACTCAGGATCAGATTCTCAGTATTCCCGTGGCCGGCCTCGAGCTCGGGTGTACCATCGAGCTGACCGTGACTTGGCAGCGGAAGGCCCCCCCGGAGAAAATGACATTTTTGCGACATTCGTTCTCGAGCGGTGTACCCGTCGAGAAGAGCCTCGTTTATCTCAGCGGCGACACGGAAGAGGTTTTCGACCAGGCGAGTCCGGGCGTCAAAAGACAAGCTCGCGAGAATGCGGTGGTTTGGTCGGTCCACCATCCCCCTGTTTTTCGAAACGAATCCCATGCGGACGCTATCGAGAACTATCTTCCCTTTCTCTGGATCGGTGATCGAGGTGATAGCTGGGAAGCTCTCGCGATCGGCTATCTCGATGATATTGAAGATCGCCTGACTTTGGACTCAGAGACTCGAAACCTCGCCGACTCGCTCGTGATCGGAGTGAAGGATCCAAACGGGCGGGTAAAAGCTGTCGCCGAATACGTCCAACGTGCCATTACCTACAAGGCGATCGAGTTCGGGAGACGCGCCTGGTTGCCGAATCGAAGTGCCGACATCATCAATAACAAGTACGGCGACTGTAAAGATCACGCTCTTCTTTTTCACCAGCTACTTCGTGTATTGAACGTACCGTCTCACCTTGCGCTCGTGGGTCTCTCCTCGGAGATTCAAGTGGATGTGCCCTCTCTCAGCCAGTTCAACCATATGGTGGTCTATCTACCGAGCGGGGACGACGGACGATTCTTCGACCTCACCGACAAAGACTATGACGCAACCACCCTGCCTCCGATGGGACTCGGAGGTAAGCAGGCACTGCTTCTGGACCCCGAAAAACCACGACTCGTTCGTATCCCCCCATATCCCGCTAATAGTAGTGTGGTCCGTTCAGAGCGACGGGTGACAGCTGTAGAGAATTCTCACCTACAGGTCCAAGAAACCCTCACTCTCGATGGCTACTACGGGGCTTTTTTGAGAGGCTATCTGAAATCAGCGGATTCGGACGGGCGGAAGCAAATCATCCAGCAGTACATTTCGGGCAATGGGTCGGCCGTCGTGCAGGAGGTCTCGGTGGATCAACTGGAGTGGCCATCGCAGTCTCTTGTCCTTGTGCTCTCTTACCGTCTAAACGAGGCCTTGCAGCAGACGGAATCGAAGCTCGTAGGAAGGATTCCCGCGCTATGGGAACGAGCGTTGATCGGATTGAATCCCATTCCCGAGCGGCACACGCCATTCCGCATCTACTACCCTCTCACGTTCACGAGCGAGGTCGTTTTCGTGGCGCCGCGGGAATCTCGGATCCTCTCCCCATCGATCTCAGATGACGGGGTCCAACAGCCGTCGGGGGACTGGAACGTTCGAGTATCCGCGCACCCTGAGGGGATCGCATTGAGTTACTCGAATCGCCGTTCCAGCTATGGAGGTGAGGCGAGCGAGTACGCGTCCTACAGCGCCTCCGTGCAGCACTCGTTGGAAGCCCTCGAACAGAGTTTGATTCTGGCGCCTATCCAATAACTCAAAGAGAGCTTCGTCAGGGCTCGAGTGAATGTCTATTTCCCCCGGCCATAACGCTTCAAGATCTCGCAGACCTTGTCAATAGGAATCGCTTCCCGCGTCTCGCCGCGACCGGTGACGGTGGTGGCCTGGAACAAGGCGTTGTAGACGGCTTCTTCGGTGGTCTCGAGGGCCGCCTGGAAAAGAGGCGAGACGGCACTGTAAGGCAGAAGTCGCCGGGCGCGAGGCTCGCGGTCTCCATACGCTACACGTACTTCCTGCGATGTGGAAAAGGCAATGGCAAAATCGCCGCTGCCCTGACCAAAAGAAGCGCCCGTGCGGGCGAGTCCGAAAACGGCGCGGGCTGCCAGACGTCTCAAGTCACGACCGTCGAGAGGTGCGTCGGTGGCGACAACGATCATGCAGGACCCAACTCCCATCTTTTCGCGTTCTTTGACGAGCTCCGAGTAGGCGTGTTGGCCTAGTTCGCGACCTACTGGAACGCCGTCGATGGTCAGTACGCCGCCGAAACTTGCTTGAACCAACACACCCAGGGAATAGCCGCCATACCGTGCCGGAAGAACGCGGGAGGCGGTGCCGATCCCGCCCTTCCAACCAAAGCATTGAGTGCCTGTACCGGCTCCGATCGAGCCTTCTTGTACCGGTCCACTCTCGGCACCCTCGATGGCCGCAACGACGTGCTCGCGCGTGACGTGCATGCCGCGAACGTCGTTCAAGTGTCCGTCGTTCGTTTCACCGACGAGCGCATTGACCGACCAGACGTCTTCATTGCCTTCTTGCGCAAGCGTGTAGGCGACCACGGCCTCCATCGCTCTTCCCACACTCAAAGTGTTGGTCAAAACGACGGGAGTCTCGATGACACCCAATTCCATGACCTGAGTGGAACCGGCGAGCTTCCCGAAGGCGTTGCCGACGAAGACCGCGCCGGCCACCTTGTCCTGAAAGATATTGCCGCCGTGGGGAAGGATCGCGGTAACACCGGTGCGGACATTGTCTCCCTCGATGACGGTGGTATGTCCCACGCGCACGCCGGCGACATCCGTGATCGCGTTGTGCGGGCCGGGTTCGAACACGCCCGGCGCGATACCGAGGTCGCGAGCCCGAGGCTTTTGTTCGGCTATAGCGATCGTTGCAAGTAAAAGGATGAATAAGATTTTTCTTGGCATGGGACACTTTATCCTATTATTCGATCGTATCCTTCACAAGATGAACCGCATCGTAGATCTTGTAAACCGGATACTCTTGGGGGCCTCCTCCCCACTGTCTGGCGAGATAGCGGTCGAAAAAGTTCCACACCATCATGCCGTCGTCACTTTCCGGCTCGAGAAGATAGGCCGCTACATTGGCTAGAGGTTGCGCCGTGCTGACGTAGTACGTTCCGGCGGCGAACTCCTTTTCGACCTCGGAAGTTTCTCCTTTCACCTGATTCGTGTAGTGTCCTTGGTTGAGTCTTTCGGCGGCGGATATCTCGGTGACGGTGAACGCCTCTACTTTGAGCTTGGCCGGCTCCACCAGGCGTTCCACCAGGATCCCGTGTTGACGAAGCTTTCCGGCGATACTCGGGTCGGGAACATTGATAAAGTAGCCCCGGGGGAATCGGACCGATCGCTTCGACGTGTACTTGGCCAAATAAAGCAGATCGGCGTAAGTCTTTTTTGTGTCCAGAGGTCGAACCCGAGGAAAGCGCCCTTCCCGTTCTTCGATCTCCATCTCGTAGCCCTGGATGGTAAATCGGCGTTCGATGGGTTCTCGATCATACTCAACGATGAATCGGTCCGTCTCGGTGGGATTGAGTCCACGATGGACGGTCTTACGGTCCGCTTCACTCAACATGTCCACGATGGCGTCCTTTTTTGCATGAAGGAAATCGAGGAACGAAAGATACAAGGCGTAACAGCCGCGGACGCGAGTCTCGAAGTCGGCGTAAGGGTAGGTTTCAACAAGAACCGAGAGCCGGTTTCTCATGCCAACGTAATTCGAAAGGTATCTCGGCTGGGGCCCGAGCGGCACCCATCCCTTCTCGGGATTTCGAGGATCGATGAAGTCGCCGTGAGGCACGGTCAAGAAATCGTGCGTATCCCGCATGCTCGCCTCGATGGCCGGCCACATCGTGTCCGCCGAGAAGTCGAGCAATGTCAGGTCGGCGTTGGGATTCAGCCCCCAGGTCCATGTCACCGGTTCTTGATGATAGGAGCCATTGTGCGTATGGGCATCCAGGAAAAAGACGGGATTCCAGCGGATAAGCGCGTTTCGCACCAGGCCGTCGACTTCCGGCGTCTCGAGCTTCAATCCGTCCCGATTCAAGTCGAGGTTTTGACCGTTATATCGGATCCCAACGCCTTGCTCGGGACCGACTTGTCTCGGGCGGTTCTCCGTGCTGATCTTGTCGTTTCCGTCGGCGTTGAAGATGGGCACGATGAGGATGACGAGCCGGTCCAGGTAGTTGGACGTTTTGCCGCCCAAGATATCCCGCGCGAGCATCAGAGCCGCCTCTTTTCCTTCGACTTCACCGGCGTGGATGTTGGCCTGGATGTAGACGACGGCCCGATCATCCCATTTCAAATCGGCCGGCGAGGAGGGAAGCGGGATCGCCGATAACGAGCATGGGGATCTGTTTTCCCTCGGCGCTCGTGCCGAGGGTCTCGACTCGAACCTTGGAGCTTTGCCGTTGCAGCTCGCGGATGAAGTCCATCACATCCGCGTGTCGGGATGTGGCGGCGAAATTCGTTGCTTCCGCCACGGTGCGAGGCTGCTCTTGTCCAAGTAATGAGCCGAGAGCGAGCAAAACAAAACAAAGGCTAGCAATACGATCGTTGTCAGGTGATTGTTCATTCTGTCTCCTGTTGACTGCCGGTTATTGTCGGAAGAGTTTTTTCCGAATCCTGAGCTGAAGATCGCTGGGTTGATCCACTTCCACGACTTTGTAGATCGGCACAGGGTGTTTTTCCATGCTGACTCGGATCTCCTCCACTCGACCTCTCCGACCTACTAAAAACGTTGCTTCGTCACCTGGTGAGGCAAGCTCGAGCTGAAGCTCCAAGTCCTTGACGGACCGGATCCGTATTCCGTTGACGGCCAGGATCTCGTCGTCGAAGTTGAGCCCGTCTCGCCAAGCTGCGGTGTCTCGAAGGACGTGCGTGACCCGAACCGCCGAATCTCTTTCCGCGACGCGGACACCGAGGTAGGCGCCCTTTTGCTTCGTTTTAGTTTTATCGCTGTCCGGTAAGAGCTCGTAGCCGGCGATCTTCAGATAGTCTTCAAAGGGAACTTCTCGTACTCCATAGACATAGTCGTCGAAGAGCTCTTTGAAAGAGCCCCCCGCAATCTCCTCGCAGAGCTCTCGAACCATTTCGGTGTCGAAGCCGGCGTCGGTATCGCGATACGCTTGCCACATGTCCAGGAGAACGTCATCGAAGCTCTTTTCCCCGTTGGTGCGTTTGATGATCTCGAGATCGAGGATGAGTCCCGCGAACTCTCCTTTGGGGTAATAGCTGAAGTAAGCGTTTACCTGGTTCTCGTCCCGCGAGACAATCCAAGTATCGTAGGAAGCATCGTAGGCGCTCTTGTAGAGTCTCCCCGGGACGTTGCGCGTCTCGGCGACGAGCTCGGCGAGATTGTCGAGAACCGTCTTGGGTGTGTAGAGCCCGGCCCGCAAGAGAAGGTGGTCGGTGTAATACTCCGTGATGCCTTCACTGAACCACAAAAAACCGGTCTCCGTCTCGGTGTCGTAGTCGTAGGGTTTGAAAACCTTCGGTTGGATCCGCTTGACGTTCCAGGTGTGGAAATACTCGTGAGAGGTGAGGTCCAGCAACCGTTCCATTCGCTTGGGATCCTGAGTGAAGCCCCAGGGACGGGAGCCCATGGTGGTGCCGTTTTGATGCTCGAGGCCGCCACCCATCCGTGGGGCGAGAAAGAGGATGAAACAGTATTTCTCGTACGGAAGGCCGGAAAAAAGCTCATGAGCGGCGCCGGCGAGCTTCTTCGACCCCTCGACGAACTCGTCGTGATTCATGTCGGAGTCGCCTTCGATGGCTACGACGTGGGGAACACCCTCGATGTCGAAGGTGTACTCGTCATGCCGGCCGATGAGCATGGGCGTGTCGATGAGATCGTGGTAGCTCGCGAACTCGAAGCGGTAAGGGTTTTCCTTGTCCGGAATGGCGCCGTTACTTACCTTCCAACCGCGGGGAAGCTCGAGCTCGAGCGCTGCCGGTTGGTCGAGATGTCCATCCAGGAATAGGAAAAGGTTCGAGCCCAAGATGTGGCCGGTTCGGGCATTGACGAAGGAACGTGTGATACTCGGCGCGCGGCCGTAGACCACATACCGGATCGTCAGGCGATCGGTGCCACGAGTCGCGATCCGCCAGGTGTTTTTGTCGATCTTTTTCCCGACCAGCTTTTTGTCGGAAGCGTCGAAGGCCTCGAGCTCCACAACCTGTCCGGCATAGTCGTGCACGTGATAGTACCCGGTGGACCAGACCGGCATGGAAACGTCGATCTGTGGTTCGGACCACCCTTGAATACCGAGCTCGATGTGGAACAGGTGGGTTTGGGGCTCCAGAACGGAAACGGTGTAGCTGATCTTCGGGGACTCCGTTGCGAATGACGGAACGGTCCCGACGACCAGCAGAATACCCAAGCAGAGATTTCGCACGACCACACCCTCCCTTTACATCAACTCGAAATCGCCCTTCGGCGTTGCGATAAGGGCGGTAACCTTCGGCGCCGGTCCCTTGCCGATACGGACCTGAAATCCCATGGCTTCGAGAAATCCGTTCATCTTGTCGGGATCGGGGTGCTCGAGACGTAGCTCTTTGAGCTTGCAGCCTTCCGGCGAGTCCGCCGACGGATGGGTGGAGGAAGGACCCCACTCGATGACAAAGGGGATGATGTCTGCCGTCGTGTCCTTTTATTGTGAGATTCCGCCACTTCAGGACTGAACCATCGGGTTTCTTCCGCGAGCCGGCCTGGATCCCTTCCGTTTCGTAACCGGCCGCTTTAACGCTTTTCTCAATCGCGTCGATTTCTCGTGTTCCGGCAGCCCAGGTGATGATTTGAGGTTTTGTGAGAGTTTTGAGAAAAGCGGCCCTTCCGTCCATCACCGTCTGAGCCGGATCCGGCGCAAGAATCTCGAGGTACTGTCTTTCTCCGAGAGAGATCAAAGCGTTTCGGGTTCCCCGATTCGGATGGACGCCGCCAATGACAGCCTTGACGCTCGTATGTTCTTCGATGAAAGCAATGCCTTCGTCGAGGTCCCGCACACCCCACATGATGTGATCGACATCGACGGCCGAGCGGATTTGTTGTCCGAAAGCACGGGCAGACCAAGGATTCCACAATGCCAAAGCTCCGGCTGCTCCTCCGAGCCGGAGCACCTCACGACGCGTCATTTCTTTTATCTTCATGGAAGCACCCCCATAGGTTCGTTGTTTCGGCAATGGAAGTGTATTCCTCTTCCGCCGAAGGCTCAAGGGGGAGGTTCAAGCGAACGGAGGGACATTGACGTCGGTAATCGTCCGCGATTCCGAATGCGTCCCATACCAGTGCTGTGACCCTCTTCAATTCGTCCCGTCCCTCGGGAAGCAGTGTCTGAAGCTTCAGCCGAGGAAGGTGGTTGGTCATCCATTGCTTTACGAAAGCAGGAGGGATCTCGAGCCTTTTGCAGGGCCAGATGATCAAGTTGGCGCTCAACTGGCTGAGGTTCATGAGGCCGAAAGTAGTGATCGGCTGCTCATTGATTGCCGTTCGGTTGACGGTGCCGAGGCCGGCGCCATGCTCCACCGCTTCCACCGCCATGACGGCCTCACAGGCGTGCCGGTAGTATCCGTCTTCCGATACCCCGGCGAGCTGAGGTTTGCTCGAGAAGACATCGAGGGCTGTGGTACGACTGAACAGCTTGTATCCGGAATGGACATCCAGAAACTCACCCAAAGTGGTCACGTACTCGAGGTGGAGGGGACGACCGGTTACGACAGAGCGGTAAGACAGCGCATCCAACAAGATCCGCTCCGCAAGCTCCTCGAGCTCGCCGCGTAAGAATCCCAGTGGTCGATGACGTGAAATCCTCCGACCCAAAATCAACACGCGGTCGGTCCCGAGCTCGTCTTCGATGTGCCGGGCGACCCGGACGAAGTTCAGTAGCTCGTTGGCGAAGTGATCGCCGTCCATGTCTATGACGGCGAGATACGTGAGATCGTCCTTCTTCAATAGTTGAAGCATACCCGCCGTTACCGCTCGAAGTTTCCCACCGTTTTCCTTAGAAAGGATAGTGGAAACGCCGAAGTCAGCCTCGAGTCGCTTGGCGATGTCCGCGCCGTTTTCTTCACCGTCTACACTCAAGCATACGGCGGAAGGGTCATCGACCTGAGCGCAGCACAAGTTGAACATTCGTAGTCAGTAGTTTCTCGCCGAGCGAAATATCGATTTGGTCTGGAAGATAAACCGGAATCACGATGCCGGTTTTCTTGTTCATATAGGTTCGCATTTGTGAATGATAACCGTTTAGCGCCGGCAACCGAACCGCGGATCGAGACGTGAGCTTTGGCTGTGCGGCGCAGGCCGGCAAGTGTTAGGATCCAAGCTCCATGAGTGAAGGTCCTCTTCTCCGCATGCGCGGCATTGGGAAGCGATTCGGCCGTCTCGAAGTTCTTCACGATGTCGCTCTCGAGCTCGAGCCGGGGCAGGTTCTTGTTCTTGCGGGAGCGAACGGGGCCGGTAAGAGTACGCTCGTCAAGATACTAGCGGGTGTCTACAGCGACTGGGATGGAACCGTCGAGATGGACGGACGTCCCATACGACCTCGCCGACCTCAAGAGGCGACGGCTCTCGGCATCGCCTGTATTCACCAAGAGCTTTCGCTCGTCGCCCCCATGACGGTTGCCGACAACTTGTTCTTGGGTCGTGAACGTTGCCGCTTCTGGGGTGGAATCGATTATCGATACCAGAATGTCCTGGCACGAAAGTGGCTCGAGCGATTGGGACTCGATGTGGATATCCACCGCCGGGTCGAAGATTTTCCCATTGCCGTCCAGCAGTCCATCGAGATTGCAAAAGCACTTTCCATGGACGCTCGCATCATTATTATGGACGAGCCCACCAGCGCCCTGACCGAGGTCGAGACGGAACGCTTGTTCGAATGGGTCGATCAGCTTAAGCAAGAGGGGCACGCGGTCTTGTTCATCTCTCACAAGATGGAGGAGATCTACCGCGTTGCCGACCGCATCACCGTCCTTAGGGACGGTCGATTAGTAGGGACCCGGATGCCGTCCGAGCTTTCCCAGGAAGGTCTCGTCGAATGGATGGTAGGGCGACGTTTGACGGAGCACACCCGTACGCCCTCACTCTCGAAAAAACCGCGACTCACCGTCGAGGGTCTCACAGTCGCCAATCCGGCTCTTCCCGACCGGCCTTGGGCGAAGGACGTTTCCTTCGTGCTGAGTGAGGGCGAGGTCCTCGGCCTCGCGGGACTGGCGGGCTCGGGAGTCAGTGAGGTTCTGGGTGCTGTCTTCGGTCGCCTTCCGCGTGCCGGCGGACGTGTTGAGATAGAAGGCGATCCGGTGCCTTCTGGTAAGCCGTCAGTCTCGTTGAAAAAGGGACTTGCCTTGTTGACCAACGATCGAAAAGCGGAAGGTTTGACGCTTCCGCGGTCGGTCACCGAGAATGTCACTCTGGCGAGCTTGGCGCGTTTTTCACCCAACTACTGGCTGCAGCCGAAGAAGGAAAAGTCTGCCGTTCAAGAGGTATCGAAAGAGCTCGAGATTCAAGCACCGGATATGGACGCACCGGTCGGTACTCTTTCCGGTGGTAATCAACAAAAAACCCTTCTGGCCCGCTTGTGGCTGACCGAGCCCAAGGTCTTGCTCCTCGACGATCCGACGAGAGGCATCGACGTTGCCACCAAGGCCAAGGTCCATCGGTTGATCGATGACTGGACGCGGGAGGGGGTGGCGGTGGTGCTGGCGAGCTCGGAACTGCCGGAGCTCCTGTCCTTGTCGGACCGTATCTTGGTCCTTCATCGTGGGGTGGTGCAGATGGAGTTACGTCGAGAAGAAGCGACCGCGGAAAAAGTGATCGCGGCCGCCCTGGGAGGAGCGGCTTCATGAGCAAGGGTTTTACGCTTTCAGCTCCGGCAAGAGCCTTCCTGGCTATGGGTCTCGTCTTCGTCGTAGGCATGATCTTTAACGCCGATGGATCCTTTTTCAAGTGGAGTACCCACAGCGCCATGTTTCGGCAGGCCGCCGTTCATGGAATCCTGGCGTGCGGCATGACGCTCGTCATCATTACCGCTGGAATCGATCTGGCCGTGGGAAGCATCCTCGCTCTGGCCGCCGTGCTCTTCAGTCTCCTGACGATTCACATGGGGTGGGGAGCCGTCTGGGCCGTTGCGGCGGTTTTGGGAACGGGGGTTGTCCTTGGCGCCGGTTCAGGTGGTTTGATCGCTCGGTTCGGGCTCCAACCCTTCATTGTCACGCTGGCCATGATGGTTTTTGCCCGGGGCCTCGCCAAGTTCATCTCAGGTGGCCAAAAAATCTCGCAAGCCGTCATGAAGCCGGACGGTAGCGGCTACGACTACGTTGATCTGCCGCCTGTTTTCAATCTCATCGACAGCCGACTGCTTTGGGACTCGGTCTGGGTCGTCACGGTCATTTTTTTCGCATGCGCTTTCATCTCTTGGTTAGTGTTGTCCCGACTTCGCCTTGGACGTCACGCTTGCGCGGTAGGAGCCAACTCGGAGGCAGCGCGGCTTTCCGGTGTTCCCGTACGATGGACTTTGATACTCGTTTACGCTGCGAGCGGATTGTTCTCCGCCATCGCGGGGATCTGCCAGGCGGCCCAAGAACAGCAGGGCGATCCGGAAACTGGCATGGGCTACGAGCTCTCCGCCATCGCCATGGTCGTCATCGGCGGAACCAGTCTCATGGGCGGCCGCGGGGGAATGGTCCTGACCTTAATCGGAGTTTTCACCATCGGGTACCTCCAAAAGATCTTGAGCATCAACGCTGTCGGAGAAGCAGGCCGCCTCATGCTCACCGGTGCCATCATCATAGGTGCGGTTTTGTTTCAGCGCTCGAGGCAGAACGGTTAGAGGAGTGGAATGTCGTCGATTGTTTTACGAAAGCTGTATATGTTGTTGGTAGTAATTGCCGTGGCGAGTGGCGCATGCTCCCGCCAGGTACCCGACCGTGATGACGAGGCAACGCGGCCCAACCTCATCATCGTTCTCGCCGACCAGCTTCGCTATCAATCGGCAGGCTATGCAGGGGACGCGAAAGCCTTTACGCCGAACATCGATCGTCTGGCGGATCAAGGAATCAACTTCAGCAGCTTTGTTTCCAGCACGCCCGTCTGCGCCGCCACTCGGGCAACTCTATGGACGGGTAAATACGCCAGCACCACGGGTATGGTGGTCAACGAGCTGCGGATCAATCCTAACCACGACGGGCTCGGTCACGTCCTGAGCTCGGCCGGATACCAGACCGACTACATCGGCAAGTGGCATCTGTGGGCAAACGAGGCCGGCAACCATATGGATGCGGCCAACGGCTATTGCCCGCCTGGTCCCTATCGTCTCGGCTTCGACGGCTTTTGGGCCGGTTACAATTTCAATCACCGAAACTACCAGGCCTATTACTTCCGTGACGAGCCGGAACGGATCGAGATCGACGGCTATGGGACGGAGCACTTTACCAACCTGGCCCTGGAGCGAATCCGTCACCACGCCGAACGCGACGAGCTCTTCGCCCTCGTGGTTTCCCTCAGTCCGCCTCATCCCCCCTTTTCCAAGGACAACGTCGACCCTGCGTCCTATGAAAGATTCGCTGAGTCCTCCTTCGAGCTTCCATCGACCTGGAGCGACATACCCGACGCGCGAATGGATCGCAATACCGATCCCGAACGGTGGTTGGAATACTGGAAGCCCAACTTACCTGAGCTCCTTCGTGTGTACTACGCCATGAATACCTCTCTGGACGAGCAGTTCGGCCGAATCTTGAAGGCCTTGGACGAGCTCGATCTCGCCGAGGACACCATCGTCGTCTTCACGTCCGATCATGGGGAGATGTTCGGCGCGCAAGGCCGGATTCAAAAGATGACGTTCTACGAGGAATCGGTGCGCGTACCGATGCTCATTCGCTGGCCGGAGCACGTCCCGGCGGGTCGTGTGTCGGACGCCTGTATGGCCATGCCGGATTTGATGCCCACCGTTTTGGGGCTCATGAGTCTTCCTGTTCCGGACCAAGTCGAAGGAATGAATCTCGCTCAACTGGCTTTGGGTGAAAGCGGACCGGAGCCCGAGTTCGCCTTCCTGCAAGGAATGGGTCACACCTACCTGTGGGAAGACGGCTTCGAGTGGAGGGGGCTGAGGGACAAACAGTATACTTACGCCGTTTATCGTTCTGACGGAAAAGAGCTGTTGTTCGATAACCTTGCCGATCCCACGCAAACCCGAAATCTCGCCGAGGATCCCGCAGGCCAAACGAAACTCGAGACGTTTCGTCAGAAGCTCGAATCTAAAATGGATGAGCTGGGAGACACGTTCGAGCCGTGTTCCTGGTATCGCGACCAATGGACGGAGAATCGAGTCATCGTTCGGGGAGCCAAAGGAGAGTTCCATCGCGAGCTCGGCCCGGATGAAGAGGTCGACGTTCACTACCGGTCGATCCCAGAATCGGCCGACTCCCAGAACTAGGAGCGCCCATGTCCTCGAGAAGTGTTTCGTTATGGTTTCTTGTCTTCTCGCTGGTGTTCGTCGCCTGCGGTTCCGATTCGAACGAGGTGGTCGCGAAACGTCCGAACATCGTGCTTCTCCTGGCGGATGATATGGGCTATTCGGATATCGGGAGCTTCGGCGGCGAGATCGAAACCCCTCACCTCGACCGACTCGCTGAAGGGGGAGTGCGGTTCACGCAGTTCTATAATGCGGGACGCTGTTGTCCGACCCGAGCGTCACTTCTCACCGGACTTTATCCCCACCAGGCGGGCGTGGGATTGATGACCTACCGCGACTACGGGGAAGGAGGCTACCGCGGCAATTTAAACGACGCTTGCGTGACTTTCGGAGAGGCGCTACAGGTTGCTGGATACCGGACCATGTTCGTCGGCAAGTGGCACGTTGGCCATACCGATCTACAGGCCAGGCCGGAGGTACGGGGCTTCGAGCACGTCACCGGAATCTATCCTCATATCGACAGCTACTGGAAAATATTGCCGGGCTGTGAGGTTCACCGCGACCGCGAGATGATCATTCCCGCCGGTGAAGATCCGGTCAATCCTTACCGCCCCGACGAGGAGTTCTACACCACCGATTTCTTCACGGATGCGGCCATCGACTATATCGACCAGGCGGCAGACGACGACTCGAAACCATTCCTCCTTTATGTCGCCTACAATGCGCCCCATTTCCCTCTGGAGGCGCCTGACGATTTAATCGAGAAGTACCGCGGCAAGTACAAGTCGGGTTGGGACGTGCTTCGCGAGGAAAAACTGGCGCGAATGAAGCGTCTGGGAATCGTCGGTCCCGATGTCATTTTGCCTAGAGTTCACAGCTACGGTGACGAAAGAAGGCCCGGTTTCCATTTCAATACGGTTGTGGACAAGGACGAGCTTCCGTCCTGGAGCTCCCTGAGTGATGGCGATAAGGACGAGCTCGATTTTCGGCGAGCCATGTACTCGGCTCAGATCGACCGGCTCGATCAAAACATCGGCCGGCTCGTCGAGCACCTCGAGAAACGGGAAATCTTGAACGACACGCTCATCCTTTTCCTGTCCGATAACGGCTGTTCCGGTGAGCTCGGCGATTTTGGGATGAACTGGGACAAGTACACCTCCGCCAACTACAGCGAATGGCGGAAGGAGAGTGGGTGGAGCGTTTCACAGGGCCAAGGCTGGGCACACTTTTCGAACACGCCCTTGCGAAAGTACAAACGTTTCTTGCACGAGGGTGGTATCGCCACACCCTTCATTGCACACTGGCCTTCGGGTATCGCACGGCCCGGGCGTATCGACACCGGGGGCGTATTCCACATCATCGACATCCTGCCGACCCTGCTCGACTTAGGCGGTGCTCGATATCCGCAGAATCGTGCCGGCACGAGCATTCCTCCCGCTCCCGGCACCAGCATGCTCCCTTTTCTCACGGGTGAAAACGTTGACGTTGAGGAGCGGACACTCTATTGGCATCACGAAGTCCAGGCGGCGATTCGAGAGGGCGATTGGAAACTCGTGACGTTCAACGATCGGGCAGGGGATTGGGCACTCTACAACCTGGCCGACGATCGAACCGAGTCCGAAGATTTGAGCCATCAATTTCCCGATCGCGCCGAACGCCTTGCCCAGAAATGGCGCCGGTGGGCCGAAACGGCGGGTGTGCTCCCTTACCCGGAGGAGCTCGGCGAGCCGAGGAACCTGTGGCCACCTACTCCCTGGCCCGAATCGGAAGGCAAGCCTTGATCGAATCTACGGAACCACCCTCAGCCCACGAGGTGGATTCGGGGTGCGCACGCAATCTCCCGTCCAATTGAATCTCTCGCCTGCCTCGATCATTTCGAAGTCGCTTACTTGAATTGCGTTCAGGTCGTGGGGGCCAAGAAGTCCCGGCCACTTGGCGGTTGTGAAACGGTCACTCTGGGCCGTTAGCGCGATCTGACCCGCATCGGCCAGAAACATACCGTGGCGTTGCATGGCTCGTGCCACGACACGAGCACCTTCGTTCGGCAGGGATGCCAGAGGAAAATCGGCCCGCAAACGAAACCGAGCTCCATAGGGCGGTGCCTGGCTACCGCCGCCGGTCGCTCCCGTCGAATGGGTGGCGGGGCGAACGTAAGTTCGGTTTCGAATCCTACTGTTCGGCAGGATGAAACGAATAGCGTGATGGATCTCGCCGGACGCGACCTCGTCGGTACTGAACAAGAGCTGAGCAATGGGCAACCCGGCGGCATCGGCACTGGTGCACTGCTCTCCGCGGCCCGCGGGAGGGTAGACGCTTGTCATGTCCCAGACGGCGAGACAGCCTCCGTAAAACGTCCCTCCCACGATGTTCGCTCGCCACATCTCGTAGAGACGCTGGCGCGTGGGGTTGACCACGATAAGGTGGCAGTCGCCGTCGCTTTCACATTCGTAGCCGGTCTCGCCTTCGAGGGCGCCGCCCGGTGGAACGGGAACGGGGTCCAATTCACAATCGGGAAGGAAATGGTCGTCCGTCGGAACGAAAGAGAGCAGAGGTGTCGAACCGTCTGCGGCCAGAACTTCTATAGAGAAATCGATCTGAAAAACGTTTCCGTTCCCCCAGCCTCCTTCAGCTTCGAGCCAGGAGATGACCTCAGGCGACTGAGGGTCGAGAGGTGCCGAAGAAACATCTTGAAACCAGATCGCATCTTCCGGGAAATACCGTAGATCCTGAGCTCCGAGCACAGACGCCAGTAGAACCACCGAAGCGAAAACGAGACCTGTTCTGCGCATGAGACGGCCACCTCCCTTTTTCGCAAAGACTCAAATTGTTTGGAAATCTCCTGAAATGATACTCCGACGGCCGGTATTTTCCAAAATCTTCGATTCAGGGAACGAGCTCGTAAGGGCTGGTAGCAACGAGCGTCTCGCCCGAGATCAAGTCCGTCAAGGACAGCTGCAAGAGTGCCGGACCGAGGGGAACTTCCTCCCATTGAATTTGGAACAGCAGCTCGTGGCAGTTCGGCGTCAATAACTCCGGCTTTTTGAACAAGCCCACTTGATGGAGTGTCTCGATATTTCCCTCGGCGTCGATCCGCTCAAACTTCATTTCGACATGAGGTTGTTGATCTTGGGGGTTGAGCTCCAAGTTGTAAGCCCTGACCAAGAAGTTGACGGGAAGCTCTTTTCGTAAGGATGGTCGGACGGCGGGAATGAACTCGTTGCCGTTCATAAGATAGGAGTAGGAGATGGGAAGGCCCCGTCGCCGCGGCTCTGGATTTTCCACATCGAGTCCTCCTGCAACGATCCATTCAGGTTCAGCGGCAATGAAGACGGGTGGGGTCAAAGCCTGCTCGCCGTTAAAGATATCCGGCACTTCGATGTCTTCAATAAAGGATCCTATTTTGCCGGTTTGTACATCACGAGCAAGGAACTTGAGCCGGACCGGTCCGGGCCGTACCAGCAAGAGGTCATAGTATTTGATGCCGGTTCGTCGGAGTCGGGAGTGTTCTTTCGCTAGATCGAACGACAGAGTGCGATTGAAGAAATCGACAAACTGACCGTCACCATCAATGGCATAACCGTAGATCTCAATTTGTATCGCGCCCGAGGTCCGTTCCTCATCGACAAATTGCTTTCCTGGAAACTTGAGGAATACCGGCAATCGAGCCAAATTGGCCTGGCCGGGATAGGTGGATACCAAAACATCGAAGAACACGTCCTCACTGAGAAGGTCCTTCGATACGTACTCCGAAAGCACCATCGCCTTTTCGGCCGGCGTGAGCTTGTCGGCTGTTTTGGGCTCGTAGTAGCCACGCCGAGAAGACACCCGCGTCTCGGGACGGTTCACTTCGACTTCGATTTTCCGAAAACGGCCCTTGAGCTGAAGGTCGGCCGGCTCGAATCCGAGCAGATAGAACGAACTGGTTTCTTTGATGATTCTCTGTAACGGCTTTCCGAGATTGTTCACGTTCTTGTACAGGTGACCTCCGGTTCCGTCGGCCATCAAGAAGAGGCTTTCCTGACCGGCACCATCACTTCTTTCCTCGAGGCCGGCCACTTCACCGCTCAAGCCAGAAGGATCGAGAGCGTGGATGACCACGTCCCCGCCGGCCGCCCGCTCGAGACCTTCATTGAGAATCTCGCGAAGCTCCGTCCTTCCGTAGCGAACATCTCTTTTGAGCGCCGTGGGATTGCCTGACATGAACTCGACGTAGCCCATGTCATCGGTAGAGACGCCGGTCCCGGTGAGGAACTTTCCGTCGATTCCCTCGGAGAGGAGCAACACGTGCTTCCGGCCGGAGATTGAGCCCAGACTCGAGTACAAGCGAGCCAGGTGCTCCAAGTAGTTACCCGCCTGACTTCCGTAGCGATCCTGGTCGGACTCGTCCATCGAAGATTTCACGCGGCGAAGTGTCTCAGCAAACTCGTCTTGCGCGACGTCGTCGATCGAAGACGTCTTGGTGGCACTCGCCTCGCGTGTTTCCAACAAAGGGTGGAATACGAAGCCCAGCGGATCTTGGGTGGTGTTCGTGGAATCGGCTAGCCCCAGAGTCTTGATAGCCCGTTCGGCTTGGGCATGGTCCGACGTGTAGGTGCCCAGTAGACGGAAACCGCGCGTGTTGGAATAGGTCGCAACGGCGACCAGATCGATGGGCAAGAGGCGGTTGACAACAAAATCGAGTGCTGCTTCTCGTGCCCGTAACACTCCGGGTGGGCGAGTGAAGGCCAAGTCAAACAGAAGCAAGAAGCTTCTTCGCAGACCGGGATGCAGAGGCCGATCCTTGAAGGTCGAGAGGCGATCGTAAGAAATAGTGTCGAAGATCGCGATCGGGCGCGGTTTTCCTGCTTCCTTTAGAACGAAATCGTCGATCGTGAGTCCTTCGACCGGCTGACCCGAGGCATCTGTCACAAAGACAGGCACCGGTATGATTCGAACTGCACTCTCGAACCGGTAGCCTTTTGAGGGCTGTTCATCCGGAGTCTGCTGCGATTGGGACCCTGTGCCAAACCCGACGACGAGACAGACCACAAAAACGATTCTTTTGGCGCTATGCATCTTTCTCCCTCTGCGTCTTTTTTTCCAGTAGTCTCCGGGCTGGATAGGGGAGTGGATACATTATGATTGCGGTAGTTATTTTGCAATCTCGTTAGAATCTGCGGGCCTTGGTGCGGTCTCGGAAAGATTCCTGGAGCCCATTTTGTCAAATCTCGCCCGGACGAGAATTTATTCTATTGGCATTATTATATTGTCGTTGGCCGAATCCGTAGGCGATTATCGAAGTAGTTCCCGGAAAAGTCTCTCTGTTTCGGGTGAGGGGCTGACACCGAGCTCTTCGGAAAGAAGCTCTCGACAACGATGGAAAGTACGGATGGCTTCGGCTCGGTTTCCTAGTGACGCTTGGGCGCACATGAGACGTTGGTATCCCACCTCGCGAAAAGGCTCCATGGCAATGGACTGGTCGGCCATTTGTACGGCTAACTCAGGTCGGCCGGTCTGCAATCCTGGAAATGAGGGCTTTCAAAGTTGAGTGAAGAGGACCTCGTTGCAGCGGCACAAAAGCACGCCAAGGAATCGCATGGTATGGAGCTCACCATGGAGCAAGCGCTCGCCATGGCCGAGTCGGCTGGTGCAGTCCTATCTATCACGAAAAATGACCTATTGCACGACCTCGGGAAATTCTCTGATGTTTGTATCGAATCTGTTTCTCAGAATCTAGGGAACGGGGGTGAGGACCTGTTCGTGTCGCCCGGACAGGTCTATGAGAGTAGTTCCTCGAGCGCCAGCCGAGTTTTCGGGTGCAACTGATCATCGTCAAAGAACCGGCCTATGATCTCGAGTGCTTGATCCAAGCTTGAAACGTTGAGGTGACGCAGCAGGTAACGCACATCATCGAGGTCGTGAAACTCCTCGCCGATGCGCATTGCGGCGCACTTCATAGCGAGGAGGTAATGCGACTCGGCGACGAAAACTCGAAGGTGAGGTCGCTCGAGATAAGGAACATATTCTCCGCGTTCGCTGAGAAACCCTTTGACGGCATCGTTGAGCCAATCATTTGTGACATCAGCGCGTGCGGCAACTCGGGCCGCGGCTTCGCGAATCGATTTTGTTGGCTTGAAAAATGCGTGGACATCTTTCGTTGAATCACGTGCGTCCAAAGCGAGGCACATCACCGCGCCTCCGACGATGTAAAGCTCGCCGAGGCAGTTTTCTTTCTCGAGCTCTCCATCGAGAAGCTCGAAGAGGCGAAGGATGTCTGCTTTCGTGAGCTTCGTCATGGCTAGACGCGGTCCCCGACGCCGGAATCGATGAAGATATTGCGTCGTCGAAACGGTACCGGTGAGGTACGCAAGAGGTAAAGACGCAGATTCGCCAAAGGCGCGGCGAAATGGGGTTCTGTGAGCGGTTCGATCTCGGACAACCATTTAGGCACGGGAATCTTCTTCTGGTGGGCTGCTTGCTCAACCATAGCCGCAACGTAGTTTCTCCAGTATGGCGAAAGATCCAGAACGGGAGGGTCGCTGAGGACACTCGACAGTTCGGCTCGCGTGAGGTTGGCGAGGAGATCGTTTAGCTCGGCGAGAGCGAACCGTCGTTCCTCGTCGACGGCCACGGTTTCGACCAACTCTTGGAAACGCAGGCGTGGCTTGGGCAAAGCTCGAGTTAGTACGTAAGACGACAAGTCCTGACCGGCCCCGCGTGCCAAACGCTTGAGAGCTTCTTTCTCCGATGCCGTCACGCGGACTTGGAGCTGTTCGGTTTTATTCACAGCCTAATCGTACCCCATTGGAATTCGGATGTCAATACAGACGTATTGACACATACACGGTCTCGTTTCGAGACGTCCAATTATCATTCTCCTAGTCCGGTTTCGTGTTCGGGTACACGAAACCTCGTCGTTGGGGAAGTCTAATCCCAGGCGAGATATATTTCTAACTGCAACTTATATATTCTTATGGTTGATGAGCCGGCACAGGGGATCTTGCGAAAAGGCCGAGAATAGGAAAGGATTTGGAAGTCCTACTTCTAGGCGATAACGTCTTTCCGCTCGTTTAAATCCACCCTCACTTTTCCTCGGCGATGAGGGGGAAGACGGTCACGCGCAGGTTCGTACTCCCGTAAGGGATCAAAGTAATCGTTTCATCCGGTTCCTCGGATGAGACCGGGCTTTGTGGCAAGGGACCGGCCGAACCGTTCACAAGCGTCCAGTCAGGAATCTTGCGTCCCCTGGCTTGAAGCACGAGAGGCGCCCCTTCGGGTGAAAACGGCATATCGCCGATAGGCATTTCTTGTAACGCTACGGAGTCCATCGGAGCATTGGGATCTATGGCGAGCCCGTAGTTCCACGGCGTGGTGGGGTGAACTTCCCAATCGGCATGAGGTTCCTCTCCGCCGATCTTCTTCCAGTCTTCTCCGATTTTCATCGCAAAAACGATAGGGCCTCGACGAAGAACTACGGAGTCGCGCCAATGGCGCTCGGTTGCGATCTCCATGGGGAAGACGATTTCCACCGTGTCTCCCGCCTGCCACTCCCGCTCGATTTTGTAGAAGGTCCCGGGTTGCATGCCGGTCATGGCTTGGCCGGCGACTGTGATCGTTACACCGATCGACCAAGCGGGGATTCTCAGGTGGAGAGGGAAGGTCGTCGGCGATTCAGGGTGAACACTCAAGCGAATGGCGTCTCGGAACGGGTACTCCGTCTCCTCGATGATCGCGACAGAAACGCCGCCGGCGACACGTGCATCAACCCGTGACGGTCCGTAAGCAACCGCCGCGAGGCCCTCGTCCCGTGTCGCCATCCACATGTGGGAAACGAACTTGGGCCAACCCTGGTGCATGTTCGCGGTACAGCAGCCGAAGTTCGGTTCGAGACCGAAGATGTTCGAATCGGGACCGTTGTTCGTCCAGTTCCGGTTCTTGTCGATGCTGCACATCACCTGGTTGACCTGCTGGTCGTATTGATGTGCCCACATGTCGGGTTTGAACGTGGCGGGAAGAGCGTTGAAGGTGATGCGCTCGAGGCGGTCGCCCAGAGCGGGATCTCCGTGAATAAACATCAACTGCTCGAGCGAGAACATCCCTTCGACCACAGCGCAGAGCTCCGTTCCCTGAGTGGGGTCGAGTCCGGCGTAGTGCTCATCGCCGCTGTGAACGCCGTTGGCTTGGCCGTGATAGCGATCCAGCTTCTCGAGCAATGTGTCCGCCGCGTTACGGTCTTCTTCTTCTCCTGAAATTTGCCAATACACACCGGACGTCTTCATGGCCATGGCGTTATTGACCACATGGGTGTGGAGACCGAGCTTTTCGCGGGTGACTTTTTCCGGATAGGCGAAGTCGGCAAAATGAGCGTCCCAATCGAAGGCCTGCTCCCGGAGCGTTCGGGCCAGCTCGAGTATGTTTTCGTCCCCCGTGCGGTTATAGAGCCACACGATGCTCGAGACTTCCTCCATCCAGCGAAAAGATGCCCACTTGACGAGCGGACGTTCCTCGGCGTGTAAGAGATGGTATCGGAGGTACTTGGTCATGAGCGGAATCACGCGCGGATCGTTGGTGGCTTCCTGGTATTGCGTGAGAACTTTGAGCATGACCATGTTGGGCCACCAGTCCGTGTCCTGCCACTCCTGGGCGTAGGTTCCTTTCCCGGGATCGGGCCCGATGGCGCCACTTTCCCTTTGATTCTCCAAGGTCCAGTCCACCCATTTTTCGGCCTTGGCGATGAGCGCTTCATCTTCGAGTTGGTAGGCGAGCGGTAGGAGACCATCGAGATAGTAGGGACCTCGTTCCCAGCTCTCTCCGGAGCCTCCCAGCCATCCGCTGTCCGGGCCGAGGTCGGGCCAGAACTCATCGAGATGGCCGGTCAGGCCATCGGCCTGAATTTGGAGCTGGTTCCGCAGCCAACCTCGAGGTTTGATGGAACCTAGAGGTAGTGGCGCAAAGGTGTTGGGAAACAAGGGTTTACGATTCCATTGCGCGTCCGTGGATGGCGGTTCATGTGTCACCGGCGCCTCCTCATGTTGTTGTCCACACCCGATGAGAATCAGCAACAAAAACAGCAGATACGACTTGTTTTTCATCGACACACCTCGAGGTCATGGTCGAGTCAGACTCTACTACGTTGCCGGGCGACCGTGCCAGGCTACCGTATCTCACGATCTGCTATAGTTGACATATCTGTTAGGATTGACAGGTCTGGGGGCATTTGATGTTCGGCGACGTCAAATGATGGGAGTGCTGATTTGCTGAATCGAGCCGATGTCGTAGATGCTGAGCTCCGGTTGGTTTACAGGAGGTTCCCCGCCGAGAAGGAAAAGATAAGGTGGTTGGTCCGAAACAGCGAGGACTTCCATCGAATATGTCTCGACTACAAAGAGTGTATCGAGGCCAGAGACAATTTGAGAAAAACTCTACAGGAAGCGGAAGACTTCCTAACCGAATTCAAAGAGCTTGTTCAGGGGCTCGAAGAGGAAATTCTTCCGTGGCTCGAGCTTGATCAAAAACTCCAACGCGTGCTCGACCTCGTCCCCAGAGACACGGATAGGGTCATGTTGATGGTCCGCCACAATCCGTGTTTCCGTGAGCTGTGTGAGGACTACGCGGACCGCCTCGAAGCGTCGTCTTCCGTTTCGGACAAAAACATCATCCCTTTCCCGCAAAATATCCGGGACATCGAGAACCAAGTCCGCCTCTGGTTGTAATTCTCAATAAATTCTGATGACGACGCGAATGCCGTCCTCCAGTTTCCTTCTGAGTTTTTGGGTTCTCAAGTTCTTGAGTTCTCTACGCCTTCCTGCTTCGACTCACGGTCCACAACCCGACCACCAACACCGCTCCAAAGGCGGCGAAACGAGACCAGCTCTCGATGGTCCCCTCTTCCGCGCTCAATCCCAGTAGTTGGCTCAGCCGCGGGTAGACGCCGGCAGAGAAAACCGTGGCGTTCACACCGAAATGGATGATCACTGCGGAAAGGATGCTGCCTGTCTCCAAAACAACGTAGGTGATCAGCATTCCTAAAAGAGCCGTCGGAAGGAATCGATAGATCGAAAGATGGAAGACTCCGAACAAGAGACCTACCAAGACGACCGATTGCCACCGGGCGAGCCTGCCTTTGAATCCGGAGAGAATCACGCCACGAAACGCCGCTTCTTCACAGATGGCCGGCGATACGGCGACCAGAAAAAGCATCGCCGGAGCGGTGAGGTTTTCCGTCACCACGTTGAAGAACTCCCGCATCGATTCTACGAAGGCCTGGGGCATGGGCAGGAAGAACTCCGTTACGGCGGCACCTAAAAGACCCAATGTCCAGGCCGAGACCGCGACGAGCAAAGTCCCAAGGAATCCGGTTGCGCTGGGCAATCTCAGGCTGAAGGTTTCCCGAAAATCCAACCGCCATAGGAAGGTAACGAGAACGGCCGGACCCAGCAACAGGATCCATTCGGTGATCAGCAATCCGGAAAGGACTTCTCTCGCCTGTAGCGCCGTCGCTACGTAGTAGAGCAATACGAGCGTTACGGCGAAGAATAGTGCGGCCCCGCCGGGTGAGAGTACCCGGCCCGGCGACACGGGCCGGCGAAGCTGTTCGGCGAGCTTGCTAGGGCTGAGCCAGTGCTGCCACCCGCGCCAAGGCCGGTCTTCGGAGAACAACACGCCTTCGGTTCCGAACAGTCGCACCGCAATCGTGAGCGCCATGATTGCGTAGACCGTGTTGGCGAGCAGCACCGCGAAGGCGGCGTCCAGGTCTAGCTCTCCGATCAAGGTTTGCTTGATGACCAGCGCAATATTGATGACCGGGGCGAAGACGGTTATCGGGTTGAGCTCCATTCCGGGCAGGAGCGCTATCATCGCCGGCAGAATCATGACGAGAAACGTGGGCGTCAGTAGGTTCTGAGCTTCTTTGAAGCTCCTCGCCAGGCAGGCGTTGGCAAACAAGACGGCCGAGAAAAACAGCGCACTCGGAATCATCAGTAGGAATACGGTCAAGCCTCCGCCGACGGTAAGAGCCATCGTGCCGCCGTTTTCGACGAGTTGCGATGCCATCCGGTTGATGGTCAAGCCCATGGAAACGAGGTTGACGCCCGATGCGATGAGGGCGATGGTGACGACCGCCAAATATTTGCCGGCGACGATCTCGGACGTGCGGACCGGGGCGCTAATCAGGGTCTCGAGCGTACTACGTTCCTTTTCTCCGGCGGTCAAATCGATGGAGGGGTAGAAAGCACCAAGAATCACCATCATGATAATGATGGTTGGGAGGATGCGGCCGGCATAGTGGCCGCTCATGCGCTGTTCTCCCGCCAGGTTGATGCTGTCAATGTCATAGGGGATGACGAGCTCCGGATCGAGCCCCGCCTCCGTTAGACGGTCTCGTAGAGCGCCGCGTGAGTATTCTCCCAAAAGACTTCGTAAACCGTTCTGGCTCTGGTCGGAGAACAGATTGGCGCCGTCGAACAAGATCTCGAAGCGGCCGAGAGGTGCGCCGTTGCCTTCATCTTCTCCTTCTTCTCCACTCTCACAACGGATTTCTGGATCGAGGCGAAGGATCACTTCTACTTTTTCATCGATGAGCAACCGGCGTGCGGCCGCGCAAATGTCGTCGGTGTCTTCGACTCCAATATCCACGAGCTCGACGGGCAGGTCTTCGTCCTCCGCCAGTTTCTGTCTCAAATCAGCCGGAACATCTCCCGAGAGCCCAATCTTGACGGTCCTCGTGGCCAACTCGGCAAGGTAGGATTCGGTGAAAGCGCCCAGGCTCAAAAAGAGAATGGGATAAAGCAGCAAAGGCACGCCGATCATCAAAAACAAGGTACGCCTGTCGCGAAGCGCCTCCAGCATCTCCTTGAGATAGATGATTCGGACCCACCGGAGTCTCATCGGTCTCCCCCATTTCCGGTTCGGCTATAGGAAAGAAACACCTCGGTGAGGTTGGGCGCGCCGGCTCGTCCGAGAATCTCATCGTGGGTGCCTTCGTCGAAGACGCGTCCGTCGTGAAGTAAGACGATACGGTCGCAGAGGAGCTCGGCTTCACTCATGATGTGTGTCGAGAACAGCACGGCGCGGCCCGCCATTTTGGCCCGCCGAATGGCCTCAATAATGAAGTGACCGGCTACGACGTCGAGCGTTGCCGAGGGCTCATCGAGGATCAACACCGGCGGTTCGTGCAGAAAGGCGCGCGAAATGTTGGCCCGTTGACGCTGGCCGGAGGAGAGGCTCCCGCATTGCCGGTTCACGAAAGCCCCCATCTCGAGCTCACTCGCGAGCGCTTCGGTGCGCCGAGCGATGTGCTCGTCTTCCATACCGTGAAGTCGGCCGAAATAGCGCAGGACTTCCTTTACGGTGAGACGGGCATAAAGGGCTGTATTTCCCGAGAGGTATCCAAGATGCCGCCGGGCTTCGAAAGGCTCCCGGCCGACGTGATGACCCTCGATCCAGACTTCTCCCGCGGTTGGAGCAATGATTCCCGCCAGCATGCGCAACGTCGTCGTCTTGCCGGCTCCGTTCGGCCCCAGCAAACCGACGATCTCACCGTGACCGACGGTGATGTCCAAATCCCGCACGGCATAGGTCGTTGTGAAGCGTTTCTCTAGACCACGTGCCTCGATGCCGGGCATTTCGCCTCCCAATTACTGATGTGACGTTACACTATATAATATTCAACGTCCGCGGCCGGCTCGTAGTTGGAAATGAGAGAATCATCATGAAATGTGTTTTCAGGTTTGTCTTGTTCGCGGTAATCGGCGTCGGGCTTGCCTTTTCGGCCGAGGCCCAGAAGACGTACACCATCGGCATGAGCCAGTGCAATCTCGGTGAGCCTTGGCGCCAGCAGATGAACGCGGATATCAAGAAGGCCGCCGAGGCGCATTCGAATCTCGAGGTCATATTCAAGGACGCACAGAATGACTCGCTGGTGCAGCGATCTCATGTCGAGGAGCTCGTCAGCCAGGGAGTGGACCTTATCATCATTAGTCCTCGGGAAGCCGCCCCCCTGACCAAACCGGTCGCAGAAGCCTATGACGCGGGAATACCGGTCATCGTTCTCGATCGCGCCGTGCTGGGGGACAAATACACCTGTTTCATCGGTGGCGATAACAAGCAAATCGGTCGGTCGGCCGGGGAGTGGGTCCGAAAGACTCTGGGCGGCAAAGGCAAAATCGTCGAGCTCAAGGGGCTAATGACCTCGATTCCAGGGCAAGACCGACATACGGGTTTCCTTGAAGGTCTGGACGGGAAGAACCACCCAGGCCTCGAGATTGTCTTCGAGGCCGACATGCAGTGGCTCGAGCCCAATGCCCGAAAGGAGATGGAATCGGCGCTGTCGCGCTTTGGCGCCATCGACTTGGTCTACGCGCACAACGATCCGGGGGCCCACGGGGCGTTTCTTGCCGCCAAAGCCGCGGGTCGCGAGGAGGATATCCTTTTTGTCGGGATCGACGCTCTGCCGCATGAAGGAATCATGTACGTCCGGCAGGGCATCATGGACGCGACGTTTCAGTACCCGACCGGAGGGGCTGAAGCCATCGATGTCGCGCTCGAGATATTTAGTGGCAAACAAGTTGAAAAGAAGATCGTTCTAGGGACACGTCTCTTCACGAAGGAAAACGTGGAGCAAGGCGGCGAGGTTGTTCAATAACAGGAGTGGACCGATGACACAAAAAGTTGCGCTCTTTTGGCCTGGAGATTATCGGGAGCTTCCGAACCAAGAGGCCCTACCTCACATCGAAGGGGCCACGGTGCAGTTGGAACAAGCGCTCAAAAAACTGGGGCGAGACTCCTATCGAATCGAGGGCTATCTCACGCGGCCTCACGAGGCGATCGAGAAGCTCGGGCCGGTGGATGATCCACTCATCGGAGTCTGCGTGCACTGGTTCTACGGCCCGCACACCACGGACGGAGTCGTCGGCAAGGAGAACCCCTTGCTTCTGGCGAGCAATTTCTCGGGACATGGCCGGGTCTGGTGGGTCTTCTCAACACCGGCGCCTGCCTGGAATCGGTGGGCCGGTCCTTTTCGCGAGTGTGGACGGATGTCGACGATTGGACGAAGGACGATACGTTCATGGCGCGTCTCGAGGAGTGGTGCACGACCGGCCGCATTGCCTACCCCGAAGACGAGATCGGCTACCAGGTCTCCATCTCGGCGGAAGCCTCGCGGTTGGCGGGCCAGGTGGCGGAGGAGATCCGCACTCGCCGCGTCCTGTGTCTCATGCTCGGCGATACCTCGATGGGCATGATCAACGGCTACTTCGGGCCGCGGCTGCTCAACAAGATCGGCTTCACCGAGCACAAGATCGATCAGGCTTGGATCATCAAGCGCGGGGAAGATATCGACGCAGAAGCGTATCGAAGACGCCTTACCGGTTCGTCTGCGACAAGGGTGTGACGTTTCACCACGGCGAGGAGGGGGCCGAGGACTTCACTCCCGAAGCCACGAAGGAGCAGCTGCGGGACTACCTGGCGGTGCTCGGGATGATCGAGGAGTTCAAAGCCGATTGCCTGGGCTGGCAGTATCAGCTCGGGCTGCTTCCGCTCCGGCCGCCGTCGGATTTTTCCGAGGGGCTCTCTCAACTCGGCCTGCCGGCCCGAGACGAACGGCGACACCATCGCCTGCTCGACCGAAGCCGACCAGGGAAACCTCGTCCCCATGGAGCTGATGAAGCGGCTGCTCAAGAAGAAGGGACTTGCACCAGGCGGTGATGTTCCACGACGTGCGCTGGGGCGGGGAGCACGAGGGCCGTTTCGTCTGGGTGCTTGCTCAACTCGGGCTCCTGCGGCGCCTACGCCTTCAACCACGATCCGGACACGCTTGCAGGGCGTGCACTCCTACCGGCAGGCCAAGATGTACTTCCCGGTTCCCGGCGGCACCTTTGCCGGGGAGAGCCTGCCCGGCGAGGTCACCTGGGCCCGGGCCTATATGAAGAAAGACGGTGAGCTTTGGATGGACGTCGGCCGGGGGAAGTGGTGAAGCTCCCGCCGGACAAAGCGCGACGCCTGGTGGGAGGGGACGACCCGCGAGTGGCCCTTCATGGCGGCCGACCTGGGGATCACGCGAGACACCTTGATGGCCCACTATCTTTCCAACCACGTGGCGGTGGCCTACGGCGACATCTTCGATGAGATGGTCGCGCTTGTCGCAGGCGCTGGGATTCAAGGTCCGCATCCTTTCCGAGAACGCGTGAGAGCCATGAGCGAGAAACTGTATCTGGGGATCGACGTGGGCACCGGAAGCGTTCGAGCCGGGATCTTCGATGGTCGCGGCAAGGGTCACGGCGCGGCGAGTGTCGACATCAAAATGTGGCGTCCGCAGGCCGACTTCGTCGAGCAGTCCTCCGAAGACATCTGGACGGCAGCGGGTCAAGCGGTCCGCGCTGCCATGAAGGAAGCCGGGTGCACGGCGGATGATGTCCGCGGCATCGGCTTCGACGCCACCTGCTCCTTGGTGGTCTGGACGCGGAGACCGGCCGGTGACGGTGAGCCCGAACGGATCGGACGAGCAGAACGTCATCGTCTGGATGGACCACCGGGCCATGGACCAGACCGCGCGCATCAACGCCACCGGGCAGGGGTGCTCGAGTATGTGGGAGGGCAGGTGTCTCCCGAGATGCAGACGCCCAAGCTGCTCTGGCTCAAAGAGAACATGCCGGAGACCTGGAGGCGCGCCGCGCGGTTCCTCGACCTGCCGGACTATCTCTCCTATCGCGCCACGGGCGACGACACCCGCTCGCTCTGCACGACCGTCTGCAAATGGACCTATCTGGGACACGAGGAGCCGAAGGTCGAAGGAAGCGTGGGCCGCTGGGAAGACAGCTACTTCCAGGTCGTCGGATTGGATGATCTCGCGGACGAAGGGTACTCGCGTATCGGCCGGCGGGTTCGTCCCATGGGAGAGCCGGTAGGTAAGGGTCTCACCGAGAAGGCGGCGCAAGAGCTCGGCCTCCGGCCGGGTACCGCCGTCGGCGTCGCCATCATCGATGCCCATGCCGGTGGACTGGGACTTCTCGGCGCTCCGCTCGACGGAGACGCTCCAGAAACACCCGACTTCGATCGGCGCCTCGCTTTGATTTGCGGAACCTCGACCTGCCACATGGCGGTGTCTCCCGAGTCTCGATTCATCCCCGGCGTCTGGGGCCCCTACTTCTCGGCGATGGTTCCCGGCATGTGGCTCAACGAAGGGGGACAATCGGCGACCGGGTGCGCTCATCGACCACGTGATCTTCTCCCACGCCCGCGCCGCCGAGCTGGAACACGAGGCGGGCCGCCGCGGCATGACGGTCTACGCGCTTCTCAACGAGCGACTCGAAAAGCTCGCTGCGAACCAACCGTTTCCCGCCGCGCTGACGGCGGACACTTCACGTGCTCCCCTATTTCCACGGCAACCGCTCACCCCGGGCGGACGCATCGCTGCGGGGCGCGATCCACGGCTTGAGACTCGATGCCAGCGCTGACGAGCTCGCTCTTCTCTACCTGGCCACAATCCAGGCGCTCGCCTTGGGCACCCGTCATATCATCGCGGAGATGGACGAGCGAGGGTTACTCCATCGACACCCTGATTGCCTGCGGCGGTGCTTGCCAAAAACGAAGTTTTCTTGCGCGAGCATGCCGATGCGACCGGCTGCCGCGTCGTGCTTCCGGCCGAGCCCGAGGCGGTGCTTCTCGGGAGCGCACTTCTCGGTGCGGTGGCGTCGAGAGATTTTCCTTCGGTCGTCGACGGAATGGCGGCCATGAACCGTGCCGACCGCGTTATCGAGCCGGCCGGGGAAGAAGTCCGCCGCTATCACGCCGCGCGCTACGAGATCTTCCACCGCATGTACGACGACCACTTGGCCTATAGAGAGATGATGAAAGAGGCTTGGGATTGAAATGGTTAATATGAAACCTCACTGCCGGAAGTTTCCATGCGATCGTTGCCATTTGCATCGTCGCATCAATCATGATGTTCTTTGCCTCGAGCGCTCCCGCCGAAGAGAAGGAGTCCAACAACTGGCCTCGGTTTCGAGGGCCCGAATCTATCCCCGTTTCGAATAATTCGAAACCTGCCCGACCGCTGGTTGACGACCGACAACGTGGAGTGGGCCGCGGAGGTCCCGGGAGTCGGCTGGTCCTCGCCGATCGTTTGGGAAGGAAAAGTTTTTCTGACCTCCGCCACCAGCGAACAGTCGATGAAGCAACCCTCACTGGGAACGGACTTCAGCAACGAATTCATCGCCGAGTTGCGTGAAGAAGGTCTGTCTTCCGAGGAAATCAACGAACGATTGTGGGCTCGCGACCGCGAGATGCCGCACGAGATCGTCATCCGTTTGATGGTCTACTGCTATGACCTCGAAACAGGGAAGCGGCTCTGGGAACGTCAGATCTATCAGGGCAAGCCCCTGGGGGGACGACATCGCAAGAACAGCTACGCTTCGGAGACACCGGTCACCGACGGCGAGCACGTTTATGTTTATTTCACTCACCATGGCCTTTTCGCCTACGACTTCGAAGGGAACCAGGCTTGGGCGACGCACCTGAAATCCCATCAGACCATTCGCGACTACGGCACGGGAGCTTCTCCCGCCCTGTACGGAGATCGTCTGTTCGTTCTGAACGACAATGAAGACCAAGGCTTCTTTGCCGCCTTCGACAAGCGCACGGGAAAAGAGCTCTGGCGCAAGTCCCGCACCATCGAGCCGCGAAGAAAAACGGGTTGGTCAACTCCGTATGTGTGGGAGAACGACCTTCGAACCGAGGTGGTGACCCTCGGGCCCGGAGTCGTAACCAGCTACGGTCTCGACGGAACGGAGCTGTGGACCATGAAGCGCATGCACGGGGTGGCCATCCAGTCTCCCTTTGCCTGGGACGGGCTTCTCTACGTGACCTCGGGCAGCTCCGGCGGAGAAAACAAGCCCATCGCCGCCATTCGTCCCGGCGGGTCGGGAGACATTACGCCGCCGGAGCGCGTGAATAAAAACGAGCACGTCGTTTGGTACAACCGCCTTGCCGGAGGAACCTATCTGCCGACCCCTCTCATCTACGATGACGCTCTTTATGTTCTGACCGAAAAGGGTATCTTCGCACGCTACGACACCAAAACCGGCGAACGCGTCTACCGATCCCGGGTCGCGCCCGGCGCCGCCGCCTTCACCAGTTCGCCGTGGGCCTATAACGGAAAGATTTTCGTCATGGGTGAAACGGGCGAGACCTACGTCATCGAGGCCGGGAAAGAGTATAGGCTCCTCGGCGTCAATGCACTCGAGGACTTTGCGATGGCGAGCCCGGCGATCGTCGGCGACCGCCTTCTGATCCGCACCCAAAAGCACCTTTACTCGATCCGCAATCTTCATTAATCGAAAAAGAATCAATGCAAAGGCGCAAAGACGCGGAGCCGCAAAGGGGGAAGTACAAGAAGTGAGCACTATGGTCGGGTTTCTGAGCTTGGGCCTATTATTTTCCGTCGTCGCCGGCAGTGCTCCGGACGATCTCCAGATCCTTCTTCCTGCAGAAGAAGAGGTCGCGCCCTGGCGCCTCGTTGACCAGCCGCTCGCCTACGACGCCGGCACGCTCTTCAACTTCATCAATGGAGGTGCGGAGGTCTATCTCGAGTACGGCTTCGAGGAAGTCATCAGCCAAGAGTATGGTTCAGGGGAAGACTCAGTCATTGCCACAGTTTATGAGATGAAAGATCCAACGGCCGCCTTCGGTGTCTTTTCCTACAACCGGAGTCCTCAAAAAACTCCTCTAGACCTGGGCGATGGAGGTTTCCAAGGAGGCTTTCAGGTGGCTTTCTGGCAGGATCGTTACTTCGTGTTGGTGGAGAGCTTTTCGTCCAACGACACTGCCGAAGGAGCACTGATCTCTTTTAGTGAAGTCATCTCAAAAAAAATCGAAACGCGGTCCGCCTTGCCCTCCGTTATGGGCGAATTGCCTGCCCATGATCTCATCCCGGGCAGCCCCAAGCTTCTCAAAGGACGACTGGCCGTGCGCAGCCTGTTTTTTCTTGCGGAAGGTGATGTTTTCGAGCTCGGAGACAAAGACACCGTACTCTATGGCGAGTACGAAGGCTCAGCAGGGACAGCCAAGTTATTCATGGTCATCTATGAGTCTCCGGAAAACGCCGAAGGGACGGGAGCCCGTCTGCGACGAGCCTTCAATGAGGACGAGGGCTACAACCGATTGAGCACCCAGGGATCTCTATGGAGCAAGGAGAATCACTTCGTGGGTCTGGCCGTAAGCGGGGGAACATTGGCGGTCGTGGCTAGTGCGGATTCTCAGTCGTTTGCCGAAGAGCTTCTGCGGCAATCCGGTCTTTGAAAAATAATCCGAAGTCACTCGATGACGTTGCATAAGCAGTGCGTACCGCCTCCAGCGACATGTACGAAATCCAGAACGGGCACGGGCTCGTAGCCGGCCTCCTCGTAGGCTTCGTATGCTCTCAGTCCTTTGCCGAGCAGATCGTTTTCTTTCAGAATTCCGCCGGCCTTGGAGCGACTTCTCCCTGGTAGACCGGGTAAATGATCTTTTTCTCCCCGGTTCGTGATCTACATAGGGGATGGCGTTCGTGGAGGTGTGCCGGCGTTCGATCTCCGTTTGTGTATTGTCGATGGTGATTATTCGATATCCGAGTGCCTTGAGTTGCGAGTTGTAGTACTGTAGTTGCCTTTCCTCGCGGGACGATTTCGCAGCCACAATCCGGTTCACAACGGCGACTCTGTCGGCCAAAAGAATGAAAGCCTGATCAATGTGAAAGAGGTAGGGGCTTTGCTCTTCTCTCCCCATGACGATGACGTCGTCCACACCGAATTGCTCGGCGATTGCTTCTAGAAGTCGTGCTCGAGAGAAGCGCTTCTTGATGGCATTGTAGTTGTCGATGGATAGCAGTAGGTCGTTGAATCCGATCAAGATTCGGTATCGGTCGCCGACACGGTCAAACTCGAGGTTTCCGCCTTCGAATACGAATGGCGCTTTGATGACCGACGATACGCCAAACACGGCTCTGGCTATTTGCTGTCGCGACGCTGCAATGTGTTGGTTCCGTTCCATAGCCGGATCCACATCCATGGAGACAAGAAAATGCGTGCTCCGTCCGACCGTGAGTGCCTCCCCAACGTCTTGTGCCCAAAGGTCGGTCTCTGCGGTGACATCATTCAATCGATGCAAATGAACTTGGTGTTGACTTTCGACTCTCTTTAGCCACGGTTTGAGAGGACCTTCATCCGCCGTCCTCAGAGCGATATGGACCTCGGTGTAATCGGGCAGTGCGTCTAGCAGGCTTTCGTAGGCCGACTCGATCATTTGGATGCGAACCGGTAAACGGAGGTTTCGCGTCGCCAAACCGGGAAAACCGTATCCAACAGGGATAGTGATGAGGATCTTCTTCAGGTGCCTTTCGTACTCGGGAGTGACGGAGACGGACTCGTCCAACGGTTCGGTGTGTGTAGTCACCCATCTTGCGGCAATCAACCGGTGTGTTTGAGTGTGGCCGTTTGGGCTTGCCCAGCCGATGCAAAGGACCGTTAGGACACCGATCGATCGCAATAGGCGGCTGTGAATTGTAGATTGTCCTTTAACCGTCTCAAATTTCGGATACGAGCTCATCGGCATCCTGTCTTTGAATGACTCTACAAATCCAGAGCGAAAAATGAATTTGCAAAATATGTGCCACGTTGATCTTGGGTTCAGTTCCTCGGAGTCACTGCTTTTAATGAAGTTGCAAGTTTTATCGATTTTATCGATTCCGTCTCGGAGAATGAGTGCGGGGTGGAGCGGACGCTAGGTTCCGACCGTAGGACGGGCGGTTTTGGGGACGCGTCCGAAGTAAGCTTGCGTGTTCGGCTTGATCCAGAAGACCAACAAGGGGATGGTGGCGGGAAGGCAGCAACAACTGGTCATGCCCAAACCGATGAGGACGATGCCGTAAATCCAGGCCCAAGGTTTCAACGGCATGAAAGCACCGATGATGAACATGCCCCCGAGGGGCAGACTAATGATGGCGAAGACGGTTCCTTGAATGAGAAGGACCTCTTCTGAATTGTCTTCATCGGCAAGACTCGGGGCGAAAATGAGCATCAGCACGGCCACGACGAGCAATAACATGTAGATGAAAGTCATGACGGCTGCATACACTCTGAACCAGGTTACGACGGCCGGCGTTGTCGGAGGGTGCGAAGGGTGATGTTCAGGCGACGTGTACGGGTTTTGTAGGGTCATTTGTTTTTCAGGAACGTTAAGGCCTAGTTACAGTTTCTCACAAATGGCTCCAAGGCTCTACCGCAGCTAAGAAATGAGTTACCATCTTCGTGAAGTGAAAAACAGCGTTTCCCGTTTGGCCTTTTTCGCACCCACGCAGATGGAACTGGGAGCCGCACTTCGCGAGTTCCACGAGGATCGCCGGTGGGAGGACGAGCCGCTATGGATGGCGACGGGCAAGCTCTACGGCCGAGAAGCAGTTGTCGTCCGAACCGGTATTGGACCCGATTATGCCGCGCGAGCGGCGGAACGGGTCTTGGAAGCTTTTTCCCTGGAGGAGATCCTTCTCGCCGGATTTGCTGGCGGCACGGTTCCTACCCTGCCGCCATCCTGTCTGGTTGCCTGTGAAAAGACCGTGGACAGCGGTGAACCAAACGATTCAACCCCAACGCGAAGCGTTACCTCCGCCAAGCCCCTCATCGATCGGGCTCTCGCGACGGGTCTGGTATCGGTTGTTTCCTCTGCCGTGACCGTTGCCCGGGTCGTGGCTTCCTCCAAAGACAAGCTTGCTCTCGGAACACGGTACGGCGTGGAGCTGGTAGAAATGGAGGGTTTTCCTCTACTCCGTTTGGCTCACGAGAGAGGAGTCCCCGGGCTCATGGTTCGCGCGGTTCTCGATGGAAGCGATGACGACCTGCCGGATTCAACGGGTTGGTTGAGTGCCTCGGGCCGAATCTGTGTTCCGGCATTGTTGGCGTATTTGGCTGTCCGACCGACCGCTATTATCTCGCTTGTCAAGCTCTATGGCCGCGCGAAAAACTGCGTAAGCTCTTTGGATCGATTCACCGAAGCTTATCTCTGTGACACCTCGGCTTCCTCTTCGAAGTAGCCTTTCTCCACACGAAGCCCCACTTGTCGAAGAGGGCCGTTGTCGGGACGCAGTAAAATCGCGCTCAAGCGAACGCTTACCCAACCGGGTTTGCTCGAGACCCGAGACTCTACGAGGTATACCTCCAATCCTCGATAGAGACGGACACGTCGTAGGTCGGGGTCGGTCGCAGTCTGATTCAAGTCAACCTTCGATGCTTCGAGCTCTTCGAGGACCCGCCCATCCAGAGATAAAACGACATCCGCTTTACGGGCGACTCGAACCCTTGCCACAAAAGAGCCCGCGTCCTCCATTTCGAAATCCATGTTCTTGCCGAATTCCAGGGAGAAGCTCCCGGCACTGATTTGGTTGAAGGCCTTGGCCAGACCGGCGCGTGCCGTATACTCCATGGCCAGTCCATCTCGAAACTCCGCCGATTGACGCTGCCACTTCAAAATCATCCCCGAGAGGATGAGCGTCATAGGTAACAGGATCAACAGGGCGATCAAGACAATCGTGAGCGTGCTTCCCGCTTCGTTTCGGTTCACCATGTCAGGGGATTCCTTTTCCATCCGTGGAATCGAGCCGTGTCGTCTTCGGACACGACACCGACGACCTCTACCGTGTGACGCGCATCGGGCCGATCCAGGTCGAATTTGAGAACCAGGTTCTGCTCCCGCGCGCCGATGTAGAGGAGTCCCAGGGTGTCAAAAGCCAGAAAATCCAGCTGCTCGGGAACCAGCGCGGAGGGGAGTCGCGCGAGTGGGACCGCATCGGATGTGGTGGTGCGTTCCAATCGACTTTCCACCATCTCGGTTCGAAAATTAGTAAGTCTGAAGATCGGTTCGATCTCTTCGGATGGATCGCGAAGCCACCGGCGCTCGAGCTCGAGAATCACGCTGTCTCCTTGACGATCTCTCACGAGCGCGAAGAGATTGCCCGAGTTGGGCTCGAGAGACAGACCGAGTCCCGTGCCGGGAAGGGGAGCCACCAGAACGGGCTCCTTCGGAGAGAGCGTCTCGTCGAAGGGTAGCTTCCAGAGCGAGGTCCCGTTGGCTGCCTCCAATAGGAAATAGAGATGCCCGTCTGCGCCGAGAACCATCGATCCGGGACTGCCTCTCATCGTTGCGATTTTCTCCGGTCCTTTGGGATGGCCTGTTTCATCGAAGACGAATCGGAAGATCGCGCCGTTTTCCGAGCTCGCTAGATACAAGCCGTGATCGACGCCGAAGGCGAGACCACCGATTTGGGCGAGCGCTTGTGTTCGATCGAAGAAGGTCACCTGAGACTCGGGCGAAATGACTCCGTGCTTGTCGGGGTCTATCCGGCTGAGGTGCCCGACGCGGATTCCCGACGAGGCGACGAAAAGTGAGCCTGCAACGGAGCTTTTGTCCGGACCGAACTCGAACGCCACCGGGCCGCGTACGTCTTCGAGCCAGGTCACGTTCTCGACACGTACCTCCAGGAAACGTTTTTGTGATAAATAGGTGTACAGATAAGAAGGTGGTCGGGTCGAGTCAGGACCGGCAGAGAGGATTAAACCCCAGTCTTCGAGCGGACGACTCGTCACTCCCATCGGGCGATCGATGGGATAGAAATACCGAGTAAGTCGGAAACCATAACCTTGCTCGGCGAAGTCTATGGTCGCCGATTGGGTATCCAGAGTAACGGACGTTTGGAGGGTCTTCTCGTCCGTCGGCTTCGGACCGACGGAAAACCGCAGTGTCACGCTTACGGTGGCGAGTTGACTCGAAAACTCGGGACTGGCCGGCGACAAGACGTTGCCTAAAGCGTCCGAGTACTCGAACGAAAGCGCTTTTATCCAATGCGTCAGGACCCTCTTTCCTCGTGCCGGTCCCCATGTTTCCTTGACCAGTGCGAAGCCGTCCTCCGCAGGCTCCAGATGGTAGCGGACCTCACGCAGTTTCAACACTCTTGCGGCGCGCCGAGGGTGAGTACTCATTACGGAGCCGCCCGCCCGGGGTTTCGGGTGGTCCGAGTCTCAGTCTTTGCGGTTCGGTCGCCAGGACTTCCGCCGGTTCCGACACGCCGCCCAGTTCGGTGACGAGTACGAGATCGCCGGGTTGGAACAGTGCGGTGTCGACCACATTCAAAACGGTTCCTTCGTCGGACGCACCGGCTCGAACCATGGTTGCGATCCCTTCCGTATTGGAACGAACAGTGATGTGCTCCGAGCCGGGCACCTCATCCGGAAGGAAGGGGAGAATGGAATCGGCTCCTTTTCCGATACCGTAGCCTGCCCGGGTTATTTCCTTGATCAGGTCGTCGAAAGCGCGGGTGACCATCGAGCTTTGTTGGACCGAGTTGGATTCGGTCTGGTAGATCTTTAAAAGAAGGCGGCTTGTCTGGAAGACAATCAGGCCCACCACGAGGGTAATGAACAAGCTGATGAGCACCTCGATGAGGCTGAATCCGCTTGCGGTGGAGTTTTTCTGGGCCATGGATCTCTCAATCATTACTATACACGCCTCCCGGAGAAAATAGGGACAGGTCCAGTTTTCTATCCACTCCCTGATAGAAGGTGTCTCCTTTCAACGGGATGATAAAATCTCCGAAGATCTCGAGGAGAACGATATTGACGAAACCCCGCATTGGCGTAGACCTCGGCGGAACGAAAATCGAGGCTGTTGTTTTGGATGGCGACGATGTGACACTCAAAAAAAGAGTGCCTACGCCACGTCATGACTATCACGGTACCTTGCGGGCTATCGTCGATCTCGTCCAGTCGTTGGAGGCAGAGCTCGGGAAAACCGCCTCCGTCGGCATTGGTATGCCCGGCGCCATTTCGCCTCACACGGGTCTGGTCATCAACGCAAACTCGACCTGGTTGAACGGCCGACGATTCGCCGAGGATCTCACCGACCTCATGGGTCGCCCACTTCGCTTCGACAATGACGCGAACTGCTTCACCCTTTCCGAAGCACGCGACGGAGCCGCCGCTCGGTCGAACGCCGTGTTTGGAGTCATTCTTGGGACGGGGGTCGGGGGCGGCCTGGTCGTTCACGGAAAGATCTGGTCTGGAGCCAACGCCGTCGCCGGAGAGTGGGGGCACAACAGCTTGCCGAGGTTGCGAAAAGAGGAATGGCCAGGGCCGGAGTGCTACTGCGGCCGGCGGGGGTGCATCGAAACGTTCCTATCGGGACCCGGTTTGAAGCGTGACTATGAGGAGGCGACGGGAAAACAACTCGAGCCGCCCGGGATCCTCTCGGCGGCCGAGGGTGGTGACCAGGCTGCAGAGGCTGCGATGGAGCGATACGAGGACCGTTTGGCCCGTGGTTTGGCCGGTGTCATCAATTTGTACGACCCGGAGGTTATCGTGCTCGGAGGAGGGATGTCGAATCTCGGACGTGTCTATGAGAACGTGCCGGCGATCTGGTCTCGTTACGTTTTCTCGGACGAAGTTGTTACCAAGCTCGTTCCGGCTCTTCACGGTGATTCGAGTGGGGTGCGGGGTGCGGCGAGGCTCTGGGAGGAGTGAACCTAAACTTCAACGCAAAGCCGCCAAGGCGCAAAGCCGCAAAGTGGAATTGAAAGCGCAATACACCACGAAGTTCGTATGTCGATGCACTGGGTAAGGTGAATCAACCATGAAAGCCATGGTCATGAATCGAATCGTTCAGCTCGAGGAAGGTGTCGAGCCCTTGGAGTTGCGGGACCTGCCGGAGCCGGAGCCAGGCAAACGAGAAATATTGATCAAGGTCCTGGCCTGTGGTGTGTGCCACACGGAGCTCGATGAAATCGAGGGACGGACGCCGCCACCACGGCTGCCCGTTGTCCCGGGACACCAGGTGGTCGGCCGAGTCGAGGCGGTGGGAGAAGAGGCTCGAATCTTTCGGCCGGGTGATCGAGTGGGCGTTGCCTGGATCTTTTCGTCCTGTGGCGCCTGTTCGCTATGCCGAGACGATAATGAAAATCTCTGTCCCCGATTCGAAGCGACGGGGCGGGACGCGAACGGCGGTTACGCCGAGCTCATGACGGTCGGGGAAGATTTTGCTTTTTCGATTCCCGAAAGGTTCTCCGATTCGGAGGCCGCCCCGCTCTTGTGCGCCGGCGCCATTGGTTTTCGTTCTCTCCGACTCACGGGGTTGAAGGATGGCCAGCGCCTCGGTCTCACGGGATTCGGTGCTTCGGCCCATCTGGTGTTGAAGATGGTCGCGCATCGATATCCGGATGTCGAGGTTTTTGTCTTTGCCCGGAGCGAGAAGGAACGTTGTTTCGCCCGCGAGCTGGGGGCTGTCTGGGCCGGAGACACGGCGGAGGAGTCTCCCGAGAAGCTGGACTCGATCATCGACACAACCCCGGTTTGGAGACCCATCGTCGAAGGGCTGAAGAATTTGGCTCCGGGCGGACGCCTCGTTGTCAACGCAATTCGCAAAGAGGACATCGACAAAGAACAACTGATGCGCTTGGACTACACGGCCCATCTCTGGATGGAAAAAGAAATTAAAAGCGTGGCGAACGTCAGCCGACGTGATGTTCGCGATTTCCTCCAGTTGGCCGCCGATATTCCTCTCAGACCCGAGTATCAGGAGTATTCACTTCAACAGGCTAACGAAGCTCTACTCGAGCTCAAGGCACGGAAGATACGCGGCGCGAAAGTGTTGCGGTTGACCTGACCCGAAATTAATGTGGGGAATCTCTATCCGCGTTGTCGCAACCGATCCAAAGCCACCGCGATGACGATGATCAATCCCGTAATGATCTCCTGAACCCAGTTGGAGATGCCCAGGTGGGTGCAGCCCGAGCGGATGAGGGTCATGAGCAGTGCCCCGAAGATAGACCCGGCCACGGAACCTTCTCCGCCGGATAGAGAGCCTCCTCCGATGACGACGGCGGCGATCACGTCGAGCTCGAATCCCAGCGCGACCGTAGGGTCGCCGACCGTCAGGCGGGAAAACTGCATGATGCCCGCCATTCCAGCGAAGGCCGAGCACATCGCGTAAACGGTAACTTTGACCAGGCGCACCCGAACACCGGTGAGGCGGGCTGTCTGTTCGTTGGAACCGATGGCGAAGATGTGTCGTCCCAGTTTCGTGTAACGCAAGAGTCCGGCCACGAGAAGCGAAAGGCCGATGAGTATCCACACACCGGGCGGAAAGATCATCCATTTCGAGCCGACTGGAAGCTCGGTCACGAGCTCGTTGAGCCAAGTCAAGGGAGCATCGATTTTCTGTTCTCCCGAGAGCCCCTTCGCCGCTCCGCGGAGGATTCCCATGGCTCCCAAAGTGACAATGAAAGGTGTCATTCGAAGCGAGGTGATGAGTAGACCGATG
>CAVROO010000030.1:0-21486 GCA_963722765.1 uncultured Acidobacteriota bacterium
TGAAGCCGACCCCATCGTGCTCCAGGTCAGCGAGACCAAAACAAGAAGAGAGAAAAGGTTCGTTCGATTGTTCATGTATTTTCCCTTGAAGATATGCAAATTCCTGATGGGCTTGAAAATTCATTGAGTTATGCCGCATAGACACCCACATACCTACCCGATATACTTTCAAGCCACGACTGACCGTGCAGAACTATAACATTTCCTCGAAACACCTTTTCTTGACTCAGATCGCTCGGAGGAGAGAAACGGTGCCTGCAACAATAGGGGTATCATCGCGCCCAACAGAGTCGGCAACTCGAGGCGACCGGGCTCGAAGGAACTATCGGTTTCTTGTCTTTACCCATCATTCAAGTATCAATATCTAAAAAGGCGCTCATGCTGAAACATGCACTCTCGCTACTCATCGTGTTAACGGTCTCAGGCTGCTACTCAGGCAACGCCGACGACGAAGACCCGGTTGACGGGATCGTTCGACGGCCGACCTCTCCTCAATATCTACGGATGGCCTTTCGTGATGGACCACCGGATTGGTCCGAGATTCATGCCAAGGAATCGCAATGGGCCTCAGCAATGGGTCTTCGCTTCAATCGGCGCGATTACCCAGGTCCGGTCGAGGAGCTCTGGTTTCGTGCAAACCTTCCGGTAGATCTCTGAGGACGAATCCAGCATTTATATGTTCGCTAACCTTCCGAGCTTTGAAATCTACCTAGAAGAAAACCGTCTCAGACGTCAGGACATGAAAGAAAGCCGACGGCAAGGCTTGTCATGGTATCTCGTACCACTCCCGCAGGGAGCCTCAGGCAAAACACTCTACATTGGTACTTTTGATACAGGATCCTCCGTCGATATCGAGGATCTGAGTATCGGTTCACAAAGAGCCGCCACCGACATTCTCGAGCAGCAGATCAAATTGCCCCTCTCGAGCGATGTTCCCTCGATCGTGTACGGACTGTTCTTCTCACTTTTCGGCTACATCGTCATAGTCCTGTCCTTGTATCTGCCCAGTCCCAGCAAACGAGCGGCGTTGACATTTGGAGTACTAGGCGCACTCTATGGAACGCGTATCCTCGCGGACTCACAGCTGTCGAGGTTGGTGTTCGATGCCAAACCCATTGCTTGGGACTATTTGAATGACTTCCTGACGTACTTGATCCCGGTTGCCTCCACACTGTTTTTCGAGCAGATCGTGGGTAGGGTTGGAAGTCTCTCATTCGAGGACTGTTGCAGATGTACTTGCTGTACGCGGCGGTGGCCATCGTCATCGACATGGTGGTCGGTGTTCCGGGGACCGCTTCTGCGCCTAATAGCTATTTGGTCGTTCTCGGACAAATCGTCATCTTGGCACATGTGTTTCGCCCCGGCCAGCCCCGATCACGTGAGGTCGTGTTGCTGAGGATCGGCTTTGCCTCGATCGCCGCCTTCATTTTGCTCAACAATTTAGGATTCTTGACACAAGTCACCGAGTCCGTAGGCTTACTGGTACTGCTTTGCTGTTTAGGGGATGTCGTCGTACACCGGGTGCTGGGAGACCAAAAGCAACTGGTTGGCTACCGCCAAGAGCTCGAAACGGCCCGGAATATCCAAGCAAACATTTTGCCAAAACGACTCCCCATATTAAGGGGCTCGATATCGCCGTGCGGTTCATTCCCATGGCGGAAGTGGCCGGTGACTTCTACGATTTTTTACCTGAAGACGGGAAAAGTGTCGGTATTCTCGTCGCTGATGTTTCAGGGCACGGCGTACCGGCTGCCCTCATTGCTTCCATGGTCAAGATCGCCTTCTCGGCGCAAGAGGAGCGGGCCAAGCACGCGTCTCACGTGATCTCGGACATCAACCGCATACTCTGCGGAAAGATGAAGAGTCAGTTCGTCACAGCCGGATATATCTACATCGCCTCACACGAAAACAACTTGACTTATTCCACCGCCGGCCACCCACCTTTATTAATATGGAGGAAGGCGCAACGGAAGGTTCAAGAGATCCGTCTGAACGGCATGCTCATGGGCTTCGCTCCGGATGCCAAGTATGTAGATACCAAAATCGAAATCGAGCGCGGTGACCGAGTCGTTCTTTACACCGATGGCATTGTGGAGGCAGCCAATGCTGACGGAGAGTTCTTCGGAAAAGAACGCCTTGTAGATCTAATGGAAACTCGGAGCGACTTAGGCGTCGAGGCTTTCGCCGATCACCTCTTATTTAGGCTGGCGTCGTGGAAGGGGCAAAAGCTCGAAGGTGCAGCGTTCGAGGACGATTTAACGTTCGTGATAGCGGACATCAAGGAAACATCTTGTCGCTGAATCCGATCGCTTCATCAACCACGTGCTCAAACGTCTGTCCCCCCGGCGCGTGCGGAGCTCGAGGGAGGTACCGGACTGATTCCATTCCAATAATTTGTCCATGGAGGTTTCTGAAAGACGTTCTGCTCGGTGAAGACGTTTCAGCAGTAACTTCCGGAATCGCTCTTCGATGTCGGAGGATGTAGGTTGCGGGTTCAGCTAAGGGAAGAAACTCTCCCTGTGGGGTGAAGGCTCCCTCGGTGGCCAAGCAATGACGGTGGGGATTGAAGTTGGCGGCCCTTCCATCTCAGTTCGATGGCCCATTCGAAGCAGAACACGGAATTCTAGATCGCGGCTCTCATGGGGTGGCCTCGAGGCTCCTATCCAACGACTACGCCTTGGGCAAAGCCGCGAGAAGATCCTCGGCATCGATCAGCCGAACGCCTTCGATTTCTTCCGGGAATGTCGTGCGAGAGGGAAGAAAGAGACAATAGATGATCGGTCGGTCCACTACCGCGGGCGGCGGTGACTTTGCTCGGATTTCATGCGCAAAGCGGGAAAGGTCTCGCTTGGAAATGGTGCGATGCCATTTGCATTCTCCCAGCATGACCTGACGCCGGTTGGCGGTCACGGAAACGACGTCCCACTCCTGCCCCGACAACTTGCGTCCTTCCCAGTACCGCCCCGCGGCCTCCCATGCGGATCCATCCAGTGCCAGAGTGTGCCAGTGCAGCCTTACCCACTGCTCCCACACTGCACCAACGTGATGTCGCCAAGCTTCGCGGGCATGCTTTATCGCGGCAGCCGTACCCAGTTCGAGACCACTCAAATAGGGATGCACGCACCTGTACCACATGGAGAGGAAAGGATCGGCCAAGGCATAGAGCGACGAACGAGTCTCCTGGTTAGACCGTCCCTTGCTGAAGTCATAGGGGGCATCTCGTCTGACAAGCCCCAAATCGACAAGGTGCCGAAGCGGCTTCGCCAAGGTCGTGGACTGTACGCCCAGCCTCCCCGAGATTTCAGATGGTCGATGCGCACCGAGGCCAATCGCCTGGCACACGGCCCGTTCCAGCACCGCGGCCTCTTCGTCCCGTAAAGCACGCGAGCCTTCCTCGTGCAGCACTCCCGAGGGCATCAGCACGAGTTGGGTGACAGAATCCCAGAGCGGCAATTTCAGAGGGGCAGCCAATTCCCAGTAGCGCGGCACGCCTCCCCAAGCCGCGTACGTTTCGACGACCTGCGTTGGATCGTCGATTCCAAGCGCCGGGCCGATCTCTCTCATAGACAGGGGCTGGATACGGAGTAGGCACTGAGCTCGACCATAGAGAGGCGCCGTGTTGTCCAATACAAGGCCTTGCATCATGCGCTGGCTGGAGCCGCAAAGCACCAATGGGAGATGCGCGTAGTCTGGGTCGTCAACAAGGCCCTGCAGAACCGAGGGAAGATCCGGAGAGGACTTGACGAGGTAGGGGAGCTCATCGATCACCAGAACGTGGGGCCGGTCGTCACGCGGCCATTGCGCGGCTAGCGACCGGAACAAAGCTCGCCAGTTCGGATAGTTGATGTCACCGAAGTTCGGCACAACGCCTGCAAGATCCTCGGCAAAAGCCGCTCGTTGCGAAGCGGCCGTGCCCTCGGTTGCCAACACGTAGCAGGACTTGGCCTGAGCGCACCAGTGCCGCAACAGGCGTGTCTTGCCCAATCGGCGGCGTCCATGAATGATCGCGAGACGAGGCGATTCTGCGACCCAGTGCTGAAGAGTGGCTAACTCATCGACACGATTACAGAAATCCAGAGAATAATTATTCTTGTTAGACTTATTCTTCATAGAATAATAATGCAGTCGTTCCTCGTCCAGAGTCAAGTCCGTTTTGACCTATCCCTTCCGGGAATCGCTGAGGTAGGAGTAGAGGCAAGAGCCCTCCGCACAAGAAAATTCCGTTTATAATCACGGGCGGTGCTTCCGTCATCAAGTTTTCCAACGCCGTTAAAGCATCGGCGCGCAGTGATAGGGTTCGACATGGCTGAGTCGGCGACCACAAATGTGATGGTCTTCGACGAGAAACAACTTGGGGCGACGAGAAGACGTCTCTGAGTGCTAGTCGCCCACTCGTCAGCGCGAAGTCGCACTGGTACAGGCGATGGGAGTGCCATGTACGAGTACTGGCCGGGGACGAACTCGGACTCCGGAACCCCCAGGGCGGCCGGTTCGTAGGCCTGAGATCCTTCCATCTCAGTTCGATGATCCCTTCGAAGTCGAGCGTTTCATCCTTCTCGTTGACCCGTGATGTCGAACACATGTTCACCGAAACCGAAGCGCGGAATTCAAGATCGCGAGTCCCATGTGCCGGTCTCGATTCTGGTTTGCAGATGAGATCAGCGCTTTTGTCGCCAGAGCTCCAGCGTGAATTGAATTGAGGTAGCGGCGATCCAGCGGCCGTCGGGAGACACCTGTGGCTGCATCAACTGGCCCGCCTCATCGGTCAGTTTCTTGGGCTCGCCTCCCGAGCGTGGAACGGCGAAGAACTGGTAGCGGCCCTCGGCAAGAGCGGAGTAGATGACGGTGTCTCCGTCCGGCGCCCAGTCGAGTCCGCTGTACGTGTCGCTTTCGAACTCCACTACTTTCTCCAGATCTCGGCTCGCGAGATTGAGGATCCAGATCGATTGCCGGCCGTTCCCGTCATCGTTCTCGATGGCGATCTCTTCGGCAACCGGTGACCATGCAACCAATACTGCCGACCGCAGAGGATCGGGCAGCACGAGCCTCTCGACATCGCGAGTCTTGCCGGACGCGGGATCGATCGTGAGGATCCAGGGAATGCCGATACCGGGAGCCCCTCGCTCCCAGGAGCAAAAGACCATCCTCCGGCTATCGGGGGACCAGTTGACCATTCCCATTTCCCAGCCGAAGTCGGTCAGACGGATCTCTTCGTCCGTGGATGCGCCACGTCGAAGAAGGTACATATCGTCGGTGGCGCCTTCACCCCGGTAGGATGGTTGGGGGGTGGGCGAACGATGAGAGTGAAAGGCCAGCCAGGCTCCATCCGGGGACCAGGAGGGTGTGAAGTCCTCATGGTAACCCTCGATGATGCGACGTGGCTCCGAGACCGGTCTGGCTTCTTCATCTACGTCGATGGCATCGGCATCCATATTGAGTGGTGCATCGGCTGCGCTCGGCGGGCCCGCTGTGTAGCCGATCCGACGACCGTCGTGACTCCAGTAGGGGATCTGACCTCCCGGGGCCACCAAGTGTGCCTCACCTCCCGAAAAGGGAAACGCCACAATGGACTGCTGATAGTCGACTCGTGTCCAGTATAGGTTCTCGCCCACACCTTTCGGCGAGAGATCATCCATGGGGCTTTGAACCCGGACCGTCATCTCACCCGTCGCCAGATCCAGCTCGTAAATATCGAGGTCGCGATCGGCGTCCGCGTCGTGGCGCGCAGCAAAGTCAGGTGCCGCGGGACCGGCCAACGCGAGGTAGACGGATCGACCGTCCGGCGTCACTCCTATGGCGTTACCGCGAAGCGGCGCGTCGAGATGGGTGGCCACGGTTTCGAGGCTTCCGCTTGTCGGAGCGAGACGCACGAGTGAGGTTTCACCACGGTCGTTGGCTATCAGTATAAGAACGCCTTTCGCATCGTGGCTCCATTCCAAGGCGAGGATGTTTCCGTCGAGCGTGTAAGGCTGAGGTGAATCCAAGGGACCCACTCTCACGACGCAGGGCTCGGCCGGTTGATGAAAAGCCACCATCTCACTGTCCGGCGACCAACGAACGACGGCATCCGGCGGTATCTCGGAGATGAGAAGCCCATCGAGATACCAACCCGGGCGGCCCGACAGAGTTCCTCGCCGCGCCACCCTGCCCTGGGATGCGAAAACGATCTCTGATACCTCGTCCAATTTGCCGTTACGAACCGTCTCGTCACTGACACCGGTCTCAAGATCCACCATTTGAAGTGCCTTGCCGCGACCAAAGACAGCCCATTTCTGGTCCGGGGAGACACGAACCTCGGGTAGAGGAGCTACCCATGCAGAAGGACTTTCGGAGAAAATTCGCTCCGGCTCATGGGAGGACGGAGAAGGCTTACATGCGATATTACAGACAAGCAGTACGCACGCAAAGCAAACGGGAGGCCTGACCATTATCGATTCCACGTGGATGTGTCTTCGCCTTCGGGCGCGTTTTTCACAATATGCTCCACCATCAAATTGATCAATTCCTCTCCCCTAGGTCCCCAGCAGTGGGGCTCACGGTCTCCGTACTTCACCACACCCCCATAGGGCGGATTCTCGGTGCATTCGAGAAACGCTTCCATGAGAACGACGGCATCGTTCAAGTAATAGGTGTCCATGTCTCCTGTATAGATGTGTAGCTTTCCTTTCAGCTTGGGACCGAGCCGTGACCAGTTTTCTTCGAGGTAAAGTCGAAGATCGTACTTTTTCCACTGCTCGGCTACTTCATGATCGATTTCTCCCGTCAACCAGTCCCACAGGGGTTGGGGATATCCGTCTTCCCCAACCGGTGTGTAGACGGCCTCCCAGATGGCCATCTGTCCACCGGAACGGTTCTTGTCGCCAATGGCCAGTTCATAGTATTGCCTGTCCTTCATCATGTACCGGACGGCGCCATCGGGGTTTCGAGCGTACGGACGCTCCACCCGTTTCCATTCATGGTCGGTGAAATAGGCGTTCTCATCTTTATAGATGTTGACGATTTGGTAATAACGAAAGTCAACGGGATCGGAACAAAGAGAAAAGGTTCCGCCGAAAAAGTCCGGATTGAAGATCTGCAGAGCCAGAGCCTCCCATCCGCCGGTGGAGCCACCGGACAGTGTCCGTGCGTAGGGTTTGCGAATGATGCGGAACTCCTCTTCCACCTTCGGAACGAGCTCCTGCATGAGGGCGTCTCCATAAGGGCCGCAATTCGTGGAATTGACTGCATAGGAGTCGTCGAAGTAGGGACAGGGATGTTGGAACGTGACGGCCACCATCCGAGGGCATTCGTCGGAGATCCAATATTTGTAAAAATCATAGCCCCTCTTGACCCGTTCGTTGTCATCCTCCTCGGGTTCCTCCGTTCGGAATCCATGGGGACCCCTCAAAGAAAAGTGTCCCTGGACATAGTTCACCGGATAGTGGACATCGGGATGATCGTCGTAGCCCTCAGGCAGCAGGATCGTCGCGCCCAGATAGATGGGTCGGCCCCAGAATTCAGTCAGGATCTTGCTTTCAAATTTAATGCGCTTCAGATACTGAGTGTCGGGCGGTATCTCAACCGGTGGAATAACATTCTTACAGCTTAGTCTGATGGTTTGAGGTCTCGAGGGATCGATGGCCACTTTGATCACGTCACTGTATAGGTTGCCGGGCGAACGATTCCACTGTTGCCCCTCCCACTGGTCATCGTGCACCCAAATCGTGTGGCCGTCGGAGCGTTTGAACTCGCTGTAGATATTGATGAATCCTTGGACAAAGTATTCTCCGGCCGGGATGTCCTTCGTCGATTCCAAAGGGTACCCGTAGGAATCGCCATCGATGATGCCTGCCGCATCCGGTTTCAAACCTTCAACGTTTTGCCCCCAGATGGGTACACCGGTAAAGCCGGTTTGAAAACGGAGCTCTTCCTCGTCGTTGCTCGAAATAATGGCGTACACGCGGCCTGTGATGGACTCGCCATGTGCATCGGCTGGAAAAGAAATCTCGAATTTCAAGTTGTCTTCATTTTGGGCAAACGTATCCTTTGACAAGAAGCCAAAGACGATAAGAACCATTATCAGCCATGAAATTTCTATTGTTCTATCGTTACGGATCATGGAGCTCGCCCTTCTTCTCGATTCAAAAGTATTATCCGGCAACATCGGACAGAGTACGCACGAAAACGTCGATGTCTTCCTCATTGTTGTAGAAATGAGGTGAGACCCGCATGTGACCCTCTTTCCCGCCTCTTCCGGTGACATAAACACCTTTCTCCCTAAGCGCCTTGGCGAGCTCCTTTTCTTTGTCGGCGAAGAAAGACAGGATGGGCGCCCGGTTTCCTTCCGGCGTATGGAATTCTTTTCCTTTTTCGCTCAGACGCTCGCGAAGCAACTCTGTGAGTTTCAAATTGCGTTCCTCGATGACCTCGATGCCGATTCGATTGATGTAGTCGAGAGCCTCGTCCAGAGCATAGAATCCCCTCGTAGCTCAACGTGCCGTACTGGAAGCGTTTGGCATGATCGGGCAGAGGGGCACTTTCCATGGTCTCCAACGAGACGAACTCGTTGGTGCTCGACCAACCCAATCGATCGGGAGGAAAAGAGGGGATGATTTCTTCGCGAACATATAGAAATCCCACGCCGTTGGGACCGTTCAACCATTTGTAGGGTATGCCCGACAAGAAATCGACCCCTTCCTTTTTCACGTCGACCTTCACTCCTCCCACGGCTTGAGCACTATCGACGATGAGGTAACCTCCGTAGGCGTGGATGATCTCAGCGAGTTTCGGGAGGTCGTGCCGAAATCCGTTGAGGTGACTGACGTGCGTCACACACAAGGCACGGGTTCTTTCATCGACCAGGGCCTCGAACTTCTCCGGAGGCACCGCCCCCTTCTCGCTCCTAGCGATTCTCATCTCGACCCCCTGCTTTCTCAGGGAATTCAGGATGTGAAAATCGGTCGAGTACTCCAAATCGTCGATAACGGCATTGTCGCCTTCTCGCCAGTCGATACCGTTGAGCGCGATGTTGGAGCCGCAACCGGTGCAGTAGGTGAAGGCCACCTCTTTATCTTTCGCACCTAAAAACGAGGCTAACTTGGTGCGAACCATCTCCGTTTTGTCCATCCAAACCCCCAAGATGGATTTATCTGGTGGGATAGGTCCGAACTGCAGACGTTCGTCGAGAAAAGCCTCGTGGGCGGCCTTGATCTGCTTGGAGATAAGTCCAACGAAAGCCGTGTCCAAATAGGCATTGTATTTCATTAGCGGAGGAAAATCCCGTCGAAGGGTCTCGAAGTCGGTGGCGGATCCCATGGGTGTTTCGACCTCCTTCTCGGGTTTCTCATTGGTACAGGATGACAAAGCTAGGTGGGATGCAACCACACCGGTTATTCCACCCGCGGTTTTCCTGAAGAGCTCTCTTCTGTTCATGGGGACCTCTCTCAGTGCTTCATTGATAAATCACAATTTAGTATTCCAAAATACCGAGGAGTACTCGTTCTTTCGTTCCCTGATCCACAAGGTACGGGTATACCTTTACGGCCAGTTCCTGTCAAAATGTTCCTGAGAATCAAAGAAGGGTTTTGCTAAGGAGTTTTTTCGCTCGATCCAGAGTTACCGGTTTCGACATGAGGTAACCCTGACCGTAGTCGCAGGACATGGCGGTGAGCGCCTGCTTTTGTCCCGGCTCTTCAATTCCTTCCGCCACGACCTCCATTCCGATGCCGTGGGCCAGTCCCACGATGGCCTCGACGATTCGACGACTCTTCGGATCGTTTTCCAGGTCGCCAATGAAGGAACGGTCGAGCTTGAGTACATCGATGGGAAAGCGGCTGAGATACGCGAGGCTGGAATAACCCGTGCCGAAGTCATCGAGAGCGATAGACACGCCCAGGCTCTTGCATTGTTCGACCCAAGTGAGCGCCGAGCGGTATCGTATGAATACTCCCTCGGTGATCTCGAGCAACAGGCTACACGGAGCGATTCCGGTGCTTTGAATCACATGGGTAACGTCATCGGCAAAGCAAGGCTCGGCGAAATGTCGGCCCGAAATGTTGATGCTCATTCTCAGGGGTGGGGCGTCTTGGGATGAGGAACGTTTCGAATCCTGCAATTCCACCAAACTCCGGCAGGCCCGGTCCATGACCCAGTGGCTCACCGGCACGATCAGCTCTGTTTCTTCCGCCAATCCGATGAATCGTTCCGGCGAAACGAGTCCTCGCTCAGGATGGTGCCAGCGGATGAGGGCTTCGAAACCGACGACATCACCCGTCTGAAATGAAACGATCGGCTGATAGTGCAGGTCCAATTCCTCGTGGGTCAGGGCACGCCAGAGCTCGTTTTCCAACTTGATTTTTTCAATGGCGTTTCGCTGGTGCTCCGGCTCTGAGGCGGGACGAGGCATCGCCCGGTCGTCTGGAAACCGGTGCCGGACCAGACACTGTTCTTTTCGAAAGCGTTTCAAGATGATGTTGAGCAACAATCGAAGAATCGGGTCCGCCTCTTCCACCCGCGTGCGAAACTGTTCACGAGCGACGACGGTGGCGTCGGTCTCTTCCACGGCCGTTGCGGTGGCGGAACGGACCGAGTCGTCGATGATGGACATCTCACCAAGCATCTCTCCCGGCCCCAAACGGCCCAAAATCCGTGTCTCCTCTCCTACCTGGGTCGTCACCTCAATCAAACCTCGCTCGATCACATAGGCACAATCGCCGGGCTCGCCTTCGTGAAAAACGACACTTCCCTCGTCGAAACGACGCATGAAAAATCGTTGATGGGAGGCAGACGTCGGCTCCAATTTCTCAGGGTCCTCTATCCTTTGATTACGATATGGAGCAACCATCAGATGACGTTCCATGCAAGGGAGGTGCCGGTTCGTGCGGCCGCGACACAATTCTATTGCTTTACACATCAAAGGCTTAGAGGGATCCCCTGCGACGTGGGACCGAAACAGGAGGGGAAAACCCTACGACAACGAGCTTTTTCGAGTTGATCCGAGATGTTGGTTTGCCTTCCCGCATCAAGAGCCACTAACATGATTCTCAGTGTCCTTAACGAGCAGCATGGCAAGGGAATCTTTCATGACGAATCGAAGAGCCTTTCTCAAGGATTTGCTCGGGGTCGTACCGGCTGATGCGGCGGTTCCCGCGGTCGGTTGTTTAGCTCAAGAACCCGCCGCCTCGGGCATTGAGACCGTCATCGGTCGGAACTACTTCGGAGAGTTGGGCGTGGAGCCCTTTATCAAAGCATTGGCGCCCTATTCCAGTCCTATTTAGGTCTCTCGGACGGAGAGCTCGAAATTGGAACCGCGATGTTGAAGGAAGAAGAGATTGATGTTCTCGTGCGTCGGCTGCGGGAGGTTTTGTCGGCGGGTTAACGCAATTAGTCACGAAAACTAGCCCCAATCGCCAACTATTGCAAGTAAATCCCACGTCGAAGGTCCTAGCTTCACGCGCGCTCGATCTGTCGCCGTACGTGCTCACGTAGTACCTCGTTGATCCTCGTTTGATACTTGTCTCCCCGGGCTTTGAACCAGGCGATGATGTCTTTATCGAGACGGAGTGTAATCTGCTGCTTGACAGGTCTGTAGAATTTGCCACGCGTGGCACCATCCCAAACCGCAACCTCAGGCGCATCGGGATCCGTCAGATCCACGCCCCGCTCATATAGATCTCGAAGCTCGGCGCGACGTTCCTCATTCATCGAAATATCGTCGTTCCTCACGCGACGTGGCCTTCCGCGCCGAGATGACCCGGATGATTTCTTCGCCATTTTCATTCTCTTTCACAATGTGTGCCACGTAGATCACAGTGGCGTCTACGCGCCCAAGACTGATCCACCGCCCCTCTTCCTCTTCGTAGCGTGCGTCCCATAATGAAAGAAGATTGGGGTCCCGGAAGACCAGCGCGGCAGTCTCGAAGCTCAAACCATGCTTTGCTCGGTTCGATTCGTTCTTCTTCTCGTCCCATTCAAATTGCACAGTTATCGTAGCTACTTAAAAGTAACTACGTATATGTAGTTACATTCTAGTGCAAACTCGCTGCGTTCGCAATTTCGAGATCTGGTCCATTTGCTCTCGAGGTGACCGACTTAAGTCGCTTTCCTGTGGCATCGTCGTTCATCTGGAAGTAGACGAAAAAAGGACGTGAGGTCCTCCTCAAAAATAGAATTTATGCAGCTTCGTATTAACCCTAATCCGACAATAAACTCAGGGTAAATTGCAGGAAAAACGGGGACAGGTCCCTTTTTGGCCAAGACAACGGTCCACCAAAAACGGACCTGTCCCTATTTTTCCAGTAATTTGCGTAGATTTCGTGAACTCGGATTAGGGTTCGCCCTGAAGCGAACACGAGCCAACAAAGCCATTTCGTAAAGACACATTAGAACTGCTTCATTTATGAGTGAATCACAGACCCTCTTCCCAACAATAGCGGCCACTATCATGGCATTTGTTGCGTCTGCCAAAGCTGATTCGCTTATTTATTGTCGCTTCAGGGTTAACTGTCGTTTGAAAACAATGCCAAAAACACATAGAATTTCACAGTTTTCTGGTCGGCAAGGAAGACCCATATGCTCCGCCGAACAACTTCCCCACACAAGACGCTGAAAGCTCTCGTTCCCTAGAGAACCATCGCCGACCGCGAGCGCAAGTTCCGTTCCTGTAATTGAGGCCTAGGCCTTCAGTCCACGGCGAACGAAAATGAAATCAGCCTCGCTGGGCGTTTGGGCGCTTCTGGTGCTCTCAACACCCCTTCTGTCCGTCGCGGAAGCAGCTCAGTCGACGAGTTTCGTGCCCCTCGCGGGAAACATGTCCGACTTCGACCCTCACGAGCAGGTGTTTCCCACTTCCGGCGACACGATCAAGGTGGGCGTCCTCCAACCGTTCACCGGACCGTCCACATTCGGCGGGCAATATCACTGGATAGCGATTCACTGGGCGGTTCACGATATCAACTCCCAGGGCGGGATCCTGATCGATGGAAAAAGGAAAAAGATCCAACTGGTCCGAGGCGATACCCAATTCAGGCCGGCTATTGCCAAACGCGTCATCGAGAGGCTCTGCCTGGAGGACGAGGTCGACCTGATCATGGGAAGCACCGGCTCCCACCTCAACCTCATCGGGCAGCAGGTCGCAGCGAAATACAAAAAGATCTATGTGACTCACGCTGCTATGGCCGACGCACTCATGAACGAGGAGAACTTCAACCGATACACCTTCCGAACTTGCTCCACCACCACGATGTACGCGAGGGCCCTGGCTTCGTTTTACGCTCAACGTCCCGAGACGAAGTTCTACATCCTTTGCCAGGACTACGTCTTTGGACACAGTTTCGGGAGAGCGTTTATAAACACTCTATTGACGCAAAAACCCGGCGTGAGGATTGTGGGCGAAGATTACCATCCACTGAACACCAAGGATTTCGCTCCCTATCTGGAAAAAGTCAGGGGTTACGGAGGTGAAATCATCGTAACCGGCGACTATGCACCGGACGCCGATAACCTCATTAAGCAATCCGGCCAGCTTAGGATGAAAATTCCCTTGGCCGGTCCTTTTGTCACCAACTCTAATCCATTGAAGGTCATCGGGGGCCCGGCCGGTGCCGGGTTTGTAAGCGTTAGCGGCTTCGATAAAACTATTTCGGAGGCCGAGCGATTTGTGGAAACCTGGAACATCCAGTGGAAAAACTGGGAATCGCCTCCCTATGACAGTGATTCTTTCAAGTGGCCAGCCGGCATCGGGGCGGTCACGACCATGGCCACCTACTGGTTGTTCCACGTCCTCGAACAGGCCGGCAGCACCGATCCGGAACGAGTCATCGAAGCGTTCGAGGGAAGTGAATACGAGGTCTTTGGCCACAGGATGATGATGCGCGCCAAAGATCATCAGGCCGTCTTCGATATGTTCGCCGGCGAGCTCATTTATCCAAACCGATGGTTCGATGATTGTGCCGGGGAGGGCGTGGCCACTAGGATCCCGGCTGGGCTCGTCATGCCATCCGAACCCTTGGAAATAGCCAGCGCTCCGCCGCCGTCTCGAGAAGACCGGCCCGCGAGCCCGGCCGCCTCGATGTACGTTTCTCAGGCTCTCCATGGATTAACTTATGGAATGCTTCTGTTCCTGGTGGCTTCGGGTCTGACTCTGATCTTCGGCATGATGGGCGTCCTGAACATCGCCCATGCTTCTTTTTTCATGCTGGCCGGATACCTGAGCTACCAGGTGTTGTCTACGACGGGGAATTTCTGGCTTGCCCTGCTTCTGGCCCCGATGGCCGTCGGGTTAATCGGCATTCTAATGGAGCGATTTCTTCTGAGGAAGGTTCAGGCCACAGGATTGGGACATGTGGGCGAGCTTCTCCTCACCGTGGGAGTCGCTTTAGTGATTTCAGAAGCCGTCAAGGTTTTCTGGGGCACCGACAGTTTAGTCATTGCCATTCCGGATTCTCTTTCAGGGACGGTGAGCCTCGCCGGCCTGGAGTACCCCATCTACCGGCTCTTCATCGTCGGTTTATCTTCGGCCGTCTTGTGCCTGCTGGTGTTGATCCTGTTTTCGACCCGGCTGGGCACCATCGTGCGAGCGGTGGTGTCCGATGCCGACATGGTTAGTGCTCTGGGCATCAACGTGCCTCGGGTCTCCACGCTGGTGTTCGGAATCGGCACCTGGATGGCGGGAGTGGCCGGCGTGGCCGCGGCGCCGTTGTTGACGGTCTTTCCCGGTATGGCCGAGCAAATGAGCTTGGACGCCTTCGTCGTGGTGGTCGTGGGAGGACTGGGAAGTCTTCCGGGAGCTTTGATGGCTTCTCTGATCCTAGGAGAGCTCAATGCCTTTGGGATCCAGTTCATTCCCCGGTTGGCTCCGGTGTTGATGTTCGCCTTCATGGCTCTCGTTTTGTCCTTCAGGCCCATGGGATTCTTCGGAGAAAGAAAGTGAAGCGGAGCTACCTGCGCCGAGCGCTCTGGGCGATGGGTATCGTTCTGCTCCTCCTCATCCCTCCTGTCTTGGGCGTCGTACGAGCCAACCTGGTGGTCGAGCTCGCCATCAGCGCCATGTTTGCGGTCAGTCTCAATCTGCTCTTGAGCTACACGGGTCTTTTGAGCTTCGGCCACGCCCTGTTCTTTGGCACCGGAGCTTATGCCACCGCGCTGGCCTTGAGGCACATCGAGGGCCTGGGTCTGTTGTCGGCGCTCGTGGTAGGCGGTCTGGCCGCGGGTGTGGTAGCTCTTATTTGTTGCCCACTCCTGGTCCGTGTCAGCGGTACGGCTTTCGCTATGCTGACACTCGCCTTCGGCCAGCTCATGTACGTTGTGTGCTTGAAATACAGAGAGGTCACCGGCGGCGAAGATGGAATCGCCGGATTTCCCGTACCCCCGCTCGAAATCCCCGGTGTGTTTTTCTCTGGACATGACGGATTCCAACCCACTTCTATTACTTTGCCTTGCTCGTTTGTGGCGCCGGCATCGGGCTCATGTGGTTTCTGACCAAGACTCCCTTCGGCAGCCTCATGACCGGCATCCGGGACAACGCCGAGCGCGTCGGCTATCTCGGGTTACAAGGTTCCCGAGACCAAGGCCGTCGTCTTCATTCTTTCCGGGGCCTTCGCCGGGATCGCGGGATCGGTGTTCGCGCTGTTCCACAACCTGGTCTCCACCGACGGCGTCTTACATCTCATGGTCTCTTTTATGCCCCTCGTGGCCATCTTGGTAGGGGGGATAGGGAGCTTTGCCGGACCCATCCTCGGCTCGGGAATCTTGCTGTTGATAGAAGAGTGGAGTGTGAAGCTCACCGATCGGGTGGAGCTGGTAACCGGACTGATCTTTGTGCTGGTGGTTCTGTTCGCACCTAAAGGGGTCGTCGGTCTCTGGAGGTCCTTCAGCAACAGGTGGCGTCAACCCACGCGTCTTCCACTCTCCGAGGGAGGAGCCCCGTGAACATCCTGGAGACGAAAGGCCTGTGTCACGATTTCAAGGGACTCCAGGTCTTGTTCGGGGTCGATCTCGAGATCGAACAAGGTGAACGCCACGCCGTCATCGGACCAAACGGAGCCGGCAAAACCACTTTGTTCAACGTCATCACCGGAAAGTACCAGCCCAGTCGAGGGCGCGTCTTCTTCCATGGTCGGGACATCACCGGGTTTCCTCCCCACGCGCTGGCGCGTCTCGGTATCGGGCGGTCCTTTCAGATCACCAGCACGTTTCCCAAGCTGACCACATTTCAGAATCTTCGTCTGGCCGTCATGTCCGAAAGAGGCATTCGCTTCGAGCTCTTTCGTAAAGTGGATAACAAAACGTCTCTCACCCGGCAAACCGATGAGGCCCTGGAGCGGCTCGACTTGCTGGAGGAACGCGACGAGCCCGCGGGACTCCTTTCCTACGGCAAGGGCCGTGCCCTCGAGGTCAGCCTGGCCATGGCCGCCGACGCGGAGCTCGTGATGCTGGACGAGCCTGCCGCCGGGATGTCCCGGGACGAGACGCACCAAGCCGTCGATTTGATCCGGCGCCTGACCGAAGGCAAGACGATGATCATCGTAGAGCACGACATGGACGTGGTCTTCTCGCTCGCGGATCGAATCACGGTGCTCCATCACGGCGCCATTCTTGCCAGGGGCACACCGGAGGCGATCCGGGCCAACAGCGATGTCAAAGATGCCTACCTGGGCCACGAGGAGAATTGAGTTGTTTCTCGAGGTCGACGATCTTCATACGTTCTACGGAACGAGCCACGTCCTGCAAGGGATCTCTCTCAACGTAAACCGCGGTGAGATCGTGGGCCTCCTGGGCCGGAACGGTATGGGCAAGAGCACGACGTTGAAGTCCATCATGGGTCTCACCCGGCCGAGATCTGGGAGGGTGGTCTTTGCCGGCCAGAGACATTCAGGGATGTCCACCTCATCAGGTGGCCAGAGCCGGGATCGGCTACGTTCCCGAGGAGAGAAGGATATTTCCGAATTTGTCCGTCCTCGACAACCTTTTGCTGGGTGCGAAAAACAAGAACGATAGTCGGAGAGCCCTGGACGGTGGAAAAGATTTTCAGCATTTCCCGGCGCTCGAAGAAAAGGCTCAAAGCAAGGGAGCGCATCTGTCCGGCGGCGAACAGCAGATGCTGGCTATCGGCCGGACCTTGATGGGAAACCCGGCTCTGCTCCTCGTCGATGAGCCGACCGAAGGCCTCGCTCCTCTCATGGTTTCCAAAGTGCGGGATGTACTGGCCACGATCCACGAGGCCGGTGTCTCCATCCTTCTCGTGGAGCACAACGTCGATGTTGCTATGTCGTTGGCCGATCGTGTCTACCTAATGGGTAAAGGGCACATCGGATTTGCCGGCACGGTAGAAGAGCTCGAGTCTCGACCCGAGGTGCGGGAGAAATATCTGGAAGTGTGAGGGGAGGATGAAGCTATGAACGTCGAGGACATCCAGAAAGTGGCGGTTGTCGGCGCCGGCTTAATGGGACACGGGATTGCGCTCGAGTTTGCACTCGCAGGCTATGAAGTTCACGTACATGACGTAAGCCAAGACAACCTCGACCAAGCCCGGAAAACGATTGGAACGACGCTCCAAATGCTCGTCGGGTCGGGCCTCGCGACAACCGAGCAGTCGGACGCCGCCACGTCTCGCCTACACACCAGTACGGTGCTCGAGGAGGTGGCTGCCGAGGCCGATGTGGTCATCGAAGCCGTCTTCGAGAACCTGGAGCTGAAGCAGGAGCTTTTCGGGAAACTCGACCGAATTTGTCCGGAGCGAACGATCCTGGCGAGCAACAGTTCTTCTCTCATGCCAAGCCAGTTGGCTTCGGCCACCGCGCGGCCGGACAAGGTACTCATCGCCCACTACTTCAATCCACCTTATTTGCTGCCCCTCGTGGAGATCGTACCCGGCGCGGAGGCTTCCGACGAGACCGTAGAGGTCATTCATGATCTCTTGGTCAAGGTCGGCAAGAAGCCGGTCATCATCAAGAAAGAGGCGCTGGGATTCATCGGGAACCGCCTTCAGGTCGCCCTCGGCCGGGAGGCTTTGTCGATCGTTCAAAAGGGTATCGCCACTCCGGAGGACGTGGACACGGTCATCAAGAACGGTTTCGGACGGCGATTGTCCGTGGCCGGTTTGTTCGAGATCTTCGACATCGCGGGACTGGATCTGGGTTTGGCCGTGGCTTCCTACATCGGACCCGATCTCGAGTCCTCGACCGAAGGTATCTCCCTTGCTAAAGGAAAAAGTCGAGCGAGGCGAGTTGGGGGTGAAGACCGGAAAAGGTTTCCGTGAATGGACGCCGGAATCGGCTGAGGCAACGAGGAAAAAAATCGCCATGGCCTTGATCGAGATCGCCCGTTGGTCGTCGTTAGCCAGGAGCAACGAAACATGAACAGTGAATCCATTGAAACAGTAAGCGTCGTCGGGGCGGGCTTCATGGGCGCGCAAATCGGACTCCAATGTGCGGTTCATGGGTATCCTGTCTGGCTCGTGGATGTGTCCGAAGAGATGCTCGAACGCGCCGGCCGAACCATTGAGCGAAGAGCTCGAAAGACGTGTCGAAGAAGAAAGCATCGTTCCGGTCGAAAAGGATCGCATTCATCGAACGGATTCGTTCCGCCACCGAGCTAGAGGAAGGAGCGTCCTCGGCTGACCTGGTCATCGAGGCGGTGCCGGAACGTCTGGAGACCAAACGTGAGGTGTTTCGTCGCCTCGATGAAGTATGCCCGAGCCACACAATCTTGGCGACGAACAGCTCGTCGATTCGGATCTCTGCTATAGAAACCTCGACCCGCCGTCCCAACAAAGTTCTCAACATGCATTTTTATATGCCGGTATGGCAACGTCCCTTGGTAGAGCTTATGCGGGGTACGGCCACTTCGGAGGATACGGTTGAACAAGTTACGCGATTCGCCCGATCCGTCGGCCTGGTACCGCTCATGTGTCGCGAGGAGAGCACGGGATTCCTGTTCAACCGCGTGTGGCGGGCGGTCAAGAAAGAATGCCTGCACCTCGTCGATGACGGCGTCGCTTCCTTTGAAGACGTGGATCGTGCCTGGATGATTGTCATGGGAGCCCCGATCGGAGTCTTTCGGTGTCCTGGATAGGATAGGACTCGACGTAGTTCGAGACGTCGAGATGGTCTATTACAACGAGTCCGGGGACGAGTCGGATGCGCCCCCCCGGCTCCTCCTGGACAAGATCGAAAAGGGCGATTTAGGCGTCAAGAGCGGCCGGGGCTTTTACACCTATCCCCAGCCTGCGTTTCAAGAATCCTTCCTGGTTGAGAGGTGGCAAGGAATAGTTGGAGGTATGGAAAATGACGAGCAGTCCCTTTGTCGGTGCGTGGAAAATTGTTTCGCTCGAGCTCAGAACAGGGGATGGTAAGGTCAGCTACCCCTTCGGGCAGGACCTAGAAGGGTTACATCTTGTACAACGACGATGGATACATGTCGGTTGCGTTCATGCACACCGATCGACCGCCATTTGCTTCAGAAGACATGAGAGCCGGGACCGCGGAGGAGAAAGGGGCAGCCTTCGATTCCTATCAATCCTACTGCGGCACCTATGAAGTTTTCGACGACAAAGTGGTGCACCACATCGAGGTCAGCCTGTATCCGAATTGGATTGGGCTGGCTCAGGAACGGTTCTTCGAGCTCGACGGCGACAAGCTATCCTTGAGCACACCGCCGCTTCTCTTGGAAGGTGTACAGCAAACCGCTCATCTGATCTGGCAGCGGGTCTAATCAGAACAAACTCCCTGGCACATTGACCCCCGATGGATACATTCGATCGCTACGAAGTGCTACATACGGCCGTGAGGGAAAAAAACACGTTCCCCACCAAAGAGATTATGGACATCAGTGCACGCGTGGCCTTTCCTCCCCTTGGATCCGATTCCCCGGAAAACGCTCCCCACCGTACTCTTTGGTACACCTTGTACGATACGCAGGAGCGGAGCCTGGCGGTGAAATTCTATCTTGGAGAGAAATCCGATCCACGGGGCGGCGGTCGGATTCAAGTGGAATATTCGGACTTTGTTGAGCTCAAGCTCGCTCGAGACTAAGGAGGCCCGCCGAGTAAGCGGCGAGCCTCCGATTCGACATCGGCGTCAGCCGCCGACCTTTTTGCTGATGTGGTTAATAACCTCGGTGTGCTCGTGCTGAGGACTGAAGAGAACGAAGTCGGTGTCCAGGTCGGCCCGAACGGTGTGTCCCGGAGGCCAATAGAACAGGTCTCCCTCATGCGTTTTCTCTTCTGCGCCGTCCTTGAAAGTAACGGTCAACCCGCCTCCGATGACATAGCCCCAGTGGGGCGCTTGGCAGAGGTCATCCTCGAGACCCTGGAGGAGCGGCGTAATGTCTGTCCCCGCCGCCAGGGTGAAGTACTCGGCACCGATGGTGCCATATCCCGTTGTGTCGCCGAAATCCGTCTTCTGGCGTGCAGTGGCGCCGGGAACATCGATTTTTGTTGGTACATCATTCTTTGCTATTCGCATTTGAGTCTTGTCCTTTCGTTGTTTGCTTCTTCCTTCATTTATGAGCTTTGAAATTGATGCCGTGCGTACCAAAAGACTCGGCGCTGGAGCTCTGAGGGGCTCCCTCGTACACCTTGTCTCGCCATGTGATCTCGAAATCCTTGAAACCGGCAGTCTCGACCACCGCCTGAAGCTCCGCTTCCAGCAGAGCTCCGGCAATTCACCCGGTCCAGAGATCGATCCTTTCCTTGGCGGACTCGGGTACGGCCTTTTCCACCAGGATGTCGCCGATCTGGAGGCGCCCTCCAGGCTTGAGCACACGATACATCTCACCGAAGACGGCGCTCTTATCCGGGCAAAGGTTCACCACGCCGTTCGAGATCACCACATCGGCCCAACCGTCGGGAACGGGCAGCGCCTCTGCGTGACCTTGCCGAAACTCGACGTTTCCGCGTCCCGCTTCGGATGCCGCCGCCCTCGCTCGGTCGAGCATTTCGGGTGTCATATCCGTACCGACCACACTTCCTGTAGGTCCGGCCATTCCGGCCGCAATCAAACTGTCGATTCCCGCTCCGGATCCCACGTCTACCACGTTCTCACCCGGACGAACGGGCCCCATGGAAAAAGGATTGCCCGTGCCGGCGAAGGCTTCAATGGAAGCCTCCGGGATCCCTTCGAGCAAGCTCTCCGGGTACCCCAATATTCTTGTCAGCGGACGGCCGGTGTGGAAATGAAATCCTTTTTGGGGATTGCTGGCCACCTCTGCGTACTCTTTGCTGATCTCGCAACGTAACGTTTCGAGATCGACCTTGGGGACGGCTATTCCTTCCGCCATTTTTACTCCAATAGGGGTGCGTGCCCACAGCAGGGCAAACCCCGAGTTTTAGATTTTTAACGAGGTTTCTTAAGCCAAAGTAATGGGATCGGGCCGCCGAGCCCGAGCCTTCCGCCAGTTAGATTCTATTGTGCCAGGAGACGAGGATCAAGAGTCAAATGCCTGCAATTCGCCAGGCTCAGCCTGGCCAACGATTATTCCTCCGGCACGATATCCAAATCGTTGTGGTGC
>CAVROO010000031.1:0-78354 GCA_963722765.1 uncultured Acidobacteriota bacterium
TCCATATCCCCACGGCATTGAGAATCCGTAGTGAATAGGTGAGCGGAACGTATACTCGACACCCGCTTTAGGATGAATCCGCCCACCCCTTTCAACTGGATTTGGGCTTGATTCAATTAAGTCACACCTTTAGTCCTACACTACAAGGACCGTGCCAGAGGAACTATATTGCTTAACTTGTCGAGGCTAGACTTATATCTTATTGAAAGAAATAGTATTACATGGCTGTTATTGGAAAGGAGCCGAAGCGATTTTTGTTGGCGAGTGGGCCTGCTGCCCCACGTTAGGCGATTTAACCCTGAAGCGACAGTAAATAAGCGAATCAGCTTTAGCAGAAGCAACAAAAGCCATGATAGTGGCGGCTATTCTTGGGAAAAGGGTCTGTGATTCTCTCATCTATGAAGCCGTTCTAATTTCCGGGAGCTGACCGCTGATTGCTGATGGCTGATAGCTCGCGGCGAGCCGCGACACCCTTTTTGGTTGCGGCTCTGCCGCGTCAGGCTTAACTCAAGTCGTGATTGAAGATGGATGGTCGGAAATATAGTGCGGGGGGATGATTGACTTTGCCAGGCACAATCTGGCCTACCCTAGCATGGCCTACCAACGAAACGCGGCGCCGATCATGAAGCGGTTCAAGTCGGGGTTGGTATCGATTCGGATACCGGTAAACGGGATGGCGAGCCCCGGGTCGTCATCGCTGGTCTGCAGCGCGAATCGGCGGTAGTCGAACTTAATCCCGACGTGATAGCTGAAATAGAGTTTTCCCCCGAAGCCGAAATTGAAGGCGCCCACTTTTCCCACGAAGCCTTGCGGTAAATCGAAGTCGGCTTGGCCGCTCACCACCCCGTATCCCACGGTTCCATAGGGGTAAAAGGAGCCGATGGGAACCTGAAAAACCACGTTTCCCATGAAGTTCCACAAGGAGGCGCCGAGCTCGATGGGACCGATGGCGAAGTTTGTAATGGGGGAGTACTCGAATCCGAACTCGACACCTACGAAGCTGCTGAAGGCTCCGATACTACCCCCGAAGGTCGTCATGTTCTCGAGCTTGAGGTCGGCGACCCCGGTGCGGCCGATATACAAGGACGCCTCACCGGCGGCTTCGGCTTCAATCGCGACAGAGGAAACCAACAACCCCATCAGGAAGACCAAAGTCGAAGTTCTATTCATCTGTCTCGCCTTTCTGCTTGTTCCGCCCGCGACTTGCCTTCGTATCTTTTTCGGATCCGCTTGCTTGAGTTCTTGGGTTCTCGAGTTCTAATGGATGCTCGCGGCGAGCCCCGTTCAACGGATTGAAGCGATGCCGCAATTGAATACTGTACTCCACGTCGTATTGAGAGTGCGACTTGCAGTCACTCTGTCTATGCCGCATGATCTCTCAATGAGCTCCTGGACTATTTATTGCACGGCCTGTGAAAACGAGATTCCGAGTGAATACCGTGGGTTTCGCTGCAAATGCGGAGGCCCCCTGGATATCCGATTTCAACCTGAGATGAAGATCGACGATTTGCGTTCGGATGGAACACTCTGGCGGTACCGCCAAGCGATACCGATCGAGAAGGATGAGTGCATCGTCAGTCTCGGCGAAGGAGGAACCCCAATCCAGGAAGAGTCGATCGTCGGGGATCGAGTCTTTCTCAAACTGGAATTTCTAGCTCCTACAGGCTCGTTCAAAGATCGGGGAGCGGCGGTCCTTTTGAGTCGCCTCAAAGAGATGGGGGTCTACGAGATTCTGGAGGACAGCTCGGGAAACGCGGGGTGCTCCCTCGCCGCTTATTCGGCCGCAGCCAGAATCCGCATTCGCGTTCTGGTCCCGGCAAGTATACCCGAGGGCAAGGCGGTTCAGATCGCGAGCTATGGAGCAACCCTCGAGCGTATATCCGGCAGTCGGGATGAGGTGGCTCGGGAAGCCCTGCGACGGGCTGAGGATGGCATTTATGCCAGCCACAACTACCAGCCCTTTTTTCTTCAAGGTACGAAGACTTTTGCCTACGAAGTATTCGAGCAGATGGATCCTCTTCCGGACGCAATTTTCATCCCAGTTGGGAACGGTTCTCTCCTGTTGGGATGTTTCAAAGCGTTTCAAGAGATGATCGCCCTCGGATGGATCGAGAAGATGCCGCATTTGGTGGGAGTACAGGCAGTCTCCCACGCTCCCATCTATACGGAAGTGACCGGGTATCGCCCTGGCTCGGGGAATGAGAAAACGATTGCCGACGGGATCGCGATCGGTCAGCCGGCGCGACTCGTTACGGCTGCTCATGCGATCAAGGCCAGCGGTGGCACAGCCCTCGCCGTTGACGATGAGCAGATTCGTGCCGCGCAGCGTGTGTTGGCCCATCGGGGCTACCTCGTCGAGCCAACCGCTGCGGCCGCGCTCGCTGGTTATCGATTGTGGCGAGAGAAGCACAAAGAAACGGAAGGTCGGTTTCTTGTGCCGCTCACCGGACTGGGATTGAAAGACTTCGCGTCTCTCCGCGAAATCGTCATGAGCCCGTAGTGAAAACAGGGACAGGTCCCTTTTTTCAAAGCGGCAAGAGTGAAAAAACGGACCAGTCTCTTTTTTACCGTGTTTGCAAGGATTTCTGTCCTTGTGCTTAACTAACCCCATTCGTCGAAAGGATACGAGTGCCATGACGGAAAAGGATGCGAGTCGCCGAGAGTTCCTCAAGCGATCGACTCGAGCCGGAATGGGTGTGTTGACTGCCGGTGGGGTGGGCTTTTGGCTCCGATCGCGCAGTCGTCATCCCGAGAGAGATGTGGCTGCGGCAGGGGTGCGCGACTATCAAGTTGACATCGCCGGTCAGGTCCCTGACCTGGTGGTGACCCAAAGCGGGGAGCCGGCTGCGTTGACCAAAGCCGCTATCGCGGCTCTCGGCGGCATTGAGACTTTCATTTCGCGGGGCGACGTCGTCGTATTGAAGCCGAACATCGGCTGGGATCGGGTCCCGCAGCAAGCTGCCAATACGAACCCGGAAGTCGTCCAGACGGTTGCCGAGCTTTGCTTGGAAGCAGGAGCCGCCAAGGTGATCGTGACCGATGTTTCCTGCAATGAACCACGACGCTGTTTTCGCCGGAGCGGTATCGCGAAAGCGGCGGAGTCCGTGGGCGCGACGGTCATCCTTCCGGAGGAACGAAAGTTCCGAGACGTGCGCATCAATGGAGAGGTTCTGTCGGTTTGGCCCGTCTTCACGCCTATCATCGAGTCCGACAAGATCATCAACATGCCGATCCTGAAACATCACAACCTCGCGCGCGCCACCATGGCCATGAAGAACTGGTACGGTATGCTGGGAGGACGAAGAAACCAGCTCCATCAAAATATCGATGTCAGCATCGCCGACCTTTCCACCTTTCTGAGGCCGACGCTGACAATTCTCGATGCCTACCGTGTCTTGATCACCAACGGCCCTCAAGGCGGCAACCTCGAGGACGTGGAGCTTCGCAAGACGTTGATTGCGGGAACGGACCCTATCGCCATCGATGCTTACGGAGCAACCCTGCTCGGCCTCACGGCGGAGCAGATCCCTTACATCACGATGGGGCACGAGCGAGGGGTCGGCAAAAGCAATCTCGACGAGATCGCCATAGAGCAGATCGATCTCACATAGAGGAGGACAAAGGTAGGCCAGGCTGTCCGCCTACGCCAAGGCTACGGCGGACCCGCCGAAGCGATACATCTTAAACGACTTGATGCGAAGGCGGGCGCCTGGCGGATTCTGAAGACCAGAGCAGCGACCCTAAGACAGCAGAGGTGAACCAGTTGTTACCAACGGGAGTGCGGCAAGTGAAACTGCTAGAAGCTTTCCAGGGCAAGAAGAGAATCAGAACCCTCCGTAGAATTTCCCAGGCGTCCTTTTTCGCGCTTTTCCTCTTTCTCCTCTTCAGAACCGATTTTCCCGCGACGACGGACGTCGAGGTTAGTGAGCCCATTCGACTCGACTATCCGGTGAGCATCTTTCTCGAAATGGATCCTTTGGTCGCCATTTCGACGGCCATCTCGACCCATACGGTGTACAAGAACATCATCTGGGCGCTGGTCATCATTGCGGGTACGCTGGTTCTTGGACGGTTCTTCTGTGGGTGGGTATGTCCGCTGGGATCGCTCAGCCACTTTTTTTCAAGCTACAAGCCTGAGCGGAGGGGCAAGAAGCGAGTCGTAGCCAACCGATACAAGAAGTGGATGTCGACGAAATATTATCTTCTCGTCGCGATCCTCGTTATGGCGATCTTTACTTCGCTTCAAGCCGGCATCATCGATCCCATCCCTTTTCTGGTTCGATCGCTCACCGTATCGATCTTGCCCTCTCTCAACATTCTCATTCGCGGTGGGCTAGATATCCTATACGCCTCCGACATCGGAGCGTTGCAGTGGATGGCCGACGGTGGATATTGGCTTTTCGGTAGCAACATACTGACCTACGAGCCCCGCTACTATCACTGGGGAATTCTAGTTGGAGTCATTTTCATCGGTGTGATGCTCCTCAACCGATTCATCACGCGTTTTTGGTGCCGCGGCATCTGTCCGCTGGGCGCTTTGATGGGGTTGCTGTCCCGTTTCTCGATTTACGGAATGGAGAAAGATAACGCCGCCTGCGACGATTGCAACCAGTGTCTGTTGAACTGTCAGGGCGCCTGTGAGCCACAGGGTGGAGTCAAATGGCGACAGGCGGAGTGCCATCTGTGCTTCAACTGCGAAACCCAGTGCCCGAACGACGTCATCAAGTTCAAGTTCTTTCCCAATCTCGCTACGACGAAAGTCGAGGCCGATCTGAGGAGGAGACGGGTCATCACGGGAACCGCCGCCGGTGTGTTGGCTGTTCCGTTGCTTCGCTCCACGACGGGCTTGGCTAAAGACTACGACGCGCGGCTCATTCGGCCGCCCGGATCGGTGGCCGAGGAAGACTTTTTGGCCCGATGTATTCGTTGCGGCGAATGCATGAAGGTTTGTCCGAACAATGCCATTCAGCCGACGCTCTTCGAGGCGGGACTCGAGGGCATCTGGTCGCCCACGCTCATCCCTCGAGTGGGTTACTGCGAGGCGACCTGTACGCTGTGCAGTCAGGTCTGTCCCACAGGAGCCATTTGGGAGCTGACCGAAGACGAGAGGGCGGGCCGAGTCAATCCTAAGGACAAGAGGATATCCCAGGGGTTTCCAGTAGAAGAAGGCAAGCCGGTCAAGATCGGGACCGCTTTTTACGATCGCGGCCGCTGTCTGCCCTGGGCTATGGCGATCCCCTGTATCGTATGCGAGGAGTTCTGCCCCACGTCTCCCAAGGCGATCTGGGTCAAAGAAGAGCAGGTGACCCGCCCTGATGGAACAACCATCACGGTTCAACGCCCGCGGGTCGATGTCGATCGTTGCATCGGCTGCGGCGTCTGCGAGAACGTGTGCCCCGTGCAAAATCGTCCGGCGGTCTATGTCACCAACATCGGCGAGACGCGATCGAGGATGAATCAAATCAGATTGGGACAATCATGAGTAGGCCAGGCTGTGCCTAGTAAATCTGTAGGCCAGGCTGTGCCTGGCAAATCTGTCGGCCAGGCTGTGCCTGGCGAAAAGGAATCATTCATGAATAAAAAAAATGGACTCCGATTTTGTTTCTCATTGGTCTTAGCTCTGCTCGTTTCCTGTGGAGGAGGGGAGGCACCCGTCGAAGAAGCGGCGGAAATGGCTGCGGCTCCGGGGGCGTCCGAGCTCACGGCGCTTTTGCCGGCAGACGATGCGGTTTCCGGTTGGACCTCGGACGGGGAACCACGATTTTTCACCGCCGACAACCTCTGGGAATTTATCAACGGCGCGGCGGACGGATATGTTATGTACGGTTTCGAAGAGGTCGTGACGGCGGACTTCTCGCAGGAGTCTTCCGGACAGCAAGCCGTTGTCGACATCTACCAGATGATGGATCCGACCCATGCCTTCGGCATCTACTGCCAGGAGCGGAATCCGGATTACGAGTTCCTCGAGATCGGAAGCGAAGGCTACATCGGCGGTACGGCTCTCAATTTCTGGAAGGGGCCCTACTACGTCAAACTGACGGTCTTCGAGGCGTCGGAGGAGATCGAGGGCGAGTTGAAGAAGCTGGCGGAGCATGTGTCGGCGAAAATCGGGCATCCGGTGGGTGAACCGGCCGAGGTTGCCACCTTTCCACCCGAGAATCAGAAACCTCGTTCCGTTCAGTTCCTACCTCGTGACGTTCTCGGACAGAGCTATCTCTCCAATGCCTTTGAATCGCAGTACGAAGTCGGAGATCAGGAGTACAAGATCGTCGCGATCACGGCAGCCGATGCGGACAAGGCCACAGAAGGTTACACCAAGTACAAGGAATTTCTCGGCCGTTCCAATCCGGAGATGGAAGCGCTCGAAGGAGTGGGAGACGCGGGATTCATCGGCGAGGATAGCTTCTACGGGAAGGTATTAACCGCACGGGTCGGGAACAAAATCTTGGTGATTTTAGGCGCGCCCTCGGTGGACGCCGGCAAGGCGGCTCTCGCCGAGATGCTCGCGCGGATGCAGAAAGCGTCCTAGCTCGAGAGAGCATTTCCTTCCCGGAACGGGGTCGAGCCGGATTCCGGCGCATCTTACTGTGAGTTCCCGAAACTGGGCTGGCTGGCAGGATCCTCTGTGAAATTGATTCGGGGGCAGGCGGATCTCGAGTCAACTCCTTTTGATTATTACTTGCCACCAACGGCAGAGTCGCATAAGCTCCATTCACGGGACAAGAAAACCACGGCCACCAGAGTTCTCGAAAGAACTTGTATAAAATAGGGTCATGACGCCAAAAACAGTTGGGAAGGAGAAGCCCTTTCCCATAGTTGGCATAGGGGCTTCCGCGGGCGGGCTCGAGGCGTTGGAGGGCTTTTTCGACCACGTAGACCCCGCCAGTAACCTCGCCTTCGTCGTCATCCAACACCTGGCTCCCAAGCGCAAGAGCATCATGAACACCCTGCTGGAAAAGCACACGAGCATGAGAGTCTTGGAAGCAAAGGATAAGATCGAGGTTGAACCGAACTCCATCTATCTCAACCCGCCGGACAAGGATGTTGCGATAGAAAACCGGATCCTCCGGTTAGTTGAACCGGCGGAGACTCACGCCGTCAGATTGCCCATCGACAGCTTTTTTCGATCTCTCGCCGCCGATCAAGGCGAAAGGGCTGTTTGTATCATCCTGTCAGGTACCGGAACAGACGGCACTCTGGGCTTGAAGGCCATCAAGGGTGAAGGCGGCATGACCATGGTTCAGGAGGAAAATCAGGCCAGGCATGGAGGGATGCCGCGAAGCGCCATCTCCACCGGTCTGGCCGATTATGTTCTCCCCGTGGAAAAGATGCCCGAAGAGCTGGTGAAATATGCGAGCCATTCCTATCTCGAAAGTAGGGAGAGAGCAGCTTCTTCCTCCAATAAGTTGACCGACGATCTGAACAAGATATTCGAGCTGATTCGGGTCGGCACCGGACATGATTTCTCGGGCTATAAGCTCACGACGATCCGGCGCCGGGTCGAACGACGCATGGCCGTGAACCAAATTGCGAAAACGGAGCACTATGTCCGCTACCTTAGACAAGACTCTGCCGAAATGGACACTCTGTACAAAGATCTCCTCATCACCGTGACCAACTTCTTCAGGGATCGCCCGGCTTTCGAAGCGCTCCAAGAAAAAGCGATACTCCCGCTCTTGAAAGACAAACCATCCGGCTCCTGCGTGCGGGTCTGGGTTCCCGGTTGCGCCACCGGCGAAGAAGCCTATTCCATTGCCATGCTCTCTCATGGAAACCGTGGAGAAATTGAAACGGCGGGTCGACATCCAGGTTTTTGCGACCGACATCGACGAAGAAGCCATCGAATATGCTCGTCTGGCGGTTTTTCCCGAGAGCATCGCCGCTGATGTCGCGGAGGAACGGCTCGAGCGCTTCTTCACGAAAGAAGAAGGCACTTACAAACTCAAGAAGCAGTTGCGAGAGACGGTCGTTTTCGCCGTCCAGAGCGTTATCAAAGACCCGCCGTTTACGAGATTAGACCTGGTAAGCTGCAGAAATGTACTGATCTACATGGACTCGGGGCTACAGAAACAGATCGTCCCACTGTTTCACTATACGTTGAATCAGGGCGGCATCCTCTTTTTAGGCTCGTCCGAAGCCATCGGACAATTCACCGACCTTTACTCGGCAATTGACACGAAGTGGAAGATTTTTGCGCGCAAGGGTGTCGTGTCAAAAACATCCAAAGACGTCCGTAGAATGCCCACCCGAGCGGAATCCAACATGCCCCCAGACGAGCGGCCCTCCCCCCGACGGCAAGGCAGATCGATGTCCGGCATGCGGTCGAAAAGCTGATCCTCGATGACGATGCTCCTCCCTGCGTTTTGGTCAACGAGAAATTCGACATCGTCTACTTTCACGGTAGAACCGATTTGTACTTGAGACCTCCCACCGGCGAACCGCGTTTCAATATATTGAAGATGGTTCGTGAAGAACTGGGTTACGAGCTCAGCTTGGCGCTCGACAAGGCGTTCGAGCGAAAGGAAGCTGTTCGAGTCGAACGAGCTCGTCATCAGAGACAACGATGGAACAAAAAGTATCCGCCTGGTGGTGAGACCCTTCTTGGAGCAGGGCTTGACCGATACGGTGATGGTGGTGTTCGACGAAATCACATCGCGGCCGTCTCCCGCCGGCAGGAAGAAAAAGGCTCCCGCCAAAACCAATATCGACTCGCGCGTTGCTGCTCTCGAACAGGAACTACGAGCCAACAAGCATTATCTTCAAACCACAATCGATGAGCTCGAGGTTGCCAATGAAGAGCTCAAATCGACCAACGAAGAGCTTCAGTCCACGAACGAGGAATTGCAAAGCACCAACGAAGAATTGGAAACTTCCAAAGAGGAGCTGAATTCCACCAATGAGGAGCTGGAGACGGTAAATGCCGAGCTCCAGCATCGCGTCGATGAGCTATCGGATGTGAACAACGATATGACCAACCTCCTGAGCAGCTCCGAGATTGCAACTCATTTTTCTTGATACCGGTCTGCGTATCAAACGCTTCACGCCTGCGTCGGCGACGCTATTCAACGTCATACCGACGGACGTGGGCCGTCCCCTTACCGATATCCGTTCAAACTTGGTTGGGGTCGAATTGTCCGAAGATGCAGAAGAAGTGCTGAGGACTCTGGTGCCCAAACAGGCTGAGGTCCATTGCAATGAAGATAAGTGGTATACGATGCGAATTCTCCCGTATCGAACCACCGAAAACGTGATTGACGGCGTGGTCATTACTTTTTCGGATGTCACCAGACTCAAGCTGGCGGAGCAGGCCGCCCAGAACACCCTGGCTTACTCCCGGAGCATCATAGATACCGTGCCCGATCCTTTTGTCGTCTTGAACTCACGATTGCAGGTTGTTTCGGCAAACAAAGCGTTCTACAGGACGTTCCACACCCGAGTCGAGGAGTCAGAGCATCAACTCATTTACGACCTGGGCAACCGCCAGTGGGATATCCCCCAGGTCCGAAGGGTTTTGGAGGAGATCATACCGGAAAACTCGAAGTTGGAAGAGCTCGAAGTCGATCATGAGTTCCCCTTTATTGGACGAAAGAGATTTCTACTCAACGCTCGTAGAATAGAGCAGACGGGTGAACAACCCCACTTGATCCTGCTCGCATTCAAGGAGGTCCGGGACCCGGAAAGCGGCAACGGGATATCAGGTTAGGCGATCGCGGCACGGCCCTAAGATTCATGTTTCTTTGACAATACATGGGATCCAACCAAGGAAAGGAGATCCCTGATGGACGGTAGTGAGACGAGATCGAGCAGATTGTCGAGGCTTCGTTCCCTGGCAAAAAAAGCACTCCCACGCACGGCCGCGCTCAATGAGAAAAAAGACACGGATGTGTGGAAACTCGTACATGAACTGCAAATTCATCAAGTCGAGTTGGAGATGCAAAACGAGGAACTGCATAGAGCGCAGACGGAGCTCGAAGGGTCTCGTGGCAGGTTATCTGATCTCTATGACTTTGCCCCGGTTGGCTACCTTACCCTCGACAATAAAGGCAAAATACTGGAAGCGAATCTCACTGCGGCAAGACAAATGAACAGGGAAAGGAGCGCGTTGATCCGGGATAGTTTCTACCGTCACATCGACGAAGCCGATAGAGATATATTGTATTTGCATCTAGACAAAGTATTTCGAGACAGAACGCGGCAAAGTTGCGAAATCAAGTTGAAAGGAAGAGGACCTGGGAATTTCTATGTACAACTGGACAGCATTTCGGTGGAGGACCCGAAAGGCAATGTCGCTTGCAGGACCTCGGTAACCGACATAACGAGGCGGAGATGCGCCGAAGAGGAAAAGACGAACCTGGAAGAACAGCTACGTCACTCGCAGAAGATGGAGGCGATCGGAAGATTGGTCGGCGGGATCGCGCACGACTTCAACAACCTGATGACGGTCGTAAACGGTTTGAGCGACGACATCCTCGGCAGGCTCACTCCAGACCATCCGTTGAGAGAGGAGACGGAGTGGATCAACAACGCAGGAAAACGAGCCGCCGTGCTTACTCGACAGCTCCTCGCTTTTGGGTGCAGGCAGACGCTCCATTTCCAAGTAGTCGACTTGAATACGGTGATCGACCATATGGAAAGGATGCTCAGTCGTACCATTGGAGAGCATCTCGATCTCGCCACCGACCCGGGTGATGATCTCGAGCGCGTTAAAGCCGATGTGAGCCAGTTGGAGCTGGTCATCATGAACCTCGTCATCAACGCCAAAGACGCTATGCCGCAAGGAGGAAGACTCACCATTCGAACCCGTAACGTGACCGTCGACCAGCCGAACAGGAGAGCGGTACCCGAAGCGAAGCCTGGGAAGTACGTTTGCCTCTCCGTCGAGGACACGGGTGTCGGCATGGATGACGCGACGAAAGGAAGCGTCTTCGAGCCCTTCTTTACGACGAAGAGCCGCAGTCTCGGTACGGGATTGGGCCTTTCCACCGTATACGGCATTGTTATGCAGCACGGGGGCTGGATGGAAGTGATGACCCAACCCGGGACGGGCTCGACCTTCGAGGTCTACCTACCGGTTACAGACGAGGGCGAGCGAGAAGGTGCTAGAGCCGAGGAACCCTCCGATCTCGTTCAGGGAAGTGGAGAGAGGATCCTTCTCGTAGAGGACGAAGAAATTATCCGTAAGTTCTGCACTAAGTTACTTGTGGCAAACGGTTATGAGGTTGTCAACGCCAAGAGCGCAGAGGAGGCGATCGAGCTGTTTCAGCAAAAGGAGCGGATGTTCGATATCGTCCTTTCCGACATCGTACTTCCCGGCATGAATGGATACCAACTGGTTGACCGACTCCGCGATCTTAGTCCCACCCTCAGAGTACTTTTCGTAAGCGGCTATCCTTACAGCCAGCTCGACTTGCCCGATATTGGTAAAAGGAGTTTCGGCTTTATACAGAAACCTTTTGATATGCGAAGTCTCCTTCGGGCGCTCAAAGAGACCCCGACGCCGGAATAGAAACCCGCGGCACGGGCGAGGGAACCCGCCTTCGCCTTCCGTCCTCCTAATTTCCTATGTCTTCCGTCTCCGTTGCTGATCGTTGCTTGATTCAGCAACTTCGGCGAGACTCGCTGTCGCCCCGCTCAGAAGGGCGCCTAGGCGGGGGAGGAGGCGGACGGAAACGGGCAGGTTTATGTTCCGCTGGGCATGTCCTCTTCAAACAGGGTCGGATCGATGTCCGTATCGAGCGCGATCGTGTTGTAAGTATATGTGACCTCGATGGTTCGTCTTCCCTCCGTGACCTCCAAAACCTTACCGGCACGAATCGCGTTGCCGATCTCTTTGAAGTCGGAGTAGTGGAGCGTCACGTTGGCGTAGGTTTCCTTGACGAGGTAGAAGGTCTCCTTGTCGATGTAGAGCGTGGATTTGGCTTCGCCGGATAGGGCTTCGATGACGTAGGCGGGTTTTCCTTCGACTTCCTCCTCGCCGGTGAGTGTCAGAGAGTCGGCGTGGTTGGCGTGAAAAGCAACACCTTCGCATCGATCGAGCTTGGCTTTGTACTCACTAGCCAGCTCGTCGCGGTAATAGGGGATCAAATTGCGTAGTATCCATCCCTTCCCGCCGTTATAAATCTCGCTCGTAAAGAACCTTCCCCGCTCGAACTTGGTCAGATCCCTCTCGATGCGAATCTTGTCGGGTTTTTGAGCGTAGATGATCAATTCGCCGTTGAACCAGAGTCGCCCGTCTTTCTGATGGACCTCTCCTTTGGCGACCATCGAGCTCCATTGGGTCAGAGCGTCGCCTCCATGAGCTTCCACGGAACGAGCAACGATTTCGTCGGCGGTTTGCGGTGTTGCGACACACCCGAAAAGGAAGCAAGCAAGTCCGGCCGTGGCGAGCGTTATTGAAACCTTTTTCATCAACTACCTTCCCTTCAGGCGAAGCTCAACTGTGAATCCGCCTCTTTCAGTCGAGCGCGGATCGCGATATTGTGCACGCAGGCTTTTTCGCAGGGGGCATTGCATCCCACACAAGCCGCCGCGGTGCGGGAGACGGGAAGCCGGGCGTAACATTCCATGGCGTATTTTTCGTCGCCGTAGTTCTCGAAGTACATCTTGTAACGGAGGATGTCCCAAACAGGGACGTTTTGTGGGCAAGAGCCGTAGCAGGCATTGCATCCGGGGCGGCAGTAGGTGTGGTCGATCTGGGTTCGGAGTGAGGCCAGAAGCTCAGCTTCTTCCTGGTCCACACCCTGGTATCCCGAGACCGCGAGGTACTCAGCGGCCTGATCATAGTTGCGTATGCCGATGATCATCGTGTCGAAGAGGTCGGAGCCCAAGATGTATTTGATGACCGCCTGCCGGGCGTTGGTTTCTTGATCCATAAGAGCGCGGACGTTGGCGCCGGATTTGAAAACGGTCATGGTCTTCATGGCCACCGTGGCGATGCCTTTGGCCTTGGCTTTTTTAAGAAGGGGCTCGACGCCGTAGGTTACGAAGTTGGCTCCCAGCGTAATCACTTCGAAGCGGTCGTTGTCGATGCCCCATTCCATGTCGCGAAGCAAGTTAACGCTGTGCCCGGAAGCGCCGCTGAACCGAACTTTACCCGCCTTCTTCGCTTCATCGATGGCTTCATAGATGGCCGGGTTTTGGATTCGGTCGAGTCCTCCCAGCTCGGGATCGCCGATGGCGTGAATCATCATGCAGTCAACGTAGTTGGTTTGAAGCTTCTCGAGAGAGACATCCAAAGCTTCCAGAAGCTCCGCTTTGGTGACCGTCGGCGTCACCAGCTCGGGCTCCCATTTCGTCGTAATAAAGACCTTGTCGCGCCACTTGGGCAGCACTTTGCCGATCGTTTCCTCGTGCGTGCCGTAGGCGACCGCGCTGTCAACGTAGTTGATGCCGCATTCGAACAGGTGCTGAACGAATCCGGGCTCCCGTTGACCGGCACCGGCCGAGATGTCACCGACCTTGAATCCGGTTTTACCGAAAGGTTTGTAGCGTTTGATGCTCGGTTTGTCTTTTCCCTGGAGGGTTGCTCCGGCCGTGGCGGGGACCGCACACCCGGCGGCAACTGCCGTTGCGTTCTGAAAGAAGTCCCTTCTGGAGATCTTTTTCATAGCTCACCTGTCCTCTCGTTGCCTTCTCGAGGTGAACACTACACTCGAGGCGGTAAGAAAGCGACCGTGGACTCTCGGCTTTTAGAAAGGTTGCGCTATTTAATTGAGCAATATGCATTACTTACTACGGGATTGTAATTCCGCCTATACAAATGGTGGCCAAACCAGACTGCGCCTGGCGGAATGCCACGCCGGGCAATGACGTGCGGATTATGGCAATGAGCTGCGGGTTACGAGGTATGACGTGCGGATTCTGAGCATGGCCTGCAGATGCAGCCGTGCAATCTGTAGGCCGGACAGGCTGTCGCCTAGCGACTCAGGGTCGAATCGTCATGCGATTCAATTCCTTGGATTTGTAGCTGAAATATGTAGCTCATTGACATTGACACAACTTCATTCATTCTTAGGGTGGATACAAAATGCAAAACCTAACATCTCGATTGGGTCTTGTCCTGTACATTCTCGGTTTTTCTTCCGGTCTCAATGCTGAGGTGCGAGACCAGCTCACGGTGGCGGAACTGTTCGGTGACGGGACACTTCCGCTCGTTCAGAACCGGTACTTCTTGCCGGTCGGCGAGACCGAGGGTACGGTGACGCCGTTGTCCGGTACGCTGCATTTCTATGAAAAACGAATGTACACCGGGCACCCGGATTCCGATTGGAAGGGGAGCGGGCAGAATACGTTTCCGGCTTTTTCGATACCGGTCGTCATTCACGACGGACACTTGATTCCGCTCGAACGCGGCATCATTTACTCGGGAGGGCAAGGGGGCAGCTTCTGGAACATCATCGTGTCGCCGGGGAAGGCCTGGAAAGAGTCAACCGACAATGGATATTCCCGGGTTTCGTTTCCCTTTGTTCTCACCGACAACAAGATCGGCCAAGCCCGAAACGGTGTCGCGACTTTGGTCTATAACGACGGCGAGGTTTCGAGCGCCGCGATTCAAATCACACAGGAGACGGCACCGGCGGACGAATACATCCGAACGGAATTCCGGGCGCTGGTGCCGGTTCGATACGAAGCGTCAGAAATCTCGGACGCAGAGAACTTGATTCGGGATTTCGAAGAAGAGCTCGAGGCGCGGTATTCCGTCCGACCGTGGTCGGAATTGGACAACGCCGAAACCTCTCGACGGGAGTTCAACTCCGATATACCCATAAGTGAGTTGAGTGCCGGGGCCATACTCATGGACGATGTTCTTTACATGCAACCGGTAGAGACCAGGGTGGCGGGAGATTTTCCGTATCCCGAGGAAATGCGACACGGCGTTTTTTCGGTGACCAAGACCTTGGGCCTCGGGCTCGCTTTGTTCCACGTGGCTGCCCGCTATGGGGACGATATCTTCCAGCTTCTCATTACCGACTACGTTCCAGAGCTCGCCGGTCACCCCGGTTGGTCGGGCGTGACCTTCGAGAACACGCTCGACATGGCGACCGGCACGCAAGGCAGCGACAGCGGAACGGATATCGCGCCGTTCATTCACGCCCGATCGGCGGCGGACAGGCTGACCCGGATCGCGGCGCTTCCTGATGCTTCTCCGGCGCCGGGCGAGTCCTTCAAATACGCCTCCACGAACTCCTTCGTCCTTTCGTACGCGCTCAATCAATACATCAAATCGCGTGAAGGCCCGGACGCGGATTATTGGCTCATGGTGAAGGAGAACATTCTCGAGCCTCTTGGCATCGAGCATCTTCCGCTCACCCGATCACGTGAACCGAACGGCGAGCTCGGAACCCCCATCATGGGGTGGGGGAGCTACCCGACCGTACATGAAGCCATCAAGATCGGAAAGCTGCTCCACGACGAAGGGAACCTCCGAGGTCGGCAGGTCCTGAGCCGGGCGAAAGTGCGCGAGGCACTGTTCAGGACTTTCTCTCGGGGCTACGACGCACCCGGAACCAATCGTTACTTGCATTCGGTCTGGCTCGTCTCGGTCTCCACTCCGTCTTGTCAGTTGGGCGTTCCTGTCATGTCGGGACACGGTGGAAGCTTCGTCATGATGCTTCCGAGCGGCCTGACCCTGATCCGCTTCAGCGATGCCATTAGCTACGATGTGGCACCCATGGTTCGGGCGGTGGAGAGGTACCGGAGTTGTTGTCGGTGAGAGCTTCTAAACCATAAAAAACGATTTTCGACATTCCTATCTTTCCAGTGGCGGAATAAACCTCTATATGTCAGTCATTTAAGCACGTGCTTTTGCTGGAGCTCAACTAAAAATAGGTCTTTAAGTTGTAGTTATTATTGGGTTTAACTGATGCTCTGACTTGACATATACTCATATTTCAGCTAATATTCTTATGAATTATTACTAAGCTGTTTCTCCAGATGTCATCCAACCGCTAATTCGTTCGATGGAGGTGTATTCATGATTCCACCGATTCCCGACTGTGAGGGGCTTTCCGCCGAAGAACTGGACAAGAAACTCGAAGAAGCCACGCATCAAAACGAGCTCTCGGAGTGCCAAATCTGCTTCTATTTGCTCGAGGTCCAGAAGAGAAAATCGTATGAGGCGTTTTGCTTCCAGAACATCTACGACTACGCCCACGAACGTTTCGGCATCAAGGAACGAAAGACGACTTACATGCTCAGCCTGGCTCGCAAGCTCAAGGAATTGCCTCAAATCAGCGCCGCTTACAGGACGGCCAAATCCGTTGGAGCAAGGCTCACAAGATAGCCGCCGTGGCCAAACCGGAGAACGAAGTGATGTGGTTGGAGTCGGCGTTGTCCCTGGCGGCGCGGGATCTCCAGCGAAAGATCGACCAGGAGTCCGGCTTGACTCACACGAAGTATCGCTTTTGCCTCGAGGAGGATCAGGCGGCCGTCTTTGAATATGCGATGGAAATCTGCCGGAGGCTCGAGAAGACTCATGTTTCTCCGAGCCAGTGCTTGGAGATGATGGCGGCGGAATTCATCGCGACTTGGGGGGCTCGGGTCGAGGAGGCCGATAATCTGTGAAGAAAACTCAACGGAAACGGAGTCCACCGAAGCGGCCGAGGTACGATCCGGTGAGGAGTGATGAAAACACCGAGACGATTCGTGAGGAGATCGGTAGGGTCTGCCCGGAGACGTCCGAATCGCCGCCGAGCCGGTCAACAGGACCCGAATCCCTACCTTGCCATTTACGAAAGAGATGGTTGGTGCTGTACGTACCCGGGATGCTCCGTCCGAGCGATGCTCCACCCGCATCACTTGGAATTCAGAAGCAAGTTCGGGAGCAAATCGAAAGACGGGTGTGAAGATCCGAGCAATATCACAACGTTATGCTATTTCCATCATGTGCTTGTCCACCAAGAAATCATCAAGGTTAAAGGCAAAGCTCCCCTTGATATGAAGTGGACGAAACCGACGCTGGTTGACGTGGAGAGAATGCGAAGGGAGACGACAAGCCGAGGAGCGCAAGCGGAAAAAGCGAAAGCGAAAACCTGAGGAACCTGGCGAGAAAACCGTAGACGATCCTCGATATACCTGGGTCGAGGGTTTGGGGCCGACTCTTGTTATCGGTGACGAGGCGGCATAGGGATGAGTAGGCCGATGATCTTGACCGTGAAGGGTGTGGGGAAAATGACCCGCAATGATTGCGGGTCAAAGAGGCTCATCTGTGGTCAGAGAATGGTCGCGCCGGCTACCAAACTGAATACGAAGATTCATACAAATCGCATGGATTCTCTAAACCACTGATTTTGTGGTAATCTCTCGGGTAGATTTCGAGGAGGTTGGCGCGGTGTGGACCCGACGTCCCTCTGAGACGGCCGCCAGGCCAGGGGCAAGAGCACAGCCCGAGACATCCACCTCTCTGACCTGAGCTTCCTCATAACGATCAAGCAGAGTCTGCCAGCAATGCCCTTGGAGACCGGCACCCGCCTCGGTTCGTATGAGATTGTTGCGCCTATTGGCGCGGGCGGGATGGGGGAAGTCTACCGGGCTAGAGACTCGAAGCTTGGTAGGGAAGTGGCGGTCAAGGTTCTTCCCGAAGCATTCTCCCAGGACAAGGAACGAGTTTCCCGCTTTGAACGAGAAGCGAGACTATTGGCATCGCTGAATCATCCCGGCATCGCAACGATTCATGGACTCGAGGAAGACGGCGGCCGGCAGCTCCTGGTCATGGAGCTCGTCGAAGGCGAGACGCTGGCTGACCGAATCGCCCGCGGTGCTATACCGGTTGATGATGCCACTTCGATCTTCACAGATATCGCCGAGGCCCTCGAAGCCGCCCACGAAAGAGGCGTCATCCACCGCGATTTGAAACCGGCGAACATCAAGATCACACCGGACGGCAAGGTCAAGCTCCTGGATTTTGGCTTGGCCAAGGCCTTTGAGCCCGAACAAGCAATAGCAGATTTTTCCCAGTCTCCCACGCTGACCCGCCTTCGCCAAGGCTACGGCGGGCAGGCCAAAGGAACGGCTCTCGGCGCCATCATGGGAACCGCCTCCTACATGAGTCCCGAACAAGCATGCGGGAAACCGGTTGACAAGCGCACCGACATCTGGGCCTTTGGATGTTGCTTATACGAAGCGCTGACGGGAAAGAAAGCTTTTGAAGGCGAAGTCGTCACCGAAACACTGGCCGCAGTACTCAAGAATGACCCGGATTGGAAAGCGCTACCGGCGGGAGTACCCGGCGCCCTTCATCAAGCATTGCGACTTTGTCTCGAGAACGACAAAAACGACCGTCTGTGTGATGTCGGGGACTTGCGTCTCGTGATGAAGGGGGCTTTTGAGAAACAGACGGATGTTTGGGCAGAAGGAAAGATCAAGAAAGTTTCCATGGGTGGTGGGGCGCCGATCGTAATTTGTGAAGCTGCGAATCCCTTGGGCGCGAGCTGGCCGGCAAACGATACGATTGTCTATAGTCAAGGCTCCAACGGGGTCTTCCAGGTGTCCGCGTCGGGCGGCACACCCAATGAACTTGTATCGGCCGGCATCAGTTCGCAGGGACCCTCGATTCTCCCTGATGGCCGAACCCTCCTGTATTCCATCGCCAACAACTTTGTTGGGCTGGATGATGCACAGATCATCGTGCGAAACCTCGAGACGGGTGAGCAACGTGTCGTCGTTGAAGGCGGTGTTGATGCCCGCTACGTGCCTACGGGGCATTTGGTATACGCGTCGGGTCGAGACCTCCATGCCGTTCCGTTTGACCTCGACCGATTGGAGGTGACCGGTGGTCCTGTCCCCGTCGCCGAGAACGTTCGCATCCTGAGCTTCACGGCCGCACAGTTCAGTTTCTCCAATGATGGAACGATGGTCTACCTGTCCGGCATGGCCCGAGAGAATCGATTGGCCTGGATGACCCGCGACGGTATGACGGAGCTACTGCCGCTCCCGGACGCACACTACGAGGGGGCTCAGTTGTCACCCGACGGCCGGATGTTGGCCGTCCACATCATCGAAGGAGGTCGAGCCGATCTTTGGGTCTACGACATTGAGCGAGATGCATTGAGCAAGCTGACATTTACCGGGAACAACATGTTCCCAATTTGGACGCCCGACAGCCAAAGGGTGACATTTTCCTCCGGAACTCCTGGGAATCTGTTCTACGTTTTAGCCGATGGCGGTGCAGAGCCGGAAAGACTTAGCACGAGTGACTATTTGCAGATACCCACGTCTTGGTCTCCGGATGGTCGAATCCTCGCTTTTCAGCAGCTGGATAATCTGGATAATAATGACATTCAAATGCTCCACGTTGAAGACGGTGGTTCCGCCGAACCATTCCTGAATATGCCTAACAGGCAGTCGGAAGCGCGATTCTCGCCTGACGGGCGTTGGATTGCCTACAAGTCCAACGAGTCGGGACGCGATGAAATCTTCGTGCGTTCGTTTCCTGACGGTGGAGGGAAGATGCAAATCTCCACCAACGGGGGCGATCAACCCATGTGGGCTCCCAAGGGTGGTGAGCTCTTCTACATGGAGGGGGAATCGGATGATGATCGTTGATTTCCAGGCCGACTCTGCTTTTCGTCCATCGAAGCCCGAATTTCTTTTCGAGGGCCCGTTTTCGGAACGCACCGAGGGTACCCCGCTAAGGTATGGAGTAGATCCCAAGGCTCAGCGTTTCTTGGTCATTGTCCCTCCAGACAACCCGTCCGCACTGTCAACGGAGTTAAACGTCGTCACCCACTGGTTCGAGAGCTGAAACGCCTCGTCCCGGTGAACTAACGAAGGCGCAATGTTCAATGAAAACGTTCTCTGCGAGGTCGTTGTTCATCGAACTCGGTCCGGACCACAAGTGATGGGTGGTTCACGCCAACAAGGGATTGACGTGTCGGATGCCGACGAAACGTTTGAAATCATTATCAGCTGAATAAACCGTTGCGCCGTGCTCCAAAGCTAACGCGGCAATATGGGCATCCGAAGTCAGGTTTCCCGCCGTGCCGCTCGAGTGCAACAGATTTCTCAGGATCGGCCAGTGATTGGGTCCCGGAGTCAACAGTGTTAGGTAGGGTTGATTTAACCAGGAGTCTACGAAGCCCAGGGCGACTTCTGGAGGCAATGGTTCACGCATGATACCCGGGCGCGTGGTAAGTCGAAGGAACGCGAGAACCACGATATACGGAAGAGCGACCCACGTCGTGCCCGACAACGTTTTCTCTAGCCACCTGCGCGAGGCTTGGTGGTGAGAAGAGTCGGCGTCGATGGCGTATATCAAAAGGTTGGCGTCAACGACAATCATTTGCGAAGCTCGAGCTTTCTGATGATCTCCTCGTCCTCGATGGCATCCGCGATCTGGAGAGCCTTGTCGAGGTTGATGCCCGGTTGGACGCCCCCCAGCTTGACCGGTTTCACCTTGTAAGGCTTCGGTTTCGGGGGTGCGTTCTCGGCGACCAGGCCGGCACGAAGGGTTTGGTTCACGACCTCTTTGAACGTTTTGCCGGAATCATGAGCAAGCTTCTTTAGCGCCTTGGCAAGTTTGTCGTCGAGCGTCAAAGTTGTTCTCATAGTGAACATATTAGCATAACCTTCCAAAGCATCAAAACATCAAATGTTCTGATGGGAGGAGGAGCCGTCCTTTTTGCCTGATGGGGAAAACCTTCTCTTCCTGGTCACGAAGAGGAAGAATTTATCGTGGAGTCCAGGTCGGAAGGAAGGAGGCGATGGCCCTCGAATACGGTGAGGACACGAATTTCAGTTTTGTGAATTTCGTACACGATCCTGTAGTTCCCAACCAAGACCTCTCGGACATTATCAAGCCCGATTTCTGGAACCTGCCGTCCTGAATTTGGGTGCTTGGCCGCGGCCCTGGCATGCTTGCGGAGGCGATCGACCCACCGGCGAGCCGCTTCTGGTTTATCACGCGCGATGTAGCGGCCGATCTCGATTAAATCCCGACGACCACGTCCCGTCCATCGCAGCTTCATCTTGCCGGGCCGAACTCTGCATCGAGCTCCTCATCCAGCTCTTCGTCTTCGATGAGTCTCCCTGCCGCCGAATCAGCTAGGCCCGCCGAGACTGCTTCTACGAATCGGTCGCGCTCTCGGATCCGATCGAATTCTTCGGGTGTGATTAGAACGGCCGCCGGTTTTCCGTTTTGAGTAATGACCAAAGGACGCTGCTCTTGACGGAGTCTTCGAAAGAGCTGAGACGTACGGGACTTGAAGTCGGCGAGAGGGACGATATCCTCAGCCATATTGACGTGTTTCATGGGCACACCTTTAAATGACCTGAATACTGTCTTAATATAGCTCTTTTAAAAGATCTTAGCAAATACAGCTAGGCCAGATTGCTCGGAGCAATTCGTCAAGGCGACGTTGTATGAGCGTTTGACAATTGGGCAATCCTTTTCGGGTCAAGAGTGGGATACGGAATGAAGGACTGTTGCGGAGCTTTAGGGTGCGGGCGGGAACTCTAGTGGTGGCACGACTTCCCCAGTATTGATAGAATCCGTTCCGTTCAGTCTCTGAATAGCGAGAAACGAATCTCGGCGGTGACCGCCGCACGAAGGATGGTCGCGATGAAATCGGATGCAGATGCAGGCAAAAAAAAGATAGCAGAAGCCGATGTCGGTTCACCCATGTACCTCGCGGGCGAGTGGGTCAAGCGGGACGAAGAGATCGATGTCCGCAATCCTCTCGATGGAGATTTGATCGGCACTATTCCCCGTGGAACCACGGACGACATCGAAACGGCGGTGAAAGCTGCGGAGGCTTCCCTCGATACAGATTTTCCTCTTCACGCTCGATGCGACGTCCTGATGCGGGCCGCCGAGCGTGTCGAGTCGAGGAAAGACGAATACGCTTGGACCATCGCCTGCGAGGGTAGCAAAGCCATTGGCGAAGCCCGACGGGAGCCCGTTCGGGTAGCTCAGATTCTCAGGCTTGCCGCGGAGGAAGGCCGTCGCCTCGCGGGCGAGACACTTCCTTTCGATAGCAAGGTCGGATCGGAGAGCCGGGAGGGTTACTACTTTCGTTTTCCGTTGGGAGTGGTTGGTGCCATCACGCCCTTCAACGATCCTCTCTCCATGGCTGCCCATAAGACGGCACCCGCTCTCGCCGCGGGCAACGCGGTGGTTTTGAAGCCGGGGACGGCGACGCCATTCTCGGCGCTGGGGCTGGCGCGCGATTTATTGGAAGCGGGTTTGCCTCCCGATCGAATCCATGTGGTGACCGGGCCGGGAAACGAGCTCGGAGAAGCGTTGGCGAGCTCTCCGTCGGTGCGCCTGTTGAGCTTTACCGGAGGCGTCGAGACCGGCGAAAGAATCACGCGCGTCGCTGGAATCAAGAAGCTCTCGATGGAGCTCGGCTCCAACTCACCGGTCCTTGTCAACGCCGATGCCAAGCTCGACCTAGCGGTGCCGGCTATCTCGGACGGCGCCTTTGCTCAGGCCGGTCAGAACTGCCTCGGGGTCCAGCGCGTGCTCATTCACGAGGACGTCTACGATGAATTTCGAGATTGCTTTGTGGCCCACGTCTCCGCTCTCCGCGCCGGATCGTCCATGGAGGAAGAAACGGACGTTTGCGCGATGATCAACGAGAGCCAGGCTTTGCGCGTTGACGATTGGGTTCGCCAAGCCCTAGACGACGGGGCTCGCGCTCTCACCGGAGGTAGGCGGGAGGGCACGCTTTACCATCCCACCGTCCTCGAGCAAGTGCCCGAAGGAGCGAAGCTAGACCGCGAAGAAGTCTATGGCCCGGTCGTCTCTCTATACAAAGTTGCCACGCTCGAGGAGGCTATCGAGAAAGCCAATCGAGTTGACTACGGGCTTCACGCCGCCATCTTCACAGAGAGTCTGCGGGACGCCTACAAAGCCATCCGAGGGCTCCACGTGGGTGCGGTGATCGTCAACGATTCGACCGACTACCGGCTCGATGTGATGCCCTTCGGCGGCACCAAGCTGAGCGGGATCGGCCGGGAAGGGATTCGATTTGCGATTCAAGAGCTGACCGAGACCCGCGTGGTTTGCTTCAATTTGTAAGGGGGCCTACTCCACGATATTCCCGATGACGTAGAGCATGTCGCCGGGATTCGCTAAACCGAGTGTGACCATGTTGAGGAGTATTCCGTCCCGGGGGGCTTCAAACGTCTCGACGACCCGGCCGGAAAGATCGATAATCCGGCCGAGAGCCTGGCCTTGAGTCAGTCGGTCTCCGGCTTTGACGTTCGTCAAGAACAATCCGGCCCGCTTCGCGAAGAGAACGTTTCCACCGACAAGGACTCGAGCCTCATCGGGAACTTTCTCTCCGGCCAGCATCCCGAGATCCGTCATGACATTGACGATGCCCTGGAACATCAAGTCAACGAGATCTTCCTCGAGTTTTCCCTCGCTGCCGACCTCGCAGACAGCCGATGGAATCCCGTTCTTCCCGGCTTCGAGAGCCGCCATACCGTTTCCCGGATAATCGGGCATTTCCTCGATGGACCCTTTGGGAACTTCCCAAATGAGGTCGAAACCGAAGGCCTTGGCTAGTGATCGGATCTTTTTGTCGGTCTCCTCGATTCCAACGGGGAGTATCTCGATGTTGGGAACGAGGGATTCATGAAGCTCCCCGCCGTGGAGGTCAATGTAATAGTCCGAGCGACTGATGATCTCGGAATAGACGCGGTCCGCAATGAGAAACGTCAACGACTTACCTTGATGGGAGACGGTTCCGGACTCATCGATATCGTCTCGCGCGCTAAACGCCCGGCTCATGTTGATGCCATCGAGCGGCGAAAGATGACCCTGCTTGGCCTGAAATCCCATGATGTTCTGCACGTGAACGATGAGGAGTGCTCCCGCAAGTTTCTCGGGGTCTAACTCGGTCGCCAGGCGAATGGTCGTCATGACGCCCGTCAATTCCATCGGGTGGCAGGCCGCCGTCACCGCAAGAACGGGACCCTTGCTTCCGCCGTTTATGACCGTGACCGGTATGTCCACCGACCCCAAAGCCGTCTCACCGGCATGAAGGTCCCATGATTTTTTCGTGCCGGCGTCAACCGACACGTCTCCCACGATCAGGACTTCTCCGTTCTGGACGGACGCTCCCATCGCGGACGGATGCCCGAAGAGAGCACAGACGACCGCGACCGGCCGAACACACCTCATAAATGTCCTCATGGGATTTCTCCTTCGACAGACTGTGACGACCCACGGTGTCTACTTGTTCTTGATCGCATCCAGCACCTTTTCCGGCGTAATCGGCAGCTCGTAAATCCGGGCACCGATGGCGTCGGCAACCGCGTTCGCAATTGCCCCGAGAATGGGAAGGGTTGCGCCTTCTCCGACCTCCTTGGCGCCGAAGGGGCCTTCGGGCTCGTAGCTGTCCACGATGGTGGAGTCGATGTTCGGCATGTCCATGGACGTGGCGAGGAGATAGTTGTGTAGGTCGGCGTTGACGATCTTGCCTTGTTTGTCGAAGACCTGATTCTCGAGAAGTGTCTCTCCAAGACCCATGACGATCGCTCCCTCGACCTGTCCTTCGACGGCCAGAGGATTGACGGCGGTTCCACAGTCATGGGCATCCCAGAAGTTCAAGACCTTGACCTTTCCGGTCTCCATGTCCACCTCCACCTCGCATACTGCTGCTGAGAAAGAATATGCGGGGGATGTGCCGACGGCCGCACCCTTGTAGGTTCCGCCGAGTCCTTCGGGAGGGGAATAGTGACCTCGACCCACCAGAGGACCGTTCTTTGAGAAAAACTCCATCGCGGCTTGTTCCCAGGGGACGGACTTTTCGATACCGCTCTTGAAGTGGATTTGGTTGTTCTTTGCTTCGAGCTCTTCAACCGGCACTTCGAGAATATTCGCCGCTGTGGCGAGAACTTGTTGCTTCACTTCCTCGCCCGCCATCTTGCACGCATTGCCGCCCATGAGCGTGACACGGCTCGAATAGGCTCCGAAGCCGAGTGGTGTAGTGTCGCTGTCGGCGGAGACCACATTGACGCGATCGAGGGTGATGCCCATGGCTTCGGCCGCACACTGGGCGAGCACCGTGTCCGAGCCTTGGCCGATATCGGCTTCACCGGTGAAGAGTACCGCCTTGGAGCCGTCTTCTTCGACCTTGATGATGGCGTTCGAGTGGGGGAACTTGGACCGATAGATGGGATAGCCGGCGCCGCTGACGAACCCGCCGCAACCAATTCCGATGCCCCGGCCGGGCGGCAACTTGCCTTTCTTTTCGTCCCAGCCGGATCGCTTGCGCACGTCTTCGAGGCAGGCTTTGAGCTCGCAGGAGTGGATGTCGAGATCGTTGCAGGTCCGCGTCTCGGGCTCCATGGCGTTTTTGAGGCGGATATCGATGGGATCGATGCCGGCGTCGGCGGCGATCATGGAAAGTAACGACTCGAAGGCAAATCGCGGGTGAGGGCAGCCGTGGCCGCGCATGGCTCCGCTGGGAGGCAAATTCGTATTTACCCGGTATCCGTCGTACTTGTAGTTATCGAACTTGTAGAGCGTTGGAACCATGGAACCGGCGTAGTAGGCCGTGACGACGCCGAAGCTCGAGTAAGCCCCACCTTCGAGCACCGCCTTTTGTTGGACGGCGGTGATGGTGCCGTCTTTCTTGATGCCAAGCTTCAGGTCGATGATTTGTTTGTGGCGGCCGCGTCCGTAGAGATACATCTCCTTGCGGTTGAACCGCATCTTGACAGGTCGGCCCGTCTCCTTGGCCAAGAGAATAGAAAGAACCTCCAAAGGATTAGTGGCTGCCTTGGCGCCGAAACCGCCGCCTGTGTTGGTCATGATGACGCGGATGTTCCCGAGCGGAAGTCCGAGAACACGCGAGAGCTGGTGATGTACGTAGTGAACCACTTGGGTTGCGGTGTGCAGGGTTACCCTGCCGTGGTGATCCCATTCCGCGATGGCGCAGTGGGGCTCGATGGGATTTTGATAGATGCGGTTGCCGACGAAACGAGCCTCTTTCACAAAGTCCGCGTCTTCGAATCCCTGCTCGACGTCCCCAAAATGATGGTCCACCCGGGTGTTGATGTTGTTCTCGTATTTGTCGTCGAAAAGACGCGGAGCGCCTTCCTCCATCGTTTCGTATCCGTCGAAGACCGCCGGAAGCTCCTCGTAATCGACCTCGATCAAATCGAGCGCCCGGTAACAGATTTCTTCGTCCAAAGCGGCAACGGCGGCGACGACATCTCCCACGTAACGAACCTTGTCCTTCGCCAGAACCGTTTCGTCGTAGCGGGCCGGAGAAGTCCCATAGGTGATGTCGGGTACGTCCGCGCCGGTGAGAATTGCCTGGACACCGGGAAGGTCCTTGGCCTTGGTGACGTCGATAGACTTGATCTTGGCATGGGCCACGGGACTCAAGAGGAGCTTTCCATAGATCATGTTGGGTAGAACGATGTCGTCGGTATAGAGGGCACGTCCCGTGGCTTTGTCCGGGGCATCGAGCTTGGGAAGGCGTTTGCCCACGACGGATAGATCTGCCGCGGATTTCTGCGGCGCGAACTCGAGCCTCGGGGGCTCTTTTCCTTGAAGGTAGGTGGCCGCGACTTGAACCGCCTCGACGATCTTCGTGTAGCCTGTGCAGCGGCAGATGTTTCCGGTGAGTGCCGCTTTGATCTCGTCCTCTGACGGGTCGGGGTTGGCGTCGAGCAGTGCTTTGGTCCGCAGGATCATTCCCGGGGTACAGAAACCGCACTGGATGGCACCGTATTCTATGAAAGCGTGCTGGATGGGATGAAGATCGCTGCCTTTCGTAAGACCCTCGATGGTCGTGATGGATTTCCCCTCGGCCTCGAGGGCGAGCGTCAAGCAGGAGTTGACCGGTTTGCCGTTGATGAGAACCGTGCAGGCTCCACAATCTCCAAGCTCGCATCCTTTCTTGGTCCCGGTGAGCTTGAGCTCGTCTCGGAGTACGTCGGCCAAGGTTGCCCCCGGCCGGATGGCCACTTCATATCCCGTACCGTTGACCTTCAGTTGAACAATCTGTTTCATGGCAATTGTCCCGTTTCAATTAGCTTTAGCGCGTTCGAGGGCGACGGCAAAAGCGCGTCGTGCCTGGATCCCCGTCACTTCCCGTCGATAGGACCCGCTTCCCCGAATGTCGTCGATGGGCTCCGCTTCCCCGGAAACGGCCCGGCCGATTTGCTCGAGAAAGCGTTTGTCGGACAGCTCGGAGACGGACTTACCTTGTACCAGCACACCAGCCTGGACGGCGATCTTGGGAGTCGGTGCGACAGCGCCCATGACGAAACGAGCGTCCCGGCAGACACCGTCTTCCAGATCGGATCATGGCGGCCACGGAAGCCACCGAGATGTTGGCGGCACCCCTCAACCCGAATTTTTGGTAGCAGGCACCCGTCCCCGGGGCCGGCACAGGCACCAGGATTCGGGACAGGATGTCACCTCTTTCCAGGGCCGTGGTCCGGTGGCCGGTGAAGAACTCCTCGAGCGGTAATGCTCGTGTCCCGCGGCTATTGGTGATCTCGACCTCTGCTCTCAGAGCGAAGAGGATGGGAGCCGTATCGGCACAAGACGCTGCGGTACAGAGGTTTCCGCCCACGGTGGCGGTGTTACGAATCTGCTCGGTGCCGATGACCTCGGCGGCTTCGCTGAGGGCGAAACATTTCTCTCGGACCACCGGTGATTCAATGAGCTGATTGTGTGTGACGGCGGCGCCGAGAACGAGCTTGTCATTTTCGACGACAATCGATTGCAGTTCGGCGATCCTCGTCAGCGAGACGACATCCTGATGGTGACGTTTTCCCTGCTTTAGGTCGAGGAGAAGATCCGTACCTCCGGCGAGTAGAACCCCGTCGGAGCTTTCATCGAGGATTCGGCAGGCCTCATCGAGTTTATCCGGACGGTGAAGGTTGAAATCTGGAATGAACATGGGTTCTGCCCTCTTAAATGTCTACTAAATGCGAAAAGACGAAGAAAAAAACGCAAAGTCGCCAGGGCGCAAAGACGCCAAGATGTCTTGTAAATTTTTCGGAAACAGCACCGATCCAGGGATGAGACCTCCACGTGACGAATGGAAAGCTACACTCAATTCCACTTTGCGTCTTCGCGTCTCCGCGTCTTTGCGTTGACTCTTTGTCTTTCTCCGCAACACTCTGGCCGGTGATGGTAGGGCGTTTCGCCCTTACCGTCAACTATGGCAGAATTGGCGTTCCGTGGAGCTTTGCGTGTTACGACTGCTTCACCGACATCGAGTAGTCTCGATATGATTGACTAGCCGGCCAGCAGGGAAGGAGCCTTCTGATGAAAATCGGTGTGATTGGCTCGGGATCCATTGGTCCCGATTTGGCATACGGATTTATCTCTGCCACCGCCCGGGGTGGAGGACAGGTCTATCTCTTGGACGTCAAGAAAGAGGCCTTGGATGCGGGAATCGAGCGCATCAAGGGATACGTGAAAAAAGGTATGTCGCGGGGAAAAATCAATCCCAAGGCGGCAAAAGCCATCGAGGCCGGTACCATTCCGACCATGGAGATGAAAGATCTCGCCGATTGCGATTATGTTCTGGAGGCAGCAAGCGAGAATTTGAAGGTCAAGCAGGCCATTCTCAAAGATCTCGAGGAGATCGTTCGGCCTGATTGTCTCATCGGCTTTGCCACTTCAGGAATTCCCCGAGCGCAGATTGCGGCCGAGGCCAAGCATCCCGAACGTTGCTTCGTTAATCATCCGTTCTTTCCGGCGTGGCGTGCGCTCCCGATTGAAGTGGTTCTTTCGGGTGACGAAACCTACGGGACTCGAATGCTGGACACCTTGAAGAAGCTTGGAAAGGTACCCATCATCACCGATGATGTGGCCTGTTTCGCGGCCGATGACATTTTCGTCAACTACTGTGCGGAAGCGGCGCGCATTTTTGTCGAGGGAAAGGCGACTCCGGCTCAAGTCGACAAGATCGTCAACAGCGCGGTCGGTGGCGGAGGTCCCTTTAACGTCATGGACCTGACCAAGGGAAACTTGCTGAACGTGCATTGCCTGGAGCTCATGCGCGATGCGCCGACGGGAACCGAGTGGTTCGAGCCGCCCCCGATTTTCTCAAAGCAAGCCAACACACCTTGGCTCGATCCCAAGAATCCGGGTGACCCGACCCACGACGAAGCGCTCAAAAACGAAGTTCTAGATCGCATACTCGCGGTGCTCATCGGGCGGACCTACTTTGTGGTGGACAACGACATTTGCGATCCCGCCGATCTCAACTGGCTGACCCAAAACGCGCTTGGATTCAGAAAGGGCCTTTTGGATCTGGCCGAGAAATACGGAGCCGACCGCATCCACGATGTTTGTACGAAGTACGCCGAAAAGAATCCGGGCTTCGCGGTTCCCAAGAGTATTCAAGATAAGAAACTCATCCAGTTTCACCGGAACGTGAAAGTGGATAAGGACGGGGATGTGGCCGTCGTGACCATCCAGCGACCGGAGGTCAAAAACGCCTTGAACGACCAGACCATGAACGAGCTCGAGATGGTCTTCAAGGAGCTCGATGGCGACGACGGAGTACGCGGCGTTGTGCTCACAAGCTTCGATGGCGCTCTTGCCGGGGCGGACATCATGGAGCTTGCGGCTCTGAAGACAGCCGAGGAAGCGGAGAAAAAATGCCTTCATGGACACGAAGTCCTGGCTGCGATCTCCGGATTCAGTAAGCCCGTCGTCGCCGCCGTCGATGGACCGGTCCTCGGGGGCGGCGCTGAGATCTCGATGGCTTGCCACGCCCGAGTCGTGGGCCCGGCGTTGATGCTCGGCCAGCCCGAGGTCAATCTCGGTATCATCCCCGGCTACGGTGGGACCCAGCGCTTGCCTCGACTCATCGGTCTCGAGAAAGGTCTGGAGCTTCTGCGAACCGGTAATCCGGTGGGCGCCAAGGAAGCCTGCGCCTGGGGTTGGGCCACCGGCGATCCGTCCCCCGATGTTGTGGCGGCCGCCAAGGACCTCATCCGGCAGCATCTCGATGGCAAAGTGAAGCTGGCGCCGGTCAATCCGGAGCCCATGGAAGTACCGGCGGATCTGCCTCGAGTGGATCTCGGCCATCATTCCATAGCCGTCGATACGATCCTGGTCGATGTGATTCGGGACGGTTTGGCCAAAGCGCTGCCCGATGGACTAAACGCGGAAGCGGCGGGGTTCGCGCGCTGCAAGGAAGTTATCGACTACAACATCGGTATGACCAACTTCATCGTCAACGGCCCCCGAGTCCCGGCGGCCTTCATGCACGAGTAAAGGGGAGAAGGAAATATGGGCAAGGACAACTCCATCGTCATCCTCGAGGGAGCACGACGGACGCCTCGTGCGGATATCCTGATCAACAACAAGAAACCGGGTCTGTTCTCGCGTTTTACCGCGACCCAGCTCGGCGGCATGGCCATCAAGGAAACACTGGCACATACTCCCATCGACAAGGGCCTCATCGGACACGTGATCATGGGCATGGCGCAGCATAGTCACCGCGATTCCATCTACGGCGCGCAGGGAATGCGCTGGCGGGGCGGATTGGGCCAAGACGTGCCCGCTTTGACCGTGGCGCGAATCTGTGGCTCCGGCGCCGAGGCGGTGACATTGGGAGCCGAGATGATGCTTGCAGGCCTCCGGCATGATGAAGCGCGTCCCTTCACGGTCGTGGGCGGCGGCGAGAGCATGCAGTATCCCTTCGTTCTCTATAACTACCGTGGGCGTCCCGTCGGCACGGCCGTACAGAAATACGGGCCGGTCGATGTGAAGGGACTCCCTCCCGGAAGCCATCTCCAAGATTCTTTGTTGATGGGACTCTACGATCCCGGTGCCGGCATGGCCATGGCCAACACGGCCGAAGAGCTGGGCCGCCGTTACGGGATTACTCGGGATCAAGCCGATGAGTTCGGTTACCGGTCCCATAAGCTCGCTCGGGAGGCGCGGGACAACGGTTGGTTCGATGAGGAGCTCGAGCCGGTCGAGGTTCAAGAAGACGGGTCCAGTGAGCCCGTTACGGTTCAATACGACACACACATCATCGACGACGTCAGCATCGAGAAGATGGCGAGACTCCGTGCCGCTTTCGAGCCCGGAGGAATCATCACCGCCGGCAACGCCAGTGCGGTTGTAGACGGGGCTGCGGCCATGGTCATCGGCAAGGAATCCGATGCCGAGAAACACGGCCTCAAACCCTTGGCCAGGCTCGTCGGTTATGGAGTTGCCGCTTGTGATCCTCAGATCATGGGGTGGGGACCCGTGCCGTCCACGAAGAAGGCGCTCGCAAACGCGGGCCTCAAGGGCGAGGACCTCGATCACGTGGAGCTCAACGAGGCTTTCGCGCCGCAGGCTCTGGCCGTTATCAAGGACTTTGGCGATATGGGAATCGATCCCGAGAAGGTCAATCCCATGGGAAGCGCCATCGCACTGGGGCATCCCTTGGGAGCGACGGGGGCCATCCTGACGACCACCTGCGCCTACGGCTTACGTCGCGCGAAGAACAAGTACGGTCTCGTGACAATGTGCATCGGCGGAGGCCAAGGGATATCGTTGATCCTCGAGTCGGTTCACTAGAGCTTGCTCACGCAAATCAGCGAGGGGGGGCGAAAGCCCCCCGAACAACATTCCATCATTCCACTATTCCAGCATTGCTTAAGCCTTTCCAAAACCCGACCGTGTGGAGACACGGGGCCCATTCTGTTAAAGTCTTGAGCCGAAGGAGGACACGTTCATGGGCGCCAACAAGCAATATAACGGCTATAAATCATTTCAGTATCTCGAAGAAGGCCCGGATTACAAGGGTTTTAAACTGGCCAAAGAGGTCGATCGCGTACCATCCAGCAAAGTCGAAGTGACCTCCGACGAGGAAGCACGCGTTCAAGAACTCATGGCCGACAATATCGCCATTTCGATGCACGACCACCCGACGGTGACTCCGGAAAACATCACCGAGATCTTCGACCAGAAGCGGGAGGGCAAGGATTTTACCGGGTTCGAGGGTTTGGCGGCTTCCGGGCTCGACTGCGTCCTCGATAATCTCATGGACGGCATCTGTACCATCACTTCTTCAATGGGATGGAAGTGGAACGACCTCCTCCACGATTTGGGCATGCGGCTCTGCGACTTGGCCCATCAGGACTTCGTTATCGTCTGTGATGGCGTGAAGGACATCAAGGAAGCGCACGCGAAGGGGAAAATTGCGCTGCGTTCCTACGCTCGAAGCGGCGACCGCCATCGAGAACGAAGTGGACCGCGTCGATATTTTCTACGGATTCGGCATCCGAAGCATGGGCATTGTCTACAGCGAAGCCAACGCTCTGGGTGCGGGGCTACGGGAACAAGGCGATGGTGGACTGACGGACTTGGGTCGGAAAGCTGTCGAGCGCATGAACAAGCTTGGGATCATCGTCGATGTCTCCCACTGTGGCGATCAGACCTCGCTCGACGTCATCGAGGCCAGCGAGCATCCCATCTACATCTCTCATGCGGGGTGCCGGTCGCTTTGGAACACGCGGCGGCTGAAGCCGGACAATGTCATCGAAGCGATGGCGGCCAAAGGCGGTGTGCTCGGAATCGAAGCGGCGCCTCACACAACGCTCACCGAGAAACACAACCGGCATAGCATCGAGTCTTTCATGGATCACTTCGAGCATGCCGTGAAGCTCGTCGGGATCGATCACGTGGGATTCGGTCCCGATACGCTCTTCGGGGACCACGTCGGTCTGCATCACGCTTACGCCGCCCATCTTTCCATCAAAAAGTCCCACGCCGGAGTGAAGTTCGACGAGGTGCCGTATGTGGACGGCATCGAGAATCCGGCCGACTTCATCAACATCATCCGGTGGTTGGTCAAGCACGGCTACTCGGACGAAGACATCATCAAAGTGATGGGCGGAAACGCTCTACGCGTGATGGAGCAGGTCTGGGTCCGCTGAGAACGCGCCACGATGCGCGCTGACCTTCACTAAAAGAGAGGGAGTTTTCATGGCACTTTCGGGAGCCCAGTTGACCGAGTTGCTGATCGATCTCGGATGGTTGTCCGTGCTTCTTTTGATTGGGAAGCTGCTGCGTACCAAGATCGTGCTCCTGCAAAAACTCTTTTTGCCGGCGTCGATCATCGGTGGCTTCGTCGGTCTGATCGTGGGTCCGTATATCCTGGGCAGCGCTGGAGTAGAGCTCATTCCTCAGGAGATGCTCGATACTTGGGCGGCACTTCCGGGGATGCTCATCAACATCGTCTTTGCATGTTTGTTCCTCGGATTCTCCATCCCATCGCTCAAAACCATTTGGCGCGAAGGCGGTCCGCAGCTCTGCTACGGATGGACGGTGGGCATGGGACAGTACATGGTGGGGGTTGGGATTTCCGTGGTGTTGCTCGGCCCACTTTTCGGGGTGCCGGCCTATTTCGGCACGCTTCTCGAAATCGGATTTTCGGGTGGCCATGGGACGGCCGCGGGGATGAAGGAGACTTTCACGCAGCTAGGATTCCCGGCCGGCTCCGATCTCGGTGTCATGTCGGCCACGGTCGGAGTCATCAGCGCCGTGGTGTTCGGGATGGCCATGATCAACCTGGCGGCGCGCCGAGGATATACGAAGGTCATCAAGTCGCCGGACGAGCTTTCGCTGACCAAGATTCGGGGATTGATTCCGGAGGGCGAACAAAAGTCGGGTAGCACCATGACCGTGGCGCCCGACTCGCTCGAGCCATTCGCATTCCACGCCGCGTTCGTGGGGATCGCCATTCTCATCGGGTGGTACTTGCTCACCGGCATCAAGAGCCTGAGTGCCCAGACAGAACTGGATCTTTTCCGGAGTTTCCCGCTCTTTCCGCTGGCGATGATCGGTGGAGTTATCGTCCAGCTTGTGTCCACCAAGTCCGGGGTCGCGAGGTACTTCGACCGCAAGACCTACGATCGGATTCTCGGATTCGCACTGGATTTTCTCGTCGTGGCGGCCATCGCGTCGATCAAGCTCGACGTTTTCCTGGCCTACTTTTGGCCCTTCGCCATTCTGATGGTTGTCGGGTTGACGTGGGTGATATTCGCCACCTGGTTCATCGCACCGCGCATGTTGCCCGGTGCCTGGTTCGAGCGGGGGATCACCGAGTACGGGATGCAAACGGGAGTGACTGCTCTCGGCTTGCTTCTGCTCCGCGTCGCCGACCCACAGTTCGAGACGGAGGCCGCCGAGTCCTTCGGCTTCAAGCAGATCATCTACGAGCCGCTGATGGGAGGCGGCTTCGTGACCGCCTCGGCACCCCTTCTGATTGCTAACCTCGGTGTGGGGTCGACCTATTTCGTCGGCTTGGCGACCATCCTCGTGGCGTTGGTGGTGTCGTATTTCTCGGGCTGGATGCATTGGCAGCGATCTGAATAAGGTTGCGAACTCTTGGTATGACGGCGCTTAGTTGGCAAGTTTAATCCCCACGAGCGTCTTCACGCTCTTGAGGGCCCGAGATGACTCAATGGGTACTCGTAGCCCCCGGCCCTCGACGTAACGCCGCGCGTTGCGAAGCTTCTCGAGCATTTTTTTCGGAAGCGTACTCTTCTCCGCAGCGGCGACTGCCTTGTCTCCGAAGACGAACGACACGTCGAAATGACCTTTCTGCGGGATGAGGTAGAAAATCGCGCGTTTCTTCTGCACGACTTTGAGCACCCACCCTGATTTTTTGCTGTAGTGCTTCCACTCGCTCGAGATGTTCCCGTACTCATCACGGAGATGCTCGTCAATCGTCTGCCAGACGGTATAGGTCTCACCTAGAGACCGTTTCAGAGACTTCTCGTCCGGTTTTGTAGATTTGTCGTCGAACATGCTTACAGCCATGTTTTGCTCCTTGCTATCGCACTATATTTCGGATTACTTGGTCCGGACAAAGTGAACGGACTCAGCCTTACCTCGTTTTCGTTCGCGGTAGTACCAAGCCAAGTTGTACCCCGACCACGCTCCGAGCAAGATGCAAACGGCCCCTATTGTTATCTCGGTCGTGTCGAAATTCTGTCTCGACCATACGCCATGCAAGACAATTGAACCGACAAGGAAAAATACAAACATCTGACCCCACGTATAAAACAGGCCGCCTTTGTCTGTGGTTCCTGCTAACACGTCTCGTGGAATTTGATAAGCGGCGTAGGCTCGCCACGTGAGAAGCAGAAGAAGTGGCGAAAACAAGAATATCGAAATAAAGAAGTCCAAGCTCTCACCCCAGGATTCTTGAGTTCTCGAGTTCTTGGGTCCTCGAGTTCTTTTATCCTTTTCTAATCACCTTCCCCGGCCGCTTTCCCGTGTGCTTACCGTTCTCGACGACCACTTGCCCGTTGACGAGCACGTGCTCGATGCCGGTGGCGAAGCGGTGCGGGTCATCGAAGGTCGCTACGTCTTTCACGGTTTGGGCATCGAAGATGACGAGATCCGCTTTTTTCCCGCGGGCGATTCGGCCCCGGTCTCGCAGACCGGTCTGGTCGGCGGGCATGCTGGTCATTTTCTTGACAGCCGTGGGGAGGTCGAAGAGCTTTTGTTCTCGGGCGTAGTACCCGAGAACCCGTGCGAAGGTTCCGTAAGAGCGGGGATGAGGACGGGTTTTGGCCGCCGGTCCCTCTGGGGCCATACTGCCGCCGTCGGAGCCCACCATGACGAGAGGGTGGGATAAAACGAGCTCGACGTTGTCGGGGCTCATCCCGTGGCCGATGAATCCCACCGAACCTTCCTCTTCTACTACGAGACGAAGCAGGGCATCGATGGGCTCGACTTTCCATTGCTCACCGATCTGCGTTAGGTCCTTGCCGATAAGCGGATGATTGGCTTCGGTCCGAAGGCTGCTGATGACGATGAGGTTGAAATCTCCCGGGTCCTCCTTGATCCGTTGGACGAGCTCATCGCGAATACGACCTCGGTCCGACGGGTCCTCGAGTCGTTGGGCCAGCGCCGGCCAGCCTCCATCCATAGCCCAAGCGGGCATGAAAATCGTCAAACCGGTCGAGTAGGCCGTGTAGGGGTACGCATCGGCAAGGACCTGGACCCCATCTCGTCGTGCTGATTCGATGAGATGAAGTGCGGCCTGCTGCTTACCCCAGTTGGGACGTCCAGCGGCTTTGAGGTGAGAGATTTCCACCCGGACGCCGGCGGTTTGACCGATCTGGATCGCTTCGTCGACGGCCGCCAGAAGTGCTGTTTCTTCGTTGCGAATGTGAGACGCGTAGAGACCTCCGCTCCGTCCCACCACGCGAGCCATGGCGATGATTTCATCGGTGGGAGTGAATCGTCCCGGGACATATTCCAAACCCGTTGACAGGCCGATCGCTCCCTGCTCCATCCCTTCCTCGAGAGACCGGAGCACAGATTTCAGCTCGTCTTCTGTGAGCGGGCGATCCAAAGGACCGATCGCGTTTTGGCGGAGACTGCCTTGACCGAGCAGAAGGGCGTGATTGACCGAGATTCCCATCTCTTCGAGGACGTCGAAGTAGGAAGCGACACTCGACCAGGAAGCATCGACATTGGCCTCCTCTTTGAGCTCCTTTCGCATCTCATCCACACCCTCGCCCTCGAGCGGAGCCACCGAATAGCCACAATTGCCGGTGATCTCGGTGGTTACACCCTGGCGTATCCGGCTGTCGGCGGTGGGGTAGCGGAGAATGCTGCTGTCGGAGTGGGTATGGATATCAATGAAGCCCGGCGAGACGTGAAACCCGGAAGCGTCGAGGACGAGCTTCCCTTGTTCGGGAGCGATGGACCCTGTGGCGGCGATGGTGTCGCCGATAAGACCGAGGTCCGAGGCCCAGGGAATTCCTCCTGTGCCGTCGAGTAGCATGCCACCCTTGATAACGACATCGAAGCTCGTCGCGGACTGGATTCGCGAAAATGGAAAGACGGCGAAGCCCAACGACGCGTAGGCGCTTTGTTTAATGAACGTCCTTCGGCTTGGACTCTGTGGCATGGTTATCCTCCTGGGCATAAATGCGTTACGATCCTCGGCGTTCGGTGACACGGAGGTATTTCATGAAGTCTCTCGGAACGGTCTGGTTGGCCCTCACGCTATCACTCGGTTCTCTAGTCTACGGAGATTCTCGGACCGATCAAGTAGATTCTCTTTTCGAGGAATGGAACAAACCTGATTCACCCGGCTGCGCGCTCGGGATCATTGAGGACGGCCGTTTCCTCTATAAAAAGGGATACGGAATGGCGAATCTCGAGTACGACATTCCCATCTCGTCATCGACGGTTTTCCGAACCGGGTCCGTCTCCAAGCAATTTACAGTGATGAGCATCATGTTGGCGGTGTCGGAAGGGAAGCTTTCCCTCGACGACGACATAAGGAAGCATCTTCCCGAGATGCCGGCCTATGAGAAAACCGTGACGATCCGAAACCTGATTCACCATACGAGCGGAATCAGAGACTACCTGGTCCTGATGATGCTGGCCGGAAAACGTGACGAGGACTACTACACCAATGAAGAAGTCATGGAAAAGTTGGCCGCGCTCGAGAATCTCAATTTTACGCCCGGCGACGAGTATCTTTATAGCAACGCGGGATTTTGGCTTCTTTCTCAGATCATTGAAAGGGCCTCCGGGAAAACCCTTCGCGAGTGGGCGGACGAAAAGCTTTTCAAGCCGCTCGGCATGACGAGCACTCACTTTCACGATGATCCACGGATGATCGTCAAGAATCGCGCTTCGGGCTATCGGCCAAAGGAAGAAGGTGGTTTCGAGATCGACATGACGACCCTCGAGATGGTGGGCGACGGCGGTGTTTTCACCACCATTGACGACCTTCTGAAGTGGGATCGCAATTTCGACGATATGCGGGTTGGCGGCGAGGCGGTGATGAAAGAGATGTTGAAACTCGAAAAGTTCAACGACGGGACTCCGCAGGCTTATGCCGGTGGGCTGAGGATTACTCGATACAAGGGATTGAATACCATCCAGCACGGAGGTGCTTTCGTGGGATTCCGTGCCGGAATGATGCGTTTCCCGGAAGAGAAGCTGTCGGCCTATTGTCTCTGCAACCTCGGCGCAATCGATCCCATGGCGTTCATCGGGAAAGCGATGGATATTTACCTGGAAGGGAAGTTCCACCCCGAGAACGTGGCGACGGCGAGCCTCCCGGAAGAATCGTTGAAGAAGCGTGCGGGCGTTTATTGGAGCCCGCGATTGGCGAGTTTTGCGATGGTTCGCGTAGAGGATGGCGAGTTGCGGTTCCTAGAAGATGAGACGGCGCAGGGACTGCTTCCGAAGAATGAAACGGAGTTCGTATTGATACGGTGGGGCTCCAGAATCGACATCGAATTTCTGGATGAGCAAGGATCTCCGAACAAGTTCCGGATGCGGAGCGAAGGTCAAAGGCCGTTCGAGTATGAAAGGGTGCAACCGGTAAGCCCGTCCGCTGCGGAACTCAAGTCCTATGAGGGGAGTTTTTATTGCCGGGAGCTCGATGCGACCTATCGAATTCATTTGGGAGACGAAGGAAAACTCATTTTTAAAATCGAGCACTTTCCCGACCAAGCCTTGGAGCCTGTTTTCCAGGATGGATTCCGTTGGGACGACGGAAGTGTCGTCTTCGAGCAAACGGCCGCCGGAGAGGTCGAGGGTTTTCGGCTATCAGCGGGCCGGGCGAGAAATTTCCAGTTCGAGCGCGCGCCGTCTCGATAGGGGACTCAAGGGAGGAATGCCCGTGAAAACAAATAACGTGACGATTTCGTTTGCTTGTTTCGCTCTTTTCTTTTCTCTCTGTCTTTTCGGCGAAGCGAATGTCATGACACCGGAAAAGATCGTCGGGATGAATCGGATCTCGGACCCGCAGCTTTCCCCGGATGGCAACAAGGTCGCCTACGTCCTGAGAGCCTTGGATGTGGACGAGCACAGATTCACGACGGATATCTATGTTGCAGACGTAGCAGGCGGCGAAATCACTCGGATGACCTATCAACCGGAAAACGATTCCAGTCCGCGATGGTCTCCGGATGGGAAAAAGGTAGCCTCCTCTCCAACCGGAGAGGGAAGATGCAGATTTGGGTCATCCCCGTTTCGGGGGGCGAGGCCCGCCAAATGAGTCGTGATGTCTATCGAGGTTCGTCCCCGTTAGCCAGCGACTTTCGACCCAAGACGCCGACATTGATACTCCACGGCGAGGAAGATCGGCGGGTCCCCGTTTCTCAAGGCGAGGAGCTCTATCATTACTTGAAGAAAATCGGTGTCACCGTACAGTTCGTCCGATACCCGAGAGAGCCCCATGGACTGAGAGAGCCCAACCATCAGCTCGACCGTTACACCAGGATGCTAGACTGGTTCGATACTCACGTCCGAGGCAAATCGTCGAAAGAAACGACGGATCACTGATAAATGACTCAAAATTTCGTGTGATACTTGGACCAGAGGTCCTCGGCCAGCTTCCAGTACGAATCTACGGCGCCATTGGCGATGTCGAGGGAATACTGGGTCAGGAATTCCTTGGCTTTCTGGGGATCTTTTTTATAGAGCTCTAGAGCTTTTTGTTCAATAGCTTCCTGGTCGGCAAAGGCTTTGTCTTCGATCTCCTTCCAAACCACCTCGATATCCTTGCTCATCTCTTGGTAACGGAAGGTTGCAAGCTTGCTGACCTGTCGGAAGGCCCACCATCCGCAATCACGTCGAAAACGCTCTCGGCCGTCGACCATGTAGGAGTCGGGCATCTTCGATATCGAGCTGTAAAACGGGGTATGCGGTGTCGTTGCGGGATTGTCATAACCGAGCCAGACTAGACCGCCGATGGCGTCGGGGAGCCAGGCGCGCGACTGAGTGATGTTGAGATAGGTTGCCCGCTGGCAACAAATCGTCCTTTCTCGCGTGATGTTGAAAAGCTTCAGATAGTCTTCGCTCATGAACGGATTGGCGACAGGACTCTTGACGACCTCGCCTTTGTCGTTGACGACGGTGAGGCTGCGGGTCATGTCGAATTCAGTGTCCTGATACGTGTTCCTGAATATCTCTAAAACACTTGGGACGGACATCTTTTTTTCCGCCTTGACCGATAGGGGGTAGTTTTCGGCGTTCGGGTCGAGATCGAGCGAAGGTGCGATGAGACTAAGGGCTCGCCATTCGCGGCGACGAGAATATAGCCGGCTTCGATTGGCGTAGGCGTAGCAAAACTCGAAGGGCTCACCGCTCGAGGAATCCCACCATCCCATCTCCTCGGCAAGGGAAAAGACGTTGTCGGATGCCATGTAGTTTTCTTTGTCGTCGAGATCGATTTGTCGGATTCGACTAGCATTGGCGGAGACTCCGACATGGTCGTCCGGTATGCGAACCGCGGCCCAAACGGCCCCGATTTTTCCCGCTCCCGGTCCCAAGATCTCGAAATGCCATGTTTCGTTGGGATCGGCAAACGTGAAACACTCACCCACGTCGTTATAACCGAACTCCTTGGTCAACTCGTCGATGACCTTGATGGCCTCTCGCGCCGTCTTGGCCCGCTCGAGCGACAAACGATAGAGCTCGGGGCAATCTAAGATGCCTTCCTTCGATATCAACTGCCTTTTTCCGCCGAAGGTTGTTTCACCGATGGCCAATTGGTGCTCGTTCATTACGGCATAGGCCGTATTGATGTAGGCATAGGTCTCGGGAACCTGAGGTATTTCGCCGATGTCGAATCGATCCGGATCGTCCGGACCCTTTGTCCTCTTGGGGTCCATATAAATTTTGGTCATTGTGCCCGGTTCGTGCTTTTTATGTGGGACCACATTGATCCATGTGCGGTCCGTGTTGCTATCGCACGAATGAGAGGTCATCGTCGAGCCATCAACGGAGGCTGCTTTGCCGACGATGATGCTGGTACAGCAATCACAATCCACTCCGGCAAGGCAGATATCGTCGACACATTCCGGCCCCTGCGTGAACGACGCGACGGTCGCGGTTGTGAGACACAAAACGGCTGTCGTACATGCTACGGCCCATAGCATCAGCATCTTCTTGTTCATGGCTCTGCTCCATTCGAGTTCGTACGACCGGAGTCATTCGGCTTCGACCGCATCGGTTGAGGATAACTGGTTAACTTCAACTGGAAACACTCGGGATCTCTGTAGTTGGCGAACAGCTTTCTGCTGTATCGCTTCCCTTTGCTCGGAAGAAAAATAACACAATAAGGAGATTGATAACAGGCTGAGATTGGAGGAGTCGTCTATATGTAGCTGAACAGAGTGGAATCGAAATAGTCAATCCAGGAATCATCTGGAAGCCATACTGCGAAGTTTGCTTGCCGTCTCCTCCACACCCTCGAGGTCCATGTCACCGTCTTTCCAGAAGTCATAGAAGCGCTGGTAATACGCACGGGCTTTTTCGGTCTCACCCTGCTTTTCGTGGATCTTTGCGAGGAAGTAGAAACTGCGAACGTAGGGGATGGGCCAGTACATTCGCTCGGTGGTGCTTTCGACAATCTGCTCGAACCAATGAATCGCTCGGTCGTCGTTACCGGCACGCAGGTAGGCTGAGGCGAGGTCGTACCAGATGGGGACGTGCTGAGGGACCTTAGCGTACGGGTACGGCACATAGAATCCGCGAAGGGACAGCATGGACTGGGCTCGACTCAGCTCGTCGATAGCGCGTGTCGTGTCACCGCCAGCAAGGGCCAACTCGCCAGGAGGTGATGGTGGCGCCTTTTTTCCTTTTTCGTGGGTAAGGACTCCGTCTTGCTATGAAGAAGTTCAGCTGTTTGGCGGGCCTCCGTGCTGACATCACGGTTCAGGTAAACGGCAATTTCTTTCCAGGATTCCAGGCGCTCGTCGTTCGGCAAACTGGGGACGGGGACTTCCAGATCCTGGCTGGAGCCGGCCATGTATCTACCTCGCTCGATGTTCGATGAGAACGTAACTTGCCAATTGAAATTCTACTCCCTTTGGCGTTCAGGTCAAAGGCCTGTTCATCCTCGCGCAAAGACGCGCATACCCGCTCACGCCCAACCTTACTGATTGCCGGATCGAAGTAACGCTCCCAATTTGTTGTCAGAAGGTTACTTACGATGATTCAGGTGAAATTTGTGAGTGTTCCCGGGATCCTTTCCATGCTCTGTTTCGCCGGCGTCGGCTATTCATCCGAGAGGTTGTCGGACGATCGCGAGACATCGCGCGAGGATCGGGTGGCCCTGGTGTGGATGGACCCCAATCAGCTGTTTCCCTGGAGCCAAAAACGAGTGTCGCAGGAAGGCAGCGACGTGCTTGCCGATGTGGGTATCGGCGTTTCCTGGAGGGCGTATAGCGGACCGGAGGACAAATCACCGCGGCCCGACGAAAAAAGCGTCCTGACGATACTCCTGACCCCTATGGATGCCTCGATGTGGGGACTCGAGGGGAACGCGATGGGCGCGGTCGTTGAACGCGGTGAGAATCCAATGGTATTTATCTTCTTCCCCAACCTGAAACGAGCGTTGGGCTATTCACCGGAAGAAAAGGTCAACCGTTCCCCTCAGGATATCTACCGCTTCGCAAATGCACTCGGCCGTGTCATCGCTCACGAGGTCGTGCACGTCTGCTTTCCAGAGATGTCCCATACCCACGACGGGCTCATGTCGGGGCGATGGAATTTAAAGAATCTCGAGTATCAGCGCCCATGAAACGCCGTTCGTAAAACAGAGCGCTTGCGAAGAATTAGCCTGTATACCGCGCTTGGCCCTGCCACCTACAAACTCAGCCAGAGCATTCCGAAGAGTCAAAAATTCTCGACATAAGGTCTTGGTCCGATAGGTGAGGCCATATAGAATAGTGCAAATGCCGGCTTGGTCGGTTGGAATCCCGCTGAATAGCTGCTTCTATAGTGCGCAGGCGGTGGGTCATCGGTGCATGGCGGAACTTTCATAAGAGATATGTAATGCCGAACGCACTGCTCGTTAGCCCCAAGAATCCAATTACCTTTTGGAGTTTCGACGAAGCCCTGAGGATGGTCGGAAAGAAATGTGCTTTCCCGCCTCTCGGGCTCCTAACGATAGCTGGAATGATGCCTGATGAGTACCGGTGTCGTCTGGTGGACCTGAACGTCGGGGCGCTGACCGATGAGGACCTCGAGTGGGCCGATGTGGTGCTCACGTCATCTATGATCATTCACTGGCAATCTCTCGAAGAGGTTATCGGCCGTTGTAATGCCGCGAACGTTCCGGTTCTGAGCGGCGGCCCTCTTCCGACACAGTACTGCGACGATATCGCTGGTGTATCGGTGTTCTACCGCGGCGAGGCGGAAAACGGCTTTCTAGACGTCGTGGAGCGCATGGTCTCTCGTCCCGGCTCGGTGAAGCGTCAATACGTGGATTGCCGAGGCCTTTTTAACGACTTGGACGCCACGCCGCTTCCCCGGTGGGATCTCATCGACTTCGGCGGCTACAGCAATATGGTCGTCCAGGTCACGCGAGGTTGTCCGGAGAGCTGTACCTTCTGCAACATTCCCGCACTCTATGGTAGCAAGACACGAATCAAATCAGGGAACCGCATCCTCCAGGAACTGAGCGCACTCTATGGGTCAGGATGGCGGGGACCCGTGATGGCGGTGGATGACAACTTTGTAGGTAATGCAGAGGCAATTCGGATGGCTCTCGAGGAAAGGGTGATCCCGTGGCAGGAGGAGAGAAACCATCCGTTCCAGTTCCACACCCAAGCGAGCATTCGCCTGAGTGACCATCACACTTTACTGGAGGCGATGTGGGCAGCAGGATTCGACAAGCTATTCGTTGGGATCGAATCTCCCGTCAAAGAGAGCCTCAAATTCATGGGGGCGCAAAAAAATCTCCAAGGAAACGCCCCACTTCTGGACAAAGTGAGAAAAATACAGGCGATGGGATTCGAGGTCCAGGCGGGTTTCATCATGGGACTCGATACCGATCCCGACGACATTGCAGAGCGCATGGTCGCCTTTATCCGCCAAGCGGGAATTCCGTTGGCCATGGTCGGTATCCTCGGCGTCTTACGGGACACGCCGGACTACAAGAGGTTCGAGCGCGAGGGGCGCCTCGTGGAGGGCGCCAAGTATAGGGGCGATTCCGGTGTGTTCAGCCGGGAACTGAGCTATGTTCCAACCATCGCCCCTGAGTTGCTCATCGACCGCCACCGGTGGACCGTGCGGACACTCAACACGCCGGAAGTTTACTTCGAGCGTTGTCTGACTTTTTTCGCGAACCAAAAAAGACAGCCATTGGCGAAGATGCACATCAGGTGGCCGGAGGTGCGGGCCTTTTTGCTCTCCCTCTGGCGGCAAGGATTTGTGGGCAGTTATCGGTCAACCTACTGGAAATTCTTGGCTAGAATATTGCAGCGATCTCCCCGGTGCCTGCCACCAGCAGTCCGTCTGGCCGTTCAAGGCCACCATTTGATACTGACGACGCAGCAGGCTCTCAAGGTTGAGGAGGTGAGAGTTTTTTTGGAGCAAGGAGTTACTCGACTCGAAAGGCTCGCCCAAGGGTCGGGAGATGCCCTGAGCTTTGCTGAAGCCTACGCGGGCCGGTTGAAGCAGGTTGCGCGCGACCACCTTGCTCTTCTCAAAGACCACAAGCAAGCTCTCCAGTACAGTGCGGCGGTGCTTCTCCGTGCCGCTCAAGAATATTCTAGCGCTGTCGGCGAAGAGTTCCGGAGCCAGGTGATGGAATCCCTCGATAAATTTCATGAAGAAGTAGGACGGATTCTAGAGGTTCACACGGGCGAACGAACAATACCGCAGAGTCTACTCCAGACGCTGTAACGAGATCGGGAGGAGGCAGGTCGCGCCTTTCCTCGAGAGATTCCTTTCATTCTCTAAATCCACTATACTTTGCTTACCCAGCGCCAGCGGATCTCGTAAGAGTAGTGTGATGACTGACGGTAGAGAACCTCTAGTTGTTCTTTTCGCTGATCTCGCTGATAGTACATCCCTATATAAAACTTATGGCGATGAGCGTGCCCGCGACATCGTCCTGGAATGTCTCGGGATCCTCGGCGATATCGTCGAATCCTGCGAGGGAACCGTCGTCGAGCGGATTGGCGACGAGTTGATGTGTACATTCGCCGATGCGCATTCGGCCGCCGTGGGCGCCATCGAAATGCAAAAAAAAGTCGATCTGGCAAGACAGGAGGAGCGATTGTCTCGCGACGTCGGCGTCCGGATAGGTCTGCATTTTGGACCAGTCATTCTGGACAAGGGGGGGATTTTCGGCGACACCGTATACACGGCCAAACGAGTATCCACGTTGGCCAAGCGCCAGCAGATCCTGACGACAGCGGAGACTGTAGGCGAGCTGGGCTCCTCATGGGAGGCCTTGTGCCCCTTCGTCAACAAAACGACTATCAAGGGGAAAAAAGAAATATTCGAAATACATGAGATCATCTGGGATGAATCGGTCCACACTTTGGATGTAGTAACGCCGCTCGAAACCTCCAATCGAGACTCGGAGGTTCACCTCACACATTGTGACAGTGAAACGATATTGAGCGAATCTCGACCCCTCTACACCATAGGCAGAAGCGAGCACTGTGACTTCACTGTCGAAGACAAGGAAGTGTCTCGGTTGCATGCGCGCATTGAATTTCGCAAAGGCAAAAGCCATAGGAGAAAGGTGTGAAAAAAGCAACGTCGGTCCTTTTGGCTCTCGCTCTGCTCATGCCTGCTTTTGTAGAGTCTCAGGAAAATTATCCTTCGAAGTTTTCCAAAGAACTGGCGGAACGACCCATCGTACGCGCTGCACTTCAGTACGTGGACGCTCATTTCGGGGAGCAGGTGGAACAGTGGATCCGGATCACCGAGATTCCTGCACTTTCCGGGCACGAGGCCGAACGGGCGGCCTTCGTTCGTGGCGAGCTCGAGGACACCGGCATGACGGTGACGACCGATGCCGTGGGTAACGTCATCGCCCATCTTCCCGGGTCCGGTGGAGGCCCGATGGTGGCCTTTGCTGCCCATATGGACACGGTGCATCCCATGGATACGGATCTCACGGTGAAGCGCCGCGACGGGGAGCTCCACGCTCCCGGAATTTTCGACAACAGTGCTTCCTTATCCAACATGATTGCCGCGGCTCGTGCCATCCGTGCTTCGGGCCTTCGTACCAAGGGTGATGTCTATCTCATCGGTACGGTCGAAGAAGAAACCGGCTCCGATGGCATGATTCACTGGTTGGAACAAAACCCGGAAGTCGAAATGCTGGTGGCTCTCGACGGGGGCTTCGGACCGGTAAGCTACGGTGCTCTCGGTATCTATTGGTCCGAGATGAGTTTCCACGGAGAAGGAGCCCATACCTTGTCTTCACGCGACAAACCGCATCCCGCCCGTGCGGCGGCAAAGTGTATCTTGGATATCTATACGATCCCTCTTCCTCCGCCGGGCCCGGTTTCTGCCGTTTACAATGTAGGCAAAATACGAGGCGGTCATGTGATCAATGCCATACCGCAGGACGTCACATTCACGGTTGATCTTCGAACGGTCAACGCGGAGCTCCTTACCCGGCTCGATGCCGAGATTCTCGAGAAATGTAAGGTTGCTGCCGAGGCGGAGGGGGTGGAGTTCGAGCGACGTTTCGCTTCGAAGTCGGAGGCCGGAGGGACTCCCGACCAACTCGCTTCCCGGCGGGCCCATCCCATCGTGCAAACGGCCGTCAACATTTTGGACTATCTCGGGGTCGAGCTTCCCGAGGATCGGAAAGCCGTGGCCTCGGGCTCTACGGATGCCAATGAAGGCGTGCTTCGAGGGATTCCCTCTATCGCTGTAGGTCGCGGTCGGGGCGGCAAACAGCATACTCTTTCCGAATGGGCGAATGTCGAAAGTGCCCGGATCTCCACGCAGCAAATCGTATTGCTCGTCGCCTCCCTTGCGGAGCTCAGCGAGGCCCCTTGATATCCGGATAACAACTCGAAAAGCTCGGTTGATCCTTATCTATTGTCTCTCCGCACCGCTCATGCTAGGCTCGCCCGAAATACACGTCTTGACGAGACCCGTTTTCAAGACGTGAGGCAGGGGGGGGTGGAAGATGATTGGCAAACGAAGGTTTCTTTGCTCATTGATTCACCCGCGCACAAGTTCAGCGCCGGATTGGCCTATGCCAAGGACAGATTCAACGCAAGTTTCAGCGTTCGCTGGGTCGATGAGTTTCTATGGGCGGTGGGACCTTTTCGTGGTCCGGTGGAGTCTTATACGACGGTTGATTTGAGCGCCAACTACAATCTTACGACGAACTGGACTCAACGTGGGCAACTTGTTCAACAACAAGCACTATGAGGCGTTCGGCGGTGATATCCTCGGCGTGAGGGCGCTTTTCCACATTGTCTATCGCTGGTGAGGCTCGAGGCCCGTTAGAGCTCCTGCAAGCTCGGCTGCGTATTCTATTTTTTCAATAACTCCGGTGGAGGATTGAGCTCGCCTTCGCTTTTTGCAAGGATCACAGCGGCGGTTGAGTCACCCATGATGTTGACCGTAGTGCGGGCCATATCCAGAATACGCTCGACTCCAAGGACCAGCGCGAGACCCTCCAGCGGAACTCCGATCTGTGTCAGGACCATGACGAGCATCATGAAGGCGGATCCCGGAACCCCGGCGCCGCCGATAGCCGCCAAGGTTGCGATCAAGACAATCATGATTTGATCGACCAGGTCAGCGGAATCCCATACACCTGCGCGATGAATACGGCCGAGACACCGTGGTAGAGGGCCGTCCCGTTCATGTTGATGGTAATACTGAGCGGCAGTACGAAGTTGCAGATACTTTCGGAAACTCCCAGCCGCTTCTCACAGGTGTCCATCATGATGGGAAGACTGGCGGCGGAAGACGAGGTGGAAAAGGCGATACCCATCACCGGCCACACGCCCCGGATGAAGCCGAAAATGTTGAGTGGGGTGAAAAAATAGGTTAAAGGGATATAGGTTGCCCAGAGGAACATGAGTCCTCCGAGAGTGATGAGCGTATATTTCGCCAGCAGAACCAGCAGTTCCAGCCCGAATTGCCCCACCACATCGGCAATGAGCGCGAATACGGCATAGGGTGCGATCTTGATCACGATGTTGACCATCGTGAGCATGGCGTCGAAGAGACCTTCGAGAAATTTTACGACCGTATTTTTAGAATCCCCAGTGGTAATGGTCAGTGCCACTCCCATGAAGATGGCGAAAAACACGATCTGCAACATTTCCGGGGGATCGGAGGACATGCCCGTAAATATATTTCTGGGAACGATATTGACCAGCGTATCTTTGAGAGAAGGCTTACCGACCGATTCGAGCTTGCTTTCGGCGGTTTGACTGTAGCTCTCGATGAGCGCGGCTTGGGCATCCTCGCTCAGCCCCTCGCCCGGCTTCAATGTGTTGGCTAGAAAAAGACCAATCGAGGCGCCGACAATGGTGTAGAGAGTATAAAAAGCCACGGTTCGGAAGCCGATGCGTCCCATCCTTCTGATGTCACCCAGACTCTGTGTGCCCACAACGAGTGACGCGAACACGAGCGGGACGATGACCATGAAGATGAGGCGGATGAAGATCGTGCCCAGCGGCGCAATGATGCTGATCTCGGGACCAACGAGCATTCCTCCGATCGTGCCTAGCGGAAGACCAATTAATATTCTGGTCGGCAATTTGAAGGGAAGAATGCCCAAAATGAGGAAGGAGAGCGGTACATAGACCGCCATGATGAGGTGCGGAGTGGCCAGCGCGGGGAAAAGACCGAGCGCGGGGCCCAAAAAAAGCACGGCGAGGGCGGCAAACCAGCAGTAAGTGTAGATTTTCCAGAAACGAGATAGATTAAGTTTCATTCAGTCTCTCCAACTTTACTCCCACAAATCGCCACTAGGACAAAATGACCCTGAAGGATATTAGGTCGGGAGGTATTTTACAAATTCAGTTCGGCCGTTCCTTCGGTTTGTAGCGAGGGACAACTAACCCTGAAGCGACAATAAATAAGCGAATCAGCTTATTGGCAGACGCAACAAAAGACATGATAGTGGCCGCTATTCTTGGGAAGGGGGGCTGTGATTCACTCATAGATGAAGCCGTTCTAATGTGTCTTTACGCGATGGCTTTGTTGGCTCGTGTTCGCTTCAGGGCGAACCCTAATCCGAGTTCACGAAATCTACGCAAATTACTGGAAAAACAGGGACAGGTCCGTTTTTGGTGGACCGTTGTCTTTGCCAAAAAGGGACCTGTCCCCGTTTTTCCTGCAATTTACCCGGAGTTTATTGTCGGATTAGGGCTAATTTGGTGCCGAATTTCGTCCCTGAGGATCGGCGGATGCATTGGCTGACGGGCTCACTTTTGCGAGCTTGAGAAGCTCGATCTGTCGGCGATAGTTTCGGTGGAGCTGCTTTCGAAATTGAGTGAGAGAAACTCCTTCTTCTTCGGCCCTCGCGGCGAGCTCGATCTCCGCCAGTTTGACGCCGGGCCAAATCTCGCCCTTCATTGTCTCGCGAAGATGTTCGTCGTACCTAAAACCGAACTCGGTGATGGAGGGCGGGGGAACGGTGTATTTATCGGTTAGGTCGAGCGCTGCGAAGGGGAAGCCTTGGGCCCAATCCGTGTGGTAACCGATGAGCATCTTTTTGGGATTGATCGACACGAGCCCATGGGGGACGCAGTTCTCGTCTGAGATTTTGTAGTGGGCCCGGAGCATGTCGGTCAGGTTGAGGCCTGCTTGAATCTGTGCCGGAGTCAGGATTTCGTCCCCTCGCGCCTCGGGATCCCATCGACTCTCGAAACAGATACCGATGAAGCTGTCACTGATATTCAGATACACGTAGTCGTTATCGGCCCAAATGGACATTCCGGCGTGAGACGCGACGTCCGAGTCGATAACCAAGCGGTAGACCTGTCCGAATCGATCAATGAAATAGTTGTAGAAATCGCGCTTGGCGATCCAACCCAGGAGTCCCCGGCTGGTGCGGAGGATCTCCGTGTTGAAACCGGACCGAAAGGGCGTGATGTCGAACTCGCTGGTGTGGAAGACGATCCCGACGGGCTTTTCCTGAAATTCGACCGATTCGTTTTCATCCCTCGAGAAGATGACATAGCTCCTCTTCTCGGTTTCACTTTGATAGTCCGTGAGAATCCGCAGGCCGTTGCTCCAGAGCTCTCCATTCTCAATGGTTTCGACGAGCCAGACTTCCTCGGGCGCCGAGCCCAGTCGCGGGTTACCGTAGTCGGGTGAGTTGCCGGAAGTAGGGGAGGCGAGTGTGGGCATGGGAGTGGTGAGTCCCAGCAGGTAGATCCATCCGGCGCGTCCCCCGTGATAAGCCACCCAGCCGACGCCCGCCAAACCGGTGCCCAGAGTCGCAATGGTTACGGCTACCAGAAGATAACGGATTCGGTATAAGAAAAGAAAAGGTTGCGGTTTGAAGGTGATGGGTCCAGGCCGCCATCGAAGCTCGGCGAGAGACTCCACGGCTACATAGTAGAGCGTCAAGTGGCGAAGCAGAAAAGTCTCACGCAGGAAGGCAGGTTTGCTTTCAAAGGAGTCGAGGGTGCACTTGATGAACTTGAGTTTGGCTGCGGGATGGGGAATCCGGTGGGACAGTCTCTCCAGACTTCTCCTCAGCCGTTGGTGAGGTAGGGGTATGGAGGACAGATTCAGCGTTCATTCCCCCTAGTTACTACTTTCTGGCTTTTCCGGGCTCGGGCAGGGGCTCGGGCTCGTGCAACGTCTTCTTCCAGCAAATCCTGATGACGACGGCGACTAACCTCGTTGAAAGGGAAGCCGTCCTCAGGTTCCCTTCTAAATTCTGTATTCCGCCTTCTGTCTTCTCTAACTATCATACACGGCGGCCATGAGGGCCCCACGAGCGGTGGCCTCCATGGGATGAGGTGAAGACCGTACTTCGGAGATTTCGACCGGACAGTTGGATTCGGCCAACACCTTTTCGACCTTCTCGCGAAATCCACGCGGCCGTGAGGTTCCGCCCGCCAAAACGACGGGAACGGCTCGGTCGAGCTTGTTGGACTCGTTGTAGGTTTTGCTCAAGGCTTCGTTGAGGTTTGTCACCAGGGTCTGAATGACGTCGTCGTAGTAAATGTGAAGCGCTTCCTCGACCTTGTCTTTGGGGGAGCGGGACAGATCGAGAGACTGCTCTTTGGCGAGCTTGACCCGGGTGGCCGACTCACCGGTCACCGAGCCGACACTCTTGTCGATATAGTCGCCCGCTTTGGAAATGCTGAAAGAGACCACCGGCACGGACAGGTAGGCAAGGCAGACATTACACATTCCGCCGCCCGCCGAGATTCCGATCCCGGTGAAGCTTTCCTTCTCGAGCTCCGAAAAAACGACCGCCAGTCCTTCGTTGATACTCTTGGCTTGGTAGCCGAGCTCGATCGAGGAAGTTTTTCAGCAGCTCCTCGTGATAGATGAGATCGCTCGGAGATTCCACCGGCGCACCCGGCACAGAAAAACAAATCAGCTCGTCTTCGATTTGGGTTTTTTGACCAATCCCTGGATCATGACTTTGATCAAGGTCAGTGCCGAAGGCTCGTCGGGATTGATCAATCCCCGGCTCATGGGTCGCCGTGCTTCGGCATTGAAGAGACTGGCGAATTTCTCCGCGCTGTTGCCGTAAACGTAGAACTGACCATTGGACTGGTAGTAGTGAACCTTGTTCTGGAGCAAGATGTTCTCGGTGATCCGCGAGTAGGGCAGAGGAAGAAGGCGTTGGTCTCGGCGGCGGCTTTCAGCTCGCCTGACCCGACTGGCGAACGGTGAGAATCTTGCTCGTCCCGATATCGAGGCCGATGCGGCCTTCGCCGCTCGGAACGACACTCTCCGGCTTGGACTTGTCGTCCGTCATTCTTGTCCATGGATGTCCTCCATGCTCGAGCCGCTTCCTGTGCAGCAGGGCTCGTCGATTCGAATCAGCTCTGTCGTAGCATGGCCGCCGCCAAGAAGAGCGCCCTGGGCGGTGGCGACCAAGGGGTTGCGTGCCATGCGCACCTCGGAAAGCGGAATCGGGAGTTTTTTCGACTTCCAAAGCCCGTTCGAAACGGCTCTGGAATCCTTTGGGAGAGAGCTTCCTCCGGCAAGGACCACCGGTAGGGCCCGGTCGAGCTTGGGCATACGGTCGGTTCGTTCGAGCGCTTCCTGAATGCCTTCCACCACCGTATTGATCAGATCGTCGTAGTAAATCTGCAGAGCTCCATGCACTTTGTTTTTCGGCTTTTTGTTCAAGTCGAGGCCGTCTTCTTTGATGGTTCGTACGCGCGTTGCGGTATCGCCGGTCACCATACCGACGGCTTCATCGATATCGTCGCCGCCTTTTTCGATGGCAAAGGTGAAGACCGGCACGGAAAGGTAGGCGAGGCAAACATTGGTCAGCCCGCCTCCAAAGCTGATGCCGATTCCGGAGAAGTTGTCTTTCTCTTGATTGGCGAAAACCACAGCCAAGCCTTCGTTGATACTCTTGGCCTCGTAACCCAGACCCTCGAGCATTTGTTTCATCAGAGCTTCGTGGTAGACGAGGCTGGTGGGGGAGTCCGAGCGGCGCTCCCGGCACGCTGAAACAGATCCGAGTGCCTGATCCTTTGGGTTCGCCCAGCAACTTGGTCACGATGACTTCGAGCAGACGTTGTGCGTAGGGTTCGGTGGCGTTGACCAGTCCGTGTCGCATGGGCCGGCGGGTCTCTGCGTTGAACATGTTGGCGAACTTGGCGGCGCCGTTGCCATACACGACGAGATGTTTTTTTTCTTTGATGAAGTCGATCTCGTTTTGCTCGAGAATCTGTTCCGTGAACTTTGACGGAGGAAGATCGATGAAAGCGTTCAACTCCGAAGATGAACGCACACCGGAGCCGTTTTGACGTGCCGTCACGACGGTGCTGGTTCCGAGATCGAGACCCGCCGGATCGCTTTTCTTTCTCGAACGCGTCGGAGTGGGCCGCGCTTTTTTGGAACGAGACGAATGCTTTTTGGGAGACTTTCGGAGTGCCATGACGACCTTCTTTTTTTGAAATGAAATCTCTAAGTGCGCGCGTGCCTTTCGGCTCGCTCGCCGCTTGCACCGTTCGCGCAAGTCCTGTGCCTTACCATCATCGGCCTGACAAAGGCGGGTTGGAGGGATATCCCCCCATACCAATTTCGCACGTGAGGGCGTCCTTGATTCAAAGATAGGAACGATCAGATCAAATGATTACTAAAAAATGCTAACACCAGGGGCACTTCCTGTCAACAAGCTGAGAATTTACTTAAAGGAGTCGGCAATCTGCGTTTAGAAATTAAACCTTTTTTCCCCCGGTCGCTCCAACCCAGTGACGAGATGGATGTTTCTTGGCCACGTGAGGAGTCGGAACATGCTGAAAAAGAGGAGCTTAGAAGTGATGATGTTGAATTGGAGTGATCTGTTGAGCTCTTTGTGGATACGCCCCAGAACCGAAAAGGCGATCCTTTTGATTGGGCAAGGACACGGTGAAAAAAATGTTTCCATATGACACTGGTGCCTTCGGAGCCGGCAGATAGAGGATCGTCGGTGATGACAGCCTAGGGGAGACGCGAGTTTTGGACGAGCACGAAGACCATCATTCGATTCGAGTTTTCGGAAAGTCAGTGCGGGAGACGTCCGATACCCCCATGCCCTATTGGAGACTTCATGGGGGTGAGCGTAGCGAAGAAGGTTTGAGCTTCGCGAAAAAATGACGACAAACGCTTCGCGCTCTTCGTCTCTGCGACTTTGCGGCTCTGCGTTGAGTCCATTGGGTCATGAGGCGCCGAGACGGGCCTCGAGGGACTTCAGAGGGCCGTCTAGTTTGGATTTAGGTCGGGAGAACCTCAGGGCGTTTCGCCACGAGCCGGCGAGCCCGTTCGTAGTCCTCGGGCTCGTTGAGATTCGAGAGCGCAAGCCCCTCCGGATCAAGCTCCACAAGATCCTTACCGCTCACAAAAAAAACATCGACCTGGGTCAAAAACTCCGTGGCTTTCAGTTTCCCCCGTTCTATCGAGATTTCGATCGGTTGGAGACATTTTGGCGAATAAAAGGCGCAGACAGGGACTGGACCTTGTTCGACTCTAGGCATCACAGCGTCGTGACATTCGATGTGCTCCGCTAACCCTTTGATGAATCGAGCATGGAGGAACGGAAAATCACAGGCGGTCACAAAAACCCTCTCGCTCTGGGCCGTGGACAAGGCGGCGTGAATGCCGCCTAGAGGGCCGTTTCCCGGTTTCAAGTCGGGTTGTATGGGGATTCCAAAGGTTTTCCACCGACCGTCGAGGTCTGTGGCGATGATTCTCACGCGCTCGAAAAGTTGCTTCAATAGAGTAACTTGGATTTCAATGAGGGGGCGGCCTCCGAGCTCGAGCCAGGCCTTTTCCCGTCCCATGCGGCGGCTTTCGCCCCCCGCCAAAATAGCGGCTTCGCTTCGCTCGGGACGGCCTTTGTGGGAGGAATCTTTGCCAGATGATATAATGGCCACAACTAGTTCCAATTATGATGGTCGCGCGCCAAAGTGTGGGGGGGCAAGACTATTCACTTAGTCTTTGTGCCAAAGTGTCTTCGCGAATCCACCCGCCAGACGGACGGAGAAGTCCATGAAGGACGAGAGTGTAGTCGAACGCAAGTTCATCGCCAGTCTCCATCAGGCGGTTGAAGATATCGCACCGGAAGAGCTCGAAGTGTTCGAAAAGTGGTTCACCCCGGCGGATCGCCGCCCCCGCTATCATATCGCGCCTGTCATTGGTGTCTTGGGCTATTTACGTAAAAATCCATCTCTATATTTAGATGTCATGAGTCGAGCCGGCAATTTGGCTTCGCAATGGTGTTTCCGCGAACTACCTAAGATTCAGATGAGATTCGTCCGATCCTGGCTCGTACCGGGCCACGAGCGTTGGATACGTCGCTTGCTCCGATCCGGTCTTAGAAACATCCATCGCGACGGAGAGCTCGAGACGAGACGTGACGATGAAAAGCTCGTCATCACCGTGAAAAACTCGCTTTTTTGCCGAACCAACACTCCGACGGGAAACGGACCTGCGTGCAGGTATTACGCTGCGTTGTTCTCGGGGCTCCTCGGTTCCATCGAAGACGGTCACGGCGAGATGGTTGAATCTCAGTGCCGAGCGCAGGGCGCGCCGACTTGTGAGTTCGAGTCCCTACCCAGTACTGCGAATGAGGAAGACAAGGTTGGTAGCACCGAGGTAACGCCGGTCGTCTGACCTCTCGCCCGCAGTTTGTTATCCTGGCTTCCGAATTTCGTCTCATCGTGATGGATGAAGGCTTCGAAAGACCCTGAATGACTTCGAGAACGCTCATTGTCGTCGCCGCACTTATGGCGATTGGCATTTTGATGATGGTGGCAATGAGCTTCACTGGAAGCTCCGGGGCAGGTGACCCTGCTGAGCTCGCCGCGTTCCCCGAGCTGATTTCGTCGACGACCACCCGTGTCGCCCCGTCCGTCCCATCGATGCCCTCGATAAGGGATGAGGAAATGGAAACGGATGGGGACTCTAAACCCGTTTCACCGGCTGAGGGTCCCTCCTTGGACTCGACCTCGGTCGAGGCGGTGCGTTTGTCGGAGTCCAGCACGACGAGCACGACCTCTCTTCGTGAAGGAACGGCGTCGAGTCCTGCGGCTCCGAGCCACTTGGGTCAGATCAGCGAAGAAGAAATGGCGCAGGCCTTCGAGCTTCTTGGACAACTGCTCGGTCTTCCCGATGTCGGCCCCGAGGAGCTCAAAAAAAAGGTCGAAGAAATCGGCGGACTCCGCTTCCTCCGCAGTGTGCCCATCGATTTCATGTCTCGAGAGGAACTGACGCGTTACATCCGAGAATTGTTCGAAGACGAGTATCCGGCGGATGTGGCCGAACGTGAAGAAAGGGCGCTGCGCGCTCTGGGTCTGTTGGCGCCGGGGCAAGACCTTCGCGAAATACGCTTTCGTGTACTCAACGAGAACATCGCGGGTTTCTATGACGAGCGTCCGGGAGTAAAAAAACTATTTGCCATTTCTTCGGGTCGTTCCCTCAACCTGATGAACCAGCTCATCCTGGCTCACGAACTGCGTCACGCGATTCAAGACCAACACCTGCAGTTACGTCAGGCACTCGGAAAGATGAGCGACTACGACAATCGAAGATTGGCAGCGCTCGCTCTAATCGAAGGAGATGCCACGCTGGTGATGCAAACCTATATGTCGAGTGGACAGGGTTTAGAGGGTACAGGGCTGGAATCTCTTTTGGGTGGCTTGGGTGCTCAGACCATGGATGCTCGGTCGGTCGCCGAGATGTTTGCCGGTCCGGCGCTGCGTGAAGCACCGCCCGTCGTTCGGGAGCAACTCGTGACGCCCTATCTAGATGGCACGCGACTGGCGTCTCGTATCCATGAGAAAGGCGGATTCGATCTTCTGAATCGGCAACTGCGCAACCTTCCGCGATCGATGGAGCAGGTCCTGCACCCGGAGAAGTATCTGGAGGATATCGATGAGCCCATCGACGTTGACCTGAACGTAAGAAACCTCGGCGGCGTCGAGGTCGAGTCAGAGGGCCGGGTTGGAGAGTTGTTCATTCGCACGCTTTTCGAGTCGGTGCTGTCCCAGGAGAAGGGCTCCGAGGCGGCGGCCGGTTGGGGAGGGGACTTCTACGCGGTATGGATCGACGGGGAGGGGCGCTACCACTTGACCTGGCGAACGGTCTGGGACACGGAGAAGGACGCCGGAGAGTTCCTGGATGCGGCAACGCAGTTTTACGGCACCCGCGGCACGATAGAGCGCAACAACAGGGAAGTTACTATAACCCGCGAAGGCTTCAACTAAATCCTGATGGTGCGGCGGGAGCCGCCACCGGCTTCATTCTGAGTTCTTGGGTTCTCGAGTTCTGATTCGCCAGTCCCAGCCTGGCCTACTTGAATTCTTTGCTACCCCGTCAACTTCTCCATCATCACCTTGCCCGAGCCTTCCAGGCGAAGGTTGACAGCGGGGCGACCGTGGTGGGGATACATCAAGTTGGTCAAGGCCTCATCATCGACGATGCTGGGGGCCAGATCGCCGGACCAGGAGATGATATCTGCACTGGATACGTTCACCGGAAAACCTTCGGTCACGGTTAATAGGAGAGGATCGGTTGCAACCGACAATGCGATCATTCCCGTTCCTTGGATGGCGAGAACCTGGATCTGCGGCTCTGAGGTCCCCTCTTTTTTGATGAGAGCATACCGGGGCATGAGCGTTTCCTGACAAGCCAGAAGGTGTGACGGCTCGATGAAGACTTCCTCGCCGTTGATTTGCATGACCGTTATCTCGCGCTGGTGATCGCTGAGAAGAAGCCTTCCTGTACCGCTCACGATGACCAGCGGTGTCGTTGCGCCTTCCCGCTGCGGTTTGACCCAAAAGGTCAGATTGCCGCTGTAGCTGTAGATCGTGCCCTGTTTGATGAAGACTTTGCCGGAAAAGTTGACCTCCATCAGGTTGTTTTCGAGATAGCGGAAAATGTCGTCTCGGCGACGCATTCTCCCGTAGAGTTGGGTTGATTCGCGGTGCTCCTCTTCGTCGTCGAAACTGATTCGGCGACGTACGGATACGGTTTCGGACCGACCGGTCTCTCTATCGCCGGGGGTACCAAAGGGAAACATCTCCCGAGAGTCCGAGTTTCTACGACGTCGTTCCGAAGGCGGCTGTAGTGAGGACGCGAACAAGTTCTCATGCGCGCCGGTGGGCTGCTTGGACCGAGAAAGCTCGGTCAGGGACTGGTCCGGAATCACTGGCTCGGTCAACTCGACGACGGTGCGGCGTTTTCTCGCCCTTTCTGAAGGCTCCGTGGTTGGTTCCGAACCGGTTTCTTTAGCCAGACCGGGTTCTTGAGGAGGTTCGCCGATGGGCTCCGTGTCCGGTTCGTCGGCCGGTTCGGAGTCGAGCGACCGAGTTTGCTCTGAGACCTTCGCCGTTGCTGGCTCGGGAGCAGCGTCATCGGCCGCGGCATCGTCAGCCGGCTCGGCTTCCTCCTCGGGCGCCTCGTCTTCGGGCTGCGCCGCGAGTCGTTCCACCGTGTCATCTTCCGATTCGTCTTCCCGGGTCTCCTCCTCCGGTTTCTCGACCTTTTCTTCGGGCGCCCTGGAATCCACGCTTAAGGGTGATCCCAGCGTACTTTCAGGTGTAAGGGGCGCCCTGGAATCCACGCTTAAGGGTGATCCCGGTGTACTTTCAGGTGTAAGGGGCGCCCTGGAATCCACGCTTAAGGGTGATCCCGGTGTACTTTCAGGTGTAAGGGGCGCCCTGGAATCCACGCTTACGGGTGATCCCGGTGTACTTTCAGGTGTAAGGGGCGCCCTGGAATCCACGCTTACGGGTGATCCCAGCGTACTTTCAGGTGTAAGGGGCGCCCTGGAATCCACGCTTACGGGTGATCCCGGTGTACTTTCAGGTGTAAGGGGCGCCCTGGAATCCACGCTTACGGGTGATCCCGGTGTACTTTCAGGTGTAAGGGGCGCCCTGGAATCCACGCTTACGGGTGATCCCGGTGTACTTTCAGGTGTAAGGGGCGCCCTGGAATCCACGTCTAGGGGTGATCGGCGCTCTCAGGTGTAAGGGGCTCTGCTCTGAAAAGGTTCGGTCCGGCGCTCGTGTTCGTCGTCCTCGTCAAAAAGCTCGGCGGGTCTCTCCATCGGTTCCGTAGGAACTTCTCTTCGAGTCAGCAGGCGTCTCAGCGGCCTGGTCTTCGAAAACGAGTGCCGGTTTTTCTTTCGACGCGGGCTTTTTTGCGGCCACTGGGGCCTGCTGGAGAGCGGTGAGAAACCGGTGGCGATCAATCGTATCGACGGTAACCTTGATTGAACCGGGGGACGTATCGTCAGTGCTCTTGGGCTCGGCCTCTGCTCCTTCATATGGGGGCAGGGTGTCTTCGAGCTGGACCGACGCTTTTTTAGGTTCGGATTTTTTGGTCGCGGTGCGCGCCGCCTCGATCTTCTCCTGCACCCGCTGGACCATGATGTTGGCCCCGGCCTTGCGATACTGGAAGATAGCGTTGTAATACTGCTTTTTTCTTTCGTAGATGTGGCCGAGATAGAAGTTGACCTTGGGATTTTCGGCGACGATCTCGAGGGCGCGCAGAAAGGCCGCCTCGGCGCGATCTAGGGCACCGAGCTTGAAGCAAACCAGTCCCTGGTTGAAGTACAGGACATCCGACTCGGGATTGAAATCGATGAGTTGGTTATAGACCTTGTCGGCTTCTCGATACTTTTCTTGTTTGAAATAGGCGAGGCCGAGGAGATTCAAAACGGTTTCGTCGGTGGGGCGAAGGCGACGAGCTTGGACGAGCTCGTGGATGGCGTCGGTGAAGTTCCGTTGCTCGAAATGCTCTCGGCCCCGATTTAGGTGGACGAGATATAGCCCTTGATCAAAAGGTGTTTGCGATTCGTCGGCCATAACTTCCGTTGTTCTCGATATTCTCGAATCTAGCGATTCTGACTGCTACCGACGCAGGACTTCGTACCGGTCGTGTGTCGGTTTCGTCCTCGTAATGTAAGTGACACCGTTGTCGTCCGTATAGCGAAAAAAGAGCGGACCTGTCATGTCGGATTCTACATCCGCTTCCGGGGGGACCTCGACGGATGCATGCGGGAGCCTTGGAATCACTTGATTTTCAGCAGAAGGCTCGCCGTTAACGGCTTCAGTCGCTCGAGAACGGGCGCTATTCGCTTCGGCAGCGCCTGCCAGGGTGTTCTTCGCGGATTGATTTTCCTGCGTCTCTCGAGTCGATTGTCGGTTGGCGGCCGCGATTTTGGCCAGGCTGACACCCTCGTCAAGGGAAGTCATTCTGGAGGTCTCGGTCGGTGCGGCTTTGACCGAGCCTGGTGCCTTTTCGACGCGAGTCCTGCCGCCCGGGTTGATCGTGTAGACGTTTCCTCCCTTTGTAATCGATATTTTCGAGCCGGCTCGATAAATGGCCATGACCTTGCGTACGTAGTCCCGTGTCTCCCGATAGGGAGGGATCCGGCCGTACTTTCGGACCGGCGTGGCCCCCGCGTTGTACGCGGCGAGAGACAAGTGTAAATCGTCAAATTCGTCTAGTAAATCGCGAAGATGTATCGCCCCGGCGTGGACGTTCTGCCGTGCGTCGTAGGGGTTGACCACGCCGTACTGGCGGCAGGTGCCGGGCATGAGCTGCATGAGTCCCATGGCCCCCTTGTGGGAGCGGGCGAAGCGGTTGAAACCGGATTCCACGGCAATGACCGCTTTGACGAGTGACGAATCGAGACGGGCTCGCGTCGCGGCTTCCAGAATAACGTTGTCATATTGGCCGCTGTATCTCCAAACCCGACCCGCGTTCTCGGCACTTCCCTCTGCGATGAGTCGCATCCGGTTGTCGGACGGCACGTTGGACAGGACTAACTTCCCATGCTCATCCGTGTAACCGTAGACCTGGCCATGTGTCTCAGTCAAGAAAGACACCAAGAAGGTGAGCATCAGCCCTACAAGAATCGCTCTACTTCGGCTCACATCTGCCTCTATTTATCCGTCTAGATGCCGCGGCGTCCTTGTCCCGACGAAGGAGGGGAAGCCGCTTCCGTTTTCATTCTCGAGTCCTGGGTTCTTGAGTTCTCGAGTTCCGATTATTCAAGCGCCTCTTTCACCGCCTGTCGCCCCTGTTCATAGAGCTCCCCGAGGCGTTCCGGGAACCTGCCACCTGCTTCCGCACGCTCGGGTTTGCCGCCCCCGCGGCCTTCAATGACCGGAACGATGCGTTTCATGAGCTGATCGGCCCGCAACTTTTGAACGAGATCGGGCGAAACTTCCACGATTACGGAGACCTTTTCATCGTTTACGGCACCGGAAATTGCAATCCAAGGATGCCCTTTGTGTTTGTTCTTGAAATCATCCACGAACTGCCGATGCTGCTTCTTATCGTAGTTCTTTAAGTGGCTCCGGAGTCCAGACGCTCACACCGCTCATTTCGGTGATGGAAGAATCCGCCCCTTTGCCTGCGACCGACCCCGTTGCGACTTGGAGCTTGAGCTGCTCAATTTCCTTTTCCCGCTTACGAAGCTCGTCTCGCAGTTTCTCGGCGGTGGCGATGAGCTCTTCCGGTCGGGCTTTCAAGCTATCGCTTACGCCTTCCACGATACGGCGTTGGGAACGAACGTATTCCACAGCGGCCGGACCGGTGAGCGCCTCCACCCGGCGGGTTCCGGAAGCAATGGAGGACTCCGTCGAGATCACGAACAGTCCGGCGTCGCCGGTTCGGGTGAGATGTGTGCCGCCACATAGCTCCATGCTGAAATCGGGAATGTTGATGACGCTGACTTCATCGCCGTATTTCTCGCCGAAGAACGCAATTGCTCCGTGGGCGAGCGCCTGGTCGATGGGCATTTCTTTCCGTTCGACCTCGATGTTCTCCTGGATTTTTTCATTGACTCGGCCCTCGATGCTTTCGAGCTCACGGGGCTGAAGCGGGGCGAAGTGTGAAAAATCGAAACGGAGGCGGTCGGGGGCCACGAGCGAGCCTGCTTGCTTGACGTGCGGTCCCAGGATCTCCCGGAGCGCGGCGTGGAGCATGTGCGTGGTCGTGTGGTGAGCCGCCGTGGAAGCGCGCAAATGTTCATCGACTCGGGCTTGAACTTTTTGGTCTTTGGCCAGGGTTCCTTTGAGCACTTTGATTCGATGTGCATGGAGCCCGGGAACGGGCGACTGAACATCGAGAACATCGGCGACTCCGTCCGGCCCTGCCAAAACACCTCGGTCGCCGACTTGACCTCCGGACTCAGCGTAAAAGGGAGTCGTTGTCCAGAAAAATCTCTCCCTCTTCACTTTCGTTGAGCTCCGAAACTTCGGAGCCGTCGCGTATCAAGGCAAGCACACGGGTTTCTTCGACGAAGGTTGTTTCGTAGCCTAGGAAGCGAGTCTTGAACCGGTCGCGAAGCTCCCCGTAAACGGCCTTATCGGGCGCGACGGAGGTTTTTTTCCAGGATTCTCGGGCCCGGCGCCTTTGTTCGCCCATCTCCCGCTCGAAGCCGGTCGAGTCCACGGTGACCTCGCGCTCCTCCGCGATTTCGTTGAGCATGTCGAGAGGCATACCGTAGGTATCGTAGAGCTTGAAAGCATCGGCCCCGTCGAGCGTTTTATCGGGCCTTTCCTCGGCTCGAGCCAACATCTGTTCCAGTGCTGCGATACCCATCGCCAGGGTGCTCTGGAAACGATCTTCTTCCGGATCGAACGACCCGCGACACCAGCTCCTGGGAAAGAAGCAGCTCGGGATAGGCTTCTTCCATTTCCTCGACAACGGTTTTGGTCAGCTGTGTGGAGGAAGGGTTCGACTAAGCCGAGTTTCTTTCCGTGTCGCATGGCCCGGCGCATGATCTTCCGTAGGACGTAGCCCCGCCCTTCGTTGGTGGGCATGACACCATCGGTGATGAGAAAAGTCATGGCGCGAAGGTGATCGGCGACGACACGAATGGACACATCTCCGGAAGAAGATTCGCCGTAGCGGTGTCCCGACGCTTTGGCGATGGAGGCAATGATGGGTGTGAAGAGGTCGGTGTCGTAGTTGCTTTCGACGCCTTGTGCCACTGCGGTCATCCGCTCGAGTCCCATTCCGGTGTCGACGCTCGGTGCCGGTAGAGGCTCGGATCTGCCGTCGGCGTCACGATTGAACTGCATGAAAACGAGATTCCAGATCTCGAGCCAACGGTCGCATTCGCAGGCGACCCCGAGACAGTCGCGGCCAAGGTCGGTTTCTTCGCAGGGAATGTGATCTCCTTGAAAATAATGGGCTTCCGAGCACGGCCCGCAGGGGCCCGTGTCGCCCATGGACCAGAAGTTGTCCTTGCGGCCGAGAGCGAGGATGCGGTCGGAAGGGAAGTAGCGGCTCCAGTGCTCGCTCCGCCTCCTCGTCACGAGGAACCTCGTCGTCGCCGGCGAAGACCGTGACCGCGAGTCGTTTCGGGTCGAGTCCGTAGACCGAAGTGAGAAGCTCCCAGGCGAAGTCGATGGCTTCCTTTTTGAAGTAGTCGCCGAAGGAAAAATTGCCGAACATCTCGAAAAAGGTGTGGTGGCGCGCCGTCCTTCCGACGTTCTCGAGGTCGTTGTGTTTCCCGCCGGCGCGAACACATTTCTGTGCCGACGCCGCCCGAAGGTAGCTCCGTTTATCGAGTCCCAGAAAGACGTCTTTGAACTGATTCATTCCCGCGTTGATGAATAGCAGCGTCGGGTCCTTGTGAGGCACCAGAGGCGAGCTCCCGACGACTCGGTGCCCGCGCTTCTCGAAATAGGTGAGGAATCCTTTGCGAATTTCGCTCGAGGTCATTTAAGAATCGGTCTCCTGTCCGGCGTTGTCTTTGTCCAAGAGCCTCCCATATCGGCGGCGGAGCTGAATCCCCGTCCGCTCAAGATGCCGGAAGGCTCGGGCCTTTTTCTTGCTCGGCCGTTCCCCGGCGGCGACTGGAGCGTCGGAAGCGCGCGAGGGCTCGCTCGAGAGTCGCATTTTCTCCTTCGGGAAATGCCTCCGCTCAATGCCTCCTCGATGTGCTCCTCGCTGACTCCTCGCTGACGCAGCGCCAACTTCAACCCGTGCCGGGCCCCAACGCTTGTGCTCGACGGCCGACAGCGCAAAGGCACGTGCGAAAGCCCGGTCGTCCAGATAGCGCCAGCCTATTAGTTTAACAAGAGTTTCCTCGATTTGTTGGGTGGGAAAACCGGCCCGCTCCATCTTGGCCGTCAGCTCCCCCTGGCTGTGGGCACGACGGGCCAGCCGATTCAAGGCAAACTGCAGGGCGACTCTCTTCGGGGCCGCCCTTTTTGCCCGGATCAGCTGAACTCGAAGGGTGTGTCTCCTCCTCCGCCATCCGAGAAGTCGGTCATACTTTTTTCCATCTCCTCCTGCGCCAAGTCGCTGGTGGACTGGATGCCTTGCATCTTCAGTTTGAACTCGTCCGGGTTGCTGGCTCGGCGCAAGGCTTCGTCGTAGGTAATGAGGTCTTTTTTGTACAGGTTGAAGATGGATTGGTCGAACGTCTGCATGCCGTATTGAGATACACCGGCTGCAATGGCTTCGTGAATAAGCTTGGTCTTGTCCTTGTTGATGATGCAGTCTCGAATGAAGGGCGTGGCAATCATGACCTCGACCGCCGGGACGCGCCCGCGGCCGTCGGAGCGAGGGATCAGTCGCATGGAGATGACCGCCTTCAGCACGCCGGCGAGTTGGAGTCGAATCTGTTTCTGCTGATGAGGTGGAAAAACCGAGATGATCCGGTTGACTGTTTCCGTCGCGTCCAAGGTGTGAAGCGTGGATAGAACCAGGTGGCCCGTTTCCGCTGCGGTGATGGCGGTCTCGATGGTCTCGTAGTCACGCATCTCACCGACCAGGATGACGTCCGGATCCTGTCGGAGGGCGCTTCTCAGGGCGCCTGCGAAAGTCTTCGTGTCGACCTCCACCTCGCGTTGATTCACGATGGATTTCTTGTCCCGATGCAAAAACTCGATGGGATCTTCGATGGTCATGATGTGCTCGCAACGGTGCGAGTTGATGTAGTCGATCATGGCGGCCAGGGTCGTGGACTTTCCCGAACCGGTGGTTCCCGTACATAGGATGAGACCACGCGTCTCCTGGGCGATTTTCTCGAGGACGAGCGGCAGACCGAGCTCGCGGATGGTCAGAATCTTGACCGGAATGACGCGAAGAACCAACCCGACCGTTCCACGTTGCTGAAAGACGTTGCATCGAAAACGGCCCAATCCAGGGACGCTGTAGGCGATATCGATTTCCAGGTTGTCTTTGAATTTCTGTTTCTGCCGGTTGCTCATGATGGAGAAGGCCATGGCGATGGTATCCTCCTGCATGAGCCGCTTCATCTCGACCAAGGGCACGAGCTCCCCATTGATACGGAGCACCGGATGGCTGCCGACCTTGAGATGAAGGTCGGATGCCTTTCGCTCTGATGCGATCTTCAGCAGATCGTTGATGTGCATGTTCTAGCCCCTTTCAGTCAATCTCCTTTGAACAGCGCGCTTTGCCGAGGCCGTTTCGGCTCCTCGTTGGATTGGCTTAGGCTATTTATCTGTTGTATTGGTTACAAAACCTTAACTATCTATGCTAGGGCATAAACCCCTGTTCTGTCAACAGGTTCGCCGTCATAAAGTGTCGTATGCCCGGAGCCGTCAGCAGTTATCGCGCCTCGAGCCGCGACATTGGACAGGACGATGGGCAGCAGCTAAATCCGGCTATGCCGGCACGAGAGGTAGTCGTCTGCTGTTCCATTTTGAGTTCTTGAGTTCTCGAGTCCTTGAGTTCTCTTTTGCTCTGTTTTTCGTTGCAGAACGGACAAGTCTGGGCCCTTGCGTGCAGAGGTTTGCGGCAATTCCAGCAAAATCCGGCTGGCGTAGGTTCCCGGGCTTTGAGACGCATTCGAATATCTTCCATCCGCGAGGCACGATGATCGATCTCAGAGGCGGTGACGAGGTCGTCGAGAAGCTGGCCGACTTGCTGATATCGGTCGGGTATTTCGGGGGCGAGGGCCTTGAGAATAATCTCCTCGATCTCGCTGCGGGATGCCGCGGTTGCGTTCCCGGGGCCGAACCAGTCGTCCCGAAAGGGCCATCTTTTCCAATTGGCGTGGATTGACACTGAAGTAGGGCAGGCTTCCCGTCATCATTTCGTACATGATGACGCCTATGGAGTAGATATCGGAGGCAAACACCGCCCGTCCCTGGAACTGTTCCGGGGCCATATAGGGAGGACTGCCGATGACTGTGGAGGCGCGAGCCGAGACTTCGAGAAAACGAGACGTTCCGAAATCCGTGATTTTGACCTCACCTTTTTCGTTGAGTAAGACGTTTCCCGGTCTCAGGTCGCGATGCAGCACGCCTTGATGGTGAGCGTGATCGACACCGGTACAGATTTGCCGGGTCAAGTCGAGCGCGCGGGGAAGGTTTATCGTTTTTTCCCGTTCGAGGATCGTCTTCCAGATCCTCTCCCTCCACGTACTCCATGACGATGAAAAAGTAGTCGTCGGCTTTTTCCGCGGTCACGATGCGGACGATATTCTTGTGGTCCATTGCCGCCAGAAGCCGTGGCTCCTGCAATAGATCGCCCATTTCTCCGCTTTGTTTGTGGGGGACTTTGATCGCGAACTTCTTGTCGATCCAGGTATCTTTGACGAGGTAGACCGTACCGAACCCTCCGCTGCCGAGCGTCTTGAGGATTTGATACTTGCCGAGCTGTTGACCAAGCAGAAACATTGATGTTGCGACGAATAATAACAGATAGAGGTATTTAGCTTGCTCATATCCCCATACCGCCACTGCAAAAGTGAAGCAGTTGCCGCTGCGGCGGTTTCGACTCGGAGAGTGCGCGGCCCGAGGCCGAGACGGTGAAATCCTCTGGAAGTTGCCTTTTCTATTTCCGAGGAGCTCCAGCCACCTTCCGGCCCAATCAACGCCAAGCAAGAAGCACGGATTGAGACATCAGGCAGATTGCCTCCCTCAGGGCAGACCAGAATCCGGTCAGCCGGGAGATGGAGATCGAGGAGCTCATCGAAGTGGAGCGGGTCGTCAATCGTCGGTATGAAACACCGGCCGGACTGCTTGCAGGCCTCGAGAGCGATTCGTTGCCAGCGAGTGACGCGTTCTCGCGTATGAACTATGTTTTTCGAACCGGACCGGCTGCTTGTGACCGGTGTGATTCTTTTGACACCCAACTCGGTCAGCATACGCACGATGCCGGACATTTTGTCACCCTTGGGAATCGTCACCGCCATCGTGATCTCGAACTTGGACTCGCGGGAAGGGAGAGCCATGCGCACTCGGGCTGTGGCGCTTTTTTTGCCGCAGGCCGTGATGACGGCGACATACTCTTCACCCTTGCCGTCGAAGACGACAATCTCGTCTCCTTCACGTAGCCGAAGAACATGAAGGAGATGGTGGGCCTCCTCGCTCGCGATTTCCACCGGGGACCCCAAGCCGAGTCGTGAAGTCACTAAAAAACGCCGTTCACGCATGAGCCTTGAAAGCCACCAGCAATGCCGCCCATTCTCCCGCTGCTCGTTGTTGTACGAGACCGAAATTGGGGGACAATTCGTGCACGATTGAATCAACCTGGTCTTGTAGAAGCCCGGAAAGGATCATCTTGCCGTTTGGCAATACCCACCTCGAGATACGAGGCAGGGCTTCCCGGAGAATGGTTTCGTTTAAATTAGCAACAACGATTTCCGCTGGATCCGGTTCCGCCTCCATGACCGAAGCGACGAGGAGCGAAACCGCATCGTCGAAGCCGTTGCGACGGATGTTGGCGCGGGCACAAGACGCCGCTTCGGGATCATTTTCAATTGCCAGGACCGGATGACAACCGAGGGAGGCGCAAGCCATGGCGAGAACGCCGGTTCCGGTTCCGACATCAATGACCGACGAGCCGGTTCGGACGATGTCCTCGATGATCTCGAGAGAGAGCTGCGTGGTTTCGTGGGTGCCCGTGCCGAAAGCGCGTTCCGGGTCGATCCGGAGTAACGTCCTTTTCGTCTTTGGTGGAGTCTCCCAACTCGGCACGATACAAAACCGCTCTCCGATGTATAAAGAGTGAAAATCACGCTTCCACGCTGCAAGCCAATCCTGGTCGGGGATGGATTCGACGGGCCCAAAGCGAAGACCAGGATACCGATGAGAGAGCGAGTCGGCTAAACCGGCCAGCTCGACAGAAATAGGGAAGTAGGCCTCGAGGATCGCCCCATCTTTTTCTTCGATCCCCAGACATCCGGCTTCGTACAGCGTCGGCGACGCCGCTTCCAGATCTTCGGTGGTCCCGGCGAGAACAACCTTGACGTAGCCGGAGTTAGATGGGGGCATATCGTTAGATATCGGATATTGCCCCGGTTTTACTCGCACTTGGCGGCTTTGCGTCTTTGCGCCTTTGCGTTGAATTCTTTGAGGTTTTATCCAAAAAGCTTCTCGATAAAACTCTTGTCATGTTCGGCGTTTTCCGGGTCAATCGTGATGGGTGGCGTCAACTCTTTCAGTTTTCGATAGAGTCGCTTTTGCTCCTTGTTCAAACGCTTGGGAGTGACGACGTTAACCGACACGAGTTGATGTCCTCTCCCGTGACCGCGAAGACGGACGATACCCTTGCCTTTGAGCTTGAATACGGTGCCGGCTTGAGTGCCCTCCGGAATGGTGAGCTTTTCCGCTCCGTCGATGGTGGGAACTTCTATTTCATCTCCGAGAGCCGCCTGCGGGAACGTGATGGGGATCTCGCAATAGATGTCCTCATCCTGGCGTTTGAAGAAGGAATGCTCCTCGACCTGAAGAACCACATAGAGGTCGCCTGGTGGTCCGCCGAGAGCGCCTGCCTCACCTTCCCCGGTGAGACGCATACGTGATCCCATATCGACGCCGGCTGGAATTTTAAGAGTGATTTCGCGTTCCCGTACGACCTGGCCCTGACCCGAGCACTCCTGACAGGGCTCGGGAATGACCTGACCCGCGCCTCCGCACTGGCCGCAGGTGCGGGATACGACCAGGAATCCCTGCTGGTGCCGTATCTGTCCCTGGCCATGACAAGTCGAACAGGCCGACTTGCTTGTGCCGGGAGCGGCACCGCTACCTTCGCAGTTGGAGCAGGGTTCGGTTCGGGGGATTCTAACCCGCGTCTCCGTGCCGTGAACGGCTTCGTCGAAGCTTATCTGGAGGTCATAGCGCAGATCGGCCCCTCTTCGGGGTCGATTCCGTCGGCGGGAGGCCCCGAACAGGTCACCGAAACCGAAGACATCCTCGAAAATGCTTCCACCGAAGATATCCGAAAATTCACGAAAGATGTCTTGATTGATCTGGGGACCGCCTTTGAGTCCGGCCTGTCCGTATTGGTCGTAGATGGAGCGTTTTTCCTGATCGCTCAAGACGCTATAGGCTTCGGCGGCCTCTTTGAAAGCTTCCTCGGCGTTTTTGTCTCCCGGATTTTTGTCGGGATGCAACTGAACAGCGAGCTTACGGTACGCGCTTTTTATTTGCTGCGAACTCGCCGCTCGTTCGACACCAAGTATTTCGTAATAATCTCGTTTCGTAGCCACAGACAACTATTGACTCCTGCGTTCAGCTTAATGCAAAAAAATATTTGCGTCATAAAAGGTTCTGGATTTATTTCAGAACGGAGGCCGCGAGGTCGCGCGATCCTCTACAGTTTGTAGTATTTTCCCGGTCAACCCCTCAGCATCGCTTGCCCCAGGGATTCTGCCGTGGTCTCGAGCTTTGACAATGCGGATTTGAGCTCGTCCATCGATCCCTCTTTGGCCTGCTGGGCTTTGTCGAGAGCCTCACTAGCCTGGGTTCTCTCCTCGTCGGTGAGCTTGGAGGACAGCAGCTCGTAAGTTTTTCGCGTGCTCCCGATCAAACCCTGCAGCTGTCCGGCCAATCGATCACGCTCTTTGTCCGACATTTCTTTGACTTCGAGCGATTTAGCCTCGTCTCGAAGGCGTGTGACCTCGGCTGGCGACATCCCACTTGCGGCGCGAACTGTTATGTTCTGTTGGCGTCCGGTTGCTTGATCCAGAGCTGTCACCTGAACGATACCATTCACGTCGATCTCAAAGGTCACCTCGACCTGCGGTACTCCCTTGGGCGCCGGTGCGATGTCGGTGAGCTGGAACTTGCCGAGTGTTGTGTTGAAAGCGGCCATGTCGTTCTCGCCCTGGAGCACGTTGACCTCGACTTTGGTCTGATTGTCGATGACCGTCGTGAAGATACGACTCTTTTTCGTGGGGATGCTCGAGTTACGATCGATTAGAGGAGTGAAGGTGCCGTCCTTCGTTTCGATCCCAAGGGTATGCGGTGTAACGTCGAGAAGGACGAGGTCGGTGACCTCTCCCTCTAGGATTCCGGTCTGGATCGCGGCTCCGATGGAGACCACCTCGTCCGGATTGACGCTTCGGCTGGGTTCCTTGCCGAAAAACCTCGAAACGATCTCACCGACCTTGGGTGTACGGGTCTGTCCACCGACGATGATAACTTCTTCGATTTCGTTTGGCTGTAATCCCGCATCCTTGAGTGCGGTTTGGCAGGGCGCGATAGTTCTTTCGAGCAAAGGCTCGATCATCTGCTCGAATTTGGTACGGGGCAGGACCGTATTGAGATGCTTCGGTCCGCTTTGATTCGCCGAGATGAAGGGCAGCACGATTTCTGCCTGCGCGGAGCTCGATAGCTCGCACTTGGCCTTTTCTGCCGCTTCCTTCAGACGTTGAAGGGCCATGCGATCGCCTGTGAGATCGATTTCCGTCTCCGTCTTGAATTCTTCAACGAGCCAGTTGATGATGAGCTGGTCGAAATCTTCACCACCCAGGTAGGTGTCTCCGCTGGTCGCGAGAACTTGATAGATGCCTTCCTGCAACTCGAGGATCGAGATATCGAAGGTTCCTCCACCGAGATCGTAGACCGCTACCTTACCTGTGCTGTTGACTTGCATACCGTAGGCCAGCGCCGCCGCCGTCGGCTCGTTCAGAATGCGCTGCACATTCAGGCCTGCAATGGTACCGGCGTCCTTGGTCGCTTGGCGTTGGCTGTCGTTGAAGTAGGCAGGCACGGTAATGATCGCTTCTTCAACCGGCTCACCCAGGTAATCTTCAGCGGCGGCTTTCAGCTTCTGCAACACGATAGCCGCGATCTCGGGCGGTCTGTAAACACGGTCTTCGATCTTGATGTGCGCGTCGCCGTTATCGGCTTCGATGATCTGGTAGGGAAGCACCTTGAGCGCGTTTTGAATCTCGGGAGAGTCAAAACGGCGGCCGATGAGTCGCTTCACGCTGTAAACCGTGTTGTTGGGGTTGGTCAAGGCTTGCCGTTTGGCAATTTGGCCCACCAAACGTTCGCCCTTGCTCGTGAATGCAACGATGGAAGGAGTGGTCCGAGCCCCTTCTTGGTTCGGAATGACCTGGGGATTTCCTCCCTCCATCACCACGATACACGAGTTGGTCGTACCGAGGTCAATGCCCACAACCTTGCTCAATGTTCAGCTCCTTCTTACACCAGTTGGACAGCCGGCGCCTCCTCGTAGGGCGGGTATCTCGTCCCCTTCGCCGAGGAAAAAGCCTTCGTCTCTACTGCTTAACCGCTCGTAACGTCCGATTGAAGTTGCTCGCTTTTGTTTGAGTCCTCTTCGGCTTCGCTCGAGCTTGCCTTGCCCTCAGAATCCGGTGAGGGTTGTTGGGCGACGTTAACGAGCGCCGGTCTCAACAACCTGTCCTTGAAGAAGTAGCCCTTCTGATAGACTTCCAAAATCTCACCTTCGCGATGCTCGCTCGTCTCGACGCGTCCAACCGCCTCGTGAATGTGAGGGTCGAACTCTTGGCCGAGGGCTTCCACCTCTTTCAGCCCTGCCTTGATGAGAATGTCGCGGAATTGGCGCTGCGTGATCTCGATGCCTTCCCTGAGTCGATCCCCGCTTCCGGTATCCGGGGCCATGAGAGCCCGCTCTAAGTTGTCGAGAACCGGCAGGACATCCATCACGAGCTCGCCCGAAGCGTGTTTTACGAAATCGAGGCGTTCGCGCTCGACACGCTTCCGAAAATTCTCGAACTCTGCTTGTTTGCGGCGAACAAGCTCTTTGACGTCCTCGAGCTCCTGAGTCAAGAGCTCCAATACGGTGTCTTCCGCGTCGTTGGGCGTAGGCTCTTCGGACTCCGCTTTTTGCGTCGCGAATGCGTCTTCGTCCGCCGTGTCCGTGGTCTCGTCTGCGACTATGTTATCGGCCGGTTCCATTTCCATTGATTCTGGCTCAATCGGTTGATCTGCAGCAGAACCCTGTCTTTCCTTTTTTTTGTGACGGTTTTTCAGAGGCCTTTCTCCTTCCATGTGATCCCGTTTCGGCCTCGGAGATTATTACGTTTCCCGCGAATTACTTGCCTAGTGGCATTTGGCATTTGACATTTCTCAAATGTGGGCTCAGTTAGCCGATTCGTTCTCAGCTCGGCTGATGGCTCGGGAAAATGAGTGGGCAATGTAATCAACGACGGAAATGAATCGAGCGTATTCCATCCGCGTCGGGCCCATAATGCCGAGAGAGTCCAAGTTCTTTGTCCCCGTAGCGGTAGCGAGCTGCGATGAGAGAAACACCTTCGAAGTCCGGGACCCTGGCTTCCGAGCCAATAATAATTTGAAGCCCTGTACCCTCTAAACAAGCATTCAATATCTCCAGAAGTCGACCTTTTTCTTCGAGAATGGAGATGAGTTGCGCTGCTTTTTCGATATCGGTTTTGAACTCGGGTTTGTTGAGCATTCGGGACGCGCCTTCGAGGTAGACATCCCGAGGCGCCAGAGTATCCGTGAAAGCCGCGGTGCCCAACTTGAGCGCGTTGCCAACCAGTCGGTCGTAAATCGCCCGCACTTGTTTCATGCGCGAGACGAGAGCCTCCCGAATCTCGACGAGGGTGAAACCGCTGAATTCGTCCATGAGATAGAGGGCGCATTTCTGCAGCTCCTCACCGCTCAGGTCTTCGGCAACGTCGATGACTCGATTGGTGACCTGTCCGGTCTGCGAGACAAGAACCACGAGAATCCGGTAGGGAGAGAGCTTGATGAAGTCAACGTGGCGAAGAACGCTCTGTCGAGAGTCGGGTCCGATGACGAAACTCACTTGATCCGTCAGATGTGAGAGCAGATGAGAGGTTCGCTGGGCAAGAGACGTCATGTCGGAATCGACCTCTCGGAGGCTCGATCCAATCATCTCTTGCTCGATGAGCGTGATCCCCTCGTGTTCCCCGAGCGTACTGACGTAGAATCGATAGCCTTTGTCCGTAGGGACCCGACCAGCCGACGTATGGGGTTGGTAAACGTATCCTGTTTCTTCGAGATCCGACATGATGTTGCGGATCGTCGCTGGAGACAGGCCTTCGGGATTCAGTTTGGCCAATGTTCGAGAACCTACGGGCTCGCCGCAGGTGATGAAGGTTTTAATGGCCTGTCGAAGAATATCTCGACTGCGATGATCGAGTTTTTTAGCATTCATTTGAGTTTTAGCACTCCCTCCTTGAGAGTGCTAATCCCTTGTTTAGCAAATAGCTCCCAACATGTCAAGATAACCCATCCGTACAGTTTGCCTGCCGGAACGAAGCGGTCAACTCGATTCGTTAGTTGGGAAACTACATTAAAGAATAAACCAAATCCGAGAGAAAAAAAAGCCCCTCGCTGCGGCCGGTAGGAGAAAGAAGACAATTGAACCTTTATCCTCGGAGAATCGGAAGCAAGGGTGTCGGCCTTAGGGCCCAACCAAGAATAACTTCCCGTTTTGGGCCGCCGATCCATCCCCCCTGGCTGCGTTGTTCGTCGCTCAAATATCTAGATATTCTTCACTCCTCGCGCCTTGCCAGGCGGGCGCCTCGACGCCCGAAAAAGGGAACCTATTTTTGGCTGGACCTTAGCGATGCGGCGGTCACGGGTCCAAGCGGCCGAGGAATACTTTTCTTTGGCGAGGCAGTCGGCTGCCTCTTTTTCATAGGAAGTAAGCTCGTGAGCCGATTCGGACTCCCCAAAAAGACGACGAAACTCCTCTTTGAAGCGCCTCCGAGAGCTCAGCCGCTCCAATGGGTCGTTTGGAGAGGTCCGAGAGGCTCACTGCCCCAAGATCGGCTTCCGGAATCTAGCCGGGTGACTCTTCGCCAAAGGGGCGCATCCAGTTTCAGAAGAACGGAGCCATGCTGGAGAAATCCATCTTTGTTTCGCTTCTGAGCGCTACCGACGAGCTTTTTTCCTCCGGCGGCGATCTCATGCCCGGTCGGGACGGTGAAGCAGGGAAGTCCCAAAGGAGCTTCGTGCCTTGGCGAGGTCGAGTTTTCCAAAGGGGGATCCACATGTGATGTCCATGGCCGCGAGAGCTGTCCGAATCGCCCCCGTGACCCACGAATATGTCTTTCGCACCGATAGGCCGAGTAAAGGACCGGCCGCCGGTGCTGTTACACAATAAGTAAGCTCGTGTTGATGCAAAACGGCTCGTCCTCCACTGATTCGACGGACGACATCCACGCCAAGCTCACGGCACACATCTTCATCGCAGGCCTCGTGAAGAGACTGGCGGTAGCCAATGGAGAGTGATGGGCGGCTCCATGTATAGAGTCGAACTGTGGGAGGAGATTTCGCCGTCGTGACCGTTCGAAAGAGGACCTCGTCGATGGCCATGTTCGTGGCGGCGTCTTGCGGTCGTCCACCAAAAGCCTCCACCTCATGTTGAATCCTTTTGTTGAGTCCTTGAGCTTTCGATGTCGCAGCGAGTCTCCATCAGTTCTTGGGAGGCATTCCAGGAATCGGAGGTTCCGTGGTTTTGACGTCCGGGACTCGTTGTCGGATTCGGTGACTCAGGCTTTGTGGTGACGGGTTCTTTCGCCGGTTTGGTCTCCACGTTCATGTTGCTGGCTCCACGAAAAATGGCGCCTTCAGAGACGGCGATACGCGGGGCGCTGATGTTACCGTAAACTTGTCCGCTTCCGGTTATCTCCACTTTGCCCGTCGCTTGGCAATCTCCTTCGAGTTTTCCCCGTATGGACACGGTCTCGGCTTCGACCTCCGCCTGAACGAGCCCTTTTTCGCCGATGACGACCTGCTTGGAACACTTGACCTTTCCTTCGATTCCGCCTTCAATCTGAACGTTGTCGCTACTAATGAGCTCGCCCTTTATATGGGCTGCCGGTCCGATCAAACGTAGTGTCAGCCTGTTTCGGTGGCGGGGACTGTGCGGCTCTGCTTGGTTTGGGAGCGGGAGCGGAAGGGGAGAGGTGTGGGAGAGGGTTTATTTTCCTCAGGCTTGCTGAAAAATCCCACCGGGACCTCCTTTGTTGTCTCGATCGTCCTAGTCGTCGTGACATGAGGCTCTGTTTGCCTTCGCTAATCATATCAGGCGGCGGATGTGCATAACACTACGACACGCATAATCTCACAAACCGACTGCTCCGAAATACCATAAATATTACGAATCATGAAACGAACCAAGAAAGCAACGCCAAGGCGCCAAGGCGCTAAGACGCCGAGCGGATAATAGAAGTAAGCTCACGAAACGCACCGGATTCTGGGAGGTCTGGGCATGCTCGAGAGACTTTCCGGAAGAAAACAACGATCCGGGTCTTTGCGTTGAGTCTTTTTCCTTGTTGATAGCCGTATGTTGGGAAAGTCCGAATATGGAGCGGGCGACGGGACTCGAACCCGCGACACCAAGCTTGGGAAGCTTGTACTCTACCAACTGAGCTACGCCCGCACAGTCAACGGAATTATAGTGTCGACCGAATCCGACGTGTCAACGCATCCTCGCGAAGGTTGCATGGAGTGCCAGGCAAAGCCTGGCCTAACTGTAGCGCTTACTCCTCTTGATGCCCCAAGTGGCTGTAATCGGTGATCACCGATTTGTCGCCCAAGACCGTACCGCCATCGACCCTCGAGTGACGTCCAATATGCGTGTTCCGGCCGATTAGAGCATTTCGAACCCGGGCCTCGGCACCGATTCGAACATTGGGCCATAAAACACAATTCCCAACGGAGGCGTTTTCCTCGATGCGGCAGTTCTCGCCAATCACGGCGAAAGGCTCGATATGAGCGTTTGCTTTTACCGTCGCTCCGGCGCCGACAAACGACGGTCCGGATAGCTTTGCGTCCTTGTCGAGCGTTGCGGCCGGATCCACAAAAACGCCGCCGGGGTTCGTGGCGAATCCCTCGAGCTCGAGATCGCCCCGCAAGATATCTTGATGGGCTTTGAGATATTTTTCCGGCGTTCCGATGTCGATCCAGTAGCCCCGGTGGACGTAGGCGAAGAACGGTATCTTTTCGCGAAGTAACGTCGGGAAGAAGCCTCTCTCGAAGGAATAGTTTTTCCCGGATGGAATGTATTGAAGGGTTTCCGGTTCCAAAATGTAGATACCTGCATTGATCGTGTCGCAGGTGATCTCGTCGTAGGAAGGTTTCTCCAGGAAGCGTCTCACTCGACCGTCCTTTTCTGCTTCCACGAGTCCGTATGCGGACGGATTCTCGACCGGAGTGAGGACGATGGTCGCCTTGGCACCCGTCTTCTCGTGAAAGTCCAAGACGGAGGGCAAATCAATGTCGCTGAGAACGTCGCCGTTAAAAACAACGGTGCGTTCCGTCGAGCATGGACTCGGCATTCTTGACCGCTCCTGCGGTTCCCAGTGGCTCGGGTTCCACGGTGTAGTGGATCTTGACGCCGAGGCCATTTCCGTCACCAAAGAGGCTCTCGATTCGACGCGGTTGATACGAAAGTGACAAGACAATCTCGGAAATTCCGGCACGGCGCAAAAGTTCGATCTGTGATGTCAGAAACGGACGATCGAGGATCGGAACGATGGGTTTCGGAGTGTGAAGAGTGAGGGGCCGCAATCGCGTCCCTTTTCCTCCCGCTAAGGATCACCGCGGTCATTAGATGATGGCCTCCTTTCGGTTCGAAGCGACAAAAAGGTAGCATGCGGGCCGCTGCGTCATTCAAGCCCTGCTTACCCCGTAAGCGGTTGAGAGGCCAGGTGATAGTTTGACAGTTTCCTACGCGTTAGGCTATACTCCCGCGCTTGTCCGCTCCCAATCGGAAAGCGATGGCCATGCACGATAAGATCATAAAGGACAAGATTGTAGAGGTTCCGTGAAACTCGCAACCGTGGGTTTGGGCTATGTAGGTCTGCCGTTGTCGGTGGAGTTCGCGACGGCGGGGCTTTCGGTCACAGGTATCGATGTCAGCGCGAGCAAAGTCGACGACCATCAACGACGGGTGGTTCCTACGTACAGGATGTTCCGGCGAAGACTGTTTCCGAGTTGGTTCGGTCCGGCCGACTGACTGCGACGACGGATTTCTCGATTCTCGGACGAACAGGACGCCATTGTCATTTGCGTCCCGACCCCACTCTCCAAGACCAAGGACCCGGATTTGTCTCTCGTTGTCAACGCGACAAAGGAGATTTCGCAACGTCTTCGGCCGGGACAGCTCGTCGTTCTCGAGAGCACGACCTATCCCGGCACGACCGAGGAGCTCATCCTGCCGACATTGGAAGAAAGCGGTCTGAAGGTGGGGAAGGATTTCTTCCTCGCTTTTTCGCCGGAGCGAGTCGATCCGGGAAACGAAAAGTGGAACACGAGAAATACCCCCAAGATCATCGGCGGGACCACTCCGGCCTGTGCTCGAGGTGGCGTCGAGCGCTGTACGTCGCACGCCGTCGACACCGTGATACCGGTTTCCTCGACACGCGCGGCCGAGATGGTGAAGCTTCTCGAGAACACCTTCCGCAGCGTCAATATCGGGCTGGTCAACGAGAGTCGCACTGATGTGCGACCGACTGGGCGTCGACGTGTGGGAGGTCATCGATGCCGCTGCGACCAAACCGTTCGGCTTCATGCCGTTTTTACCCGGGCCCGGGTCTGGGAGGGCACTGTATTCCGATTGACCCCCTTTACCTATCCTGGAAGCTCAAGACGTTGAACTATCGAGCTCGCTTCATCGAACTGGCCGGCGAAGTGAACTCTTCGATGCCGTATTTCGTGGTCAACAAGATCCAGGACGGACTCAACGAACGAGAAAAGAGCGTCAAGGGCTCGAAAATCCTCCTGTTGGGAGTCAGCTACAAGCGAGATGTTCAACGACGTTCGTGAGTCACCGGCCCTCGACGTTCTCAGAATCCTCGAGCAAAAAGGAGCCAACGTCATCTATCATGACCCCTTGGTACCGGAGCTGAAACTGGACGGCCACAGCTATCGTTCGGTACCGCTCGGCGAAGTCTCTCGCTTCGGCGGACTGTACGGTTATTCTGACGGATCATGCGCAGTTCGATATCGACGAGATCATTGCTGGCGCAAAATTGCTCGTGGATACGAGAAACGCAACCAAAGGAAAAAGCTCGGACAAGATCATCAAGATTTGAGCATCCAGGTGAACGGTAGGTCAAAAAGCCCAGCGGGGAAGATATAAGCCGAGGAGACATGAAGCTTCCCAATCTGCCCAACGCTCTTAGCCTCAGTCGCATCTTCCTCGTGCCATTGCTGGTCGTTGTTCTTCTTACTCGAACCGAGCGCTGGGAGCTCATCGGCGGAGCCATCTTCGGCGTGGCTGCTTTCACCGATTGGCTCGATGGATATTTGGCTCGACGCAGAAAACAGGTTACGACGCTAGGGATTCTACTGGACCCGATCGCGGACAAGTTGCTGACTTCGGCGGCTTTCATCAGCCTGGTGCAGATGCAGCTTGCTCCGGCCTGGATGGTCGTCATCATCATAGGTCGCGAGTTTGCGGTCATGGGACTCAGGAGCATCGCCGTAGCGCAGGGAGTCACCATTCCGGCCAGCAATCTGGGAAAGGGGAAGATGACGACCCAGGTCGTCGCCATCCTGCTCCTAATACTGGGTAAGAAGTTTCTTGGACCCTTGAACTTCCTTGGCAAAGTGGCGTTGTGGGTGACGGTTATCTTGGCGTTGGTGTCGGGTTTGGACTATTTCCTGCGGTTCAAAAGAGTGGTTTCGCAAGAGCACACCAGCGATGACAACGCATGAAAAGGCGGTCTTCTTCGCCGGATTTCAAAACAAAGACGGTAAGTCGAGCAAGGGGCGAGCGATTAATCGCGCGGGCTCCTTTGGTTT
>CAVROO010000032.1:0-82877 GCA_963722765.1 uncultured Acidobacteriota bacterium
TGATCTCAATCCAGACCGACGTCATTGGAACCAAGCCCGGCGGCAAGCGAGTTCACATACAAGAACTCGTGATCGATCTTGTCTATTTCGAGCCAAATCTGGCCTGTCTTCTCTTCCCAATGAAAATCGAAGTATCCGGAATATTTGTTCATTCCGGCCGTTTTCTCCTGAATGGTCGGCGTCTGAGCGGAAACGAATGAACAAAACACAGCGAAGATGAAAAGAACCGCGATCAACCGTCTCATGACAAACCTCCTTGAAAACAGTCAGCGACAAAAGAGACATCAATGACGTAGTACAATCCGATAGCGGACGGATTGTATCCGCCCTCCGAATTGTGATGCAACACCACGGCAACAAACCAAATGTTATTCCCAAACTCCATCATTCGAGGTCGAAGAAAGTTCACAGATGTTAGACATCTTTATTGATGCCGATGCTTGCCCAGTAAAGCAAGAAGTCTATCGAGTCGCGGAGCGCCACAAGCTTAAGGTCACCTTGGTATCGAACTCATGGATGCACAAGCCGCCAAAGGACTGGATTGAACTGGTTGTAGTGGGAGATCATCTCGATGCCGCGGACGACTGGATTGCCGAGCATGTGGGTTTGGACGATATCGTGATCTCCGGGGATGTCCCCCTTGCTGCGCGGTGTTTGGGCCAAGGGGCATTGGTGCTCGGCCCAGCCGGTCACCCCTTTACCCAGGACAACATTGGAGAAATCCTGGCAACGAGGGACCTACTGTCTCAACTCCGCGATATGGGGACCATGACCGGCGGGCCGCCGCCGTTCCAAAAAGAAAGATCGTTCCCGCTTTCTTCAACGTCTCGACGAGATGATTCACACTATCCGCAGGAGCGGCCGGGCATCTTCCTAAAAATTCCTACTGGATCGACCTTACCGGCTCGCCGCAAACGCTTATTTGCACTACCTGCCTCAACGTTGGGTCATAGCGCCCCACCTGCTTGTGGATTCGCATAACAATAAAGGCAGCCATGGGGGCAAGGAGGATCGTAGGAACCGATGTCGCGGCTCTCGAAACAGCCGCAACCCTCGCGCGTCGGCTTCGGCATGAGGTTCTCGTGCTTCCCGAACCTATCGGTCTCGCGAAGAATCGTCTCGTCAACGCAATGGGCCATTTCGATACCGGGAACGAGGACAGGAACTTCCGGGTTACAGCAATTGTAGAGACGCAGGCCTTCGCTCTCGGCAGCAGAAAACATCCGGCCGGCAATGGCGACACGCTCTTCGGCTCGATGTCCAGGAACCGAACCGGGCGCTTTCGAAGCTTGTTGTAGTCCGTCATGAACGAGAAAGTGCAACACGTCACGCCTATGCGAGAGATCCGAGGAAGTAACGTGAAGAACGCTTCATCGGTGACGACACGGTCTCCATGCTTCCCTTCGTAGGCAACCACAGGGTCGAAACGCCAAAGAACACGATCCGGTCCTACACGATCACACAAACGCGCCATGGTCTCGAGGCGTTTTTCGACGGGCGGTACCGCCGGCTCGAGCTCCGCGCAGTCGTTGAGCGTGAAGTGAAAAACGGCGTTGTTGTCCCGAAGGAGCTTCGGGAAGTCGGCGTGCTCGATGAAAGGCGAAAAATCCTTGGACCAGAAAATGTAGCCGCGAACGTGCTCGGCCCGCAGAGAAACCGTGTAGCTCCGGCCGTAGCCGCCGTCGTAGGTGACTTCTCCTTTTCGCCACGCGGCAAAAAACGATTCAGTTCGGAATCGCGGCAGGTCGCAACGCCGCGATGCCGAGATGTATAGAGCGGTCATGTGTGAAGCGTAGCACACCGAGGACTGGCAAGAGGGCACGGGACCGTATTAATGTACGAACTATGGCTGCCCAGAAACCCGACAAAATCGACGCTCTCGGAATCGGCGTGGCGGTACGCGATGTGGCAGTTCTCCTCGATACGTTTCCCGAACCCAACCGTAAGTATCAGGCAAAAGACATGTTCGATACCGGGGGAGGACCCGTACCTACGGCGCTCGTGACACTTTCCAGGTTGGGACGAAGGGTCTCCTTCGCAGGGGTGGTCGGGGACAATGCGGCGGGCCGGTTCATCGTCGAGAGCCTGGAACAAGAAAACGTTGACACGAAGGCGGTTGTCTTTCGGGAGGGATTCCACTCCCCCACCAGCGTGATCTTGGTGGAAAACGACAGGCGGACCATCCTCGAGTGCTGGCAATACAACCTTCCACTTCGATTCGACGAGCTCGAGCCCAAGGATATCCCTTGGCAGAGCGCCCGCTTCCTTCTCGTGGACGCCCGCTTGGTCGAGATCCAAACCGAAGCGGCCAGGCGGGTTAGAAGCGCCGGCGGCCGTGTCGTACTGGATTGCGGTCACCCGAGGCCGGGTGTTGACGAGCTTTTGAGCGTCATCGATATCGCGCTTTTTTCTTACACCTATCCAATAACACTCTATGGTAATGATTACGATATCGAGGAGTTTCTTGCTCAGATCCGAAGTCGACAACCCAAAGACGGGCCTCGCATCGCCGGACTCACTCTCGGGTCGGAAGGATGCGCGTTATCCAGCGCCGAGACACCTTTGATCCGTATCCCCGGACACGAAGTGGACGCGCTCGATTCGACCGGCGCGGGGGACGTCTTCCATGGCGCCTTCGTTCATGAGTATTTAAGGAGCCGGGATCCCGAGACGGCAGCGCGATTCGCAAACGCCGCCGCAGCACTCAAGTGCAAAGGAATGACCGGGCGTTCTCCCATTCCACCTGAAGACGAAATCCGGCTACTCGCTCGAAGAAAAACCTCAAATTCTTGAGTCCTTGGGTTCTCGAGTTCTTGGGTCTCTCCCTCTCTCCCTGACCAACTTGACCTTCGCCCTATCGGGGGGTTATTATCGCCTTCCCCAGCAACTGAAAAATTGAATAGAAGAGTGACTCCATGGGTGAAATATACGAAAACCTCGCTCCGGCTCGAATCTCCCGGCGATTTGCGCCTCGCAATTCAGTGACGGTTGCCATTCACAACCAGGAAGCCCCCTTTGCCTTCGGTGTGGTCACGAACATTTCCCCCTCCGGGGCTTGTCTGGTGACCGCGAAGCCGCTTCCTACAGGTTCCACGGTCCACCTCCGGGTCAGCTTCCACCTACAACCCGAGCTCTTCGAGGCCCAGGCCCGTGTCGTGTGGAGTCGCGACGATAAACGAAACCTCGAAGGCGACGATCCTTTGAGAGGATTTCTATTTCACGGCGTGGAGTTCTCGGGCATTCCCACGAATCAACGCGCAAAACTTCTCCATATGCTGGACTCACCGGATTTTCAGCTCGTCTACTCCCCGAACAATGGGGAGTTCGAGAGCCTCAAGAGCGAACTGGGCGATGATCTCAGACAGCTCGGAACCAAGTTCAATCGAGAAACCGGCAATAAAGGCAACAAAACACAGTAAACTGGTTCATCCGCCCTACTTCACAATTTGGTACTCCCCGTTCCAGCACGCTACAGTGTCAAAAAAGGCCCAATAGGCTTCGAGTGGCCTCTTTTCATCTACCGGTATGAGGGAAAAGTAATAGAGGTTGAGTTATGGAAACTTTCGTCAACGACCTCAAGTTCGCATTTCGAATGCTCGTGAAGAGCCCGTTGGTCACGACCGTGGCCGTCTCATCCCTGGCGCTCGGAATCGGTGCCAATACGACGATTTTTACCTTGATCAACGCGGTGTTCCTCCGAGGCTTGGCCGTTAAAGACGCCGACCGGATCGCCATCGTTTACACCACCGACGAGAAACAAGCCGGAACCAGTCCCTTCGGCAATCTCAGCCCGGTCTCGCGACCCAACTTCGAAGACCTACGTGACCAGAACGAGATTTTTACAGACATTACCAACGTCATTTTCGTCGGCGCGAGTCTATCGAGCTCCGACAGCGAGCCCGAGCAGATTGGCGGGCAAATGGTCAGCGCGAGCTATTTCGATGCCCTTGGAGTGGAATTCGATCTGGGAAGAGGCTTTCTACCGGACGAAGACGACACTCCCGGTACTCACCCCGTGGTCGTTTTGAGCTACAACTTTTGGACACGTCGATTTGGCCAAGATCAGTCTATTGTCGGGAAAACGGTGACCATGAATCGGCAAGCGATGACGGTGGTTGGGGTGGCACCGGAAGGCTTCATAGGAACTTTTGCTATAGGGAATCCTGATTTTTGGGTTCCCACCATGATGCACGACGTGTTCCTCACCGGCGCGCTTCGACAATGGTTCGAAGACCGTAGAGCTCTTCTTACTGCCATCTACGGGCGATTGAAACCGGAAGTGGGCATCGAGGAGGCAAAGGCCGCCTTGAGCGTTCTGGGCAACAACCTCTCGGCTGAGTATCCCGTGGACAACGAAGGGCGCAGCTTCACCATGCTCACCCTCGATCAGGCTTCCATCCCCCCTCAACTCAGGGAAAATTTCGTTCGGGCCGGCGGCCTGCTGATGACCGTGGTGGGACTCGTCCTGCTCATCGCCTGTGCCAACGTGGCCAATATCCTCCTCGGACGGGCCAGCGCCAGACGAAAGGAAGTAGCCATTCGTTTGTCGCTGGGCGCAGCCCGCGGCCGATTGGTACGCCAGCTCCTAACGGAAAGCGTGGTTCTATCGATTTTAGGTGGCTTTTTCGGTCTCCTCGTTGCTTACTGGGGACGCAGTGCCATATGGTCTTTCCGCCCACCGTTCCTGGATGACAGTCCCCTTGATCTCACATTCGACGTGACGGTACTGGTCTTCACGCTGGCATTATCCGTTCTTACAGGACTCCTTTTTGGACTAGTTCCGGCACTCCAGTTCTCCCGCCCGCAAATCGTTGACGATCTCAAACCGCAGGCCGAAGGAAGCGTAGGGGGTTCGCGGGGACTCGGCTTCAAGAACCTGCTCGTCGTCGCTCAAGTAGCGCTGTCTCTGGTGGCGCTCATAGGCTCGGGTCTCTTTTTGAGAAGCCTCGGGAAAGCGATGGAGATCGATCCCGGCTTCGAGACCGAAAACGTCGCCATGATGAACTTCAACGTCGGCCGTCTGGGTTACGAACCGGCCCGAGGAGAGCCGTTTTTTACCGGAGTCTTGGAGCGAGCGACCGCGGTTCCCGGCGTCGAATCGGCAACCCTGACGACCAATGTGCCCCTGTGGAACGGTCTCGGCATGATGCGTACCGTTCTCGTTGAAGGACGCGCTGCGGACGCCGACAACAACGGGATTCTCACCCCCGTTTGCACCGTCGAGCCGACCTACTTCGAGACTCTGAACGTCCCCATCATCGCAGGTCGCGCGCTGAGCGAGATCGACCGGCAGGGCGCTCCCAACGCAGTCGTGATCAACGAGACCACGGCGAAACGTTTCTGGCCGGACGAGAATCCCGTCGGGAGACGGTTCCACTTCTTCGGCCAGGACGAGATCATCCGCGAGGTCGTGGGAGTCGCCAAGACCATCAAATACCAAACGGTGGGAGAGGACGCCCAGGCCTACATTTATATGCCGCGGCTCCAGAACTACCAACCCGGGATGAGTCTCGTCATTCGTGCCGCCGGTCCGTTGGACTCGGTTCTCGCAACCGTCCGAAACGAGGTACAGCAGCTCGACCGGGCCCTTCCCATCACAAACGTCCAGACCATGGGCGAGATCATGCAACTCGGTCTCTGGCCCGCACGTATGGCCGCGAGCTTGCTGGGCGTTCTCGGTTTTCTCGCCTTGCTGCTCGCGTCGATCGGAATCTACGGAGTCATGTCCTACACGGTCAGTCAGCGTAACCGTGAAATCGGCATCCGCATGGCTTTGGGCGCCGAGCGGAGTGAGGTCCTCGTCCTCTTCTTGAAGCAAAGCATGCTGCTCGTCGCCGTTGGTGCCGTCATCGGGCTGGTGGCGGCCGGATTCGCCGGGCATATGATCGGTAGCCTTCTCTACGATGTCAGTCCCGTGGACCTCCCGACGTTTGCCTTGACTACCCTCGTCCTCGCCGTCGTCGCACTCGTCGCAAGCTTCATACCCGCCCGCCGTGCCACCGCCGTCGATCCGGTGGTCGTGTTGAGGTACGAGTGATGGACAAGGCGACAGTGTTTCGTTTGAACTTGATTGCTCCAAATCGCAAAGGTAAACTCCTTGTCAAAGACACAGGAGCCCCCCATGGAAATCGAAGTTATCCCTCGCGGCGGCGTGACCCTCGTGGTCCTTCGGGGACGGGTCGTGGACGGAAAGGCGGCCGAGCAACTTCACCGAGAGCTGAGAAACCTCGTCGCGGAGAAGAAAGCCGACACGATCTTCGATCTTTCCGGCGTGGAGTGGTTCGACAGCGTCGCCATCGGACTGCTGGTTTGCCACTACATCTCTGTGACCCAGATGGGCGGGAAGATCGTCCTTCTCCAATCGACCGACAAGATAAAGAAGCTGATGAAAATGGTGAAGTTGGACGATCGTTTCGAGTGGGAAGAGGATATAGACCAAGCGCTCGCCGCGTTCCGCAAATAGAATCGGAAGCATCAACCGCCGCCAAGCTGTCTTGGTGCTCAACACGCTTCGCGCCTCTGCCGGCCTTCGCCAAGGGCTACGTCCAGGCCTTGCCGAAGCGAAAGCGGAGGCGGGCGCCTTTGCGTTGAGTCTTTCTCTTGGGTGTCTTAGGGCTCGCCGGCGAGGGTCCTCTGACGGTGCGATTCTATTTCTTGACTGAGTTGGAAGACCGCCATGGCGTAGTTCGTGCTCTTGTTGTAGCGGGTGATGACGTAGAAATTGTGAAAGGCCAGCCAATACTCCGGACCGTCAATTCCCTTTAATTGAATGAGCGCGGCCGTCTCTCGACCGGAGTACTCTTGGACAGGCTCGACGCCCATCGCCACCCACTGCTCCAGCGTGCGAGGAGCTTCTAGAGAAAAGCTCAAAGCTTCGAGATTCTCGACGCCGGCGACGCTCGCGCGCATGGCGATGGGCTCCCTTTGCCGCCAACCATGTACCTTGAAGTAGTTGGCAACACTTCCGATGGCGTCCGGCATGTTCTTGGACAGGTCGCGCTTGCCGTCACCATCGAAATCGACTGCGTAGAGTCGGTAGCTCGTAGGCATGAACTGAGCGATTCCCATGGCTCCCGCGTAGGAACCCTTGATCCTCTGCGGCCGGATGTCTTCCTCCCGACTGAGTAAGAGAAATTGCTCGAGCTCCTGTCGGAACAGCTTGGATCTAGGAGGGTATCTGAACGCCAAGGTCACGAGGGCCTCCAGAACGGCGAAGCGACCGGTTCGTCTCCCGTAGCCCGTCTCTACTCCAAGGATGGCAGTCGTCATCTCCTCGGGAACACCGTAGGCACGTCTCGACATCATGAGCGTCTCGGCGTGGGTGTTCATGAATCGGGCACCCTTTCGGATCCGCTCATCGTTGATGAAGATCGACCGGTACTCGAACCAAGGTTTGCCTTCGGCGGGTTTGGATATAGCTTTCAAAATGTCGGTTCGGATACGAACATCTTTGAAGAGCAACTCGAGCTCGGAGCGTTCGAAGCCGTGCTTCGCGGCCATCTGATCGATGAAGATCTCGACCTCCGGAATCTCCATCGCGGATGGACCCACCGACTTTTCGGCAAAAGACGGTTCGAGAACTGCAAAAAAGGCCACTGCACACGCGAGGGCGATGAAATGGCGGTCGGTCAATCGATACCCCATGTAGCTTATTCCCCACACTGATTCCCGCGCTTCAACGGAAAAACGCGGATTAGCGGCTCGATGAGCCTTGAAAAAGAGCTTTTTCCTATATTACCTTCAAATGCTATGCCATTAAAACTTGTCTTCCGAATCCAACATGAGGTTGATCTCGACGCCAATATCATGGCTCGAGCGCCGGTGGAGGGACATCCGTGGGGAATCCCCGCCGGGCGGTCGTAAGAAAATACAAGATTCGTTACCCGCAAAGATGGGGCGTCATTCCAAAGTATTGAGGGAGAACACCTTTGACCGCATAAGCTCCAAATCGTTCGTCCCTGGAGCATGGCAAGTTTCTTGCGTTACCTCTTGAAAGAAAGAGGTCCCCCGACCTATGCGGTTCAAGCGTACAGTTCTTCTGGTTCCAATTGTCTTTCTTCTATCGACGGGACCCCTCTCTGCTCAGTGGAATGATCCCCGTCTCATCATCGGTCAAGTCGCCTTCAATTTTTCCGTAAGTTTCATCGGCAAGCTTCTCATTGGGCGCGAACCCGCGGGTCGCGCTTTCAAGCAAGCGCTCGTCGAGGGATCCGTATCCGGACTGATCGCACATACGGGCTATTGTGTTGCGGGACGCGAGCCAAAGCTTGCATTGCTTGGTAAAACCCTCGCCCAAAAATCGAGCCTCACCACCAGGCGTTCCATGACGGGAAAGTCCGTTTTCGACCGAAGTTTTCTCACCCATTGGCATCTCACGCACTCCTTTGTTCACATTCGGTTTGAAGAATCTCCGCGCGTCGAGATCGATGTTTTGAACGCAGCCGGTGGGGCCTATTTCCTCGCCTCTTCAGGCTACGATTTCGATTTGAGGCGAACCCTATACTCGGGAAGCCTCTTCTTCCGGCGACTAGACGGTCCCTACGACATCCGCGGTTACACCGTTCCCGGCGTGATCTGGATCAGCGAGAGCAGCTACGACGACCCAACCGTCATGGGTCACGAGTTGGTGCACACGCTCCAAAACGAGCGCGGCGCGGCCATCGCGGACTGGCACTATAAGGGGCTACGTTTCAATTGGCTGGCCTTGGCACCGGGGGTCCCTGCCCTGCTGCGAGGATGGCCCGAGCACGACAACCGTCTCCACGAGCGAGAGGCCGACGCCTACTCGGGGCGGTAACGGAAAATAGAACTCAAGAACTCGAGAACTCAGAATGGAGCTAGTGGACGGCTGAGCCGTCGTCTTCCGGATTTACTGCACTTTGCTCCCCTGTTAAACTACCCTGCTTTCATTACAAGACGCTTCAGGAGGAACGCTATGAATCAACCGGCATCGACGAGCACGGCCCGCACCCAAGAGCATTTGGAGCTCGCGGACAACTACGGTGCTCACAACTACCATCCCTTGCCGATCGTCATCGAGCGGGCTGAGGGAATCTGGGTCTGGGACGTCGAGGGCAACAAATACATGGATTGCCTGTCGGCCTACTCGGCCTTGAACCAGGGGCATTGTCATCCCCGCCTCGTTGCGACTCTAAAAGAGCAGGCGGACAAGCTCACTCTCACCTCACGGGCCTTCAACAACGACCAGACGGGCCCTTTTTTCAAAGAGCTCGCGGACCTTTGCAAGATGGAAATGGTACTACCCATGAACTCCGGCGCCGAGGCCGTCGAGACCGCCATCAAAACCGTCCGCAAGTGGGGATATACAAAGAAGGGCGTCGCGAAGGATCAGGCGGAGATCATCGTCTTCGATAACAATTTCCACGGCCGTACGATTACTATCGTCGGCTTTTCCTCGGAAGAGGCATACCGAGAGGGCTTTGGTCCGTTCACTCCCGGTTTTCACATACTGCCCTACGGTGACATGGACGCTGTTCGAAAGACCATTAACAAGAATACGGTGGCCGTCCTGATCGAGCCCATCCAAGGTGAAGCAGGTATCATCGTCCCACCGGAAGGATTTCTCAAAGACCTCCGTAAGGTTTGCACCTCCGAGAACATCCTCCTCGTGGCCGACGAAATTCAAACCGGTCTTGGCCGCACCGGCCGATTATTCGCATGCGATCACGAGGACGTCGTGCCCGACATGTATATTTTGGGCAAAGCCTTGAGCGGTGGTTTCTACCCCGTTTCTGCCGTCGTGTCATCCAAGGAGATTCTCGGTGTCATCCGACCCGGTGAGCACGGTTCGACCTTCGGTGGCAATCCGCTGGGTTGTGCCTTGGCCAGAGAGGCGATGCGTATCCTCATCGAAGACCGGCTCCCCCAGCGCTCCGACGAGTTGGGGAACTACTTCATGGGCGAGCTCAGAAAAATCGACACTCCCCACGTCAAGGAAATTCGTGGGAAGGGACTTCTCATCGGCATCGAGCTCAAAAAAGAGTCGGGTCCGGCTCGGCCGTTCTGCGAGCGGCTCAAGGACGAAGGCATGCTCTGCAAGGAAACTCACGAGCAGGTGATTCGCTTGGCGCCGCCTCTCATCATCGAGCGCGAAGAAATCGACTGGGCACTCGAGCGTGTAGGAAAGGTATTAACGGAATAAGCGTACGGGAGCGGTCGTCCTTTGGGCGACCGCTCTTGTTTTCTACAGACGAAAGAAAGGACTGAACATGTTCGCTATAATCGTGATCGTCGTTCTGGTCGTGGTCATCGTCTCCGCTATCGCCGGGATCTACAACCGACTGGTCACACTCCGCAATCGCTTCAAGAACGCTTTTTCGCAGATCGAAGTCCAACTCAAGCGCCGCTACGATTTGATTCCCAACCTCGTCGAGACCGCCAAAGCTTATTTGAAACACGAGAAGGAAACTCTAGAGGCCGTCATCAGCGCTAGGAATCAGGCGGTTTCGGCCAGTCAAAAAGCCGCTCAGAATCCCGGCGACCCGAGTTCGATGAAAGGATTGATGGGAGCCGAGGCCGGTTTGGCAGGCGCTCTGGGGCGGTTGTTCGCCTTGGCGGAAGCCTACCCGGATTTGAAAGCCAATCAGACCATGGCCCAACTGAGTGAAGAGCTCACATCGACGGAGAACAAGGTCGCCTTCTCCCGGCAGGCCTATAACGACGCCGTGACCGAGTACAACACGTCCCGGGAAACGTTCCCGAACGTACTCCTCGCGAATCCCTTTGGATTCTCGGAGGCGCAGCTTTTCGAGATCGAGACGCCCACAGAACGCGAGGCTCCGAAGGTTTCTTTCTAGCCCGCTGAGACATTTTCTCGAAAGCTGAAGAACCATGAAACGGCCCGTACCCCGCACCATGGATTTCTTCGCGCACCAAGACCGTGCGCACCGCAACACCCTCGTCCTCCTTTTTTATTTCGCCGTTTCTGTCGTCCTGATCATCGGTGCAGTGTATCTTGCCATAGTCTCCATTTTCTTCGGTTTTGAAGCCAAAACCGGCACGGATGTCCGCCTCGACCCGTGGAGTGCAACCTTGTTTCTTTCGGTTGCCGCCATCACCTTGACGATCATCTCGGGCGGGACACTCTACAAGGTGGCGTCGCTGTCACGCGGCGGCGAGGTCGTAGCCAGGACACTCGACGGCCGTCCCATCAACTCCAACACGCGGCGATCTCAATGAACGCCGTCTTTTGAACGTGGTGGAGGAGATGGCAATTGCCTCCGGCGTGCCCGTACCCACTGTTTTTCTTCTGGAGAACGACAAGAGCATCAACGCTTTTGCCGCCGGATTCACTCCCGCTGACGCCGTCATCGGCGTTACGCGGGGGACGATGGAATTGCTGAGTCGCGACGAGCTCCAGGGCGTGATCGCCCACGAGTTTTCTCACATCTTCAACGGCGACATGCGCTTGAACATTCGGTTGATGGGCGTCCTGCACGGCATCACGGTCATCGCCATGATCGGCTACGTCATTTTACGCGGGGGTTCCGGCAGTCGAAAAGGAAGTGGTGCGGCCATTCTGCTCCTGGGAGGTTCGCTCGTCATCATCGGCTTCGTCGGGGTCTTCTTCGCCAAATTGATCAAGAGCGCCGTCTCCCGCCAGAGAGAGTTTCTCGCCGATGCCTCGGCCGTACGGTACACACGCAATCCTGAGGGTATCGCGGGCGCGCTCAAAAAGATCGGAGGCCTTGTTTACGGCGCCAAGATAAAGAGTCCGCGGGCGGAGGAAGCGAGCCACTTTTTGTTTGCCGACGGTCTGCGTGCCAAGATCTCGAGTTTCCAAGTCTTGGCGACTCATCCACCTCTAGCCGAGCGTATCCGCCGAATCGATTCCAGCTTCGACGGACGATTCCCAACGGTGGAGTACCCGGGACAAGGACGCACCGCACCGCCTAAACCGCCAAAACCCCGAATGGAACCCGACGCAACCCTGTCTCTGATTCCCCAACAAATGACAGACCAGATTGGAACGCTGACCCAGGCGCACATGGTCTATGCAGCAGCTCTCATCTCGGACTTGCCAACGAGTCTAACCGCCAAGCTCCATGAGCCTTCCGGGGCAAGGGGCGTGATCTTTGCCTTGTTGCTGAGCTCGGACCGGGAAATCAGGCAATCCCAGTTCAAAATCTTGGCGGAGAGCGACGATCCGCTCGTTCCGAGGGACACCCTCGAGCTTTCGACTCTGACCGAGCACTGTCCGCCGCAGGCCCGCCTTCCCATCATTGACATGGCCCTGCCGGCACTACGGCGCCTGTCGCCCCGGCAGTATCGGGATTTCCGAGGAACGGTCGACCGCCTGATCATGGCCGACCAAAAGTGCGACCTTTTCGAGTTCACCGTCCTTCACGTTCTCCGCCGGCACCTGGACCGCTACTACCGGAAGAGTCCTCCGTCAAGGGTCGAGTTCTACTCGCTGGCGAGTCTGACCGACGAGTGCTCGCGGCTGCTATCGGCACTGGCTTCCACCGGCCACGACGATGTAGGCGCAGCCGAGGCAGCTTTTCGCGCGGGGGCCGAGGAAATCGAGGAAGTGGGCTCGAAACTCGAGTTCCAGGTCGTTAGCGAGTGCGACATATCGGGACTGAACAAGTCATTCGAAAAGCTTTCTCTTATCGCTCCTAAGCTCAAGCGGCAGATCTTGCGCGCCTCAACGGCCGCCGTGAGTCATGACCAACGTATTACCGTCCGGGAAGGAGAACTGTTGAGAGCCGTGGCCGATGCGCTCGACTGTCCCCTACCCCCGTTTCTGGCCGTTCCCGGCTTCGAGTTCGATAACCAAAAAGGAGAATCATGAATGCCAGCCGTTTCATTTCAATTATTTTAGTCCCGTTCTTCATCGGCGGGATCGCGGTAGCCACGGAACAAAACGCCATGGATGATGCATGCAAGAAGGAAGTCATCGAGCTCCATCGGTTCTTTCAAGACTGGAATCAAGGAAAACTCGCAAAGACCGAGGATCAATTCCGCCGCTTTTCCGGAGCTGTGGCGAGCGACTTCGAGATCGTTTCGCCCGGTGGCGGCAGCATGTCGAAGACCGAGATTCTCGGCCGGGTCCGGGAAGGCCACGGATCGAGCCAGGGCACCGATTTTCGAATCTGGATCGAAAATTTCAGCAGTCGCCCCATCGGTGATGGACTTTTGTTGGTCACCTACGAGGAATGGCAATCGCAGGACGGCAAAGACATCGGCCGAGTCAGTACCGCCGTCTTTCGACGCGAGCCGGGAGCTCCCAACGGAGTCGTGTGGCTCCACGTTCACGAGACCTGGTTACCGGACAAATAGCCCATGATGCAGCTATTGCTTTTCGCTCTGCTAGGGGGTGCGCTGGAATTGCCTGAGAGCCCGGGCATCTACCAGGAGCAATTCGAGCCCGAAGAGGGCCTCCCCGTTCGCTACACGCTGTCCATTCCCAAGGGATACGAACCGGACCAACCCGTTGCCCTGGTCCTAGCTCTTCACTACGGGGGAAGAGTCACCCCTTACTACTCGAAGGGCTTTCTCCTCGAGTTGGTGGAACCAGGTTTGAGGGGGCTCGAGGCCATCATCGTCGCGCCTGATTGCCCGTCACCGAACGGGTGGACCAACCCAGAGAGCGACAAATCCGTCATGGCACTCTACCAACATCTATTAGACCGCTATGAAATAGACCGCAGCCGCTTGCTGGTAACCGGCTACAGCATGGGCGGTCATGGAACCTGGTACATGGCGGCCCAACATCAAGACCTGTTCACCGCAGCGATTCCCATGGCCGGCGCACCACCGCGCGGGACTCTGGAAAAAGTCGGCACCATGCCGATCTGTGTCGTCCACAGCGCCGACGATCGGGTTGTTCCTATCGAACCGGCCCGGAAAGCAGTAAAGGAGCTCGAAGCAAATGATGCAACAGTGAAGCTCATCGTCGTGCGTGGGGCGGAGCACTATCATTTCGGGAGCTTCGTCGAGCCTTTGAAACGAGCTGCCGCCTGGGTCGAAAAGCAATGGCGCAACTGAAGATCGATTCGCTAAGCTTCCATGAACGAGGTCCCTTCGATCTCTTCATTGATGGAGGTGAATGCGTCTGCCTTTCCGGACCTTCCGGCGCCGGAAAAACGCTTCTACTTCGATCCATGGCCGATCTCGATCCCCACGAGGGACGAGTGTTCTTGGACGATCTCGAAAGGTCCAACATCGACGCTCCTTCGTGGAGAAAAGCCGTGGGCCTGCTGCCGGCGGAAAGCCAGTGGTGGTGCGACACCGTGGGTCCACACTTCTCTGAGGTCGACCGCGATCGTCTCGAGACACTCGGATTCAGCGAAGACGTCATGAATTGGACGGTGAGTCGCTTATCGAGCGGAGAGCGACAACGCCTGGCACTCATTCGGCTCCTCATCAACCGTCCGCGAGCATTGCTCCTCGATGAGCCGACGGCCAGCCTCGATCCTTCCAACGTGGGGCAAGTCGAGACCTTGCTCGAGGACTATCGAACGCAAATGAACGCTCCCGTGCTCTGGGTATCTCACGATCCCGCACAAGCTCAGCGGGTGGCCGACCGGAGACTTGAGATCTCCGAGGGCAAGCTGACGCCGGTACCATGAGCTTCATCAGCCTAACTCCCGTCGACCTCGCCCTTGCGGCGGTCCTCGTTCTCGCTCTCGCCGCGTTGAGTTTTCGTTTGCGACTCGGCGTCAGCCGGCATATCCTCGTGGCGGCGTTGAGAACGACGATTCAGTTGCTCCTCATCGGATTGGTGCTGCGGGCTATCTTCGAACATGTGCATTGGGGTTGGATTGCCCTTATAGCTTCAATCATGCTGTTGGCGGCGGGGCGCGAGGTCATGGCGCGGCAGAAAAGGCCATTGCGAGGCGGATGGGGCTTCGGCGTGGGCACGCTATCGATGTTTCTATCGTCTTTCGCGGTAACGATCCTCGCTCTGATCGTCATCATCGGCGGTGATCCCTGGTACGCCCCTCAGTACGCCATTCCCCTACTCGGCATGCTGCTGGGTAACACAATGAACGGCATCTCGCTCGGTATGGGTCGATTGACCGAATCGGCGTGGCGAGAGAGAGCTGTTCTCGAGCAACGTCTCCTTCTCGGCCACAGTCGACAAGAAGCGATTCTCGACCTCCGCCGCGACGCGGTTCGAACGGGAATGATTCCCATCATCAACTCCATGGCGGCAGCGGGAATCGTGAGTCTTCCCGGCATGATGACCGGACAGATCCTGGCCGGAAGCCCCCCCGTCGAAGCGGTCAAGTATCAAATCTTGATCATGTTCTTGATCGCCGGAGGAACCGGATTCGGGGTGATGGCAGCGATTGGGGTCACCGCTCGTCGCCTCTTCGACGACCGCCACCGTCTGAGACTCGACCGTCTCAGGTAACCGCTTCTCGAACAATATCCGCCGCCGCGAGGCAATCCTCCCGACTCACGTCATGGTGAGTGAGCATGCGGATTCGGGTCTCGTTCGACGGCATTTGCCAAGACGCCACGCTCTTTCAGTGCCGCCGATAGCTGCGGCGCGGTCATTCCGGGACGGGTCACCTCGATGAACAAAATGTTGGTGATGACTTTGGCCGGATCGATCGAGATCCCGTCGATCTCATTCAACCGTTCGGCCAATAGACGCGCGTTGTCGTGATCTTCACCGAGGCGGCCTACCATTTTCTCGAGGCCTACCAGTCCGGCGGCAGCGAGCACGCCGGCCTGCCTGAGAGCCCCGCCGAAGAACTTTCTCACGCTCAAAGCCCGACGGATGAGCTCCTTGCTCCCGCATAGCATCGAGCCCACGGGCGCACACAAACCCTTCGAAAGGCAAAACATCACTGAGTCGTGTCCCCGCGCGAGATCTTTTGGGTCCCGCTCGAGGGCCGTAGCGGCATTGAAAATACGGGCGCCATCCAAATGAACCGGGATTCCCGCCTCCCGTGCGAACTCCTGAATCTCCCGTGAACGCTCGAGGGGATAGACGTTTCCACCGCGATGGTTATGAGAGTTCTCGAGTGTAATGAGCCCCGTTTGAGGCCGCGAGTAGACCTTGGGACGGACGGCTTTTAGAATAGCCTCGACTTCCAAAATCCCGTCTTCGGCGGATAGGACACGAGGTAGCACACCACACAGGCCGGACATGGCGGCCATCTCGAAGTTATAGATGTGACCCCGCTCCTCGGTGATGACCTCCTGCCCCGGTTGGGTGTGAAGCTTGATGGCCACCTGATTCGCCATGGTCCCGCTAGGCATAAACAGAGCCGCTTCCATTCCCAGTTTCTCGGCGGCTGCTTCTTCCAGACGCTGGACCGTCGGATCTTCCCGATACTGATCGTCGCCCACCTCGGCTTCGGCCATCGCCTTCCGCATTTCCGGAGTCGGTTTCGTTACTGTGTCACTTCTCAGATCAATCCTGTTCATGAATCACTCCTGGTTTCCTGCTTCTGCTGCCTTTTTTTTCCGCTTTCTCCAAGATCTCCATATCCACCCTACGAAAATGAGCACCGCCAAGAGCGGGATGGCGGACCCACTTGCCGAGATGATACCGGCAATGGTCAAAACGAAATTGTCCGCGGCGTCTCCAAAAGATCGGAGCAAGGTTCGCCAAGCGCCGCCTTCGTCACCGGCGATCTTGGGCAGCGGTTCGTGAACTTCTATAACCAAGGTCAACAAAGCGACTTGACTGTCCCAAAGACGTTTTCGCCCTTCCATCGAATCGATTTGCGTTCTCACCCGAGCCAACTCCCTTTCGATCTCGAGCAAATCCTTGAGCTCATTGGTCCGGCGTTCCAAAAGGACCACGAGTCTCTTTGCGAGAGTTTTCTGATTCTCGAGTCGGATTTCGAGGTCGTAGTACTGGTCGGTGATATCGTCGGCGTTGACGGAAACGTTGTCAACCTTTCCCCACCCCCCGATCTGCTCCATGATACGGTCGAGCTCTTCCGACGGGATCCGGCAGGCCATAGAGCCACTCTTACGGGCATAGTGGTCTTCGCTCACGTTCTCATTGGAGATATAGCCACCGGCATTGCTCACGAGCGTCTTGATCCTGGCCAGTATCTCTTCGACCGAATCGACCTCTATGCTCATGTTCCCGTGACGGATGACCTTGCGCTCGGTAGGAACGGGGACGTTGGACGGCGCAGCCGCAACCTGTCGCACGCGGGCCGGCGCTTCGGCGGGAGGTGACGCGGGCGCCATGGCAGCCGCGAATCCTCCTGAGGACTCCGCCTCGGACATCATCATGTCGAGCTCGGGAGCCTGTCGCGCCTGACGACAAGCAACCGACAGAAAACACAGGATGAGCGCTGAACGCATCAGTCTTCGGATCATGAGACGACTCCTTTCAAGGAGACTACCCCGCCAGAGCCCCGATATTCCAGAGATCGGACAAGAACGTGAAATGTCATTATATTCCGCTTCTACCAAACCTGCGTTCGAGAGCCGGCAGGTCAGCGGTCACTGATAGAATGGAAACATGGTGAACGACGCGCTCCCCGGCAAGGAGATCATCGAAGAGGGGATCGATGATCTATCCCGCGGAGTCGAGGCCATCGATTCTCTTCTCGTATCCATTGGAGCTCCCCGCCTCCGGCTATTGGGTCTGGCCATTCCCAAAATGACCATCGATTCGCCGGAGCACCGGCTCTATGAACTACTCAGCCAATCCGACCCGGACTCGGCCCACTCCCGATACAACGCTTTGGTACGAAGGCTCGTCAGCTTCGAACGCGCGGCAGAATGCGTGAGCTAGTCAACCCCGATCGAATCCGGCACTTCATGTGCGAGCTCGCTCTTGAAGTCAAGGTTGAAACGAAACTCTATTTTACCGGAGGGGCCACGGCCGCACTTCTCGGTTGGCGAGAAACCACGATTGATGTCAACATCCGCTTTTCCCCGAAACGGATCGAGTCTTTCGCGCCATGCCGAGATTGAAGGAACAGCTGCAAATCAACGTAGAGCTGGCCTCGCCGGCGGACTTCATCCCGGAGCTCCCAGGATGGGAGGAGCGGAGTCAGTTCATTAGCCGAGAAGGAAAACTGAGCTTCTATCACTACGACTTCTATGCTCAAGCCCTGTCGAAGATCGAAAGAGGGCATGTACAAGATATTCGCGACGTGCGCTCGATGTTCGACAGCAGGTTGATTGAACCGAAAAAGCTATTCGAGCTATACGAACGAATCGAGCCCGATCTCTATCGTTACCCTGCTATCGATCCGAAGTCCTTCCGGCGAGAGGTCGAAAACGCCGTGGGGCGTACCTAGCTGTCGCCTCAACCGTCGGACAACACGGCCTTTGTTATCCAAAACCTACCGGTTTCTGCCACTACTTTTGCCAGGCACAGCCTGGCCTACGTTCTCTGCCACTGTTTTTGCCACGTATAGCCTGGCCTAAAATCGAGCTTGCATTAAGTATCAACATTTGATATATCTAAGTTCGATAGTTAAATGTGAGGACGCTTTCATGGGCAATGACAAGGAAATACTACTCACGCCGTCGATGTTTCACATTCTTCTGGCGTTAGCGGATGAGAACCGTCACGGTCTGGGCATCGTGCGGGAAGTGGAACGGCGTACGCAGGGAGAGGTCCGTCTGGGGCCTGGAACGCTCTACGGTTCGATTAAGAAGCTGCTTGGTGTCGGTTACATCGAAGAACCGGGAAAACGGCCTCGACCTGAAGACGACGATCCACGGCGGCGCTACTACCGAATTTCACGCAGCGGCCGAAGAGTCCTGGAAGCAGAGGCGGTGCGCATGGACCGACTGGTTCGGGTGGCCCGCGAAAAAGCGGTACTCAAGGGATCGATATCGCCATGAAAAGGTTTGCAGAAAGAATCTACCGGCTGTTGCTCAGGCTGTACCCATCCGACTTTCGGCGGGAATATGGCGCGGCGATGGTCGAGGTCTTCCGGGACCGTTGGGAGCTCGAACGTACCCGGAGAAATCACTGGGTCGGTTTTCGGGTTTGGTCCTTCACGCTTCGTGATCTGGCGTCCTCCGCATTCGGGGAGTGGCGATCTCATATGCGCGGTCAGAAGGCGCAACGTCGTGCTGGCCCGACGCCCTGTCGCCAAACAAACGCGGGAGTCCTATTCGACATCGTGCGTGATGTGCGGCATGCGTTGAGGGGTTTTGCAGGCAATCCCGGATTTACGGCTTTGGCGGTAGCTACAGTCGCAGTCGGAATTGGAGCCAATGCCGCTATCTTCAGCGTGATTAACGGTGTCCTATTGCGACCCCTACCCTACGATGAGCCCCACCGACTGGTTCAACTTTGGGAAACTTGGTCCGATGGCGGTCGAGGGCCGCTGGCCTACCCGAACGTAGTGGACTGGCGGGAACAGAACCAAGTGTTCGAGCACATCGTTGCCTATACCACCGGCAGCGCCAACCTTCAGGACGCCGACGCTCCGTTGCGCGTGCGTTCGGTCAACGCTGAGGCAAATCTCTTCGACATGCTCGGAGCGGAGACGCTCGTCGGCCGCACCTTCTTGCCGGGGGAGGACCAAGCCGGGCAGCCGCCCGTCGTCGTGTTGAGTGAAACACTATGGGAACGAAGGTTCGGGGCAAATCCCGCGATATTGGGCCAGACCCTCTTGCTCAATGGCCAATCCCATAGCATCGTCGGAATCATGCCGGCTCATTTCCGCTTTCCCGTCGGATCACCGCGCGCGGATCTATGGCTGCCACTTCGGTTGTCTCCCAATCAAACCAATAACCGCGCCTCTCATTTCCTCGGTGTGGTCGGTCGGCTGAAGCCCGGAGTCGAGATTGCCACCGCGCAGTCCCAGATGAGCGACATTGCCCACCGTTTGGCGGAACAATATCCGGAGGAACAAGCCGGCGGAGGCGCTTGGGTAAGGCCATTGCACGAGGAGGTCGTGGGAAGGATCCAGCCTCTACTTTTGTTGCTGTTCGGCGCGGTGGGATTCGTATTGCTGATCGCCTGCGCAAACGTGGGCAACATGCTCCTGGCGCGGGCGGCGGACCGCAGCCACGAGGTAGCCGTCCGAGCCGCACTCGGCGCAGGAAGGGGCCGACTGGTTCGCCAGTTTCTAACCGAAGCGTTTATGCTGTCATTCGCGGGTGGATTGTTGGGGATTCTATTGGCCCACTGGGGCGTCGATATTCTAGTGGCGCTCGGAGGCGCTCGGATTCCTCGCACTGCCGAAATCCGAATCGACGGTGGTGTTCTTGTGTTTCTTGTGACGGTTGTGTCGCTGGCGGGGATCGGGTTCGGCCTAGCACCTGCTTTGCTGGCTTCTAAAAACAACTCACTCGGCGGCTCGGCCGGACGGGTACGGGACACCAAGCCGCGTCGAACGCGTTCGGAACGCGCTCGTGGTCGGCGAGCTCGCTCTGGCTTTTGTGCTCTTGATGGGCGCGGGATTGCTCCTCCAAAGCCTGGTCTATCTGCACAAGGCGGACCCCGGCATGGTGACCGACAACGTTCTCACCATGCGGATGTCGCTGCCGGCGGACGCCTATCCCGGAGGAACCGCTACGGAGTTTTATAGAGAGGTCATTGAGCGCGTGGAAGCCCTACCGGGCGTCAGCAGTGTGGGAATCAACTCCATGTTGCCACTCCAAGGTTACGGTTCGAACGGTCGGTTCGCCGTTCAAGGACAACCCTGGGGTACGCCGGGCAGCGAGCCACACGCGGAATGGCGTCTCGCGAGCTCTGGATACTTCGATACACTAGGAATCCCGATCGTGGGAGGACGCGATTTCTCGAAGGGCGACGACGCGAAAGCCAAGCCCGTTGTGATCATCAACGAGGCTTTGGCAAGACGCTACTACCCGGACGAGAATCCCGTCGGAAAGCTTATCCAAACCCCTACCGCTCCAGAGCTCTTCTTACACCCCAAAGAGAGGTGGATGACCATCGTGGGAATCACCGCCGACGTGAAGGGTGCCGGGCTGCACCGCGAGCCGCGTCCCGAGCTCTATTTTCCCTACCAGCAGATCGAACAGTTCGATTTTCTGGAGAACATGAGCTTGGCGGTGAAAGCTCAGATACCGGCTACCGGTTTGACCGGCACGATACGCTCCGCCATCCGGTCGGTCGATCCCGGGCAGCCGGTGTATAACATCATGACGATGGAGGAAGTCGTCTCGGAATCGTTTTCCGCCAGCCGCTTCGTTTCCTTGTTGTTCGGCGGCTTTGCCGCGATCGCTCTGGTTCTGGCTCTCGCAGGTATCTACGGTGTCGTTTCCTATCTGGTAGCGCAACGCACCAAAGAGATCGGCGTCCGCATCGCCCTGGGCGCCCGTCCAGGCGATGTGTTGCGTGATGTGCTCGGCAAAGGATTGGTCTTAGTCGGCGTCGGTCTCGGGATAGGAGTGGCGGGAGCGCTCGGGGTCACGCAGACTCTAAGCGGGATGCTGTTCGGCGTGACGCCGACGGACGCTCCGACGTACATCGCGGTCTCGGCGCTGCTGGCGATCGTGGCTCTAGCCGCATGTGCCGTTCCCGCCCGTCGCGCCATGCGTGTGGATCCCATCGAGACGTTGCGGTACGAGTAGTCGCTCAAATGATCTCCATATATTCCGCCCGGGGCCAACCCGTGATGCCGTTGGGCAAGGTGACCTGTAGCCACTGGCCCCGCGTTCCGAAAACAACGACTTCGAGACCCTCGTAAATCTCGACGAGTTGAGGATTGGTATCCCCAGGTCCGCTTCGCACGTCGAAGCTCGGAACCAAAGGGTGGCCCACTCACCATTGGCAAACGAATAGCCCTTTTGCGCGCGCCGATTGCGATAGAAGACCTGCTTGTCCCGTTTCACTCTCCTCCTTTCGACTTCCGCATCAAGGCTCTTTGCAGTTCATTGATTCCATTCAACTGCCCGTGCTACATTCGCCGCAGCGTGATCACGCTACCATCATCAGATGTGAACAAGAGTCGCCGTATGTTGCGGTAAGGAAGCGACGGGGATCGGGTCACAACCTCCTCGTGTCATGAACATGGAGAAGATGTTTCCGCAGGACCCTCGCATGGCAGGCAGTGAAAATGACTCCACGACGGTGAGAACGGAGCCGAGCCGCGCCTACCGCTGGGCGGTTCTGATGTCCATGAGCCTCGCGGTCTACGGTAGCTATTACGCGTTCGACTGCATCGGGCCGCTTGCTCCGGTGCTCAGCGCGCAGCTCAACTTCTCGGATTCCGACATTGGACTGCTGCAGGCGATCTATAGCTTTCCCAACATTTTCATGGCGTTGATTGGCGGCATCATCATCGATCGCATCGGCACGAAGAAGTCTGTTTTCCTGTTTAGCGTCACCACCTTCGTGGGGCTTGTGGTCACTGCCCTCACCCCTAATCTCAGAGTGATGGCGGCTGGCCGATTGATCGTTGGGGCCGGTGCAGAATCGCTGGCCATTGCCACCATTGCCGGGAACGCGCGCTGGTTCAGGGGCAAGGAGCTCAGCTTGAGCTACGGCGTCAAGGCAACGATCATGCGGTTCGGTTCCCTGAGCGCCCAGGTGTCGCCGGCATGGGCTCCCGCCGCCTACGTCTACTGGCAGTGGCCGCTTCTCCTGGCGGTGGGGTTCGGCACGTTTTGCGTGTTGGGCGCCGCTTTATATTGGGTCCTGGAGTCGCGAGGGGAGCAGCGCTTTGACCTCGGCGACCAGCAACAGTTCGAGAAGGTCCCCCTCCGAGAGGCGTTCAGGTTCAACCGCTCGTTCTGGTTGATCGTGGCCCTTTGCGTCACCTTCTACGCAGGCTTTTTTCCATTCCTGACCTTCGCACAGAAATTCCTTATCGAGGCACGGCACACAACCGCCCAGACGGCGTCGCTGTTCGTCGGGATGCTGCCGTTGTTCGCCATGGTGGGCACCCCGCTGTTCGGCCACCTCGTGGATCGCGTCGCCAGACGGTCGCTGTTGATGATGTTCGGAGCAGCGCTGCTGGTTCCGGTGTACCTGATACTGTCCTACACCGATGTCCCAATTGCGATACCGATGGCGGCGATGGGTATCGCGGTTGCGCTTGTCCCGGCGATCATGTGGCCGTCGGTCGCCTATGTCGTCGACGAGTCGCGGTGGGGGTTGGCCTACGGCTTATTGGATTCGTTTCAGCAACTCGGACTGGTCGCATTCAACCTGTTGATTGGCTGGTCGAATGATCACTGGGCAGCCGGCGCGGCAAACCCGGAAGGATACCGGCCAGGTATGTGGATGTTCTCGACCGTTGTGTTCGTGTCAGTGCTCGTCGCTGCTTGGCTGCGCCGGGTGGAAACCGGACCGCACGCACACGGACTGGAGACGATCAAGTCCTAGTGTCCTGTATCAGTAGATCGTGGCCTAAAGCTCGAGGTCATTTTGTGTGCTGGCGAGGCGTGCCGACGAAGACATATCCCGATATTTCGAGGAGGCACAACGAAGTCAGCGCGCAAAAGGGGCCGAGATTTGGGTGACGAATTACTGACACAGGGCACTGGGTAGTTGGGCCGCCCTGTCGGCGTGCTGTATGCTTTTCGCGTCGCGCGAGCCCTGGCGGCGTCGATAGGACGCGACACACAGATGCGTGGAATTCGCAGCGAGATCGTCGATGACGTCATCGAAGCGCGTGCCCTCGCTGTTACCTGACGTTGATGCACACGCTCCGGACACGAAAGAAAGGAAATCAAAATGGCAGAAGGTTTCTTGCTCGAGAGAATGACCTGGGCCCAGGCACAAGCGGCGTTCAGGCGCACATCATTTGTTGTCGTGCCGATCGGGTCGAACGGAACAGCACGGCCCGCATCTACCCCTGGGTACGGATTTCTTGGTGGCCCACGAATTGGCTCGGCGCGTCGGCAAGCGCGCCAATGTCATCGTCACGCCCACCCTTCCCGTTGGGTACGCGCAGTATCATGCGGTCTTTCCCGGCACGCTGTCGCTCAGCGAGGAAACGCTGACGCGTGCGTTAATCGAAGTCTGCGAGAACCTGGTTCGGTACGGCATGACGCACGTCCTGTTCGTGAACGGCCACGGCGGCAACTCGGTGGCACTCCGGAGGTGCGGTGAGTGGCTGCGCGAGCGATGTATCCCGTCGGCTGTTGCCTGCTGGTGGGAGATGACCCACGTGGTCAATCCCGAATGGCTGGCACTGGGCCACGGAGACTATGTGGAGACGGCGATGATCCTGGCCGTTGATGAGTCGCTGCCTGACATGTCCGCGGCATCGGTTGCAGTGAACAAGCCGCTGACGGATAAGATCGCGCTCGACGACCTTCGCGCGGCTCGATTCAAAGGTGCTCACCTGGCCGTAAACCTGATTATGACCGACATCAGCGACGACGGTGGGATGATGGAGCATGGGTTGACGAAAGCCAAAGACTTCACGATTCCGCCCACTGCCGCGACCAGAGACATGGGCAACAAGATCTATGACGGATTGGCCGACTACTTGACCGAGTTCATTGACGAATTTCGTCAGGTGAAACTGCCGCCTATCGGATCGGTTGGCCCACTGGCGAACGGGTGATTGACGGCGACGGGACATTTGACCACTCCTTGGTTTCCGGACGAGCGGGAACAAGCAGCTTTCTTCAGAAGCTGAAGTTGTGGACAATTTTCGCGATCAGAGCTCTGTCACGTAGGGATGGTTCGAGTAGACCGAAACGGCGTCCTTCATCATAGACCAACCAGACTTCCGAGCGGGGAGCATAGATCCAACGCAGCCGGAAGTTGAAGATGAAATCCTCGAGGAGAGACGAGTATTGAGCCGTCAAGCGGGTTGTCAGTGCGGGGCTGAAGTAGTAAGAGACCGAAAGTCTCGAAATCAAGCTATCGAAGCTTCCCCCGGGAAGGTCAACTTTATCCAGACTGTTGTCGGCGTTGAGGTGTAATTGTGGAATCGGCTGGACCATCAGCACCAAGTTCGTTCGTGTGAAGTTGCCGCCGTAATAACTTCCTGCTCTGAAAAAACCACTGAGAACAACGCGCCCGGCACGGCCGGTTCTGAAACTGACAATACCCTGATGGTTCCGGTATTCTCCGCTAGGGATAACCACTCCCGGGGCAACCGGAAACGAAAAGGGAACATAGTCGAATATGTCGTCGTAAGCCGCACTGATCCAGGCTTCCGACTGGAATCCAACCCTGAAGGCCGGACTCCAATAGAGTGTCTCGACTACACCGTCGTGATTCTCGATCCGTTGAAAGAAGGCGCCCATCGTGAGCTGGCGAACCCCTTTCCATCCCGGCCTGGGTTTGTAGTTCGCATCGGCAAAGACAGCTCTCTGATCCGGCCTGGCGATGAAACCGATGCCCGGGTCGAAATCCGGGTCGATGTCGTCGTAGCGCACCGTCCAGTTATAGAGATCGGTGTCGTGGTTTACACCGAAGTTCGCCATCCAGTAGGCCTCGTCCCCCCCAGGTCTTTCACTTCGGGCACTTCGGGCACTTCGGGCGAGGCTTCCGTTGACCTTGAAGTTCCGACCGAACAAAAACATGAAATCGCCACCCAAGGTCGTATCCTCCAATTCCGCACCTCGGCGGCTCGTTGCGATTCCCCCCACGTAGCTTCGCCCGAAAATGTTGTGTTTGACGCGGGCCACACTGAAATTTTCCCCCCCGAAGCCTCCGCTGTCGCGAGTCTGCATCGTCATCACACCCAGATTGGTGTTTCCCATCAATCCGTAAACCCGCGCGCCGCCAAGGATGGGCACCTCTCGGCCTTCGCGGATCCCAATCCGGCGACTGAAAAACACCTCGGCGGTCCTCGCGAGGCCGAACTGAAAGAGACCGGTATTTTCTAGGAAGAACTCTCGCTTTTCCGGATAAAACAGGCTGAAACGGGTGAGGTTGACTTGCAGAGCGTCGCTCTCGACCTGTGCAAAGTCGGGATTCAGTGTCAAGTCGGTGGTCAGATTCGACGTCAAGCCCCACTTCACATCGATTCCTGCATCTACGACGCGGTCGCTATCGACCGGAGTCTCGCTGTAGCCTCCGATCCCGTAAGGTTTGACCTCCAGATCGACACCTCGCTCGATCCCGTGCAAACCGACCATGCGACCGTATTGACTGACACTACGGTAGTTAAAATCTCTGGTGAGGTGTGGCCAGCAGGTGGTCTCGTTCTTTCGCCGGTTGACTCGTTCCAGATAGAGCCCCATCTCGACGTCCTCGGTGGGCTTGAACCGGAGCACGAAGAAAGGAATCGCGATCTCCATCGTGAATCCCAGATCGTCGATGTTGCCCTTGGTGTACCAAACCGAGTCCCACGAACCGTTGTAATTCCCCTTTTCGGTGTACTGTACGTCCCGTTTCGTGCCGAGAGTGTTCGAGTCGAAAAGCACACCGTTACGATTGTCGTTGAGCGAATCGATAGCTACGGTGAACGAATCGTCGTCGTCCACCATCCTATCGCGCTCGAAAACACGGGCGATGATCTTATTCGGTTCGCCGTCATAAGCCCGAATCCCGAAGTAGAGAAATCGGCTGTCGTAGCAGATGCGGACTTCCGTATTCTCGGTCGGCAGCGCACGGTTGTCGGGCTCGTATTGGCGGAAATCGGTGATGGGCTCGATCTCATCCCAGAGGGGCTCGTCGAGAAGTCCATCGATCTTCGGCGGATTCTCGACCTTCTTTGGCCTCACCACCCAATCTTCGTTTTGTGTTTGCGCTGAAATCGGGATCGCCGTCAGCAGCAAGCCGAGGGTCGTGATGGCAACTCCCACTTTCATTTGAATTCCTGCTGCAGGTCTATCTACGGCGCTCGATATGATATCACTCAACTCGCGCTTGGCGATCGTGTCTCTAGTGCCCTGTGTCAGTAATTCGTAGCCTAAATCTCGGCCCCTTTTGCGCGCTGGACTTCGTTGTGCCTCCTCGAAATATCGGGATATGACTTCGTCGGCACGCCTCGCCAGCACACAAAATGACCTCGAGCTTTAGACCACGATCTACTGATACAGGACACTAGTGAGAACCGCTTGTTAAATGAAGGTTTATCGCATTAAGATGGTGACCGGTAATATCTTATGAGAGTTTTGTATCGGCTGGGGAGCATTCTCGTCGGCTTGATTTGTTCGGTGGCACTTTTTTCATGCACGGACGAACCGCCGAAGGAACGATTTAACATCATCCTGATCTCTATCGACTCCCTGCGCGCCGATCATGTCCATTCGTACGGATATCCGAAGGAGACCACTCCGAATCTGGATCGACTCGCCTGGGAAGGCGTCCTTTTCGAGACTGTTGTTGCCGAAAGCTCCTGGACCCTACCGACACACATGACGATGCTTTCCGGGTTGCCAAGCGCCGTCCATGGTGTCGAGTACGGTACCGGCCCTCGGCTGAATCCGGAAGTTCCCACTCTCGCGGAGATATTACAGCAGGCCGGTTACCGCACGGGCGGTTTCTATTCCGGCCCCAACCTTCATCCCGTCTTCGGCTTCGGCAAGGGCTTCGAAACCTATGAAGGCGTCATCGGGAAAGTTCTCTACGATGAGGAAAGCTTCGACCTGAACGCTTCAAAGCCCGCCGTGGCAAAGCAGGTCACCGCGACGAACCGCATGTCCCATCGGACTATCACTAGTCCTCTCGTAACCCGCAAAGCCATTGATTTTGTCAGCGAAAACAAGGGCCAGCCGTTTTTTCTCTTTCTTCATTACTTCGACGTCCACTACGACTACATCCCTCCGGAAAAGATTTGGAGAAAGTTCGATCCCGACTATCAAGGATCGCTGACGGCCCACAACTACGCGAAGAATCCCGCTATCAACCACCCCATGGATCCGCGGGAGCTCGAACATATCATTGCCCTTTACGACGGAGAGATCCTCTTCACCGATGAGCACATCGGCTACGTGATCGACGCGCTCGACCGTAACGGCCTCACCGATAACACTCTGGTCATGGTGACTTCCGATCACGGTCAGGAATTTTTCGAGCACGAAGACAAAGGCCATGCCCGAACCCTTTTCGACGAGGTGTTGCTGGTACCCCTCATCATGCGGTTGCCGGGGCATATTGAGGCCGGGAAGCGGATCAAGGAACAAGTTCGACACCTCGACATCATGTCCACCCTCCTTCCATTTGCAGGTCTGCCGGAGAACCTCGATGGTGCGAACCTCTCTGAGTGGATCGAAGGGAAGGTCGCTCCTCGCCCTTTGGAGGCCATGTCGCGCCTATACCGACAAGGGCTCTATGTCTCGATGCGCACGCCTCAGTACAAATACATCACATTTCGTCAAAGACGCACCGAGACGGAGACCCTGTACGATATTCAAAGCGAACCGCGTGAGCTCCGGCCCGTGTTTTGGCGACAACAGAGACTGCGCTCACGAAGCGCACAGGAACCGTTTGAGCGGCTAAAGGGGCTGTTGGTTCGTGAGGAACTGGAGGCACTACGGTCGGCGGCCAGGCAAGGCCACCGAGAAGACGACGCCATCGAGTTGCCTGAGGATTTGCAAGAACGACTCAAGGCGCTGGGTTACCTCCAGTGAGACCAGAGACGACTTGAGTAGCGGCCAATGAAGATCGCTCTGGTCATTATCGGAACGATATCCACGGCCCTGGGGGTATTAGGCATCTTCCTGCCCCTTCTCCCAACGACCCCGTTCCTACTGTTGGCCACCGCATGCTACGCGAGAAGCTCGACACGCTTCCATTCGTGGATTCTCACCAACCCCATCTTAGGGGAATACATCCGCAACTACACCGAGAAGAGAGCGCTCACGCGACGTACCAAGATCACCGGCATCGCCGTTTTGTGGGCGGCCATGCTCACCACGGTTGTTTTCGTCGTGTCGAACTGGATCCTCCGACTGATTTTTCTGGGGATCGCTGTTGCGGTGACCGTGCACCTGGCACGATTAGGAACACTCACTGAGTAGGCGACAATCATCTACATGAATCCGTCGTTCATCGCGCGAACGGCGGGTGTCCCCAAGCCGGCGACCAGCTACAGCTTTTTCTGAAGGTAGGTCGGAGGAAAAGAACAGAAAAAGAGCGACGCTCGCAGCTATTATCGCGATATCCGGCACACGCTCTCAACATATTGGTGTCTTCCCCAACTGCAGTCATTCAGCAAAAGGACGGTAGAGGTATTTACGGCCTGGACTTCCAGTTGCCCATACTGAGAAGGTCGTGCCTTAGGGATTAGACTTGGAAACACGCTCCACGTGTCATCCGTGCAGCAGCTTTCTCGCGTACTTGAGCCCTCGGCGATCTCAACATAGAATCATTCCATCGAGGGGAGGCTATCATGCTCGGCCAGACTCTTTCCCACTTCAAGGTTCTCGAAAAGCTCGGAAGCGGCGGCATGGGTGAGTTCTATGTCGCCCAAAACTTCGACGAGCAAGGGCAGGCATGACCGGTCAGACCATGTTGCTCGATCGGAGCTAGGTCCATGAACCGAGAGCGGTGGCAGCGGATCCGGGAAGTACTTGAGGCCGCTCTAGAGCACCCGCCGAGTGAAAGGATCGAGTACTTAGATCAAGCCTGTGCTTCCGATCGTGAGCTTCGAAGGGAAGTCGAGTCACTGATCGGCCACCGGGATGAGGCGGAGAGCTTTCTCGAGAATCCACCCGTGGACGACATCGAGAACCCAACCCAAAGCTCGATTTCGTTGGTGGGCCAAACCTTTCCCATTACAAGGTCGTCGAGGAGATAGGCCGAGGCGGTATGGGCGAGGTCTATGTCGCCAAGGACACCAAGCTCCACAGGAACGTCGCACTCAAAATCCTGCCGCCGGAGATGGCGTCCGAGGAACGTCGGCACCGGTTCGAGCGTGAAGCCCAAGCGATTGCGGGGCTCAACCATCCCAACATCGTCACCGTCCATTCGGTGGAAGAAGATGAAGACGTTCACTTCATCACGATGGAGCTGGTAAAGGGGAAGACGCTCACCAAGCTCCTACCCACAAGAGGTATCTCGCTGAACCAGTTCTTCGACATTGCGATCCCTCTCGCCGATGCCGTTGCTTCCGCTCACGAACAGGGGATCATCCATCGGGACCTCAAGCCCGACAATCTGATGGTTAGTGACCAAGGACGGCTCAAGATCCTGGACTTTGGCCTCGCCAAACTGAAGCCGGAATTTGCCCAAGAAGGTATCAGTGAGCTTCCCACTCAATCGGCGACTCAGGAAGGTCGCATTCTCGGGACTGTGGCGTATATGTCTCCCGAACAGGCAGAAGGCAAGTCAATTGACCACCGCTCGGATATCTTCTCGATAGGGATCATCCTGTACGAGATGGTCACGGGTGAGCGCCCTTTCAAGGGAGATACGACGCCATCGATTCTGTCATCGATCATCAAGGACACACCAGCGTCCGTGACGGATGTCAATCCGGCTCTTCCCCGCGACCTGGGAAAGCTGATTAGGAGAAGTCTGTCAAAAAATCCCGAAGATCGCCTACAGACGGCCAAGGACTTGAGGAACGAACTGAAGGAACTGAAGTTGGAGGTGGAATCCGGAAGCGTTGTTACAGCGGAACGAGTGGCGGGACCCATGGGCCGGTGGGGCACGAAGTCCTTGCTCGGGATTGCGGCGGTATTTCTGGCCGTGTGCATCGCCCTAGCGGCATGGTGGTATTTCTCCACTGCTGGGACACCCATGCCCCCACCTCGAACCGTTCCCCTCACGAGCTTCGAAGGTCTCGAGCTTCATGCCGCCCTGTCTCCGGACGGCAAGCAGGTGACCTTCGTTTGGAACGGAGGCACGGACGGCCGATACCATCTCTTCGTGAAGTTGGTCGGCGGCGGTGACCCGCTTCAACTCTCGAACGCTCCCGCCGACGACTTCTATCCGACATGGAGTCCCGACGGCGGCGAGATTGCCTTTCTTCGGAGCGTGGAGGAAGGCTACGAGATACTCGTAACTCCGGCGTTAGGTGGTCCGGAGCGCCGTTTGGCGACAACATCCTATAGCGGCCTGGATTGGTCCCCCGATGGTCGTTCACTGGCCATCGCAGACAAATCCGCATCCTACGAATCGGGAAGTATCTATCTGCTTTCCCTCGAAACGGGTCGAAAACAAGCATTCAGCACACCACCAACGGGGCACGGGGACTCCCAGCCTGCTTTTTCTCCCGACGGAAGAAAGCTGGCGTTCTTTCGGACCCGGACCCGAGCTTCAATTTCCGACATCTATATCCAGTCGGTAGGAGATTCTGAAGCAGAACGACTGACTTTTTTTGAAGGTTCTTTTTACGATCTGGACTGGTCACCCGATGGAAAAGCTCTCGTATTCTCAGCCGACCGGCAAGCTGGTTCCCACTTTCGACTTTGGGGCATATCAGCAGACGGCGGAGAGTCTTATCCGCTTCCACTCGGGGAAAACGCCAGAGATGTTACGGTGGCCGACACGGGGAATCGCCTCGCCTACACGATGAGAGTCGAGAACGTGGATATCTGGCGCGTGAGCGGCCCGCGCGCTGTAAGGCAAAGTCCGCCTACCAAGTTCGCGGCCTCTTCGACGCGGAACGAAGGATGGCCCCAATACTCTCCCGACGGCACGCAGGTCGCATTTCATTCCGACCGCTCGGCGGCAGGCCTCAATATCTATGTGTGCGACAGTGATGGCTCGAATACTTATCAGGTGACCCATGAGGAAAGCAAGAATTACGCCTACGTTCCGAGATGGTCTCCGAGCGGCGACAGCATTGTCTTCGAATATGATGATACCAAGGACAGTTGGGTATCCGTTGTGAACACGAAGGGCGGAATTCCACTTAGCCTCATTAGAGATGATCACAATAACCGTCGCCCGAGCTGGTCCCAGGATGGTCGGTGGATCTATTTTGGTTCATGGCGGAGCGGCGAATTTCAACTATGGAAGATTCCCTCGGAAGGAGGACAGCCCATCCAGTTGACGAGGAACGGAGGTGGCGTCAGTTTCGCGGACGATGGGGGACGATTCGTCTATTACGCCCGCCCCGGGGCGTCGGAATCGACAAGAGATATCTGGAGCGTTCCCGTGGATGGAGGCGAAGAGCGACTCGTTCTGGAAGGACGCGTCTTGCGCGGTATGCAGTGGAGTTTATGGAAAGGTCACATCTTCTACATCACCCGAGGCGGCGCAGAAGGGCCTTCGATTGAGATGTTTGATTTGACCACACGAAAGACGACTCGCCTGGTCTCTTTAGGGGCGAACGCCAGAATTTCCCAGGCCTTGCCGATATGGGATGGTTTAACCGTCTCGCCAGACGGCCGGTGGGTCCTCTACACGCAGCTCGATGTCACGAGCGACATCATGTTAGTCGAGAACTTTCGCTGAGCCATCGTTCGGAAATGACTTCGAGACACATCTTACGTCAGATGGACATCTGGATGCTCACCCTAAACGAGGAGCGGGAGTAACATAAAAGTTATTCTTCGTTGGACATCGACATTGGGCGACATCGGCACTTTTCGACATCGAGGGTCTCGGTGGATGTACCATCGACGAATGCGAAACAGGGCGAATAGAATCCTAAGCATGCTCCCTGCGATTTTTCCGGTCAGCCATCTTGAAGAAGCAAGAAAACTAGTGGCGTACAACGAGTATGGAAATACCCTATTGGATTCAGCACGCGGACTTCTCGTCTGAAGACTTTCCGGTGACGGATGTTGTAGGCGCTACGAAAGCCTACGAAAACCACAACTGGGACGCGGAGCTAGAGGCAAGGCAGAATCGTGAGGAAGTAGGACAAGAGTGGTGCGATCCTGGTATCGGGTTCGTTGTAGGTGACGGGCGGATTCTACACGTCTGCCCTATGGAAGAGGGTCGTGCCAGTGTTCACTATCATTATGTGGAACCACGGACGTTCCTTAGATTTTTTGGATATCATTCCAGTGGCCTACGTTCGAATATGGACATCGAACGAGCTTCGGCCAGTGAGTTCATACAACGGTTCTTCTTAGATGACCACGAGTGGCTTGTTCAAAATACAACTTTCTAACAAACCACGGGAGCAAACGACTAAATCACTTCCACATGTTCCGAACGAATCCAGCCCGTTATGCCGTTGGGAAGAGTGACCTGCAGCCATTCTTCTCGTGTTCCGAGGACAGTGACTTTGAGGCCTTCGTGGATCTCTACGAGTTGAGGATTCGTTTCCCCGGGTCCGCTTCGCACGTCGGAGCTCGGTGCCAGCACGATGGCCGTTTCGCGATTGGACGATGAGGAAAGCTTTCCAGCCAGGATGCCGGCGCTAACTACTGAGAGAAACCCTGCGATGACGACCGTGTAAATCGCCACCTGCTGTAATCGAGGCCACAAACCCAGGATGAGAACGGACGCGGCGATGCCGACGACGAGTAGGGCTAGACTGAGTAACGCGGCGCAATGGCCCGGATCGAGAGCCAGATACAGATCGACCACCCACGCAATGTAAGAAGGCATGTCGGGTCTCTCAACGACGTCCGCCTTCAAGCTGTTGGCGAACTCGAGATTAACCTTCGTATCGGCGTCGCCGGGCATTTGCCGAAGCGCCCGCTCGTAGTGAAGGATAGCAAGCCCCAATCGCCCGCTCTTGAAGTAAGCGTTACCGAGGTTGTAGCAAAGCGTTCCGTCTTGAACACCCTGTCCAGCAAGAATCTCGTACTGCTCGGCTGCCTCAGCATAGCGACCGTTCTGGTAGAGCTCCTCGGCGGTTCGGAAGACGTCTTCGGGCGAGACGAACGCCTGTTGGGCTAGAAACAAAAAAAGCGGTAATAGTTTCATCCGAAGTGTTTTTCCAGAGATATGATGATCTTCTCGGCTCGATCGAGAAGGGCTTCCATTTCCTCGCGACTTCGTTCTCCGGGAGTGAAACGGGCGAATTCGCAGGCTTCGATGGCCTCGATGAAATCCGAGCGGATCGATTCGGGCACCTGTCGCTCATCGAGCACCGACCCGATAGTTTGCGTCGTCAGGCCCGAGGGGCTGACACCCAGTTTGTCCGCCACATAGCGATAGAGCGAAGCTGCTGTCTCTTCGTAAAAATCACTGGACTCGGCTCGGGCCAACTTCCGAGCCTGCTTCAATCCTTGTTGGGCGACCCTCTGTGCACGCCGGCTTCGATAAAGGCCCGCCTGTGCCGCCTCGCTCTGCCTCTTCAAACGGTAAGCCACGAGTCCAATGTTCCACAGAAAAGGCAGCAATAAAGTGGCAAAAAAGAGTCCGCTTCGATAGAAAGGCGTGGAGCTTCGACCGAGCTCTTTCGGTACCGGTTTCAGATAACGGATGTCCTGACGAAGGACTTGAACCGCGCCACGTGATGTAACGCCGGCACCGCCTCCCACCGCAGCCGCCGAGGCGGCTACTTCGAGCGTCAAGGGTTGGGTTCGAAGCTCGACGTAACGATTCCGATCGGGATCAAAAGTAAGAAAAGGTGAGTGGCTCGATTTGTTTTCGTCCCGCCGCATCGGGTACGAGGACGTACTCCCACCGCTTGTTCCCCCCGAAACCGGAGGCGAGCGCTTTCAGGTTCTCCTCCGTCTCCGGATCGTAGGTTCGGAATCCGGGGAGAGGGGGAAGTCCGGGAGGCTCAATGGTTTTGAGATTCCCTTGTCCTTCGAGGCGCACCGAGAGTGTCAAGGGCTCGCCCGCCGGCGTTTGTTTTTTGTCGAGATCGGCGGACAGATTGAATTGACCGACGGCGCCCGAGAAATCGGCAGGCCTGCCGGCGGTGGGAAGAGGCTTGACCTTCAGTGTCACGGGTTCGGTACCCCGACGGATCGTCTCGGTCATGGGACCGAAGAAAGAGCCCGAGTTGACCCTGGCTCCCATCGAAAAGACCGTTCGATCCACGGTTATTTCCCCGGCCCGGGTTGGAAACAAAATGCTCTTTTTGACTTCGACCACCCAAAAGCGCTTGTCCCTCACCGTCGTCTCTTTGATCTCCGGTTGGTCGGGCAACTCCACGTTCTCGACCCAAAAACCCGTCAGGCTCGGTTGCTCGTCTACCTGCAGCCCCATGATTTGAATCTGGCTGTAGAGTCGATAGGTGAGAACCACTTGTTCGCCGACATAGACTTCGGGTTTAGATAGGCTGGCCGTTACGAAAACCTCTCCCTGATTCCGCCGCTTTCTTCTCTCGGCCCCCAAAGGGAGAGATCATATCGAAAGGGTCTGCGAAACCACCGGGAGACCGCCGGCTCGCCCGCGGCATCACCGAGCCTGATACCACTTCCACGTCGATAGACTCCGTTCGGTACTCTTTGCCGCCGTACTCCACGGTTACAGGATCAATGACGTAATGGCCCTCTGCCCGAGGGCGGAGGGTGTAGATGAAAGCCCGGACGGAAGACATCTGGCCGTTGATGAATTGAATACTCGTTGACGAGGACGGCGTTCCGGCGACTCGGAAACCGTCGAGCTTGGGAAGCTGCGGCGTTTTCGAACGTCCCATCGTGTCGCCCTTGATGGAGATCGTGAGCTGGAGATTGTCATCGAGGCCGACGCGCTTGGCGTTGACAGTCGCGGAGACCTGGATGTCTTGAGCGTGAGCGACATCCGAAGGCAGATTCGCGAGGAGCACGAAAAGCAACGCTGGAAGCGAGAGCGCTCTTCTCAACATGACACTATCCAAACTACCAGTCCTTCCCCTTGCCCTTGACACGTATGTACTTCTTCTGCTGCTGGCGGCGTTGCTCGGATTTTTCCATCTCCGCTAAAGCTGCGAGGAGTCGCTCTGCTTCTTCTTTGTTCATACTACTGGGATCGCTTTGATCCGTCTGCGGCTGCTGTTGTTGATCCTTGTCTCTGATCTTCCTTTTGTTGCTCGTTGCTGGCTTTATCTTTGTTTTGTTCCTCGTCGTCTTCTCCTTCACCCGACTCACCACCGCCACCTTCCTCGGACTGCTTCAAAGCCAACTCTAGATTTTGCCGCGCCTCGACGTCGTCCGGGTTGATCTTGAGCGCCTGCTTATAGGACTGAACGGCGGATTCGAAGTCCTGTTTCTTGTAATGCACGTTGCCGACGTTATAGTGGGCGGGCTGCTGGACGTCTTCCTCGCCTCGCAACGACGCGCGGTACTCTTCGACGGACTTTTCCATTTCCTCTTTTCGGTAGTGGACATTGCCGATGTTGTAGTGAATCTCCGGCGCGTCGGGAGACTCGACCTGTGCTTGCGTGAAAGAGGTTAGAGCTTCGTCGAGCTTTCCCTCTTGGTAGAGCTCCGCACCTTCTTTGTTCTTCTGATTCACTCCCCCACCCAGCCCGGGAATGGAGGCAAGAAGGATGAATGTTAGAACTCTCATGAGCCACTTCCTTTGCCAGGCACAGCCTGGCCTACTTTTACCTGAGTAAATCCGGATGACGACGACGGAGTCGTCCTCCGATTCCCTTCTGTCTTCTGCCTTCTGTCTTCTGTCTTCTTCTTTCTGCGGCGCCGGGGAAGAACCGTCTCGGCCGTTAAAAAGGCAATGGCGATCCCCAGAGGCCAATAGAATCTCTCTTCATACTGAGTGAATAGCTTGGAGCTCAGCTCCTTGCTTTCCATTCCCGCTACGAGCGAGGCGATCTCTTCGACCTCGGACTCTCGGTCGGTGACGCGAAAATACTTACCACCGGTGGTCACCGCGATGCGCCCCAAGGTGTCCTCATCCAGGCGGCTCAAAACGAGTTGGTCGTCCTCATCCCGTTTATATTCGACCACCTCCCCCCGCTCGTCGAGCACCGGGATGGGGTCACCGCCCGGAGTCCCCACGCCCACGGCATGGACCAAGATGCCCGCATCTCGGGCTGCTTCCGCCGCCGCCAGGGTGTCTCCCTCGTGCTGCTCTCCGTCGGTCAGAAGAATCACGACCTTGTATTTGGACTCCTTGGCGACGAATCCACGTTCCGCCATGGCAAGGGCGCTCACGATGTTGGTGCCCGGTTCCGGTACGACTCCCGTCGAAAAAGAGTCCAGGAAAATCTTCGCCGCGCCGTAGTCGAGCGTCAAGGGACACTGAACGAAGGCGCTACCTGAAAAGACGATGAGCCCGATACGGTTTCCCTGGAGCTCGTCCATAAGGGCCGATGCGATGTGTCTCGCTTTTTCGATTCGAGACGGTACGACATCGGTGGCATCCATGCTGAAAGAAGTGTCGATGACCAGGAACACGTTGACCCCGCTGCGGACGACCTGTTCCGTTTTTTGCCCCCACTGCGGCCGAGCCAAGGTCAAGATGAAAAAGAAAACAGCAACGAGGAAAAGCACCGATTTAACCCGATCCAGAACCGGAGATACCGAGGCGGCGAGCTTGGCCACGAGGGCCAAGTCACCAAAACGGGCGGCCGCCTTTTGCTTGCGCCGTTTGGACCAAACGAAGAAACCCACAAGTAGAGGGATCAGGAGCAGCAGATAAAACGCACTGGTCTCTCCGAACTGCATCAGGGATTCCTCTGTAAACGTGTACGAGTGAGAAGCGTCTCGATCATCAAAAGCCCAAACGCAACCATCAGGAAATAAGGCGCGAGCTCCGTGTATTGCACGTACTGCTTCTGCTCGATCTCGGTCTTTTCCATGGTGTCAATTTCGCTGTAAACCTCGACGAGAGATTCCGCATCCGTGGCCCGAAAGTACTTGCCTCCCGTGATGTCCGCAATCTTCTGAAGTGTCTCCTCGTCGATCTCGACAAGGACGTCCTGGTACACGGTTCCTCGACGTGGATCTTCAAAAGGATAAGGCGCATAGCCTTCCTTGCCCGCTCCCACCGTGTAGGTCTTGATTCCGAACGTCTTCGCCAGCTCCGCCGCCGTCAGAGGATCGATCTCGCCCCGGTTGTTGACGCCGTCCGTGAGCAGAATAATGATTCGACTCCTCGCATCCGAGTCTTTGAGACGATTGACACTCGTGGCAAGGGCCGTACCGATGGCTGTCCCGTCCTCGATGGTCCCGATCTCGACGTCATCAAGAAGCGTCAGGAGAATGTCGTGATCCAGGGTGAGCGGGCACTTCGTGATCGCGCGGGCGGCGAAAACGACCATCCCCAACCGATCGTGGGGGCGGGACTGTATGAACTCCGCCACCACCTCCTTGGCGGCGTGAAGCCGGTTTTTGGGCCGGAAATCCTCTGTCTTCATGCTGCTCGAGATATCGATAGCGAGAAGGATATCCACGCCTTCCGTGATGACTTCCTCCGCCCTCGCCCCCGCCTGGGGACGTGCCAGAGCGACGAGCATGAGCGTCAAGGTCAGCATCCGAAGCGCAAAGGGAAGCCAGGCGAGCTTGACCCATAATGAAGGTCGCAACGACGCCAGCGGTCCCACGTTGGAGTAGACGATCGCCGGACGAGATTCACGAAAGCGATAGCGCAAATAGATCAACAGTGGCACGAGAGCCAAACCGAGGGCGAGCCAGGGATAGGCCAATCGGGTCACGCCGTCGCCTCCACTTTCGGCGGCTCCTTCGGCGCCTGGACGGCGGGCTTCGGCCGAGTCTCGTCCAAGAAACGGAAGCACTCCGGAATCATCCGTTCGGAATCCTCGCTCAGCGGCTCCACGCGGGCGAACTTGACCAAGTCGGCGAAAACGAGAAGCCCCCGAAGCAGCTCCTGCATCTCGTATTTCAAGCGGCTCTTTTTCAAGTCGGTCAAGACCTCGGTGGTGGTACGCTCATAGTAAGGGACATCGTAGCGACGCCCGGCGTACCGTTTCATGATCTCGTGAAGCCGGGTATAAAACTCCATGAACCTGCCCTGCTCGAGGTGCTGTGCGTCAGCCAGCTTGCGAAGCGCTCGTTCGGCTTCGATTTCGGGAGGGATGGGAGGCGGGGCCGGAGCCATTTCGACCGGGCTCGTTTTATCCTTACGGAACTTCTTATATAGAAGATAGGCGATGATGGCAGCGAGCAGTGCGGCCAAAAGCCACCAGAGCAAACTCCAACGGCTCGGCATCGGAATGTCTTCGATGGGTCCCTTGATGTCGTTGATGTCGGTGATTTCCGGGGTTAGTGAGGTCACCACCTTGATGGGTATCGGTTCGGTCTCGATGGAGACCATCTCATCCGAATCGTCGCGGTACTCCACCTTGATAGCAGGGACGGCAATTTCCGCCGGCAGCAGATAGGCCCCCATTTTCACCGTGACCACGGTCTCGACCGGTGAAGGCGTCTCGTCCACCCGCTCGATGAGCTCGAAGGGCTCGAGCTCGGCGCCGGTGGGCATGAAAAATTCCGCGTTGGGGGGATGACTCACCGTAACCTTGACCGTCACATCCTCGCCAACTTGAATCTCCGTCTTGTCGGCTTCGGCGCGAACACTCCACTCATAGGGTCCCGGCGGAATCGGAGGCGACTCCTCGTCGGCCCCCCCGCAGGCCAGGAGTCCGCCCAGAAGGAGCACCGCAAGGGGAGTTTTCTCGAGCACCCTCGGCCTCATTAGTGTCTCATCCTCCGAGCCCGCATCTCGAAGAACCGCTGCAGCGCGCGATCGTAGGGGACGCCGGTCGACACTTCAATGATATCAATGCCCATTCCCGTTAAAAGCTCCTTTTGCCGCACGTTTCGAAGCTGCATGTCGCGGGTGTATGCGTCGAGGGCCCTGCGGTCCTGGGTATCGAGCAGAAGCCTTTCGCCCGTCTCGGCGTCCTGGAGCTCCACCATCCCCACGGCGGGGATTTCGAGCTCCCGCGGATCGGAGAGGTGAACGGCGATAACATCGTGCTTCTTTGCCGCGACGCGGAGAGGCTTGTCGAAGCCCGTGGTCAAAAAATCCGAAAGGACGAAAACTACGGCCCGTTTTCGGGTAATTCGGTTGAGGAACTCCGCCGCCAGGGCCAAGTTGGTGCGCTTGCCCTTGGGCTCGAAGTAGAGCAGGTCCCGGATCACCCGAAGAACATGCGGACGGCCTTTCCGCGGCGGAATGAACATCTCCACTTCATCGGTGAAAACAATGGCGCCCACGCGGTCGTTGTTCTTGATAGCGCTGAAGGCCAGTAGCGCCCCCATCTCCGCCGCAACCTCGCGCTTGAAACGGGACGTCGTGCCGAAGTCCGCCGAACCGCTCGCGTCCAGCATCAGCAGAACGGTCAGCTCCCGTTCCTCGACGAACTTTTTGACGTGGAGCGCCCCGGTCCGGGAAGTGACGTTCCAATCGATGGTGCGGACGTCGTCTCCGATTTGATACTCCCGTACCTCGGAGAACTCCATGCCCCGTCCTTTGAAGATACTGTGATACTCGCCGGCCAGGACATCGGTCACCTTGCGGCGCGTCATGATCTCGATGCGACGAACTTTTTGAAGTACTTCTCGGGGGATCATTCCTTGAGCCCGGGTTGTTCAGTTCAATGTTGTTAAGGTACTTCCACCGTATCGAAGATACGCTGGATAATCTCTTCAGAGGTCACGTTCTCCGCCTCTGCTTCGTAAGACAGGATCACGCGATGCCGGAGAATATCGGCTCCAATGGACTTGACGTCCTCCGGCGTCACATAACCTCGGCCGCGAATGAAGGCGTGGGCCCGCGCCGCCTGCGTCAGGTAGAGGGTGGCTCGAGGCGAGCCGCCGTACTCGATGAGATCGCCGATGTCGAGTCCCACCTCGGAGGGCTCGCGGGTCGCGAAGACGATCGAGATGATGTAGTCCTTGATCCGATCGTCCATGTAGACTTCCTCGACCACCTTGCGGGCCTTGAGAATCTCCGCCGGCCCCACCGCCCTGCTGGAGTGCGGAACATCCTCCGTGGACATTCGTTCCAGAATCTCCCGTTCTTCCTTGCGACTTGGATAATCGAGTCTGAGCTTGAGCATGAAGCGATCGACTTGCGCTTCGGGCAAAGGGTAGGTCCCTTCTTGCTCGATGGGATTTTGGGTGGCAAGTACCAAAAACGGCTCCTCCAGCGGATAGGTCGTGTCGCCGATGGTGACTTGCCTCTCCTGCATCGCCTCGAGAAGCGCGCTCTGCACCTTGGCGGGCGCGCGGTTGATCTCGTCCGCCAGCAGTAGGTTGGTAAAAATCGGCCCTTTTTTAGGGACGAAGACGCCTTCCTTCTGGTTATAAATGAGCGTCCCCACCAAATCCGCCGGCAAGAGATCGGGAGTAAACTGGATACGCTGGAACCGGCAGTCGATGGACTCGGCGAGGCTTCGGACGGCCAAGGTCTTGGCGAGCCCCGGTACGCCTTCGAGCAAAATGTGACCCCGGGCAAGTAGACCGATCAGAAGCCGATCCAGCATATCTTTTTGACCCACAATAACTTTGCGCAACTCAGCTAAAAGGCTCTCGACAAAAACTGCCTCTTTTTGAACCCGCTCGTTGATGGCCTGTACGGTTGTTTCCATTACGTCTAGATACCTCCTCGTACGGCTGAATTATAGCAAAAGGCAAACGGGGTCAGGCTTGCATTTCTTGAATTCTCGCCACACCATACAAACCATCAAACCCTTGTTTTACTGGAGGTTGAGAGGAATCTCCCCCGGGGTCAGGCTTTGATATCTTGATTTCTTTCTCTGAAGCTGGTGAGGGGCCGAGTCGTTACGAATCGTAATCCATCCTGTCGGAAACCACGTGATCGCGCCGCCGAGTTCGACTGGAGACTCCAATTGAGAGAAAATCTAGCGCTGGAAAGCCAATAATCTCAATCGTATCGGGAGACATTCCATGAGCGGACTACTCGCGACCCAAGCTCAGCAGGACATGTGGAAAACACTTCAAGAGATCAACATGGCCTGGGCCCAGGGACGGCTCGATGATTTACGGCAGTACTTTCACAAAGACATGGTCATCGTGGCACCGGGGTTCCAGCAACGGGTGAACGGCCAAGACGCCTGCATCAAAACCTTCGAGGAATTCGTCAATCAAGCCTCGAACATTGCTTACGAAGAAACCCCGCTTGCGGTTGACGTGTGCGGTGACACAGCCGTCGTGGCGTACGAATACGAGGTCCGCTATGACATGAAGGGCGAGAGTCACCGCGAAACGGGACAGGATATCTTCATCTTTGCCCGCGAAGGACAACACTGGTTGGCGATCTGGCGAACTATGTTTCCGGCGCCGCCGGCATCGTGAGGAGAAATTCAGGATGATTGTTTTGCGTCACACCTCCAGATGGGCTCTGGTTCTATTTGTGTTGCTTGCCTCTTCAGATCTCATACATCCAGCCGCCGCCCAGAACACAGGCGACACGACGGTTGTCGAAACCGCCAGGAAAATCATGCTTGCAGCACGGTACTGCTCGTTGACCACCCTCGGCGAGGACGGGTCGCCCCAGATCCGGGCTATGGATCCCTTTCCTCCTGAAGAAGGTATGACCGTTTGGCTTGCTACCAACAATACAACCCGGAAGTTGGGGCAGATTCGGCGTGACGGCCGTGTCGCTCTCTTTTATCTCCAGGCGCCTACCGGCTATGTCACGATTCTCGGTGACGCGCAGATCGTGGAGGACCCGGGGGAGAAAGCCCGCCGCTGGAAGGACTCGTGGAAAAATTTCTATGAAGACGAAAACCGCGGCAAAGACTACGTTCTTATTAAGGTCGTCCCCAAGCGCATCGAAGTCTCCTCTCCTGATATCGAGACCCCGGAATGGGGCCCGGCCGTGGTGGAGATGAACCGCTAAGCTAAATGTTGTCAGCATTGATATCTTGAATTCTTTCTCTGACTGAAGAAAGAAATCAAGATATCAAAGCCTGACCCCGGAGCGAGTTCCTTCTAATCAATTGACTAAATTAGACTTACGCATGAAATCAGAGCAGAAGGAATTCAAGAATTACAAGTCTGACCCCGGTGATAGTCGCTTCCAGATGGCGTCGCAAGCGACGGCACTGCCCAGCTTCATTCGAATATCCACGAGGTGGGACACGGCCGTGCCGGTCGGATTGATTTCGATCGTAGGCTTGCCCCGGCGCTTGGCATCGGCAACGGGTCCGGCGATGTAGGGGAAAACACTCGTCGTGCCGATGGAGAAGACCACATCAAAACCCGTGGACAACTCCCGCTCCATGAGCCCGACCTTTTTAAAAGGCAGCAGCTCGCCGAACAGTACAACATCGGGTCGAACCTGTCCGCTGCATTCAGGGCATTTCGGGAGCGACGAAAGACCACTGAAATTCGATACCGTCTCCTCGTAGGTGCATTCCATACACCTGAGATCGTGAACATCCCCATGGATGTCGATGACGTTTTCGGAACCGGCCTGGCGGTGGAAACCGTCAACGTTTTGCGTGAGCACCCACACCCGAGGGAATCGCTTCTCCATGAGCGCGATCACTTCGTGGGCCCGATTATAATTCGCTCCGCGACAGACCGATTCGATCTGCAAAAGATACTTCCAGGTCAACGCCGGATTGGAATGCATCATTTGTCCGGAGAGAGCCACCTCAATGGGAATCCCCTCGGGCGTATCGGCATCGTTATAAAGCCCGCCGATACCTCGGTAGGTCGGAAGTCCTGAGTCGGCTGAAATGCCTGCACCCGTTATAAAGAGGATGCTCTCCGATTCACGGAGGATACGGGCGACGTCGTCGAGCTTTTCTCTTTCTTCCCGAAGAATCAAATCTGAGCTCATGAGCACCACCAGTGCGACCAAAATGACAACGAGGCCGACCCTGTAATTCATCATCATTGTAACGGATTTATAGACTGAGTCGAGAACAGGCAACCGGCAAGTGGAAAGAGAAGACAATGCGCGCGCCGTGGCGGAGATCCTTGACTTCGTAGCTGTCCGCAATCACATTTCTCTAGGACAACCCTCGTGATATCATTACCGCCGTTACTGCGTCGCTATGTCTTCCCCCGGGGGCGCGGTGAAACGCTCCTTTCGTATCGGGGATTGGAGCGTCTACAGACCAACGCTTCTCAATCAAGGAGAATTACCACCATGCCGCGTCATCGAATCGCAGTGGTTCCCGGCGACGGGATCGGGAAAGAAGTGATACCCGAGGGTATCCGAGTCGTGGAGAAGGCGGCATCACGAGTCGGAATTGAGCTCGACTGGTACAACTTCGATTGGAACTGCGAGACCTACCACCGTACCGGCCGAATGATGCCCGAGGACGGAATCAACCGCCTACGAGATTACGAAGCGGTCTATCTGGGCGCGGTAGGATTCCCGGGCGTGCCGGATCACGTGTCCCTTTGGGGGCTCTTGATCCCCATTCGTCGATCGTTTGATCAGTACGTGAACCTACGACCGTGCCGGTTGATGAAAGGGATCGAATCGCCGCTGGCCGGTCGCACCCAGGAGGATATCGACTTCTGGGTCGTGCGTGAGAACACAGAAGGTGAGTACTCGTCGATCGGCGGCCGGCTCAACCAAGATACGGAGCATGAGGTGGTCCTGCAGCAGTTGACATTCACCAGCAGAGGTGTCGACCGAATCATGCGGTATGCATTCGAGTTGGCTCAATCGCGACCAAAGAAGCACCTAACATCCGCGACCAAGTCCAACGGCATTGTGCACACGATGCCGTTCTGGGACGAAAGATTCGCTCTAATGGCCAAGAAATATCCCGACGTTACGACCGACCAATATCACATCGACATCCTTACGGCTCACTTCGTGCGTCATCCGGATTGGTTCGATGTCGTAGTGGGTAGCAATCTGTTTGGGGACATCCTTTCTGACTTGGGACCGGCCGTAGCGGGCAGCATCGGCATCGCGCCTTCAGCGAACATCAACCCCGAACGCAGTTTCCCTTCCATGTTCGAGCCCGTCCACGGCTCGGCGCCGGATATCGCGGGTAAGGGGATTGCGAACCCCATCGGCGCCATCTGGGCGGGTGCGATGATGCTGAACCATCTGGGCTACCCCGACGCGGCCCAGGCGGTAGAACAGGCGATCGAGACGGTCCTTTCCGAAGACGAACTACGGACTCCGGACCTGGGGGGGCGAGCCACAACGTCCGAGCTCGGAAAGGTAATCGCCCAGGCTCTTTGAGCGGAGAAAGCCTGTATTGAACAAACCACTCGAGCCGAATTTTCTTATCCCACGACGCATCACTCCCCCTCCGCGCTGTCTTCATGATAGATTCTGCACCCATGAGCTTACCGGCCATCTCGATTGTCGCCTTCGCTGCTGCCATCTTGCTGAGCGTCCTGACCCCAATCAATGTCGGTTTGATCTCCATCGCCTTCGCTTTCGTCGTTGGGGTCGTTTTCGGGGATATGACCGTCCGGGAAGTCGCTTCAGGCTTCCCTTCCAATCTTTTTCTGGTCCTCGTCGGCGTGACACTCCTTTTCGCCCAGGCCAAAACCAACGGCACGTTGGACCTAATCGCTCGGCGCAGCGTCAAGCTCGCGCGAGGAAATCCGGGCTACATCGCCTTGGTGTTCTTTGGCCTCACGACGATCTTGTCCGCCATCGGTGCCGGCAACATCGCCGCGACGGCCATGCTCGCCCCCATCGCGATGAGCGTTGCCGGTAGAGCGGGAATCAGCGCCTTCTTGATGACGGTCATGGTTGCCACCGGAGCGAACTGCGGCGCTCTGTCTCCTTTTGCTCCGACCGGCATCATCGCAAACGGCCTGCTGGCGAGGATCGATATCACCGGAGTCGCCTGGTCTACTTTCTTCAACAACGCCGTGGCCCAGGCTTGTGTCGCGATGGGTGGATTTTTCCTTCTCGGCGGCACCAAACTTTTCTCGTCAAAGCGCAATCGAGACCACGGCCGATAACAACGAGGAGCCCGTAACCTGGAAGCAGATGCTGACACTCGCCACGATTGCGACCTGGATCGCCTCGGTCTTACTCTTCAATGTCGGGGTCGGCATGGGGGCCTTCATCGCTGCTGCCCTTCTGACACTGACTCGGGCCACCGATGAAGAACAAGCGCTGAAAAAAATTCCCTGGGGCGCCATCATGATGGTGTCCGGAGTGACCGTGCTCATCTCCATCATGGACAGAACGGGAGGCATGGATCTCTTCACGAGCCTGATAGCCCGTTTTTCGACCCCAGACAATATTACGGGAGTCATCGCCTTCGTCACCGGACTCATCTCGGCGTACAGCAGCTCGTCCGGTGTGGTGCTTCCGGCATTTCTTCCCACGATCCCCGGGCTCATCGAAAAGCTGGGAGGCGGCGACCCGATTGCTATCGCCGCATCTATCAATGTCGGTGCGCACCTGGTGGACGTATCTCCCTTGTCGACGCTGGGGGCCCTGTGTATCGCGTGCGCTCCGGCCACTGAGAACCGGCGCGCCTTGTTCAACAAGCTCCTGGCGTGGGGGCTATCGATGAGTGTGGTGGGCGCCATCGTCTGCTACGTCTTGTTCGGTTTGCTGGGACTCGGCTAAAATTGCTGACCCCATGTTAAACCATGTTGCCACTTCCACGAGAGTCGAGGTGTAGAGTGAAAAATCCGTTGGTTCTGTCGCTGTTCGCCCTGCTGAGTCTGAACCTACCCGCCGCCCATTTGGCAGCCAAGGAAACGGAGCCCGTGACCAAGGCCAATCGTGAGTTGGCCGAGCGCTTCACGAAGGCGAAGATGGAAAAGATGATATTCAGTACGGAGGTCGAACCGCACTGGCTCGAGGGCAGCGACCGGTTTTGGTATGCGTGGGAGTCGTCAGAGGGCAAGACGTTCTGGCTCGTTGATCCAGCCCGCCGCCAGAAATCACCGATCTTCGACAACGACGAAATCGCGGCTCAAATTACGCTCCTGACCAAGGACCCCTACGACGCCAAACATCTGCCGATCGAAAAGATTCGGTGGGTCAAAGGACACAACAGCGATTCAGTTCGACGTTACTAGCTCTCAGGACGAAGAAATCGAGGAGATCGAGGAGATCGAGGGCGAGCAGCAGGAGGAGGAGTCAGAGAAGACCAAACGCAAGCCGAAAAAGAAAGTCTTTCATTTCGAGTACGATCTCGGTACGCGTCAGGTCCGCGAGCTCACCGACTTCGAAGCCCCACCCGAACACCCCGAATGGGCGGCCATCTCGCCCGACAAGCAATGGATCGTCTTCGCCCGCGAGCACAACCTCTATATGATGGACGCCGACAACTACAAGATCTTTCTCGACAAAGAGAAGGCAAAAAAAGAAGCAGGAGAGGACGAGGAAGAAGAAGGAAGAAGACGAGCCGGAATCGGACCTGGACGAGGACATCGAGGAGATTCAGCTCACCACGGACGGCGAGGAGCATTACAGCTACGGCGAACGCCAGCGCGGGAAAACCGACAAAGAGCGCGCCGACAATGCTCTCAAGCGCCAACCGGTTGACATCGTCTGGTCGGCCGATTCGTCCAAGTTCGCTCTGGTTCGAGCCGACCGCCGGGAGGTCGAACCTCTATGGGTGATCAACGCCGTCGCGGAGCCGCGTCCGACTCTCGAGAGCTACCGCTACGACATGCCGGGCGAAAAGAATATCACCCAAATGGAAATCTGGGTGGCAGACCTGGCTTCGCGCGAGGTCCATCGTATTGAAACAGCGGGTTTCAAGGATCAGAGGACATTCATCCTCGAGGCTCGCCAGTTCCCTCGCCCCGACGCAGAAGAACCGATCCCAGACCTTTGGTTATCGGCCCGAACGGATGAGCTTTATTACGGGCGGCTGAGTCGAGATTTCAAACGCTACGATGTCGTCGTGGCCGACCTGACGACCGGCGAATCCCGTGTGTTGATCGAAGAGCGTCTCAACACTTACCTGGACATCCAGCCGGTCGAGCTGCTGAGCACGGGCGAGACGATCTGGTGGTCGGAGCGCGACGGCTGGGGTCACTACTACCTCTATGGGCCGGACGGTTCGTTAAAGAATCGCATCACCAAAGGACCCTTCTCCACCCGCGGCATCGAAGGTGTCGATGAAGCCAACCGGGTCGTTTACTTCACCGCCAACGGCCGAGAAGAAGAAGACCCCTACTACACGCATCTTTACCGCGTGAATCTCGATGGAACGGGACTGGCCCTTTTGAATCCCGGCGATTTCAACCACACGACCAGCATCAGCAAGAGCAATCGCTACTTCGTCAACAACTACTCGCAGGTCGGGACGACACCGGCGGCGGCGCTCCACGACAGCAGTGGTGACAAGCTGATGGATCTCGAAGAAGCCGACCTATCGCTGTTGTTCGACGCCGGCTATCAATTTCCGGAACCTTTCAAAGTCAAGGCGGACGACGCCGTCACGGACATATACGGAGTGTTGTACGTGCCCTTTGATTTCGACGAAACGAAACGCTACCCGATCATCGCTTACGTTTATCCAGGACCGCAAACCGAGGCGGTATCCAAATCGTTCTCGGCGCGAAGAACCTACAACGTGACGCTGGCGCAGTTCGGATTCATTGTCATCGAAGTGGGAAACCGTGGCGGGCATCCGGCGCGTTCCAAGTGGTACCACAACTACGGCTACGGAAATCTACGGGATTACGGGCTGGCGGACAAGAAGGTCGCCATCGAGCAGCTAGCGGCACGTCATGATTTCATCGACATCGACCGAGTGGGAATCTTCGGTCATTCGGGCGGCGGTTTCATGTCGACGGCGGCAATGCTCGTTTATCCGGATTTTTTCAAGGTGGCCGTTTCTTCATCAGGAAACCATGAGAACCAAATCTACAACCGCACCTGGAGCGAGAAGCACCACGGGGTCAAAGAAGTGACCGATGACGACGGCGACATCAGCTTCGAGTACGACATCGCGAAGAACTCCGAGCTCGCTAAGAATCTAAAGGGACACCTGTTGCTGACCACCGGCGACATCGACAACAACGTACATCCATCGCTCACGCTGCGGATGGCGCACGCTCTCATCAAAGCCAACAAACGTTTCGATTTCTTCGTTTTTCCGGGAGAGCGCCATGGGTATCGGGACACCGCCGACTACTGGGAATGGTTGCGCTCCGAGTACTTCGTCGAGCACTTGCTCGGCGACAAATCGACGAGCGCTGATATCGCGGAGCTGAATCGCGAGCAGGCGATGACCGGCAAAGCAAAGACCAAGAATAAGGAATGACGTTAGCATGAATAAACCGATATGCTTCGGCATTTTGTTCGTCGTCACCGCTTTGTGCCTCACCGTCGCTCCTGCAGTTGTGGCGGACGACGGGCAAAGCGCCGTCGTTTGGGTTTGGTCCGGAGCGGTGACCACGGACTCGGCCGTGGTCAAAGCAAAACTGCGACCCGGCATCGGCCAAGCCAAGCTCCTGGTCCATCCAACGACGGAACCTGAAGCAGTAATCGAGGTGCCGAATTCCGGCCACTCCGAAGCGGATGCAAACGGAATCGTGACATTTTCTATTGCCGGGCTTCAACCGGACCGTGAGTACCGCTACTCTGTCGAGACCAAAGGCGGCTCCGGACCACCGGGGCGTTTTCACACCTTCGTGGACGGCCCCATGTCGTTTCGGATTGGCTTCGCTTCCTGTGCAACAACAGGTTCGAACCACCGGATTTTCGACACCCTGAGGGCGTTGAATCCCCACCTCTTCATTCACATGGGCGATCTCCACTACGAGGATATCAAGCGCAACGATCCTTCTCTGTTCCTAAAAGCGTATGACCGTGTCCTGACGTCACCTCGCCAGAGCGCTTTCTATCGTTCCACTTCCGTATCCTACGTCTGGGACGACCATGATTTCGGACCGAATGACGCGGACGGTACGTCTGCTTCGAAGCCGGCCGCTCTGGCAACCTACCAACAATGCGTGCCGCATTATCCACTTTCAAAGGTAGATGGGACGGTCCAAACAATTCAACAGGCTTTCACCATCGGACGCGTTCGTTTTCTGCAGACGGACTCCCGCGCGGAGCGCGATCCCCAGGATGAAGTGGACGGTCCACAGAAGACGATGCTGGGGAGCGATCAGCGGGCCTGGCTCATGGAAGAACTACGTGCAGCCCGAGATCGATATGCTTTGGTGGTTTGGGTGAACGGCGTGCCTTGGATCACCAAGAACAAACCCGGCAGTGGTCACGGTTGGGAGCCCTACAGCCATGAACGAACCGTCATCGCCGACGCGATCAAGGAGCTCGGTCTTGCCAATCGCCTCATCATGCTGAGCGGTGACGGACACATGGTCGCCATCGACGACGGCACGAACTCAAACTATGCCAGTGACCAAGACCCCAACGAAGCGGCCTTCCCCGTGATTCACGGGGCGCCTCTCCATCGGTTTCCCCGAGTCAAAGGCGGACCCTATAGTCACGGCTCCTACGCTCCCAGAAGATGGTTTCCTCTCATACAGGCGAATCAATTCGGACTGATGGACGTGAAGGACGACGGGACTACGATCCAGATCGAAGTGACCTGCCGCGACTCGAAAGGAATGATCATAAAGAACTTGGTACTTCGACTGACATGCGATAAAAAGGGATGCGCCGTCATCCATTAGCTTGACCGATCCGCTTAGCGTTGTCTCGACACAAGGAGGCGAGCCTTGAAGCCACGAAGCATTTTAGCGGCATTTTTTCTGCTTTTATATAGCCAGGCACCCGCCTACGCCGTTGGCAATAGTAGCAAGTCCAACGGCTACGGCGAGGTCTCGCTGGAGCTTCGCCATACGTGGTTGAACCGAAGCGAAAGCGGACAGCCTGGCCTACTAGCCGACACCGTCGACCCTTCGCTCTACCAGAGCCTGCGCTACCGTCTCATCGGGCCCTTCCGTGCGAGCCGCACCGTCGGCGGGGTCGGTATTCCCAGTCAGCCGAGCGTCTTTTTCGCCGGCGTCAACAACGGCGGGGTTTGGAAAACGGACGACTACGGACGCACCTGGAGACCGATCTTCGACGAGGCGCCCACCGGGTCGGTAGGAGACATTGCCGTTTCACCGTCTCATCCCGACATCCTCTACGTCGGAACCGGTGAGGGTTTGCACCGCCCGGACCTCGCGCGTCGGCGACGGCATCTTCAAGTCGACCGACGGCGGTGACACTTGGAAGCACGTCGGACTCGGGGACGTACAGCAGGTGGGCCGTCTCATCGTTCATCCGACGGATCCCGACATCGTTTTTGTCGCCGGCCTCGGCCATCCCTATGGGCCGAACGAGGAGCGGGGTGTCTTCCGAACGACGCGATGGAGGCGAGACCTGGGAAAAGGTCCTCTATATCGATCACAACACGGGCGCCATCACCGTCGAAATGGATCCTTCGAATCCGGAAACCCTGTTCGCCGCCCTGTGGGAGCACCGGGTGGCTCCGTGGGAGAACGGACGCTTCTCCGGTCCAGGACGCGGTCTTATACAAGTCGACGGACGGCGGATCCACTTGGCACCGGCTGACCCGAGGGCTACCGCCGGCCGACGGATCGTTTGGGACCGATCGGCATCGGCATCGCCCCCAGCGATTCGCAACCGCATCTACGCCACGGTCACCACATCCAGACAGCCGAGGGATCTACCGCTCCGACGACGGCGGGGAGAGCTGGACGCTCGTCAGCGACGACCGGCGTCTTCGCGGCGACATACGCGTCCATCCGAAGAATCCGGATCGGGTCTTTGTCGGCACCATCGCCTCCTACCGATCCGACGACGGCGGCGAGACGTGGACATCGATCAAAGGCGCGCCCGGCGGCGACGACTACCAGCGCATATGGATCAATCCCGAGCACCCCGACATCATGCTGTTCACCGCCGACCAGGGGGCCACGATCACCGTCAACGGCGGCCGGACCTGGAGCTCCTGGTACAACCAGCCCACGGCGCAGCTCTACCACGTGGCGACGGACAACCAGTTCCCCTACTGGGTCTACGGCGGGCAACAGGAAAGCGGCGCGATCGGGACCTCGAGCCGCGGCAACGGCGGGCAGATCTCCTTCCGCGACTGGATCGGCATCGGAGCCGACGAGTACGCCTACGTCGCACCGGATCCGCTGAACCCGGACATCATCTACGGCGGACGCGTGGTCCGTTTCAACAAGTCCACCGGGCAAGCGCAAAACGTCGCTCCCGAAGCGCTGCGCTCCGGGAAATACCGCATCCTTCGGACCATGCCGCTTCTGTTTCACCCGGCGGACCCGAAGATGCTGCTCTTCGCCACCAACGTCCTTTGGAAGACGACGAGTGGCGGTCAGGACTGGGAGATCATCAGTCCCGGATCTCTCCCGCGAGCAGCCGGAGGTCCCCGAATGCGTCGGTGATTTTCGCACCGCCGATCTCGAGACCATGCCGCGTCGCGGCGTGATCTATGCCGTGGGCGCATCGCCGCTCGATGTCAACACGATCTGGGCGGGCACCGACGACGGGCTGGTTCACGTGACCCGCGACGGCGGTGGGACTTGGACCGACGTCACCCCGCCCGAGCTTCGTTCCTGGGACAAGGTGTCCCAGCTCGACGCGGGGCACTTCGACAAGCAAACGGCCTACATGGCCATCAACGCCATCCGGCGAAACGACATGCGGCCGCACATCTACCGGACCCACGACGGCGGCGCCACTTGGACAAGGATCGTGCGCGGCCTTCACGACATGGGCCCGGTGAACGTCGTGCGCGAGGATCCGAAGCAGCCGAAACTGCTCTTTGCCGGGACCGAGCGGGAAGTCTATTTCTCGATGGATGACGGCGAGCACTGGCAGTCGCTCCGCATGAACATGCCGGCTTCGTCGATTCGCGATCTGGTCATCCACGAGGACGACCTGGTCGTCGGAACGCACGGCCGTTCGATATGGATCCTCGACAACATCGCACCACTTCGCGGGCTCGCCCGAGCCGCGGCAAGCCGATCCGAGCGTTTCTCTTCAGCCCACCCGTGGCGACGCGCGTTCGCTGGAACATGTTCTCCGACACTCCCCTTCCCCCCGAAGAACCGGCGGGCGAGAATCCACCGGACGGAGCCATCTTGGACTATGTCCTGAGCCGCGGCGCTTCTGAAGTCACTCTCGAAATCGTCGGCGACGGCGGCGAGGTGATTCGGAAATTCTCGAGCGCCGATCCTCCCGACATGGGTCGACCCGATCACCATGGCCTACCCGACGTACTGGATTCGACCGCCTCAGAGCCTCTCCACGGAACCGGGACATCATCGCTTCGTCTGGGACCTGCGCCACGAGCCCCCGCGCGGCGCACGCCGGCAGTATTCGATCGCAGCCGTCCATAAAAACACCCCCAGCGGTCCCAAGGGACCGTTCGTGCACCCGGGCTCTTACACCATACGGTTGACCGTCGACGGCACCGTCGCCGAGCGCACCCTCGAGGTCCGGCTCGACCCCCGGGTCGAAATCAGCGCGGAAGATTTGCAGCTACAGACCGACACATCGATGGCCTGCTACCGAAGCTACCTCCAAGCGCAAGAGCTCCGCGAGACAGATCGACGAAGTCCGATAAATGATGTGGGACGGCAGCGAGGAAATCGGCTGCATTTCGCGGAGTCGGACGCACCCGGCGATCCCGATATTCTCTACGGCAGCATCTACGAAACGTCGGCCGGCGAAGAGACCGTCGTCGGTCTACAGCACAAACTCTTGTTCCTTTTGAACGTCCTACAGGGAGCCGATGCCCGGCCGACGCCACAAGCACTGGAGGCGGTAAAGAAGCTGCAAGATACCCTCGGAGCTCTCGAGAAACGTTGGGAGGCACTCCGGTAAACGGCCGCCTACAGCCTCATCAAGTAGGTGAATTGATGATCAAGCTGCGTCGATGTCCCCATTTCTCGCTCTGCTTGACTACCTTCATCTATCTCTCATATATTGCCCGATAGCACTTCTGTGGACGATTGGGGGTAGGCGATGTCTCTTCCTCCGGGTCGGATGCTCGGGCCTTACGAAGTCCTCTCGTCCATCGGAGCGGGCGGGATGGGCGAAGTTCTAAAAGCGAAGGACACCCGACTCGGGCGGACGGTCGCCGTCAAAGTGCTCCCCACCCACCTTTCCTCGGACGCCGAGCGACGAGGTCGATTCGAACGCGAGGCCCGTGCCGTTTCGGCGCTCAACCATCCGAACATCACGACGGTCTTCGATATTGGAGAAGACGAGGGCACACACTACATCGTGATGGAGCTCGTGGAGGGTAAGACGTTCCGGGAGCTTATGGAGGAAGCACCGCTGCCCACCGAAAAGACGCTCTCCCTCGCCACTCAGATCGCCGAGGGTCTTTCCAAAGCGCACGCGGCGGGTATCGTGCACCGGGATCTGAAGCCCGAGAACGTGATGGTGACGGAAGACGGCTTGGTGAAGATCCTCGACTTCGGTCTGGCCAAGCTGATGCCCGAGAGCTCGGATGTAGACTCCGAGACGGACACGGTGACGAGGGCCACTCAGGCCGGAAGGGTTCTAGGCACCGTGCAGTACATGTCGCCGGAGCAGGCGACGAATCGACCTCTCGATTTTCGCTCGGATCAGTTCTCCTTCGGATCGATCCTCTACGAGATGGCGACGGGACATCTGGCCTTTAGAAAAGACACGATACCGCAAACAATGGCAGCCATTATTGAGGATGATCCCGAGCCCATACGAAAGATCAATCCCGAAGCTCCCGTCGAGCTCTCGGCGATCACAGAACGCTGCCTGTCGAAAGATCCCGATGAGCGTTATGCGTTAACGGAGGAGCTATCGAAAGAACTGAAGACCGTTCCGGAAACGCCTTCGGCGTGGCGGGCCCGCCGGAAGATTTTATGGGCGGCGGCAGGACTTCTCGTCGCTTTTCTCGCGATAGCTCTGGGACCGAATCTCGCTCGGTTATGGGATCAGATATCGAGCCGAGCAGGTCCTGCGCCCATCGAGTCCATCGCGGTGCTTCCTCTCCAGAACCTTTCTGGTGATCCCGAGCAAGAGTACTTCGCGGACGGGATGACCGAGTCCCTCATCACCAACCTGGCGAAGATCGGTGCGTTGAAGGTTATCTCTCGCTCTTCCGCCATGAGGTACAAAGGGACGGACAAGCCTTTGTCGGAGATCGCAGAGGAGCTCAATGTCAACGCGGTGGTAGAAGGCTCGGCCCTTCGCGTTGGCGGGAGCGTGCGCATCATGGCGCAGCTCATCGATCCAAAGACCGAGCAAGCGTTGTGGGCGGAGAACTACGAGCGGGACCTCGAAAATTTGCTTCTATTGTGGAGTGAGGTGGCGCAGGCAATTGCCGGTGAGATCCAAGTGGCACTGACGCCGGAGGAGACGAGCGTTTGGCGGGCGCCCGCCCCGTGACCCCGAGGCTACGACGCCTACCTCAAGGGCTCCTACCACTGGACAAGCTGACGCCGGAGGATCTCGACACCGCCGAGAGCTACTTCGAGCTGGTGCTCGAGAAGGATCCTTCCTACGCCCTGGCCTACGCGGGGCTCTCAAGGGTCTGGGGTGGCCGCGCGCAGATGGGCTACACACCGCCCCATGAGGCCGGACCCAAGAGAAAGGCGGCGGTTCTCCAGGCCATCGCGCTGGACGACAACTCCGCGGTAGTGCGCCATGCGCTGGCCGGGTTCAAGACGTTCTCCGACTGGGACTGGTCCGGCGCCGAGGTGGAGTGGCGGCGAGCCCTCGAGATCGACCCGAATGCTGCCGGCACCCACGCGACCTTCGCCCACTTCCTGGCGATCACGGGGCGCATCGACGAGGCCGTCCCACACAGCGAGCGAGCCCTCGAGCTGGACCCATTTAGCGCTAAGATCCACGGCTTCTATGCGATAGTCCTTTGCGGCGCTCGCCGCTACGACGACGCCATCGCCGCGGCCCGCACCGCGCTCACCATGCAGCCAGGTGTGCGGGTCGCCCCCACCGCGATGGAGTGCGCTCTCGTCTCCAAGGGGATGCGCGACGAGCACCTGGCCTTTCAGCGGGAACAGATCGCCCGCGACCCCGAGCTCGTTGCGGCGTTCGAGCGGGGCCTGGCGGAAGCCGGCTACGAGGGGGCTCAGCGGCGCATGGCGGACTTCCTGGCGGAACGGCGCGAGAAATCCGGCAAAGCAATGGGTCAGGGCCTCGGGCCTATGGGCATCGCCCCGTACTATCTCTTCGCTGGCGACTACGACCGCGCCATCGATTGGCTGGAAACGGCCTACGAGGTTCACTCAAACAATGTGCCGTACATCAGCTTCCAGTCTCACTGGGATCCCTTGCGCTCCGACCCGCGTTTCCAGGACCTGCTGCGCCGGATGAACCTGCCAACGAGCAACACCAGGACCGATCCTGATTAGCCTCATGCAAGATTAACCGACTTCGATTGAGTACGCGTCCTCTGCAGAAAACCGGCAGTTTCAGCCTTGACGGAGGGGGTCTCGGCTACTAAGCTGAAACTATGAAGGACGCAACAGACACGCTCGAGAAGTTTGTCGAGCATCTAACCCGGGGGTTTACTCCAGAGCTAGCCAAGCATTTTGCTGAGCTTCCTTCGCCCAATCCCGAGTTCCAAGCCCGTCTCGATGAGCTTGCCGAAAAAGCCAATGAAGGATTACTTTCACCCGCCGAGGCCCAGGAGTACGAAAAATTCGTCGAGTATATGGACTTGGTGGCTTTCATGCGTTTAAAAGCCCGCTCGCGCGTCTTAGACTTGCAGAGCCAGTAACGATTAATGGACGACGGACTCAGGATCTTGTCCGTCAACGGGCCGGCAATCACTGCGAGTATTGCCGAGTTCATCAAAGCTACTATCCTGATTTTGCCTTCCACATCGAACACATCATCGCAAAGCAGCACGGTGGACTCGACGATCCCCAAAACCTCGCTCTTGCATGCCATCTATGTAACAGTAAGAAAGGCCCCAATCTATCCGGACTCGACCCGGAAACCGGCGCATTGATTCGATTGTTCAATCCGCGCACTGACGTTTGGGATGAACAGTTTCGCCTTGATAGTGACGGCCAGATTATTGGCCTGAAAGCCATTGGTCGTACTACGGCATATGTACTTGGCATAAATGCGGAAATTCGCATTCGGATCCGGCGAGAAATTCTTCGACTCGAAAAAGCTTAGATAGATCGACTGGCGTTTTCGACCCAATTTGCCTCGTTGATGCAGCTGCAATCAAACCTCCAATCATCGTTCACGCTGGTTTGACTACCTTCACTATCTCTCATATATTGCCCGATAGCACTTCTGTGAACGATTGGGGGTAGGCCATGTCTCTCCCTCCGGGTCGGATGCTCGGGCCTTACGAAGTCCTCTCGTCCATCGGAGCGGGTGGGATGGGCGAAGTTCTAAAAGCGAAGGACACCCGACTCGGGCGGACGGTCGCCGTCAAAGTGCTCCCCACCCACCTTTCCTCGGACGCCGAGCGACGAGGTCGATTCGAACGGGAGGCCCGTGCCGTTTCGGCGCTCAACCATCCGAACATCACGACGGTCTTCGATATTGGAGAAGACGAGGGCACACACTACATCGTGATGGAGCTCGTGGAGGGTAAGACGTTCCGGGAGCTTATGGAGGAAGCACCGCTGCCCACCGAAAAGATGCTCTCCCTCGCCACTCAGATCGCCGAGGGTCTTTCCAAAGCGCACGCGGCGGGTATCGTGCACCGGGATCTGAAGCCCGAGAACGTGATGGTGACGGAAGACGGCTTGGTGAAGATCCTCGACTTCGGTCTGGCCAAGCTGATGCCCGAGAGCTCGGATGTAGACTCCGAGACGGACACGGTGACGAGGGCCACTCAGGCCGGAAGGGTTCTAGGCACCGTGCAGTACATGTCGCCTGAGCAGGCGACGAATCGACCTCTCGATTTTCGCTCGGATCAGTTCTCCTTCGGATCGATCCTCTACGAGATGGCGACGGGACATCTGGCCTTTAGAAAAGACACGATACCGCAAACAATGGCAGCCATTATTGAGGATGATCCCGAGCCCATACGAAAGATCAATCCCGAAGCTCCCGTCGAGCTCTCGGCGATCACAGAACGCTGCCTGTCGAAAGATCCCGATGAGCGTTATGCGTCAACGGAGGAGCTATCGAAAGAACTGAAGACCGTTCCGGAAACGCCTTCGGCGTGGCGGGCCCGCCGGAAGATTTTATGGGCGGCGGCAGGACTTCTCGTCGCTTTTCTCGCGATAGCTCTGGGACCGAATCTCGCTCGGTTATGGGATCAGATATCGAGCCGAGCAGGTCCTGCGCCCATCGAGTCCATCGCGGTGCTTCCTCTCCAGAACCTTTCTGGTGATCCCGAGCAAGAGTACTTCGCGGACGGGATGACCGAGTCCCTCATCACCAACCTGGCGAAGATCGGTGCGTTGAAGGTTATCTCTCGCTCTTCCGCCATGAGGTACAAAGGGACGGACAAGCCTTTGTCGGAGATCGCAGAGGAGCTCAATGTCAACGCGGTGGTAGAAGGCTCGGCCCTTCGCGTTGGCGGGAGCGTGCGCATCATGGCGCAGCTCATCGATCCAAAGACCGAGCAAGCGTTGTGGGCGGAGAACTACGAGCGGGACCTCGAAAATTTGCTTCTATTGTGGAGTGAGGTGGCGCAGGCAATTGCCGGTGAGATCCAAGTGGCACTGACGCCGGAGGAGACTAGCCGTTTGGCGGGCGCCCGCCCGGTCAATCCCGAGGCCCACGACGCCTACCTCCAGGGCTCCTACCACTGGAAGAAGCTGAACCCGGAGGATCTCGACACCGCCCAACGCTATTTCGATCTGGCGCTCGAGAAGGACCCTTCTTACGCCCCGGCCTACGCGGGCCTGGCGTGGGTTTGGGCAGCCCGGCAGCAGATGCAAATCACGCACCCCAGTGAGGCCGGACCGAAGGCGAAAGCGGCAGCGCAGCGGGCCGTCGAGCTCGACGACGACTCCGCTGGAGCGCACGAGGCACTGGCCGTGATCAGGACGTGGACCGACTGGGACTGGGCCGGTGCTGATCCGGAGTGGCGGCGCGCCCTCGAGCTCGACCCCAACGCTGCCAACGCCCATGCGTACTACGCACACTTCCTGATAGTCATGGGGCACATCGACGAGGCCATTCCGCACAGCGAGAAGGCACTCGAGCTGGACCCGTTCAACGCTCTGTTCCACGGCATGTACTCGATGGTCCTGGAACACGCTCGACGCCACAACGACGCCATCGACGCGGCCCGCACCGCCCTGGCCTTGCAGCCCAACCTGGGGATGGCCCGCAACGCACTGCAGCACGCTTTCGTCTCCAAGGGGATGCGCGACGAAATGCTGGCCGTCCAGCGTGAGCGTAACGCCAACGACCCCGAGCGCGAGGTCGCGTTCGAGCAGGGGCTGGCGGAAGCCGGCTACGAGGGCGCGTATCGACGCCTCGCGGATCTGCTGGCGGCACGGTACGAGGAGTCCAGCGGGATGCCGGACACCGGGGACCGTTCGTTGACTGCTTCTTGGCGAGGGAGGGTCTTCATGCCAATGGCCATCGCCTGGCGGTATATAAACGCCGGCGACTACGACCGTGCCATGGACTGGCTCGAAAAGGCCTACGAAATCCACGAACCCAGTATGCCGTACATCGGCACCAGGCCTCTCTACGATCCCTTGCGCTCCGACCCGCGGTTCCAGGACCTGCTGCGCCGGATGAACCTGCCAACGGCCAGGTTAGATCCTGACGGCGCTCGCTAACGTTTGCGAGCAGAGCTGAAACGTAAACGGTTCTGCACTCAATATTGGATATTCTGGTGGTACTCGCAGTGAAGCGGAGCGGTCGGGTTAGCTTGAAAATCCCCATTCGTCTGTTAAGCTAAGGTTCGGAGGTTCCGGATGAGCATTACGCTCTCGCGTCGGCTGTTCACGACACGAGAATTCCGCAATATGATCGAGACCGGCGTCCTTGGTGAGGGCGACCGAGTCGAACTAGTGGACGGAGAGATTGTAGAAATGACCGCCACCGGGCACCGCCACGCAACATGTGTGAGAAAGCTGAACCACCTCTTCCAGAGAGTCGGAGACCGGGCTCTCGTCGACGTGCAGAATCCCTTGGGAATCTCCGGCGGGGATGACTTTTACCCGGACGTCGTCCTCCTCAAGCCCCGCAACGACGTTTATAGCGGAACGATCCCTCAGGCAACGGATGCACTGCTCGTTGTAGAGGTCTCCGACACAACTCTCGAGTTCGACCGCACCGTCAAATTACCGCGTTACGCGGCTGCAGGCGTTCCTGAATTGTGGATCGTTGACCTCAAATCGAACCGCGTTTGGGTACACCGAAAGCCGCTCGACGGAGATTATGGTGAAGTTTTCGAGGCGCATCCTGGAGACGTCTTGCAGGTCCCGGACGTGTCGGACGTCGAGATAAAGGTTGAAAACATTCTCTCGTAGGCTCCAAACGGCGAGATTCGGCACTCCTAACATCTTTGTCGTCTTTCGCACTAGCTTGACTGCCTTCCCTAGGTCTCTTACCGTTGCCCAGCAGCTCTTTTGACGAAGACGAATGGGGGTAGGCCATGTCTCTCCCTCCGGGTCGGATGCTCGGGCCTTAGGAAGTCCTCTCGCCCATCGGGGCCGGCGGGATGGGCGAGATTTTCAAGGCGAAGGACACCCGACTCGGGCGGACGGTCGCCGTCAAAGTGCTCCCCACCCAACCTGCCGACCACAAGCGCCGGGTCCGATCGTGATGATCGAACTCGATGATCGAGCGTTAGGGAATATCCACAGGCTTTGCTACTTTCATAACGAGTAATAGCTTCAAGGCCACGTGCAAGGCGAGAACCCCTGGCTATATGTATTTCAATTGTCTCGGAAAGCACAACACACGCTTTCAAGGCTGAAGGGTCAAAACGTTATCTTTGTCCCCAAGGTCGGGTGGATGCTTGAAGTCCTTCCACGAAACACCTTAGAATAACTGCATCTTTCAGGCCGCAAAGTTTGATCATGGCCTTTTCCGCTGGAAGTCAGCTCGGCTCCTACGAGATACTCGCGCTCGCCGGCGCGGGGGGTATGGGTGAGGTTTACGTCGCCAAGGATACCAATCTCAGCCGCAAGGTCGCTCTCAAGGTCCTACCGCCTGCGATGGAATCTCCGGAGCGCCTGAAGCGTTTCGAGCGAGAAGCCAAAACCGTCGCCGCCCTCAACCATCCCAACATCGTCCACGTCTATTCGGTCGAGGAGTCGGAGGGCGTCCACTTCATTACGATGGAGCTGGTCCAGGGAAAGACGCTCACCGAGCTCATCCCAAAGTCAGGCATGTCGCTCAAGCAGTTCTTCGAGATCGCCATCCCGCTGGCCGATGCTCTCAGCGCCGCCCATGAACGAGGCATCATTCACCGGGATCTGAAACCGGATAATCTCATGGTGGGCGATGACGGACGTCTGAAGGTGCTCGACTTTGGGCTCGCCAAGTTGAAGCAAGAGTTTGCTCAATCCGGCTTGAGTGAGCTTCCCACACGTTCCGTCACCCAGGAAGGGCGCATCGTAGGGACCGTGGCCTACATGTCGCCGGAGCAGGCGGAGGGAAAAAACCTCGATCACCGTTCGGATATCTTCTCGATGGGTATCATTCTCTACTTGATGGCTACGGGTCGGAGTCCGTTTCGGGGCGACACCGCCACGTCGGTCCTTTCGTCGATCATCAAAGACACACCTCCCTCTGTGACGGAGGTCAACCCTGTCCTGCCAAACCTCCTAGGGAGGATCATCAGACGTTGCCAGGTCAAGGATCCCGAACGTCGCTTCCAGACGGCCAAAGATCTCCGAAACGAGTTGGAAGAGTTGAAGCACGACGTCGATTCAGGAGTCGTCTTGGGAGAAGCCGTGCCGGCGCCTGCCAAAAGGTCGGCTATTCCATGGACCATGATTGCCGTTGTCGCTGCTGTCGTTGCCGTGATGTTTGGAGGTCTCGCCGTCTGGTGGCCATCACGCACCGTCCCTCCAGCGTCCCAGTCAACGAGGCGGTTTGCCGTCACCCTCCCTGGGCTGGTAACAGACACGCCGTCCTTTCTCCTCACCCTTTCCCGTGATGGAAGAACGCTCGTCTACAGGCACACCAGCGAGGGGTCGGACATGCTCTATCGACGTTCGATGGATGCTCTCGAAGTATCGCCAATCAGGGATACGGAGGGCGCCATCAACCCCTTCTTGTCGCCCGATGGAAAGTGGGTCGGCTTTTTCAGGCAAGGGGAGCTGAAGAAAGTATCCCTGGCAGGCGGTTCGTCCATCACCGTCTGCGACGCGCCGAGGTGGTCGGCCGCAAGTTGGGGGCCGGATGACACCATCGTCTTTAACAACCGGAGCTCGGGTCTATCTCGCGTTTCGGCCAACGGCGGCGTTCCGGAGCCGCTCACGGTGGTCGAGTCCGAGGGCGAGGTCCATTGGTCCCCGCACTTCTTGCCCGGCGGCAAGGCGGTTTTGTTTACCTCGTGGTCCTGGACGGGTCCGCGACGCATCATGGTCCTGTCCCTGGATACGGGAGAGCAGCGCGACCTCGTCGGCGGCACGGGTTTTCTGGACTCCACGGGACCTCGCTTCGCGGGGGGACACATCCTCTTCGGGCGGGGACAATCGCTGTGGGCCGTACCGTTCGATGTCAACGGGCTCGAGATCAAGGGCGAGCCATTCCTGGCGCTCGAGGGCATTCGGGTCGCGATGAACATGATCCCCCAGTTCGCCGTTGCCGACGACGGCACGCTCGTGTACGTGACGAGCACAGGAGCCGTCGCCCGCAAACTCGTCTGGGTGGATCGTAAAGGGAAAGAGGAACCGACGACCCTCCCTCCTGCGAAGTACGGAACGGCACGCCTGTCACCGGATGGGACACGGGTGGCCGTGACCCTCGAGGGGGACGTGTGGGTCGCTGAGCTGGCACGCGGCACGCGGACCCGAGTCACCACCAATCCGGGGCTCGACATATTACCCAGCTGGACACCTGACGGCAAAAGGGTAGTTTTCGATTCTCACCGAGAGGAGCCTCTGCTAGGGCTTCACTGGAAAGCGGCCGACGGCACCGGCTCGGCCGAGCGTCTCATGAGCATGGAGGAAGATCCTGGTAATTCACACTGGTCACCGGATGGTAAGACACTCGTGTTCTTTTACTGGGTCAAGGCTCAGCACATTGACATTGGTGTGCTCTCGATGGAAGGTGAGCGCGCCTGGGAGCCGCTAATTCATACGGAGTCCAATGAAACCGCTCCCGCCCTCTCCCCCGATGGCCGGTGGATCGCCTATGCTTCCGATGAAACGGGACAGTATGAGGTCTACGTGCAGCGGTTTCCGGGTCTAGGCGAGCGCCGGTTGATCTCGACCGGCGGTGGTATGCAGCCCACCTGGTCCCCCGACGGCAAAGAGCTCTTCTATCGGCGTTGGTATGACGACGCGATGATGGTGGTGCCCATCGATACGGTGTCAACCTTGACCGTCGGGGATCCTGCGATCCTGTTCGAGGGATCGTATTGTCGATTCGGAGGTTTCCCCTTTGTAAGAGACTATGACATCGCTCCCGACGGCAAGCGGTTTCTCATGATCAAAGACGTTAGGCCGCCCGAGGAGATCCCACCCCCGGAGCAAATCACCGTCGTCCTGAACTGGTTCCAGGAGTTGGAACGCCTCGTTCAGTAGACCTCAACCATCCCTCAGAGTTTTTGCCGGATCCATCCCCAAGACCGACCAGGCAGGAACGACACTGGCCACGATGGCAACGGTCGCAGTAACGCTGATGGCAACGAGAAACGTCGCGGGGTCCAACTTGTCAACGCCGTGTAGCACGGCAGACAAGACTCCTGTTGCGAAGATCGCGGCAACCAAACCTGCAGTGGCTCCCACGGCGGTCACTCGCATCCCTTCCCAAAGCAACATGCGGAGCAATCCATGGGGTGTGGCCCCGAGCGCCATCCTGAGCCCGATCTCCCGATAACGCTGCCGCAATGCGTAGGCCACGACACCGTAGATCCCTACGGCTGCCAAAGCCAGGCTCACTATCGGCGAAAATGAGCCAGAAGCGTCATGAGGAGTCTCTCCCGGCTGAGTGCATCACTGATCACCACGCCCATGGGTGAGACGCCAAAGACGGGCTGATCCGGATCCACCCTTTGCACCGCCTCACGTGCAAAGCCGGCCAGCAATTCGGGCGCCGTTGCCGTTTTCAGAACAAAAGAGATGTTCAGGCCGATGCTCTGCCGATAATTCAAGTAGATGTGCGGGCGCGCTTCCTCTTCCAATGCGTCCTCGCGCACGTTCCCCACGACTCCGACGATCTCCAATGGCCGATCGCCGCCTAACAAAACACGCCGTCCGATGGGATCCCCGTCGAACCAACGGTCTGCAAGTCGACGATCCACCACAACCACCAGCGGGGCATCGGCATCGTCTGTATCTGAAAAAGTCCTTCCACGATGTAGCGGAATACCCATCAACGAGAAATACCCCGGACTCACTTGACGAATCTGAGCAACGGGAGCGGCCTCTCCCTCCGCACGGTCTTCCCCTTCGATGCGGAACGGCCTTCCTGCCAAACCCCGGAATGGCAGCATGGACGTGATAGCCGCGTCGATCACGGCCGGATTATCGTTGAGCTCTCGCAGCACGCCATCCACAAAACCAACGCGATCGGGAAGGTTTCGAAACCGGCCGGTCTCAGGGTCATTGGGAATCGGGAGCCAGGTCTGAACGGCAAGTACACTTTCGGGATTGAATCCAGGATTCCGATCCATGAGATGGAAGAGGCTCCTCGTAAGAAGTCCCGCCCCCACCACCAGCATCAAGGACAGGGCAACTTGGGCTGACACCAGGGCGCCTCGAACATGCTTGCGACGAGAGCCCACATGCCAACCTTCTCGCAGAAGTCCGTGGGGCTCGGAGCGCGAGGCATGAAAAGCGGGGAAAAGACCGAATGCCAATCCGGTCAGAAGGGACACGGCAAGAGCGTAGCCTAGAACCGTTCCGTCCAAACTGAATTCTCCCAATCGCGGAAGCGCTGTAAGCGCCAACGCTCGGAGAAACCGAAGTCCTATCGCCGCGACGGCGAGACCACCCGCGCACCCCGCGAGAACGAGGAGGAGTGATTCGATCAAGAGTTGGCGAATGATGCGCCTCCTCTGAGCTCCTATGGCGGTGCGAATGGCGATTTCCCGGGCCCTTCCTTGCCCCCGGGTCAGTAGCAGGCTTGCGACGTTTGCACAGGCGGTCAGAAGCACCAGCCCGACGGCAACGAGTAGAATGACCAGGGCCGGCCGTACCTCCCCGACCGTCTGCTCGAGAAGAGGCTCCACCAAAACGGTCCAACCCGAGCTCTCAGGGTAGAACCGCGGGTACTCGCTTTGTAATCCGCCGCGATGGACGTGAACTCGGCACGACTCGCCTCTATCGATGAACCCGGCGCTAGGCGCCCGATGAGAGTGAACGGTTTGAATCCGCGGTTGTCGAATCGACCCTCAGGAATCAGGTCCACGGCAATCCAGGCGGAAATTCGATCCGTTCCTGATTCTCCTGGATGCTCGAATCGCTCGGGCATCACGCCGATGATCGTTATCGGATCGTCATCGAGGCGAACGGTCTTACCAATCACCTCTGGATCGCCGTTGAAGATCCTCTTCCATGCGTCATGACTGATAACGACCACGTAGGAGACATTGCCGCCCGCATCATCGGGATGAAACGTGCGTCCCATCGCCGGCGCTCGTCCGAGTACGTTAAAGTAGTTGGTCGTCACCGCGCACAAACCGATCCGCTCCGGCACGGTCTCGCTGGTGAGATTGACGCTGATCATCCACGAAGCCGCAATGGCTTCCAGGGTCGTGGACCGCTCGGAGAAGTCCCGGAGCTCCGGGCTCGACGCGGTAAGGTCCTGGACACCCATGCTCCGTGAGTCGCCTCCCACTACGACCAACCGATCCGGTTCGTGATACGGAAGAGGCCGGACGAGCACTTCCTTGATGACACTGAAGGTGGCCGTATTGGCGCCTATTCCCAGGGCCAGCGTCATGATGGCAAGGATCGTGAAGGTGGGTGAGCTCCAAAGCGTCCGCGCCGCGTACCTGATTTCCGCAAAAAAGTCCCGCATGATGGGTCCCCTCGAGCTCCCTAAATCCATTTATGTGCAAGGCTCATTCCACCAGTCAGATAGCTCTTATTCACTATTTTGCTAGTGCAGGAGAGCCAAATCTGAAAGAAGTAGGAGCTAGGTCGCTATCGGCCTGTTTCGTAACCGAACAAACAGTGCTCTATTCCGAACAGACATTTGCATCCATGTCGTCCGGCGTCACGGTCACCAATGGCGACGGCCCCTTTTTAGCAGGACCGTTCAAGGGGACTCGATCTGACTCAAGGGACGAAGCGAGGTCCTAATCCCGCTTTTTTCTGGCCTCACGAAACTGAGCGCGAACCCGGCCGCCCGACACTGCCATCACGATAGACTGAATGACCTCGATCTCTTCCCTCGATATACCCTTGTCTTTGGCAACGCCAAAGTACTCGTCCATTCACGGATAGCAGCCGACGGCCATGGCGGAGGCGAGGTGGAGCATGAGTGTCGTGCGTTCGTCGAGTATCTTGTTGTGACGCGCCGAATCGTAGAAAGACTGCCAGTTCTGGCTTAGGGCGGTTTGCTTCATCAAATCCTCCTTTTATCAATTGATACTGCTGCAGGTGCCGCCGGCTGTTCGAACACGCTCCTCGGCTGCTGCTGTGAGGCGCCAGCGTAGCCGAATCATCCCTCGGGGAAACGAAAAAGAAAAGTCGTTGAGGGGTTTAGTCTCGCTTTTCGACGTCACGTCGGATGCGATCGTGCAGCGTTTGCCCTTTGGTGGTGGCGTCGAGGTGCACCGCCCGACGGTCGGCGGCGTGGGTTTTTCGCTGAATGAGCTTTAAATTGAAACCGGGTGGCAGAGTCATCGAATACACCGGGGTAGCACCGGCGTATCACTATCGCTTGTCTGTAGCGTGAAAGGGTTATGGGCTCGATATCGTGACTCGGATGCGTTCAGTGTCGAAAAACGTAACCATATGGCGGCCTTTGTAGCGCACCTGACCATTATACGCAGTGTCGATGGGGTGCGAGAGACCTGGAAAGAGTCAACCTACAGCCTCAGCAAGTAGGTGAATTTGATGATCAAGCTGCGATCGAGGATTCCCGGTCGAAGGTCGGCGGTGCGCCGGTTCTCGTTATAGACAATGAAGAGGTCGCTGCCCAGCTTGTAGATGTAGTTGAGACGCAGGTTGACGGCAGCCAGTTCAGCGTCGCTGTTCCATTGAATGAAGGCCGAAGTAAAGAAGCGGTTGGAAAATGTATAGTTGAGTCGGGTGCCCACGAGGTGGGTCACGAAATCTCCCTCCAACAGATCCACGTCATTGAATTCATAGTTGAGATCGTAGGAGAAATGGCTGCTGGGTTTGGCGGTCGAGCTCAGGGTCAGAGTCCGCTTGTCCCCGCTGAAGAAGCCTCCGAACTTGTATCCAATGGAGCCGGAGATCTTGCGGCTGGGGCCGAACACGAGGCTGGTGCTGAAATCATTGAAGCGATAGACACCGAAGGGGATGGCGATGTCGGGCTGAATGTGAAAAGGCTCGTCCAAGTTCTCGTAGTTCTTGGCGAAAATGAAGCTCAGCTTGTCCGCCCGAGAGGATTCGACCTCGAAGCCTAGTTGGTTGATCCGCGTCTGCAGCACGCCCTCCGTATCCGTAAGATATTCCGTATCGGCGGTGAAAAAGACCTGGCGCACCAGTTCTTTGTTGGGCCGGGGACTGAAACGTATACCGCCAAAGGTGCTCCTCATGTCTCGTCGCCGGACGAATCCCACCTCGGGATTGAAGTTGGGTCCCACGGAAAGATGATCGAGCTCCACTCCCCAAAGATCGACGCCGATGTTGACCTGCGCCCGGCCCGCATAGTCCCCTCCCGAGATACCTACCGTTCGGGTTTTGGCTAGGAAAGCACTCGCCGTGCTGCTCCGGTGAAAAGCAAAATTGGCATCCACACCATAAGCGTGGTTCCCATCCCTCCCTGAGGGACTCCTGTTGGTGAAGATGGCCCCGATGTTGGACCTTTCGAGAATGTCCCTCTTGACACGGGCCACCGTGAAATTCGTGCGAGGACTGAGCCTCGAGTCTTCGGTCGTGATGTTGAGTAGGCCGACACTATAAGGTCCAGCCTTGCCCGTCAGGCGGGCCCCGCCTATGATTCCGACTTCCTTTCCTTCTTCGATGCCGATACGGCGACTGAAAAAGAGCAAGGTCGTGTTCCTCTGCGTAGCGACCGTCTGCGGAACGCCGAAGGTGTAAATGTCCCGGCCCTCCAAAAAGAACTCCCGCTTTTCGGGAAAAAACAGATTGAAGCGGGTGAGATTGACCTGTTGAGCATCAGCCTCTACCTGGGCAAAATCGGTATTCAAGGTCACGTCTAGATTGAGGCTCTGGGTAAGGCCATACTTGAAATCCAACCCGCCATCCACAAAAGGATCTGCCGGAGCGTCCGGCTGGAGCGTGAAGTCCTGTCCGAAACCGGAAGTGGCGAAAGGTTTGAACTCCATGTATTTGCTCTTCGGCAACTCCCCGAGGCCGACCAAGTCCGCCGCCGAGGACATCTTTGCCCCCCCGGCCAGCCCCATCTCGCGCGGAATTTGCGTGAGAAAGGAATGCTCGTTTTTTCTCACGACGATGCGTCGCAGGTTCATCCCCCACGTCGTGGACCGACTGATGTCATACCTCAAGCTCTTGAAAGGTATCACCATCTCTACCGTCCATCCTTTGTCGTCTATCCTCGTTCTGACATCCCAGACCGTATCCCAGTCTTGGTTGAACTGCACCCCATCGGTAGAAAGAATGTCATGCATCGAGCCCTTCGGTGTGACGATAAAAATGAATGAGTTCCGGTAGTCATGAAAGGTATCCAGAAAAACGGCAAAGCTGTCGTCCTTTGTGCTGATGGAAACGAGATCCCTTCTCATCTCGTTGGCGATGATCTTGTCCGGCTCGGTATCATAGCAACGGGCGGCGATGTAGAGGTTCACCCGATCATAGGCGATCTTCACCTCGGTTCTCTCGGTGGCAGGCGCCCCCTCGTCCGGAATCTGTTGAATGAATCTGCTGATGACCGGTAGGTTCGCCCAGACGGGATCATCGAGATAGCCATCGAGCTCGGGCGCCTCGTCCACCCGCGTGGCAGGGTAAACGGGTCGTTCGAAAGCGGTCGTGTCTTGCCCGACCGTTAAAGTAGGGAAGATAGAAAGGAGTCCCAGAAGGAAAGCCGGTACGGTCTTGCGCCCAAGCAATCTCACCATCTTTTATTCACACTCGGTCTCTTGCAGCAAGTCATCTAGCCGGTGAAATAAAGATAGGCCGCGAGAATCGCCGCCAGCACAGCGAGCGAAGCGATGACGTCCCATTGGTTCCACGAAGCGCGCGATGCGATTCTGTCGTCGGCGGTGATGGTCCCGTAGGTCAGCCCGCTGATCTTGTCGTAGTCCGGCTTCGCAGTCATGTAGCTGACCACGACCATCGCGATGATGCAGACGACCAGGATCAGGATGCTGTAGTACTGGAAGAACATGTTGTTCACGATCCAGAGGAACGAGCCTTCCGTGTAAGCTGAAGCCGTCGATCAGCTTGACCGGCGTGTCGATCGCCAGCCGGAACAGCCCCATGATGAATCCCGACGATCAGCGCCGCACAGAGCATCCCGGCGCCATTGAGCCGTTTCCAGAACACGCCCAGGAAGAAGACCACGAAAATCGGCGGTGCCAGGTAGGCCTGCACGCCCTGCAGATAGTCGTAGAGCCCCTTGCCGCCTTGGATCACCGGGATCCAGGCCAGGCCGATCAGCACCATGACGCGGTGGCAACGCGCCGATCCAGACCAACTGGTGCTGGGAGACGTTGGGCCGGAGTTTGCGAGTAGAAGTCCATCGTGAACAGGGTCGCCGAGGCGTTGAATACACCCGCCAGCGAACTCATCAACGCCGCCAGCAGACCGGCGACGACGATGCCCGCGCACGCCGGCGGGCAGAACGTTGGCCACCAGCATCGGAAACGCCTTCTGGGCATCGTCGCGGATCACGTTCCCGTCCGCGATCGAAGATCGTCTGCTGAAGCGCCGGCGTTCTGCCCGCTTTGGCCAGCGCAAAGCAGATCATCCCGGGAATGATGAAAATGAAGACCGGCAGCAGCTTCAGGCACGCCGCGCAGATGGAACCCCGGCGGGCCTCGCGTTTCGTTCGGCGGCACCAGGGTACGCTGGACGATGTACTGGTCGGTGCACCAGTACCACAGCCCGATGACCGGGAGCGCAGAACAGCATGCTCAGCCACGGGTAGTTGTCGTTGAAGTACCAGGCCATCGCGGCCCGCTTCCTTCACCGGGGCCCAGGTGGCCTCGACATCCCTGCGGGTACAATGCGGCTTCCAGAGATTGAACATCTCGGAGCCGCAAACTCGCGCAAGTCGTCCCAGCCGCCCAGAGCCTTCAGCCCGAAGAACGTCACCAGCAGCGAACCGAAAACCAGGACGACCGTCTGCAGCGCCTCGGTGTAGGCCACGGCCCGCAGCCCGCCCAGGACGGTGTAGATCCCGGTCAGAACGATCACCAGGATGGAGCCGATCCAGAAACTGTCCAGAGGCCCATGACCGTACAGGTCCGGCAGTCAGCACGGCGAAGACGATCCCGCCGGCGAAAATCCCCACCGCGATTTTGGTCACGACGTAGGCGACCAGCGAAATACGGAGAGGACCCAGCGGCTGGTCGGATTGAAATCGCCGCTCGAGAAACTCCGGCATCGTGAACACCTGGAGCGCATGTAGAAGGGCACCAGCACCCAGCCAGCACCAGCAGGCACCAGGCATGCAGCTCGTAGTGCGCCATCGCCACGCCGTCGGTCGCACCGGAACCGGCGAGGCCGACGAGATGCTCGGAACCGATGTTGGACGCGAAAATCGACGCCCCGATGACCCACCAGCCCAGGTTCCTGCCGGCTAAGAAGTACTCCGTCGATGTTTCGGACTGCTTCTCCTTGAGGTAGGCCCACCATGCGATTCCAAAAACCACCGCGAAATAGCCGAGGATGAGCAGCCAGTCGATGGCGTGGAGTGTCGTCATAGCCTCTTCACATCCTCATCACGTAGAGCACGTCGCAGGACCTTCCCGACGTTCGTTTTCGGCAGATCATCACGGAACTCGATGTGCTTCGGGTACTTTGTACCCCGCCAGTCCCTTCCTACAATGCTCGGTGAGCTGCTCCTTGGTAAGATTCGGATCGCGCTTGACGGCGAAAAGTTTCACCGCCTCGCCGCTACGGGCATCGGGAACGCCGATGACGGCCGCCTCCAGAACGCCGTCGTGTGACACCACGACGCCTTCGACCTCGTTGGGATACACGTTGAAGCCGGAAACAAGAATCATATCCTTCTTCCGATCCTCGACGTATACATACCCTTTCTCATCCATGCGTCCCATGTCGCCGGTGCGAAACCACCCGTCTTCGGAAATAGCTTTTGCCGTCTCCTCGGGTTGGTTCCAGTAACCCCTCATGACCTGCGGCCCACGAACACAGATCTCTCCCACCTTCTCGATAGAAAGCAATTGTCCTTCGTCGTCCTGAATGCTCACCTCCGTGGATGAGAGAGGCAATCCAATCGACCCCGTATATTCCTTGATGTAAAGGGGATTGAAACTCACACCCGGCGACGTCTCCGTCAGACCATAGGCTTCGATGATCGGCCTGCCCGTTACCCTCTTCCAGGTCTCCGCGACCGCCCGCTGCACTTGCATGCCGCCGCCCAAGGCAAGCTTGAGCCCGCTGAAATCGACCCCGTCAATTCCCGGTGTGTTGAGCAACGCGTTAAAGAGCGTGTTGACACCGGTAATGCAGCTGAACTTGACCTTGCCGAGCTCTTTGACAAAGTTGGGAAAATCCCGCGGGTTCGTGATCAAAACATTGAGCGCGCCAAGCCGTGAGAAAAATAAACAATTTATCGTGAGAGCGAAGATATGGTAAAGCGGCAAAGCCGTGATGACCACTTCCTTGCCCTCTTCGAAGAGAGCCCTCGTCCAAGCCGTCCCCTGTTCGACGTTCGCCAGAATATTCCCGTGGGTCAGAATCGCTCCCTTGGCCACGCCGGTGGTGCCCCCCGTGTACTGAAGGAACGCGATGTCTTCGTGGTTGAGCTCGACATCGCCGAGCGTTTCCAATTTCCCGGCTTTCAAGGCGCTTTTGAACTTCAGGGTGTTCGGGATGCTCCAGGACGGCACCATTTTCTTGACGTGCTTGATGACGAGATTCACCAGTGAGGATTTGGGAAACGGAAACAGGTCTCCTATCTGGGTGGTGATGATCGTGTCGACCGAGGTAGTCTTCAGCGCTTCCTCGAGCGTGTGCGCGAAGTTCTCCAAGATGATGATGACCTTGGCGCCGGAATCCTTCAATTCATGCTCGAGCTCACGCGGCTTAAAGAGTGGGTTCACGTTCACCACGACGAGGCCGGCCCGCAGACAACCGAACAGTGCTACGGCATACTGCAGCAAATTCGGCAGCATGATGGCGACTCGGTCACCTTTCGAAAGTCCCGCTACCTTTTGCAGATAGGCGCCGAAATCCCGACTCTGCCGCTCGATCTCGGCATAGGTCATCGACACGCCCATATTGGTGAAGGACGGCAAATCCTTGAACTTGCTGCAAATTTTCTCGATCATGTCCTTTAACGACGTGAACTGATCGAGGTCGATTTCAGCGGGGACACCCTCTTGGTAGGTCTTCAGCCAGATCTTTTCCACGATTGCCTCCTCCACTGCCTCGGGCGGTGAGGAACGCGGGACGGTTCCAAAAGACTCGGTAGGGCTAGGACATGATGGAATGACGATGATGGCCAGTGTGCCTATGATGTGGATTGCCCCGCACCTTGCCTTTCACCTTTTGACAGTGCGAAAAATAACATATCCGAGGGGGGGCGAGAAATCTCTCATCAATACCGCCAACTCGTGGTATCGGCCCCCGGCGGCGCCGTCGCGACCATCCTCTCGACCATGATAGGCGCGTACAATTGCTGATACCTCAACCTGGAAACGGCATTCGGGTTTTCGTGATCCCCGTTCCAACAATGCTCGAACCGATCTCCGTAATCCACCTCCCCGCCGTAGTACGGGTCATTGGTGCTTTCCAGGAATTCTTCCGTCAAATAGACGGCATTATTCAAATACCAGTTATCCATGTCGCCGCAATAGATCCGAACCTTGCCCTCGAGCTTGGGACCGAGACTCTTCCAATCGCGCTCCATGATGAAGCGAAGATCATAGTTGTCTCTCCAATACTCGGCGACCGAAGGGTCGATCTCCCCAGTCATCTTGTCCCAAATCGGCATGGGATAGCCGTCGTCCCCAACCGGTGAATAAACGGCATTGTAGATGTCCCACGTCCCCCCGGATCGACTCTTGGTTCCAAGCACCAGCTCCATATGATTTCCTTCTTCGGTCGTGAAACTGATCTCGCCGAGGTAGTTCCGGTTTCCCGGTGTAGGAGTTCGCTTCCACGGACTATCCACATAGTAGGCGTTCTTGTGCTCATAGAGGTTCACAATGAAGAACGCCCGGAAATCGATGGAATCGGGACAGGCGGCGAAGCACCCATTGTATTCGTCGGGATAGAAGACCTGCGTGGCAAGGGACTCCCACCCGCCCGTCGAACCGCCGTAGACGAACCGAGCCCAACCTTCACCGATTCCCCTGAACTTGTCTTCGATGTACGGAATCAGCTCATAGTTGATCGCGTCACCATAGGGGCCCTGATTGACCGAGTTCACGGCGTAGGAGTCGTCAAAGAACGGCGTCGGATGTTGTATCGAAATGATGAGCATACGCGGTGTATCGGGCGCGGTCCAATACTTATAGAACGTGTAGGCCTCCTCTTGGACGGTCACGTTATAGCCCTCCCAATCGAAACGCTCACTGAATTCTGGTTCTAGGTCAGGGTCGGGAGGAGTCTCGCGGAAAAAACCGGGATTGATCGGTGATTCCCGCGGGAAGTGCCCCTGGTTGACGACGAGGGGATAGCGCGCATCGGGGTGCTCATCGAATCCGGCGGGAAGAAGAACATTGGCACCGAGATAGACCGGTTGGCCCCAAAACTCCGTCAACCGCTCGCTCTGAATTTTGACGTGTTTGATGTACTTCGTGTCTTCGGGCTCGGTGACCGGTGGAATTTCGTTATCGAGCTCGATGCGGATCGTTTCGTTCTTTGTCGGATCGATTCGGAGTTTTTGGACCGTGCTAAAGAGATTCCCCGGTTTCCGGTTCCACTGCTGGCCCTCCCATTTATCCGGCGGCAGTTTCACGACGTGTCCGTCGGCACGTTCAAAGGTCTCGTATCGGTTGAGGAGCGCCTGAACCCAGTACTCGCCGGGTGGAACGGCGGAGAAGCTTTTGAGTGGATATCCAAAAACCGCGGCATCAATGACCGCAGTCTCGCCGGGACCGAGTCCTTCGACGTCGATTCCGTAAATGAGCTGGGTCTCCGGGCCGGTGCTGATCTGAAAGCGTGGCTCTTCGCTGCTATCACTCGAAATCATTAACAGAAGCCGCCCATCGAGAGCTTCTTTGCTTTTTTCTTCCGAGAACGAGACGCCGAAACGCAGCGGCGCGCCGGCCTCATCTTCGACCCCTGGAGCACAGGCTGCCAGAGCCAGGAGTGTGAGCACGAACCATCTCGAATTCCGTCGCATCATGAGACGACCTCCTACGAAATGCGGCAAACCGACTAGTTACTATGAAGACGTCGTTCCGACATCATTTTTTCAATCTCATCGATTTCCTTGGGGACGTCCTTGCTCAGAACCTCGCAGCCATCCTTGGTAATGAGAACCGTATCTTCGATGCGGATACCCAGTTCCTTTTCGGGATAGTAGAGGGCGGGCTCGATGGCGAAGACCATACCTTCTTCCAAAGGAATCCCGCGAGGGCCGACATCATGAACGTCCATACCTACGTAGTGCCCGATGCCTCCTTTCAAACCCACGCGGATCGAGACCTTTGCTTTTCATCACCTCCGCCACGTGCTTTTGAACATCCTCGGTCGTGACACCGGGCCGGTAAGCTTCGATACACGCTTTTTGAACCGCCAAGACGATCTCGTAGACCTCCCTCTGCTCCGGCGTGAATTTCCCGTTAGCGGGCCAGGTTCTCGTGATGTCCATCGTCTGGTACGTAAGATTGGCCCCGAAATCCATCAGTATCAAATCGCCGTCTTCGAGCTGCCTCGACTTCTCGGCATAGTGCCAGACACAGGTGTTGGGTCCAGAGCCCACAATGGAGAACTCTTCCGTAGCGCCGCTCTTTAAAACCACATGCATTGCAGCAGCGTGGAGCTCATATTCATAAGCCCCCGGTCTCGCCGCCAACATAGCCTGCTTCACCGCTTCGGCAGAGATCTTGCCGTTTTTCCTCAAAATCTCGATTTCCTCGGTCGATTTGATGACCCGCAGTTCGGAAAAGAAAGGCTCGATGTCCTTGATTTCGACGATGGGATATCTTTCTTTTAGTTTCTTGACCCGGTAATTATCCAGCGAAAGACGATCGTTGTAGTGGATACGGCTCGTTCTTCCTATGAAGATGCGGTCTTCCCAGAGTTTCGGCGACAAACGGACATAGTAGGTGGTCCCATTTCTCACGGTGTGCCGAGCCAGAAACTCGTCAAAAAAATTGAGGGGATAGACGTCGGTCATTCCCGTTTTCTCTTTGGGATCGGGATCCGCCAGCAAGTTTTGACCTTCGACCATGTTTTCCCGGGGATTCTGCCGAGGCAAAAAGAGATAGGAATCTTTGCTCTTCGGCGCCATGACCAAGATGGCGTTCATGTCCTCGACACCGGTGAGGTAGTAAAAGTTGTTGTCTTGTTTTCGGGAATCCGGTTCTCCAAAAAGAATGATGAGTCCCTCGCCGACTTTATCCATCAGCGCGTTTCGACGCCGGAGAAGCTCTTCGTTCGAATATCTTATCGTTTGGGAAAGGAGCAACCCGGGAGTCATCGACACAACGAACAAAAGGAAGGGCAAGGATTTGAGTAACTTTTTCGCGCTCATGGATCGCCTCCTACGGCTAACTGCTGGCTGGCGACTGATTCCTCGTGGCGCCAGGCACAGCCTGGCCTACGTGACCGAACAAATCCTAACCGAGACGGCACGGACTCTCAAACGTGTGGGATCTCGTTTTACCGTAACGGGCTGGGCCACAGCAGATCGCCTTCGACATCCTCACGGTTCGAGACAGAAAGGTGAACACCAACGGATTCTATTCCCCGTGCTTGAATGATGGAAAGTCAACGGTGCGGAGGGCCGGGTGGCTGCTTTGAGCGGGCGAAGGTATCGTGGTCCAGGATCGGTTGGATCAACGGCAACGGCTATTCATTGGCGATAACCGAAAATCCACTCCCATCGAGTAGCCGGTCATCCGCGGTTAACAAAGTCAGGTCGTAAACAGCCGCCGTCGCCGCGAGGAAGCGATCGGCCGGATCTTCATGGTCCAAAGAAACCCCTCGGGTCTCGAGCGCCACTTCGTGATTGAGCGGAGCTTCACGGAACGGATACTTGGCGAGAGCGTCCCGAATCCACCGCAAAGGTGTCGGCTCTAGGCGGACCCGACTTGCACGATCGAGCATCAAACACTCCCAAAGGGTGATAGGGGAAAGCCAAATTTCCGTGTCGGCTTTTTCGAGAAGGCGCTTGGTCTTTCGACCGAGTTTCTTGTCGGCCGTCACGACCCACAAGAAAATGTGGGTATCGAGTAGAAGCTTCAAGTTATTTCAAGACCTCCCAATCCTCCTCCGCCACGGGTGAAATGATATCCCCAAGAATCGCCGCCCTACCCTTCATACATCCGACCGGACTTTCCGCCCCTCGAGGAGGCTGCGGCGGTCTCACTTCGGCGACCGGTTCACCGTGTTTGGTAACGAGGATTGGCTGCCCCGTTTCCCGCACATTTCGTAGCAGTTCGAGGCAGGTTGCCTTGAATTTAGAGATGCTAACTTCCTCCATAGACAAAATATTACTATAGTCTATGACTATAGTCAATTAAACAGACCCTCAGAAACAACTTCGACATGTCGGGTAGCATTATGCTACCAGTGAATCATGAGTCAGCCGGTCAAACTCTCTGACGAGCTCGTTCTCGATGCCCGTCTCACGTCTGAGCTCGCCGAGCGGTCGATTGCGGGACAGATCGAATATTGGGCTCAATTAGGGCGGGCCATTGAACCACTACTGCAGGGAGTTCAGGCCTTGGCTTTGAGACGGGCGGGGGCCGTCAAGCCGCTATCGGAGTGCCTTCAATCGGTCGATTCGGACCAGGGGCGGCAGCGCGTGACCGAGTATCTTCAAAGCCAGCCGTTTCCCCACTACGAACAGGCGCCAGACGTACCTGGAATGCTGGTTCGCATCGAGGCAGACGGTACACGCACCGTCGGACGATTCGTCAACCGGCAATTCAAGGAAGCCGATTGATTGATTTTGCGCGGTTCGACCGTCGTCCCATCATTGTAGCAATCAGAGGCCCGAACGGGGCAGGGAAAACCACGTTCCACCATGCCCACCTACAATCTGCAGCTTTGCCTTTCATTAACACCGATGTCTTAGCTAACGAATTGAACCTTGAATCCTATGCTGCGGCGCGTGTAGCCGACTCGCTCCGACGCGAACTCGTGAAACGTCGAGAGAGTTTCATATTCGAAACTGTCTTCTCCGATCCGGTGGGAGACAAGGTGGCGTTTCTAGAAGAGGCGGCGGAGTCCGGTTACACGGTGGTCTTGTGTTACATAGGAATCTCTGGCCCAGATGTGTCAGAAAGCCGCGTTGCAATGCGCGTTTCGCAGGGCGGCCATGACGTGCCCAGCGAAAAACTCCAATCACGCTTTTCTCATACGGTCGAGAATCTAAGAAATGCAATCCAAAAACTGACTCATGTCTTGATCTACGACAACGATGACTTGAGCAGACCGTACCGCCAAGTCGCCGTATTCAAGCAGGGACGATTATTGACTTCAAGGGAACGGCTGCCTGACTGGCTCGAGCCACTCGTACGCTAGTCGTCAGTCGTGGCCTTGCTTCTTGAATCCAGCATGGCATTCATCTAGGAGAAAAGTAGAACCGCAGGCCGTCCTGGAGGCTCGACTTTGGAATATGACCGCCGCTGGGAATGATGTTTACGCCCATTCTGAATGCACTGCCCGCTTGACTCCGGATACTCCGCGACAAAATTGGGATGAACTTGGCGGCATAGGGTAGATCGTCATCGCCGTAAATGATGAAAAGTGATTTCTCGAGCGATGGTTGTTCACGGAATAGATGCCCTGCTTTGATCCTGAGGACCGTCGGGCAATGACCGATGGTTGGGCTGGAAGTGATGTATCCGGAGAAGGATTCCGGGTTCTCGAGAAGCGCGTTGATGATAAACAGGCCGGAGTCGGCTTGGCCGTAAAGTATGCGCTCCCCCGTAGTGCGGAAGTTCTCGTCGAACATACGGAATAACCTGCTCCGTTAGGCAAGCGAGAAAACGGTCCGCTCCTCCACCCTCTGGATTGACTGCCGATTTTATAGGGAGCATATCCCGGCTGCGGTGCGTATTCACGACACCGATGATGATCATCGGGGGAATACCTTCGAGCGTCATAGCATCGACGCGTGCCGCAATCATGTCGAAAGGAGATCCGCCGTTTGATTGAAGGTCGTCGGCGTCGAGAAGGTACAGGACGGGATAGGACTCGTTCGATTCGCGGTACCCCGGAGGAAGATGGACGAGAAGGGGCCGTTTCTCATCGAGGTTCGGGCAATAAACCGTACGGTTCTTCTCCCGGCTGACGAAAACGAGAACCACAGCCGCAACAGAAACGGTCAGCAGCACGGGCAGAATCAACCTTTTCATGTTCCTGAGCCTATCACGAAATCAACCCCCAATCGGCCCAAGGGAGGAAGGGGGACCGCCGGCTCGCCGTGGACACGAAGCTTAAGTAAAATACCCATGGTCACGCCAAAAACTGGAGATCGTCATGAACTTGTCAGACGTCTTGCTGCACGCCGGAACCGTATTCATGGGATTTTTTGCCATCATGAATCCCATTGCGAACACGCCCGTTTTTCTCGGCTTGACGGCGGACGACGATGAAGCAACTAAAAAACTCGTTGCACGTAAGGCCGTCATGGTCGCATTCGTGATCGTCTGCCTTTTCTGTCTTCTGGGAAATCTCATTTTCCGGCTTTTTGGAATTACCATGCCGGCTTTTCGCATCACCGGCGGAATCCTGGTCTTTATCATCGGATACCACATGTTGCAGGGAGAAACCTCATCGATACACCACCCTTCCGAACGAGACAATCGCAAGAGTCTGGACGAGAAGCTAGGCGTCGCGGTGACTCCTTTGGCCCTTCCGATCCTGGCGGGTCCAGGAACCATCGCAACGGCGATAAACTACTCTTCCGGGAAGGGTCTGAGCGAGCTTTTCATCACCGTCACATGTTTCGCGTTTCTTTGCTTGGTGACCTATGCCTTCTTTCTATCCGGTAAACGCTTGGTCAACTATCTCGGAGACGGCGGCATCAAGGTCATGACTCGCCTGATGGGTTTGATCCTGGCCGTGATAGGCGTTCAGATGTTGATCCGCGGGATACACGGCGCCGTCCATTTAACGTTCCAGTAGAAACTTTCATTTTTGCCCGACTGATCCCATAATTCGGACTCATGAGAAGCAAAAACAGCGGACGGTTCGGTCTCCTGCTCGCAGCCTTGCTCATCGATTTGCTCGTTTCGCCCTTTGTCGAGAGCCGTTCATTCGGACGAATCCTCTTCAACGTTTTCAGCACGGTGGTTCTTTTCTCGGCGCTTTATTCCATCAGCGAAAACAAGCGAAGGTTTTATTTTGGACTCGCCTTGTGGATCCCGGCCATTGCGGGAGTTTGGCTTGGTAATTTTGCTTCCTATTTCTCGAGTTTGGCAACGGCACCGGTTTTGAGTACTTTCTTTTTGATTTACACCGCTTACTGGCTTTTGAAGCACATACTGCAGTCGGATGAGGTGACTTCGGAAACCATATACGCTGCGCTGTGCGTCTATTTGTTGGTCGGTATGATTTGGAGCTATTTCCATTTCGGGCTGGAGGTTTTGCAGCCCGGTTCCTATCAAGGACTCGGCGAGGCCGTAGGCTATTCCGAGGGACGAGGATTCGGTTTTCTTTACCACAGCTTCGTCACACTGACGACCCTCGGATACGGTGACGTAACGCCGGTCAGCCCCGCGGCCCGGTCATTTTCCTACGTCGAAGCCCTGATGGGCCAGCTCTACCTGGCAGTTCTCATTGCCCGTCTGGTCGGCATCAACATCGCCCACTCGATGAAGAAATAGAGCTATGGGTAGTGTGAGTCCACCGAGACCGGTGTCTCCTCGCTCGCCGGCTGCATCGTCCCGCCCGGCGGCTCGATGCTCGCTACGGCCGAAGCGGATTCGAGACCATAGACCCGACGCAAGAAGCCCGGCAGATTGCCCAACCCACGTTTGAAATCCTCCATGATCATATAGCCCGCCGGTACCAGCACCAGGCTGATAAAGGTCGAGAACATCACACCAAAACCAAGGGAGATGGCCATGGGGATCATGAATTTGGCCTGCATACTTTTTTCGAGAAGCAAGGGGAGCAAACCGAAAAACGTAGTCAAAGACGTCAGGAGAATAGGACGAAAGCGGACGACTCCAGCCTCCCTCACCGCCGCAGCCAGATCCCCGGTGGTCTCCCGCTTTCGGTTGATGAAATCCACCATAACGAGAGAGTCGTTCACCACGATCCCGGCCAGAGCAACGACGCCGAACATGGAGAGAATGGTGAGTGGCATCCCCATGATGATGTGTCCCCAGATCGCTCCCACGATGCCGAAGGGTATGGCACTCATGATGACCACAGGCTGGGCATAGGACTTCAAAGGCACGGCCAGAAGGGCGTAGATCAAAACCAGGGCAATCGCGAATCCACGCTGCAATCCCCCCATGGAGTCGCGCATCTCCGATTCCTGCCCCTCGAAGGAGTAGACGATCCCCGGATGGTCGGCGAGAATCTGAGGTAAGACGTTGGCCGCCAGGTCACCCAGGACTTCGCCGGACGTGGTTTGGCTATCGTCCACATCGGCCGTGACACTGACGGCACGGCGCCGATCCACTCGGGTGATGCTGGAATAACCTCGCCCCTGCTCCACGACCGCCACCTCACTGAAGGGCACTTCCCTTCCGCCTGGAGTGCGGATACGCATGTTCTCGAGGTCACCGATCGAACGACGCTCGGCCTCGGGATAGCGGACCATGACCCGAACATCGTCCCGGCCCCTTTGAATACGCTGGGCTTCGTCACCGTAGAAAGCCTGCCGGACCTGGCGTCCGAGATCGGTCAGCGTGAGTCCCAACACTTCCGCCGAGGGTTTGATGTTGAGCTTGATCTCCTTTTTACCTTCCCGAAACGAGTCGGCAATCTCGTAGACGCCGGCGTATTCGGCCAAACGAACTTTGATCTCTTCCGCCGCGGCGCGAAGCTCATCGATATCCGAGCCCGTGAGCTGAACATTGACATCTTCGCCGGCCGAGAATAGATCGGAGTTGAATTTGAGCTCGACCACATCCGGGATGGCCGCGGTTTGCTCCCGCCAACGATTCATGACTTCCAAGCTCGAGAAGTCGCGCTCCTCGGCGGGCGCCAACTCGATAAAAACCTCTCCCAGGTGGGAGGAAGAAACGAGAGATTGTTGGGATGTTCCGGGAGGACCCTGCTGCGCACGCGTCTGCCCCCCAATGGAGGCCGAGACGGTTTGGTACGGATCCATTCCGGTCTCTTCCTGCAATTCCCGGCGAACTTCCTCGGCGCTGGCTTCGATGACCTGGATGGCTTCCGACGTCACCTCGACGGGAGTTCCTTGAGGCATGGTCAAGGAAACCGAGATGAAGTCACTCTCGACCGGGGGCATGAAGACGAAACTGATCCAGCCTCCCCCCACGAGACCCAGGGTGACGATAAGGGTTGCCACACCCACCGCCGCGGTGGTGTATCGCATCTTGAGACCCAACTCGAGAGAAGGTCGATAGGCACGTTGGATGAACCACTGAAGCCCGTCCGCAATGCGGCTCTGGAAACGTCCGTACGGGCCCTCGCTCTTCGCAACGCCATTTCCGTTCGATCCGTTGCTCTTCTTCATATGTGAGAGATGGGCCGGGAGAACGAACAGACATTCCACGAGCGAGAACAAAAGACATGGGATGACGACCAGAGGGATGTTCCTCATCATCTTGCCCATGATGCCATCCACTCCAACCAGCGGCGAGAACGCTGCGACGGTCGTCAGCACCGCGAAAATCACGGGCACCGAAACCTCCTGGGCACCCGCGATGGCTCCGTGAAGCCTCCGGCCGCCTTTCGATTGGTGGGTAAAGACGTTTTCCCCAACGATGATCGCGTCATCGACCACGATGCCCAGGACCACGATGAACGCAAACAAAGAGATCATGTTGATCGAGACATCGAGACCTGGGAGGAGCCAGAGTGCACCCAGAAACGAGATGGGAATGCCCAGGCTGACCCAAAAGGCCAAACGGAACCTCAAAAACAGAGCCAGGGTCAGAACGACCAGAATCAGGCCGGTTCGGCCGTTCCGCATGAGAAGGTCCAGACGATCGCGGAGTAGCTTGGAGCTGTCTTGAATGGCCGTCAGGAATAGGCCGTCCGGCAGAGCCGGTCCCGCCGTTTCGATGTAGTGGTGAACCTTCTCCGCAATGTCGAGCGCCGCTTGTTCTCCCGTGCGGTAGACCTGAATCACCAGCGCCGGTTTTCCTTGAAAACGAGACAACTGATCGGTATCCGCAAAACCGTCCACGACCTTGGCAATATCACCGAGGCGGACGTGGGTGCCGTCCTGCCTCGAGATCAAAACGAGGTCCTCGAATTCCTGACCTCGATAAGCTTGGCCTTTGGTGCGCAGGAGAACCTCTCCGCCCTCAGTCTTTACCGAACCGGCCGGCAGGTCGAGCGACGAAAAGCGGATGGCCCGAGATACCTGTTCGAAAGTGAGCCCGTAGCGTCGTAGCTTTTCTTCCGAGATCTCGACGGAGATCTCGTAGGGACGGGCGTTGGCCAGATCCACCTGAGTGATTCCGGGAACAGCCAACAGATCATCGCGGACACGTTCGGCTACGACTTTGAGAGAACGCTCATCGGCGTCTCCCCAAACCGCCACGTCGATGACCTGCCGTCGCGCCGTGACCTCCTGAATGATAGGCTTTTCAGTTTCCTCGGGAAAGGTATCGATGGCGTCGACCTTCGACTTCACGTCGTCCACCACTTTGCTCATATTGGCGCCC
>CAVROO010000033.1:0-55594 GCA_963722765.1 uncultured Acidobacteriota bacterium
AGACGAAAACCATCGAACTGGAGCGCGCATCCTCAAAATCCTACAACTGATCAATCCCAGCGACATTCGCCATGTTCTGCCGCCACCATGGACGAAGCCGACCGGCAATCGATTCAACCTCGGGCTTGCCGTGGTGCCCGCGGACTTTCTGAAGTGGGTAGGCCTCAGACGGCCGGCACCTTTGTCGGTGTATTTTGTAAATGCTGAGGTCTTTTACGTCATTCGCACAATCTCCTTCCGGGCAGCACGCTCCTTACGAAAGCAAGTTCCTGGATTGGGATTCCAGAGGCTTACCTTTCGATTCCAGGCCCCTCGAGTGACCCCGATTTACATCGGTGCTATGGGACCCAATACGTGGCGCACTGGCCGGTGAGATTGGAGACGGAGTCCTACCGCTCCCTCTTTCCACCCGAGCACTACTTCAACCGGTTCGACCAATGATCGCGGAGGGATTTTCAAGAAGGGAACCGGAGGCCGGTGGAAAACTCGATATCGCGGTCTGTATCTGGATTTCCCTTTCCGAGGACCGCGAGGCCGCGCTCATTGTGCTGGCCGAGGGTATCGCCTACGACGGTCCTGCTATAAGCCCGCTCCTCATGGAACGGTTGGGGGCTCACGCGGAAAACTTCGCGTCCATCGAGACTGCCGTGAAGGTAGAGCGCGCAGTACTGGACAAGGCCTGTTCCCTCGTTGACGAGCGCATGCTTCGGATTTGGAGTCATGGGTGGCTCCCAAGGACTTGATTGCACCTGCTTGAGCCTCCTGTCGAAGCTGGGTACCCTTTACTCTAGCTTCGGTCCTCCACTGGGGCCCGATTCGCTTTATGTGGGAGTGTTTCTGGTCTGCGAAGTGCTGCCTTAATCTTTAGGGGTGAGTAAAAATCGATGAAGGCGGATAAGTTCGTACACGCGGGCGGTTATTGGGGACACGATTCCTAGCACTTCGCTGCAGGTGAAAGGGAAACTTCCTATCGATTACGTGACGATGGATTTCCTCGCCGAAATCAGCCATGAGCATTCTTCAGAAGCAACATGCCCGCGATCTGCGTACCGGCTATGCGCGGGACTTCGTGCGGCAAGCGGATCCGTTGCTCGGTGAGATTCTGCGTCTGAAAGATCAAGGCGATCACCAACGCCGGCGGGGTGAACCCGACGGCCGTGCGGAGGCACTATTGGAGCCGCGCGCAAGCAGGGATTCGCGCTCAACCCAATCGTCATCGAAGGGGACAACATCACCCACCGAGTGCCGGAGCTTCGCGCTAAGGGCATCGACTCGACGAACATGGAGACCGGCGAGGAGTATCGGCGACCGCGCGGAACGGGTTCTGTCCGCCAACGCGTACTTCGGCGCTCTACCAGTCGTAGAGGCCCTCCGCCACGGATCCCGGACATCGTTCTTCTGGCCGGAACAAAGTGACCGATACGGGCATCACCTTGGGTGCCCTCGTTCACGAGCTTGGCGGGGCCTTGGACGATTTCGACAAGCTGGCCCATGGTATGGCCGGCACATCATCGAGCTGCGTGCGCAGGCAACAGCGGAAACTTCACCGACTGGACCAAAATACCTGAGTTCTCTTCAATATCGGATTTCCCATCGTCGAATTCGAGGTGCACGGTTCCTTCGCGGTCACGAAGCATCCCGGTAGCTGTGGTTCGGTGACCTGTCAAACTGTACGCGAACAGCTTGTCTACGAAAAAAAAAAACGAAGGATATCTCACGCCGGATGTCATTGCCGACTTCACTACGGTTCGAATCGAGTCGGAAGGTTTCGACCGGGTACCGGATTTCCGGTGCTGAAAGGCCGAGTGCCACCGATTTCCTGAAAGTGGAGCACGTCCCTAGAGGATGGCTACAAGGCCAGCGGGTCGCTGATCATTTCGGGGCCCCTACGCCAGGAACAAGGCCGAGGTCGTCGCCGGCGTCTTCTGGAGCCGTTTGGCGTCGGGCTCCAAAACACGGGATTTGCTCAGCTCGAGGCGGTTAATACCGAGTTCATTGGAGATGATGCCACGCACCGGGCGTTGACGCCGCCCCATCACCACGAGATTCTCCCTCATTGGGGGTGCGCGATCACAATCCGAAGAAGCTCGAGCTTTTTCGGAAGTTGCTGCCCACATGATTTTGAGTGCTCCACCCGGCATCGCCGTCACGGGGGGCGCTCCGGCTATTGCCGACGTGGTTCGCTACTGGCCGGCGCTCATTCCTCAGGGGTCTTCTCTGTCGTCTTTTACAGTGCTCGCGCAAGCGCCCGACGAGGATGAACCCGGGCTCGTGGCCGAGAGTGAAAAGCTCCCGTGGCCGAAAACGGGCGGCTCTCCGGACGTCGATCTGGGCCCGAGAATCCTCATCTGTCCGAGATGTTGAACGACTTAAAGGGTGGAGACTTCGAATCCTCCACCCTTTAAGTCGTTCAACATCTCGGACAGATGAGGATCCTCGGGGCCATGATCGACGTCCGGAGAGCCGCCCGTTTTCGGCCACGGGAGCTTTTCACTCTCGGCCACGAGCCGGGGTTCATCCTCGTCGGGCGCTTGCGCAGCACTGTAAAAGACGACAGAGAAGACTCCTGAGGAATGAGCGCCGGCCAGTAGCGAACCACGTCGGCAATAGCCGGAGCGCCCCCCGTGACGGCGATGCCGGGTGGAGCACTCAAAATCATGCTGGGCAGCAACTTCCGAAAAAGCTCGAGCTTCTTCCGATCGTGATCGCGCACCCCCAATCGAAGGAGAATCTCCGTGGGTTGATGGGGCGGCGTCAACGCCCGGTGCGTGGCATCATCTCCAATGAACTCGGTATTGACCGCCTCGAGCTGAGCAAATCCCGTGTTTTGGAGCTCCGACGCCAAACGGCTCCAGAAGACGCCGGCGACGACCTCGGCCTTGTTCCTGGCGTAGGGGCCCGAAATGATGAGCGACCCGCTGGCCTTGTAGCCATCCTCCAGGGACATACTCACTTTCAGGAAATCGGTGGGCGCTCGGCCTTTCACACCGGAAATCCGTACCCGGTCGAAACCTTCCGACTCGAGTCGAACCGTAGTGAAGTCGGCAATGACATCCGGCGTGATGTAAACCTGCGGGTGGCCCATTTCGTAGAGAGTTGTTCGCGTACAGTTTGACAGGTCACCAAACCGCCGCTGCCGGGATGCTTGGTAACCGCGAAGGAACCGTCCGCCTCGAACTCGACGATGGGAAATCCGATATCGAAGAAGCTCGGTATTTTGGTCCAGTCGGTGAAGTTACCGCCTGTTGCTTGCGCACCGCACTCGATGATGTGCCGCCCACGATACCATGGGCCAGCTTGTCGAAATCGTCCAAGGCCCAGCCAAGCTCGTGAACGAGGGCACCCAAGGTGATGCCCGTATCGGTGACTCTTCCGGCCAGAACGATGTCCGGATCGTGGCGGAGGGCCTCGACGACCGGTAGAGCGCCGAAGTACGCGTTGGCGGACAGAACCCGCTCCGCGCGGTCGCCAATCTCCTCGCCGGTCTCCATGTTCGTCAAGTCGATGCCCTTAGCGCGAAGCTCCGGCACCCGGTCGGTGATGTTGTCCCCCTCGATAACGGCGACTTTGAGCGCGAGACCCTGCTTGCGCGCCGCTGCAAATAGTGCCTCCGCACAGGCCGTCGGGTTCACCCCGCCGGCGTTGGTGATCACCTTGATCTTTCGACGCAGAATCTCACCGAGCAACGGATCCGCTTGCCGCACGAAGTCCCGCGCATAGCCGGTCCGCGGATCGCGGGCATGTTGCTTCTGAAGAATGCTCATGGTGATCTCGGCGAGGAAATCCATGGTGACGTAATCGATAGGAAGATTCCCTTTCACCTGCCGGCGAAGTGCATAGGGATCGTCTCCCCAATAACCGCCCGCGTTCGCGATGCGTACGACTTTATCCGCCTTCATCGATTTTTACTCACCCCTGAAGTAAGGCAGCACTTCGCGGCCCAGAAGCTCTACCGCGTGAAGCAAATCGGGCCCCAGTGGAGGACCGAAGCTCAAATGACGAATCCCGCTTCGACCAGAGGCTCGAGCCGTGCAATCAAGTCCTTGGGACCACCCATGACTCCGATCCGAAGCATGCGCTCGTCGACGAGGGAACAGGCCTTGTCCATATCGCGCTCTACCATCACGGCATGCTCGATGGACGCGAAGTTTTCCCGCGTGAGCCCCAACCGTTCCATGAGGAGCGGGCTTATAGCAGGACCGTAGTAGGCAATCTTCTCCGCCAGCACGCGCCGCGCCGCCTCGCGGTCCTCGGAAAGGGAAATCCAGATGCAGGCCGCCATATCGAGCTCCACCGGCTCCGGTTCCCTTCTTGAAAATCCCTCCGCAATCATAGGTCGAACCGTGAAGTAGTGCTCGGGTGGAAAGAGGAGCGGTAGGACTCCGTCTCCGATCTCACCGGCCAGTCGCAGCATCTTGGGTCCCATAGCACCGATGTAAATCGGGGTCACTCGAGGGGCCTGGAATCGAAGGTAAGCCTCTCGATCCCAATCCAGGAACTTGCCTTCGTAAGGAGCGTGCTGCCCGGAAAGAAGTGTGCGAATGACGTGAACGGTCTCACGTACCGCCGACAAAGGTGTGGGCTGTCTGAGGCCTACCCACTTGAGAAAGTCCGCGGCACCCGCGGCAAGCCCGAGGTTGAATCGATTGCCGGTCGCTTCGTCCATGGTGGCGGCGAGCATGGCGATCTCACTGGGATTGATCGTATAGGGGTTGAGGATGCACGTCCCGAGCTCGATGGTTTTCGTCTCGGTGGCGACGGCGGTCAAAATAATGGGCGAGCTTTTGAGGAAAAGATCGTTGCTCACCCAAAACTGGTCGAATCCCGCCGCCTCTGCGGCCTGCGCCAAGCGAACGTAATCGGAAACCTTCAAATCATTGTTGAGTCGGATGCTAAAGCGCATTTACACGAAGCCTCCCCCGCTCGAGCCCACTACGGCCTCGGCCTCGATCTCTACCAAGTACTCGTCTCCGATCAATCGAGCTTGAACGAGTGTATTGGCGGGGCGGATGGCACGGAATCGCTCGCCGTGAGACGATGCCACGGCCTCCCAATCTTCGAGACGAGAAACGTAGATTCTCGTTCGGACGACGTCCTCGAGACGACCTCCCAACTGCCGGATGGCCTTTTCGATTTTGTCCAGAGCAAAGCGGGTTTGCCCGGCTGCATCTCCGGGTGACACGACGCCGTCCGGCCCTGTCGCTGTGGTACCGGAGACGAGAATGCGATCTCCCACTCGAACCGCACGGGAGTATCCGTACTTCTCCTCCCACTCGACGCTACTGCCCACTGATTGTCTCTCCATCCCGTCTCCCATCTCGCCCTCTAGCCGCCCGTCCCTTTCTTTCGGACTCGCAAACGCCGATCTTCTTTGACTCAACCCCTCGGGTCAAGCCGCAGTCCGACGGCCGAAGCTGAAATAGGCTTTTCTCACCTGACGCCATCCGGTACTATGGCGCCAACTTTCAAGGAGGATTCTCATGCGAACATCATCCTTCCTCATCATTTCATTCCTTGTTGGCCTCTGTTTGATGACGACCCAAACCGGTTTCGCCGACGACGGCACCGCAGAAGCGCTGCTCGACAAGCTCGAGTGGCGAAACATCGGACCCGCCATCATGGGGGGCCGTATCAACGACTTCGCGGTGGTGGAGTCGGATCCGCGGATCATCTACGCCGGAACGGCTTCGGCAGGGATCTGGAAGACGACGAACAACGGCATCACCTGGGAAGCGCTTTTCGACGATGAACCGGTGAGCACGATCGGAGACGTCACGGTCGCGCCGTCCAACCCGTCTATCGTTTGGGTCGGCACGGGAGAGCCGAACAACCGCCAAAGCTCCTCGTGGGGCAAAGGTGTTTACCGATCGAACGACGGTGGCAAGACGTGGATTCACTTGGGCTCGACAAGACACGTCACATCGGACGAATCGTCGTTCACCCCACCAATCCGGAGATCGCCTACGTGGCCGCCACCGGACATCTCTGGGGGCCGAACGAGGAGCGCGGACTCTACAAGACGAGCGACGGCGGAAAGAACTGGACCAACACGCTCTTCATCAACGAGGACACCGGCTTTACCGACCTGGCCATGGACCCCGAGAGCCCCAACATCCTCTACGCTGCCGCCTACCAACGGAGGCGGCGCGCTTTCGGTTTCAACGGAGGCGGCCCCTCGAGCGGACTCTATAAGACCGTCGATGGAGGCGCTCATTGGACCAAGCTCACGGACGGGTTACCCGGAGGAAACACCGGTCGCATAGGCATCGACGTCTACCGGAAAGACCCGCGCATCGTTTACGCCGTCGTCGAGAACAAAGAAGGTGGCACCTTTCGATCGGAAGACAAAGGTGAGACCTGGACCAAGATGAGCGACACCAACCCGCGTCCCATGTACTACAGCCAAATACGCATCGATCCTCTGAACGATCAGCGCATCTGGGTCCTGGGAGCCCCCATGTATTACTCTGAGGATGGCGGCAAAACTTTCGTCACCGACCGGGTCACCCGGATTCACGGCGACCACCATGCCATGTGGATCAACCCGGCCGACTCGGACCACATCGTCCTCGGCTCCGATGGAGGCATTCACCTCTCTTACGATCGCGGGAAGACTTGGGACTTCATCGACACGCTACCTCTCGGCCAGTTCTACGAAGTCGGTTACGACATGGAGACGCCCTACCATATCTACGGCGGACTCCAGGACAATGGAAGCTGGGGCGGGCCGGTCCGAACGCTCACCCGTCAAGGCATCACGAACGAGGACTGGTTCCGGATCGGCGGCGGGGACGGATTCTACACTCAGGTTGACCCTAAGGATCCGACTACCATTTACGTGGAATCACAGAACGGGAACCTCGGCCGGCTCGACCTCGAGACGACGGAACGAAAGAGCATTCGGCCGTTACCACCGCCGGGCGAGACACGTTACCGATTCGATTGGAACTCTCCGATCTTCATCTCACCTCATGATTCGACGACGATCTACTACGGCGGTAACCATCTCTTCAAGTCCGTCAATCGAGGCGACGCTTGGACAGCAAGCCCCGATCTGACCACCAATCCGGATCGCGCGGAGATGCCCATCATGGGCGTCCACCCCGATGAAGATATCCTTTCGCTCGACGACGGCATATCGACTTATGGACAAATCACGACCATCAGCGAATCGCCTCTGCGTCAGGGACTTGTTTATGTGGGAACGGATGACGGAAACCTTCAGGTCTCGCGCGACGGCGCCGAAACATGGAATAACGTTTCCGACAAGATACCCGGCCTCCCGGAGATGACCTATTGCACACGGGTCGCCGCTTCGCATCACGCGGAAGGACGCGTCTACGCCACTTTTGATGGACACCGGAACAACGACTACAAAGTCTATGCCTACGCGAGCGATGACTACGGCCAGAGCTGGAAATCCATCGCCTCTAGCCTTCCCGAGGGTCATACCCTGAACGTGATCCGCGAGCATCACGCTCGGGAAAGTCTCCTCGTGGCCGGCGGCGAGTTTGGCGCTTACGTCAGCTTCGATCGGGGCAGGGAGTGGCACCGTTTCGAGGGCCCGTTTCCCACCGTTCCAGTGGACGACATCGCCATCCACCCTCGTGACAACGATCTCATCCTCGGGACCCACGGCCGGAGCATCTGGGTGCTCGACAACATGGGACCCCTCGAACAGTGGAACAACGAAATCCTCGATTCCGAGCTCTATGTCTTCGAGCCCCGCAATGCGGTCGCCTACCGGATCTACAATCACAAAGGGAACACGGGGCACAAACGGTTCGTTGCTCCGAATCCACCCTACGGAGCTGTCGTTCACTACACATTGAAGTCCGAGCCCGAGGAAGAAAAATCCGTCCGGGTAACTGTGCAGGATGAAGGCGGCAACGTCGTCCGAAAACTCGTCGGCGCCCAGACAGCCGGCCTTAACCGTATCGTCTGGGATCTTCGCCATGAGGCCCCGATACCCACGGAGGGGCAAACAGGTTTCCGCGCTCCTCCCCCGGGTCCGAGAGCACTCCCGGGTGCTTACACAATCAAAATCAAGGTAGGGGATCAGGAGGCAAGCCGGACCGTTCGGCTGGAAGACGATCCGCGGATCGAGGTTTCCGACGCCGACCGTCGAGCCCAGTTCGAGGCCATGCAGCGAGTCGGTAAGTTGATTGCATCGATGGACCAAGGCTACCAGAAAGCCGTCGACCTCGAGAGCCAGATGGCGTCGCTCGAGGAATCGCTGAAAGGTTCGAAGGACATTCCGGAGGCGGTGAGCTCGGCCGTCAAAGAATTGAGCGAAAAAGTCGAAGAGCTCGGAAAGAAGCTGTCCCGCGACGGGGGCGTGGAGAGGGTTCGTTATCCGCAGCCCAGGCCTTTGTTCTCTCAACTCACAGGGCTCTACCGGTCCTTGGATAGTTACACGGAAGCTCCCGGCCCGGACCAAATCGAGCGAATTGATTTTTACGACGGAGAGTTGCAGACGCTCTTAAGGGATCTCGAACGCGTGCTCGATGAAGACGTACGCAGTCTCAATCGTATTCTGCTCGAGAACAACGTCCAGAGAATCGTTCCCCGGAGGAACAAAGAGAGCGAACCATAAAAAGCAGAAAGCCACCGGTGAAATCTATCACCGGTGGCTTTTATCCAGAAGGATCGCGTCTAGCTGCCCGCTGGCGGCGGGTACCTCTCGAACATCTTGGCCAAAGAAATCTAGAATGTCGGCACGTCATCTCGCCGTCTCATTCCGAATGGTCCGTTCCGCCGCCTTCAACGTGTTGTCGAGCAGCCCGGCGATGGTCATGGGTCCTACGCCCCCCGGCGAAGGTGTCAAGGCGCCGGCGACTTCTTTGACCTCGTCGAAGTCAACGTCTCCCACCCAGCGGTATCCTTTCTCTGTTCCGGGATCCTCGATCCGGTTGCTACCCACGTCGATCACGAAGGCACCGGGCTTGACCCAGTCCCCCTTGACCATCCGGGCACGACCCACAGCGGCGATTAGAATGTCGGCCTTCCGGCAAACCGCAGGCAAATCCTTGGTTCGACTGTGGCAAACCGTCACCGTGGCGTTCCGATGAATCAGCAACAGGGCGGCCGGCATACCGACGATGTTGCTTCGTCCCAGCACCACCGCCTCGGCACCCTCGAACCGGGCGCCCGCTTCCTCGAGCAAGGTCATCGCCCCCGCCGGAGTGCAAGGAATGAAAAGGGGCTCGCGCCCTTTCATGGTAAGACGGCCGATGTTGATGGGGTGAAAACCGTCCACGTCCTTGTGAAGAGGGATGGCGCCCAGCACCGCCTCTTCGTCTACGTGATCCGGCAGTGGAAGCTGAACGAGTATGCCGTGAACCTTGGGGTCGGCACCCAGTTTCCGCACCAGAGCTTCAATGTCCTCCTGCGGAGTATCAGCAGGAAGCTCATGGCCGAAGGACTCGATTCCCACTTTCTTGCACCGGTTGCGCTTCATGCGCACGTACTGCGCGGAAGCCGGATTGTCTCCCACAATAACGGTCGCCAGGCCGGGGCGGAATCCATTCTCGCGCTCCATCTCGGCCGTCCTTTCGGCGATTCGTTCTCGGATTCGGATCGCGACGGCCTCACCGTCGATAATTGTGGCTGCCACCATGGTCTCCTTTTTGGGTTATCGGTTCTTGTGGTAGTTGGGAAACGCGGGTTTCTGATGTTTCGGAATCGGATTCTGCCGGAGCTCTTCGAGCGCCACCTCGACGGCTTTCTCGAGCTGAGGATCGCGACCCTCGCGCCAGACCTTTGGATCGAGCTCCACCTCGATATCCGGCGCGACTCCGTGGTTCTCCACGTCCCAGGTTCCGTCCGGATTCCAAAAGGCCAGACGCGGCGCCGTGACGAATCCACCGTCGATGAGAGGCGGGTAGTCATAGATACCCACGAGACCGCCCCAGGTTCGTTTGCCGACGAGCTTCCCTACACCCGCCTTATGGAAGTACCAAGGAAGGGCGTCGCCTCCCGAGCCGGCAAACTCGTTGATGATCATCACCTTGGGTCCGAAAATCGAGCCTTGCGGCGTCGTGAAATCTTCCCCTTCCCGTGTAGACCAGTAATTCATCAAGGGCCGGCGCATGAAATCCACGATGTAGTCGGCGGCCATCCCGCCCCCATTGAAACGTTCATCCACCACGATGCCTTCCTTGCCGATCTGTGCAAAGTAGTAGCGGTTGAAATTCGTGTAGCCTGCTCCGGCGGTGTTGGGCAGATAGACGTAGCCGAGGCGCCCGTCGCTCATCTGGTCGACTTTCCGTCGGTTGTCTTCGAATCCAGGCCCGGTTGCGTAGGGCGCCCTCGCTCTCGACGGGAACCACGGTCACCTCACGGGAATCGGCACCCGCCGGATCGCTTCCCACCTTCAGCACAACCGACTTTCCGGCCGTGTTCTCAAAGAAGCTGTAGAGGTTCTGGGGGGGATACACATCGCGACCGTTGACGGTGAACAAGTACTCACCGACCTCGACCTGGGCGCCCGGTTGAGTCAGAGGCGCCCGTAGCTCGGGATTCCAGTTTTCTCCCGTATAAATCCGGGCAAAGCGATACCGATTGTCTGCGACCTCGAAATCCGCTCCCAATAGCCCACCCGGCACTTTCTCGACGTCGGGACCGTCTCCGCCTCCGACGTAAACGTGCCCGAGAACGAGATTTCCCAGCATCTCCTGGAACAAGTAGTTCAAATCGGACCGACTTCCCAGACGATCCACATAGGCACCGTACTGCTCTTCCGCCCTTTCGAGGTCCAGCCCGTGAGCTCCCGGGTCGTAGAGGAAATCACGCTGGATCCGCCAGACTTCCTGGTACATCTGCTCCCATTCGGCGCGAGGGTCGACGTGGATGACCATCTGGTCGAGAGCGAGCGTACCCTTGCCGGGCTCGGGCTTCGCATCCGCTCCGGCGATGGCCCATTGCTTTCCCATCAGGTAAAGCACCTTCTCGCCGTTAGCCGAAATCTCGAAGTCGCTAATCCCGTCCAAGAAAGGCTCCAGCTTCCGCTCCTCGAGCTTGAACTGGTGCACGGTCAACGTAATGGGCCCCATAATGACGGGCGGTGCTTCCAGGAGAAAGACGACGCCTTCTCTCCCGACTCGTAGTCCCAGATAGTTCTTCGCCGGAATGGGCAGTGCCAGGATCCGTTGATCGATGCTCTCGGCATCAACGGTCACGTCGACCGACGCTTCCTCATCGGCCTCGTCGTCGTTCTCGGCCGGGTCTTCCGTCTCGACCTTCTCCTCGTCGCTCTCCGGCGCGAGGGGAGACGGGTCGTCCTTGTTCAAAACAACCAGATAGACGCTCCGCGAGACCGGTCGATTGACGCTGGACATGTCGAGCCACCCGGTCGTGGGGGCGGCGTCGGTACTGGCGGTGAAATATAGATATTTCCCACCCTTGTCGAAGGCCGCATAGAGCGCGTCGCTCATGCCGTCGCTCACCTGAATGGTCTTACCCGTATCCACCGAATGGAGAAAAACGGCGTGCAGATGATTTCGAAGCTGCTTCGTATAGACGAGCCACCGGCTGTCCGGCGACCAAGCTGGATTTAGGGTGTGGAATGGACTGTCGTAGGTGTTTTCATCGACTTCGACACGCTCTTCGGTTTCCAAATCGATGGTCCACAGCTTGAGGCGTTTGTCGGCGTACGCGATCTTCTTGCTGTCCGGCGACCAAGTGGGAGCGTAGTAAAACGAGGGAGGTGTGCCGAGAGGAATCGATCTTTTTTCTCCTATCCCGCTTTGTTCCGCCAGGCAAAGCGTGTACTCGCCGGAATCATCGGAAAAGTAGGCGACCCACTTGCCGTCCGGAGACCAGGAAGGATCGCGATCAGCTGCGCCCGACGTTTCCGTCAAGTTACGGATGTCACCTTTTTCCGCCGGTACGGTCAGAATCTCACCCCTCGCCGCGAAGACGGCCCGAGCGCCGGTTGGTGAAATGCGGGCGGTGGTGATGTTGTCGGCAACTTTCTCGAATCGAGGACGAACCGAGGGTAAGTCGCCGGCCACCTGAATCTCGAGCGCTCGAGTTTGTCTCGATGCAATGTCGTGGATATGCAACGAACCGAACTGCTCGTAAACAATCGCGTCGCCGGCCGCCGATGCCGACTTGATGTCCAAGCCCTGGTTCGTAATCACCTGCCTTACCTGTTTGGACTCCCCGTCGTAGGCGAAGAGCGTAACGGGTCCGTTGCGATCGGACAAGAAAAAGACCTCGCGGCCAACCCACATGGGATTGAAGTCGTTCGAGCCCTCGCGGGGGACTTTCTCTATGCTCGAGTCGCTGAGGTTGGCGATCCAGACCGGTGAGGCCCTTCCGCCCCGATAACGTTTCCAGACCTGGAAGGCTCCGGACAAGGGCACGTAGGCCATCTGGGAGCCATCGGGCGAAAAGCAGCCTTGAACCGCTAAGGGCAGGGGGATCGGCGTTGACATTCCTCCATCCGCCGAAATGGAGTGCAGCCGATCGAATCTGGAAGTGCTGTCTCGCCGAGATCGAAAAACGACTTGTTGTCCGTCCCCCGTCCAGGTCACCGCTTGATCAGGCCCCGGATGGTACGTGAGACGGCGGGGCTCACCACCGGCGGCGGCAACAACGTAAACGTCCGTGTTCCCGTCATAGTTTCCGGTGAAAGCGACCCTGGACCCATCCGGAGAAAAGGCCGGATCCGACTCCTCGCCGACGTGGGTCGTAAGACGGCGGGCCCTGCCCCCCCCGCGTCCCACAATCCATAGATCATCACCGTGCACAAACACAACATGAGTTGCGCTCACCGTCGGCTGCCGCAGGAGCGGTGCGCTTTCCGATTGAACTGGGCCGAGACCGCACCGGCGAGCGTGCCAGATCGCCAGGAACATGCCTATTGCTAACCTCATCAAGTCATTCTCCTTTGTATGGGAACCGGACTCAGGAAATGCGCGGCAATATTTTCTATTCCTGAGGCGCCCCTTACACCTAAGAACTCGCTGGGATTACCCGCAAGCGCAGGTTCCAGGGCGCCGTAAATATACCCCCAGTTCCCTTTCATGCGAAAATAGAATTTTCCCGTTATAGTTGATTTGTCTGGTATGAAACTGCACCTTCGCATTGTCATCATGTTGTTGCTGGTCGGCACGACCGGATCGGCCACCGCCCAACCTGAGACCGACAACCGCTGGCGAAAGCCCCTCGACAACCGAAACCAGTTTCCCTTAACACTTCTGTTCCTCAATCTCCGGCCGGCTCGAGCCGCCGTTCCCGGCCCGAATCAGCGTAGCTTCTTCGTCAGCATGGACTATTCGAATATCTTGGTCGCGGACAAAGACGATCCGGAGTTTCTGCTCCTCGACTCGGAGTACCTACGTACGGATCTTCGCTTCGACACCGGTCTCGGTAAGGGTTTTGCAGCAAGTGTTGACGTGCCCTTCTACCTCATCTACGGAGGGTTTCTCGACCCCTTGATATCGAGCTATCACAAAGCTTTCGGACTCCCCAACGGCGCGCGGAAAGAACACCCGAGAACCGGCTCGAGTATCAGTACCAAGTCGATGGCGTCGATCTGCTTCGCCGCTCGGGTAGTGCGTCGGCCTTGGGCGACCTGACCCTTCACCTACAAAAATTCTTACTGGAGGGTAACGCCCATGAGGTTAGCGGTCCGGACGGCCGTCAAGCTCCCGACCGGAAGCCGCGAGAAGTTCACTGGAAGCGGTAAGACGGACTTCGGTATCGGCGCCGCCTGGAGTCGCGTTGGTCGGCGCTTCGGAGGCTACGCGAATTTGAACTATCACTTCCTGGGGAAACCGGAGGGACTCCAGGTGAAAAACTATATCTCTCTGATGGGCGCCTTCGATTGGAAATTCAAGACCAGCCTGGCCGCCGTGATCCAGTACGACTACGTGCAGCCTTTCGTGGAAAGTCGGCTAGAGACCCTGGATCGGGGCGCTCACCAGATCGCCCTCGGCTTGAAGTGGCGACGATCCGATCGCTTCCAGTTCGAGTGGCGATTCGCGGAAGATCTGACCGGCGCGGCCCCGGACTTTACTGTTGGCTTTCTGGTAGCAGTGAATTGGGCTGGCAAGGAGTGACACTGCCATTTACAGAACTCGAGAACCCAAGGACTCGAGGATTCAGAATGGAACGAGGGAGGACGGCGGTGCCGTCGTCTTCCGGATTTAGTTTACGCTCCGCGTCTTTGCGTCTTGGCGCCTTTGCGTTGCCTCTTTAGGATCTCGTTTCGAGGAGAGCCGACACCAACAAGGGGATCATGATCTCATGGTGCCCCACGAACTCGAATCCCCGCCCCTTACCGCTCACCGGCCTTTCGATCACGTTCTTGCGTGGTCGGTATTGCCGGATGAAATCGAAGTTGGCCGTCGAGAAATCGGTCAGGGGATGGCCGAGGTTGCGCACCACACTTACAGCTTTCAAAAAGACTTCGGGCAGAATCACGGCCGAACCGACGTTCAAATAAACACCGCCGTCGTTCAACGTCGTCACGAGGGAAGCGAGGTATCGGAAATCGAGATGACTTGCTTTACCCACGTCTTCACCCGAGGCCTGAGGATGCATATGGATGATATCGGTACCGAGAGCCACGTGAACCGTGATGGGAATGGAAAGCTCATAGCCGGTCCACAAGAGACTCTGGTTCATGAATTGGGGTTTGTGCTCATTCAAAAAGGCGCCCACCGCCTGTCCAAGACCCATGTTTTTCTCGACACCTTCGCGAATGGCGCGATTCAGGAGCGACCCCGTCTCTTCCGCAAAACCGAACTCACCCGATCCCAGAACCGCCTCGACCTCTTCGGAGGTTTGGCCGACGAGCGCCATTTCGAAATCATGGATGATACCGGCACCGTTGAGGGCCAACCCGCTGACGAATCCCTCCCGCATGAGATGGATAATCAGAGGTGAGAGACCAACCTTGATGACGTGCGCGCCGAGTCCCCAAAGGATGCCGCGTTCGTTCCGACGGGCCGTGTGCATGGCCCCGACTAAATCCCGGAGGTCCTGAGCCGCCAGGATAGCGGGCAGTCCCGACCAAAAATCCCTGAAACTCTGGCCGGGTTTGGGAGCTTTGGCAAGCTCCCCTATCCCCACTTTGCTCTTGCGTGACTTGAGCGGATAGGTGGAGAGGCCGGACAAATCGATGGGATCGACGGGATACTCAGGCATCAGCGTTCCTTCGGATAAAGCTCGTCTTCGATGATCTGACAAAGAAGGTGCACCACCAAGCCGTGCACCTCCTGGATTCGGGCGGTCTCGGGGTGCGGGACAACGAGCGAGAGATCCACGAGGGAAACCAGCTTTCCACCGTCGCGGCCGGCGAGACCGATCGTGTGCACGCCGCGGGAACGGCAAACCTTCACCGCTTCGAGCACGTTTTCGGAGCTCCCGCTGGTACTGATGGCCAGCGCCACATCACCCTTCCCTCCCAAGGCCTCGACCTGACGGGCAAATACATAGCGGTAGTGCGTATCGTTGGCCACGCTCGTCAAGGTTGAGGTGTCGGTCGTCAAAGCAATCGCAGGAAGAGCGGGACGATCCTCGACGTAGCGGTTCACGAGCTCCGAAGACAAATGCTGCGCGTCGGCGGCGCTTCCGCCGTTACCGAACGCCAATATCTTGTGACCGGAGCGAAGCGCATCCGCCATCATGTGGCCGGCTTCCACGACGCGGCTCGCCTCCTTTTCGAAAAAGGAGCGCTGAACCCCAACGCTCTCGGCGACAACCTCGAGAAGGTCTTTGATGTCCACGGGGGGGATTATATCAAGCCGGAGGAACTCGAGAACTCAAGGACTCAAGAACTCAGAATGAAACAGGAGGACGGCGTTCGCGGTCATCATCCGGATTTCCGTCAACTTCCTGCCCGGGAAATCAACATGCAGTCGCCGTAACTATAGAAGCGGTAACGTTCTCGGATGGCTTCCTCGTAAGCGCGGCGTAAACACAGGGTGCCTCCGAATGCCGACACCAGCAAGAACAGGGAACTTTTCGGCAGATGGAAGTTCGTCAATAACGCATCAACGACACGAAACCGGAAACCGGGATAAATAAATAGGTTCGTCTCTCTTCGGCCGGGCTGAACCTTTCCCGAATCGTCTACGGCGCTCTCGAGAGACCGGACCGTGGTCGTGCCAACCGCAATGATCCTTCCCCCTCCGGCCCGGGCCTCCTCGATGGCGCGGGCCGCCGCCTCAGGAATCATGCAAACTTCCGATTCCATTCGGTGCTCCTCCACCACGTCCGTCCGAACAGGCTGGAAGGTACCGTAACCAACGTGCAAGGTCAGCTCGGCTCGACCGACACCTCGGGCCTCCAGCGCCTCCAATAGCTCCGGCGTGAAGTGCAATCCCGCCGTTGGGGCGGCAATCGAGCCACGTTCCTTCGAATACACCGTTTGGTATCGATGCCGATCGTCGCTCTCTCGGTCGATTCCTTCCCGCTTGATATAGGGAGGAAGGGGCGTGACTCCGATTTGATCCACCGCTTCGTAGAAATCTTCCCGGCTCGTGAACTCGACGACTCGCTTACCCTGTGAAGAGACCGACTTAATCTCGGCGGTCAGTAAGCCATCGCCGAAGATAACTTTTCTACCGGCGATGAGCTTGCGGGCCGGCCGGGCCAACACCTCCCAATCGTCCCCTTCAAGGGGTTGCAAAAGAAGCATCTCGACCGACGCTCCACTCTCGGTTTTGCCCGAGAGTCGAGCCGGAAAAACCTTCGAGTTGTTGACCACCAGAAGGTCACCGGGCTGGAGCAAATTGGGAAGGTCGCACGTTCGGTGGTGAGTAAACAGCTCGTCCGGATTAACAAGAAGCAGCCGAGAATCGTCCCGGCGAGGCAAAGGTTCCTGAGCGATAAGCTCGGGCGGGAGATCGAAGTCGAATTCGGAAAGGCGCAAGCTCGGATCCGCCTAGAAGAGACGCTTTTGTCGATCCGTCGGGTGAAGTCCCAAATGACGGTACGCACGATCGGTTGCCACTCGCCCTCGCGGGGTGCGCTCGAGAAAGCCTATCTGAAGCAAGAAGGGCTCGTAGACGTCTTCGATGGTATCCGACTCCTCGCTGATGACGGCGGCGATGGTGCCGAGGCCGACCGGTCCTCCCCCGAACTTTTCCACGATGGCAGTGAGAATCTTACGGTCCATTTCGTCGAAGCCGTGCTCGTCCACTCCGAGAAGCTTCAGTGCATCGAGAGCCACGGGCTCGGTGACCGTGCCGTCGCCCTTGACCTGCGCATAGTCGCGGACGCGACGAAGCAATCGGTTCGAGATTCGCGGGGTTCCACGTGACCGAACCGCCAGAGCGCGAGCCGCCGGCTCGTCGATGGAAACCCCCAATAGGGAGGCCGAGCGAACGATGACCGCACTCAGGTCTTTTTCTTCATAGAAATCGAGACGATGAACGATGCCGAATCGGGACCGCATGGGTGAAGTCAGAAGCCCGGCGCGGGTCGTGGCCCCCACGAGCGTGAATTGGGCGACGGGAATCTTTACCGACTTCGCCGACGGACCTTGACCGATGATGATGTCGAGCTTGAAATCCTCCATGGCCGGATAGAGTACTTCTTCGATCGCCGGGTGCAGCCGGTGGATCTCGTCGATGAAGAGAACGTCCCGTTCTTCGAGGTTGGTCAAGAGGGCCACGAGGTCGCCGGACTTGTCGATGAGCGGGCCCGCCGTGGATTCGAATATTGACTCCGAGCTCGTTGGCGATGACGTGGGCCATGGTCGTTTTGCCGAGTCCCGGCGGACCATAGAGCAGCACGTGATCCATCGCCTCGCCGCGCTCCCGGGCGGCCTGCACCGCGATTTGGAGCTGCGTTTTTACGTTGTCTTGTCCGATATACTCCGCGAAGCTCCGCGGCCGGAGACTCGTATCGAGCGAAAGGTCCTCGTCGGTCCTCCCGGCGGAAACAAGTCTCTCGTCCATGGTACGAGGGATTATATCAGCCAGCGAGAAGTCAGCCGGATCGAGCAACTATTGAATCCTGATGCCGCCGGCAGTAAGCCGGCAACCTGTCCCCATTCTGAGTCCTCGAGTTCTGAGTTCTTGAGTTCTTTCTTCTAAACCTCCAACCCAATCGACCGCATCAGATCGAGCGCGTTGCTCTTCGTGACCACGCCGGGACGAAGCCGATAGTCGAACAGAACCTTCCCGTCCTCTAAGTGATCGACGAAGTGCACGTTGGCGGCGGCGGGGGCCAGCGAGTCTGCTACACGCGACAACGCCAGATCGTGGGTCGTGATGAGCCCAACCGCCCCTCGATCGACCAGACCCCGTACGACGGCCTCCGCCCCGATGCGGCGGTCATGCGAATTCGTCCCGTGCAGGATCTCATCGAGAAGAAACAGGAGCGGGCGAGATCCTTCCTCCGACAAATCCATGATTTGACGCAGGCGTTGGATCTCGGCATAAAAACGGGAGATCCCCTCCTGGAGAGAGTCCTGTATGCGTATCGACGCGCCTAGGGAGAGAGGGGACAAGACGAGACGCCGAGCGCGCACCGGCGCGCCGGCCAAAGCCAGAATGACATTCGTGCCTACAGTTCGCAGAAGGGTGCTCTTGCCCGACATGTTGGAGCCGCTCACGACGAACAAACGCAGATCGTCCCCTAACCGAAGGTCGTTTCGGACCAGGGAAGACTCCGGTATCAACGGGTGGCCGAGATCCTCACCTTCGAAAAAAGGGCCTTTCTCGACGAGCTCCGGAAAGGGATCCATCGGATGCTCGAAAGAGTGTCCGGCCAAGGCCAACAGCGCTTCGAGCTCACCGAGCGCCGTAAGCCACCTGCCGAACGGAAGATCCCCACTGAACGCGCCAGGATTCGAGAAAAAAGGCAAACTGCGTACCCCAGAACAGAATCATCGCGATGGGCGCAAACATCTTGTTGCGCCGCATATCCAGCAACTCAATGAGCCGGCGCAGTCGCGCGATGCGACTGGAAGCCTTGACCCCTCCCGAGACGAGAGACTCTTGGATTCGCTGTAAGCAGGGGGACTCGAAATTTTGAGACTCGAGCAGTGCGAGAATCTGCGAAAGGAGACCGAGCTCACGACCCGGTCTTTCGACGGACTCGATCACCTGCTCGACCTTCGAACGGTACTGCATGGCGAGAGCCAACTCGAAAGTCAGGAGAAGGAGCACGGGAAGACGGCCGACCACACCCGTCACCCAGCCGACGATCGCTGTCATCGTCGCCACTGCCAAAATAAAAACCAGGACACGGACCGTTTTGGACGTGAGAACGGGCGGCGACTCGCCCCATCGGACGAGATGCTCGGGATCAATTCCAGACGAGATATCCTCATCCAGAGCGGCGATGTCCTCTCGAAGATCGAGCGCGCCCGACAATTCGGCTACCGCTGATTGACGGTCCCGGATTTCACCGGGAGAGGCCGGTGCCCGAAGCCAATCGGCCAACGTCTGGGCTCCCCAGGGCGTGCGGGTCGTACATAGAAGCTCGAAGAGCGAGCCCTCTCCAAAAAGGTCCATATCACGAGCGTAGGGATGGGCGTCCTCCAAGAAACGAAGTCCGGCGTCGCCGTGACCCGCCCACCTGTCTTCGAGTCGCGCCAGTCCTTGCTCGTACATACGAGCCGCGCGCTCGGCTCCTCTCAAGGCCCGCAAGGTACGATCATGTACCCACAACAGGGTGGCGAAGAAAGCAAGGGGAACCAACAGCCACCAGGCGGACAGAAGTCCTTCCTCCCAAACCAACCACGCGAATCCAAGCCGACGGCAAACAAAGCCAAGCGGGAATGAGACATCCAGCCCGCCCGGCTTCGTAATAGGCGAGCCGTCGCGCTTCGCTCCGCGTGGCGACTCCGATAAACGGCGTGGGGTTCGGAGGCAGTGGTTTTCGACATTCGACCGAGCCTTTTCAACTCGAGAGACGACGCAGCGCTTTTTTCAACGCGAGCTCGAAGGATAAACCCGACTCTTCACGGAGTACCTGACCCACAGCCTTTTCGGAAGGATTGCGCGGGTAGCCTAGATTCACCAGCGCCGAGACGAGGTCATCCCGAAGCGCCGCCTCCGGCGAAGCTGCCTCCTCTCCGGCGGCGGTCTCTCCCACCTGAGCCATGACCTGCGGCATCTTGTCCTTGAGCTCGACCACCAGACGTTCCGCGGTCTTCTTCCCGACGCCGGGAATGGAGCTCAACCGTCTGAGGTCGCCTCGTTCGTATGGCATCCACCAGTTCGCGAGGCTCGAGTCCCGAAAGCACTTTGAGGCCGAGCGACGGGCCGACACCGGCCACGGAGACGAGCTTTTCGAAAAGTAGCTCCTCGACTTCGGTCAGGAAACCGTAAAGAGCGAATGTGTCTTCCCGGACATGGGTGATGACCCGTAGAGCGACCGCTGTTCCCACACCGTCGAGCTCGTAATAGGTCGATAGCGGTATGAAGACCTTGTATCCGACGCCCCCGACCTCGAGTAAGACCTGCCCCGGTTTCTTGGCCAAAAGCGTGCCGCGAAGATGACCAATCACGATTTCGACCTCGTCGTTCCGCCGTCCGGCGGCGATTTTCTGCGCGAATCGGAGGCGGTGGGCATGGCACAGTGCCACCGCCAAGGCATCCGCCGCATCGTGGGGCGCGGGCGGCGTGTCGAGACCAAGAAGCAACCCGACCATGTTCTGAACCTGTGCCTTGTCCGCGCGACCGTATCCCACCACGGCTTGCTTGATCTCGAGCGGGCTGTACTCGTCAATCGGGAGACCTTTCGAAACCCCCGCAACCAGCGCCACTCCCCGGACGTGTCCCAGCTTCAACGCGCTTTTGACATTGGCCGCGTAGAAAAGACTTTCTACGGCCATCCGGTCGGGCCGGCAGTGCTCGATGATCTCGAGGAGCCGGGTGTGAATGTGCAGGAGCTTTTCGGGAAACGAGAGCGAAGCCGGACATTTCAGAACACCGAACTCGAGCAGGGAATGACGATTTCCATCCGATTCGATGGCGCCGTACCCCGTTGCCACAGAACCGGGATCGATTCCAAGAATTCTCAATTTGCTGGAAGAATGTTCAGGTCTGGACGAGCCCAGGACTATTCCGCCCGGCGAGACTCGACGGCTGATTGCTCAATGGGATGCCATGGCCGCTTCGATGTCCTTCTCGTCGATATCGAAGTTGGCCCAGACGTTTTGAACGTCGTCGTGATCTTCCAGCGCCTCCATCAGCTTGAGCGTCTGCAACGCGCTCTTCCCTTCGACTTTCACTTGGCTTTGCGGGAATCATGCCGATCTGCTCGACCGCGAGAGGGACGTCCTTTTCCCGCAGAGCCTTGGACCACGGGCTCGAACGCGTCCAAAGGCGTCAGGATTTCCCAGTTGTCGCCATCCTCACTGACGTCTTCGGCACCGGCCTCGAGCGCGATCTCGAAAAGCTCCTCTTCGCCGATTTTGTCCTTCTCGACGACCACGTAGCCTTTCTTGTCGAACATCCATGAAACGGAACCGGCCTCACTCATATTCCCGCCGTGTTTGGAGAACAGGTGACGAATCTCAGGGAGGGTACGGTTGCGGTTGTCCGTGGTGACGTCGATTAAAATAGCGACGCCACCCGGGCCGTACCCTTCATATTGAATCTCCTCCAAAGTATAGCCCTCGAGCTCGCCGGTGCCCTTCTTGATGGCCCGATCGATGTTGTCCTTGGGCACGTTCTCGGCTTTGGCCTTGGCGAGGGCCAACCGAAGCCTCGGATTGAAGCTGGGGTCACCGCCGCCGATGCGGGCGGCAATCGTGATTTCCTTGTTGATTCGGCTGAAAGCCTTGCCTCGCTTGGCATCTGTGGCGGCTTTTTGTGTTTGATGGAGTGCCACTTCGAATGTCCGGACATGGTGAACCTCACTAGGGAAGTGGCCGGATATTAGCACGCGGATCGCCGTCGATTCAACGCCAACGATCGGAGCTGGACGCGAAACAAGGTCGACCGGGCCCAGTTTGGAGCCAGGCCTTAAAAATCAAGCCGTCCGCTTAGGGTCCAGCCAAAAATAAGTTCCCTTTTTCGGGCGCAGAGGCGCCCCTACAACTCACGTTCCGGTAGTCCCGTACGAGTCTTCGAGGAGGGGGGGGGCGCCCGGCGGGCAAGGCGCGAGGAGTGAAGAATATCTAGATTTTTGAGCTTCGAGCAACGCAGCCAGACGGGATGGATCGGCGGCCCAAAACGAGAAGTTATTCTTGGTTGGGCCCTAAGTATGTGTGCGGGTTTTCTTGGATAGGGTTCGCTTCATGGATGTCGTCGAGACCCGACGTTTCTCGACTCGTAACGCAAGCTTGTCGATTTCCGATTCTGAAAGGCCGTTGACGGCTCTTAGTAGTCGTGCCGTTTGAGCCGGTTGCTTTCTGATGATACGGTGAAGATCCGCAGCCACGCGGCCCGCCAAGGCGAGAAACTCGTCCGGGTCCTGCCCGAGCGCCTTGGCAATCCGCTTCACTTTGTCCTCGGCCGGCGGGGGAAAAACATCTCGCTCGATGGGGGCCAAGTATGTCGGGCTCATCCCCACTTTTCTAGCGAGCTCGGCGATACTGATGTTTCGCTCTTCCCTCAGCTTTCGAATGGTTTTCCCGAACTTCATAGGGATTCACCTCTCCTGCTCAGCTTGCTACCCAAGATTCGAGAAACTCAGGATGGAAAAAGGGACGGCGCACGAAACCGCGCCGTCCCTTCGACCGGAAGATCGGTTCAGGGATTCATCCAATCCTTGACGAGCACATACTTTCCGCCTTCCGCCTTGATCAGACGAACCTTGTCGAAGCCATGGTGGTTCTCTTTACTGATGGTGATCGGCTCGCCCAGAATGCTGTCGGACCAATTCTCGATGGTCTCCATCCCCACGATGAACCTTACCCGCGTGATGGGCGGACGTGTCCGTTTGAGGCCTTCGACCGCCAGCTCGGCACGCATCATACCCGTGAGCGCGGAGGTTCCGAAGTGAACGTCGGGCGCGTACTTGGACATGATCTCTCTTGCCCTAACCACGCCGGGAGCATTGGAATTCGGGTCCGGAACGTTCGTAGCGACGACGGCGCCCTCCCAGAGCTCACCGGCTCGCTTCGAGCATGGACGGATCGGCCAGCAGGCCGCTTCCGAGAAGATGAGGATGAAATTCCATGCTGCGGAATTTCACCTGATCGTTCTGCTTATTGATCTCCTGCAGGAGGGCGGTCGCATATTCAGGGAAAGCCCAAATGACGACCGTGTCGACCACCTTGTCCTTGAGCGTCTTCACTTGCGACGAGAAATCCGTGTCGCCGATTCTGTAACTGACCGCGGCCGTGAAATCATCCAGATCGGAGCCGGCGCGTACCCCCAACCGCACTCCCTCTTCACCCTCACGGCCGTAAGAGTCATTTTGATAGAAGAAACCGATCCGCTTGCCTTCGAACTCCTCCACCGCGTAACGGCCGAGCGCTTTACCTTCGGTCACGTATGAGGGGTAGGTGGAGAAGCGATAGGCATGAACAGGCATGGTCCAGATCCGGGAACCCGATCCCGGGGTGATCCATGGAACCATCTCGGTCGCCAGGTAGTCCATCACGGACAGGCAATTATCGGTTCCGAGACCGCCGACGATGGCAAAGACCTGATCCTGCTCAATCAATTCCTTGACGACGCCTGGGGTCCTCGAGGAATCATAGCCGTCATCTTTGATGATGAGGGTCAGCTTTTTTCCATGCACACCGCCCTCTTCCTCATTGATGTATTTGAAATAGGCCTCGATAGCTTTGGCGCTGTCACTCAAATAGGACGCCGGACCTGTCAACGGGGCCCAGGTACCGAATTTGATCTCGTCCTTCGACACCCCCGTCACTTCCGGTTCGCATCCGGTCAGGGAGATAGCAGCAACCAGCGCCACTAAAACGATTGGTTTTGTGAATGCATTCATGTGCAACCTTCCTCATCAAGTAGTCCCGGTTGAGTGGCGGGACACCCGCACCCCTCCGTCACGGGCTCGTCGGCACGACGTGCGAATATCTTTCCAAGGCGAACGTACTACGGGGAACACACCCCGCGGGAGAAAACGATAATTTCGAATGACTCGGCTTAGAAGCATCTTCTAGCAAAAGCTAAGCGTTCGTACGGCTCCGACCGTACCCCAAACCTGAGTATATTACCATGCTCCTCGCGGCTCCGCACACGCTCGGACACGGCCGAGGACGCATGTTATAATTTTTCTACGTTCCCTGCGACAAACAAGGAGACAAAGACATGAGCGAAGAGCTCGAAGTCGAAGATGACGTGTTTCTCGAAGCGGGAGTCCTCTACTGTCTTTGCGGCAATCCCATCGAAGCCGACGACGTGTCCGGCTTGCTCAATCGAGACGAGGGCCGCGAGTACGTCTGCTGCCCCTCTTGCGACATGAAGCACTTTGCTGAAAGCGGCAAGTTCCGATTGGACGAATGAGATTCCCGACCGCCGCTCCGGCCTTCGCACACGCAGAGACGGCTCGAGGGGGGCTTTTCAAACAGCGGTCACCCCTCTTACCAGCACAGCTCACAAAGGGCCCGGCGGCGGAAAGGCACGAGACAACGCGCTCGCGCCTCTCCCCCTGAGCCGAAACGATTCGGGACGGTGTTTGTTCGAGCCCTTCCCTGAATCCGTTCCTTGAGATCCGCTAAAAAAATCCGCCACCACCAGGGCGGTCCGGTTCGTCATCCGAAGGTGTTTCACCCAAGGACTCCTCAGCTGGTTCCTCTGGAGCACGCCAGCCCTCATCAGGGGCCGGAGTGGGCTCCGGAGTGGGCTCTGGAGTAGGCTCTGGAGTAGGCTCTGGAGCCGTCCACGGAGCGACGACCGGCGCTACTTCTGGTTGCTCGGGTTTCGGTGGAGCCGGCGGAGCCGTTTTTTTCTTCGGCGCGGATTTCTTCACCGCAGTTTTCTTCTTTGTGGCCTTCTTTTTGGTGGTTTTTTTCTTGGCCGCCGTAGCTTTTTTCTTGGTAGCCTTTTTCTTTGTGGCTTTCTTCTTGGTTGCCTTCTTCTTGGTTGCCTTCTTCTTGGTTGCTTTTTTCTTCTTGGCGACCTTCTTTTTAGTGGCTTTTTTCTTGGTCACTTTTTTCTTGGTCACTTTCTTCTTGGCGACCTTTTTCTTCTTAGCCACCTTCTTTTTCACCCCGCGAACCGCTTTTCTTGCCTTCTTAGCGATTTTTTTGACCCTGCGGGCTACCTTCTTGGCGATCCGTTTGGCTTTTTTCTTTGCTGTGGTCTTTTTCTTCTTTGCTGTGGTCTTCTTTTTCTTTTTCATTTGAGCTGCCTACCTCCATCGACAACCAGAGTTTCTCCCGTGATGTAACGCCCTGACTTGGTTAAGAATAAAGCCGCCTCGACAACATCGTCGAAACGACCGAAATCCCCCAAAGGAATCGACTCTTTCAGACGCTCCGTCTCACTTCGTTCCATCTCCGTCGGCACGGTGAGAATACCGGGGGCGACGGCGTTCACCCGAATCCGGGGTGCCAAGGCGAGCGCCATCGTACGAGTCGCCATCATTACAGCCGCCTTGGATGCGCAGTAGGCGGTGTATCCACTCCACGGTACCAGTCCACCCACCGAGGAAATATTGATAATCGAGCCTCCCTCCCGGCGCTTCATCCGATTCGCCACTTCTTGACCGGCGAACAAAGTCGCTTTGAGGTTGACTCCGATCACTTCGTCGATTTGCCCTTCCGTCATTTTACCGAACGGTGTTCGCACAAATACACCAGCATTATTGATTAGAACATCGATACAACCAAGTTCGTCGTCGATTCGATCCGCCGCATTTCGAATCTGTTCCACCCGACGTAAATCCGCCTCGACGGCCAGGCAACGCGCACCGATCGTGTGCAAATCTGTTTCGGTTGTCTTGGCTTCATGACGGGACCGATAGTAGCTGAAGGCAATATCCGCGCCCTCTTTTGCAAAACCGAGGGCAAGTGCACGACCAAGACCCTTTGCACCGCCGGTAATCCAAACCACCTGACCACGAAGATCGGTACTCACGTAAAGGATCCTTTTCGATGTTGAATTGTATTCGCCCTCTCATTGAAGTGTCAAAGATGTTTTTAATACAACGGCGCGAATTTGAAAAGCATAAAATGGCCGAGGTACTCAGCTTCTTGTATTCGCAGGCACCCTTTTCGTATCCCTAGCGTCGGAACGCCGAAGATGTGTGGCCGGCGTTTTTCAAGTTCGACACTGTCCTGGTTTTCGTCGTCCCCTCCGTATGTGCCGTGCGCACATCAGGGGGGGATAGCGAGCACTCTCACCCATACCCAAGAAGACGTAAATACATATTATGGAGTCATTTACGGAGTCGACTTGTTTGGGCAGGAGGTAGATTTGGCCAGGCGCAGCCTGGCCTACTCGAGTTCTTGAGTTCTCGAGTGCTCGAGTTCTACTATTTGCCTCTCACCGAACCATCTATGTTCCATTTCGCGTCCAAGTTGACGAGCTCGTATTCGAGCGTGCCGGCGTCGGGGAGCTCGGAGCGAGCCCGAAGCACATAACCCGAAGGATCGATCCAGAGGCGACGAACTGGACCATCGCCGTCGACCTCGTACAAAGACGCTCGCACCTTTCCCTCGGCTTCTATCTCGACTTCCTCTTCGTCGAAACGCTCGTACGAACGCTTCGTTCGGGTCCCCTTTGCGGTCGATAAATCGAAGACGAGGACCTCGACATCGCGTTCGGCTTCCGGTTGGAGAGTGATTCGGCGTGTAAGAAGACCGCTGAAGACAAGGGCCCCGAAATCGATCTCAGCCCCGGCCTGACTTCCCAGATCTTGGCGGACTTTGTCTTGCCCCTCCCTTTCGATCTCGAGTCTCCAGTTCTCACGATGTCGCTCGAGCTCGAGCTCAGCAACCTCGCCACTCCGCGAAACCGTCATTTCGAGCTTTTTCGGTAAGAACTCGGAATCGACTTCGAAACGGCAATCGTGGCGCGTGGGCACCGGCCAGAAAAGTGTGGTTTGTGATTCGACGATGACCTTGTTTTTTTCTCGGTAAATAGAGAACTTCTCCTGGCCGATTCGCTCGTCTTCCAGCGTGATACGGTATTCACCCTTGGCGAGAGGCACCGTTTTCTTTTTAGCCGACGCCATAGAAGGGACGAGCAACAAAACCACACCACCGATCCAAAAGACCAAACTTCGCCTCATGGGGATTCCTCCTCGGTCACGCTTTGTTTTTGGATTTCTCTCTCTATTATAGAATCGTCCGCCGAAAAAGAGGACTCTTATGTTGCTGAAAATCGATCCCGCTATCTTCGAGACTTTCCCCGAAGTCCGACTCAGCGTCGTGTCGGCACTGGGCATTGACAACCGTGGTGACGTACCCGAGCTCCGGGAACGACTCCGAAGTACGGAAAAGGTCCTGATCCAGGCGTTCGGAGGCATTCCGGTTACGGACCATCCCCGGATCTCAGCCTGGCGAGAGGCCTATCGGAAATTCGGAGCAAAACCCAAAAAGTACCTCTCCTCCATAGAAAACCTTGCCCGACGGACTTTGAAGGGTGAACCAGTCCGTTCGATCAACAAGCTGGTCGATATTTACAATTCCATTTCGCTATCGCACTTATTACCGGCTGGAGGGGAAGACCTCGACGCCGTTCGCGGCGACATCCGACTGACCTTCGCGGGGGACGGCGAGCCGTCGGTGCGGCTCTTGGGCGAGCCGGAGCCTCGCCCACCTTCACCGGGAGAGGTCATCTACACCGACGAGGTCGGCGCCATTTGCCGCCGCTGGAACTGGAAGGAGGCAGACCGAACCAAACTCACCGAAGACACGGTGAACGTCGTCCTCGTCATCGAAGCGCTTCCGCCAACGTTGCGATCGGAGCTCGAGGCCGCCGCCAACGATCTCGGACAAGAGATCGAACGTCATTGCGGCGGGACAATCAAAACGACCATCCTCGATTCCGCCAATCCCGAGACCGAGCTGCGGCCGTGATAGTATATTCACCGGCAACCGGCGGGGTGCCGACAAAGAACGGGGCAGGGTATCGCCCGATCCGATAATTCAACCAGGGGAGGAATTCCAGAAACGATGAGACAACTGTTGCGTCTTTGCGGGGCAATACTCGTTTGCCTGACTCTGTCGGCGTGCGGGGAGGGATTTACATCGGAAGCGAGTCCGGGCCCGGAAATCGCGATTCTCTCACAGCAGGACGTGCTCGAACGGCAGAGCTCGAACGGCAACTTCCTTCTTCTCGATGTACGAACGCAACGTGAGTACGACTCCGGCCACATAGCCGGTGCGGTCCTCATGCCACACAAGCAAGTCGAAAACCGCTTGGACGAGCTGGCCGAATATCGCGACCGGCGCATCGTGGTTTACTGCGAGGTCGGGGGAAGAGCGAGGAAGGTCTTGAACATCCTTTCGAAGGCCGGATTCGACAATCTGGGGCTTCTTGAAGGGGACATGCGCGGCTGGCGAAAAGGCGAGCTCCCCGTCGAACGCTGACCGCAAACGGACTAGCGTCAAGAAAAAGAATCAACGCAAAGTCGCAGAGACGCGGAGACGCAAAGTGAGGTTAGCGTCCAAGTCGTTTAGTCACCGTCTTTTCGCAAAGCCTAAATCTTCTTCACGGCAGGTCCCAGATTGCCCACTCCTTCCAGGGAATCTCTCCTGCACGCCCTACCAAGGACTCTGGCCCTTCGTTCCATGATCCGCTTGGCGCCTTTGCGCCTTGGCGTCTTTGCGTTTTTTCTTGATTATTCGGCTTTAAGCGGCCTGCTCATGAGCTCCTGAATCGCATCCGTCGGGGTTGTCTCGCCTCGCAGGAGCCGACCCATCTGAAAAGTAATGGGCATCTCGACTCCGTGATTTTCCGCTAGTGAAAGTGCAACGTGGGTCGTAGGCACGCCCTCCGCGATCATCCGCATGGTGGACAAAATCTCGTCGAGGGGTCGTCCGCGACCCAGCTCGAATCCCACGGTTCGATTGCGGGAAAGCTCGCTGGTACAAGTCAACAACAGATCCCCCATACCGGCAAGCCCCGATAGAGTCTCCCGATTGCCGCCCATGGCTTCGCACAACCGGGACATCTCAGCAAGGCCACGTGTGACCAGAGCGGCGAGCGGATTGTGCCCGATGCTCAAACCTGCGCACACGCCGGCTGCGATTCCAATAACGTTTTTTACCGCGCCCCCGAGCTCGACACCGATGATATCGCTGTTGGTGTAGATCCGAAACCGGTTGGTAGTGAGCTCGGTCTGGATCTGTCGCGCAAGGCCGTGATCGCGACTCGCGGCAACCAGTGCCGTCGGGTATTCGAGCGCCACTTCCTTCGCAAAGGTGGGCCCGGAAAAGGCGACGACGGGGCTACGAAGCTTCGGTCCAAGGACCTTCTCGATGACTTCGCTCATCCGAAATCCGGTTCCGTCCTCGAGGCCCTTGGTGGCACTAACCACGATGGCATCGAAGGGAAAATGAGGCTCGAGCTTCTCGAGAACCTGACGAAGGTGCTGGGACGGCACCGCCGTCAAAAGGACGTCCGCGCCCGTGACAGCCTCGGCTGGTTCTTCCGTCACGGCTAGCTCAGCCGGCAACTCGACATCCGTCAAAAAGAGATCGTTCACACGCCGCTCTCTGATGGAACGAACCACTTCGGGCTCGTGCGCCCACAGTCGCACGGTATGTCCTTTGAGACAGGCCAACCTCGCGAGTGTGGTACCCCACGTTCCGGCGCCAATGACAGAGATGTGCATTTAATCCTCGGTGGTCGGTTGCTGGCCTTGTCCTTGTTTCACGTTCAGGTAGATCCGATAGGCAAATCCGCCCCAGATACCCGCCAACACCAAAATCATCACGATGGTCCCGCTCAGGTTCATCCGATCTCGTCTTTGACACCCACACGACGCGCCCAGATGCGGTTCGTGAGAAATAACAACGCCAGGAGGATACCCCATTGGAAAAGACATGTCCCGACACTATTGATATGAAAGGGATGCCACCAGCCCTCGGGGTCGTAGACCTGGACGGCCTGGTAGAACCACCAGGCCACCATGGCCACGAACTCGATGGGGATGACGTAGCGAACGACGAACGTAAACCACCGCCCCACGGGCCGACGCTCGTCCAGTGTGTTGACGAGCTCGCCCCGGAAGCGACCGGCTCCGTACCGTATGACCACGAAAGCCATGAAAAGACCCGATAACATCAATCCGAGTCCTCTCGGAAAACGCCGAATATTGCCCGTCCCCACCGCCATCCCGATGGCCGTGACCAGGATTCCCCAACGGGAACTGAATTGCTCGTTCGCCTCATTCATGATTCGCATGCACTCGAGCGGGTCATTCTAGCCGCGATCCGAGAATAGACAAATCATGGTTCCGTTTTATAATAGTCGTGCCCAACCTCATGCTTTTAATCGTCATACTGAGTTTGTTACTGATCCTGTCACTCTCCGCCTTCTTTTCGGGATCAGAAACGGCTCTGATGTCCATCAACCGATACCGCCTCCAACATCTGGAGAAGACGAAACGGTCCGCCACCACCGTTCGTGAAACTCTCGCTCATCCCGAGCGAGTCCTGGGGACCATTCTTACGGGAAACGTTTTCGTCAACACGGCAGCGGGCGCACTCATCACCTACGCCGTCACCCTGATGGTGGCATCCCCGGAGAAAAAGGCACAGGCCATTTCCATCGCCACGATCATTTTGACCTGTCTCATCCTCATCTTTGGGGAGATGGTTCCGAAGAGCTTTGCGGCTCGTCATCCGGAGGGTTGGTCCCTGTGGGTGATCCGTCCCGTCGTGTTACTCATCAAGATTCTCGGCCCCGTGGTTCGGCTCCTCACTCTCATCTCGACCGGATTCCTCAGACTCTTCGGTGAACGCCCACGGCCGGTTCGGTTCGAGGTCTCTATCGAAGAGATTAAAACCCTCGTCTACGCCGGGGGCAATAGCGCCGAAGAACGGTCCGGCCAACGGCAGATGCTCCGCAAAGTGCTGAAGTTGGGAGAGAGTCGCGTTTCGGAGGTCATGGTCCCGCGAACTGGAGATCGTCGCCGTCGAGGACGGCGATTCGCTCGAAGAGATCGTGTCCATCATCCAGAAGCGTCGTTTCTCGAGGATGCCCGTCTACCATGAGACCCTGGATGCAATCGAGGGTCTGGTCTATTCAAAGGACATCCTCGCTTTTTGGGGTTCAAAGTCTCCCTTTCGCCTGAGCCAAGTCCTCCGTAAGCCGTTTTTCTTGCCGGATAGTGCGAAAGTCGAAAAGGCGCTGGAACAAATGCAAAAATCCCGCAATCATATGGCCTTCGTGGTAGACGAGCACGGCGGTGTGGAGGGACTCGTCACCCTGGAAGATCTTCTGGAAGAGATCGTGGGCGAGCTCTTCGACGAGCAAGAGGAAGAGACTCCTCAGATAAAAACACTCGCCGACGATGAATACCTCGTGGACGGTTCCATCGCCGTCAAAGACTTGAACGAGGAGCTCGCACTCGATATCCCCGAGCTATCCGACTACAACACTCTCGCCGGCTTCATCTTGACTCGCCTGGGAAGAATCCCGACGGAGGGAGAAGAGCTCGCGGCCGGAAAAATGATCTTGTCTATCGAGAAAGTCGCCCAGCGACGAGTGGTGAGAGTCAAGGTTCGGACGGCGAGGGTTTCAGAAACCCCATCCGAACCTCCTCAAACAAATACCCAACGAGAAGATACCGGCGGGCACTGAGCGATGAGCGATGAGCGCTGAGCGATGACGGATTGGACCGGAACTACTCTTCGTCACCGAAGAAGAAGAAATCCGAGCACTGTTTGGAACAGAACAATCGTCCGCCTCGGTTCGTGGAGCAATCATCGCAGAAGTATCGAAAACAAATTGGACACTTCTTCAAGCTCTTCTCTTCGTCGCTGACTTCGCAAACACAGCATTCCATGAACGGCTCTCCTTCCCGAGCCAGGTGGAAGTCCGGGGCAAGCCCGAAGTCCATTCCTTGACTTTTTCGCGAGAACACTACTAATATACAGGATTTAGCGGTTATCCACCATTAGCCCCTTACGCACATAGCACTTTGGGCTCGCAAAGTCGTCTCGAGCCACAGTGGCGTGGGGATCGAATTTTCCGCTTGGAGGCCGGGGATCGGTAGATTCCATGCTCATTCATCAGGTTTCAACGGCGATTCGAAAAAGCCGTATGATCGAACCAGGAGACCGGATTCTGGTCGCCCTTTCAGGCGGTCCGGACTCCGTTGCCTTGGCCCTCGCCCTTGACGCGCTCCGTCAAAGACCCTCCGCGGATTTTTCGATTGCGTTGGCTCACCTCAATCACTGCATGAGGGAAAGCTCGAATGAAGACGAAGCTTTCTGCCACCGATTCGCGAGCCGGCGAGGCATCGAGCTCGTTTCCGCTCGAATCGACGTCACCGACGAGGCCCGGCGCAAGAAGCGATCGCCCGAGGAGGCGGCTCGATTGGCTCGATATCGTTTCTTGGAGCAAACGGCTACCCGGCTCGACTGCAACAAGATCGCCCTGGGACATACGAAAAACGATCAGGCAGAGACATTGCTTCTGCGCCTGTTTAGGGGAGCCGCCGCGACCGGGCTCGGTGCGATGCGGCCCGTAATCAACAATCGCCTGATCCGCCCGTTGCTCGAAATCGAGCGGGACACGATTGTCAACTTCCTGAAAAAACGAAAAGCGCCGTACAAGCTCGACCCGACCAACGAGGATTGCTCCATCTCCAGGAATCGAGTTCGCCATAAAGCCCTGCCCTTTCTGGAGCAAAGCTTCAATCCTTCTCTGGTCGATACGCTTTGTCGAACGGCACAAGTGCTCCGAGACGAAGACGACTGGATGGAGGAGCTGGCCTCTCGGACCCTCGAGAAACTCGCGAAAACCGGATCAAGTGGAGATGAACTGCAGGTTCCGGTTGAGGCGCTCGGGAATCTGCACCCGGCCCATGCCCGCCGCGTTCTACGGTGCGCTCTTAGAACCGCTCGAGGCAATCTTCGAGCCATTGGTGCGCGGCACTTGGAAGACGCATCGAGTCTTCTCTTGCCCGGAAAAAGCGGGAAGCGGATCGATCTTCCCGGAGTGGTGGTGGAGCGGAGATTCGAGCGCCTTTCCATCCGTCCGAGCTCGTCATCAAGGTCGCACTCTGAGTTTGAGCCCCAAGACGGCTATAATGGGTACGAGTATGAACTACCGGTCCCCGGCTCGGTGGAGATTCCGGAAGTCGGGGGTGCTATTCTGGCGGAAGAGAGATGGGAGCCCGCCCTTCCCGCCGCTCACGGGAAAACAGTCGTCGTCGCTTTCGACGAGTCGGTTCGAGGCAGGCTCTCGAGGTTGTCGGTCCGAAATCAACGGCGCGGCGACCGTTTTCGACCATTGGGAGCACCAGGCGGCAAATCGTTGAATCGATATTTGATGGACCGTCACGTCGGAAGACAAGACCGTCGGACGATCCCCCTGGTGGTGCAAGGTGACCGAGAGGTTCTTTGGGTGGTGGGACACGCGATCTCGGAGCAATCAAGGGTCCATCCCGCCTCGCATCGAACACTCCAATTGAGCTGGGTGGAAGGATGAACGAGCTAGCTAAACCTGCAGAACTGTTCTCAGAGCAGCAAATCCAAGATCGCATTCGAACGCTCGGCCAGCAAATCAATCGCGATTACAAGGGCGAAGAGCTCGCGGTGGTTGGGATCCTCCCTAACGCGATGGTCTTCATGGCGGATCTCATTCGTGCCATCGAGCTTCCGTTGATATGCGACTTCTTGAAGGTCGTGAGCTCTGCGGAAGGCAAGCGCGTTGACGTGGCGTTCGAGGCCGACACGCAACTCACCTCGCGAAATCTCTTGTTGCTCCAGGGCGTGCTCGATACCGGTATCACGATGAATTTCATCGCGGAACGAATTCGAGAAGAGTGGAAGCCGCGTTCCCTGAAAGTCGTGGCTCTCATCGACCGAGAGGTTCATCGAAAAGTGGACTGCCACGCGGACTATACGTGTTTCAAAATGGACCAAGAAGGATTCGTCGTGGGCTACGGCCTTGCATTTCGGGAATACTTTCGGGGAGTCCGCTACCTGGGTCTCGTCGACAGGGAAGGTACTTAATTTCATTACAGGGAGAACCTGACAAGAGGCAAACGAATCCTCTTTTCGGAGGCTAGAATTTGAACTCGACCATGAAAAATTTGATGTTTTGGATGGTGGCGGCCCTCGTCATCGTCCTATTCTGGAACGTCTCCTCGCGTATCCAGGAAAAGGAAAGACAACTCACGTTTAGCGAGTTCATGGCTCAGGTCGATCGGAACAACGTGTCCGAGGTGACCTTGACGGGAACCGCTGCCGGAAGCCAGATCACCGGCCAACTCAAAAACGGCGAGCCTGTCCGCACATTTGCGCCACCGCAGTACGATACACTCGTCGACAAGCTGCTCGAGAGCGGCATCGCCGTCACGGCACGCGAGTCCAACGGTTCCGGCTGGCTGGCACACCTCATTAACTGGACCCCGATTTTCATCATGATCGCTTTCTTGATCTTTTTCATGCGCCAAATGCAGGGATCGGGGAATCGCGCTCTCTCCTTCGGGAAAAGCAAAGCTAAGCTTACGAGCAGCCAGCAAAAGAAGGTCACCTTCAAAGACGTTGCAGGAGTCGACGAGGCCAAAGAGGAGCTCCAGGAGATCATCGATTTCCTGCGCGAGCCGCAGAAATTCCAGAAGCTCGGCGGCCGCATCCCCAAGGGCGTTCTCCTCATGGGAGCGCCCGGCACGGGTAAGACACTCCTGGCGCGCGCCATATCGGGTGAGGCCAACGTTCCCTTCTTTTCAATCAGCGGCTCGGATTTCGTCGAGATGTTCGTTGGAGTCGGGGCGAGTCGTGTCCGGGATCTGTTCGAACAAGGTAAGAAAAACGCCCCCTGCATCGTCTTCATCGACGAGATCGATGCCGTCGGACGCCACCGGGGAGCCGGTCTGGGCGGCGGCCACGATGAAAGAGAGCAGACCCTGAACCAACTCTTGGTTGAAATGGACGGCTTCGAATCCAACGAGGGTGTCATTCTGATCGCGGCAACCAACCGACCTGACGTGCTGGATCCTGCCCTTTTGCGGCCGGGACGGTTCGACCGTCGGGTGGTGGTCTCGCTCCCCGACATCAAGGGCAGGGAGGGGATACTCAAGGTTCACACCAACCGGATTCCTCTCTCGCAAGATGTAGATATGACCATATTGGCTCGAGGCACGCCGGGTTTTTCGGGCGCCGATCTGGCCAACCTGGTCAATGAGGCCGCTCTGGACGCCGCCCGCTACGGCCAAAAGACGGTTGCCATGCGCGATTTCGAGAACGCCAAGGACAAAGTGCTCATGGGAGCCGAGCGCCGTTCTCTCATGATGAGTGAGGACGAGAAGCGGACGACCGCTCATCACGAAGCCGGCCACGCTCTCGTTGCAACGTTGCTGCCCGAGGCCGATCCGATTCACAAGGTCACGATCATTCCCCGAGGAATGGCGATGGGCGTGACCCAACTGCTCCCCGAAACCGACCGGCACAGTCACAGCAAAAATTATGTGGAGGGGATGATTGCGGTCATGATGGGCGGGCGGATCGCTGAAGAGCTGGTTTTGAAACAAATCACCACCGGCGCCCATGATGATCTGGAGAAGGCAACGAACCTGGCCCGGAAGATGGTCTGCGAATGGGGCATGAGCCCCGAGTTGGGTCCGCTGACCTTCGGTCGGAAGGAAGAACAAGTCTTCCTCGGGCGAGATATCGCCCACCATCAGGATTACAGCGAGGACACGGCGATCAAGATCGATCAGGAGGTTCGGCGGATCGTGGAGCGGAACTACAAACGAGCCACCGATCTACTCACGACGAACCGTCCCCTCCTGGAACGGATCGCTGAGACCCTTCTCGAGCGAGAAGTGTTGGATGCTGAAGAAGTCAAGATGACCATTGACGGCGTACCTCTCAAGGAACGGACGCCGTCGCGCGAATCTACAACCGAGAAAAAACCGGAAACTAAAGGCGAGGAGCGCCCGTCGCTGACTCCGCCCATACTTCCTAATCCGAAGAGCGTCCCGCAAAACTGACCGGCAAGCTCGTGACGCCGAACGCCCGGTAGAGGTGGGCCCTACTGACTCGATCAGTGGGAGTTTCTAAGACGAGGAAGGCTCGAAGACTCATTGACGCGTGACCCATTGATCGCCCCATCGGAACTCGTGCAATCGCAGTTCGTCTTCGAAGCACGCGGAAAGCGGTTGTGCTTGGGTGAATGTACCGCGGTGATGGGAGTCATCAACGTCACGCCAGACTCCTTCTTTGGTAGGAGCCGAAAGACGGCTCCCGAACATGCTGTCGCCTCGGCGCTCGAAATGGTGGAGGCCGGCGCAAGCATCATCGACCTTGGAGGCGAGTCAACTCGACCTGGTGCCCGCCCCGTTCCGGCGAACGAAGAGATCCGTCGCCTTTCATCGGTTCTGACCGAGCTCAGACGACTCACGAACGCCCTCATCTCGATCGACACCAGCAAGAGTGAAGTGGCGGAAGTGGCCCTTGACCTCGGCGCCGATATCGTGAACGACGTCACGTCACTTCGTGGCGACCCGCGGATGGCGGAGATTGTGGCTCGCTCGCGCTCGGGTCTCGTTTTGATGCACATGAAGGATGATCCCGAAACCATGCAGCGCAACCCGGTCTACGGGGATGTGGTGGGGGAAATCCGAGATTTTCTGAGCGATGCCGTCGCGAGAGCAGAGCGAGCCGGTATCACTTCCGATTCGATTCTGGTCGATCCCGGAATCGGATTCGGGAAAACCGCAGCACACAATCTACAAATCCTGAATCGACTGGATCGGCTCGCATTGTTGGGGAAACCGATCTTGGTAGGCACGTCTAGAAAAACATTCATTGGAAAGGTACTCGACCTTCCTCCCGAGGATCGTCTCCACGGTACAGCAGCGACGGTGGCCGCCGCCGTTTTACGCGGTGCTCATGTGGTTCGAGTCCATGACGTCACCGAGATGATCCAGGTGTGCCGCGTTGTAGACGCGATTAAATCCGAGGAGATGCCAGCAGCCAGCAGTCAGTCCGCCTCCGCTCCGCCCGGGCGCGATTCTGGGCGGAGCTTCCGCCTTCGCCGAGGCTACGGCGGACCAGACGGCGAAGGCGGGCAGTCAGCAGTGGGTCGCCGGCCGGCGACCGTTGGTCTGGACGGCAGCGGAGGTCGGTCAGGATGAGCGATATCGTCCAGTACCTGGAAGCTTTCCGTCAATCGGCGGAGTTTTCCTGGGTGGATGCGATCGACATTTTGTTGGTCAGTTGGCTCATCTACAAGCTCCTGCAGCTCATTCGCGGCAGCCGCGCTTTCCAAATGGTGGTGGGCACCGTAATCCTCGTCATCGTCTTCTTTGCCTCCCGATGGGCCCAGCTCGAGACGGTCAACTGGCTGTTGAGGAACAGTCTCGGCTATATAGGATTTGCCATCATCGTGTTGTATCAAGCCGAGCTCCGCAAAGCCTTAGCGAATCTGGGCAAAGCCCCCTTGTTTCGCTTCTTGAATCAATCGAGCACCAACGAGACCATCGACGAGATCGTCTTTGCGGCTACGGCACTCGCCCGCAGGAAATTCGGCGCTATCATCGTCATCGAACGTGACATCGGCCTGAGAAGCTATATCGAGGGCGGTATTCTCCTCGACGCAATTCTCACCTACGACCTGTTGCTCTCGATCTTCAATCCCAAAACACCTCTTCACGACGGCGCGGTCATCGTACAAGGCAACCGTCTCGCCGCAGCGGCGTGTTTTCTGCCTCTGACCATCACGCCTCACCTGCCGACGGAGTTCGGAACCCGACACCGCGCCGCCATCGGAATCACAGAAGACACAGACGCCGTCGCGATTGTGGTCTCGGAAGAAACTCGAACGGTAAACTATGTTGAGGACGGCAGAATCTTCAGTGACATGGAAGGCGACACGCTTCGCACGAAGCTCCGGCAGGTTCTAAGCCCGGCCCGGAAAAAGCCGGCCCATAAACTCGCGCCGAAGCCGCGGGAGGACACGACTTCATGAGATTCGCGGCCCTCGACAGCCTGGGACTCAAGTTGTTTTCCGTCGTTATGGGTTTTTCCCTCTGGTATATCGTCGCCGGTGGTGAGGGCACGGAAATGGTCGTACCCGTATCCCTCGAGTTTCGAAATGTGCCGGAGGGCATGGAAGTTCTCGAGGAATCGGTGCAGCAAGTCAATATCCGTCTCAGGGGCTCTTCGGAGATCTTGCGCCGAGTGCCTCCCCAGGATATTCAAGCTCGGGTCAATTTATCGGGAGCCCAACTGGGCGAGCAAGGCTTTTTTTTGAATCCTGAGAACGTAGCCGTTCCTTTCGGCGTTCGCGTTCTCAGAGTCACTCCCTCCACCGTGAATCTCAAGCTCGACCGGACGGAGAGGCACAACGTGCAAGTTCTCCCCCGCGTCGTCGGGTCCCCACCGGCGGACTTCGAGCTGGCGAACATTTACCTCAACCCGGTCGAAATAGAAGTGATTGGACCGGCATCGAGAATCGAAGGATTGGAGCAGGTCACGACCGAGCCTGTTTCGGTGGAAGGACTGAGGGAAACCTATACGCAGACCGTTCAGGTCATGCTGGAAGATCCCTATGTGCGTCCCACTTCGGCGCGGGGCGTCGAGGTGACACTCGAAGTCCGCGAAGAACGGACCGGAAAAAGACTCAGCGATGTCAAGCTAACCAGCTACCCCACCACCGTGAAGACGAAATTGACTCCCCTTGCGGTTAGAGTTCGCATCGAAGGTCCGAAAAGTCTCATAGGAATCGTGAGCAGCGAGGACCTCGCGGCCAGGATCGACGTCGATGAATTGGAGCCCGGCACACACAGGCTTACGCCTGAAATAAGCTTCAGCCGTCCGGAGCTTTCGGCCCTCGCGGTCGTATCCATCGAACCGGAGCAGGTGCGTGTTCAAATACTTCCTGTGGAGCAATAGTAGAAGCGGAGCGTTTGCATGAAACTTTTCGGAACGGACGGAATTCGGGGTGAAGCGGGAGTGGCGCCTCTGGACCGTGAGACTCTGCGCCGTGTCGGCCGAGCTCTTGCGCGTCACTTGGAAGATCCTAAACCACGAATTTTGATGGGTCGCGATACCCGCGCCTCGGGACCTGACCTCGAAAAGTGGCTGCAAGAGGGTATTCGCGCAGGAGGCGGTGAAACAGTCTCTGCCGGTGTCATCACCACCCCGGCCATCGCCGTACTTACCCGCCGATTCCGTTTTTCCGCCGGATTGATGATTTCAGCATCCCACAATCCTTTTCCCGACAACGGCGTGAAGGTTTTCTCTGCAGACGGCCGTAAATCCTGCGAAGCGCTGGAATCGGCCATCGAAACCGAGGTCGCCCAGGCCGCTGACGATGCCCCAGGTGTCGAGGAAGGGTCGCCTCTTTCTCCCGATTCCACACTCCACAACGAGTACACGAATTTTCTGGAGTCAACCCTTCCGCCATCCACGAAGTTTCCATCGCTTCGAATGATTCTCGATTGTGCCAACGGGGCAGCTCATCAAGTGGGCCCGAGCCTCTTGGCGCGTCTCGGCCTCGAAGTCAACCCCATGGGAGTATCTCCCGATGGACGGAACATCAACTTGAATTGCGGCTCGACCCATCCGGAAGAGATGGCGCGCCGAGTGGTCGAAAAAGGATGCGATTTGGGAGCCGCTCTCGATGGAGATGGCGACCGCTTACTACTGGCCGATCACCGGGGTCGCATCGTAGACGGCGACGCCATTTTGCTCTTGTGCGGACGACGGCTCAAGAACGAGAATAAGCTCCCGGCCTCCGGCGTCGTCGCAACGGTCATGAGTAATCTGGCGCTCGAAAAGACTCTCGAGAAAGAAGGCATTCGTCTTTGTCGGACCCAGGTGGGCGACAAATACGTGGCGGAGGAAATGACACGCCAAGGCATGTCGCTCGGAGGAGAGCAGTCGGGGCATATCATTTTTTCCGATTTTTCGCCGTCCGGCGACGGCCTTCTGACGCTTCTCCAGGTCCTTCGTATCATGGCCTCAGAGAAAAAGCCTCTCGCCGAATTGGCGAACCTGGAACCCTATCCGCAGATCCTCATTAACGTTCGGGTCAGCCAAACACCGGAAGTCGGCTCGGTACCCGAAATCTCGAGAGCCATGGAAGAGGCGGAGCGGGAGTTGGGTACTCGCGGCCGAATTCTCGTTCGCTATTCGGGAACGGAGCCCCTGTTGCGAATCATGATGGAAGGTCCCGACGAGCGGGAGATCCGTACGCTTTCTGAATCGATCGGGGACGCCGCCCGAAAAACCATAGGAGAATCATGATAGAGCTCGGAGTTACCCTCGACCCGCTTGCCCTGGTCCGTGAATCGCACAAGGCTCAAGAGCCCGATCCGGTCATGGCCGCCTTCCTGGCCGAACAGGCGGGAGCCGCAGCCATCAACGTCCACTTGAGGACGGATCGCCGACATATTCAAGAACGTGACGTGAACCTGCTCCGAGAAACGGTCAAAACGGAGCTCAACTTGATCGCCGCTCCCAGTCAGGAGCTGGCTCATTTCTGTCTCACGGTCAAACCGGATCGGGTGACTTTCGTACCGGAACGAATGGAAGAGATGGGCGGAAATCCGGGCGTGGACGTCATCCTGAACAGTTCTCAACTCCGACAACTGGTCCGCATGATGCAAGAAGGCACCATTCGCTGCTCCGTTTTCGTTGAACCGGATCTGGACCAAATCAAGGAGACCCATCGAGTCGATGCCCAAGGGGTGGAGCTCTCTGCCGACACATATATTGCCGCACGAGACACCGAATCCAAGAAGAAGGAGCTTCAACGACTCTCGGACGCTTCCCGTCTCGCGGCAAAATTCGGTCTCGAAGTGACCGTTGGTCGCGGCCTGAGCGCTAGGAACGTCTACCCGCTCTTAGGAATCCAGGGACTCACCCGAGTGAACATGGGCTATAGCCTCGTGGCACGTGCTATTGTCGTGGGCTACGAGCAAGCGGTTCGCGAAACCGTGGAGCTTCTCGCCCGGTCCTCGTTCCAGACTCCTGGTCGTTGACGCTGGGGCCATCGTCTGCTATTTTCAATAGTTTAGAGGAAATATTGCGAGCCCCAGTATCCGTTGACGCGGCATCGTGCGTTCGACGGATGGTCTAGAGCGTTTAGCGTTCGTAGACGGAAGACATCCATTGGATAATAAGATCGAACAGAAAGATACGACCGTATCGGATGGACGCACCGTATGGAGAGAATACTTCGAGTCCATTTGCACCGCGATCATCCTGGCTCTGTTCATCCGAACCTTCGTAGTGCAAGCCTTCAAGATACCGTCTGAATCGATGGAGCCCAACCTCCTGGTGGGCGACCATCTTTTGGTCAATAAAATGCTCTACTCTCTCCCCACCGGAGCGCTCGAAAAAGCGCTCAGCCCGAAGCGGGAGGTGAGGCGCCATGACATCGTCGTGTTCAAGTACCCCATGAATCAGCAACGCGACTTCATCAAGCGGGTGGTGGCCCTTCCGGGCGAAAGGGTTCGCATCGAGAACAAGCAAGTCTACATCGACGACGCACCGCTCGACGAACCGTTTGCCCACTTCGAAACCCCTCCCCGACCGCCGGGAACCCCTGTGTCTTTCAGCTCCAGGCGAGACGACATGGCGGAGATGGTCGTTCCCCGGGACCACTATTTCGTCATGGGCGACAACCGTGACAACAGTCATGACAGCCGATTTTGGGGACCCTTGCCCAAAGAGCTAGTCAAAGGGCGAGCCCTCGTCATATATTGGTCTTTCGACGCGCCCAAGGAAGCCTACATGGCGACCGAACCGATGGAGAAGATCAAATGGTACGGAAATTTGGCGCTCAACTTCTTCGGTCAAACGCGCTGGGACCGTTTCTTTCACCTTGTTCGATGACGGATTAAATGAGGTACTGGAAGGTTTTCGATCAGGAGGAGATGCCATGAGTAGGTATAGGAACTCTCGCGGGGGAGCAAACATCGGCGGCATACTGTCTCTGGTTGTCCTCGCGTTTGTAGCTTACGAATCCTACAAGTTCGCCCCGGTTCTTATCGCACAGTACGAGTTCAAGGATTCACTGAGCGAAGCGGCCAAATTCTCGCGAGGAAAAAAGGACTTTCAGATCAAGGACAGCTTGGCCAAAAAAGCCGCGGAGTTGGGGCTTCCGATTGCCTCGAATCAAATCAAAGTGACACTCCAGAATACGAATACTCGAATCCAGGTAAAGTACCAACTGAGCGTCGAATGGCTCCCGGGGAAACTCTACACCTGGGATGTCAACGAAGTGGCGGAAAGCCAGATATTTTAAAACTGACTCCGCGCAAAAGAACTCAAGAACTCAGAACCCAGAACTCAGTGCGTCGAGGAAGCCGAGAACTCAGAATGGTAGATCCGGAGGACGGCATTGTCCTGCGGCGCATCCGTCCTTCTTGTCTTCTGAGTTCTGAGTTCAGAGTCCTGAGCTCGAACAGACCTTCAGAACAACAATGCCGTGATGGCGGCGACGAGGGGAACGACAATGGCGGTACGTATCAAAAAGAGCGCGACGAGATCGCGGGCTCGAACGGGAATCGCACGAAACATATCAACCATCATCGGACCTACGGCCGAAAAGAAAATGAGCTGTGAGATAGAGACCACGGCAATGAAAAACCGGGCCGGCAACGCGGCATCGCGGGAGATCAGCGCAGGGATGTACATCTCGGTTATGCCGACTAGGGTCGCCGGAGCAATGATCTCGGCATCCGGCAGTCCCAGGATCTCGAGAACGGGGACCATCGGGCGCCCTAGCCAAAGGAAAACCGGGGTTTCTTTCGCCAAAAGCAACGAGAGCGTCCCCACGACGAGAATGCTCCCAAGTATTGTCGAAGCCAAAAGCAAACCGTCCACGAAACCTTCCCGAAGAACACGCCCAGGCCCGGAAGACTCACCCGCCTGACGTATTGCTCGACTCCAAGCTTCCCGGACCAACGCTCGGAACGAGAGAGGTCGGACCGATTCGGGATTCGGTGCCGTTACGTATGTTTCCGGCACCGTCCGCACCGGCCAAAGACGAGCCAACAGAAAAGTCAGCAAATACACGACTACGAAGTAGGTGACGAAGATGACGGGGAACCAGTTCAGAAGCTGAAGCGTCTGGGCGACAACCGCCACGAAGCCGATGCTGACCGTGGAAAAGCAAGTAACGATGGTGTAGGCCTCCCGTCGGGTGTAGTAGCCCTCGTCCAAAAGCTTCCGAGTCAAGTACAAACCTACCGAGTAGCTGCCAATCCAGGACGTCAAGCTATCGAGAGCGGAGCGTCCGGGAAGTCGAAAAAGTGGCCTCATGATGGGCCGCATCAGAATTCCAACGAACTCGAGTAGGCCGTAACGAACCAGCATTAGGAGTAAGGCCGCACCGATAGGGACGATAATCCCGACCGAGAAGGTCAGGGTGTTCCACATAAGATCGGCGACACCACTCTGCAGCAAAACTTGCGGACCCAGGCGAAGAAAATAAACCAAGGCCAGGGGAACCGCCGCAACGCGAATTAGAACGAGCGGCAGGCTCGTTCGGTATCGTTCAAAGTACCGAGTTTCAGATTGCCTTCGCCTCCATGCCACTAAAGAGGCCAAAGCACCCAGGAGAATCAGCACGAGGCAATACGCGCCCACGGCTCCGGGAGAGAATCGGAGCAGCCATTGGATGATCCAATCGAAGGGCACGGTGGTGCGATCTCCGTCACGAATGGGCAGCGTAAAAAACGACAAGCCGACCACGGAGGAAACGAGGAAACGCAAGACCTTCACGGGAAAGATCATATCGCGAGTCGCATTTTCTCCCGGCCGCAAACCTCGCTAGAATGTGCCATCGTCGCGAGATATGGACTCGGACAAACCAGGCCAGTACTTTAATAGGAGGAAACCATGAGCACACCAAACGCCGATGAAGTTAAATCATTGGCAGTAATGGGTTTCGGCACCATGGGCCATACCTGGAGCACAGCACTATTGCTGGGTGGCCTGGATGTCTACGTTTATGAAGCCGATAAAAAAGTAGTTGAGAAAAATCGAGACCGCGTCAAGGGCTACCTCGAGAGCTTGAAGAAGAAGGGCAAATGGGACGGCGACGTTGAAGCAACGTTCTCGAAGCTCAACGTGCTCTCGAACGAATCCGACTTGGCCTCCTGCGGAGCGCCGGTGCTCCTCGAAGTGATCTTCGAGGATCTTGCACTCAAGTGCGAAACGTACAAGCGGCTGGGAGAGGTCATGCCTGCCGAGACGATGTTTTGGACGAACACCTCTTGCTTGGACGTGGAACGTATGGGAGAGGCGAGCGGCCGCCCCGGAACGATTCCTCGGCACCCACGGAATGAATCCCGTCCACCTCATGAAAGGAGTCGAAGTCGTTCGCCACCCCAAACTGGACCAAGATGTGCTGAACTTCTCGCTTTCTATGTTGAAGCGCGTCAACAAAGACCCTTTCGTAACCAATAACGTTCCCGGATTCATCGTCAACAACGGACTGATTCCTTGGATGATTCACTACACCAACATGCTCGAAAGGCGACAAGCTACGACCGAGGATATCGACAAGGCCCTGAAGAGCTCGCTGGGCCACCCGCAAGGGGTGTTTTTGCTTACGGATTTCATCGGCGTCAATACCACGATCCTCGTCGCCGAAGAGCTCTACGATGCCACGCTCGACCCCAGGTACATCGCTTCGCCGCTCCTTTACAAGATGAGGGAAGCGGGGTGGGACGGGTTCAAGACCGGGCGCGGATTCTACGACTGGAGCGACCGGAAAAACCCGAAGCCGATTCCATTTGAGGAGCTGACCAAACCAAAAGAGTAGAACTCGAGAACTCAAGAACCCGAGAACTCGAGCTGTGGAGCTCGGCGCTTCGCGCCTCGATCAAGAGTACTCTTGAGACTGCCCAAATACACATAACGGGAACACTGGCGCGGACTTTCAGAGTGTGGTAGTGTTCGCCGGTTGGAGGAATTGCATGAAGATCTACGTGGGTAACATGTCCTATTCAACTACTGAAGATCAACTCAGAACGAAATTCGAAGAATTCGGTGCGGTCGAAGAAGTGACCATCGTGACGGACCGGGAAACGGGCCGGCCACGAGGTTTTGGATTCGTGACGATGACCAGTTCCGATGAAGCCAATGCAGCCATTTCGGCCTTGAACGAAACGGATATGGACGGTCGGACCGTCAAGGTGAACGAAGCCCGACCCCGCAGAGATTCAGGCGGTCCTCGACGCAAGCGCTGGTAAAACGCCGCATCGGTCTCTTTCAAGACGATCAATAGGGGCGTGACGGCGCTGATCGCTGACGCCGGCGCTCGGCCCACCATCGTAAAATCTGCCTCTAGGGCACCCATGACCGGGTGCCCTAGGTGTATCCTGTCGTATCTAGGTCTACTTCCTCGAATCGACGTACTCCATCACGGCCTTGAACTGGCTCTCACCGTCCATACCCGCCTCGAGTAGGACCATGGCCGCCTGACCGCTACCGAGGAAGCGTCCTTTCTGAAAGGGATACATCGTGCGGTCGCGACCGTCCTGAGAGCGAATCCAGCGGTACAACGTGGGCAAGGTGAATCCAGTGATTCCCATGGCTTCATCCGAATGCTCAGCGGGAAAGATACGCTCCTGCTCGGACTTGGGCAACAAGTCGAAAAGCTCGGCGCTCGCAACGTAGTAGAGATTCAGATCGACGCCTTTGTCCTTCAAACGGGGGTATGCCTCCTCGAGGAAAGCATAGGTGGCGCCGCTTCCCTGAAGGACGATGGTTCCTTCACCCTTTCCGTTGGCTTTTCTCAGAGCATAAAGCCCCGTCATCGCATCGGTGGCCGGTTCCAGGCCCATCGCTTCACGGTCGAGCACCACCTCCGTGGGCCGGGTAACGAAGGGCGCCACAACGGCCGGCCGCTTCTCGAGGGCGGCAGCGACGAGCGGCCAGATTTCCTGAGGATCCCAAGGAGTCAGCGTGATCACCGTGCCTTTCGGGAAGTTCTCTTGAAGGAGCTGCAGGGGTTGTGGATCGGCGTGGGTTGGACCATCCTCTCCGGTCTTGAGGCCTGCATGAGCGCAAACGAGGAAAAACGGCTTGTATGGCTCATTATAAATCTCCCCGCGGGCTTGGTTGCCGATCGCGTGAAGCCTCGCTGCGATGTGGCCCAAAGGCGCGATAAAGGCCCCGTAAGACGCTCCTGCACCAACATGGTGCCCGAAGGTCGAGATGCCGGCGAGGATCCCGGACATCGCATCCTCGCAGATCCCTCCCAGTGATAGTAGACGGGCCTCGGGATTGGTCTTGGCGTTATAAAACCCCTTAGCAAAACCTTCTGCCGCGAGATTGATGCTCGTCGAGCCCATGAGATCCGCCGCGGCAGCCAAGACCGAGCCGCCGGTTTGCTTGTTCAGGTAGTTCAAGGTCTTCCCAAGCTCGGCGCGGAGAGTGGCTCCCGACCCAGGCTTCAGAAGCGAGCTCATCGGGAACCGATGCCGCTTTCCCACCGACAGCTTCGTACATGGCTTCGATATTCGGTGCGTCCGGTCTCGGTTTGCGCCCCGCCTCGTCGAGTCGCCCCTTGGCTGCTTTGATGCGCCCGGCCATTTCGCCGATGAGGGATTCGTTTCTTTCGAGGGTCTTGCGAACGATAGTGAGAGCTTCCCAGAAACACTCTTCGATGATCTCCTTGTTGGCGCCGCCGTCACACCGCTGATTGCCCGCTTCGCAGCGAGGCAGGGACCCATCCACATGCTCCATGAAAGGAGCAACGGCCTCGAAGAAGCCGTCGGTGCACAACTTGTGGCCGGCGCCATGGGCGGCCCGGCCCTCGATCCCGTACTGCCACCCCTTGGTCGTCCGATAGACGACCGCCGTCGGCTGGCCATTCGAGATCTCTGCCGCCTTGTGCTGGGCTGCCAAGACCTGTTGAAAATCACTGCCGTCGGGAGCAAACACAACGTTCCAGTCGTGGAAATAAAAAAGCTCCGTGGGAGTCCACTGAACGTAGTCACCCGGTTCACCGTTTTCACGGCACACGTGGTCCGAGTCAATCGACGCCTGGTTCCAATCGATGTGCATAACCACATTATCGAGCGACGCCGTTCCGGCTGCGGTAATCGCCTCCGCCACCCGTCCCGGTGTCAGGCCGCCTTCACCTTCGACGATATGGACTCGGGGCGCCAAATCCCCGTAGTAGTCCTTGGCACCGTAGGCCAAGCCCAGCGACGAGGCGACACCCACGCCGGAGGCACCGGTGGAGAGCCGAAGAAACGGAGTCGCAGGAGTGGGGTGCCCATCCAAAGGTTTTGCACCGAACTTCTTGAACAGCGGTGTATCCGTGGCTGGGTTACGCCGAAAACCCAGGAGGTCTTCCATACGAAGCTGGCGACACACGTCTCCCGGCAAAAGCTCCGGAGCCCCGATACGAACGGCCTCGTTCCTCAGTGCCCACATGGCATAAAGGCCGAGGGCCTTGTGACCGGCCGCGTAGGAAATGATGTCGGCGTCTTCCCGATCGGGGTCCGAAAAATCGTAATCCATGGCATCGAACAAAATGCCGGCTACGATACGGCCGGAAGAGATCGAGCCGCCGGGATGTCCGGACGTAGGGACGTAGTTGAATAGCAACGAGCACAGCGAGCGGTAGATGAGATCGAAGGCCTCGAAAAGCGAAAGTTGCTCCGGCGGTAAAGGAGCATCGTGCCCCTTCATCTCCTCGGCGATATCGATGTAAACGCCCCGTCTTGGTCCTAGTGCTAAGCTCATACGAACTCCTTTCGTGTACAGCTCGATCATCGAGTTGGAAAAACAGGTGCGCTGGCTCAGGTCTTCCGACTTCACCGGCAACGACGCCCGGGTCGGTTAGTACAGCCGTTTGCCCTCTTTGACGAAGGCCTGGAACCCTTCATTGTCGCGAGAGGCTTTGCCAATGCGCGCAACGCCCTCCTTCAAATCGTCCATACCGGTGGCGATGGAGATGCGGAGGAAGTGTTTGCCCTCGGCGCCGATCTTGCCGAAAGACTTACGATCCATAGTCGCCACGTGATAGTTGAAGAGAGTGAACATTTGGAAAAGTGTCGAGGGCGAGGTCATGGCCCTGGTTTCCCCGGGCAAGTTCTCGTAGGCAGCCACGGCTCCCAGCGATTCACAGGCGCCGCCGATGTTGGGAAAAACGTAAAAAGCCCCCTTCGGATTCTGGCAGGTGACTCCTTCGATCGAGTTCAGACCTTCGACCACGACGTCACGCCTTTCCTGAAACGCACTGACCATTTTGTCGATCTCGGTCTTGCTCTCGGGCGACTCGATGGCCACCTTGGCACCCATCTGGTTATAGGCGGCGGTGCAGGAGAAGTAGTTGATGTTGAGGTTCTTGAAAACCTGCGCCTCTTCCACCGTCGGAAAAGCCGCCCATCCGATCCGGCCGCCCGTCCAGGAGTACGTCTTCGACGCACCCGAAACGATGATGGTACGTTCCGCCATGCCGGGCAGCGACGCGATGGAAACGTGCTCGCTACCATCGAAAAGGATGTTCTCGTAAACCTCATCGGAGTAAACGCGGCAGTTCTCCGGCGCCTTGCGGCGAATGACATCCGCCATTTCCTCCAGCTCCTCCCGGGTCGCCACACCGCCGGTCGGGTTGGACGGGAAGCAGATGTAGATGAGCCGTGTCCGATCCGTGATCAGCTTTTCGAGATCGGCACCGCTGAAGCTGAATCCTCGCTCCTCTTCCAGGTGGAGCGGAACCGCCTTGGCTCCCACGTAGTTGATGAAGGACTCGTAAATCGGAAACCCCGGACTCGGGTAAATGATCTCGTCCCCGGGATTACAGTAAGTCTGCTGACTCAAACCGATGGGCGGCTTGGCGCCTGGAAACACCACGACGCGGTCGGGCGTCACGGTGAGGCCGCGTTTTTCGCTCATGTCTTTCGCGATGGCTTCACGCAGCGGCAGGATTCCTTGAGGGTCGCAGTAGTGCGTAAGATCGTTGTCGATCTGGCGTTTGACTTCTTCGCGAATGTGCTTCGGCAAGGCGAAATCGGGCTCTCCCAAGTTGCACTTGATCACCTTGTGGCCGGCTTTCTCGATCCCGGCGATGTAGGGACCGACTTTGAAAGCGTTCTCGGTATCGATAAGCGAGGTTCGTTCAGAAAACAGGTTCATAGCTCAACCTCCGTGGGGTTAACTTGGTTGGTAGGTCGCTCCGGCATCGAATCGAAACTGGAAGACATTGAAAATCATCGATTTATAGCTCCGAGGTCGGGGCTTCAGAGTCGAATATCTTAGGACGTCCCACAGCTAGAATCAAGTATCTGGAGGCGCTCGGGAGCACTCCCGATTCTCGCTCTTTCATCTTTTCACCCCCGACCTCGCCTCATGATATTCTCCCCGGGTTGAACGAGCGGTCGAAACAGGAGAGCAGAATGTCGAAACACGGTAGCACGAAAGAAGCGATACTATTTCTGTCGTTGTTCGGGATCGTCTTCGGATATCTCGGTTACAACATGGGTCTGGCCAATATGTCGGGCACGATCATGAAGACGGCTCACGATCTGCTGTTGAATACGGTTTTCTTCATCATGGCTATCACCGTACTCACGGGTGCTCTGGGCAAGTTGATGATCGAGTTCGGCGTCATTGCTTTGCTGGAGAAAATCCTGGCTCCGCTCATGAAGCCGCTTTTCGGGCTGCCCGGATCGGCTGCACTCGGGGCCCTCGTCACGTTTTTCTCCGACAATCCGGCCATCATCGCGCTGGCACACGACAGGAAATTCACCGCCTACTTCAAAGACTATCAACTCGTATCGCTCGTCAACTTCGGAACCGCCTTCGGCATGGGCCTCATCGTCATCACATTCATGATCGGACAGGGGTTCGTCGCGCCCGCTTTCATCGGTCTGGCGGGAGCCATGGTGGGAGGCGCCATCAGCACCCGCACCATGCAGAAGCTAATCAAAGATCGAATGCCGGAACGATTGAGTGAACTGACTCAATTCGGAGGAGGAGAGGCAAATACCGGCGAAGAGGACCCGAACGAGAAGGAAAGACCCAATCTTTTCCTTAGAGTTCTCAACTCGATGCTCGACGGCGGCAAGGACGGAGTCAGTCTAGGGCTCGCCATCATCCCCGGCGTTCTCATCATCACGACCTTCGTCATGATGTTCGTCTTCGGCCCGAGCGATCCTTCGAAGGGATACCAGGGACTTGCCTACGAAGGAGTTCCTTTGTTGACGCTTTTCGGTGAGAAGCTCGCCTGGTTCTTCAAGGCCCTCTTCGGTTTTCAGGCACCCGAACTGATTGCCTTCCCCATGACGTCGCTGGGCGCGGTGGGTGCGGCGATTAGCTTGGTTCCCCGCTTTGTCGAACAAGGCATCGTGACCGGAAACGATATCGCTGTTTTCACCGCCATGGGAATGTGCTGGAGCGGCTTTCTGAGCACCCACACCGCCATGCTCGACGCTCTGGGCTATCGGGCCCTCACGTCGCGGGCCATCATCTCCCACACTTTGGGAGGAATCGGAGCCGGCGTGTTCGCACACTTCTCGTACTTGGCGCTCTCCAGAATTTTTGGGTGGTAGGAAAATGGAACTCAAGAACTCGAGAACTCAAGAATTTTGAATTGAATCCTGAAGAGGAGGCGAGTCATCGAGCCGTCATCCTTTTTCATTCTCGAGTTCTGGGTTCTGAGTTCTGAGTTCTATTTAGGGCGAGCTCTTCTTGCCAACTGCTCGCCCATTTTCAACAACCACCTTGCCGTTTTTGACGACCGTATCAACAGTCTGGGATCCGATTTGAAGAAGGCAGGCCGGATCGGCTCCGGCCAAGACGACGGCATCCATCTTTTTGCCGACCTCGAGACTCCCCACTTCCTCGTGGAGGTCCAGAGCAAAAGCCGCGTTCACTGTTGAGGCCACGATGGCCTCTTCGAGGGTCATTCCAGCCGCCAGACAAGCCAAACCGATGGTGAAGGGCATCGATGTCGAATGACCGCCCCCGGGATTGATGTCTGTTGCCAAAGCCACAACGGCACCGGCATCGATCAACGCGCGGGCGGGAGCGTAAAACTGTTTCAAATAGAAACTGGCCGCCGGTAAGAGCGTCGCCACCGTATCCGACTTGGCCAAGGCCCGGATCCCCTGCTGAGAGACCTTGATCAAGTGATCCACGGAACGAGCGCCCAGTTCCACTCCCAGCTGAGTTCCGCCGGTGTCGGCGAACTCGTCGGCGTGAAGACGGAGTTTCATCCCGTGCTCTCGCGCCGTACCGAGAATCCGGCGACTCTCCTCCACGGAGTAAACACCGACCTCGCAAAAGACGTCGCACCATTCGGCGAGCCGAGACCGGCCCACTTGTGGGATCATTTCCTGGAGCAGCAAATCCACATACTCGTCGCGATTCTCCCGATACTCCGGGGGTATCTCGTGGGCCCCGAGGAACGTGGAAACGAGATCGATGGGGTGGGACCGATTCAACTGATCGATGGCCTCGAGCATACGGAGCTCGGCATCGGTAGCTAGACCGTAGCCGCTCTTTGCTTCGGCGGTGGTCGTACCGCAAAGAAGCATCTGGTCCAAACGGGGCCGAGACACTTCCACCAAGGTTTGGGTGGACGCTTCCCGCGTTTGTCTCACGGTAGAGACGATCCCTCCGCCTCGAGCCGCAATCTCCAGGTAAGTCGCTCCGGCAAGCCGTTCTCGAAACTCTTCCAAACGCTCCCCGGCATAAATCACATGGGTGTGCGGATCGACGAAGCCCGGCAGAACCGCTCGTCCGCGGGCGTCGATGGCAACGGCCTGGGGCGACTCGGTCAAGGCGCCGTTCAAACCGCTTTCGGGTCCCACGTAAACGATTCGACCTTCTAAGGCCGCGACGGCCGCGTTCGATACGGGCGGAAGCTCCCGGAGAGCTTCTCCCCTTCGCGGACTCGGTCCGGCGCACGTGTAAAGGTTACCAATGTTGTAGAGAATCAGATCGGCTCGGGACATTTCGGCTTTCTCTCCAGATAGCTGATGACTTCCGATAATTTGCGGTTGCGGATTCGGACCGTTTTCTTCCGAGATTTCTGGCCGGAAACGATCTCGATGTCCCGCCTGGGAACACGAACCGATCGAGCCACAAATTGAATCAGGGCCCGATTGGCTTCGCCCTCTACCGGCGGCGCCGTGAGCTTGACCCGAACGGGATCGGACTGGAGATCGGTGATTTCGTCTCGGCTACTCCTCGGGTTGACTTTGATTCGGACGAGCACGCCCTCCGGTCCAACGGAAAAAGCGGGGTAGTCGAGGGTGGACTATGAGCTCGACCCCTGAGGACTGGCCCGCCGTTTGAGGAACGAAATCTTGTCTTGCTGAGCCTCGGCTTCGTTCATCGTTTGAATGAGACTACGCAAATTAGCGATAGAAGCGAGGACGGAATTCAGCACCTGCCTTTTTTGCTGCTTCAAGTCGAGGATGTCCTTTTCGATGCCGTGAGCTTTGGCCTGAGCCGTTTCGATCAGCCGGTCGGAGGCCGAGCTCCGCTTCCTTGAGCAACATTTGGGACTGCTTCTTGGCGTTTTCTTTCATGTCCTCCGAAGTTTTCTGCGCAGCCACCAACGTGTTCTTCAGGATCTGTTCCCTCTCCCGGTGCTCGGCCAGAAGTGCCGACTGCCGACGAACTTCCTCCTGAAGCTTCTCGTTCTCGGAGCGAAGCTGCTCCATCTCCTCCGCTACCACGTTGAGGTAGGTTCGCACCTCATCGCGATCGAATCCCCTGAAGGCGCTTTCGAAACTTTGGCGCTGGATATCGAGGGGAGTCAACTTCATTGCTTTTCCTCCTAGTTCGTACTCGAGTCTTTGACCAGCGACGGCCGGGTCACGGGGCGTTCGCCGAAGAGCGCCGTGCCGACGCGAACCATGGTGGCCCCTTCTTCGATGGCCACCTCGAAATCGTGGCTCATCCCCATGGAAAGCTCGGGGAGCGGGCCACCACCGAGTCCCTCGTGGCACAGCCGGTCACGGATCTCCCTGAGCTTGGCGAAATAAGGTCGGACCTTCTCGGGATCCGGGAAAAAAGGCGGCAAAACCATGAGTCCCTCGATGCGCAAGCTCGGGAGATCCTGAATCTCCTCGAACGCTGCGAAAAGCTCCGTTTCCGAGATACCCGCTTTGGTCTTCTCACCGGCCATATCGACTTGGACCAGCACACGCTGTGTCTTGTTTTGTTCTTCCGCCAGCCGACTGAGTCGGCTGGCAAGCCCCGCATCATCCAAAGAATGAATCCAGTCGAACGATCGGACCGCCCGTTTAGCCTTGTTGCCTTGCAGATGCCCCACCAAGTGCCATGCGACGTTTCGCCCCGCAAGGGGACTTTGCTTTTGCTCTGCCTCTTGAACCCGGTTCTCACCGATGTCGGTGATGCCTGCCCGCAGTGCTTCCTCGATCTCCTCGACGGTCCTGTATTTGCTCACGACGACGAGCCGAACCGATTCCGGGGAACGTCCGGACCGCTCGGCCGCCGCTTCAATCCGACCGCGCACCTGGGCGACTCTCGCAGAGATATCCATAAGACGGTTAATTTCGAGTCCTGAATTCTGAGTTCTGGTTTCCGAGCTCTAAATGTCGAGATCGTCTAATGATTATAGGACGGACGAGCCACAAAATCACGCGCAATCAGGGCAAGAAAAAACGCAAAGGCGCAGGGACGCAGAGAAGAAAGAAAAGCAATCCGCTAACTACACGCGCCCCTCAGGACTATTGTGCTGAGCAATCTACTGCACCTTGCGTCTTCGCATCTTTGCGTCTCCGAGTTGTCAAGGAATTCCGTAACTCGCGCTGTAGGTCGGGGCCTCCCACACGCGCACGCTCCGCACTTCCACCTCCCGGGGCTCGAGCTTCTTTGCGAGCTCATCGTAAAACAACCGCGCCATGTTCTCCGTGCTGGGATTGAGCCGGTCGAAGGGGGACAACTCGTTGAGATGGCGGTGGTCGTAGGGAGCCACAATCTCTTTGAGCATGGCTTCGAGCTCGAGGAAATCCACAACTACACCGATCCGGTCGAGCTCGCGGGCGCGCACCGCAGCCTGCACCCGAAAATTGTGTCCGTGCAAAGGCTCGATCACGCCTTCATAATCGCGGAGCTGATGAGACGCGGAAAACGATGTCTCCGCGGTGATCTCATAAAGTGCTTCGCTCAAGTTTGCCTCTCTTCGAAGAAATCGGTCACGTCCCCCCGATCGTGAGTGAGTGGACATGGGGGCAGACTCGACAGGAAACGACGACCGTAGTTCATTTTCAATAATCGACTATCGAGGATCGCAAGGACACCACGATCGCTGCGCGAGCGTATGAGTCGGCCCAGTCCCTGCTTGAGTCCCAGTATAGCCATGGGAACCTGAAAATCATGAAACCCGTTTCCCCCGCGTTTCTCGACGAAGTCGATACGCGCCGAGACCAAAGGATCGGCGGGCACTGCAAAAGGGAGCTTGTCGATGATCACACACGAAAGCTGTTCCCCCACGACATCCACTCCCTCCCAAAAGCTCGAAGTGGCCAAGAGCACGGCGCCCGGAGTCGTTTTGAAGCGCTCGAGCAGCTCACTACGGGGAGCTTCGCCTTGGACCAGCATAGGATAATCGAGCCGACCTTCAACTCGCGATCGAACGGCACGAAGATTCGCAAAGCTCGTGAACAGTACGAAAGCTCGACCCCTGCTGGCTCGAGTGAGCGCCAAGATTTCCTCCGACGCCTTTTCGGTAAAAGATGGATCCCGTGGGGCAGGCATCCGATGCGGAATATACAAGACGGTTTGTTGCTCGAAATCGAAGGGCGACGGGAGAACTTTCTCTTCCCGCGGCTCAATGCCCAGCTGTTTCGTGATGTAATCGCAGGAGCCTTCGACGGCGAGCGTGGCCGAGGTCAAAACGACCGCCTGTCTGGGATCGAGCAAATAGCGACGGACTAAATCGCTCACGTTGATGGGCGAGGAGCGAAGGGCCACAGACCGCTCGCGGTTCTCGCACCAGGAAACGGATTCGGGATCTGCCGCACTCAAAATTCGCTCGAGGTCGATTGCGATCTCCGCACCCCGACGACAAAGCGCGACCGTTGTTTCATCGGGCCCCGGGATGGCTTTCAAACCGGCGCCGACACGCTCCAGTTGTTTCTTAAGATCCTCATAGGCTCGTATTCGCCGTCGAGGCTCCCCTTCGCCGCCAATCCGATACCGGTCCTTACGGTCCCGGTAGAGCTCGAAAAACGCCTGTGAGCAAAGCCTCAATTCTCGGAGCTCTTGCTTTCTCTTGCCGCCGAGCTCTTTTCGCTCGTTCCATGCTGCTTCGGTATCGCGAGCCAGCTCTTCGACCCGCACATTGCTGACCGCAGCGCCGAAGTACTGGGTGGCCACAGCTTCCACCTGATGGGCCTCGTCCACCACAAGATAGCCGTACTCCGGAAGCACCTCTCCGTAAGAACCTTCACGGATCATCGAGATCTGCGAACAAAAGGTGATGATTCACGACGATGATCTGACTGTCCGCGGCGCGCTGTCTCAAACGGGTCACGTAGCAGTTATCGAAATGCCGGCAGTCACGGCCGACACAGTTCTCGCTGCGAGCCGATATCTTGGTCCAGAACTCGACATTCTCGG
>CAVROO010000034.1:0-114715 GCA_963722765.1 uncultured Acidobacteriota bacterium
ATCCGCTGATATCGACCAAGTCAATAACCGTGATCCTTTCATCTATAAAACAACGGATTACGGTCAAAGCTGGAAATCCATCAGCTCCGATATTCCTAGAAGCGTGTTCAGTTACGCCCATTGCGTGCGCGAGGACCCGGTGAGGGAAGGCTTGCTTTATGTGGGGACGGAAAATGCCTTGTACGTCTCCCTCAACGACGGAACGAACTGGCTACCGTTGCAAAACAACCTACCCCACGCGCCCGTACACTGGATCGCGTTGCAGGATCATTTCAACGATCTCGTTGTCGCCACCTATGGACGCGGATTCTGGATCCTGGACGACATCACGCCTCTTCAGCAATGGTCGCCTGAAGTCATGGAATCCGAAGCTCACGTCTTCGAGCCCCGTCCCGCCTACCGGTTTAGAAATGTCACCACCCGTAGGAGCCCGACCGGCGATCCGTGTAACGGCACCAACCCTCCCTACGGAGCTTCCATCAATTACTATTTGAACGACGCTTCAAAGGAAGACGTGACGGTTGAGATTTTGGACGAGAACAATCGTTTGGTCCGCACTCTCGAGGGAAAGAACAACACCGGAATCAACAGAATCTGGTGGGATCTGAGACACGAGTCGTCGAAGCAAGCCAAACTGAGAACGCCGCCTCTCTACGCGCCTCATGTCGAGCCGGGTCCCGAGGGGTGGCGGCCTATCGTCACTTGGGGCGTCCGGGGAAGCGGGATCAGACCGCTGGCCATGCCCGGAACGTATACGGTGAAGCTCAAAGCAAACGGACAGGAACGGAGTCAGAAGCTCACCGTGTTGAAAGATCCCCATTCGGCCGGGAGCGAGGCGGATGTTCGGGCAAAAGTGACCATGTCACTCGAAATACGCGACAACCTCAGTGCGGTGGCGGACATGATCAACCAAGTCGAGTGGATCCGAAAGCAAATCATCGATCTCGAGGAAGTGCTCACGGACGAAACGCTCATCGATGCCGTCCATGAGCTCGACCAAAAGCTCATCGACTTCGAGGAGAACCTCTTTCAAATGAGGCTGACCGGAGGAGGACAAGACGTATTCCGTAATCCCTCCAAGCTTTATGCGAGGTTCGGATTTCTCGACCAGAGTGTGAGCACTTCCGACTTCCCTCCAACGACTCAGGAAATCGAAGTGCATGAGCTGCTGAAGGAGCGGTTGACGAGATACCAGGGGCAATTCCGTAGCCTTCTCAGCCAGGACCTACCGGCCTTCAACAACATGCTGAAGGAGAGGAATGTTTTGAGTATCGTGGTTGTGGAACCTTAGGCGGCTCTCTCTAAATTTAAAACCGAAAACGATATCGGTTATTCGGTTTTTACTTGCTTTTGTTTGACGACGATAGTCTCTTCGCCGTCTTTCATTACCCACTGGTAATCGTGTATCCGCCACGCCCCCTCTTTTTCTTCTACTTCAATGCTCTGCATATCTTTGACGTCGGCAAAATAGAGCGTATTGAACTCATAGATTCCCTTGTCGGTCGTATACGCGACTTTTTCCCCCGACGGTGACCAGCCAAGAAACCAAAAACCCGGACCAACGATTTCTCTGTGCTCGCGGGTGGAGAGGTCGAACAGCATGATCGGTTCGTAGATCTTCTTGAAGACGAATCTGTCGCTTTGGGGACTCCAATAATTAATTCCCGTGAAGGGATTGTCTCTGGTAATTTCGAGTAAGTTTTTGTTTTGTCGATCAAACACATGAAGGATGTGTTCCATTCCTAGTGGTTCTGGTTGACTTTTTCTTGTACAGAACAGGACTTTGTTTCCATCGGGCGACACCCACCCACCACTAACATCTTTATGAATCAGCCATCGGATCCCTAGGAACCCCCGATAGTAGAGATCGTGTTCTTTATATTCATGGGCCATTCCATAGTAGACGCGTGTGCGGAGAATGAATCCGTTACCAATATCTTTTGAATAGCTGCTGCAACCTAGCAGAGCTGTCCCCAGCAGCATCCATGTTAGAAAAAAACGGCAGCGCACCTAGGTTTCCTCTGGATAGAACCATTGTAGGTTATCGCCGGTTCTTTTTCAGCTGTGCGGCTGTTTCTTCCGAACCTGACAAAGACTCGACTTGAAAGGCGGGAAGCCCGAGACGGGATCGAGGCCGTCGTCCGGGATTAGCTCATTGATATTGTGGCCGGCCCACCCGTGGAAAGCGTGCACCACGCCGGGCTGGACGATATCCGTGACCCAAGCTTTCATTTCGATGACGCCGACGGGAGAGGAAATCTCGATCCAATCCCCTTCCCGAATACCCCGCCCTTCCGCATCCGCCGGGTGTATTTGGACGCGGGGCTGAGGCTCTCGGTCTCGCGCGATCTTGAGGTAACGCGACTGTGAATGCGTGTAGTTTTTCGTGCGTCCTCCGGTAGTCAGTATCAGAGGATATTCCTCGGCAATCTCCGGTGTGGAAACGGGGCTCCAGTAAGGCTCCTCAAAAATCGGCAGGCCGTTCAGTCCGGCTTTTTCCATTTCGGTGCTGACAAACTCTACCTTGCCGGTCGGCGTGCCGAATCCCTTGGTTTCGTAAGCCCGCTCCTCGGGCTTCTCAATCTTGATGCTCAAAGAGCTTCCGTCTGTCGGCAGATCCTCGAATCGCAGGCCCGAGCCTTCCAGTCGCTCGGTGATGCTCGCCGGGATATCACCGTTCCAGAATTGTTCACCCAGACCGAGACGGCCGGCCAGGTCGAAAACGAGCTCCGTATCACCTCTCGCCTCACCCCGCGGTCTCACCGCCGCGGGTCGGTATTGCACGCGTCCTATTCCTGCGGTCACCAGAGCTTGACGCTCCAGATGCGTGGCGGCGGGGAAAAACACGGTCGCGGCATCGATAGTCGGGCTCGTGAAGAAATCGGAAACAGCAAAGAGCTCGAGTGAGTCGAGCGCATTTCGCAGACGTCCCGAATTCGGCCACATCATGAAGTTCATTCCAACGGAGAACACGGCCTTTACACGTCCAAGCTCAATGGATTCCGCCAAGAGCATCCCCTGGGCCTCTCCATAGAATTGAGTGAAGAGTGGAAAGTCCTGAGCACCCATCGACCGAGTCGCGTCCGGAGGCGTCGCGATGTCGATACTTGCCTCTCGAAAACGTTCGGTCCAGGGACGGTTACCTCCTTCGACGTCGAGATTTCCACATATCGCCGCAAGGAGCAGGATGGCTCGGTGAGCCTGAAATCCATTCGAGTGATGAACCGTGGCACAGGGCGAGATGGTGATCTGCGCCGGGCGCGAGCGCCCGTAGAGCCTTGCCGCTTCGATGATCTTTTCTTCCGGAATGTCCGTGATTCGACTCGTCTTTTCGGGCGTAAAATAACCGATATAGCGCTTGAATTCCCCCAGACCGTGGGTATGCCGCTCGAGAAAAGCCTGGTCCTGCAGATTCTCCTCGAAAAGAACGTGGGCCATCCCAAGGGCCAGAGCTCCGTCCGTCCCCGGCCGAATCTGGAGGTGAAGGGTCGCCGCCTCCGCCAGACTGGTGCGTCGAGGATCGACGACGATGGTAGGAACTTGCGGGGCATCGACGAGTAGATGATGGGCGTCGTAAGGAAGTTGGCTTTCTGCAGGATTGCCCGACCACACCATTCGACACTTCGTCTCGGGGCACCTTCGTCGGCTCGGCCCCAGGAAATACTCGTACTCGCTACCCAGCGTGACGGTGGCCGCCACGAATCCGGAACCGAAACAACAACTCGACTCCGTGACGTAGTGCGGCGAACCAAATGCCTGCGCGAGACGCTCGAGGTAGGGGCGGACTTCCTTGGTGTAGCCCACGGCAAATACGACCGATTCCGGTCCGTAGGTCTCACGAATCTCGATCAACTTGCTTGCCGTGTTGTTCAACGCCTCATCCCACGCAACGTCCCGCCACGGTTCGTCATTGTTTTTCCTGAGACGAGGCAGGACCCACCGCTCGGGACTTTCTCGCTGCTCGAACATAGCTTCGGCCCGCACACATTCCGGATGATCGATGGAGACAATCTCGTCCCCTTCGCTCACCACCGTGATGGGACAGTTCGAGGTACACATATAGCAGGCTGAATAGGTCGTCTTGCGATTCATCACCTCAAAAGAATATCATCCTCGATGTGAAAATGGGGACAGGTCCAATTTTCAAATAGGAGGGCTTCTCAAATGTTTAAACTGAACAAAGATCTCGGGTGGATCTGTTTTGCTCTAGTCGTCTGCCTGTGTCTCTTCTCAGTGCAGACGCTCGCACAGGAGATCACCCTGGAAGCGTTTGAGCAACTCGAGTACCGTCACATCGGCCCGCAAGGGAATCGAGTCATTGCCGCTACGGGGGTGGCGGGTCAGCCCAACATCTATTACATAGGGGCCGCTTCGGGTGGCATCTTCAAGACCGAGGACGCCGGCACGACCTGGAAACCCATATTTGATGACCAGGAGGTCTCGTCCGTGAGCGCGCTGGCTGTGGCGTCCTCCCTGCCGAGTGTCGTATGGGCGGGAACGGGTGAGACCTTTCTCCGCAGCAACAACTCTATCGGTAACGGCATCTACAAGTCCGTGGACAGCGGCAAATCCTGGACCCACATGGGGCTCGAGAAAACGGGAAGGATCGGAAGGATTGCGATCCACCCGCAGAATCCCGACATCGTTTTCGCCGCGGCTCTGGGACATTGTTACGGCCCTCAACCCGAGCGAGGGATCTATCGAACGACCGACGGTGGCGATACCTGGGAGCGAGTCCTCTTTGTGGATGAAGACACAGGCGCTGCCGATGTTGTTATGGACCTCAATAATCCACAGATTCTCTTCGCCGGTACCTGGCAGGTCATTACCAAAACGTGGGGTAGAGAGAGCGGCGGACCGGGAAGTGGAATCTACCGTTCTCGGGACGGCGGAGACACCTGGCAGAAGATCGTCGGACATGGATTGCCCACGACACCGGTCGGTAAGATTGGTCTTGCCATCGCACCCAGCAACTCCAACCGCGTCTACGCCTTGATCGAGACGGGAGACGGCGTGCCTTGGAAAGGTGTCGAGACGACCGTCGGCCAACTCTGGGGCTCGGAAAACGGAGGCGATGACTGGAAGCTCATCAGCCGTGACCGCGCTCTAGCGGGTCGCGCCAACTTCTATACTCGCGCCGTCGTGGCGCCGGATGATGAAGACGAAGTCTATTTCATTGCCGCTATGCTCAGCGTGTCACTCGACGGCGGTCTCACTTCGAAACGCATCGCCCGGGAGCTTCATGGGGACCATCACGACATGTGGATCGACCCTCTCGACGGAGATCGGATCATCGAGACCAACGACGGGGGGATCGGTATCTCCGTCAACCGTGGCAAGACCTGGCGGCAGATCAACCTTCCCATCGCTCAGATGTATCACGTCGCCGTTGACAACCGCATCCCTTACTACGTACTCGGCAACCGGCAAGATGGACCCTCTCAGCGCGGTCCCAGCAATTCACTCCTGAGTAGCGGCGAGATCCCGCGAGGAATGTGGCACAGCGTGGGCGGTTCAGAGTGCGGCTTTGCCATTCCCGACCCGGTGGACAACAACATCGTCTGGTCGGGAGGTTACCCGGGAGGACCTCTCGATCGGTTCGATCTCAACACCGGCCACTCCCAGGCCGTCGAAGTCTGGCCAAACAATCTCTGGGGCACGCCGGCGGCGGATCTGAAATACCGCTTTCAGTGGACCTTTCCCATCGCCATATCACCGCACGACCACAATCGCGTTTATGTGGGAAGCCAATATGTCCACCAGACGACCGACGGTGGCCATAGCTGGAAGGACATCAGCCCCGACCTCAGCCTCAACGACGAGGAGATGCAGCAGATCTCCGGGGGCCTCAACCCGGAAAACGCGAGCATCGAATACGCCAATGTGATCTTCGCTATCGCCGAGTCTCCCGTAGAGAGCGGAGTCATTTGGGCGGGCACCAATGACGGACAGGTTCAGGTGACCCGAGACGGCGGCACCGAGTGGACGAACGTCACCGCGAACATTCCCGATCTACCTCCGCTGGGGACGGTCAGCAACATCGAGCCCTCGCGTTACGACGCCGGCACCGCCTACATCACGGTCGATTTCCATCAAATGAACAACCGTGATCCTTTTATATACAAGACAACGGACTACGGCCGTACGTGGAAATCGCTGAGCTCGGATATTCCTAAAAGCGTTTTCAGCTACACCCATTGCGTCCGCGAAGATCCGGTGCGGATGGGTCTTCTTTATGTGGGGACGGAAAACGCCCTCTACGTTTCGTTCAACGACGGCGACAACTGGATGCCGCTACAGACCAACCTTCCTCACGCTCCGGTCCACTGGCTGGTGGTGCAGGAGCATTTCAACGACTTGGTCGTGGGCACGTACGGTCGCGGATTTTGGATCCTCGACGACATCACCCCGCTTCAGCAACTGACTTCCGACGTCACCGGCTCCGAGGTCCATCTTTTTTCTCCCCGCCCGGCTTATCGTTTCCGCTACGTGGCCGCTCCTATGAGCCAGCGCGGCGACACGGTCACGGGGCAAAATCCAACCTATGGTGCGGCACTCCACTACTACTTGAAGTCCGCTCCCGAAGGGCCAATCGAGATCGACATCGTGGACGACAAGGGTGAGACCGTGAGAAGCCTCGAGGGCCCGAAGAAGCCAGGCATCAACCGAGTTTGGTGGAACCTGAGAACGGAGCGCACCACCGAGGTGAAATTGAGGACCCCGCCTCAATACGCTCCTTACATAGAAATAGGCAACGACGGCTGGCGGCCCCTCCCAACTTTTGGTCAAGGACGGATGTCGATTCTCGTACCACCGGGAACCTATACGGTGAAGCTGAAGGTTGGAGAAGAACAGCAGAGTCAGGAGCTCGTCGTCCGGAAGGATCCCAACTCATCCGGAACCGAAGCGGATATCCAGGAACAAACGAAACTGTTGCTCGCCGTCCGAGACAACGTCAACGAGGTGGCGGAGCTAATCAACCAGATCGAGTGGATACGAGAACAAATCGCACACCTCGGTTCGATGCTCGAGAAGGACGAGAACGCCGAAGCGATCCTGACCACGGGCAAGGATCTCGATGAGAAACTCATCGCCGTGGAGGAAAACCTCCACCAGATGAAGCTCACCGGACGGGGACAGGATATGGCGCGTTGGCCCAGTCAGCTCATCAGCAAACTCTGGTCACTGGCACAGAAGGTGAGTGTCGCCGACTATCCACCCACGACCCAACAGGTGGCGCGTGGGCGGGAATACGCCGCGATGGTCTCTGAGCATCAAGGCCGTTTCAAGGCGGTCGTTGAGTCGGAGCTCACCGCGCTCAACAGGCAGCTCGGGGAGAAGGGTCTGCCGACGATTTACGTGGTTCAGTGACGGCTCGGTAGTCGGGCAAACATCGCTTTGGTATATTTTTGTCGGGACCATGGTCTCGTACAGTTTGCTTGCCGCCGGGGCTGGCGCATAATCTCCGGACTGAGAGTGTCCGTACGAAGCTCCGGTTCTTGCGAATCAGCCCTGCGAGCCAAACGGATTGACATAGCCTGGAATGGATAAGCGCAGACTCAGGATCCTCGAGCAAAAACTGAAGACGATCGGTATCAACCGGGAGATCGCCGTTCTCTCAACGGCCCGAATGGCCGACGCGTTCTGCAACAGCTTGCTCATTGTCCTTCTTCCTCTGTACGTGATCCAGATTCCCAAGAGTCCCTTTGTTATGCGGTTTCCGGAGGAGACACTCATTGGTTTCTTGGTCAGCCTGTCGGGACTGATGGTAGCCGTCATGCAACCGGTAGCCGCGACCATCAGCGACCGGACGGGAAAGCGCAAGCCCTTCATCGTCGCGGGATTGGCCGTCGTAGTCGTGGCGACACTTTGTTTCATCGAGGCGGACTCTTACCGGGCCCTGGTCGCGTTTCGATTACTACAGGGCGTGGGGATCGCTTTCACGATTCCGACGGCTTTGACCCTCATCGCAGACTACGCCGACCGCGCGAGCGTGGGTGGCTCGATGGGATTCTTCACCACCGGGCGACTGATCGGGTTTGCTTTGGGCCCGCTCGCAGGTGGACTGCTCATGGAAACCGTTTCTTTCGAAGCTGCCTTCATAGCCGGTGCGTCGGGGGCTCTCTTGAGCCTCATCCTCGTCGTGATTTTCGTTCCCGAAGTTAGATTCGAACCGCGTCCACCGAGGCGGGAGGTCTTCGAAGATAGCACGGGATGGGTGCCGGACAACGTACAGACCGAGATAAACCTCGATCGGTGGGGGAACGAACGAAAGTTGGTGCGGTGGGTCAACCGCCAGCTCTACGTGTTGGGGTCCGCAATCTTTGTCATGGCTGTCTCCATCAGCCTTATCGCGGCCGTCGAGCCCGAGCTCAACCGTCGGTTGAGCCAAACCGCCTTGGGGTTCGGCTTGGCATTTTCCATGTTGACTTTCGCGCGCATCGTTTTTCAGATTCCTATCGGACGCCTGTCCGACCGAATCGGTCGAAAGTCGCTCATCTTTCTCGGTCTGGTCATGCTGGTGCCGGTGAGCGCTTTCCAAGGAATCACGCCGACCACATTTTGGCTGTCGGCAGACCGATTTCTGCTTGGCGCCGCCACCGCGATGATCGTCGCTCCCGCCTATGCCATGGTAGCGGACCGAGGCCTACCCGGCCTACAGGTGCGCCAAATGGGAATCCTGACCATGTCCTTCGGATTGGGTGTTGCCGCCGGACCGCTGCTGAGCGGAACCATGGCCGGCGTCGTGAGCTTCGAAACACCTTTTCTGGTGTCGGGAGCTTTGAGCGCACTGGCAGCCTTCATGGTCTATGTATTCGTCGAAGAATCCCGCCAGGATCGATCTGCGGATTGAAAGATACCTACCAGAGGCGCCAGGGTAGTGCTTTGCGATCGAAATACATGAAGTAAGGGTAGTTTTCCCCAATCTCGAAGAACGGTCGAAACCGAAGCCGCACCGACCGTCCGTCGGGAGGTGTAACGCGGAAGCTCGTCGCGTAGTCCACCTCGGGCATTCCAACAGCCCACACGCCGCGCGGGAGACTGCCCGGCTCCGCCACGAGCCACGAGTCGAGCTCTTCGTCTCGCATCGGTAACTGAAAGCCCGGATCGTGGTAGGCGCCCTCGAGAACCAGGACGACCGGCCCACGCACGACGGCCACGCGCTCGGGATGGTGGTCATCGACGGGCTCCATCCGTAGCGTCAGAGGAATACAGATTTCTACGCGATCGCCTGATGTCCAGTTCCGTGAGATGGTGCCCCATGAGCCCGGCCGGGCATCGACCGCGATCTTTGCGCCATTGACTTTCACCACAACTCCATGCGTCCACCCGGGCACTCGGAAATGGAGAGGAAATTTCACAGGAGCGCCGGTCTCAATGGTCAACGTCGTGGTGTCCGCGTCCGGGTATCGAGTGTCCTGCCGGACCGTCACGTCCCCTGCGGAGACGCGCCACGTAACCTCGGACGGCACGTAGAGGTTCACAAAGAGTCCGTCACCATTCTTGAAGTAGATGAGGTTGTGGTACTCGGCGAGATTCTGGATGTATGATCCGGTCGTTCAGCCCTTCAACTTGCCCTCGCTTCCGTCTCGACGAACATGCTATTGTTTCTCGACACAAACGCCCATTTCCAGGCGCACGCGCCCCAACTTGTTCGATCGGGAGCTCGAGACATGATGTCGATTTGCTTTGGGCTCAACCGGACGATAAGCCCTTCATGACCGAGGAGGAAAACATGCTACTGAAGGTTCTGGTCATCTGCGTCATGGTTTGTGCGGCTTCAGGATCTGCGTCATCCGAGACACCGAAGATTGAATACACCCTTTCGATCCCTCAACCTCAAACTCATTTGTTCCAGATCGAGGTGGACATTCAGGGACTCGATGAGCCCGAGATCGACCTTTCCCTACCGGTGTGGTCCACCGGTTACTATCAGATTCTCGATTTTCCCGGTCGGGTGATGCAATTCAAGGCCCAAGGGGGGCAGGGAGCCGCCCTGAAATGGGAGAAGCTCGACAAGAACACATGGCGAGTTCAAACCGATGGGACCGGATCGGTGCTTGCCGAATATATGGTGTACGGTCGCGTCCCGAGTAATCTCCAGTCGTTTGTGAATGCAAGGACCGGACACATTTTGGGCTCCAGTCTCTTCGTCTTCGCCGACGGCCGGGAGGGTATCCCGGTCTCTCTGAAATTGAATCTGCCCCGGGATTGGAAAGTAAGCAACGGAGCCCTGCCCGTCGAGGGCGACTCCACGCGCTTTCGCTTTTCGAGCTACCACGAGCTCGCAGACACCCCCATGATCATCGGCAAGCACAGCGAGTACACTTACGATGTCGGCGGCATACCCCATGTGGTTGCCATCGAAGGTGAGTCCGACTTGAATCATCAGGAGTTCGTGGAGGCCACCCGTAAAATGGCCGAAGCGGCCAATCGGTTCTTCGGCGGATTGCCCTATGAGAAATACTGCTTCATCGTGTTTATGTCGAGACAGGTACTCGGAGGACTCGAGCATGCCAACGGCACCACGATGGGTCGCCCTCCATGGGGCTTTTCCAAGGATCCAAGGAGAATGGCGAGCTTGATCGGCCTTACCGCGCACGAGTATTTCCACACCTGGAATGTCAAACGTATTCAACCCCACGTCTTCAAGCCTTACAACTATGACCGCGAAACCACGACCGGTTTCCTCTGGTTCAGCGAGGGCGTGACGTCGTACTACACCGACCAGCTGCTTCTTAGATCCGGTCTTTCCACACCGGAGAAAGCCCTCGAGAACCTCGCTCGTTTGATCACCCAAACGCGCAACACGCCCGGAAGACTCTACACGAGTGCCTTCGACAGCTCATTCAACACCTGGCTCAATCCCTGGGTCGATGAGAACGCCGTCAACGCACGGATCAGCTACTACCCCAAAGGTGAAATTGCGGCGCTCATCATCGATCTCGAGATCATGAAACGAACCGGCGCGGCAAAAAGCTTGGATGACGTGATTTTGACCATGTGGAAAGAATACCGGGATAGGGACGCCGGATTCGATACCGAGGAGGTTCGAGAGCTTTGTGAGCAGGCAGCAGGGGGATCGCTTGACGCTGTTTTCGCAGACTACGTCTACGGTGTCAAAGAGGTTCCTTTCGAAGAGTATCTCGAAATCGCCGGCTACGACCTCGTGAAGGACACCGACCGGATGATAATCGAGCAGAAGGGTGCTTTCCTGGGAGCTCGTTACGCCGACCAACAAGGCAAGGTGATGGTGACCAACGTCCTTCGAGATACAGAGGCTTGGCGGGACGGCCTCAACACGGCGGACGAGATCATCGCCTTCGACGGAACCCGCATCCATTCGACGGAAGACCTCGATCTCCAACTCGAGCTCCGTAAACCCGGCGACGAGGTCATCCTTTGGGTTGGTCGCGATGGTCGGGTGGAGGAGATCTCCGTCACGATGGAAGAACACGACGTGCCCATTTATAAGATCGTCGAGGCGGCCAATCCCACGGCCGCCCAGCTCGAAGATCCGGAAGAAGTGGCTCGAGAGGGGCGGCTCCTGATAGAGCAATCCCTGAGAGCTTTAACCGGAAACCGCCGACCACCATAGGAGTCATCCGCTATGGGTTGTGAGCACAAACTCAGCAGAAGACAATTCGGAGCGTTGGTGGCCGCCGCGCCTTTGGCCGTTGTCTCGCACGCAAGCCACCGCCCCGAGGCACAATCCGGGCAACCGGCCCAGGAGATCGGCCCGATCAAGGTCCGCCCCTTTCCATTGAAGCAAGTTCGGCTATTGAGCGGAAGCTTATACACGCTTCAGGATCGGAACCGCGTTTACCTGCACACCCTCGATTCCGACCGTCTGCTGCATACCTTTCGGCGGACCGCCGGCCTTCCCTCGACGGCTGAGCAGCTTGGCGGCTGGGAGCGGCCCGACATCGAGCTACGCGGCCACTTCATGGGCCACTACCTGTCGGCTTGCGGCTTGATGGTCAGCAGCACCGGCGACGCGCTGCTGAAGAGCAAGGCCGACGCTATCGTCGCGGAGCTGGGAAAATGTCAGAGGACCCATGGCAACGGCTGGCTGTCGGCCTTTCCCACCGAGTTCATGCAGCGGCTGAAAGAGCGCCTGCCGGTGTGGGCGCCGTGGTACACGCTGCACAAGATCATGGCCGGGATCTCTTCAGTTGGAATCCCGAAACCCTCTATGCCGACTTCTACGAGCGTGCCTTCCTGAACGGCATTGCCGGCACCATGAACCCGGCCGACGGGATGACGACCTTCTACGTTCCGCTCGAATCCGGTTACTGGAAACTGTTCGGCCTTCCCTTCGATTCTTTCTGGTGCTGCACGGGCACCGGAGTGGAGAGCTTCGCCAAGTTGGCTGACAGTATCTTTTTCCACGACGACGCCGGCGTGTATGTGAACCTCTTCGTTCCCGCCCGACTTCACTGGCCCGAGAAGGGCATTTTCATTCGCCAAGAAACGCGCTTCCCCGACGAGGACCGAATCCACCTCGAGTTGCAGTGCGAGGCGCCGGTGAAACTGACCTTGAACGTTCGCATTCCCTACTGGGCCACGCGGGGCATCGCGGTCGAGATCAATGGCCGGCCACAGGAGACGTCGGCAACACCGGCGAGTTACTGGACCATCGAGCGGACCTGGAGAACCGGCGACACCGTAGACGTGAACTTGCCCATGAGCCTACACGTGCACTCGATGCCCGACGACCCGACGGTGCAGGCCTTCATATACGGACCGCTGGTGCTGGCAGGCGCACTGGGTAATGAGGGATTGACCTACGAGAAAATGTACGCCGACCCGGAGAATCCCCGCCGCGGCGAGGGACTGCGTGGCCAGCCCATCCCTGCGCCCGAGCTCGTGGCTCCATCTGCGGATCCCACGGACTGGATCGCTCCGGTAGGCGATCCGTCGGTCGAGGTGCGGGATGTCGAAGTCGTGGCGGGAAGTCCGGGCGACTGGATGAGAGCGGTCGGGAACAGCGCACTCGCCTTCCGCACGACCCAACAGCAGCGCAACTTGTTGCTGATTCCGCTGAACCGTCTCTTCGGGCAGCGCTACGCCGTGTATTGGCGGGTAAGACGGGGGTGAGACGAGAGGGGATGTCGTCGGTGTAAAACGACGTCATGTGGCTCGGATGGTCGAAGCCCATGGAGAAACGTTCGCGGAATTCTTCCAGAAACCGCTCGGCATCCGACCTTCCGCGAGCAACAGCGTTACCGTTGACGCCGTCTTATCTCGCTTCGCCCACCGCCTCCCGGTAGAATTTCACCAGATCCTCTTTGAGTTTGGCGTGGGACTGTCGGTGGATGTACATCATGTGCCCGGATTCGTAGTAGGCCATCGTGACCCGATTCTCGAACTCACCGTTCAAACCCAAGTGGGAAATGGCGTACTCGGTGGCAAAAAAGGGTGTAGCGAAATCGTAATACCCGTTGGCGACGAAAAGCCGCAGATCCTGGTTTTCGCTCATGGTCCGACGGAGGACTTCCACGGAATCAGAGTACCGCGTCCTGCTATCATCAGACCCGTAACTCCAGGGGCGGACATTAGCAGACATATTGTAAATATTTTCGTTGGAGTATTTTAATTCGGTCCGCATGTATTCGTTCAGTAACGTGGCGAAGTGTCCCAAGATGGCGGATTGGCTGGGGTCGAACTCGTAGCGCTCCCCCGCCGCGTCGGCGTCTCTGCCCGTAAAACGTGAATCCACGCGACCAACGGTCAGGCGCCGATCGCGTAACAACTCCTTGAGAAAGCGGGAGAGGTTGACGCGCAGATTGGCGCGGTCCAAATAATCCGGCGACAGACCTGTAAAGCGGGCGAGTTTCTCGATAGTCGCCCGGCGCTCGGCGGCAGTCAGGCGGTTTCCCTCGATCAGAGCCCGGTTGTATTCCGATTTAGCGAATTCCCTTGCTTCCGACAGGATTTCCGGTAGAGGTCTAGCCAGAAGATCGGCCGGCAGCTTCTGGTGATACCAGGCCGTAGCAGTGTATCCCGGAAGGAAAAAGATATAGGGGAGGTCATTGCCGGGAGAGAAATCCTTGACCAGCGAATTCAAAACCGCCGAAACAAGGACCACGCCGTTGAGGTACATTCCCAGGCTTCGGTTTTGGAGGTGCCTTGCCAGCCCCGAGGCCCGGATGGTGCCGTAGCTTTCACCGAGAATGAACTTTGGCGAGCTCCAACGTTCATTTGCGGCAATATACATTCGGATGAACTCTCCCACCGACTCAATGTCTTCCTGGTAGCCGTGAAACTCCTGGGGTTCGACTCCCTCCGCGGCACGACTGTACCCTGTGGAAACAGGGTCGATGAAGACCAGATCGGTGATGTCCAGCAGGGAGTAGGGATTGTCGATCAGCCGGTAAGGAGGTGGGAGCGGGAAGCCCTCGTCGTCCAGCAGGACCTTTTTCGGGCCCAATGCGCCCAAGTGCAGCCAGACGGATGACGTACCCGGTCCTCCGTTGAAGGCGAAAGTTATGGGGCGTGCGCTTTTGTCCTCGACGTCGTCCTTGGTATAAGCGATGTAGAACACCTTGGCCCGCAGCTTTCCGTCTTCGCTCTGCAGGAGCATCGGTTCCACGGTGGCGGTATACGGGATGGTCTCCCCGTTAAGGGTCAAGGTGTGCCGGGTCATCGAAGAAGTGGCATCCCCTGTCTCGCCGGAACCGGTGGCCGGTGTTTTTTTCTCTTGCGCGGATGCGAAGACAGGGACTGCAAGTAGCAGCGAAACCACGATAACGAGATGCTTTTTGTTCAACCATAACCTCCCATTCAGTCGTTTCTCCATTCGCGGCTTTTATCGGTATCACAATCTTTCTCGAATGACAAAGAGATAGAGACGGGATAATGCGGCCGGCCTCGAGTTTTGGCGCAAAGTGGGACTCGGCGAAAGAAGCGACTTCCGAGGAGGCGAGTCTCGTTGACCGTTAAAGGACCCTGTGGCTTGTTCACAAGCCACCAACACACGGCCTCATTTGGAGCAGTGAGTTTTTTTCAAAGCTCTCGATTTTCCTGTCAAGCGAAAATTGTTTTTTTACTGACACTATCTTTGACTTTCCACGTGGAAAACAACTATCATCTTTCCCGAAAGAAAGGTCCCCATGATCGGGCGCACCCTCTCCCACTTCGAAATCATCGAAGAGATCGGCCGCGGCGGCATGGGGGAGGTTTATAAAGCCAAAGACACCCGCCTCGACCGCACCGTTGCCATCAAGGTTTTGCCTCCCCACCTTGCCGGCCATCCCGAGCTCAAACAAAGACTGGAGCGCGAGGCCCGGGCCATCTCGAGCTTGAACCACCCACATATTTGCACGCTTCATGACATTGGCAAGCAAGACGGCACCCCGTTCCTGGTGATGGAGTACGTCGAGGGCGAGACCCTCGCAGAACGCTTGAAGAAAGGTGCCCTTCCTCTCGACCAGGCCCTCCGATACGCCATCGAGATTGCCGACGCCCTGGACAGGGCGCATCGGCAAGGTGTGGTGCACCGGGATCTCAAACCCGGCAACATCATGCTGACGAAGTCGGGAGCCAAACTCCTCGATTTCGGCCTGGCCAAGCTCAAAACGGACGTTTCAGCTGAAACGTCGTCCGATCTTTCAGCCTTCCCCACCGAGGAAAAACCCCTGACACAGAAGGGTGCCATTTTAGGGACATTTCAGTACATGGCGCCCGAGCAGCTCGAAGGGAAGGAAGCGGAAAGCCGGACGGACATATTCGCTTTCGGCACGGTTCTGTACGAGATGGTGACGGGAAGAAAGGCGTTCGAGGGAAAGAGTCAAGCAAGCCTCATCGCAGCTATCCTGGAACATGAGCCGGTGTCGATGTCAGAGCTTCAACCGATCGTACCATCTTTGCTTGAACGTATTGTTACCACCTGCCTCGCGAAAGATCCCGACGAACGATGGCAACAAGCGGGTGACATCAAACAGCAGCTCGTGTGGATCACTGAAGGAGGCGAGGATCCGACTGTAAGGACTCCAAGAAGAAGCCGGGAACGCCTCCCATGGATCGTGGCAGCAGCTGCGTTGCTTTTTGCTCTAGCAACGATTGGCTTCCTATTGCGCTCGACTCCCGAGCCGACGGTGCAGAGGTTCCACGTCCTTCCTCCAGAAACGGATACACCACAGTTCGAAGTCACAGGACCCGTCGTGTCCCCCGACGGTCGAATCCTGGCTCTGGTCGCCACGAACGACTCGGGAACCCGTTCCGTCTGGGTTCGGAGCCTCGACTCGCTCGAGTTCCTCCCTTTGGCTGGAACCGAGGAGGCGGGGTATCCATTTTGGTCACCTGATAGCCGGTTCATCGGCTTTTTTGCCCAAGGCAAGGTGAAAAAAATAGGGATCGATGGGAGCCCGCCCCAAATCCTTTGCGACGAGCCGCGGGGGACTCCTCGTGGCGGAACATGGAATCGTGAAGGAATCATCCTCTTTTCCGGTGGACCCACGATTTACCGCGTTTCCGCCTCGGGTGGTTCTTCAACCGCAGTCGTCGGGAAAGTTGTTGACGAAACCGAAGAATACTTCTGGCCTTTTTTTCTGCCCGACGGGCAGAATTTTCTCTATCTCCAGAGAAAGTCAACGGAAGATAGTCTCGAGTTCTTCATTGTCGCAGGCTCCCTGGATTCGGGTGAAACGACACCTCTCGTTCAAGCTCGTTCCAATGCAATCTACACACGTCCTGGATACCTGCTCTACGCGCGTGAAGGAACGCTGCTCGCACAGCCTTTCGATGCAACTCGCCTGCAACTAAAGGGCGAGCCGATTCCAATTGCGGACGGTTTGACCAATCAGGCGGGTATGGGTCATTGGGGCTTCTGGGCATCCAACACGGGCGTACTGACCTACAGCCCAGGCCGTGAGTTTTCCTATCTGCCAACTTGGTTCGATCGATCCGGTCAGAAGCTCGACTCCGTTGGGGACCCAGCCTTCGATTGTTTCGACCTGTCCCTATCACCAGACGGAAAAACTGTCGCTTTGACCTGTTACGACCCACAACTAGGGACAAGTGACATCCGTCTCGTAGACTTGCTCCGCAATGTCTCTTCGCGTTTGACTTCTGATCCCGACTGGGACCAGTGGCCGGTATGGTCACCCGATGCGAAGCGCCTAGCTTTTTGGTCTATGAGTGAGCTTCGCGAACGCGTCTTGGACGAAGTGAGCGACCACAAGGTGCTAATGAGACTTGCATATTCCCCTCTCAAACCGATGGATTGGTCTCCTGACGGAGAGTTCATCCTTTACCAAACACACGAAAGAGGGATTCATTCCGATCTCATGCTCGTGCCCGCAACCGGCTCAGGTCAACCGGAGTCCTATCTCGCGACAAGGTTCAGTGAGATGGAAGGGCGGTTCTCTCCTGACGGAAGGTGGGTCGCCTACGCCTCGGATGAGTCCGGGCGCTTTGAGGTCTACGTCCGGTCTTTCCCCGAGGGAACCCAAAAATATCAGATCTCGAATGACGGAGGGAGAAGACCCTATTGGCGTGGCGACGGGAAAGAGATCTATTACGTTGCCGCCGACAATTATCTCATTGCTGCACCGGTGAAGATGACGCCGACCTTCGAGATGGGTGAAGCTCAAAAGCTATTTAAAACTGCATTCCCACTTCCCGATGAGTCGAGGTACAGCGTCTCGGCCGACGGCCAACGGTTCCTTCTTTTTTCGCCGACGGGACGTGCCGCCATGACCGTTGTCCTCAACTGGACCGCGGAGCTCGAGCAATGAGTCTTTCTGCAGGTACCAAACTCGGCCCCTACGAGATCCTTGCTCCCATCGGCGCCGGCGGGATGGGCGAGGTGTACAAAGCCCTCGACAGCAAGCTCGGACGTGAGGTTGCGATCAAAGTTCTGCCTGATCTCTTCTCAAAGGACAAAGAACGCCTGGCCAGGTTCGAGCGGGAGGCCAAGCTACTCGCCTCGCTGAACCATCCCAATATCGCCACGCTCTTCGATCTCCAGGAATCCAAAAGCGTTCATTTTCTCGTACTCGAGCTCGTGCCCGGCGAGACCCTCGCGGAACGGATTAAACGCGGTCCCGTTCCGCTCGATGAAGCTCTCCCCTTCTTCATACAGATTGCCGAGGCCCTGGAAGCCGCGCACGAGAAGGGCATCATCCACCGCGACCTGAAGCCTGCCAACATCAAGGTCACACCCGAGGACAAAGTCAAAGTCCTCGACTTCGGTCTGGCCAAAGCCCTCGTACCTGAAGAGCCGTTGGACGACTCGTCCCAATCGCCGACGCTCACCAAGGGCACCGCATTGGGCGCCATCATGGGCACAGCCGCTTACATGAGCCCCGAACAAGCTCGAGGGAAATTGGTCGACAAGAGAACCGATGTCTGGGCTTTTGGGTGTTGTTTGTATGAATCGCTGACCGGACGAAAACCTTTCTCGGGTGAGACGGTCACGGACACGTTGGCCGCGATCGTCAAGAACGAGCCCGATTGGAAGGCACTCCCCAGCGGCACGCCCTTTAAAGTTCGCGAGCTCATTAGGCGATGCCTGCAGAAAGACCGGAACCGGCGTCTCCACGACGTAGCCGACGCTAGGATCGAGATCGTCGAGGCTATCGATGAGCCGGAGGTCGAGTGGCGGGAAGAGATTCGCACGAAGAAGCGCAACACGGCTTTCATTCAAGGAATGTTTGTAGGAGCTCTCATCGCGGCTTTGCTCGGTGCTTGGATCTGGAGCGGGTTAGAGAAAAAATCTGAGGTCGGTGCTCCGCCATTGCCCGTCACTCGTAGTGTGATCGAGCTGCCACCCAAGGCGCCTCTCGCGCTTGGTGGTACGGTGCCTAATCTTGGCTACGACGTCCTTACCATCGCCGTCGCTCCCGATGGCACCGAGCTCGTGTATGTCGGAAGCTCCGCCGATGGAAACAGGCTTTACCGTCGCAACATGGACAGCTTCGAGGTCGAGCCGATTTCGGGCACCGAAGGCGCCATCACTCCCTTTTTCTCACCAGACGGTCGTTGGGTTGGCTTTCTAACAAACGACAGGGTCAAAAAGGTATCTCTTCAAGGGGGCGCCCCGGTGACGCTTTGCGAAATTTCTGCGCCAGTGCGGGCGAGTTGGATCACAGACGATATCATCTATATCGCTGCCAACGAGGGAGTCGCACTTTATCGAGTTGCAGCCTCTGGGGGCCAGCCAGAGGAAGTTGCCAATACTCTATCCATATTGGGGCACGACGCTCGCTTCGGCCAAGTGTTGCCGGACGGTAGGTCGGCTCTGGTGACGTCCCTAGCGAGTTTAGGTTTCAGCGGCGATTATACGAACATACTTTTGCTGTCGCTGGATTCACTGGAGACGAGAACGCTCATTGAAAACGGTTACGATGCTCGTTATGTCTCTTCAGGGCACATCCTTTTCGCCCGTTCCGGCAATCTTTACGCCGTACCTTTTGACCGCGAGAGACTCGAGGTTCAGGGAGAGCCGGCGCCGATTATCTTCGATGTCAGAATGAACTCTCTCTTATACATCGCACAGGTAACACTACCCGACACCGGCTTGCTTGCCTTCGCGCCTGGCGGGGACGCGGCCGTCGGTAGACCGGCCTGGGTTGAGCGCAGTGGGAAGACGGAGTTTTTTTCTGTCCCTGAAGGACCATATAGCGCACTCGACCTCGCCCAGGACGGAAGCCGACTCGCCGTGCACGTGGCTGATGTCAACGACTATGTTTGGCTTTATGACATTCGTCGTAAAGAAGGGCGGAAACTCACTACCCAAGGGAAAGCAGGATTCCCGGTCTTGGATCCGGAAGCGAATAGGATCGCTTATAGCATGGAGCAAGAAACCGGGAGCTGGAGCATTTACATACAGGAAACTGACTCAGCAAGGCCACCCAAGGCTTTGTATTCCCAAAGGTCCACCTGGGTAGAATCGTGGTCACGGGACGGCGAGTGGCTAGCATTTAGCCATTATGGGAATCCGGTGCGCATTGGATTCATTGAGTTGGGCACCGTTGGGAATCCAAATTGGGTAGATGGAAACGGATCAAATATGATGCTTCCCGAATTCTCCCCTGACGGCAAGTGGGTTGCCTATGCCTCAGATGAAACCGGACGGTACGAGATATGGATTCGTTCTTTTCCCTCCGGCGACGTGATCCGTCAGATTTCCGTCGACGGTGGCATCGAGCCTCTCTGGTGCTGGGGAAGCGGCGAGCTTTTCTATCGTCGAGGCAATCAGTGGTTCTCGACCCACATCTCTCTCCAGCCCGAGCTCTCGTGGGAACCGCCTCGTCTCGCCTTCGAGACCGATTTCCTTGACTCGGCGGGACGATCCTACGATGTCTCGCCGGACGGCCGGCGCCTTCTCGTCGTCAAGAGAACACGTGAGCCCATCCGGACGAAGATACACATCGTTCACAACTGGTTCGACGAGTTGGAGCGGCTTGTTCCGCCGACGGACAAGAACTGAGGACCTCGATCTTTCTCAGTTAAATGTGACTGCTTTTTACTGAAACAGACTTTGTGTAGTAGTTTCAACAAGTGAAGGCTCCGTGCACTGATATGTCTCGGTTGCTGAATGTGTAAACGGCCATTGCTTCCGAAACGCGGCTGCCCGAGCTTCGGTACCTTTCCATGACTTCTTTGCCATAAACACGTTCGGCCTCGTATAGGTTGTGGGCACGGCACCGAAGCTGGATATTGGCTGGGCTGTGGTCCCCTCCTTGCCCATAAGGTCGGACGTGGTGAAACTCCAGCCGTTCGGTCTCGGTACACCGGCGACCCGTCTCGTCCTCATAGCGGCACCGCCCTTGGTCACGTTCATAGACCGTTCGCTTGACCGCAGCCGGAATGTATCGGGACGAAGCTGACGAATCAGTATCATCCGGGTTCTTTCTTGGTGTTTTGGTCTTTCCATAGCGCTTGGCTTCGAGCTTCTCGATTTTTTCTGTCACCGCTTCTTCGATGATGGCTGCAAGATCACCGTCGGGCACCGATGAACGCATGAGTTCTTTGAGTTTCTCCAGTTTGTCACGAAGCTCCACACTGGCTGTAAAGGTAACTTTGTATCTCTCGGGGCTCAGTGGCTTCAATTCGGCAGGCTTGAGCGCAGCGGGAGTCGGCGGTGGATTCGCCGTCGGCGATTCCACTTCCTGCTTGTCGTTCTGAGATGTGGATCCCGGAGCCTCAACTTGGTCCGGACCAATTGGAAGGCACTCCCCGGCGGTCCTGTGCCCCAAATCGGATTCGACAGCCTCGCACTCGCTCTTTCCCCCGATGGCACCAAGCTCGTATATGTGGGAAGCTCGGCGGAGGGGAAACGACTTTTCCTTCGTGCTGTTGACAGCTTTGAAATCGAGCCGATTTCTGGCACTGAAGGCGCAATCTTTCCTTTCTTCTCACCCGACGGCAACTGGGTTGGGTTTCTCACGGATAACCAGGTGAAAAAGGTGTCGCTGCAAGGTGGTGCGCCGGTGACGCTTTGCGATGCACGGACACCGGTACGGGCTGACTGGACACGGACAGATGTGATTCACTTCACGGAAGACCAGGCGAGCACACTCACGCAGGTGCCCTCAGCCGGTGGACCGCCGAGCCAAGTCGCAAAGCTGTTCCGGGGACAATTCCACCAAGTGCTCCCCGGCGGTAAATCTGCTCTTGGCGGGTATTTTTGAAAAGCGGTATCAGTGGCGACTATGAAATCATCTTCGTGTTTTCGCTCGAAACACAGGAGATGAAGACGCTCATCAACTCCGGCTACACGCCTCGCTATATCCCCTCTGGCCATCTGTTGTTTGCTCGTTCGGGCAATTTGTTAGCCGTGCCGTTTGATCTAGATCACCTCGAAGTTCAAGGTGATCCGGTGACGGTGGTCTCCGGGATCAGCATGGACTCCTTCTTCGGTCAAGCACAGGTCACGTCGGCAGATAGCGGTTTGCTTGCCTATGTGCCCGGAGGTGATGGCTGCCCTAGGCAAAATGGCCTGGGTTGATCGTCAAGGACGGAGCGAATTCCTTCCGATGTCCGAACGACTCTACGGCGTCCTCGATCTTGATCCAGGTGGAAGGCAAATCGCTGTGCATGTGGGTGACGTCAACGACTACATATGGATCTATGACATTCCTCGTCAGGAAGGACGGAAGCTGACCACAACCGGAAAGGCTGGTTGGCCGGTGTGGATGCCGGATACCAAAACCATCTCCTATGTTTCCTGGCGACCGGGTGAGGATCGGGCAATTCATCGGCAGCGAGTCGACGCACCGGGCTCGGAGGAGGAGTTGTTTTCCAGTCAGCAGCTATTGATGATCTCGTCATGGTCGCCAAATGGTCATACGGTTGCATTCAGCGAATCTGGAGAAATGCTGCGGCTCAGATTCTTTACCGTTGGTGAAGGTCAACAGACAGAGCGGCAAAGTAATGTGGGTTCGAACGTTTGGGGCGCTGATTTTTCCCCCGACGGTCACTGGGTTGCCTACCCTTCGGATGAGACCGGCCGGTATGAAATCTTCTTGCAGTCTTTTCCTGACGGCGAAGTGGTCCGACAAGTATCCGTCAACGGTGGCATTGAGCCCCTCTGGAACTGGGAGAGCGGCGAGCTCTTCTATCGGCGAGGCAATCAATGGTTCTCGACCCGCATCTCTCTACAGCCCGAGCTTTCCTGGGAACCGCCGCGTCTCGCCTTCGAGACCGACTTCATCGACACACCGGGACGATCCTACGATGTATCACCGGACGGCGAGCGACTTCTCGTCGTCAAGAGAACGCGCGAGCCCATCCGGACGAAGATACACATCGTTCACAACTGGTTCGACGAATTGGAGCGGCTCGTGCCGACGGAGCACAATTAGCTAGAAGCTACATCGTAGGTTCCTTCAAATACCGCAGCGCCTCCTTCGGCGCAGCCTTCGTCAGAATCTCGTATCCGTCCTCGGCTACGAGAATGTCATCCGCGATGTGAACGCAGAGAGCGTTTTCGAATATCCACACTCACTCGGATTCCGCCTTGTTGGACACCACTGCCTGTCGAACGCGGTCCGTGAGTAGATTCACTATTGGCAATACGGATGCAACCAACTCGGAGTCCGAACCATAGATCGAAAGGTTGGCCCCTTGAAACATACTCGACAAGGCAGTGGCAATCTCACTGACCTGCTCAATCGGGAGGATTCTCCGTGCGCAACGACTGCTCGGCGCGCTTCATGAGCATCTGCTCCTCGACCTCCAACGCCTTGACCTCAGCCGCCAATCGCCGGGTCGTGCGTTCTTGCTCGAGCACCTCGCGTTGCTTGGTGCTCTGCAGCAGCTGGTTGGCCGCTTCGGCCTCGATTTGTTCTCCCTCTAGCGCCTTTTGCAGCCTCAGCTTCTCCTTGGCCACTTCGTGACGCGCTCGCTCGGTCTCCATCTCCTGGAGCTGAAGGGTACGCGCCGAGCTCGCCTGGGCCAGCTGCACCTGCTCTTGGGTTCGGATTCTGCGACAGATATCGCTGGTGGCCTTGATCTTGTCACGAACTTCGGCCTCGAGTTGGCGACGCAACACCTCGTCGACAATGAACACCTGTGCCACTTGAGCCACGTCTATCTCAATGCCCCAGTCGCCCCCTTTATTCTCGACATCCCGCTGGGTGGTTATCACCCGGTTCAGCGCATTGGCGACATGATCGGTAAGAGTGGTCTCTCTCTGCTCGATACACTCTTCCATGGTCATATGCGATACCACCGCGCGCAAGTGACCGAGGCAGATTTGCTTGATCAAGTCTTGGATCGCCTCGTGTCCCTCGCCCCTATGGCTGAAGTCGAATTGTCGCATCGCCATCACGGGATCGATCACCCTGTAGACAACCGTCCCCTTGAAACGCAGCGGGATGCCGTCGCGGGTCTCTTGCGTCATTGCGAAGCATGCTACTTGCTTAGTGGCTGTGACCAACACGTAGCTCGAGCCGGGCCAGAGAAAAGCGAGACCTGCAATCCCGCAGTTCTCCAGATCACCGCCGCGTGCGACCACCAAATACTCGTTGGGCTGGGCCTTGACTAGCATCGGGTTCCTCCTTCAATTTCTAGAAACGCCACCAGGGGACGACATCCCCTTGCTTCACTCTTGGTGCATCGTGTTGTTGATGGCTTCTGTCTATGATTTTACCGGGAACACCATTATTTATATAATTGATTATTTTATTGTATATGATAGATAATATTAATAATGGATACAGAGCGTCTCGAAACTTTTCTACAGGTCTACCGAACCGGAAGCGTGACGCGCGCCGCTCGGGCGGTCTATCGCACTCAGCCCACTGTTACTTACCAGATCCAGGCATTGGAGAGAGAACTGGGCGTTCAGTTATTCGAGAGGAAAGGACCCCGTCTCGTAGCCACGCCGCAAGCTGCCGTGCTAGCAGATCACGCGAGCTCCCTTCTCGGCGAGTTCCAACGGCTCAAAGTTCGTTTCGATCAGATTCAGAAGATCGAAACCGGCACCCTCCGAGTCGCCTCGAGCCATACCGTCACGACGACGCTTCTGTGGCGGGCGGTGGCTCGATTCAGCCGGCATTTCGCTGGGGTCTTTCTGACTGTCAAGAATGGACCCACGGATGAAATCATTCGGCTCGTCCGAGAAGGCCGAGTTGACGTGGGAATTACTTCCGTTGCAATCAAGGACGGTCTTTTGGAATGTCTCCCCTTGCTCGATTACAGCTACTGGCTAGTAAGGGATCGAACACACTCCGATGCAGGCTTCATCCTACCTGCCGCAGGTTCGTCGCTCCGTCGCCGCGTAGAATCAGAGATTGGTGGCCAGCCGCGAGTGGTCGCTGAGGTGGCGAGCCTCGAGGCTGTCCCCGACCTGGTGCGAAGCGGAGTCGGTATTGCGATTCTTCCTGGCTATGCCCTTCCACGCAACCGAAAGGGGCTTCGTCTAAAACGGCTGACCCACATGGGCACGGATTCTGTCTGCAGCTTGTGCCTGAAATCCGACCTCAAGTACCCCGCCGCCTCGAAATTCGTGGCATTTGTGAAGCAATGCTTTACGGTGTCCAGCGGGTCCTAGGTCGCCGGCTCCTTCAAATACCGCAGCGCCTCCTTCATCAATTCCTCGATCTCCTCCGCCTCCTTTGGCGCCGCTTTGGTGAGAACCTCGTATCCATCCTCGGTCACGAGAATATCGTCCTCGATGCGGATGCCGAGGGCTTTTTCCGGGATGTAGATACCCGGCTCGATGGTGAACATGCTGCCCGGCACTAAAGGCGCATCGCTGCTCTTGTAACGCTCCTGCCCCTCAACGTCCTGGTATAAACCGTCGGTCATGGGATTGGTGGAGCTGCCTCCGTTCAAGGTGTGGCTCGTTCCGTGGATGAAGTACTTTGCGTAGCCGGCCTCGTCGATGATATCGAACGCCGTCTTGTGAACCTCCGCGAGAGTGACGCCGGGTTTGACGATAGAGATGGCCTTCTTATTGGCTTCGAGAACGATGTCGTAAATGCGTCGCTGCTCGTCCGTGAATTTTCCCGACACGGGTATCGTTCGAGTTAGGTCGGTGGCGATCTGACAGTAGACGGTCCCGATGTCTAAAACGAGAAGCTCGTTTTCTTTCATCTCTCGGTCGTTCACCATGTGGTGAAGCATGCAAGAGTTGGGTCCCGACCCGACGATGATGAAAGCGGCCCGTTGAGAGCCTCGGCGCCGAAATATGAAATCGACGAGCGCTTCGATCTCGTATTCGTAAAGACCGGGTCGAGTCAGCCGCGCCGATTCCATGAAGGCGTCCACCGTGATGTCGACGGCATGACGCATGATCTCGATGTCCTTGGCCGCCTTCTGCCAAAGGTGGCGATCGAGAACCGGTGAAAGGTTCTCGATGCGAACGTCGGGGCTGAGCGCTTGAATCTTCTGCACGAACTTCAGGTCGCTCCCCATATCGCCCCGGCGCGATGGTCGAAAGGGCACGTAAACCGTATCGGTGACGTTTCCGAGTCGACTCAAATCGCTCCAGAAACTCTTCATGGGCGCATTCGATGCGACGCCTGCTGCAGCGGCCGTGTCGTCTCCAAAAGACAAGCGCGGATCGTCCCAGGTTCCGCGGTTGGGATTTTTGTCCGGCAAATAAATCGTTGTCCGCCAGGCCTCGGGTCGCGGGCTGCGCTTGGCAATTCCTTCAGGAACTAGAATGAGTTGCCCTTCCCTATTCTCCACGCCGGTCAGATAAGTGAAATCTCGCGGCGTTGCCGAAGCGTCCACAATGATGACTCCGTCGCTCACCTCGGCCAACAACTTCGCTTGCCGTGCGGCGTAATCTTCACCGGTGAAACAGGGTCCGTCGGCGTACACGAGATGAACACCACACACTAAGAGCGTGACGAGGAAGGCAGTCTTTTTCATCGATCTTCTCCTTGGTCTTGGCTGACATAAACGATGGGCAGCCCGTGGGTCTTCAGGATCTCGTTGAGAGACGCCACTTCATCACGAACGATGGCACGTGAACCGTCGAGAGCCTCTTGGTACTCGGCCTGAAGCGTTTCGATATATTCCAGTTGGTGACTCGTCGGTGCCGCCTCCGTTCGTGTGATCCCCGAGAGCCATCCGGTCAGCTTTCCGAGGATGCGCGTCGAAGACGTGTAGCCGGCTTCGGGGTCGCGGGTCATAGAGCTCTTCTGCGTTTCGATCTTCTCGAGCAATGCGTCCAACTTTTCCTTCAGGTCGTCTGGCACCTCATCCTTGGCCGTTTTCTGGATACCCTTGATCTGGCTCTCGACGCTGTCCAGGGACCGGAGCTCCAGGTTGAGTGAAGAGATTTTTTCGCGGAGGGCGAGGGCCGTTTCGAGCTGAAGATCGAGGTCCTCTTGGCTCACGCTCAAGGCCGGTTCGAGTGCCACCTGAACGCGGCCCTCGCTGGTCGTCTCCCCCGCTTTCACACGGATGGTGTACTCGCCCGGAACCACTTGCGGTGCTCTCGTGCGTCGCCGGCTGGATCCCGGCTCCGCCTCGTCACTCTCGGGCTTTCGTACTTCCGGTCCTTCGAAGCGCAGATCCCAGGCGACTCGGTTCAGGCCTCTCTCCTTGGTGCCGTCCACCTTACGAATGACCTCGCCGGTGTCACTAAGAATTTCGATTTCAACCTCGATTTCGTCTTCCTCGTTCGGTTCTTCTTTCAAATAGTAAGTGATCAAAGCCCCGTAGTCCGGATTCGGCCCCCAGAAGTTTTTGTCTCCCCCCCAAACCGTGCCGCCCGTGTCCCCGGTCCAATTCGAGTAACGCCAGGCCTTTCGCGTCTCGAACAAATGAAGGTCCGACTCGAGTATCGCGGGTGTCAATTGCTGGAGGAATCCGACGTCGTCGAGAACCCAAATGCTCCTGCCGTGGGTGCCGAGAATGAGGTCGTTTTCTTCGGGATGAATAATGATGTCGTGGACCGCCACGGCGGCAGGGAGGTTTTTCATTCGCAGCGGAAACCACTCGCCGCCTCCTGTCAAGGACACGAAGACACCGCTTTCCGCGCCGGCGTAAAGGACCTTCGGGTTCTTCGGGTCTTCCCGGAACACGTGAATATAGGCGTTCGGGGGAAGGTCTCCGGTGATGTTCTCCCAGGTCTTGCCATAGTCTTCGGTCTTGAAGACGAGAGGCCGGAAATCATCGAGCTGGTGAAGCTCCGCAGCAACATAGGCACGCCCCTCCGACGCCCGGGACGCCTCAACGTGACTGATGAGGGCGGCCTCGGGCAATCCTTTGATGTTGGCACTGACGTTCACCCAAGTCTCACCCCCGTCCCGCGTGACCTGGACCTGAGAGTCATCCGTTCCCACCCAGACGAGACCGGGAGTCAGCGGCGATTCCGATATGCCGATAATGACACAGTGATACTCCGCCGTCGTGTTGTCGGGACGGATGGGTCCGCCCGAGCTCTGGAGTTTTTCGGCGTCGTTGGTGGTCAAGTCGGGACTGATGACATCCCAGGAGGTTCCGAAATCGTTCGAGCGAAAAAGGACATTTCCACCGAAGTAGACCCTGTCCGGGTCATGGTGCGAAATGAGAATGGGGGCGTTCCAATCGAATCGATACTCGTGCTCCGAGGCCGGCGCCCCGATGATGATGTTGCCCGGATAAGGCGAGATCGCCTGAGACTGACCCGTTCGTCTGTCGAACCGGACGATGTTCCCTCCCTGCGAATCGGAAAGGATCTGGTCGGGCTTTCTCGGGATGGACGGCGGCAAAAAAGCCGTCGCCGCCGCCAATGCTGATGAGCTCTGCGTTCGAGATGCCGAAACGGTGGCGGCTCCGGGCCGGAAGCCCCCAAGAGCCGTTATCTTGCAGGCCTCCGTAGATCATGTAAAACGGGACCTCGTGGTCCACGTCGATCTGATAGTACTGTCCCATCGGAATGTTTCGGACGTACTCCCACAGGGCCCCGTAGTCTCGCGAAAGTCCTACACCACCGTCGTTCCCGTCCGCGAGAAAGTTAGGATTTTCCGGATCGATCCAAAGCGCGTGGTGGTCGCCGTGGAGTTTCCCGCCGATGGACTTCCAGGTCTTTCCGCCGTCGTCGGAAACTTTGAGCGCGCCGGAAATCGCGTAAATACGGTTTTCGTTCGTCGGGTCGACTCTCATCTCGGCGTAATAAAAGCCTCGGGTCACAATGTCCCACTTCTCGTGGACCGTCTCGAAGGTTTCTCCCCGATCCTCAGAACGAAAGAGTTTTCCCTCTTCAGTCTCCGCGATGACGTAGACGATCTTGGGATTGCTCGGCGCGGCCTTGACGCCGATACGGCCCATGAGCGCGGGGAGTCCTTCCGTGATTTCCTTCCAGGTGCGTCCGCCGTCCACGGACTTGTATAGCCCACCCTTCTCGCTCCCGCTCCGCATGGTCCAGGGCTTGCGCATGAAGGTCCACATCCCCGCGTAGAGGATGTTGGGGTTCACCGGGTCCATCTCCAGATCCGATGCGCCCGTTTCTTCATCGACGTAGAGCACCTTCTCCCAGTTCTTGCCGCCGTCGGTGGTCATGAAAACACCGCGCTCGACGTTCGGTCCAAAGGCATGTCCGATGGCGGCCACGTAGACGGTGTCGGGATCGCGCGGGTGAACGAGGACCCGCGCGATGTGGCGGGTGTCCTCGAGCCCCATGTGGAACCAGGTCTCTCCCCCGTCCGGCGACTTGTAGATACCGTTTCCGTAGGAGACGGTGTTTCGCGTATTGTCCTCGCCGGTCCCTACCCAGATGACTTCCGGGTTGGTTGGATTCGAGGGCGAGATCACCGATGGCGTGGACGGGCTGCTCGTCGAATAGTGGCTCCGAGCTAATCGCTCCGTTCACCGTCTTCCAAAGACCGCTGGACGCCGTCCCGAAGTAAAGGATGTACGGCTTGCCCGGCACCCCCTCGATGTCTGTAATCCGTCCCCCCATGTTACAGGGCCCGATACTGCGCCAGCCGATGTTCTTATAAAGATCGGGGTCAGAGGTGGAGAGTTTAAAAGTTGACGCCGAGGCGACAGACCACGACAAAAGGGCTCCGAGCATTGCGATTCGCAACATTCGCCTTTATCCTCCTTCTGATGGCGCTCGAGACTGGACCGGCTCCCCGACGAGCGACCCGTTGGCAGAGCCGCCGAGATCTTACCAGAAACAGGAGCGGAGGTAAGGCCATGACCGGCACGAAAAAACCGATCGAGGGAATCATCGTTCCCCTCGTAACGCCTTTCGACGCTGAAGACCGGATCGACGGTCCGGCGATATCACGTCTCGTTGATTTCGTGATCTCGGAAGGCGCCGACCATTTGATGCCGACGGCCCTGACGGGAGAGGGACCTTTGCTCACCAAGGACGAGACCCTCGAGGTTTGGGATAAAACGACCGAGGCGGCGAAAGGGCGGAAGCCGGTCATCCCCGCTATCGTTTCAACGACGACTAGGCAAGCGGTTTCCCTCGCGAAAGCCGCTGAACGCCTCGGTGCTCCGGCCATCATGGCGGCTCCCATTGTGCCCGAGCTCTACGCCGGTCGTTCGGAAGCCGACGTCCGAAGATTCTACCAAGACGTCGCGGAAGCGGTGTCGCTGCCCATGATCTTGTTCAACTATCCTTCGCTCACCGGGGTCGATCTGACGCCATCGTTCGTTGCGAGGTTGGCGGAAATGGAAACGGTCGCCTTCATCAAGGAAAGTACGGGAGACAGCAAACGGGTCCACGCCATCCATCGGCTCTGTGGGGATCGAATCACGGTCATCTGCGGAAACCCCAATGCGGCATTGGAGTCGATGGCCCTCGGATGTAAAGCTTGGATCACAGGCATCTTGAACGTGGTGCCGCGCTCCGGTCGTCAATTGATGGATGCCGTCTTCGAGAAACGCGACCTCCCGCTCGCGCGGCAGATCTACTATCGGCGTATCTTGCCCTTGGTCGACACCTTGGCGAGAAACCATAATCCCACCGGCACGATCAAGGCGGGTTTGCGAGTCCGAGGAGTCAACGTCGGCGTGCCCCGTCGGCCGGGAAGTGATGTTTCAAAGGGCGACTTCGGTTGGCTTTCGTCACTCGTGAAGGATATCGTCGAGGAGCAGTACCAAGAGCTATGAAAACCGATGCAGGACCGGTTCTCGACTGGCTCCTCGAAGGCGACCCGGCGATCCGCTGGCAAAGTCTTCGGGATCTCACCAAAGCAGGTAAGCGCGTCTGGGAAAAGGAGCAGCGCCGCGTCGCCGAAGAAGGCTGGGGCGCCCGTCTTCTGGCCCTTCAAGCATCGGACGGGTCTTGGGGTGGAGGTCTCTACTCACCCAAGTGGATCTCTACCACCTACACCATGCTTCTGCTCAGGCGAATCGGCGCTCCGCCAAGGCATCCCGGCATATCCAAAGCGGCTCACTTGCTCCTGGACAAAGGCTTCCGGGAAGATGACGGCGGAATCGCCCTTGCACCGACATGGCCCCGGAGCGAGACCTGTGTTACGGGCATGGTACTTTCCATCCTTTGTACCTTCCGCATCAAAGACTCGCGCGTTGATACCCTTGTCGGCCACCTTCTCGGCGAGCAGATGCCCGACGGAGGATGGAACTGCGAACGCTACCGCGGTGATACTCACAGTTCGTTTCACACCACGATCTCCGTTCTCGAGGGACTCCGAGCCTATGACGAGAACGGCGGTCGCCTGGCCGCCAAGACCCGAAAGGCAGAGGCGAAGGCCCGTGAGTTCTTGCTCGTGCACCGGCTTTTACGTTCTCACCGAACCGGCAGGGTCGTCAAACCCGCGATGACGCGATTTTCCTTTCCACCCCGCTGGCACTACGACGTATTGAGAGGACTCGACTACTTTTGCGCCTCAGGCGCCAAACGGGATAAACGACTGACGGACGCCATGGAGCTCCTGAAAAAGAAGCGCACCAAGGATGAACGCTGGCCTCTCCAGAACCGCCATCCGGGGAGGACATTTTTCGAGATGGAACGCGTAGGAAAAACCAGCCGATGGAATACGCTCCGCGCTCTGAGAGTGCTCCGGTGGTGGGGCAAATGAGTTAGTTCGTTTCCGACTCCGAGATCCTCAAAATATAGATGTTGTCCTTCGGTAAGAAGTCTTCTTCTCGGACCAGTTCGTATCCGGCCTTTTCATAGATTTTTAAAAGCTTGCTGCGGAGGAACCACTCACCGGCGGCGGAAGGCTCTTTGTCCAAACTACCTTCGACAACGGCGATCAGACCATCCGGTTTCAACGAAACCTGAATATTTCGCAGAAGCTCGACCGGCTTTTCGAGACAGTGGACCACATTCACCATGATCACCAGGTCCAGTGCTGCGCGAGGTAGCTTCGTATCCGTCACCGAGCCCAGAACGGTTTCAACGTTCGTCAGACCATTTTCCTCACAGCGTCCTTCGAGAAACCGAAGCGCTTCTTGATTGATATCGTTCGCGTAGATGCGACCCGAAGGGCCGATGCGTGATGCGATCTGCACCGTATAACGCCCGCGACCCGCACCGACTTCACCGATGATCATGCCCGACTTGATACCAATCGCCTTCAGGACGGCATCCGGAGGCTGCCGCTTGTTCAGTCGTACTTCATGGGGAAGCACCAGCGAGTCCGTCTCCTGTCCCAGGAGGATCGGACTCGACGATAGAAAAAGGACTCCGGCAAGAGCAGACAGTTTGTTCGCTTTCATAAGTCCGGGTCACAGCAATTGTCATGCCGTGAGGAAGGATGAAGTTTAATGTGATCCGACCAAGGACCCTGAAGAAATTGAATCAGTCCAATGAAACAGTAGACCCATGCAGAAAGTTCACGTGTAAAGTTCCTATTTTTTACAATTTAGATTTGACGGCAACATCTCCCGCGTCTAAACTCATAGCTCCCGATATATCGGAAAGGATGGTAAATGCAAAAAAAGCGACCCCGTGACTTGCTTCCCCTCACCCCACGTATGCTACACGTTTTGCTTGCTTTGAACGACGGCGCCCGCCACGGTTACGCGATCATGCAGGAAGTGGAGGAAAGCTCCGGCGGCCGGGTTCGCGTGGGGCCGGGAACGCTTTACGAAGCGCTGCAGAGCTTGGAGAAAAAGGACCTGGTGGAAGCGGTACCCCCGAAACCCGACGATGACCCGCGCCGTCGCTACCACAAATTGACAACCTTGGGCCGCAAGGTGCTTCAGGCCGAGGCGGGACGACTTGCCGACCTCGTGCAGGTTCTCAAAGCCAAAAACGTCCAGATCGGTTGAGTGAGGTCGTGATGAAGCGTCATTTCTCCCTATCCGCTTTTGCGGAGCTCAGCTACACAATCCTCTTGCTGCTCTACCCTGCGGATTTCCGCCGAAGGTTCGGGCCCGCCATGGTCGAAGTGTTTCGGACACAATGGGACCATTTGACCCGCCTCAACGGGTCGAGGGCTTGGGCGACGATCCTAGCGCGCACGCTGGCGGATATTCTCAGGACGGCGCCTCGACGGCGGCTCGAGGCAATGTTGCAAACTATCACGAGGGTATCTGCCGCCTTCAGGAGTCACAAACCATCAAGACGCGGAATCTTCGACTCCATACTTCAGGATTTTCGCTTCGGTCTCCGTACCCTTCGCCAGCGACCGCTTTACACGGCGGTAGCCGTCCTGACGCTCGGCTTGGGAATCGGCGCTTCGACCGCAATGTTCAGCGTGGTCGACGGGGTTCTGCTAAAAAAACTTTCCTACCAGGAGCCGGGTCGGTTGGTGACGGTCTGGCTAGCCTTCCCGTGGAAGAAGTCCGACGGCCCGGGCGGACGTTGGGACCACATGAACCTCACCAACGAGCAGTATCAGGACTGGAGGGAGAACAACACTCTCTTTCAGGATGTTGCACTGTACCTCGCTAATGAATGGGGCGAAGGGACTCTGAGCGAAATGGGACGGCCCGAAAGAATCTCCGTCGGAACCGCAACGGCTTCTCTCCTTCCCGTCCTCGGAGTGCAACCGGCCATCGGTCGATGGTTTCTTCCCGGCGAGCAAGGATCTCTCACCGGGCCAGGCAGCAAAGGTAGCGGTCCTGAGCGATGAGATGTGGAGACGGAGGTTCGGAGGCGGGCCCGATGTGCTCGGAAAAACCCTCGTTCTAGATGGTATTTCTTACACCGTCGTGGGGGTTCTGCCTCGGGGATTTCGACTTCGATGGCTCACCGGAGGCCCTCTACTCGAGGGTCATCTCAACAGCAAGGATATTTGGGTTCCCTTCGGCCAGCTCTGGGACTGTATCGGCTGTGGATCGAACATGTATCAGGTTGTAGGAAGACTGCTACCTGGAATCACGATCGATCAGGCCCGAGCAGAAACGTATGCGATCTTAACGAGAGACACGACTTACAAAGAGATGGACGTGAGACTCATTCCTCGCGACGAAGACGAAGTCCGAGGTCTGTCCTCGCCGCTCACTCTGCTTCTAGGTGCAACAGGATTGCTGCTACTCATCGCCTGCGGCAACATCGCAACACTCTCACTCGGAGAAATGCACGGCCGTCGCCAAGAGGTTGCCACACGGTGCGCACTCGGAGCCGGCGGCTCGAGGATCGTACGTCAGCTTCTGACCGAGAGCATGGTCCTGGGATTGCTGGGAAGTGTCGTCGGAGCTCTCATTGCTTTCGCAGGCACAAGGGCACTCGTCTTGCTGGCACCACCCATCCCTCGAATCGATGAAGTGGTAGTCAACCTTCGGGTCCTCGCCTTTGCAACATTGCTGGGCATGCTGACCGGACTGGCCTTCGGAACGGTGGCGTCCATCGTATCCACCCGTAGCTCCATAAGCGAAACGTTACGTTCCGGCGGGCGCACCGGCTCCGGTCGTGGTCGGCGCTTTGGGAGCACCGTTGTAGCGCTCGAGATCGCACTGACCGTCGTTCTCCTGGTGACCGCCGGTCTTCTTGCCCGAAGTCTTTCCCGCCTCCTAGAAGTCGATCCGGGTTTCGAGACGGAAAACCTGGCCACCATCCGGCTATCGCTCCCCGACACTTCCTACCCGACCGACGAAGAGCGTTCGAGGTTCTTCCTCGAGGTTCTCGGACGGCTCGAAGCGATCCCAAACGTTCGCGCGGTGACCGCCTCCAACGGGCTTCCCTTCCCGGGAAGGACCGCAAGCTGGGGCGTAGCGGTCGAAGGCAGTGACTCCGAGATGAGGCCTTCCGCCAAACTCTTCCATGTCGCCGCGGGCTACCACGAGATGATGGAGATACCGCTCCTTGCGGGTCGAACGTTCAACTCAGCAGACGGGCCGGACGCACCCTCCGTCGCCGTAGTAAGCGAATCTCTTGCTCGCTTGCTGTGGTCCGATGAGTCCTCCATCGGCGCACGGCTCTGGTACCCTTGGGAAACGGTCACCGTGGTGGGAATCGTGGCGGACGTACATCGGGAGACGCTCGACACCGATCCCGAGCCGACCTTCTACGTTCCCTTCGTCCAATTCTCGAGAGGAGAAGTGAGCTTCGCTGCGCGAACGAAGGCCGATCCAAATCAAGCGATCCCGCTCATTCGAGAAGCCGTGTGGTCCGTGGACGAGAACATCGCTATCACCGAGGCCGACAACATGGCTTCACTCATTGCCCGCTCCACGAGTGAAGAACAATACCGCACCCTTCTCATGATGGTGTTCGGCGTCATGGCAGCGATGCTGGCAGCAGTTGGAATCTTTGGAGTCACCGCCCGGGCCGTCACCCATCGAACGCGCGAGTTCGGGATCCGGATGGCGCTCGGTGCAAGAGACACGGGCTTGGTTCGAATGGTACTTCGCGCCGGCCTCTTCACCGGCACGGTGGGTACGCTCCTGGGTTTGCTAGGTGCCACCTGGACATCCAGTCTGGTGCACCGCTTCTTGTTTGGCGTGAAGCCATCGGACCCTTTTACCTACGGTGCCGTTGCGTTGCTTCTAGTGGTGGTGTGCTTGTTCGCGAGCTATCTTCCGGCCAGACGGATTGCATCGGTAAATCCGGTAGAGGTGTTGCGTTCGGAGTAGCTGTATTAATTTCGTTTTTTTCCCGTCACCCAGTCATAACGGGTATCGTCGTCGATAATCGAGCCCTTTGGGCGCTGGCCCACTCCCGCCCCCCCGTTGACCGAAATCACAGCGCCGGTCATGTAGCTCGCAGCATCCGACGCCAGGAAGAGAACCGCGTTGACGACTTCTTCCGGTTCCCCGGGTCGGGCAAGCGGTAGCGTCGGGACACGGGTACCCAGTCCCTCGGCCATCGCCGGCGGCAGCGGTTTGGGCTGGGTATCAATCAGCCCCGGGCTGACCGTATTGACCAGGATGTTGTAAGGGGCAAGCTCTACCGCCGCAACGCGTGAAAAGCTTTCCGTTGCCGCCCGGCTCGAAGCGTATGCAGCGGCTCCCGGAGAGCCACGCTTACTGACGCCCGATGAAAAATTGATGATTCGGCCGCCCTTCTCGAGGGGGATCATCGCGCGGGCCGCCGCCTGGGTCATCAAGAACGTCCCCCGGCAGTTGACGGCATAAACCGTATCCCAGACCTCGACGCGCTCTTCCAGGAGCGCCGTGTGTGGCGCGACGGCGGCATTGTTCACGCAAATGTCGAGCTGCCAGAAATTTTCAATCGCGGTATCAACCACCGATCTCGCACCTTTCGGGTCACTGATGTCGGCGACTACAGAAACAACCCCCGTGGCATGAGACCGGCAGGTTTCCGCCAATCCGGCTTCGTCACGATCCGCTGCCACAACCCGCGCACCGGCCTGCACGAACGCGTTCACGATTTCCCGACCGACACCGCGTGCGGCGCCGGTTACGATGGCTACCTGGTTACTGAAATCAAAATTGACCTGACTCACAGCTCGTTTTCTCCTCTAAGATTCATCCAGCACTTTTTCGATTGCTGCTTCCAGTTCATCTTGGTCGAGACTAGTGCTGATGAAGAGCTCTTGGCTTTGGCCTTTCGAAAGAGCGATGACCTTCCAACCGTTCGTGGTGGGAACGGTCACGCGGGCCCTGACCGGACCTTTGGCGTCGCGGACCTTGCGGATGACGCCTGGAATAACCGAACGGATTTCACCATTTTGTTCGAGTAGGCGTTCGAGAAAACTACGCACACCAGGGATGATACGATGCTCGATCTTGAGCCTGCCTTTTGCAGTACGACGTTTCAATTCCGTTTCACCCCAGGAAACACAATATGAAAAGGGGGACAGGTCCCTTTTTCGGCGAAAATGTACCTGTCCCCCTTTTTAGGCAGCACCTCTTGTACTTCCGTCCACTGCCGCACGGGCAGGGATTGCGACCTGTTCGGGAGCCGACCTCAGCAACCGTGCCCGCACCTACGACAGGGTTCGCTCGACAGGCTGCCGGCGCCAGAGTCCTGCCATCTGTGAAACGAAAGGCCGGCAGTGGGTGAAGAAGCGCGTGGCAGAAGGTCAAGACCTCACAAGTTTGACAGGTGCGAGGTGATTTATCCACTTTCGCCTACCCGAACGCTCTCTGCACCGGCAACACCGGTTTGGCAAAAACGACTAGTGTCCTGTATCAGTGGATCGTTGCATAAAGCTCGAGGTCATTTTGTGTGCTGGCAAGGCGTGCCGACGACGATATATCGTGATATTTCGAGGAGGCGCAACGCAGTCAGCGCGCAAAAGGGGCCGAGATTTATGTGACGAATTACTGACACAGGGCACTAGTTACGGCCCGTCGTCGGTCCTCCGGCGTCGAACTGTCTCGGAATCCTCTCCTGAACGGGAGCCAACGCGGGAAAAGCCTTGTGGGGCTCGCTCTGATACCAGTAGGCCACCGTGTAATAGTTGTCGGCCCGGTGGTTGGCATGTCCGTGCTCGATGGTCACCTTGATCGATTTTTCGAACGCAACCGGAGAATCCGTGTGGAAACGATAGACCATCCATTTGGCACCCCGATCATCGCCGCCGTTCATCGGGTTGCCAAAGCGTTGAAAGGCAAAGGTGGGCTTTTGACCTCCGAAGGGATTGATCCCGCAGCCCCCGTAGCACCAGGCGCCCAGATAATAGTCCTCCGCACCGGTACCCGTGATCTGAGGAGAAGCGGCACCATCGATGAAGATCATCTCGTCCCCCTCACCCCACCAGTCTCCCTGATTCTGCTGGATGCTGTGAGTGACTCCGACATAGTGTCCGCGTCCAATGGCATCCAGGATGAGGTAGTTGTCCTTTCCATTCAGATTCTTCTTGTCGTTGATCTTGTCCTCGCCGTTGCGCGTCCAGTCCGTGGTCCAGCCTTTGTTGGGAGCAGCCTGCAAGTACTGAGCATGGAAGTAGCCCATATCCACGGGAAGAGCCGCGTGTTTTTCGTAATCGATGTTGAAGTAGAAAGCGCGCACGGGATCGTCCCCTTCGTGAGTCACGGTGATACGCGCCGATCGCCGGAACGGCATGGGAAAGAAAGAGTTCAACGCCTTTTGCGAGCCCACCGACAAAGCCGCCGAGTCATAGAGGAAATACTCTCCGAGTCCGAGGCCGAAAAAGTCTCCGACCGGAGCTTCGACGCTCGGACTGTCTCCCCGTCCCAATACATTCTGAGAACCAGCTTCTTCAGGTGCATCGTCTCGGGAGTCGCGATGGTGATCCAGATATGGCTGATGATTGCCGGCCCCTCGATCTCGGCAAGAGCTCTCGTTTCGCCCGGTTGGATGGGATTTTCCCAGTTCCCGTCGTCATTCCCCCCGGTTCGGTCGTAGCTCGAAACGCGGTGATTCGTGTAGCTCTTGAAAAAGGGAAGATTATCGAGGTCACGAGTGACACCCTGTCCGCCGGCGAATCCACCTTGCGAGACACAAACAGCAAAGACAAATAAACCGCGTAGTATGGGTAAGTAGTTTTTCAATGCTTCTTCTCCTGGCGAGCTATTTTTTATATACGACTTTTCCGCTCACGATAGTCATTTCGATGGGGATATCCACAATAGTTTCCGGCGGTACCGTAAGGATATCCTCCCCTAGAACCACGATATCGGCACATTTGCCTTTTTCAATCGAGCCCAGCAAATCTTCGTCATAAGAATGATAGGCCGCGTTCATCGGTGTAGAGTTTCAAAGCCTCCATCACCGAAACTTTCTGACTTTGTCCGATGGGTTTGCCTGCTTTTGTCGTCCGGTTGACCAAAGCGTGTATGCCCATGAGCGGCGGATAGGGTGACGCGCTGTGGTCGGAGTGGGCTGCGACTTTGATTCCTGCGTCCAAAAAGGAACGGGCGGCGAACATTCTCTCTAAACGCTCTTCCCCAAAGGCGGGAATCAATTTGTCACCGTGATAGTAAGGATAGGCTCCGAAGATGGTAGGAAGCATGTCGAGCTCTTTGATCCGACCCACGAGCTCCTCGTTGATGACCGTGCAGTGGATGATCCGGTTTCTAGTATTTTCTCTAGGATATGTCTTCTGAATCTCCTCCATGATGTCGAGATACATGCCGATAGCTTTGTCTCCGTTTGCGTGGGCCGATACGCGGCAGCCAGCCTCGTAGGCTTCCTCGAGCGTCTTTCGGGCCAGCTCTTTGGTCGTTGCCATGACTCCATAGAAATTCTCGCGATGGAGGTAGGGTTCGGACACGGCGGCGGTCCGTGCAGATATGGCGCCGTCAAAGAAGAACTTCACGCCACAGATTTTGACCCACTCGTCACCGAAGGGCTCATGCGTCAATCCCAGCTCGGACATCTCCTTGTGAAGCCCGACTCCTAAATCCACTCTGAACCGGATGGGGAGCTCTCCCCGGTTTTTGAGATTCAGAGCCGCCCGGACCTGGGAGCGGCCGACATTGTCGTAGATGCAGGTGAGTCCGGTGCTAGCATTCTCCAGCATCATGTTCTTGACCGTCTCGGCAGCCTCTTCTCTATCCAGATCTTTTCGTGGTGGCCGCGCACGCTGGATGATTCCAACGGCCTTCTCGTGAAGTCCGCCGGTGAGCTCTCCCGTTTCCGGGTCCCGGTCGAACATTCCTCCGACCGGGTCGGGGGTCTCTTTCGTGACTCCCGCCATCTCGAATGCCTTGCTGTTGGCAATAGAGAAGTGCCCCCCTACGGTGGATATCATGACCGGGTTGTCCGGGCTGGCTTCGTCGAGCTCCCACCTCGTGGGATGACGTTTTTCGACCAACTTGTAATCGTCCTCGCGGGCACCGCTGATCCACTCCCCTTTCGATAGGGTCGCCGCTTCGTCAGCGACAATCTTTTGTATATCTGAGATGGATCCGATACCGGCCTCTTCGCTGAGATCGAGGACTCCAACCATACGCATCGCCGTACTGGTGATATGCGCGTGCGAGTCTATGAGTCCTGGAATTGCGGTCTTTCCATTGAGGTCGATGACCTTGGTCGCCGCACCCGTCCATTGCCCAATCTCGTCATTCGTTCCCACGGCCGCTATTTTCCCGTTTTCAACGGCAACAGCTTCGGCAATCGTTCCGGCCTCATCGACGGTTACGATCTTGCCGTTTGTGAGCACAATCTCCGCGACATCAAGTTTTGCTTGCGGTGAACAGGCTGACGCTAAAACACAGACAATGAGGACAACGAGCTTCTTTGGGAACATGACGCCTCCTTTCGATGCAGGACCGGAGACCGCATCCTGCCGAAGCGATAGGAATATCGGCGAAAATAGCATAGGTACAGCTAGGCAGGAAAGCTCGTTCCGTTATTCCAGAGAGTCTCGGGAGTCCCGCCCAAGTCCGGCCTCTTCATCCTTCAGTACAAAAACTCCTGCTTTTTGTCTTGACAACAGACGTCGTCTGTCATCTACTTCCCACTGGCTTTGGCGCGGTACACCACCGCAACTTCTTAGAATTCCAAATATTGCGCTAGAGATTGTTTCTCATTGAGACGCAATCGACGTCGTCTAGCTGTAACATCAGAGGAGTTACAATGAGCAACCAAATCGACCCGGGCCGCATCATGCAAACCGCAACTGCCTTCTGGGCTTCCAAGGTGCTGCTCACGGCCGTAGAAATGGAACTGTTTTCCGCGCTCGGGGACGGCCCGAAAACCGCATCGCAGCTCGGGGAAAAGCTCGGGCTTCATCCTCGAGGGACCTATGATTTCTTCGACGCGCTTGTGGCGCTGAAGTTTCTCGACCGGGACGGCGATGGGCCCCAAGGGCAGTACAAGAACACTCCGGAGACGGCCGCCTTTCTCGACAGGGGGAGCCCTACGTATATTGGCGGAATGCCGGAAATGCTGAACGCGCGCTTGTTCGGCTTCTGGAACCACCTGGGGAGCGCACTCAAGACCGGACAGCCGCAAAGCGAGGTGAAAACCCATGGCAAACCGATCTTCGAGGAGCTGTATGACAACGAGGTCAAGCTCGGCGAGTTCCTGAACGCAATGACGGGCTTTCAGGCGGCAAACTTCATCCAGTTGGCCGAGAGCTTCGACTTCTCCAAGTACAAAACTGTGAGCGACATCGGCGGTGCCCTCGGCCTGTTGTCCAGACTCGTGGGCGCACGCCATGAGCACCTCAAGTTCAACTCTTTCGACCTTCCGCCGGTGGCATCCCATGCACAGGAGCACGTCGATGCGGCGGGGATGGCTGAGCGTATCACGGTCGTCTCAGGAGACTTCTTCCTTGACGACCTGCCAAAGGCCGATGTCGTTACGATGGGCAATATCCTTCACGACTGGAATCTCGAGAAAAAGAAAATCCTCATCAAGAAAGCCTACGAGGCGCTTCCGGAGGGCGGCGCCTTCATCGCCATCGAGAACCTGATCGACGACGCACGCCGGGAAAACGCCTTTGGCCTTTTGATGTCACTCAATATGCTCATCGAGTTTGGCGATGGCTTCGACTACACAGGTGCAAACTTCCGGGATTGGTGCAGCGATGTGGGATTCAAACGCTTCGAGATCATTCGCCTCGCCGGCCCCACCAGCGCGGCTATCGCGTACAAGTAGTCGCGTGAGAAAGCAAAAGGGCCCCTATGAGCTCGCGCTATTCGGGTCTACAATAAACCTATGGGGTATCTTCTGGTCACCCTTCTCTTGTTTCTATCGAGCTCGGCGGTAGCCCTCGATTCAGAGAATGGTCGCGACGCAAACGGTCAGGTCCCGCTCCATCTCGATCGTGGCCAAAGACTGCTTCTCCACCAATGGTACGAAGAGTTGGGCGAGCCCGACCCCGGTGAGGCCTTCGGTGATTTCCTGGTCCGAGCGGCGGTGCTGAAATGGCACAGCCCTTATTCTCATCGCAGAGAAACAAGCGGGCCTGAACGTCTTCGAGTTGACCTTTCTCGTTTCGACTGTGTAACCCTCATCGACACCAGTATGGCCGTGGCGCGATGCGCATGGCTCGGGAACACCACCGAGACGTGCTTCATTAAGGAGCTCGTCTCGACGCGGTATCGAAACGCAACAATGGGCGACTTTGCGTCACGACTCCACTATCTGGAAGATTGGTTCGAGGACAACCGATCCCGCCTTCGATTGGACGATTGGACGCAAAAACTAGGTGGACTCCTGCTTCGCCGGCATTTCTTTTACATGTCGGGAAACCGATACCTCTTCCCGCCTATGGCGGAATTGCACGAGCAGGAAGCGATCGCGCAGACGGAAGCTCGACTAAGTGACAGGACGTTTTCGGTCCTCGTGCGCTCTTCGATCCAACAGGCGGAGAGGCAACTGCAAGAGGGCGATTTAGTGGGCGTCGTCACCACGGAGCCGGGACGGCTCATCGGCCATGTCGGTCTTATCACCTACAGCAAACAAGGGACCGTTTGCTTCCTTCACGCGTCATCCCATCACCGTCGAGTGATCGTGACGCGCAGAAGCCTCGCCGATTACGTACTACGCCGCCGAGATCGGTGGGGCATCATGGTAGCGCGGCCTCGTCCTCCCAGACCGCGGCCGGTGATCGCGACGGAAGAACCTCCTATATGAGCTGTTTGCCAGGCACAGCCTGGCCTACAGATTTACCACCGTTTGAAAAACAACTTTCCGAACACGCCGCCGTGATCCGATCCCCAGTTGGGCGGAAAGAACAGTGGGAAGATCGGGAACCGGCCGGTGACGAGCGCCCATGGCTTATACGGTCCGCCACGAACAAAGATGATGTCGATCCGCTCGGAGTGCATCGAGCGCCGGTTCGCCAAGTCCTCCTGCTCGCAACAGGTGAAGCCGTCGGGATCGAACCGTGCGAGGGGATTCCGATCCCAAACGTCTGTGAAGCCCGCAATGGCGATGATCTGGTAGGGCGGCACGATATTGCCGATCGGGAAATCGACCGCTGAGGAGTTGAAATCGCCGAGTAGGATCAGATTCTTATCGAACGACGTTTTACGCAGCGTTTCAGTCAACTCCACCGATTGGAGGTACTGGAGGATCGCGCTGCTCGGGTTGGTCGGGTCAGGGAATCTAACCTCGAGATGTGTATCAATTACTCGGTATTCACGGCCACGCACCGTAACATCCACACCGACGAAACCACGTTCCACTGTGATGAGGCCCACCGGCGATGGAACGCGGCCGACAGCCGTGTAGTTGCAGCCTTCCTCCGAAACTGTGGACGTCAGATACTCCGGAAACGGCAGGGTCGGGTCAAAAGCTGGATTCGGTACCGGGACACCGCACAAGTCAACGTTGTAAGAAATCACGCCTTTCTTGACGAGGATGACGTCGCGATCAAGGATCCTCAGGCGGTCGGAAACACCGTCGCCGTTGACATCGAGCTCAATCGTCAAATCCAAATTATTGACCGTCGCCGCCACTTTGTAATGAAGCCCCCTGGCCCGAAGAGCATTCAGGGTCACTTTTAAATGGTTGACGTAAAACGGAAATACATTCTCGCCATTCACCTTGAAATCAAGCACTTCCTGTAGCGCAATCACGTCCGGTCGGGTGAAGGCTACCTCCCGTGCAAAAGCCTTCGCCCGCACGGGGAAGAGATTGTTCGCGATCTGTTCCAGAACCGCAGCTGCAGCAGCGTCGAATGCCTCTTGACCTATACCTGCCGCCACGATCACCGGGGTGATGTCCGCGCCCAGGTACTGGTTGCGCGTCATCACCTTGATCACATCGACATTTCTCTGATTGTGCTTTGCGGCCGCCCGCTGCGGGACAGCGGCGACAACGATCATCACAAGTAGTACGAGTCCGATAAAGCGTTTCATAGGAACCTCCCGCTCTTAACCATCTAGCAATAGGAATGGTGTCACCAGGTGTGGAAGGCGGTATTGTAGCTCTTTCCGTGCTGTAAAGAAATATAGGGCGTGCTCTTTTCCGCCAGTCAAAGCCTGGCTGATTCTACTCAATCCGGACGATGACGGCGGCCGCCGTCATCCTGTTTCATTCTCGAGTTCTTGAGTCCTCGAGTTCTTGAGTTCTTTTTTTTGCTGGCGCAGCCCCGCCTACCGCGACAACCAATAGGTGAGCTTCACTGTAAGTGACCGGTCGCGCGCTCGGTAGCTGTGCGGCCCGAGCAAGTCGTATCCCAACCCTGGTTGTACACGATGTAGAGATCGCTTCCCGGCCGGTAGATGTACCACAGGAGAAAATTGAAGTTCGCGAGCTTGCGTCCGTCGTTGTACTGCAGGAAGGTCTTGAGATAGAGATCCGGGGTGAACGAATAGCTGACCCGCGTGTTGATGGTGTTGGTCGCAAAGGAAGGTTGCTCGGGCAGGGTGATCTCGTTTCGGGTGTAATTGGACTCGATGAGCAGGGTCTTGGCCGGAGTACCAATTGAAATTGAAACCGTACGACTGTCTTCTGTCCGCCGTAGTACCCGCCGCGTTCAAAAGTCGCACCACCGGAAACGGGCTTGCTCTGGTTCGATTGGTACGTGGCCCGGAAGGTATTCCATCGGTAGGCGCCGATCGGAATGACTCCGCCGCCGATATCCCAATCGAAGGGCACGAAATCGAAATCGTAGTCGCCTCCGAGCTCGAGGTAGGAGCTGTCCTGCAACTCGCACCTTGAACTTTCCGCTTTGATTTCTCGACTCCATGCGGCCGGAATGGTTCTCGTAGTAGTCGACGCCGCCTCCAATCGTCAACTGGCGGACGCCCCTCCAACCCGGCCGCGGTGTCCAGGCCGCCGATCCTCTTGCATTCCGGATGTCGCGGCGGGGGACAAAGCCCATCTCCGCGTTGAACCTCTCTCCGATGTCGAGATAGGTACGCGCCGAACGTCGAACCGATCGGTCTTTCCAGGAGAAGTCCAAGGCTCCGGCCACGTCTTTTCCACTCACTCCGGCGAGAACGTTTTGGCCAGCAGGGCCGTCAGCTTCGTGGCGGACCCGAGGTAAAAACCCACATCCAGCCCGGCGGTGCGATTGTACTCGGCTCCCGCTCCGCCTTGGCGGTTCGTAAAGATGGCCCCCACGGACGATTTGGCCAAGATGTCTCGCTTGACCCGAAGCACGGTGTAGTTGGCCCGCGGAACGAACACTCCTCTCCCGAGTCGGACTCGAACGCGGTCTCATCGGTCTCGATGTTCAGGATTCCCAGCGTATAGGGACCGGCCCGGCCGGTAACCTTACCTCCCACCAGAATCGGCACTTCGCGGCCCTCGTAAAGACCAATTCGACGACTGTAGAAAAGGTTCAGCAAACTACCGCCGACGGCCAGCCCCTCCTGCCGCATTGGCCGCCGCGCTGCCGATGAAACTGGTTCCCGTGTTCCCGTACTCGAAAACACCCGCCGTCCGGGTGAAAAACTCTCGCTTCTCGGGGAAAAACAAACTGAATCGGGTGAGATTGACCACTTCCTGGTCGGCTTCCACCTGGGCGAAGTCGGTTTTGTAGGTCAAAACCGCATTGAGATCCGAGGTCAGCCCCAAACGGAAATCGAAACCGTAGCCCATATCTTTCTCGGTATCGGTGCCGGCCGCATCGTCACGGCTGACCTGGGGCGTGATGTAGGGCACCAGCTCGAGACGTCGGCGGGAACGGAGTCCGCCGAGCCCCGTCAACTGCCCGGCACGGGAGAGGCGCGCGAAACCTGGGGCGCCCCATTCCCGCGGGATAGGGCGCCCAGTAGGTCTCCTCGTTCTTGCGCATGATGATACGGCAGATGTTAAGGCCCCAGGTCGTCGAGTCGATCGAGCTCTTGAAGGGCAAAAGGCTGAGAGGAATGGCGATCTCCGCGTACCATCCCTTCTCGTCGATACTGGTCTTACATCTCCACACGACGTTCCAATCGTAGTTGAACGTCCGGCCTTCCTGAACACTGGTGGCGTCTTTTCGTGCGCCCAGTGGGTTGGTGCTGAAGTACACCCCGTTACGGTGATCGTGAAACGTGTCGATGATGATCTTGATCTGATCGCCTCGTCGCAGACCCGAGTCCCGTTTCATCTCGCTTCGCGAGGATTCCGTCCGGATTGCTGTCGTAGGCCCAGATACCGAAATAAATGTGTTTTGCGTCGTAAAGGATGCGAAACTCGGTTCTCTCCGTTGAGGGAGCGCCATAAAGCGGCTCTCGCTGGATGAAGTCGCCCGAAGGGGGCGCCAGCGCCCAGGCCTCGTCATCGAGGATTCCGTCGATTTCGGGCTCCATACCCCTCGGGCAATCGCGTCGCCAAGGCTTGGAAGGTCTCGGGATCGATGGCGTTGATGTCGAAAACAGCCGCAGCCTCATCGGGAGAGGCAGTATCCGCAGGAGAGGTAATGTCCGCGGACTGAGCCGAGGCAATCTCAAACGACAAAGCTAGCCATGCTGTCAGAAACAAACCGACTGTTGTAAACCGAACGTGAGGCATGACCGCGGTGCTCCTTCGTTGCGTACTCTAGGGTGATGGTACTTCCGACGCCAACAAAGTGGGCAGATTGTGGCGTTTGAGAATCTCGTTGACCGCTGGCACTTCCTCACGGACGATGCGATTCGTCTCGCTAATCGCAACCCCGTGCTCGGCCTGCAGCTTGTCCACGTATTCCAACTGATACTTCGTGGGCGCGGCGTTCGCACTGTCGATGGCTCTCGACCATCCCCGAAGCTTGCCGAGCAGTTTGGTGCCCGTACCGTAGGTAGGCACTTCCCTTCTGACAACGGTTTTGCGGTGCTCATCGATCTTCTTCAGAAGGCGGTCGAGGGCCGGAGTGACATCCTCGGGCACTTCTTCCAATCCCAGGCGGATCGTCTCCTGCAAGTTCTTGGTCTGCTGTTCCAGTCCGTCGAGCGTTTGTATCGCCATGTGAAGCGCCGAAATGAGATCCCGCACGCGGAGCGAAGCGGCCAACTGAGACTCGAGGTCCGCACGGCTGAAGTCAAGGTCCGGGTCGAGAGCAACTTCCACATTTTCAGTTAGGGCCTTGTCACCGACCGTCAATCGGACGGTGTACGTTCCAGGCACCACTTGAGGGCCGCCCGGGCGCCCGGAAGTATCCCACGACGGACGAACATCTCGCTCGAGCGACACCGGACCATCGTGACTCAAATTCCAGGCGACACGATTGACACCTACCTCTTGGGTTCCCTTCATGGTTCGGATCACCTTGCCTGCCGCATCGGATATCTCTATCTTCACGGCAGCGTCTTCCTTCACCTCGTTCTTCAAGTAGTAGGTGATGAGAGCACCGTAATCCGGGTTCGGACCCCAGAACTGTCCGTGTCCACCTCGATCGGCCGACCCCGAAGCGTTCCATGGGGTAAAGCGCCACGTTTTGCGGAGACTAAACAGATGAGCCTCCGAGTCCACCACGTCCGGTGACATCTGCTGCAAGAAGCCGACATCGTCGAGCATCCAAATGCTCCGGCCGTGCGTTCCGAGGATGAGATCGTTTTCCAGTGGATGAATCCGAATATCGTGAACGGCGACGGCGCGGGGCAAATTCATCCTCAACGGAAACCACTCGTTGCCGCCGGAGGTCGATGCAAATATGCCGATTTCGGTTCCCACATAAAAGACATTGGGATTTTTGGGATCTTCCCGGAAGACGTGCACGTAGGCCATGGGCGGAAGGTTCCCGGTGATGTTCTCCCACGTTTTTCCAAAGTCCTCTGTCTTGAAAACGTAGGGATTGTAATCATCCAGCATGTGTTTGTCGGCCGTCATGTAGGCGGTGGCCGGATCCGTGAGCGAAGCTTCCAAGTGGCTGATGATCGCACCGTCAGGTAAGCCGGGAACATTGCCGGTCAAGTTCTCCCATTTCTCTCCGCCGTCTCGAGTGAGCTGGATTTGCGTGTCATCCGTGCCCACCCAGATGAGGCCTTTCTGAAGCGTCGATTCCGAAATGTCCAAGATGACGCAGTGAAACTCGGCCGTCGTGTTATCGAAGGTGATGGGCCCTCCCGAACTTTGCTGCTTTTCCGGATCGTTTGTGGTCAAGTCGGGACTGATCTGCTCCCAAGTGGTTCCGAAGTCGTTGGTCTTGAACAAGACGTTGCCGCCAAAATAGACGGTCTGGGTCTCGTGAGGCGAAGGGACAATGGGAGCGCCCCAGTCGAAACGGAAATCATGATCCGCGGCGGGCGCACCGATCACGATATTGCCGGGATAAGGAGAGACCCGTTGGGATTGACCGGTCCGGGTGTCGAACCGCTCGATGTTGCCTCCTTGTGAATCCGAGAGTATCCAATAAGGCCTGTCGGGATGGATAACGATGTGAGAGCCGTCTCCCGGTCCGATGCGAAACCAATCGGCGTTGGATATCCCGTAGCTGAGCCGGCTTCTCACCGGCCCTCCCCATGTGCCGTTGTCCTGGTACCCCGCATACACCTTATAAAAGGGTACCTGGTTGTCGGCGGTTAGCTGATAGATCTGCCCGAGCGGCCAGCTGCGCACGTAGTCGAAGTTTTTTCCACCGTCTCTCGAAAGCCCGAAACCCCCGTCGTTGCCCACGATGAAAAAGTCGGGGTCCGTTGGATCGATATACAAGGTCCGAAAATCGCCATGAGTTTTGGTCTCTATGTTGCCGAAGGTCTTCCCTCCATCAATGGAAACGTGCACTCCGCCGTCGAGCGTATAGACCCGGTTCTCGTTTTTGGGATCGATTCTCATCTCGGTGCTGTAGAAACCGCGGCCCAAGATACCCCACTCACTATGAACGCGCGTCCAGGTTTCGCCCCTATCCTCGGACCGAAACAAGGTGTTGTCGATGGACTCCATAAGAACGTAGACGACATTGGGCTTGCTGCGGGCCACTTTCACACCGATCTTTCCGATCATGGTGGGAAGCCCTTCAGTGAGCTCCTTCCAGGTGCGGCCGCCATCAACGGATTTGAACAAACCACCCTTTTCGCTCCCGCTTCTCATGGACCACGGGTTGCGCATGAACGTCCACATCCCCGCGTAGAGGATGTTCGGATTCGAGGGATCGATCTCGAGGTCTGATGCGCCTGTTTCCTCGTCGATGTAGAGCACTTTGTCCCAGCTTTGACCACCGTCGGTGGTCATGAAAACACCCCGCTCCTCGTTGGGACCGAACTCATGACCGAGAGCCGCCACCCAAACGATGTCCGGATTCGTGGGATGGATGAGCACGCGAGGGATGTGGCGGGTTTCGTCAAGACCCATATGATCCCAAGATTGACCGCCATCCAGGGTACGGTAAACTCCGTTACCAAAAGAGGCCGTGTTTCGTGGGTTATCTTCCCCAGTCCCGACCCAAACCACGTCAGGATTCCAAGGAGCGACCGCCAGATCTCCAATGGCATGAACCGGCTGTTCGTCAAAGAGGGGTGTCGCTGTGGTCCCACCGTTAGTGGTCTTCCACAGGCCGCTCGACGCATAGCCTAAATAGATGATCTTGTGATTACCCGGCACGCCCTCGATGTCGGTCATCCGGCCGCCCATGTTGCAGGGGCCGATGCTCCGCCACTCGATGCCTCCAAGGAGCGACGGATCGATTGTCCAATCTCCGGGTTGATTCGCCGACGCGATGGACGAAATCAGTAATAATAGAATGGGAAAGAAGAAACGTCGCATCATGATGACCCTCCTAATCAAGGTCGTGGCTGGCAATAGAGTCTTGGACCTGGTTTCAGGCTGCGCTGAGAGTATCGGGGCCGCGGCGAGCCCGTCAAGCTCGATTCGCCGGGCCGAAACTCCCGTGAGAGAATACGCGGATTAAAATGATGAGACGAACTGCTCGAGCCCTTCCTAAATCTTTGTGGCTTGCCATCGTCCCGGCACTTTTGCTGCGAAGTGCTTGGGCCACGCCGAGTTACCGGGTTGTCGAAAAATCCATTGCAGAAATCCACGAGGCCATGCAATCGGAGCCGAAACTCACAGCCCGGGAGCTGGTGGAAGCGTATTTGGCTCGAATCGAGGCTTACGACAAACAGGGGCCTTTCATCAACTCCATCATTACTATTAATGCAAAGGCAATGGAGGTTGCAGCTCGATTGGATGAGGAGTATGCGAAGTCCGGTTTTGTAGGACCCCTTCACGGAATTCCCGTGATTTTGAAGGACAACTACGACACCTATGATATGCCGACCACCAACGGCATTTTGGCTCTCAAGGATTCCGTTCCCCCAATGATGCCTTCGTCGTACGAAAGCTGCGCGAGGCCGGCGCCATCATACTGGCCAAGGCGAACATGGCGGAGTTTTCCTCGAGCGGTTTTTTCACCGTGAGCTCTGTTTTGCCCGGTTACACACGCAATCCCTACGACATACGCCGGACCACATCCGGCTCGAGCGGCGGACCCGCGGCTGCGATTGCAGCCAGCTTTGCGGCCGTGGGTCTGGGTACGGATACCGGTGGCTCCATCCGCGGACCGGCAGCGCATCAATGCTTGGTCGGCATCCGTTCCACCATGGGATTAACGAGCCGGGATGGGATCATTCCGGCGAGCACCGCTCGAGATGTAGGTGGTCCCATGGCGCGCTCTGTGGCCGATGCCGTGGCGATTTTGGAGGTCATTGCCGGTCACGACCCGGCCGACCCGGTGACCGCCGCCAGCCAGGAGAAGGTCCCCGACAACTACCGGCAATACCTCGACGAGGACGGATTGAAGGGAGCAAGAATCGGGGCCATCCGTAAAATGTTCGATGCAGAAACGACCGATCCCCGGGTGCTCGAGCTCATGAACGTGGCCCTTCAAGACATGGAAGCGGCGGGCGCAACAATTGTCGATCCCGTCGAGATCCCGGATCTGGAGGTTTCCAAAGACACCTCGGAACGACAGTACCGAAAAGATCGCCAGGAACGTGCCGACCGACTGAAATACGATGTCGATCGATACCTGACGAGTTTAGGGCCGGACGCACCTTATAAGTCTCTCCAGGAAATTTTTGAGTCTGGGAAATATCACCCGTTTCTAGAAAAGCGCTTGGCCGAAGCCGTGGCCTTCGAAGGAGCGCCGGAAGACCATCCGAAGTACCAGGAGAACTTGGAGAAATCGGAACGTCTGCGCAAGAAAGTGCTCGCCGTCATGGACGAGCTCGAGCTCGATGCTCTGGTCTATCCGACCTTTCATTACCCGCCTCGGCTTCTAGGGGACCTGAACACACCTCGCTACTCCAACAACACCACGCTCGGTCCACCTACCGGCTTTCCTGCTATCACCGTTCCCATGGGATTTACTTATGGCGAGTTGCCGGCAGGCATTCAGTTTCTGGGGCGACCTTTCGCAGAGCCGACATTAATAAGGCTCAGCTACAGCTACGAGCAGGCTACGCGGCACAGGATGCCCCCGACGAGCACGCCACCGCTACAGTAGTTGACTCCAATTAAATCGAGTTGCAGCCCGCCGGAGGGAAGCCGCGGAGCCCATCTTCTCGACGGGTCTCGAGAACTAGTGTCCTGTATCAGTAGATCGTGGTCTAAAGCTCGAGGTCATTTTGTGTGCTGGCAAGGCGTGCCGACGAAGTAATATCCCGATATTTCGAGGAGGCACAACGAAGTCCAGCGCGCAAAAGGGGCCGAGATTTAGGCTACGAATTACTGACACAGGGCACTAGCGCAATGGCATCAGACAAACTCTTGAGAGCTTCCTCTTTGCTTTTTCCTTGCCCATTGGCGCCTGGAATCTCCGGGCAATAGGCAACGAACCAATCCTCGTCTCGTTCGACAGCGGCGGTGAACTCATTGGCCATGATGAAGCTCCAAGCCATCCCCTGCCCTTAAATACGCCCCTCTTTGAACCTCTTTCTAACATGGATTACTCGTGCCGGCCCACGTTTCGACGATTTCGGTCTAGCATCCGGGTTCCCCGCTCCCGAACAGTTCACTGAGGAATTCTCTGGAGACTGAAAGACATTTGTACTCAATAGGTTCCCTGTGATAGCATCATAAAAGATGCTAATTTAGTGTGGAGATTCTGAATGCTTGATATAACTAGGGATATCCACCCCCTCACCGACTTCAAACGAAACACAACAGACCTCGTGCGCCGAATGAAGAAATCGGGGAATCCGATCGTTCTGACGATTAACGGTCGGGCTGAGCTCGTCGTGCAAGACGCAGGCTCGTATCAGAAGCTGCTGGAGCTCGTTGACCGCCTCGAGGCCATCGCGGGAATACAACGCGGCCTCGAGGAATCGAGACGCGGCGAAGGGCAACCGATCGAGGACGCCATTCGAGATATTCGTAAGCAGGTAGAAACTTCGTCGGGTGAATGAAGTACCGCGTCCTAATCCAGCCGACTGCGAAGTCGGAGTTGCTCGGAGCCTTCCGCTGGTTCCGCAATCAGTCGCCGGCGGCTGCCCGCCAATGGCTAGACGAGCTACTCCGTACTATCGATACGTTAAAAATGTTCCCCGAGCGTTGCGCGTTGGCACCTGAGAACGACGCCTTCGAAGTAACAATCCGTCAGCTCCTTCACGGGAAGAAGCGTGGCACCTATCGGATCCTGTTCACCGTCAAAGAAGAGACAGTCGAAATCCTCCATATCCGTCACGCTTCGAGGGAACACCTCTTCAAAGACGACATCTAGCGTGTGATGTAGTAGCGGCTCGTTTAGGTTGGTTTAAACAATAATCTTTGACTTTTCACCCCGTCAGGGATTAATCTCGTCGTGAAAGAGGAGACCGCACGATGATTGGTCAGACCCTCTCCCATTACAAAATTCTCTCCGAGATCGGCCGGGGTGGCATGGGTATCGTCTACCGCGGCCTGGACACGAATCTCGACCGCGAAGTGGCCCTCAAAGTTCTTCCTCCCGAGCTGGTCGCAGACCCGGAACGTAGGCGGCGTTTCATTGGAGAAGCTAAGGCAGCCGCCAAGCTCGAGCATCCTCACATCGGCGTTGTCCACGAGATCGGCGAAGCGGATGGGACCACGTTCATTGCCATGGAGCTCATTCAGGGCAAAACGCTCCGCGACCTCCTCCAGGGACAGCGCCTCGATCTCACTCAGGCTCTCGATGTAGCCATCGATGTCGCCGAAGGTCTTGCCCGTGCTCATGACAAAGGCATCGTCCACCGGGATTTGAAACCCGCCAACATCATGCGGACCGACGACGGGCACACCAAGATCATCGACTTCGGACTAGCGAAGCTTCGAGAACCTCTACGGAGTGAAGGAAGCGAGGCGGAAACGGCACTGAAGGACACCGAACCCGGAAAGGTGATGGGGACCGTTTCGTATATGTCACCCGAGCAGGCGCGGGGAAAGGAGATCGACCACCGGAGCGACCTCTTCGCATTCGGCATCGTCTTGCAGGAGATGATAACGGGTCGTCCGCCCTTTCGAGGCGAAAGCGGCATCGAGACGCTCAATGCGATCTTGAAAGAGCCGGCTCCGAAGATTCCAACGACAGATATACCAGAGGAAGCGGTCGGAGATCTTCAGCGCATTCTGGACAAGTGCCTGGCCAAAGATCCCGAAGAGCGCCATCAAACCGCAAAGGGTTTGCTGGTCGATCTCCGTGCTGTGCGCCGGAGCTTGGAGAGCGGTTCGTTCGTGCAGCCAGCACCGCCGGAAAGCACGAGGATTGCCCGAGTACTTCTTCTGTTGGGCATCCTCGTAGCCGTGGCCGCTCTGCTCTTCGCATTCGATGTAGGTGGTTTCCGCGGCCGGCTCCTTGGCGGTGTGCCGCCGAGCACCATCCGATCCCTTGCCGTTTTGCCTCTGGACAATCTCTCGGGAGATCCAGAACAAGATTACTTCGCTGACGGCATGACCGAAGCTCTCACCACCGACCTGGCACAGATCGGCTCGCTGAAGGTGATCTCGAGAACCTCGGCCATGAGGTACAAGGGCACGGATCAACCTCTGCCCGAAATCGCTCGAGAGCTCGGCGTCGATGGAATTATCGAAGGCTCGGTGTTACGAGCGGGCGATCGGGTCCGGATCACGGCACAGCTCATCCATGCTTCGACGGACGAACACCTCTGGGCAAAGAGCTACGAACGAGACTTGAGCGATGTCTTGTCTTTACAAAGTGAAGTGGCTCGTGCCATTGCTCAGGAAGTCGAAGTCCAACTCACCGACCAGGAAGAGTCTCTCCTCACCCGCTCCCGGCAAGTGAATCCCGAAGCCCATGAAGCCTATCTCCGGGGTCGGTATCACTGGAGTGAGCGATCTCCGGAAGCCTCCCAAAAAGCTATCGTTTCATTTGAGCGCGCGATCGAGATCGACCCAGACTTTGCACAAGCCTATGCGGGCCTCGCCGACGTCTACGGGGTGCTGGGAGGTTGGTCCTATGCGCCTCCCAACGAGACCTGGCCCCGGGCGAGGGATGCTGCTCTCGAGGCCCTCGAGCTAGATCCCTTATTGGCAGAGGCCCATGCTTCGTTGGGAAACGTGCTTTTTTTCTACGATTGGGATTGGTCGGGTGCGGAGGCCGAGCAGAAGCGAGCGATCGAGCTCAATCCAAACTATGCGGCAGCTCACCATTGGTATGCGGATGTTTTACTGTATTATCGCCGATTCGATGAAGCTGCGGTTGAGATCGAGCAGCTAGGGAGCTGGATCCTCTCTCCCTCACCATCAAGTTGAAGGCAGCGGTCTGGACAAGCCAGAGTATGGATGACCGAATCCAGCAGATCCAGAAAATACTCGAGCAGGAACCCGATTTCCTCCCGGCTATTAATGTGGCTGGCCGGGCTGTTACTAATGTTGCGGGTATTCACGAGAAAAGCTTAGAATATATGGAAAGAGATACTATTCCTTGCGCGGATGGGACGAGGTCGCCCAGGCTCTGGAAGACGGTTACCAAGAATCAGGTGTCCAAAGGTGCCGGACAACGAGAAGCCGACGCACTAATCGCCAAATCGAAACAGACCTACATCTCCCCCACCAGCATCGCGAGGGCTTTTGCGATGGCAGAACAACCCGATGAAGCACTGGATTGGTTGGAAAGGGCCTACCAGATTCGTGATTCATATTTAACCGTTTTGCAGGAACCCGCGTCCTTCCCTTATCTCCGCGCGGACCCACGCTTTGACGATTTCATGCAGCGTCTGGATTTCCCGAAGTAACTCGGTCCAGACTTAGTAATCCACGCTCTTAGTCCCAACGCAAAAAAGTTGATTTTTTCCTTGACAACTTTACCGGACCTTCTTTGGAAAAGCTGTTGGAGCGAACGAGAGTGTGTATGAGTGGCGTCGTGATTAGTCACAAGGTATTCAAAAAGGGTAACGAGACTCAGAAGTCATTTTGAGTGATGGACGTCCAATACACGCTAACTCAGTCTGTCAAAAAGGCGGGTGTATAGTGGGTTCATGAAAAACACACTCGAAATCAAATCGATGTCCGATGATGAGCTTCTCCGCCGTGTGCCGGATCTTCTGAAAAATTCTCGTCACGTCGAGGCCGAGCTCATTGCCCACCTCGCCGAGGTGGATGAGCGACGACTCTATGCACGGTACGCTTCGTCTCTCTTCAGTTACAGTACCAGTGTATTGCATATGTCGGAGTACGAAGCCCTTCTCCGGATGAGGGTCGCCCGTGCCTCCCGAAAGTATCCGGTGCTTCTCGAGATGCTTGCCGACGGACGTCTTCACTTGAGCGGCATCGACAAGCTGGCACCTGTCCTCACCGAAGACAACTGCGAGACCGTACTGGCCCGAGCCGTCCATCTATCGAAGCGACAGATAGAGGAATTGGTTGCGGAGCTTGCTCCGAAGCCGGACGTTCCGCCGTCGATACGCAGGCTGCCGAAACGGCATGCGAAAGCCAAGTCAGAGCAAGAAGCGGTACTTGGTCCGGACAAAGTAAAATCTCCGGAACCGGGACCTGAGCAAGAAAACCGGAGGTGGATACGTCCACAGAAACGCCACCGCCGACTTCTTCTCCGGCGAAGCCGGCCGAGGTGAAACCGCTAGCACCTGAGCGGTACAAAGTAACGTTTACTGCCAGTGCCGGAGCTCCGTGACAAACTGGAGCGACTGAAGGCTCTCATGCGCTCGTCTGTTCCCGATGGTGATCTGGCTACCATCCTCGAGGAAGCGGTGACTGAAAAGCTCGAGAAGCTAGAAGCCAAACGCTACGGTAAAACAAAGAATCCCAGAAAGAACCTTGAAGAAACGGACACATCAGCCTCGTCTCGACATATTCCGGCCGCGGTTAAGCGAGAAGTATGTGATCGTGATGGCTATCAATGCGCATTCAGGGATGAAACCGGTCGCCGCTGTACTGAAACGCAACGACTCGAGTTCCACCACATTAAGCCTTACGGCCGTGGCGGCGACCATCACCCATCCAATATCGAGCTACGATGTAGAACCCACAATCTACACGAGGCGGAGCGCGACTACGGCAAAGAATTTATGGAAAGGTACCTGAACACGGAGGGTCGAGTTTCCGAGCCCGCGGCGGTCTATACCTACAGCAATCGAGCCACTTCATTGGGCGGAGTCGTGTAGTCCCCGGCTAGGTCCGGTCATAAAGAGTTTCATGTTTTCGCCACTACAAGCTGCTCGCACGAGCTTTTCCGCCAAGTCCCAAACGCGAGGATCGCGATCCATCTTGGAGTGAGCCACGCGGAAAGCGGTTTTGTAAAAGGGAAGATCGCCGACCGAGATTTCGGCGCCCGGTGGTTGGTCGTAGTCGAATTTCCAGTTGCCCAGTATGACGGTACGGGAAGGATCGGCTGCGACGATGGGGTTTTCGCCAGCGATGAACCAACCGTTGTCTTGATACAAGTTGGCAGCGTACCGTACATTGGCAGGAATCGTCCCATCAGAACGTCCCACGCTGTCGATCTGCACGGTTAGAACGATGGGGATCCGGAGCGCATCCAACTGCCGAGCGAACTTCACGACCGCGGCGCCTCCGAAGCTCTGGCCGTAGACAACAGTCGTGACTTCGCTCCACTCACCGTCGTTGACGGTCCCGTTGCCGTCTCGATCGAGAGCCTGCACCACAAAATCTACCGCAACATCTCGTCGACGATTTTCGAAGGTTTCTGCGAACCGTTTGTGTTCCGTGCTTCGCAACCGCAGGGCCAATTGGCGAACACCTTTGGTCTCGTCATCCCACGCATCCCGTCCACCTAAAAAGCCCACGATGAGGCACGAGTTTTCGGGAACGGGCCGCAGAACCTGAGTGTCCTCGAGCTGGATCCCGCCGCATCCGCTTGCCAGGCAAAACGACAGAGCTACTGCAGCAAGGGCAAGAAAAACTCGATGCACAACCTCCCCCAGACAGGTCTGAAGCTTACCACGCTCGGCTCGAAGTCGTTCCGACGAAAGACTTGGAATCGACCCCTACCTAGTCGTACAATCCCGCTATCTTCACCTTGGCATGAGACCTTCCCGCAAATAATAAGGAGGTTCGACCCATGAACCATTTCAAAATGAACAGGTGGCGATTGACGTTGAGAGGGATTCTCGGCATCGTTGTCATCGCCGCTTCGCCGCTCGCGGCTCAAGAGCTTTTTACATCTCACCACATCGCCAAAGTACGTAGTGTCACGTCCGCCAAAATCTCCCCCGACGGAACACAGGTCGCCTACTTATTGAGCGTGCCCCGCATTCCCTTCGAAGACGAAGACGGCCCGGCCTGGTCGGAGCTTCACGTCGTCGATGGAAGCGGCGAAACAATTCCTTTTATTACCGGAGAGGTCAATATCGGTTCCATCGAGTGGATGCCGGACGGTAAGCACATCTCCTTCCTGACGAAACGTGAAGATGACTCCGAGCGCTCGATCTACGCCATACCGGCCGACGGGGGCGAAGCAAAGAAACTCGTTGAGCTTAAAACCTCCATTAGCGGCTATTCCTGGAGTCGCGATGGTGAACAGGTTGCCCTTCTGGCTACCGAGCCGGCGTCCGAAGAAGCAAAAGAGCTAATCGAAAAAGGATTCAACCAGAAGATCTACGAAGAGGATTGGCGTCACGTGCGGGTTTGGATTGCCAAGCCGCAAAACCAAGACGACGAGCCGCGTATGCTCGAGCTCTCCGGCTCGGCTTCGAGCCTCCACTGGAGCCCAACGGGCGATCGGTTGGCGCTCGGCTTGGCACCGACATCCCTCATCGACGACAGCTATATGAAGCGACGGCTTCACGTGGTCAGCGTCGAGACGGGTGCGGTTCAGGCGCGCATTGATAATCCCGGTAAGCTAGGGCAGATTTCTTGGAGTCCGGATGGCCGGCATCTCGCCGTCACCTCGGCGGCGGATCCCAACGATACCGCGAACGGGCGTCTCATGGTCGTACCGGCAACGGGAGGTGAGCTCCGGGATCTCATGCCGAGCTATGACGACGGGCACGTGATGGGTGTGGGTTGGCAGAATGCGGACCGGTTGATGTTCCTCCTTCATGAAGGTGTGTGGACATACTTTGCCCGGATCGATCGGGATGGTTCGAACCTGAAGCGCCTCACTCCAAAAGAAGGAGAGATTCTGACCCGTTTCCATCTTTCGAGCGACGGCATGTCCGCCGCCTTTTTGGGAAACAGCCCTCGACACCCGGGCGAAGTCTTCCTCATGAAACACGGTGATGCCACGCCCAAACGCCTGACGGAGAGCAATCCATGGCTCGAGGACATGGTTTTCACCAAGCAAGAAGTCGTGCGGCACAAAGCCCGAGACGGTCTCGAGCTCGAAGGCATGCTCCTGCGACCTCTCGAGGAAACTCCCGGAACGCAATATCCACTCATCATGGTGGTTCACGGCGGCCCGGAGAGTCACTACTCGAACGGTTGGCTCGCGTCTTACTCGAATCCCTGGCAGATAGCAACCGCGCGAGGATTTGCCGTCTTTTACCCGAACTACCGGGGGAGCACGGGTCGAGGCGTCGAGTTCGCCAAAATCAGCCAGAACGATGCCGCGGGTAAGGAGTTCGACGATCTCGTCGATGCCGTCGATCACCTAATCGACATAGGCCTGGTGGATCGTGACAAGGTGGGAATGACGGGAGGATCCTACGGAGGATATGCTTCGGCATGGGCTTCGACGTTTTACTCCGAGCGTTTCGCAGCGGCCGTCATGTACGCCGGCATCACCGATGTGGTCTCCAAGGTGGGAACGACCGACATCCCCTACGAAGACTACATGGTTCACCAGGATAAGTGGCTCTGGGACGATTGGACCTACTATCGCGAACGAAGTCCCATCTACTACGCCAAGAAACACCAAACCCCGCTTCTCATCGCCCACGGCGACGCCGACACACGGGTGCACCCCAGTCAGTCCATGGAGCTTTATCGAGTGCTCAAAAACCTCGACCAAGCGCCGGTCCGTATGGTTTTCTATCGCGGCGAACCACACGGTAACCGTCGCGCTGCATCACGACTCGACTATAGCCTCCGGCAGATGCGTTGGCTGGAACATTACCTGAAAGGACCCGGAGGTCCACCGCCCGACTACACCTTGGAGTACGGGAGAAAGATAAGCAATTGAGCGCGGACGACCCTCGCCTGAAGGCGAGGGAATCTGCGCGCCTGCTCGGCTGAAGCCGACCGAACCGGCGCGCTACCGATAGCCAACATCTGGGTCGTCCGCAGAGGCCGCCCGCCTTTAGGCGGCGGTCGTTCACAACATGATGCCGAACCCCCCGTATTCATGCGGGGGAGCTTCCGCTTTCCGGCCTTCGGCCCCCTGAAGGCTTCGCCTAAAGGCGAGGGGTTTCACCCATCCCCGAGAGGGATACTAAAAGAATGAACCTTGACCTAGGTCAACGACGTCAAAGGACGATAGGAATATAAGTATGCCCTTGTATTCATACGAATGTGCGCTGCAGAGCCAGCTTCAACTAGGTCAGCGAGCAAAGGAGGGATAGAACTTGGTCGATTCAGCACTAGTACTCGCAGGTCAAACCCTGGCCTATACCATTTACTGCATCGTGATGATGCTGTTGGTGGGCTGGTTTGGCTACAGGATCACGAAAGAGGGCGAAGCAGAGCCGGTCAAACCTGCATTGTTTTATAGCTTCGTCGCTTTCCTGACGGTCCTGGGTGTTTCATTACACCTGATCACGATGAAAACCATCCCCTGGGTCGAATTGGATCTGAACCGATCCACGATCCAGGCAGACAAAACCTTCGAGATCGCCATGGAGGAACATGCCTTCAACCTGCCATCCGAAAAACTCATCATCGATTGTAATGACAAGGTTCTGTTTGATGTTACATCTGCGGACCTGACCTACGGTTTTGGCCTTTTTCGACAGGACCATTCCATGGTCTTCCAAATGCAGGTCCTTCCGGGACATAGAAACGACGTACTCTGGCATTTCCAAAGACCCGGCATCTACACCATACGCTCAACGGAATACTCCGGACCCAAGGGAATCGACATGATCGTCAAGGACGCCGTCGAGGTCGGGGCCTGCGAATAGCACTTGTTCTTTGGTACAAGACCTCAAAGATAAGAGAGAAATTATGAGTTTTGTTCAAACATTTATGGATGGAGAAGAAGGCCTCTTCAAACCCGAAACTCTGACTCCGATGCAAAAGCTCACGCTGCGTTTCGTGGTTATCGGGTTGCTCTATTATGGTTTCGCGGTCGTCGAAGGCATGATCATGCGTATTTACCAGGTCACGCCTCTACCCGCGATAGGGACCGACCAGTACTTTGCCATTCTGACCGCACACCCCCTGGTGGGAATTTTCGGATCCACTTATTCACTGGTTTTCGGCGCCTTTTTGTTTTTGGTGCCTTTCCTCATGAAAAAACCGCTGTGGAGCTTTAAATTAGCCAACTGGACACTGGTCCTTGGGGCCGTGGGAACCTTTGTGTTCTGGTTTGCAGGGTTCTTGTCCCACTACGCTCCGCTGTACACACTCTACTGGCCCTTACCAGCAGACTTCACCCAGTTCAGCGCTTTGGGCGGGACGTTCTTTATTACCGGTATCGCACTGGTCATGGTGGGTACGGTGTTCTTTGTCATCAACGTCTTCATGACCATCGGTTACACCCCGTCGGGATGGGATAAGCAGCCCTCGGGCGCGCTGATTCGTTCTGCGCTCGGTCTCACGGGTATGGCCAATCTTTTTCGTAAGGAGAAGAAGGAGCACTTGGTGGACCTCCCGGTAGCCGCGATTGCCCGCGGGACGGTCGATATGAGCTTGAACGCCGGAATCATCTTGTTCACCGGCGTGTTGATCCTGGTCTACATGATTGGTTCCCTACTGGGCTACGATCTGCGCAGGACGGCGGTGGACGCCTTGCTGTACAAGAACTGGTTTTGGTGGGGCTTGGATCTCATCGCTGACGGCCTCGTCCTGATCTTCGTTGCCGGCACGTGGTATCTGCTGGCCATGATGATCACCGGCAAGAAGCTCTTCATGCAGAATATCGCCCGTGCCGCCTTGTTGGTGGAGCTGGTGGTTTCCTGGACGGTCTGGTCTCATCATCTGCTTTCCGATCAGGCTCAGCCCAACGCGCTGAAGATCGTTTCCGGAGAGCTGGTCACGGCTTTCGAGTTGATTACACAGGGACTGGCTTTCTTCATCGTTCTGGCGACACTTTGGAGTGCTCGTCCATTGAAGATGACGAATGAGCTCAAATTCCTGCTGGGCGGTCTTTTGGGCTTCGCTCTGGCGGTCCCGGCCGGAATCATGCAGGCCGACATTGGTCTCAACCGGATCCTGCATAACACCCAGTGGGTCGTCGGGCCCCACGTGCACGTCGCCATCTTGGTGGGCCTGACCATGACGCTCTACTCAGCCATATATATCTTGCTGCCCATTCTGACCAACGGTGCGAAGCTCTACAGTCAAAAGTTGGCCAACTTCCACTTCTGGGCTCATTTGCTCGGCGGTATCGGAATGGGAGCCTTCATGGGCATGGCTGGACTACAGGGCATGTTACGGAGGACGGTCTATTTTGATGGAGAGTTCAGCCTGTACATGATCCTGGCAGCCTTATGTGGAACGCTATTGTTATTGGCCTTCCTGGCTTTTTTCTTCAATATCGTTATGACGGTCGGGTTAAAGGGTGTGCTTGGCATCTTCGCGCCCTCGAAGCTCGACAAAGGCGAGTTGGTACCCGCGACAGCGTGAAAATAGGGACAGGTCCTATTTTCTTAAAGAAAATCGGACCTGTCCCCATTTTTCTAGTGAGAGCCGTCCGTTGGACGCTTCGGTTTTTTCTTCCCCACCTTGGTCTCCCACTCCGCCCAGTCTCCTCCAAACGGTTTGAGACCGAGATCGGAAGGGCTCGTTGGAGGCGGGACCAAAGCTTCGTAGACTTGCCGGGCATGAGCCTGCGAGCGAGTGTACTCCGTGGCCGCCTGGGCCAATAAAGCCAGAGCCTCGTTGCCGTCAGCGAGGAACGATTTGTTGTAGGCTTCGGCTCCCTTGTGGAGCTCGGCGGCAGCTTCGGAATAGAGATCGTTCAGGCCGGCAAAGCCGGTATCGGTGAAGTTGAGCTGCATCAGTTCCGAGTAGGCCGTGGCGAGCTCGTTGCGGGCGGTCTTCTCGGCCGTCTCGACCATCTTCGCCGGAGCAGCCGGTAGCGTCAGATCGTAGAACGTGTGGGTGCCGGCTACCATTTGATAAAGCGGTCGTATGGTCCCTCCGCCCGAAGAGGGGGAAGATTGCATGACGCGGCCTACCGGTCCGGTACAAATGTGCGCCAGACCGTTGTCACCGTCATCGGGAAGCACCACCGCCGTCCACAAGTTGGTGGGCCGAAACATCATGGCCTCCCAACCTCCTTCGGGCGGATACGGGGGCGGGTTGCCGGGAAAACGCAGAAGCATCTTGGCAAACTCCACGTCGATCTGACCGTGATAGTTGTGAAGCATGTCCCAGAGCGTCAGGTTACGGGGGGCGGAGTAAGCACCGTAGCCACCGTGCTTTCCAATGAACCCGCCCTCCTTGGTCACCTTCATTTCTTCGTTCAAGTAGTTATTGGTAGAGAAAAGGAAGTCTTCTTCCCCAAAATCACCGGGACTACGGACGCTTTGCACGGCCGCGCTTTTCTCCACAACGAAAGCCCCGCCCTTGACATCGACGAAGTGGAAGTTCTCGGGGATGTTGATTTGCCATTTCATGACCATGTCGCGGGCTTCGGCGGCACTATCGGCAAACCGGGCGAGATAAGGCAAGGAACAGGACCAGGCAAGGCCGTAGTTGTTGTCGATGTCGCGAGGTGATCCACCGCCGCCGCTGTTACCGATGAACAGCCCCTTGTTGTTCATCAGAAAATGGTCGCACACCTCCCCGGCATCGGCCCCGCACATGTAATTGTTCCCCTTGTCGGGGAAAGCCACGATAACGACACCGTTCAGAAGGTCGGTAGTATCGAGCGTGTCGACTCCAATCAACCGGCCGTCGGTGGTGCTGCTCCCCCAAGCGGAGCAAACGGAGCACTTCTTGGGCGGCAGCGAGTCATTCTCCGCGCCCTCGGGATAAGTGGACGTTTCAGGTTTCGGCAGTGTGCAATTGATGAGCAACACGTCCGTGTAGGAAACGGCATATCCGGCCGCTGTCGCCCCGTCCGACATGCCCTTCATGAAGTCCAGCCATTCCGGAGTGAACTCATTTATATAATGTTGGTTGGCTTTGATCGCCCGGATCACCTCGTCGTGGTTGAACGTCTTGAGCGCCGATGCCCACTGGGCCTCTTTGGTCTTCTGGATATAGCGCCCGGCCTGCTGGCCGTACTGATATCCCATCTCGTAGTCGGAACCGCTCACGATAACGACCGGTAGTATCCCGGGGATCCCGACCTCCGCATCGACAGAAAAGGCAGTGGCCTGGGGTATTGAGCAGACCAGCAACAGCGCCAAGGCCACCATCACAACAGACGTTTTTCTATCGTTCACCAGCATTTTTCCCCTCCTTGGGGTGCGGAAAAGATGGAAGTGCCAGCCGACTCGAGACTTCCCGAAACTTTAATCTTCGGAGCTGCTGCGTTCGATCAAGACTTCTTTGTGGGATCCCTCACCGACGGAATGCGAGACAACACCGTCGAACTCCCGCACCTCCATGTGCACCAGCCGGCGTTCGTAGCTGTTGAGGTCCTCGAGGGTCGCCGGTCCATCACCGTTCATGACCTTCTCGATTGCGCTTCGGGCTCTCCCACGAAGTCTCTCGTCCCTTTCGCCGTTGTCCTCGGGGGGCGGCGACCTTCGCGGCCCACGGTCAAAACGACCGCGGTCGTCGGGACGACCTCCTCGGTCGTTAGACCGGCCTCTTCGATCGCCACGATCCCGACGAGGACTTTCGAATCGTTCGTCCGGGCCGAACTCTCTGAGAGCCACCCGGAGATCCCGGCCACCGAGAAAAGCTGCCAGCTCCGTCTTTAACCTCCCGGTAAAAGGGTGGAACGGCTCATCCGACACTCCCGATTCGCGCGCACGTAGCTCCACGTGGACAGCGAAAACACTAACCCGTACCGAAATCTCGGCATCGAGGTTCTGAGCTTCGAGTAGCTCCGCCACCCGGCCCTCGATCTTCCCACCGAGCTCGGCCGCCTCCGGGTCCTTTCTTCCCGCCAGAATACGGACCGTCGAGGCCCCGCCTTTGAAATGGTCCATATCGAAATCGTAATCCAGCTTTTCGCGGGTGATACCGAGCTCGGAACAGGCTTTTGTGAGCGCCTGAGCAAGGTCGGCGCCTTCAACTTCAATCCATTTTTCACTCATGATGTGTAATTTACCACGTTCTTTCTGGCAGTTTGTACTCTTACAACTTGACTCCGTCCGCCAGCCAGAGTACAAGAAGCAGCCTTGGAGGAAACCATACTGTGCTGCTTTCGATAGATCCAGTGGACCCGGAACCTTGGCTCGTGGCCCGAGTGGTCCAAATCTTGAAACGGGGAGGAGTCGTGGTCATCCCCACCGACACGGTGTACGCCTACGCCTGTTCGTTGGCCGACCGCGACGCGCCGAAGAAGCTGTATGAGATCAAGGACATCTCACCGGCCAAGCGTCTGTCGATCCTCGTTCCGGATCTAAAGACCGCCAGCCGTTACACGCGTGACATTCCTAATCCGGTGTTCCGCACCATGCGCCGAATCCTGCCGGGGCCCTACACCTTCATTTTTCAGGCGTCCGGCGAGTTACCCCGATACATGTTCCGCAAACACCGCACGGTGGGCATCCGCCTGCCGGCGAGTCCCATCGTTCTCGCCATCCTCGCTGAACTTGGCGAGCCACTGCTCTCATCCTCGGTGCAATCGAGCCCCGACGAGTTCATGCTCGATCCGTTGGAGATCGAAGAAGATTCCGGCGACAAGGTCGATATGGTGGTGGACGGCGGGCGGCTCCTCAACGAGCCTTCCACGATCGTGGACTTGTCCGGTGACGAGCCCGTCATCACCCGCGAGGGCAAGGGAGACATCAGCGCACTTAGCTTCCTGGACCAATAAACCCCGAAGAAAAAACGCAAAGGCGCAAAGGCGCTAAAGCGCCAAGCGGAACCTAGAATGAGCGCTCAAGGCACATCAGACTTTTACGGCCCGGACACGTTTGGGAGATTCTCCCGGAAGAAGTCAACGATCTAGTCTATCTACAGCGAAGAAGACTCGAGCTTCTCGACAAGATGATATTCAAACGATCTTGACGCTAAACTCGCTTTGCGCCTCCGCGTCTTTTGCGTTGAGTCTTATTCGAATTTGGTCATCCCGGTTTTCACCGCCTTGACTCCCCAGCGAAACGCTTCTTCATTGACGGGAATCATGGAGCATTTGTCCTTGAGGCTCGTTCTGAGTGCGTTGAGAAAGGACTCCTCGTCGAGCATATCCGTCGCTTCCTGCAAAGCACCCAATGCGACGACGTTTTTTACCACGATCGTTCCCAAGCTCCGGGCTATCTCGGCACAAGGCACCGGATAGGCACGGACACCGGGCGCGAACTCAGGCGCCTTGGTGATGACGCTCGAATCGTAAACGACGACACCCGCCTCCCGGACGGTGGGACCAAACTTGTCGAGACTCGGAGCATTGAACGCCACCAGGGCGTGAGGTTTCGGAGCTCCCGGCGAGAGCACTTCGTCGCGCGCGATGTGCACATCCGCATAGGAAGTGCCACCCCGCGACTCGGGCCCGTAGCTCGGGATATGGGTCGAGTCGAAACCCTCATTGATGGCGGCTTTTGTAATGAGCATAGCCGCCGTTTGGGCACCGTCGCCCCCCGCACCGGCAACCTTCACCGAAACATCGAGCGGATCGATGTGCTCGGGGAACTTGTCGCAGAACTTGGGTGCCGTCTCGCGGCTGGCTCCGACAACATCGAGGACTTTTTCGGGATCGAATTCGGGTTTTTCCAGATGGAACCAGGGCTCCCGGTCTTCATCTTTTACAACGCCTAGCGGGAAGACTTCCGCGAGCACGTTTTTGACATGCTCTTCCGCTTCCGACGGACTCATCCCCCAATGGGTGGGGCACTCGCTCAATATCTCGACGAAACCGAAGCCGCGCCCGGTGATCTGGAGCTCGAGGGCCTTCTTGATGGCCTTCCGGCAACGCTTGCGTTGCTTCTGATCGTAGAGCGCACAACGTTCAACATAGGTCGTTCCCTTGAATTGGGCGATCACTTCCGCCACGTTCATGGGCGGGCCTTGCATGTCGCCTCGGCCTTCCGGCGTCGTGGTCGACTTCTGTCCAGTGAGCGTGGTCGGCGCCATCTGTCCGCCCGTCATGCCGTAGATCGCGTTATTGATGAAAACAACACTGATCGGGATACCGAGCTGAGCGGCGTGCATGATCTCAGCCAGGCCAATCGAAGCCAGGTCGCCGTCACCCTGGTAGCTGATGACGATAGATTCGGGATTGGCCACTTTGTGACCGAGCGCCACGGCTGGGGCCCGCCCATGGGCGGCCTGCGTGTTACCCGTATCGAAGTAATAGTAAAGGAAGACCGAACAGCCCACCGGAGAGATCATGATGGTGCGCTCTTGGATTCCGAGCTCGACCAGTAGCTCGGCGATGTATTTGTGGGCCAATCCGTGGCCGCAACCGGGACAGTAGTGAGTCGTCGCCCCCTTCAATCCCTTACCGTGAGCGTGCCGGTCGAACTTATGGAAGAACGCTCCTGTGGTCGTCATCGCGACACCTCCGTGATCTTTTTGACTTTGTCGTAGACCTCCTGGGACTCCGGCAGAAATCCGCCCATGCGCTGCAGATTGTGGAACCGGTGTCCCATGATGCCGACGTGGTGCATGGACAACCGAATTTCGTCCTCGAGTTGACCGTCGCTGGCCTCGACCACCAGGATGTCCTTGACCGGACCGAGAATCGATTTCAGATCGTTGATGGGAAAGGGCCAGATGGTGAGGGGTTGGAAGAGTCCAACCGGAATCCCTTCTTGGCGTAGCTGCTCCACAGCCGCCTTGGCCATGCGCGCCGGCGTGTTACATGCGACCACCAGGATCTCCGCCCCTTCCATTTTGTAGCCCGTGGACCGCTGTTCGTTCTTCACCATCTCACGGTATTTTGCGCTGATGTGGAAATTGTGTTGTTCGAGGTCAGCGTAATCCTGAAAGATAGATGAGTTGAGGTTGCCGCTATGCGCTTCGTCCCCCCATACCGCCCAAGCCGGCAGACCAGGCTTGACGATCGTGTCGGGCAGGTTGACGCGGCCGGTGATTTGACCGAGGTAGCCGTCGGCGGCAATAACCACGGGATTGCGATACTTGAAGGAAAGCTCGAAAGCTTCCATCGTCAGGTCGAGCATTTCCTGCGGCGAGGTCGGCGCCAGGACGATGGCATGTGTGTTGCCGTGTCCAAGGCCGTGGGCGCAAAGTTTGATGTCCGATTGCTCGGGACCGATGAAGCCGAGTCCGGGACCAGGCCGCATCACATTGACGAAGACACCGGGCAGCTCGGCACCGATCATATAGGAGACACCTTCGAGCATGAGGCTGAATCCTGGTGAGCTCGTAAACGTCATGGTCGGAAGGCCCGCACCGCCGCATCCGTACATGTGGTTGACCGTCGCAACCTCGCTCACGGCCTGTAGGAACACGCCGTTGAGCTTGGGGAGAAGTTTCGCCATGAGCTCCGCACCTTCGGTCGAAGGCGTAATGGGATAGCCGAAGACGTGACGACATCCGGCCAAGATGGCGCCCAGGGCCGCGGCGTAGTTGCCTTTGAGAAGCATCGGCTCCACCTTCGGCAAAGGGATACGCTCCGGTGGAATATCCACAGCTTCGACGTGAGGACGTTCGCGCTCTCCATAGAGCAACGTGGGATCTTCGAGCTCGTATTTCGATCCCAATCCATACGGCTCGGGACACGCAGACAAACACAACCCGCAGTGGTTGCAGATATCGTAGTCGATTTGAACGGGGATGTGGCCCGAAACTTGGTTGATGTCATCCCCGAATGAGATGGCGTGCTTCGGGCACGCTTCGATACAGCGCCCGCAGCCCTTGCAGAGCTCCGGCGTCAGTACGACCTCGGGTCTTTCTTTCGCCATGATTCCTCATCCTTTCAGCCGTGGCCGTTTTTTCGGCCGTCCCACTGCTCTTTCGGTCGTTGGCGAGTTTGCACCGAACCGCAAATCACCCGTTTGGCCCCTGAGACCGGTCGCGCGCAGATATCTACCGTTTGGGATATCACGTGCGTAGGGGCTTGATTGGTGTGACGGGCGAGCTGGAGGTTCGGTGGATAACAAACATAACAATCAGGGTACTATTTTATCCGGCGCACGAATCGCGGCGCAACCGCATGTGTAGGCCAGGCTGGCCGCTTACGCCAAGGCTACGGCGGACCCGCCGAAGCGATGGATCCTAAACGATTTGATGCGAAGGCGGGCGCCTGGCGGGAGAGAACTCAAGAACTCGAGAACTCAGACGACAAAATCGAAATGCACCAGCGCCCACACAATGTAAGCCAATCCCACCAGAGCCCCGAGCGGAAAAACGATGACCCAGGAGAGCGTTATTTTCGGCTTCTCGAATCGCAGACTAGTCGCGGTCGTCATGATGTTGGCCCAGAGGAACCAGAAACTGACCATGCCTAAGAGGTAGTGTCCCCACGGCGGTGCAGCGAACACCAACACGATGGCAAAAACACTCAAAGGGCAGGCTACGAAAGTGTCGGCAAGCGCGATCCCGTAGAAGATCTTCTGCTCGTGCCAGTCATCGACCGATCCGTCCGGGTTTTTAAAAGGCTTACCTCGTAACACATTGGTCTGCGCCCACCAAATGATCAGCGTGAAGGAGCCGAGCAGGGCAAGCAGCACATAGAGGCTCAAGCGTGAAACGAACGGCAATTCGTGCATGACTCCAATCAAGCTGCTCTCCATGCCACCGCAACGGCGAGAATTCCGGTGACGAGGTTCGCCAGACACCAAACGACCCTAAACGAATCACTCAACAAAGTATGACCCGCTCTTTTTGCATTGCCATACCAAAACCATGCGCAAAGACCGTGGTAGATCAACACGACTCCTGGAAACCAAGCCAGCTTGAAGCCCCAGGAAGCACCCAGGATGAGGCCCACTCCGGCCACGCCGAAGATCCAACCGAGTGCGACGTCGGCCGCCGCGGTACCTTTTTCGTAGACCAGGTATTCGGGAAGAGCGTCTTTTTCTTGAAGGCCGAGCCGAACGGCGAGATCCCAATCGAGGATGGAAATGAGCTGGCCAACCCAGTGGAATACGAATCCCACGAGAAGAACCAGCACACCGGCCACAATGTTCGAGTACGGGAACATAGCGCTCATTCTTTGGGATAAAAGAGCATGAACAGCCACTCGGCAATCATAGCGGGCTTGTCTTCCCCCTCGATCTCGACACGATTCTCGGTCTTGATCAAGAATCGACCCTCGCCCCGGTCTTCCACGTCCAAGAATCGGGAGTGGTTCCGAACTCGTTTTCCCACCGGAATCGGAGCCATGAGACGGACTCGGTCGAAACCGTAGTTGAAACCGAATAGGGCTCCCTCGGGGTACTCCCGACCGGTCGTTTTCCGGTAGAAGTACGACATCATGGACATGGTCCAAAAACCGAAGGCAATCGTTTGCCCGAAGGGCGATTCGGTCTTGGCTCGCACGGGATCGATGTGCATCCAGTCGGGATCCAGAGTGGCTTCGCTGAAACGGTTCATCAGATCTTGGCTGACGGTCAACCAGTCCGACACCCGTGGTTCCTCCCCCAGCTCGGCGCGAAGGGTCTCGGTGGTGTATCGTTTCTTAGTCACTTGATTACGCCTCGTCCTTGTTATCGAGCATGGCCTGAACTTCCTCCTGAAGCTGGGCTCGGTCGACTTTCCCTACCCGCGACATGTCGAGTGATTCCCGAACGATGACTTTTCGTGGGACCTTGTAGTCCGCGAGCTCTCGTTGACAGAGCTCGAGAATCTCGTTCTCATAGAGCGCGACGTTGGGTCGGGGGGCAACGAAGAGCCAAACCACTTCCCCGTAGATCTCGTGGGAAGCGCCCACGGCGGCCGCGGCCGCGACATCCGCATGTTGGAGAACGACGTCTTCCACTTCCGAAGGCATCACGGTGTAGCTACCCATCCGGATGACTTGCTTCTTCCGACCCACGAGATAGAGCCCTCCGCTGTCATCCAGGTATCCGAGGTCACCGGTTCGACACGATCCGTCGGGAGCGAATCCCTTTTCATCTTCCTCGGGCATTCGAAAATAGCCACGAACGGTGAGCGGTCCGGCGACGAGGACCTCTCCCACTTCGCCGGGCGGCAGCGGACGGTCTTTTTCATCGACAACCTTGAACGTAACGCCGGGCAAGGGCTTACCGACATAACCCTTCGCCAACTCCTCGAGCTCGTCACTAGGCTCGGTAAACGCCACTTCCGCACCAGCTTCTGTACTTCCATAGCCGATGATGATGTTCTTACAGATTCGCTGTCGAATTCCCTGGAGCAGCTCTAGAGACACTTTCTCGCCTGACAAAACCACGAGCGCAAGCGACGAGAGATCGAAGCGATCGAGATCGGGAAGGGAGAGCAAGATAGCGTACATCGTCGGAACAGCGCCAAGAAGGGGTACTTTCTCTCGCTCGATGGCTTCGAGCACGGTATAGGGATTCCAGTGCTCCTGGAGAATGACCTCCCACCCGGCGACGAGCTGTGCCCCGATCAGCTCCAAGGTCCCGCCAACATGACTGGGTGGAAGATTGGCGAGAACCCGCAAACGCCCCACAAGTCCCTGGGACTCGAGGCAACGACGGAAAACCTCCGCCTCGAGTGAACACAAGGTACTGACGTTTCGTTGCGAGAGCAAGGCCGCTTTGGGGACTCCCGTCGTCCCGCCTGTAAAGATGATGATGGTACCGTCGTCGGGTGAAGATGCCGCCTTTGCCGATTCGAGGCTCTGACGAAAAGTGTGGTCCCCCTGGAGGAGCTCCTCGAAGAGGCGGCCGACCGGGGCCTGCTCTAGGGTGAAAATCTCCATAGAACCGAGCCATCCCGCAATTTTCGCCAGGTTCTCCGCGATTGGGTTATCTTCCACGGACTTTGAAGCCACGAGGACTTTCGGCTCGGCGGCACTTAGAAACCGCTCGAGATCGGCGGGGCGGAACCGCACGTCCAGAGGCACCGTGATCGCACCGATCTTGTTGGCAGCCAAGAAGGTGGTGACGTACTCCGGCCGGGGCGGAAGGATCGTAGCAATTCGATCGCCACGCTCGACTCCCAGGCTCAGGAAGGACTCCGCCAACCGATCGGACTGCTCGACGAGCTCACGGAAAGAGATCTTTTGCTCGTCGAAGCGGAGCGCAACGCCTTCCGGGTCCTGACGGCTCCAGTGCTCGATGCTCCGCCAGATGAAGTCTCGGGAGATAGTGGTCATGCTTTTTCTACCTCAACTCGATCTCCGTCGTAATCTTCCCCGCCTTGACACTGTCGTACTCGACGCTCATCGTCCCCTTCCCCTCCACGAGAAAAAAGAGCGTTCGTGAGGAGAGTCCATCCACACCGGGGACCATGAGTCTCTCAGGGCGGTGGCTCTGAACATCGACTTTGTTGAGATAAAGATCCTGGACCACGCCACTCGAAACGACCTTTGCCCCCTTCACCGTGGCCACATCGAAACGGTGGATCTTGTTCTTCCTAGCGATGGCGGTGACGGTCGGAATGGATCGTTCATTCACGACGGGGACGTGAACCCGCCAGAGATCGCCATCGAGTTTCTTGACCGTCGGTTCGTCGAAGCGGATCTTCGGCATCTGATGAGCGTGATGAAGCACGAAGGCGGCGTTTCGGTGACAGTCCTCCTCGAGCATCCAACCCTCCGGAACACGGCCCGTATCGTGACGGTATCCCCCGATCTCGATGGGGCCGTACTGCGGATGGTCGAAGGGCTTCCACTCCACCAACATACGGCCCAGGGTGAGCAAGTTGACGAACTTGAAACGCTCTTCTTCACTGACCTCTCCGTCCTCGTCGAAGTCTTGCTCCGGGCCGAAGAGCTCATTGCTGAAAGAGATGGCGCCGTGGATGCCATAAAAGTGATCGATTGTGCCCCCGTAGGCGGTGTATAGGTCCTTCCAAAGGACATAGTAGTTGTAGCCGGGAAGAATGTTCTCCCCCTCCTCGCCGATTCGGTCATAGACACGAATGTCCGCCGCCTCGTATCGACCCGTGGCCTTCGAGCCCGGCCCCCGAAGGATCATGCGACCCGTATTGTGGAAGCTCTGAGAAGCGATGACATTGGGATGATCGAGCAGCCACTCGGCGATGTTGCGCGTCTCGGGAATCTGGAGTGGATAGTCGGTGGAACCGGCTTGGACATAGCGAGGTTGCCAGCCGTAGGCAAAGGTCCGGTTGGGATCGACATAGCCCACCGAGTCTTCGTTGACCCGGCCGTCGCCGTCGTTATCGTACCCCTCACCCCCGAGATTGATGTAGTCCCCAAGCTCGTCCTCTTCGATAGGAACCAACCGGCGGGGATCTTTGGGATGAAGCCGGAACCGGCCCTGCCCCAAAGGCACCTTTTTACGCATCTGAGTTATCTCGCCGTCGCCGTTCAGGTCTTCGTTACCGTCCTCATCAACCCGACCATCCCGGTCGTCATCGATCTTCACCGGCACAGTGCGAGGAAAGTTCGGGGTAGCAGGTTCCGAGAACCATTTGCCGCGGCTGTCCGGGTTGACCATGGGAACGAAATAGAACACGGAACGGTCCATGAGCTCCGTGATCCGCTCTAGATGCCCGTAGTTCGCCAGAAGGTAATGAATAATGTAGACAACGTTGTCGGTTCCCTGGACCTCGTTGGCATGAGTGGCGCCATCCACGAACATGGCCGGCTTCCCAAGCTCGGGGCCCGTCTTCGGGTTGTGGATCGTGACGAGCCACGTGTCTCCTCCCCCAGTGGTCTTACCGATACTCTCGAGCTTCACCCAGTCCGGGTAGGCCGCGGCGTAGCCCCTCAAAAGACCTACGATCTCATCGTTGGGATGAAGCCGATTGAAGTGGGGGTCGGGCGGAGTCCCTCGGGCCTCCAAGGGCTGAGCATAGAGATGAGTCCACCCCGCCAGAAGGCCTAGAATCGCTGCAACTGTCCATAGCCGAATTGCGCGCTTCATTGTTCATTCCCCGTTTCGATTGCGATGGTTTCTTTGTCATAGCCGGCGTTGTCCGAAAACACTTCGACCGTCACCTGCTTTCCTTCCGCGGCACGTACCAGCCATTCCCCCTTCAAGGTTCCAGTCTCGCCTTCGAGCCTTTCCGAGGTCACCCATCGCGAGCCGGTGACAAGCTCCACGTCGGACCCGGGTGTGAGCTCGAGTCGAATGGGTAAGTGACTTCGGGCCCGCTCCGCCATCTTGGTATGGGTCGGCAAAAAGCCTCGGTTGGCGGCAATGACCTTGATACGGTATATCCCACTTCCCAGGCTCTCGACTTTCGTCTCCACGATTTCCAGGCGAGCCAATTTGCCCGCGATATCCAAGATCGTGTCCGTATGAACCTTCAATGCCGGGTCGAGCAATTCATAAGGCGGGGCGATCTCGATGAAAGGATCGACACCACCGACCTCGACCATCGTGCCGTCGGGCAGCGTGATGGGAGACCAGGCCACGAAGGCTTCCGGCGCGTGCTGGTCGATGAAGGTCAAAACGTCGTTTCCTCCGTCTTTTTTGGCGGCTCCGCCGCCTCCCCCACCGCCACCCATGCGCTCGGCCATTTGAGCCATTTGCTTTGGCGTCATTTGTCCCGATTCCACTCGCTGCTTCAGACCGGCGGCGGTCATCTGTGGCGGAGCACCGATACTTTTGAGGAATGCCGCGATCGTATCGTCATCAAGAGCCAAGAACTCTTCGGAGCTCATCTCGGCCATTCGCTCGAGTGTGAGGGCATCTTCACTCCCGCCCTCGTCTTTGTTGGCTTTAGGGATTCCCCAGATATCCAGTTCGAGCGACAGTGCACCGTACTGGTAGTAAAGCCAGGGAGCGAATCCTCCGCGTATGGATTGTTGGGCCGACCGCTGGTTGTCGAGGCCCGCCTCTTCCAACCGTTTCTTGTAAGCATCGGCCAGTTTTTGAACGTACTTGAGGTCGTCGTCATCGGGCTTCGTTGCCGGCCCCGCTCCCATGAACTGAGCCAGTTGTTCTTTTGAGATGCCATTCTGGACCACCATCGGTAGGTCTCTGGCAATCTCCCAAATCTCGTCGATCGTGTATTCCTCTTCCGGGTCGAATCCCATGAACTCGGCCATGGGCCCCGGGACCTTGAACTTCAACGAGCCGATATCACCGCCCCCTCCGAAGCCCCGCGGCGCGGCCAGGAGATGATTGGCCGGGCCATAGACGATCGCCACCGCCACGTTACGCCGTCGCCAAGAGGAAGTCCATGACCGCCTTGGCTTCCGGCGTGTAACCGGGCCACGGTCCCGCCTCTCGGTCATTGAATTGAAAGGCGTGAGCGAAGTTCTTCGCAGGGGCCATTCCGCCGGGGCCGTCTTCGTTCAGGTCACCGTCGCCATCGTCGTCATGTCCCTCGACGACCAGCTGGTACTCGCCTCTTAGTCCTTCCAGCGGATCGGCCTTGACGAGAGCCCGGGCCTCCGCCGGATCCGGAACCTTATCGCCCTCGGGATCGGGAATGCGGATCCAGGTGATACGCCCATCACCGTTCAGATCGTTCGGACCATCTTCTTGTTCGAAACCGTCCACGTCCCGATCGACCTTGGTCGCATTTCCGGTCAGACGTTGCTTCAAAGCACCGAACATGCCGTCATGAGCGTCGGGATTCAAGACAGGTGCGATATAAAAGGTCCGCTCGCTGAGCAACTCGACGACTTTCTCATCGTCGCCCAGCAACGTCTCGATGAGGTGCAGAGCGGCCTCCGTTCCGGCGTTGTGAAATCCAGCGATATTGGCACCCAAGAAAACCGCCGGTTTTTGGTCCGGGGCATCGCCGCCCGAGGCCAACCTCGCAACGTCAATGTCCTTACCTCCCGCCGAACGGCCGATGGTCGTAAGCTCGAGCCGTTGCGGGCTCTTACGGGCCCAATCTTCGAGCTGAGATTTCACAGCATCGAAGTCTCGGTAGGTTAGGGCGGTTTCCTGCGTGGCGGCGGTCGCAGGTAACACCAGACCCAACAAGATTAAGATGAGCAGGAACTTGATTGGATTCAATCTTTTACACAAGGCGTGCTCCCTCCGTCGGACAGATATCGACTAGATATATATTCACCGGATGCTCGGCAAGGACACATGCAGAAGCCCGAATCTTATTAGTGAAGATAGTTGAAAGCAACTCAAAGGTGCCTCGGGACTTGGTGTTCTGGATTGACTTGAGCTATCCTCATCCCTTCGAATTGGAACCATGCACATACTCGGAATCTCCGCCTTCTATCACGACAGCGCCGCCTGCCTGGTCGAGGACGGCGACCTCGTGGCCGCCGCTCAGGAAGAGCGATTCACCCGAAAGAAGCACGACTACCGCTTCCCTACCCATGCCTTGAACTACTGCCTGGAAGAAGCGGGAATCGGACCGGGCGAGCTCGACTACGTGGCCTTTTACGATAAGCCCTTGCTCAAGTTCGACCGGCTTCTCGAAACCTATATCGCCTACGCCCCCAGGGGTTACAAGCTCTTTCTCAAGGGCCTGCCTCTGTGGCTCAAGCAGAAGCTTTACATGCCGCGGGAATTGGACAAAGGGCTGTCGCATCAGTATAAAGGTCGCTACATCTTCACCGAGCATCACGAATCGCACGCCGCCAGCGCCTTTTTTCCATCTCCCTTCGATGAGGCGGCCATCCTGACGCTCGACGGTGTCGGCGAATGGGCGACCGGCAGTATCGGCGTCGGGCGAGGCAACACGATCGAGCTCGAGCGTGAGCTGCGATTCCCCCACTCTTTGGGGCTCCTGTATTCGGCCTTTACTTACTTTTGCGGCTTCAAGGTGAACAGCGGCGAGTACAAGCTCATGGGGCTCGCGCCCTACGGAGAACCGAAATATCGCGACGTGATTCTCGAAAAGCTGATCGACCTCAAACAAGACGGTTCGTTCCGGATGGACATGAACTACTTCGGTTTTTGCACCGACGACGTCATGACCAATCGCAATTTCGACCGGCTCTTCGACGGCCCGCCTCGGAAGATGGAGTCCGCCCTGACCCAGCGAGAGATGGACATCGCCGCTTCGATCCAGGATGTTACCGAGGAGATCATGCTCCGCATCGCCCGCCATACGCACGAATTGACGGGACTCGAGGATCTCTGCCTCGCGGGGGGTGTTGCCCTGAACTGCGTGGGTAACGGCCGGATTCTGCGGGAAGGCCCTTTCAAAAATATATGGATCCAGCCCGCCGCCGGAGACGCGGGCGGGGCTCTCGGAGCGGCCCTTTTCGTCTGGCATCAACTTCTTGAAAAACCTCGGCCTTCGAGAACGGTGGACTCCCAAAAAGGCTCTCTTCTCGGTCCGGAATTCACGAACGGAACCATCAAGAGCTTCTTGGACTCCCAAGGAGCCAAGTATCGACAGTTCGACCGAGAAGAAGACATCGTCGAGGAAGTGACGGAGCTCATCGCCGGCGAGAAAGTCGTGGGGCACATGGGAGGGCGCATGGAGTTCGGGCCGCGCGCGCTGGGATGTCGCTCGATCATCGGCGACGCCCGCTCTCCCAAGATGCAGTCGGTCATGAACCTCAAGATCAAGTTTCGCGAGTCTTTCCGGCCCTTTGCTCCGTCCGTGCTTCGAGACCATGTGGCCGACTACTTCCAGATGCGTCCCGAAGAGGACAGCCCTTACATGCTTCTCGTCGCTCCGGTGGTCGAAGACAAAAGAACGAGCTCCACGGATGGCGATGCATGGGGTTTGGAAAAGCTCAAACAGCTCCGGTCGGAGATTCCCGCCATCACCCACGTGGACTATTCGGCCCGGGTCCAGACGGTGGATAAGGAACGACACGGCCGGTACTACGACATCATCAAGCGGTTCAGGGACAAAACGGGTTGCCCCGTCATTATCAATACCAGCTTCAACGTGCGTGGCGAGCCCATTGTGTGCAGCCCGGAGCATGCCTATCGATGCTTCATGGCTACCAACATGGATGCCCTGGTGATGGGCGATTTTCTCCTCCTGAAGGAGGATCAGCCCCAGGCCAAGCAGCATGAGATCGATGCCTACCTGGCCCAGTTCGCCTTGGATTAACCGGAGTCTCAAGATGCTCGACATCAATCTCAATCCGACGAAAAAGGAGCTTCGTAGCTTCGGTTTCGTCGCACTCGTCGCGTTCGCTCTGATTGGGGGCTTGGTTTACTGGAAGCGGGGCCTTTTCGGTTTCGACTTCGGCGGCGCCACCGAGACCGTGTCTTACGTTTTATGGGGGCTTGGTTTGCTGAGCGGGTTTTTCTCCATTGCCATACCGGTCGCCAACCGAGCTCTTTTTGTGACGCTCTCCGTCATCACCTACCCCATCGGGTTCGTCGTTTCTCACGTCGTCATGGCCGTGATTTTTTTCGTTATCATTACCCCGGTCGGTCTGTTATTCCGAGTCCTCCGGCGCGACCCGCTCCACCGGAAGCTCGACCGCTCGGCCGAAAGTTATTGGGAACCCCATGTCGCCCGTAAGGACAAGGCAAGCTACTTCAAGCAGTTCTAACGATTTTTGGAGATCCGTCGATGGCGAAAAAGGATTCGAGACGAAGCTGGCGATTTCCAGCAACTTGCCGAGGAGAAACGTGTCGGACTGCTCGTCGAGTTCTGGCAGTTTCTCAAAGAGAACAAGAAGTGGTGGCTGGCCCCGATTGTGATCACGGTGCTCTTCCTGGGCATGCTGGTCTTGTTGAGCGGCAGCGCCGCGGCGCCGTTCATTTATACACTCTTTTAGAATTGCCCAGACCGCCAGGCACAGCCTGGCCTACTGTGTTTTGTTCCGAGGAGACTTACATGTTGAAGCACTCTGCCATCTTGATAATGATTGCATGTTTGCTAGCGTCGGGTTGCCAGACCGAGCCCGCGCCGCCGGTGGAAGGGCTGAAAGCCTTTGTGGGAGCACGTTTCATCGACGGTACCGGCAAACCTCCGATCGAAGACGCGGTGCTCGTCGTGCGGGACGGCCGGATTGAAGCAGCAGGACCTTCGGACACCGTGAAGATTCCAGAAGGAGCCGAGCGTATCGATGCCACCGGGAAGACGATCATGCCCGGCATCATTAACAGCCACGGCCACGTGGGCGGAACACTCGGACTCGAGTCGGGGCACTATTCCGAAGAAAACGTCATGCGGCAGCTCCAATTGAACGCCCGCTACGGTGTGACCACGGTTGTGAGCCTGGGAGATGATGAGGAAGCGGCCTTTCGACTCCGCGATAGTCAAGACCATCCCTCGCTCGAGAGAGCCCGAATCTTCGCCGCCGGGGCCGTTATCATCGCGGAAACACCCGACGAGGCTCGAAAGAAAGTGGACGAGGTCCTTGCCCTGAACCCGGATTTCATCAAGTTCCGAGTGGACGATAATTTGGGTACTACCAAGAAGATGCCGCCGGAGGTCTACGAGGCGATCATCGACCAAGCTCACCAAAGTAACGTCCGCGCGGCGGCCCACGTTTTTTACCTTGACGACGCCAAATCCCTCGTCCGCTCGGGCTTGGACTACCTCGCTCACAGCGTAAGGGACGAGGATGTGGACGAAGAGCTCATCGATCTCATGAAGGAGCGAAACGTCTGCCTTTGCCCGACGTTGACCCGCGAAGTGTCCACCTTCGTGTACGAAAACGTGCCGGAGTTTTTCGAAGATCCATTTTTCTTGAAGGAGGCCGATCCGGAGGTACTCGCCCAACTCGAGGATCCCGAGAGGCAGAAAAAAATCAAAGAGAGCCGTAGCGCCCAGCTCTATAAGGAAGCGCTCGACGTGGCATCACGTAACGTCAAATTGCTCGTTGACGGCGGAGCTAAGGTGGCGTTCGGAACCGACAGCGGACCACCGGCGCGCTTCCAGGGCTTCTTCGAGCACTTGGAGCTCGAGCTCATGGTCGAAGCAGGACTCACTCCAATGCAAGCTCTGGTCTCGGCGACACGAGACGCAGCGCGCTGCACCAATCTCGCCGAGCTAGGTACTCTCGAGGCCGGAAAGTGGGCGGACTTCATCGTTCTAGAGCGTGACCCGCTCGAAGACATCAGAAATACCCGGAGCATCGAATCGGTTTGGATAGCAGGCAATCGGGTCCCCGAATCCGATACCCGTTAGGTTGATGATCTCTCCGACCCATACCCTTGAGGAAATCCAGGCGGTACGAAACCGGCTTCTCAACTGGTTTCTCTATGCGGCACTCATCTTGGGATTGCCCGCCTTGGTCGTCGCCCTTTACCGCACCTTCGAGTCGGGTTGGCAGTCAAGAACCTTTTTCTACGTTACATGGTACCTGTTGGTGCTGACGAGCGCCGTCTCGAGCGCCGTCTCGCTTCGATACCTTCCATTCCGGACACGAGCCATCGTGGCCTTGGGTTGTTTACTTTCTCTCGGCATCGCGAGCCTGGTTTCCTGGGGACTTCTGGGCTCGGGCCTCGCGGTGCTCTTCACATTTTGCGTGTTGGCTACGGTCTTTTTCGATTCCCGAGGCGGCTGGATCTCCCTGGCGATCATTCTAACGACTCTCGCCATAGTCGGCCGTCTCGTTCACACCGGCGCCGTTTCTTTCTCCGTCGATGTCGAGTCGTACGCGGTATCTTCACTCGCCTGGACGAACAAATTACTCACCATGGGCTTGCTCGTAGGTGCAGTCGTCTTTGTTTTGAGTAGAATGAACCGATATCTGTCCGATGCCATAACGGCTTCTAGAACTCAGGCGACGGAGCACGAGGTGGCGAACCGGCGGCTCGCCGCGGAGATCGATGAACGAACACGGGCCGAAGATGAGCTCAGAGACAGTGAGGCTCGCAACCGAGCCACTCTCGAAGCCATTCCCGATCTGGTCTTGCGGCTGCGAAATGACGGAACGGTTATGGATCTCAACTCACCATCGTCCGACATCTTCGATATGCCCATGGAACAAACCGTCGGCCGCAACATCAACGAACTACCTCTACCCGAGGGGCTCGCCGAGCGAGTCGCGCACTCGGCCAACGATGTGCTCCAAGCAAACCAGGTTCAGACCTTCGAGTACGAGCTCGATGGGCAGAAAGAAAAGAGGGATTTCGAGACTCGGGTCGCACCTTGTGGAACGAACGAAGTACTGGCCCTCGTTAGAGACGTCACCGAGCGTAAAAGCGCCGAACTGGAAAGGCGTGATCTAGAGGCCCAGATCCAAAACGCTCAGAAGCTCGAGAGTCTGGGCGTGCTGGCCGGAGGGATAGCCCACGACTTCAACAACCTGCTGACCGCCATACTCGGTAACACAGAGCTCACCTTGTTGAAATTAGGACCCGAGTCCTCGGCGGCCGACCTGGTCCGACAAGTGCGGGCGGCAACGCTGACAGCGGCGGATGTGAGCAGGCAATTGTTGGTCTATTCGGGAAAGGGTCAGTTCACGCTGGAGCTGCTCAATGTGAATCAACTCGTCGAAGAGATGACACACCTGATGCGGGTCTCTATCTCCAAGGGCATCACACTCGATTACGACCTGGAATCGAATCTCCGCCCCATCGAGGCCGATGCCACGCAAATCCGACAAGTGTTCATGAACCTGATTACCAACGCCTCCGAAGCCATTGGTCATCGAGGCGGTACGATAACTATTGCAACCCGCAACGTCGCGGTCGCCCGGGTGCATCCAACCGGAGAGTTTTTTGCCGAGAATCCTCCCGACGGCGGCTACATCGCCATCGAGGTTTCGGACACCGGCGTTGGGATGGACGCAGAGACTAGAGAAAAGATTTTCGATCCCTTCTTTTCGACGAAATTCACCGGACGGGGCCTCGGGCTGGCGGCGGTTCTCGGAATCGTACGCAGCCACCGAGGCGCCATCAAGGTCACGAGTCGCCCCGGAAAAGGAACCCGTTTCGAAATATTGCTCCCGACCACCGAAGGAAAGCACAGTTTCGGTTCGACGGAAATCGATCGCGACATTTCCTGGCGCGCATCCGCCACCGTTCTCGTCGCTGATGACGAAGACAACGTTCGTGAAGTCGCTAGAAAAATACTGGAGCAGTTCGGACTCCGTGTCCGAACCGCAAGAGACGGTCTCGAAGCCGTACAGTCTTTTCGTGACCACGCACAGGAAATCGACGTCGTTCTCCTAGACATGACGATGCCCCTTCTGGACGGTGAAGGCGCATTCCGGGAGATCCGTCTCTTGAGTCCCTCGGCACAAATCATTCTGATGAGCGGCAATAGCGAAAAAGAGGCATTGCTCCGCGTAGATAAAAGCGAGCTGGCGGGTTTTCTCCAAAAGCCGTTTCAGTTAAACGAGCTGGTCGGTAAGGTCCGATCCGCAGTCGAGGATCTGAAGTAGCTACGAGCAATTCCGGTCAATGGAAATTGATAAATCTCCGGTAGGCTCCAACGATAGTGAATCCGGAAGACGACGGCGAAAGCCGTCCTCCGTTCCATTCCGAGTTCTCGAGTCCTTGAGTTCTCGAGTCCTCCATGTGGGGTTTCGCCCCCATTTCAACGTTGCTCATTCCCCTCCATACGGGTCACACCCAAAAGGGTGTTTCTCATCTATTCTTTTTCTATAGAAGCAAACCCTTAAAGCCGGCATTTATAAAGAATCGTGACCCGGTGTGGTCACTGTCTGCGGTCTCAATAGGGATACTCGAACGAGGTGGAGAAACGCGCCGAGGAAGTGGAAACTGCCCCAACTATCCAACTCGGTACAGCGTATGCGGCAGTTCCAGGAGGTGTTGCAGTGCAGGGAAGTCTAGAACGAGATCACCTTCCGCAGATCATCCGTTCACTCAACCACGAGCATGAATCCGGAATTCTGCAAGTCTCACGTGACTACATCAAGAAACGGATATATTTCGGAAACGGCACGATGATCTTCGCGAACTCAGACTACCGAGCCGACCGGCTCGGCGAGTTCCTGGTGCGAAGAGGAGAGATGACACCCTCACACTTCGAGCTGGCATCGACGAAAGTCACCGAGACCGGACAACGTTTTGGGGCGTCGCTGGTTTCCATGGGCGTGATGACCGAAAACGAGATGTTGGACAAGGTGCGAGAACAGGTTGTCGCGATCATCTTTTCGATGTTCCCATGGCACCATGGCGACTACCGCTTCATGCCAAAAGACCATCCGGTCGCCGAAGACCTGGCCGTCAAACTACCTACATCTCCCATCATCCTCGAGGGTGTCCGCCGCATGAACAACCCGGCGACCATACGGCGAGCGCTGGGAGATTTGAATCGTATCGCCAATCACGCCAAGGACCCGGCCCTCCTCTCCGAGGACGTAGGGCTGACACCGGAGGAAGCCTTTGTGCTTTCCCGCGTTGACGGCCAGTCTTCGATCGCCGATATCGTCTCCATCTCTCCCATCGGGGACGACGACACTCTCCGTTGCATCTATGCGTTGATGTCCTCCGGTTTTCTGGATATCGGGCTCAAGAGCCGGGAATTGATCCCCTCGCAGAAAAAAATTTCGGTCGTCGAGCAAATTTTCGATATGTCGGGATCGAAAAAGAAGGAGGAAACCTTACAGACCGCAGAGCTCTCGTCCGAGGAGCGCTGGATTCGAGACGACATCGTCGCCAAACACTCCTCGATGGGGAGCGGCAACTACTACGATTGGCTCGAGGTACGACGGACCGCTAGTAGCGAGGAGATCAAGGAGTCGTATCAATCTATTATCAAGAAATACCATCCCGATCGACTACGCTCTCCCCGTCTGAAGGACCACAGCAGGCAGCTCGAAGACATCATCTCCAAAGCGACGGACGCCTATCGCGTGCTCAACGATTCGCTGGGCCGGCGCCGTTATGACAGCTCCTTGCGGTACGAAGCCCCCCGGGGCGAAATATCGAACGTGGAGCAACCCTCATCACGGGAAGCCGATGCGGTCGCCGGAATGAAAGGCACTGCTGAACACCTCTTCATGGAGGCCAAGCGATGCTTCGCGAACGAGGACTATCACGTCACCGTCGAGCTCATGGAAGAGGCGGTGCGGCTCGACCCCTCAAAGGCGGGGTACTACTCGTTGCTGGCCTTGGCTCAATCGAGAAACCCGAATTGGAAAGACAGAGCCGAGGAAAACTTCCAAATCGCGCTTGGAAGGGATCCTTGTGATATAGCGGCCTTGGTAGGGCTCGGCGAGCTCTACGTTGCGTCCGGTAAGCGAGGCCGGGCGATCAGCATGTTCTCCCAGGCCCTGGCGCTCGACCCGAACAATGAGGATCTCCAGCGACGGATGGGCGACAGATCGCGGAAAGCCTCGTGGAAGAAGATGTTGGGTTTCTGGAAAAATTAGCCCTAATCCGACAATAAACTCATGGCAAATTGCAGGAAAAAAGGGGACAGTACTTGGAATCCTTAACGAGTGGGCGGTTTGTGAAGCGTAATAGGTACATACTTCGAGTAGTCGCCGAAATCCGGGTCGGTGGTGAAGATGGGTAGGCCATGTCGGTGGGCAACGGCACAAATGAGGAGGTCCACACCGCCACCCGTCACACCATGAGCCCGGCACATGTTGTAGAACCGTGCGGCCTGCTCGTAGTCGGCCGTGAGGATGGGTATATCGTCGAAGTCCGCCAGCCTCTCGCGAAGCCGATCGAAATCGCGTTCCTGGCGTACGCCGGATAGGATCTCCTGACGGATGGGGCCAATGACAGCAACTCGCCCGTCGCGCACCAGCACTCGCCACTCCTCAACGAACCGAAGCTCGTCGGGATTCAAGTCGTGAGACCGTCGCCTCAGTGCCAAAGACCAGATCGAAATGTCAACTAATACGTTCAGCGCTTCCTCCCTCTTCGCCGGAGCTCCTTGTACTCGTAGTCCGGTTCGTAATCGATCTGGCCAACGAGATCGAGAACACGCTGCTGGCGGCGTCGTTGGACGTATTCCTTTAGAGCTGCCGTAACCGCCTCTTTTTTAGTTTTATGACGTCCAACTCGACGCGCTTGATCTATCAAACGGTCGTCTAGAGCAAGGTTCGTGGGCAATGCGGATGCCTCCTTCTACACATTAGAATGTGTAGTAAAAAGTGTAACTCAACGAACTACAGATGGCAAGCTCCTTTGTACCTCGTCAACGATTCAGGTCCGCCGCGACTCTTTCAACCTCGCTCCAGACTCGAAGAGTATTACCGCTCCAAATCTTGGCGATCTGCTCTTCCGTATAACCTCGCTCGACCAGCTCACGGGTGATGCTGGCCGTCTCGCCTGCATCGGTCCAGCCACGGAGACTCCAGCTTCGATCGTAGAAATCCGAGCTGATCCCGACATGGTCGATTCCGATGCGTTCGACGAGGGAATCGATACGGTCGACAAAGTCCTTAACATCGGCGGAAGGATATTGGGCCTCTATCTTGCTCAAGCGCTCATTGTAGGCAGAACGAATGTCGGCGGGAGCGTCCTCTAAAGCAAGGAAAAAGGGCCAGTATTCGGTCGGGAAGCCGAGCTGCCTCCTCAGTGCTTCGATGAGGTCCGTCTTTTCTTGAGGTTCAGCCTTGATCGTCGTCGCCAATCCAACGAGGTGAAAAACCCCGCCGTTTTCTCTGAGGGCTATGAGCTGCTCATCGTCCCACATCCGATCGATTCCGCAGAAGTCGCGATGGGTGGAATGGGAGGCCATGACAGGAGCTTCTGAGAGCCGTAAGACATCCAGAACAGAGCTCTTCGCGATGTGCGAAACATCGATGATCATGCCCAGCCTATTCATTTCGGAAACGACTTCTTCTCCGAAGGAGCTCAGACCGCCGTGAGTCGGATCGACTTCGTTCAGGGCGAGGTTGGAGTCGCAGATCTGATTGTGGCCGATGTGGGAAAGCGTGATGTACCGAACCCCGAGATCGTAGAACTTGCGAACGTTGCCGATGTCCTCGCCCAACGGATAGCCGTTCTCCATTCCAATGATGGTCGTAATCTTCCCCTGTTCATAGATGCTCTCGACATCCCCCGGGTGAAAGGCAAGTTGGATCTCGTCAGGAATTTCTTCTTCCGCTACGCGATGGATGGTCTCGATTTTCTCGAGGGCCAAATCGTGGGCGTCACGGAATCCTTCCGCCGTCAGCGGTCCTTGCTCGACGTATACGGCGAAAAAAGCCGCGTCCAAACCGCCTGATTGCATGGCCTCGAGACTGGCCAACTTTTGGTGGCCGATGGCATCGGGCTTTTCCGGCGTAAAGAAGCTGACTTCGATATCGATGTGGGCATCCAAGGTGAGGACGCGCTCGTGAATCGTATCTGCAGAAGGTGGCGACTCCGGTTCCTGTGTGACACGTTCGTCACGAGGTCCGGAACAAGAGAACCAAAGAATCAAACTGACGAGCAAAATGGGCCGACACATTTTCCGCGCCACGACACTGTCCTCCTTTGGGTTTGGGATTTTCGCATAAGTTTGAGAGGAAATAGTCAACCGTATTCAGCAAGAACCTCTACCGTGCAGAAAAGGTTACTCTCTTACAGGATGAAAAACAAAAGCGAGTTGGTCGGTCGCTCGTTGCCAGGCGGAACCTGGCCTACAAGACTTGTGAAGAATCAATGGGCAATCATTGATTTTTCACTTTTTCACGCTGGACGCCGTAAAATAGAGGGCATGATCTCAATTCAGCCCTTGCTGGTGGCGGTGGTACTGCTGACGTCCACTACCGGGTGTTCGTCGCCGACATCTCAGGACTCGCAGGCTTCGTACTCGTTACATGTGGGTGAGACCGTGGAACCGGGAAACGGGGAGCTCGCCTTGACCTTCGAAAAGGTCGAGAACGACTCCCGCTGTCCCAAAGACGTGTTGTGTGTCATGGCGGGACAGGCGGACGTGGTTTTCACAGTACGATCGAACTCCGAGGAACGCACGCTCATTTTCGAAGTTCCACCGGACGGAAGCGATACGGATCGCTACGGGAACTACACCATCACGGTGGAGTCTCTCGAGCCCCAGACCCAATCAGGTGAGACCATCGAGCAGGACGAGTACATTATTTCTATTCAAGTCCAGTGGTGAGCAACCTTCACTCGTTCCCTTGGTGAAGCCGTTCAAGAGCCGCCTTGATAAGGTGTTGCCGATCCTCGGGCACGAGCGTCGATAATCGGAGGGGTTGCCCGTACCGACGGACTCGGAGATCGCCTGTGCACTCTAGTCTGGTCTCGCCGTTGAGACATCGGAAGATATCCTGAAGGCCTGCCGCCGGTTCCGTGAATCGCCTCTTCAAATGGGCATCGGACTTCCAGCCCTCGAGAAAATCCTGAACGGCTTGCTCTATCAAGGTCACTTCAGCCTCCTCGATGAGTGAGAAAAGACGCGCCGCGTCCCTTTCGAACCGTCCCAAAGCTTGATAGCCGAGGGACCGATCTTTCCCACTGGCCAATCCCTCCAGAAGCGTCTCCACAGCCGCAACTTTCAGTGGAATCAGCCATGAGCGTTGGATTTGATCGAGCTTGGCTTTCCGAGAGTGGCCATCGAGATCGGAAAGAGCAGGCTCCCCTTCCGGATCCGTGCTGAGATACGTTCGGCTCTCGAGTGCGTCGATGATGTCGGAAAGAAAATCGGCAGGCTTGTAATATCTATTGGTGATGCAGAGATTAACCGCGCTGGCTGCGATGTCCCGGAGCTGACCCGTTTCCTCCGCGTTACCCACGGAAAAAAGTCGATGAAGCTGGGACTGAAAGGACCCGGATTCAGAGAAAGCTTGTTTCTTGCTTCCCTCTCGACCCGTTTGGCTCTTGTAGTGACGGAGCGCCGTTTCGATCTCCCGCTTGTGATACCAACGCCGCAGTGACGAGGACGCCCGATCCATGAATCCCATGCTTTTCCTCCCTGACGCGGCATAGCCGCAACCAAAAATGGATGTGACGGCTTGCCGCGAGCTATCAGCTGTCAGCCATCAGCTGTCAGCTCCGGAAAATAGTTTACTTTTTGCATTCAATTTCACTGATCAGGAACTGACTAGGATCTCATCTGACCGCTAGCGAGCCAAACGTCGAATATATCTCGAGCGCCGCTGCAAAGTCCCAAAAAACATGAATCTCCTGGAGTAGTGTGCAAACGATAGGTTGAACGGAAGCTATAATAGTCCCGAAACTTGGCTTTGCTCATAATGGAGGAGGATTCATGACCCGACGCTCTTTGGTGCTCGCTCTCGCTATGCTCACCGGCACCGCAAGCTCGTCACTTGCCAAAGTCGTAGACTCGGCGGAAAACGGATTCACGGTCCAACACTCCGTCACCGTCGACGCATCCCCCGCCAAGACCTACCAGGCCCTCGTCGATGTCGCCGAATGGTGGCACCCGGACCACACCTGGGCCGGTGACTCGAAAAAACTGTCGCTCGAGCCCAAGGCGGGTGGTTGTTTCTGTGAGCGTCTCGACGGACAAGGTTCGGTTCAGCATCTCGAGGTCGTTTACGCCGATCCGGGAAAGCTACTTCGATTGAGAGGGGGCCTCGGACCTTTGCAAAGCATGGGCGTGACGGGTAGTCTGTCCTTCGACTTTTCCGAGAACGCGGGTTCTACAATGGTGACGCTCACCTACCAGGTGGGAGGTTACTATCCACAAGGATTGAACACGCTTGCCGATGTCGTCAACGAAGTGCTCGGCATGCAGCTCGTTCGATTCGAGAAATTCGTTGAAACCGGCAAGCCGTAACAGGATTCAAATGATGCGACCTCCACTCTTGACGCTTCTGGGCTTCCTCACGGCCGTGACGGCCATCGGTCAGCCTCGAACCTTTGAAGCCCATCCTTTCTTGACCCTCGGTACTCGCACGGACCGATCCGCCTCCCTGGCCTTCGGGGACGTCGACGGAGACGGAGACCTCGATGCCGTCGTGGCCAACGGGCGACATTGGGCGCAGCAAAACGAGGTCTTCATCAACAACGGAATCGGGGCTTTTACCCTGGCGCGACCTCTCGGCGAGGAAAGAGCGACCAGCTATGCAGTACCCTTGGCCGATCTCGATGGTGACGGTGATTTGGACGTGGCGGTGGGAAACGACCGCGTTCGGAAGATGATTTACCTGAACGACGGGACCGGTCGATTCTCTCCCGGCGGCACCTTTGGATCGGAACGCGCCAACACGAGGAGTATCACTCTGGCCGACCTCGATCTCGATGGCGACACCGATATCCTGGTCACCAACCGCAGGGAGCAAAACGCCATTTACTTCAACGACGGCCACGCCGGTTTCGAGGTATCGAAGCCCTTCGGCTCCGCCGAGGATTCGACCATCTCCGTTGCAGCGGTCGACATAGATGAAGACGGTGATCTCGATCTGGTCCTCGCCAATCGTGACTCGCAGCCGAACTTCGTTTATCTGAACGACGGCAAAGCGAATTTTCCCGATTCCCGCCCCTATGGTTCGGGTGACGATGAGACTCGTGGCGTCGCCGTGGCCGATCTCAACGGAGACGGGCACCTCGATATCGCTACCGCCAACATCGGCCAACCGAACGGTGTGTACTTCGGCGACGGACGGGGTCATTTCGATCGTGGACGAACCTTCGGCGGAGACGACGACCCAACCTACTGCGTCGTCTTAGCCGACTTGGATCGCGACGGAGACACCGACATTGTCGTGGGTAATGCAGGAGCAACGAACGCTATATACTTCAACGAGGAGAACGGGACGCGTTTCGCCGAGCAGCGATTCGGCTTGGAAGAGCACGTGACCTATGGAGTCGCAGTGGGAGACGTTAACGGCGATGGGTACCCGGACATTGGAGTCGCCAACTCCGACGCGGTGAACGTCATCTACATCAACCGCCCCGCCAAGAAGAAATAATCGGAAGTCTCGAAGTGTAGAGCAAAGGCCTCCTGCGATGGTATATCCGGAAGACGATGGCGGCCTGTCCGCCGTCTTGTCCGCCGTAGCTTTGGCGAAGGCGGAAGCCCTAGCGAAGGCGGAAAGCCGTCCTCCTGTTCCATTCAGAATTCTTGAGTCCTTGAGTTCTCGAGTTCGCTAATGCACTTTTAAAAGAGCGTCATCTGCGCATCAAGGATCTTCTTCACCGACGTCCCCTTCCAATGAAGCAACGCATCCGCGGCGGGAGCGATCTGCCGATCCAGGTAATGCTGGTAGTCGACCGCAGAAGAATTGTTGTCGAGGGGCTCGGGTCCTTGGTGGGTAATGACGTATCGTATCCAACGTCCGGGCCGTTTGGACTTTCGAGCCGCCTGGGCATGCGGAGGCACGTTCTTTTTATATTCATCCAGGGGTCGGCGAAGCCGTTTTCGATAGACGAGCTCGCCATCCAGTTTCCCCGATATGAGGTCATCCGCCGTTTCCTTGATGAAGTCCTCGAAGGGCTCGTCATGGAAGATTCGTCGATAGAGCTCCCGCTGGAACCTCCGCGCCAGAGGAGTCCAGTCCGAGCGGACGCTTTCGAGTCCGGTGAAACGAACCTCGGTCCCCTCCTCCTTTCGCACCAATCCGGCGTAGCGCTTCTTGCTTCCCTTCTCCGAACCTCGAATAGTGGGCATGAAGAAGCGCAAATAAAGCGCCTCGTGCTCGATCTCGAGAAACGACTCGACGCCGTGCTCTTCCTGTAGCGCATCGGTCCAGTATCGATTGAGTAACCGGGCGAGCTCTTTTCCTTTCTCGAGCGCCTCGGCCTCGCCGGCCTCTTTTCCTATGAGAACGAAAATGGAGTCCGTGTCACCATAGAGCACCGTCAATCCTCGCGACTCGAGCTCATCCCGACTCCGGGTCATGATCTCGCGGCCACGTAAGGTGATGTTCGAGGCCAGCCGGGGATCGTAGAAACGGCAGCCGGTGGAGCCGAGCACGCCGTAAAAAGAGTTCATGATGATCTTGATCGCGCTCGAAAGGGGTGTGTTCTTCTCAGCTTTGGCAGCGTCGCGGGCCAACCAGAGCTCAGTAAGAAGGTCCGGCAGAATATGCCCGTAGCGAGAGAAACGGGCCCCCATGAAACCCTCGACGGGATCCTCGCCAAACTGAGTCATTCCGAGCGGATCGATCTTGAAGCTCCGGATGATGCTCGGGTAAAGGCTCTTGAAATCGAGAACGAGGACATTCTCGTAGAGTCCCGGCTTCGAGTCCATGACGTAGCCGCCCGGACTCTCCTTACCGACCTCGACATCCCCGACATCGAAAGCCACGTATCCCTTTCGGTGGAGTCGCGGTAGATAAAGATTGTCGAAGGCGGCCGCCGAGCCGCCGGTTCGATCCAAATTGAGGCCGGTCAAACGGGTTCGCTCCAGGACAAACTCGATGAGACGGGCTTTTTCGAAGATGGCTTCCGATAGGCGGCAGTCTTCCAGATTGTAGGCAACGAGCTCATCCGGCGCATCGCGGTAGAGTCTCTGGATTTCCTTTACCCGTTCCTGATCTTCGTTGATGAGCTTATCCCGGCCGAGGAGCTCATGCGAGACCGCGCCCAGACTGAAATCCTCGAACGACCAGGTTGCGGCGCGCAAGACATCGATCCCGTCGAGAACCACCCGGCCCGGGATCCGAGCCGTCCCTTTCTGTGCCATCGTCCCCGCCGGGAGTATCGTCGCCTGCTCGGTGCCCCGCCCAATAGCGAAAGGCATGTTCCGCTCTCGACATCGGCGCTTCAAAAAGCCCAAATCGAAATCGACCACGTTCCATCCGATGAGGACATCCGGGTCGTAGTCGTTCAACCACGGAAAGAAAGCGGCCAAGAGGCTCCTCTCGTCTTTGTGAATGCTCAAGTGAACCCCAGGGCGGCGCGCTGTGAGCCGTGCCAACTGTTCCTCACTCCAACCTTGGTTCTCGACGACGAAAACCCGTGCCCGAATCTCCCTCCGTCACCGAAAGCGTGTAGAGCCTCCCGTCGAAATCCTCTGTTTCGATATCGAGCGAGAGCACACTCAACGACGGACGGTAGTTCGCCGACGTCATCTTTGGGCCAAAGAACTCCAGGAATCCGCCTCTCCTTCGCGCCGCGCCGGCGACGTGCATCGGCCCGGTGACGAAACGCTCCATGAGATGACGCTCCGTCGGCTTGATATCCGACTCGTAAACCCTTAGTCCCGATCCCTTGAGTCGCGACACTGCGCCGACCATGCCGCGCTGGGTTGTGAAGTAGAGGCCATCTACCGGATCGCCGTCGAGGGTGGAAAGGTCGAGGTTTTGTTGACGATAGGTGGACTCCGGAACAAGAGAGGAAGGAATGGAGGCCTCTCGGGCAATGAAGCAGACCGCTTCTTGTCGATCGAATTGAATCCGAATCGGACCCGCTTCCGACGCCCCCCAATAAACCAGCTCGATTCCGTCCGGCGTGTCACGCCACTGCCGGGTCAAGAGGAAGGCGTCCACACCTATCCGCTCGGACTTGTGAGACTCGCCCCTTCTCCGACTCACAAGTGGATTTTAACGCGTTTGAGCTTAAAGAAACGCAATAAACGATTGGAAAGTTGGAAGATTGGAATAGTGGAAGATTGGGAAGAAAGAGGAAGCTTGCTCAGATTTAATACGGCTTTGAAAGGGGTTGGCGGGCGCCAGAAAACCCTGGCACCCGCCGTTGGGGGTGACGATGGGAACTTTTTAATCTGTAGCGCGCAACCCCACACCGCGTCGGATGGAGCCCAGCGTGCTTACCATGGACTCCCGCGGCACGGAGTTAACGAATGGACTGACAAAGGGGCGCACGGCGAAGGGGATACCGCGACTGAGACTCAAGCTCTCTGTCTCGACGATGACTCCCCCGTCCACCTGCTTGTATCGCCAGTAAGAATTCAAACGCCAGAGAAAACCGCTGTCCTCTCCTACGGGCTTTTCCCGTTCCATTGGCGTGCCCGGATTGTCGAGCTGCGCAATTCGCGTGGTAGTGCTCTTGGCTGACACGCGGCCCGGGTCGTGACGCCGGTACTCCACCCGGTGAATCGTGTTGTAGTGCACGGTGATGACTTTCTTCCGCTTCAACCGGAGGAGAATGTCGAAGACGTTGCCCTCTCTTGCGAGGAGAGCCGAATCTTCCACTTCATTGAAGTACTGCTCGTGATCGTTATAGTTCTGAACCCAGCTCAGAAGCTCCTCCAATTCCACTCCAGGAATGAAGACGCTCCCCAACCAGTGATGGACCATGCCCGACGGCACGTTGATCTCATCGCCCGTCGCGTCGAGCGTTTGCAACTTGACGACACAGAACTCTCCCGCCATCACTTGGGCGTGGCACATCACAGCGTCTTGCTCAGAAAGAAGCTCCTGAGCCAGGAATCCTCGCTCCGCATCGAGCTCCGTGGCAATCCGCTCTTCGGTGAGCTTTACGTAGGTTTCCCAAGCTCTGACGGTTTCGGACTTGAGCGAAGCTGCGTTCGCCGATGTCGCGAACATGCCAACCATACCGGCCGTCAGAACCATCGCGAACAAGCGATGGTTCCACGACGTGCCATCGCGTCGATTCGCATCATGTTTCTCCATGGTTCGTTCTCCTATCAACCCTTTACTCGCTCTACATCCGAAGGTAACTTGATGCTGAAGAGACTATCTTTGATCTTTTCGTTGAGACGGAGGCTGCGGAACTGAAACGTGGTCACGCTCCGATTGGGCTCCACCATCTCCTGTTGTACGGGCATCCAGAGCTCCTGGTCGATCCAGAGATCGATCTGAGGATAGTAGCCCTTTCCATCCGGCTTGGCCGTGAGCTGTAAGTGGATCGTTGGGCGATCGACGACGGTTTCTTCGCCCAGCACAACGATGTCATAGTCAGCTTTTGCCGCACCGAGGTCTCCCAAGAAGTAGCTCATGAAGCTCGTGCCGGAGCTCCCGCCCGTCTTCTCACCGACTTTGCCCTCGATGGCCTGTTTGATCCGCGGCTGGTACAACGTGTAGCGCCCGTCCTTGACGGTGACGATGCGGTGCTCCGGCTTCTGCATCTCCAAGCGGACCGAGAGCTCGTCCCCGGCCTGCCTCTTGACATAGACGACGCCGCTTTCCGGCGGGTCGGTCAACCCGAGCTGAGGATAGGCTTTGACCTGTTCGAGCTCAGCCTCCAAGCTCTCGAGCGACGCGTAGGTTGTCGTCATCTTCTCGAGCACGTCATCCACGGTAGGCACCGTAGTCGCACCGTCGGCCTGCGCCGTGACTGCCACCAGCAAAGCAGCAACTCCCGCAAAGACAGTCCCGGTCCAACGCCGGACCACTTTTGTTCCTTTATTCAAAACGCTTTTGCTGTTCATCGACTTCTTCATTCCTTTCCCATCCGTCCTATTCATAAGACAAAGCCTTCACCGGATCTTGATTGGCTGCGTGAAGTGCCGGGTAGAGCGCTCCAAGCCCACCGCCCAGAAGCGCAATGAACGTCGCAACCATCACCCAACGGAGCTCGAACTCCACCAGGAGCGGGGTGAGCTCGGTGATAAACGCCCGGGCCACCACCGCTAGAATCAGTCCGACCAGAGCACCGAAGGCACTAATCAGGAGAGCTTCCTTCTCCACCGCGGTGACGATGAACTTCTTGGAGGCCCCGAGGGACTTCAAGATCCCAATCTCACGGGTGCGCTCGGTCACCGCCGTGTACATGGCCAACAGCACAATCAAAGCGCTGATGACCGTGGCGAGTCCGATGACTACATTGAGAAAGACCGTCAGGCTCGGGAGACCTTTCTCGAAGAAGCTCGGTATGTCTCGGGTGTAGATGATCTGGTTCCCCGGAAAACGTTTCTCGATGCTCGCCGCAACCGCTTCTTGGACCTCGGGAGTAATCGTCTTGATGAGAATCCAGGAGGCCTTGTTTTCCGATCCCAGCAAACGTTGCATCGAATCGAGCCTCATCTTGATGCGGGACCCCACCTCGGGTCCGTAGACACCAACGATTTTGAGCTCCCTACCGAGTAGACCGATGGTCGCACCCACTCCTTCGCCGTGATCCTCCACCCGGCGGCGATCTACGATGATCTCGTCATCGCCGGCCGGCGCCCGACCTTCCAGAATCTCGATACCGGTGATCTCCGGATAGCTCGCCATAGTCGGTTCGGAATCGAAGATCACACCTTCGATGAGCTCGAAGCCCAACCCGCCCGCGCCGCTCCGAACGTATCGCCCGACCGGTGTCGCGGCCCCCACGCCCTCCACTGCGCTGATAGCCGCGGCATAGGGAACGGGCAGAGAAAGAGGACTTGTGGTGGCGCCCACTCCGAAGCTTCCAGGGGGCTGGAATAAAAGCTCCGCCCCTACGTTTCCCTCACGCTCCCCCGCGTTTTTGAGCATGCCGCGGGCCAGCCCGACCGTAACCACAATCAAGACCACTCCCACCGAGATGCCCAATGTGCTCGCCAGAGCGCGTGTGGGTCTTTGTTTGATGTTTGCCAGTACCAACGTATCCATGGTTCTTTCCCGCCTTAGACTGAAATGTCCCCGGATTCGGATTTCTCAGGTTCCAGAAAGCTCGGCTGGAAAACCAACCGGTCGCTCACCAAGAAGTTGAGTACCGAGCAAGCCGCGATGGTCGTCAAGTTGGCAACCAAAAAATGCATGCCCAGTGTTCCCACGAACAGTCGCATGAACAACAGGTTTCCGATGATGGAGACGGCCCCCGTCGTCAAGTTGAAGTGCAGTAGCCGTCGCCACGAACCTCTGCTCTCGCCGATGAATCGGTCGGCCCAGGTCCATCTCTCGTGCCAGAGGAAGTTGTGGAGTATGGCGGCTTCCACCGCTAACGCTGTGGCAACCATGTAGTGAAGACCAAGTTGCCCGGCTAGAAGCGTCAGCGCCGCAAGCTGCACGCCGATTCCCAGTGCTCCTACGGAGTTGAACTTGAGCCAGCGCCGCAATACGAATCTCACGTTTCCTTGCGCCGTCATTTCCATGTTCCGATACTCCTCACCAGTTTGTCTCTTGTCGATAGAGCGTCACCGTATTGCGAATCACCGAGAAGACCGCGACCGCCACGAGACCCACGCTCCCCACGACACCACCCACATCAAAGAGCAGGTACTTCTGACCCGCGATATAAACCTCGGGCTTGAACAACACGGCCATCGAACCCAGGGCCAAAAGGAACCTCAGTTCCGTACCTCCAAAGATCCCGAAAGAGATCTTGAACTTACCCAAGGCGTGTGTTGCCAGGTAGATGTCGATGCTCACCAACATATAGGCCATGAAAAGGCCCGCGGCCACGGCCGGGCTCATGAAACGCGAAATCCCCAAACCCGCTAATACCGCCGAAACCCCGAATACATCGACCATGTGATCGACATAAAAGCCGTATCGAGGCCGGAGCTTGTTTCTCACCCGGGCCAACGTTCCATCCATGCTGTCGCCGAACCAGTTCACCGTCAGCCCGACGACCACGAGAAGCAGCGCCGCTTCGTTATAGGAGGCGGCCCAATAGGCAAACCCGGTGACAATCATTCCGGCGAAGCCCAGGAGCGTGAGGTGATCGGAGTTCACCCAACCCGGCATCCGCTCGGACATCCAAACGAGAGCACGTTTTTCAACATCGGCGGAAAGGCTGTTGTTTTCCCTTGCATGTAGCTGAACTGCTGTAGCCATCGTCATTTCCCCTTTCTTTTCGGAAAGTCCCCAAACCCCATTTGTTAGGTAGGAGGCGTGGCGGCAAGTCCGCGCGCCGTGGACTGTTTAATTCCTGCCGCCAGCCTCCAACACTCCTTATGGCAAAGGCCGTGCCAACCTCTGCGCAAAGGCAAGCATGCAAACAAATACAGCAAATACAATAACTTATGAGGTCTAAAATGGATTTACGACGGGAATCTCAGGCCGTTTCAGCCTATCTGAAGGGTTAGAGATCTATCAGCGGAGATAGGAAATTGAAATCCGGAAGACGCCGGCGTCGCCGTCCTGGCTGTTACATTCTGAGTCCTCGAGTTCTTCCACCGCTGCCTTTGCGTTCCTTCTTCTGGATCTCCTGCGCGGCCGGTCCTTTAATACCGGCGCCATTCCAAATAAACTACACCCATGAGTTTGCAGCAGGGCAGTCAACTCGGCTCCTACGAAATCGTGTCCCCCCTCGGAACAGGTGCGATGAGCGAGGTCTACCGCGCCAAGGACACCCAATTGGGCCGGGATGTAGCCATCAAGGTCTTGCCCGACGCCTTCAGCCAAGAGCCGGACCTCCTGGAACGCTTTGAGCGCGAAGCGCAGCTCCTAGCATCTCTCAATCACCCGAATATCGCTTCCATCTACGGAATCGAAAAGTGCGGAGACGTTCGCTTCTTGGTACTGGAACTGATCCCCGGATTGACGCTGGCGGAAAAAATATCCGCGGGGCCGCTTCCCCTTGGAGAAGCACTCGAGATTTTTCGTCAGGTCTCGGAGGCCTTGGAAGCGGCGCATGGGAAAGGAATCATCCATCGGGATCTGAAGCCTGCGAACATGAAGATCACACCGGAGGGTCGAGTCAAGCTTCTGGACTTCGGACTGGCCAAGTCCCAGGCGACCCTCTCCGACGGTGTGGTCGCCAAGGAAACGGCGACTTACAACGGGATCAGTGAAGGACTCATCTTGGGAACTCCGGCCTACATGAGCCCGGAGCAGGCACGGGGGAAACCCCTGGACAAAAGAACGGATATTTGGGCCTTCGGCTGTTGCCTCTACGAAGCATTGTCCGGGAAGCATCCTTTTGATGAAGCCACTTCTTCGGACACCGTTGTCGCGATCTTGAGCACCGATCCGGACTGGCCACCTCTCGACCGAATTACGCCACCATCCATTCAACGATTGGTCCGTCGTTGTCTCCAAAAAGACCTCGATCGACGCTTGCACGATATTGCCGACGCTCGTATCGAATTAGACGACGCGCTGGACTCGAGCAAAGGTGATGGTATCGATGAAGTCGGCACCCCAGCCGGTGATGTACTTCCGCCAAGGAGAGGCGTGTTTCCATGGGTCCTCGTCGGAATCATGGCACTCGTCGCCCTGACAACCGTTCTTTGGTCCGTCCGCCGAGACACCCGAACGGGTGATTCTCGGCTGATGCGATTCAGGGTGACCTTGCCGGCTACCGCACCTTTGTCACTCGGATTGGGCTCATCCATCGCGCTCTCTCCGGATGGAATGCGGGTAGCCTATGTGGCATCACAAGGTGGAAAACCACAAATTTATCTTAGAACGATGGACCAGTTGCTGGCCCGTCCCATCGCGGGAACCGAAAACGGTAGGGGTCCATTCTTTTCCTGGGACAGCCGTTCGCTCGGTTTCTTCTCCGAAGGCAAACTACGCACGATTTCCACCATGGGTGGCGCGATTCAAACGCTCGACGACAGTCCCAATCCGAGGGGAGCAAGCTGGGGACCGGATGACCGCATCGTTTTCAGTCCCCTGACCGTCGGAGGACTCCGCAGCGTCACATCTGACGGGAGCACACCGCTGCCGTTGGCCGACCTGAGCCCCGAAGGCAACGACAAGAGCCATCGTTGGCCACAGGTGCTTCCCGACGGGAAATGGGTGATGTACACGGCGTGGACGGGTGATGGTTTCCACATCGAAGCAATGTCTCCCGATACTCAAGAAAAGAAAATTCTCATCGACGATGGTTTCTTCGCACGATTCGCGCCTTCCGGGCATTTGCTGTTCGCCCGGAACGAGACGCTCATGGCCGTGCCTTTCGACGACCGGAAGCTCGAGTCACTGGGCCCCCCGGTGACGGTTCTCGAAAGCATCGAGACCGACACGAAAAGTGGTGCGGCCTTCTATAGCTTCTCCGACGATGGGACCCTGGTGTTCGTCTCCGGAGAAAGCGGGTCCGTCGCCCCGGAGGGAACAACCACATTGCTCCGCGTCGACCGCCAGGGCAAAGCTTACCCCCTTACCGAGGCTCGTCGAGGTGTCAATCTGCCGAGGTTGTCTCCAGACGGCAATCGACTACTCGTCACTATCCAGGAACCGGAGAAATCCTCGGACGTCTGGGTCTTCGACCGAGAACGAGAGACGATGACGCGAATCTCTTTCCAAGGCTTCAGCGGTTCGGCAATCTGGTCGCCGGACGGCTCCCGAGTGACCTTCGCTTCGAATCGGGGAGAGTCCTTCGACTTGTACTGGAAGCCGGCGGACGGGAGTGTCCAAGCCGAGCCGCTTCTCACACGACCGGAACCGCAGTTTCCCAGTTCCTGGTCGCCCGACGGCCGATTCCTGGCCTACGTAGAGCTCCACAACACAAGTCTTTTTGACATCTGGATCCTGCCTATGGAAGGAGATCGAGAGCCTCGTCCCTTTGTCAATACGGAGTACAATGAGGGTGGAGCCGTTTTCTCACCTGACGGAAACTGGCTCGCTTATGTGTCCGACGAGTCCGGACAGGAGGAAGTCTACGTGCGGGCTTTTCCAGGGCCGGGCGGTAAAATGCAAATTTCAGGCGGCGGCGGCAATGAGCCCGTCTGGGCAAGCAACGGCCGGGAGCTTTTTTATCGAAACCAGGACTTGATGATGGGCGTGACCGTAACGAGCGAAGAGCCGTTCCAAGCTTCGAGACCCCAACCGTTATTCGAGGCATCCTACGACGACGCCGGCGTGGCCAGCCGAGGATACGACATCACGCCGGATGGTCAATCCTTCATCGTGGTTCGCAGTGAACGAGAATCCGTCGCGACTCAGGTGCATGTGGTTCTCAACTGGTTCGAGGAGCTCAAACGACGCGCGCCAATCCCTTGAGGGGAGCATTCGAGTCTTGATCGCCCGGCACAGCCGGGCCTACATCTAGAGGTTATACGTGGAAGAAAAGCCCAGGCTCATCGCCATCAGCGGTCCTCTGCAAGGAAAAGAGTTTCCGGTCAAGGACGAGACCACCATTGGTCGCGAACCGGGTAACCAGATCGCCATCAACGAACAATTCGTCTCGAGACAGCATTGCATCATCAAAAGCACCGAAGACGGTATCAAAATCACCGACCTGGGAAGCCATAACGGCACTTACGTCAACGACGTACCCATCAAAGAACGGATTCTGGAGCACGGCAACCGGATTCGGATAGCAGACTCTTCCTTTGTCTTTCTTCTGAGAGACGACGAGACCGCATCAGCTCATTTGATCCGGTTGGAGGAGACGCGTACCCCCATGCGTTCGACGATTCAGCTTCGCGTGGAGGATGCGTTGTACCTTCATCCGGAACAAATACTGAAGTCAAGTCTTCCATCGAAGAACGTCGAACGCGATCTATGCGCCCTTCTGAAACTGAGCCACTCTATTACTACGGTCCGCAACCCGGAAGAGCTTCAACGTAAGATCATCGACCACATCTTCGAAATCCTTCCCGCCGAGCGGGGAATCATTCTCCTCGGCGATGAGGAGCCGGGTCGGTTCACATCGCAGCTCATCCAGTACCGAAGCGATGACAAGGATCCTGAGGACATGCCGGTTCCGGTAAGCCAAACCATCGTCGAATCGCGCCCTCACGGAACGGGCGGCAATTCTTTGGAACCAGGATGCGGGCAACGGTGACCATGGCAAGGTGGACAGTTTGCTTCGTCACCAGGTGCAGTCCGTTCTGTGCCTTCCCCTAGTTTTGGGGCAACGAATTCTTGGAGTCCTTTACCTCGACAGCCGTGATCCCAAATCGAGCTTTGACGAAAATCATCTCGAGCTGCTGACCGCCGTCGCCAACATCGCCGCCGGCGCCCTCGATAGTGCTCTCAGCTTGGGTGAGCTCGAAGCGGAGAATCGACGGCTTCAAGACGACTTCGGACTCGAGCACAGCATGGTGGGCGAAAGCTCATCCATGCGGCAGGTCTACCAGTTCATCGCCAAAGTGGCACCTTCCGATTCCACCGTACTGGTCTACGGTGAAAGCGGAACGGGAAAAGAGCTGGCCGCCCGAGCCATCCATACAAAACAGCTCGAGACTCCACAAACCCTTTGTCAAGATCGACTGCACCACGCTCACCGAGAACCTGCTCGAAAGCGAGCTCTTCGGCCATGAGAAAGGCGCCTTTACGGGAGCTGTCAACCAAAAGAAAGGCAAGCTCGAGCTCGCCGACAGCGGAACGGTCTTTCTCGACGAGTTGGGCGAGCTTCCCTTGTCGCTTCAATCGAAACTCCTTCGCGTTCTCCAAGACCGAGAGTTCGAGCGGGTCGGTGGAACACGCACCATTCCGATCGACATCCGACTCATTGCAGCGACCAACCGCAACCTGGCGGATGACATGAAAGACGGCAAGTTCCGCGAGGACCTTTATTACCGGCTCAACGTGATTTCGATCACCCTACCGCCGCTTCGCGACCGCCGTGACGATATTCCCCTCCTGTGCAACTACTTCGCCACACAGTACAGCCGGCGGGTCAAACGCAAGGTACGGAGTATCTCGAAGCAGGCCATGGCATACCTTACTCGGTACGATTGGCCGGGCAACGTCCGGGAGCTCGAGAACACCATCGAGAGAGCCATCGTTTTGGGATCTACGGAGACGATCCTGCCGGAGGATTTAACCGAGAACATTCTCGATGCGGGCCCGTCCTCGCCCCCGACGACGGACGCCGGCAGCGAGACTTATCACGATGCTCTCAACGCAAACAAGAGGGAGCTCATCCTCACTGCGGTTCATAAGGCGAGCGGCAACTATACGGAAGCCGCCAAACGCCTCGGCCTCCATCCCAATTACCTTCACCGGCTCATCCGAAACCTCGATATGAAGGAAGAACTGAAAAAGGTGGGTGGGTAGGCCAGGCTGTGCCTGGCAGAAGAAGCAGTCAGCAGTTAGCAGACAGCAGACAGGAGGAAGGGCAAAAAGGGGACAGGTATACCTGGTCCCCCTTTGTTCGTTACGGTAGCAGCTTGAAAGTAAACTTGATGCGCTCTCCAGGGGTGCCGCTCAGATGAAAGACAACGGTTTGCGAATCAATGGAAATGGTCTGACCTGATTTTACTTTAATGCTGCCGGAGACGAATCCATCGGCACCTCTGAAATCGAAACGCCAGGATCCTGGTGTATCGATTGGCGTTGCCAGGTACGCCTCAACTTCGTTCTCTCCTTGGCGAGCCTGTGCCACATGAGTCGAGGGTGTCGAGTTGTCTAAGTTGAACGTTCTTATACGATTCAAAGACACGAAACCGCGGGTGCGGCCGTCGAATGGTGGCACGCTTAGAAAGCTAGTGAAGGCGGTTGAGATGGTGCCGTCTTTTAGAAATGGGCTCGTCAAGTAAGCCACCATCACCTGCATCGAGGTAGTATCGCTTTGTCCTAGTTCACCGGTGACAGTGAGCCTGGCCCCGATTGAGTTGTTAAAACAACCAGAGAAGTCATGGCTAACGGTCCTCCCTGATTTGACAAAGGGTCCCCCGAGGTTTCCTCCGGTATCGAGTACCCAATCGTACTGACTGATCGTGCCCGTCGAACAAGTTGCATCGAACCGATAATTACATGAACCCAGTCTTGTCGCGGTAAAACACGCCGTTACCGGAGAGGCCGACACAGTGATCTCTTTACTGGTCGAATCTTGAAGCTGACCGCTCTGTGCCATCCCGGTAAGCACCGATGAACTAGAGCCGCCCGAATCCGTAACGGTCAATGTGATTGTGAAAACTCCAGGAGTGTTATACCGAGGCGAAATGAAAGTCTGGTCCGGTCCTGATCGCGTCCGACCGTCACCCAGATCCCATTCGTAATTGGAAATCGTGTCGCCGCCACCGCTCCGATCTCCCTCGGAACAACGAGCATCTAGTCTTATGGTGTCGCCGACCGTCAAGTTGCCGTCCTCGGGCTCCATTGAGAAACAGGCTCGTGGTGCATCATTGGCCGCCGTCGCCGTCGTCGTCGATGTGGCGACCACCGTCGTCGTTGACGACGAGCTGCCACCCCCGGCGACGACGGTTGTCGTTGAGGAAGCATCACCACCACTCAAGGCCACTCCGGCACCTACCGCAGCGGCGGCGCCGGCACCGATACCAATCGCGGCTCCCGTTCCGATTCCCCCGCCGGCGGAGGACATCGCTCCGGCCGTGGAAACAAAACCTGTAATACCCAAGGCTTGAAATCCGGGTGGCATCGCAGGAGCCCCATCTATCGTGGCGCCGACAACGATTCCCGGATCCCCGCCCGTCCACCACGCCGCTGCCGCATCCCGGCGTCGGCACTCGGAGTCGCTCGCCACAATGGTGTCGTGCTCCGCCGTGCGGCCCGTATCGTAGGTCCCCGTGACCGCTTCGACGTAGTAAATAACCGTATCCGTTTCCTCGCTCGGGATGGGCAAAACGGCTTCGAAGTCGTCACCGGTTCCTGCCATTTCGACAAAATAGAAATCGGGATACTTATCGGACCGAAAGTACACCCTCGCAGTTTGAATGTCTGCCCCGGGGTGATGACGGCACTACAAATGGCGTGCTGATTATCGGGGAGACACTCGATGGCAGTGTGTTGAATAACGGGTTCGTCTTGCGCTCGGACATCGCCGGTGGGAGTCACGATGAAGTGGAGACACAATAGCCCGAAAAAAAACGTCAAAGGAACATAGAACGTTCGATGCCCAGCCACCGAATTAGCCATAGCAATGGACTCCTTTCCGGCCCGCGTCTTTTTTGACTTCACGAAACTCGAAAAGCACGCATCATTTGTGGGCGTCCGGTCCTACACCAGATACAAGAATGTCTCAGGAATACAAGGTGAACTATGAGGTTATGATGTCCCGACTCCGGTGTCAAATCAGCCGGTAGCCAGCCTAGGTGGGAAAGGGAGTTCTAAAACGGCGTCATGAGCTCCTCGAGTACCCGACCGTCCATCGTATTTTCCGAGGGTAATCCCAACAGAGCGAGTACGGTCGGAGCGACGTCATAGATATGGGCACCGTTGGTGGCAATACCGGGCCGGATCCCCGAGCCGGCCATGATGAGGATCCCCGGCGGTGCCGATGTCCAATGGATACCGGAGACCGACGATACGTGCCCGCGTCTTCCCGTGTTGAAGCCGTGGTCGGAACAGAGGATGACGGTCGTACGTAAGTCGATGAGTCGGAGTAGCTCACCCAGGCGTTGATCCTGAAGCTTATAGTATTCCTCAATGGCCCGCCCGAAACGCTCACGCTCCTCCTCAGACACCAGCTCGTCCGGATATATAAAATTCCATTCATTGGGAAATCGATACTTCCAGAAATAATGGCTCGCGATATCGATACCCTGGATATGGAGCATCGTCAGAGACGCCGTTCCCTGACGCAGGAACCGTTTCGTGATGTTTACAATCGATTCATCCCGGGCCAACGCGATCCGAAGATCGTCTACTCCGGTATGCATGATGGGCTCGTCGGTAAGGTCGATCTCGTCGGACACGAACCTTTTCAGATCATTTTCGGTGATATCTCCCAGAGTCTTTATATCGGGTCGGATTGTCTCTTCGAGAGACAAGGGGTGTAGCAGCGGGCCGTGTGTTTCATAGAGCCAATCGTTGTCCCGGGCCGTCATTTTGAAGTTGTTCAAGAGGTATCGGTCCGAAACCATTCGTCCTCTGATGTGCTCAGCAGGATAAGTCACCCACCAGGAAATGACATCGCTCATCAGCCCGCGATCTCCCAAGATGTTCCATAGGGCCCGCGTTTTTCTCTCGTAGCTGCGATACAGGATCATCTCCGGAGAACCTTCGGACCGAGGCTCCAAATATCCTAAAGCCTGGAGCTGCTCGATCTGGCTCTCCTCGACGGCATCGGGAGACGGCTCCTCATCCGTCGAGGGGTGCCAGAACCCTCGAATCTGGTGTTTTTCAACCGACGTTCCGGTCGCCACGCTGGTCCAGATCACGGGAGAAAGGGTCGGCCAGATCGTTTCCAAGTCGCCCGAAGCACCGGTCGCAATGAGTCGTGCCAGCGTGGGAAGCTCGTTTTTCTCGAGAAGCGGCCGGATAATCTTCCAATCCGCTCCATCCCAAGCGACAAGAAGAACTCTTTCCGTACTTGTGCGGGGACGCTCCTCGGTGCTCGTCCCGCAGCCGGGACCCATCGCGGCGAGGAAAAGGCCAAGCATGTATAGCAACCGAGGACAAGCCGCCGCCACTCGATTCGGTCGCGGCCCGAAATCTTCTTGATGATTCAATTTTTACCCTTCCGGGATTGATATACTTTCTGCCTAATTCTAGTGTTTTTTCCCTTGAAGAGCATGCGACTCGACTGGACCTCGTACCGTACCCGATTCATCGTCATTATGGTTCTCGCCTTGGCGCTGAGGATGGCTCTTTTCATCGGGTATGCCAATGTCAACCCCTGGGACGATACAATCTATTTGGACCTGGCTCACCGAGTCCTCGAGACCACCCCCCTTCCGGGAAACCTCACGGGAACCGAGACCCGCCTGCCCGTGATTCCTGGCGTCAACTTCGCGGCAAGGCGAGGCATTTACCTGCCGATCGCTGCCTCCCAAGCCATGCTCGGAGGCACCGAATGGGCTTCCTCTCTCCCCAGTCTCCTGGCCAGTTTAGGAACTCTTCTGTTCATCTACCTCATTGGGTGTCGTCTGGTTGGAGAAGAGACCGCTCTTTGGGGCTCATTGGCCTTCACCTTTGCACCGCTGGACCTCGTTTACTCGACCCGCATTCTCGGCGAAACGCTCATCACCTTTTGGATCACCGCATCCGTCTGGTCGGCCGTGGAAGCGGCTACCGGACCGGGCGTTCTTCGGTCGACGATTGCTCTTATATCTATCAAGCGGAATGTGCCTGTTCCTCGCTCATTGGACCCGTTTGAGCGGGTTACTTGGAGTACCCCTCGTCCTTGCAGCGTCGCTGCCGGCGTTAAAGGTCCGAAAAACGAGGTGGGAGCCTCTGGTCGTCGTCGTTACGCTGACATCGGCATTGTTTTTAGAAGGGCTGTACAACCTTTTCCTGCACCGAAGTTTCGGCTGGACGTTCGAAATAGAAAAAGCCAACAGCCTCGCCATGTTCCAACTTCTCCCCGAAGCGGTGTTCCACCCTTTCTCATGGTTGAGCGTTCATTGTTCTTTCGAAGAGGGTGTCCCACACCACTTCTTCAAATTATTCCTAGGTATCGTTGACCACTATGATGGGCTCGAGCTTTTCTCCTCCTATGCGCTTCTCGGTGTCATTGCGCTAGGGTTGGCCCTTATCCAACCGCGCCGGATTCTTCTCGGCTTCTGGGTGCTGCTCGTGTTCTTCTTCTACCAGTATGGATTTCGGGCTTTGACGTGGGAAGACTCACTCCACTATTACCTCGTGGCCCATCGACCCCGCTATCTACATCTTCTCCTTCCCCCCCTGTGTCTTCTTCTGGGATTCGATGCTCTGCCGGGCCAACTCCCGTAGCCGGATTCTGACCGGCTGCCTCTTGGGCGCACTCATCCTTCCCAGCTCATACCAGTCCGTGCGTAATTACGAGTTCTACCGAGGTTCGTTGGAAGACGTTCGGGCGGCGAGCGATTTTTTGGAATCAGCAGCTACTTCGGTCATTTACTCCGACCGCTGGGGCGTTTCGCAGCTTCGTTTCTTCAGCCGAGGCGGTCTGCCCGACTTGGAAGCCATCGAAAACGACTTCATCCCGGAGCAGGGTTCTTGGATCGTTCTGGGCGGTTCTCGCGGCTACGAGCTTTCCAGCCGCGTCATCAGCAAGCTTCTCCCCCCACCTTTTGCTGACGTTCACCTCGACTACAGCCGTAAACCTCCAAATTGGGAGATGTTATTCAAGAGGTCGGGGCCCCACCACGTGGCTCGACGGACCGACCTGGTGATATTTCGGGTCTCCCAGTAGGTGTTTTCTTCCGCCCTTTGTACCTGTCCCCTTTTACTAAGCGCCATCTTTTTAAGGCAGTAACTCAAATGTAAACTTGATGCGTTCCCCCGGTGCGCCGCTTACGCGAAAGACGACCGACTTAGAATTGGAAGAGATCACCTGACCCGATTGGATCTTGATGCTGCCGGCCACGAAGCCATCGGCGCCGCCGAAATCAAAGCGCCAGAAGCCGGGTTGATCCGTCGGGGTAGGTACGAAGGCCTCAATGGTGTTCTCGCCGAATTTACCCTGAGCACGGTGCTGAAACGGACTCGAGCTGTCCACGCTGTCCGTGCGGGTCCCGTTCAACATGACCTGTCCCCGAGCGCTTCCGTCGAAAGGTGCGATTCCGAGATAGCTCGTGAAACTGGTCGCAATCTGTTTTGATTGAAGAAAGGGACTCCTCAAATAGTAAGATACATTGACCGTCTCAACGATCGTGTGCGATAGCGTTACGTCGCCGGACTTACCACTTACAGTAAGTCGTACGCGGATATCGTCATCCCAGCACGAACCACCCCAATCGTGAGTCACGATGATGCCCGTATCCGTCGCCCTGGCCAACACGTTTGTTTCGTCGAGCACCCAGTCGTATCGATCGATGACTTCATTCGGCGTCGAGCAAGAGGCATTAAATTGCACTCTACACATGGTCATCCCGGTCGCCATGAAGCAAGCTTCTAGGCTCACCGACGGACGGATGGTGATCCTCTTGCTAATAGAGTCTTGAAGCCCCTCTTGGCTCTGGGCGATCCCGAAACTCCTCTGCGTCGAAGAACCGCCCGAGTCGGTGACGGTGAGAGTGACCGTATAGTCACCGGCGACGTTCCAACGGGGGGAAATGAAAGCCTGGTCCGGGCCCGACCGGGTACGACCATCGCCCAAATCCCATTCGTAATTCGCTATGGGGTCGCCGCCGCCACTTGGGTTGCCCTGCGAGCAGCGCGCATCCAGTTTCAGCGCTTCTCCTACGAGCACATTGCCGTCCTCGGGATCCATGGTGAAACAGGCGACCGGTGCCTCATTGGCCGAGGTGACCGACGTGGTCGATGTGACCGCCGCCGTGGTGGTGGTTGTAGAGCTTCCCCCACCGGCAATCACGGTTGTAGTGGTCGATGCACTCCCGCCGCTGGCCACAGCGACACCCGCACCTACCGCAGCTGCTGCGCCCGCACCGATACCAATGGCGGCTCCGGTTCCGATTCCCCCACCGGCAGACGACATCGCACCTGCGGCGGAAACGAAACTGGTAATACCCAAGGCTTGAAATCCCGGTGGCAAGGCAAATTGGCTGTGGCCAACTGGTTCGGTTGGTCTTGCTGTCGAACTCCTGCTGACTGACCGAGTCGGAGTCCAGCAGCTGCTGGTAGCGTTTGTAGGTGCTCGCCGCCAGGTCGGCGGCCGCCTTTGTGGACTCGTGAGCGGACACTGCGGATGCCTCGGCCCTGCGGGCTTCCTGGACCCCAGCCTCGGCGCGGTCAAGCTGGGCCGACACCTGGCGCTGGTCCACGACTACCAAAAGATCACCGCTCTTGACGCGATCGCCCTCTCGCACGTGGATGGCCTGCACCGTCCCCATGAGTTTGCTCGAGATCGTGGAGGCCGTGCGCGGGGTGATGGTGGCCACCGCCTCATAGAGAAAGGGCTGCTGGGTCAATTGGGCCTCGGCCACTACTGCTTTGACGGTGCTACCGGCGCCCCGGGGGGTATGACCTGGGGCGATCTTCTCCCCACAGCCGCGATGAGGATCCTAGCGAGAAGTATGACGATGCGAACATCACTGGGGATCATTGGTGTCTCCATTTCTTACTGCGAAGCACACGAAAAGGATGTGGATAGTCGGGTCGTATTTATCTTCATGGCCTTGGTGTGCTTCCTGCGAATTAAGAACGAATCTTTTTGGGTGACGATCATTCAACACTTTTCAGAGGCCGGACGCTATTGGAAATCGGTGTCGATGACACCGGCGGCTAAGGCCAGTTCAATGCGGGCGACCTTGTAATCGTGCATCGCTTTGAAATGCCGCATGCCGCCTGCTGATCGCCACTTCGGCGTCCAACAGGCTGACGATGGTGAGCAGGCCGCCCTTGTAGCGATTGCCCACGATGCGTACCCCCTCCTCAGCGTGAGCGAGGGCCGATTGAGCGACCTGGATCTGCTGCCAGGCGCTCTGGGCAGAGAGAAAGGCGGCGCGTGTTTCTACCTGGATCTGCTGAGAGAGCGCCTCGCGCTGAGCTTCCAACTGTTTGAGGGTGGCCTTGGCAGCCACTACCTGGGAAGCGGTCTGCTGGCCGGCGAAAAGGTTGACCTGCAGAATGGCTCCTGACGCCAATTGTCGCTTGAATCTGAAAAGTTTTCGGTGTTGATCTCATATGCGCTGCGCATGGTCAGTTGGGGCAGGTGCCGCTGCGAGCGCGTTTGATCGCTTTCTCGGCAGCCATATGCGGTGGTTCATGGCCGCCATATCGGGTCGTTTTTCGAGGGCGTTATTGCGCCAGACATTGAACTCCTTGTCCGGCGGTCGACATTTACTGAAGGGCGTGGCCAGGCGCAAGGGGGTGTCGATGGGAATCCCCATAGTGGCGTTGAGGTGAGCGGCCGCCACTTGCACATTGTTACCGGCTTGCAGCTGGGATTGGGCCAACTCGGCGATGCGTACCTGGGCGCGCAGCAGATCGCTCTTGACCACGAAGCCACCTTTGTAGCGGGATGCCACAAGTTTGCTATGGGCGTGCGCGGTTTCCAGACTCTGCTCGATGACGTGCAGGGTCTCCTGGGCCAGGAGCATCCCCACGTATGCTTTGGCCGCCCGGGCAACGATCTGCTGTTCGGTGCGCGTGACCCCTTCTGCTGCTGCGGCGGCGTTGATTTTGGACTGCTGCCAGCCATGCCAGGTGTTACCGCCGTCAAATACCTGCCAGGAGAGGGTCAGAGCTGTGGTGAAGTTGTTGATGGGGTCGGGATCGTTGAGGCGGTCGGGGTCGAAGTCACTTTGGGTGATCTGGCCCTGGTTGAGGCGTGTGCCGAAGGCCCACATGGGGTTGGTCGTCCGATTGACGGTTTCGGACACATCCAAGCGCGGGTATAATCCAGAACGGGCCGTGGTAACCTGGGCTTCGGCAGCGGCTAAGCCCTGACGGTTCGCTTCAACGTGGGGATTGTGCTTCAGGGCGGACTTTAGGGCCGCCGTCAAAGTGAGTTGCCGTTCCTCAAGTGTCGGCGCATTGTCTGCCTGTGCCTCCTGGGCGAAGGCGGAGCTGGTGTGTATCAGGAGAAGTATTCCAAAAAAGCCAAACAACAAGCCGGTCTTCCTCAAGCGAGCGATCATTTATCCGTCTCTCCTTAATCGGTCTCCAAAATGTGGGAAATGGCCACTTTGCTTCTAAGGAACCAACACATCCATTGAGGTTACAAGGGACCAGGTTTCTTGATCTACCCTTATCCTTTATATAACGAGAAGCGCCATAAAAGGTTACCCAAAAAAAACCGATGTGCATCTGAGGAGGCACTTCCCAAGACAACGCACCTGATCCAATGCTGCCCTTTTACCGGCACCCAGACCAGCAAGGCGTAGATGTGGACCGGACGGGGCCCTGTCTCAATACAACAGATTCACAGAACCAGCAAAAGCACTATTTGTCGATAGGGTTGACGGCGCCGATCTGCGCCAGAGCTTTGCGGACCGATTGGCCCACCGTTTGGGGGGCCAGATCCTGTCCGTTATAAAACGTAAAGGGTATTGTATCGGCCGCAAGGGTTTTTAGCAATGGTTTTAGGGCATATGCGCTTTTGTCTCTGGTTGAACAGCTACTCCTGGCGAGCACATTGCCCGCCACCCGGGCGGCAAGGCCGCGATGGGCGGCGGACGGACGATCGGAGAAAAGGGGGCAGCAGGGCGGGGACCGGCGCCAGAAGATCCGCTCTGACTTCTGCCAGGCGGGCAAGCCCCCAGAGGACACCCTCTTGCAGGGCCGGCAGTTCTAAATAGTTGCCGTTCTTGTCCAGATAAGAGATCAGGATGCAGGCATACTCCCGGGCCAGGCCAAGGTGGCGGGCCATGATCTCTCCCATCGCTTCGGGGGCCCCCCAGCCGATACCGCCGGATTCGTCGTTGAGGCTCCACATCAGTCGCCTTACAATGACGCGCCCCGATTCCATGTCGCTGGCCGCCAAGCGGGAAACCAGCAGTCCCGTGGCAGAGATGGCCCGCCAGCGCAGGCGTTCATCACCACTGCAGTAGAGGCCAATCAATGGGTTGATCGCCTGCCTTGCAGGGAGGTCGGCCACCTCTGTGAGGGCTTTATCCAGTTCCCCACTCGGGCAGGACAGGCGTGCCATGATCTGTTTCTTCAAGGCGCGGGTGCGCAAGGCTCGCATCTCTCCATTCTGCGGTAGCTAAAACGGGCTGAGTGGTGAACGGGTTCAACTCTCATACTGCGATGGATACGATTTAAAAAGAGATAATCTTATAGCCCGCATCCATATAAGCGGACATGGAGGGGTGACCGTTCATGTCCGCCAAAAGAGGTAATTGCTGCATGTTGGCGGCCTCTAGGGTGCCCATCTTGTTGGCACAGGCGCGGCAGACACCGGCTACAAGATGGGCGGCCAGGCAACGGGTCCATAACGGGTTAAGGGGATGTTCGTCTTTGATGAGCTCCGGCACGAGTTGGGTGGCAGCGCCTTCAATGACGATCCGCACCTCCTGGCCTTTGGCCTTGAGATCCAGTGCGTTGAGGAGTACATGGATGAAGCACATGGGGTCGCCGTTGAAGACAAAAAGGGCGGTTTTTTCCACAGAATTCTTCTCCTAAACATTAATGAATGGACGTTTCAGATGGGGACGTTATCTATTCCTCCTCCCAAACAATGGCATCTTCCGGGCAGTACTTGATGGCTTCGTCCACCGCCGCCTGGGGATAGACGTCCATTGTCAAAACGGTAATATACCCCATGTCGTTCGGCTGAAACACTTCGGGTACGAGGTCAACGCAACCCATACACATGGTGCAGACGCCGATATCGACATATGGCACTTTCATGGTTACCCCCTCAAGAGTCGCTTCAGGATGAGGACATCGTCACAGGGCCGGCACTCTGGCCGCCCCGTGACGATTGTAGAGCTGTTGAGACCATGTCGCGCTAACCTTTGGCTTTGACCGCTTGACCGATTTGCCGGCCGAAGCCGGCGCTACCGTCCAGGGACGATTCGTAGACTCGTCATTCGGTGCGCGCTTTGACCGCTTGACCGATTTGCCGGCCGTACTCAAAACAAGCATCCAGGTTGTCGCCATTCGGTACATACTGAACCCGGATACCGGGTTCGATCATGTCGAATTTCATCGCTTCCAACTCGGCGTTGATCAGCTTGACCGCTTCCCCGCTCCAGCCGTAGGAACCGAAAGCGGCGCCGATCGTTCAACGGGTTTGAGCCCCTTCATGTAGGTCAGAATGTCGGCCACGGTGGGAAAGAGCCGTTGTTGAGCGTCGGAGAACCCACCACGACGGCGCCTGGCGTCCATGACCTCGGTCATGATGTCGCTGCGGTGGCATTTGCGCAGATACATGGGCTTGACGTCGACCCCCTCTTCGGCAATGCCGGCGGAGATGGCTTCGGCCATCATTTCGGTGCTGTGCCACATGGTGTCGTAGACCACCACGGCCTTGCTGCTTCGGGCTCCTGCCGGCTCCAGCGCTCATAGGCGTCGATGATTTTGCCCGGGGTCCTTGCGCCAGATGACCCCGTGGTCCGGGCAGATCATGTCGATGGCCAGATCCCATCTCGCTGACCTTGTCGATCAGCTTTGAGAGCAGGGGGCATAGAGCAGCAGGATGTTGGCGAAGTATTTTTGGCATGGGGCATGATCGCATCGCCCATCTCGTCGTCGAACTGTTCGTGGCCGGCGTAGTGCTGGCCGAAACCGTCGCTGGAGAACAGGATCCTGTCCTCTTTCAGATAGGTGAACATGCTGTCGGGCCAGTGGAGCATGCGGGTTTCCATAAAGGTGAGGGTTCGTTTGCCCAGGCTCAGTTCTCGTCTTTTCCACCGGTTGGTAGTTCCAATTCTGGTGGAAGTGCTTGGCAAGGTTTTTGGCGCCCATTTTGGAACAATAAAGCGGTTTGTCTTCCCCGATGCGGTGCATCACCCGGGCAGGCCGCCGGAGTGGTCCATTTCCGTGTGGTTGCTGACGACAAATCGATTTTGCGGGGATCGACGATGCGGGCGATATTGTCGAGCAGCTGATCGGCGAAATCGTGCTTTGACCGTGTCGATCAGGGCGATTTTTTCGTCCACGATCAGAAAAGCGTTGTAGCTGGTTCCCTTATGGGTGGAATAGCCATGAAAGTCACTGATGTTCCAATCGTTGACCCCCACATCGTAAATGCCTTTGGCAATTTCAACCGGTTTCATTTCCTTATCAACTATCTCCATCGTATGTTCGAGTTTACCATGTATTTCAGTCGGATTCTAATCAACCGCCTACCGTGTGACGTCATCTCCGCCTGGAACAAGAATGCGCCATAGTGCCGATGCCCTTTCACCAGGAGGTGGTTGCAGAAATGAAGGCGGCTCCAGTAAAAGGGCATCGTGTTGGATGGGGATCTATCGACCGGATCTGAGATATCGGGAAGCCTGAAATCGGGTTAGTCCTTTTCGAAATCATCCTTGCCTGCGCCGCAGACCGGGCATTCATAATCGTCCGGGACATCTTCCCATTTGGTGCCGGCATCCACGCCATTGTCGGGGTCCCCAATTCGCGGATCATACACATAGCCACAGACCGTGCAAACGTATTTGTCCATATTAAAGTTGCCTCCTTAACTAAGGGTTAATGAAGTATTGCATGTGAGTTTTAATACGGGTTGCTTACAACTTTTCAATAGCTGGATAACACCGTATTCAATCTCATCGCGTGAGCTGGCGCATCTCCGTCATAGACCCTCCGCGGGATTCGGCAAGTCCCAATCCATCGTTCGGCTACCGGAAACCACAGGTGCGACCGTCATCTCCTCCCATGGACACCATCCGATCCGGTTGGCCCTCCGCCTGGACTGCGTCAAGGTGACGGGGGGTATGAAAGCCCATGTCGATCTTTTTTCCTGCATGGCGGTCGACCATGGGATTGATCAACCTCAGCGGCCGGCTGGCTCCCAGCGGGATCACCTCGAGCCGTTCACCGGCCAGCGTTTGGGCGAACGCTGCGGCCATCTGGCTGCGGCAGGCGTCTGCGGCTGACAAAGAGCAGATCTTGTTGCTGTTCGAAACGGTCCCAGCAAGTTCCAACGCTGCCGGCGGACATCCTTTAACACGGTGGGATGCGCTGCATATCCCGGCCTTTTCGATCCCCCGATAGGTCAAGGCGCCTTCGTAACTGGCCGAAAGGGCGTCAAAGAAGTATTGGCGGTAAGCTCGATCCCCTCGAAAAGATTTTTACCACTGGTTGCGCCACACCGAGAGAAACCCGCGCCGTATGCGGTTACAGGGATCCTTGAGTTTTAGCTTGTACCTTGCTGGCCCAGAGGGTCTGGCACCGGTCGACGAGGGCCTTGAGTTGGGCGGTCATATTGTAGAAAAATACCGGGGTGAGGCCACAACCACACTCTGCCCGCCGCAGCAGGGCGTATATTTCGGCTGGCCATATCGTCATCGATGGGACAGAAGCCCTTTTTTTCGCAGACGATGTACTCCATGCAGGGCTTGATATCGCGCTTTGTAACAAAAATGGTTTCAGTGGTGGCGCCGTGTTCACGGGCGGCCGCCATGAAGGCCGATAGCAGGATATCGGTGTTGCCATTTTTGCGGGGACTGCCTTGGAGACCCAGGACCAGCATTGAAATACTTCCTATGGATGGTGGTGCGTGGTTTGGGTGTCAGCGGACATGACAGCTGTTGCAGGTCATTGGTCCGTAAGTGTTACCGGCCTTTTGCTCAGCTTTATGGCATTTGATGCAGTGCTTGTTCATCACCTGTTTGGGCTTGAGTTTGCCCTCAGCCTTCAGTTTTTCGATACCGCCTATGGCCTGGGGAAAAAGGCTGTGGCAGACATTGCAGTCGCCCAGTTTGTTTTGGTGATTGAAGTGGGGGAAGGGGACATCGCCGCGACTGCCCCCGGCCAGTTTCATCTCTTTGGGACCCATATTCTGGGCGGCCAGGCAGACGGCAGTGGTACCGATCAGAAAGAGAATGAAAAAAAGTGTTCGTTTGGTTCGCATGTTCCTCTCCAGGCATGATACCGCATTTGATGAGGAGGCGGCCCCTGTCCGGCGGACCGCCCCGTGGTGATATTTAAGGGTTGTGTCCGATCGCGTCCCAACTAATACGCCTCATCCAGTTCAAGATCTTCTTCGCTCAGCTTGACCCTGAACATATTATAGGCCCAGATTTGATAGGTCAGCACGATGGGCACGAAGATGATCACCACAATGAGCATGATTTTGAGGGTTAGTGGGCTCGAGGACGCATTGAAGGCCGAAAGGCTGTACTCCGAATTAATGCTGGAGGGGTAGAGGTTTGGAAAAAGCCCGATGATACCAAAAAAGGTGCACAACACGATGGTTGCCGCTGAAGAAAACCAGGCTTTGAAGTAGGCTTTCTGGCGCAGGAAGTACTTGATCCCCAAGAGGGCAGCCACATCGCCCACCAGCACCAGGAGCAGGGCGGGCTGGGCCAGGTAGTTGCCATAGAGGGGTGTAAATATCGCAGTGGCCACCAGAAAGATGACCGCCACACCCAGCAGCACCGGCCAGAGCATGTTGGCCATGCCAGCGGCGCGGTCATGCAGATCTCCGTCGGTCTTGATAGCCAACCAAAGAGCGCCATGGACGAGAAAGAGGTTCAGGAAGAGAAGCCCGCCAAGGATCCCGTAGGGGTCTGAGCAGGGTCAACAGGTTGCCCTGGTAAACGCCCTCCCCATCAAAGGGAATACCCTGGAAGATATTCCCAAAAGCCACGCCGAAGAGCAGGGCCGGTGCAAAACTGCCCACGAAGATGCAGGCGTCCCAAGCAACTTTTGCG
>CAVROO010000035.1:0-46760 GCA_963722765.1 uncultured Acidobacteriota bacterium
AAAAGAACAGGTCCAAATCGCGGTCGTGATCAATGTCGATGAGCAGGGCCACCCACCCCAAAGGAACGAAGGTCGGTACGGCGAGTCCCACCGCAAAGGACTGGTCCATGAACAACGCTCCGTTGAGATTTTTATAGAGGGTGTAGTAGTCGTTGGCGAAATTGGTCACGATGATGTCGAACCAGCCGTCGCCGTCATAGTCTCCGAAGTGTACTCCCATGCTCCCCTGTGAGTTTCCGTCCACGGTGTAGCCGCTGCCGGTGAGCGTGCCCGCTTCGACGAATGTGCCGTTGCCCTGGTTTTGATAGAGACAGTTTTGTGAGCTGTCGCCGGCGACATAGAGATCGAAGTCACCGTCGTTATCGTAGTCGAAGGACATGACTCCCATGCCGTAGATCTCGCCGCCCGCGTCGAATCCCGCCTCTTTCGTCGCCTCCGTAAACGTTCCGTCGCCGTTGTTGGTGTAAAAGGTGTTGAGGCTGGGAACCAGCCCTTTGGGGCCGTCGAGAACCTCCACCATGCCTTTCCACTTGCGGGTCCGGCGGCTGCATGAACTTCATCCCAATCCGTCGTGAGGTAGTTGGCGACGAACAGGTCGTGATCGCCGTCTCCGTCGGCATCGAAAAAAGCCGCACCGATGCTGTATTTCGGGTCTCCTACACCGGCCGTCTCGGTGATGTCGCTGAACGTGCCGTCGCCGTTGTTGCGATAGAGGATGTTGGCGCCGTAGTTGGTCACGTACATGTCGGGAAGGCCGTCGGCGTCGATGTCGCCGACGCAGCCGCCGTGACCGTAAAAAGAGACCGCCACCCCGGCGGCCTCGGTGACGTCGTCGAAGGTGCCGTCACCGTTATTGCGATAGAGCACGTTCGTGTGGGGCTCGATCTCCCCGGGGGCGGGTAGACGATAGGCATTGACGACGTAGAGATCCTGGTCCCCGTCGAGGTCGTAGTCGAAAGCCATGATCCCGTTCCCCGTGGATTCCAGGATGTGATTTTTGTCAACACCGCCCGACCAAGTCACGACGGTCAAACCGGCTTCGTCGGTGGCGTCGGCGAACTTGGGTACGGGCCGATCGGAAACCGCTGCAAAATGAACGGCATAAATCCGGTGACGAAAGCCGCGGGAAACATGGCAAGGCTATTTTAGTGAAAGGGCGAAGATAAAAAAAGGGAGGCTCAGGTGAGCCTCCCTATGAAATTCGACGAATCGAGCTAGAACTCGAATCCGATCCTGAACATCAAACGGCGCGGAAGCATCCACGTGTCGGAATGAACGTCTAGTCGGTGTCCTGCAGTCGTAGGTCCTGCATGAACAAGTCGGCATTGTCGTTCAGCAAGTTGAAGATCGTGAGATCCGCCCGGATGTGCGCCCGGTCGCCCATGTAGAAGCGCTTCCCGACCATGAGGTCGATGTTTTTCCGTGTGGGCCGGCGCAAGGCACCACCGACACTGACGTCGTCGGAACCAGAAGGCGCCATGATGACTCACGGTGTCGCTTGGTTGAAGCCAAACACTCGGATCTGACGGTTGTAGGGTTTGCCGCTTTCGATGTTGATCCCCGTCGAGAACATGATGTCGTAGGGAAGTCGCCAAACCCCTTGAATGCGGAGCATGTGGGGCCGATCGGCCTGCAGAAACCCACGTCCGTTGAAATAGGATTGGGATCTTGCCCGTTGTGTATTCCGTAGAAGGGATTGTTCTGGGCCTCGAACCACGGACGAGGGCTCAGTCCCTTGGATCTCGAATAGGTGTACGAGCCCATGAGACTCCAGTCGTTGGAGTATCTCTTGCCGAAAGTCACGGTGGCGCCGTGGTAGTCCTGCTCGTAGGCATAGTCTTCGGCACCGGGAAAATTGCCCAGATGGTTGCCTTTGCGGTAGGTGGGTTTTTCGAGCTCGTTGAGCAAGTTGTACTGGGTACCGGTAAACGGATCCTCGAACGGGACGGTCTCGTACACCCCGTCCAAGATCTCCCATCCAATAAGGTTTTCCGTGTCTTTGTAGACGTACTGGAGACCCAACTGAAGGTTCTCGCCGATCTGCTGATCGAACCCGGCCGTGAACTGCATGGTCCGGGGTGGCCGCAAGTTGGGGTGGAAACGCGGTGTCCTCCGATGTCGTCTGCCAGGAGAGGTCACCAAACGTATCCGTTTCCGGATCGTACTCGTAGACCTGAAACGGCGGAAGTCCCGGGGCCGGAGCGTCCCAGTTTCCGATGACGTTCTGATTATAAAACATCCCGAAAAAGCCTTTGATGGCCGTGCGGCCTTGGGCGGTGGGATCGAAGACAAAACCGATTCGAGGGGAGATGAGGTTCCAGTTGATGAGGTCGGGCTGACCGGGAACGATCTCATCGGTTTCCACCGCGTTGATAGCGATCGCAATGGAGGGTTCTCCCACATCCAGGCGCTTGTAGTCGGGAATCCCACCCGTGTTGTGATCGAAACGGACACCCAGGTTCAAGGTCAGCTTGTTCCCAATGGTGACCGTGTCATCCAAGAAAATGCCCGTGTCCCAAGAGATCCCGCCGTATTGGTAGGGGGTCTGAAATCGCCTGATAGTAGTAGCCGTAGTAGCGGTAGGTGTAAGAACCGTTGGGTCCGGGAGCTACATTGGTCTTCGCGTCGCCTCGGGCCACCTGGACGCCGAACTTGAACTCGTGCTGGGCGTTCAAGAAATTCTCGGTGTAGTGGGTGACCTTGCCCTTAAACTGTTGGCTCCAAGTGATGTAATCCCAGGGCCAAGAGACTCCGCCGGAGTACGTGGGCGGGCCACCTCCCGGAGGCGTCCAATCGATGAAGGGCTCCTCCATGCTCCCCGTAGGGGAGTCACTGATATCGTCCGCCCACCATCCGGCATACCGGACCTCGAGCAAGGTGTTCGGCGAAAGGGTGGAGGTCAGATTGGCTCCGTATCCGTACGTGATCCCCCGCTCCACGGCGGCCGCAGGAAGTGGCGGTGAAGGCGTTGCCACCGCTGATCGAATCCCAATCGTCGATGTGGAACATCCATCCGAGCTCGTGCTTCTGGCCGAGCCGTATGTGCTCTTGACGTTCAATCTCTCGGCTTTGTACGTATCGGAACCGTTGACCGTATTATCGACGCCGGGCTGCCAATCCTTGTCTCGGATGATCCCAGTGGAAGCGTAAAACCACGCTTTGTCGCGAACGATGGGGCCGCCGATTCGGCCGGTGAAATCGTACCAGCTATCCCGCTTGTACGGGAACGGATCGTATCCAAGAGCCTTCCAGCTCATCGGCGCTGACGTTTTGGCCGGTCAGACGCGTCGTTCTGATAGTAGTAGCTGGCGCCGCCTCGAAACTGGTCGCCGCCCTGCTTGGTCACCACGTTGAACACCGCGCCGGTGGCGTTTCCGAACTCGGCCGGAGCGCCGACGCCCAGGACATCCACTTCAGCGATGTCATCGGGGTTGACGTCCATCCAGGACGAGCCGGTCTCGGGGGCGGAGGTCTCGATGCCGTCGATGTTCCAGGAATTCGATTGTTGGTCGGAGCCGAAAGCAACGGTGCGGTCCCCGCCGCCACCCTCAGAGACGGCGCTCATGCCCGGCGCCATCTGGACGTAATCGTAGAAGTTCCTGGTGGTAGGAAGATCCTCCACCATCTCGGCCTTGAAGCTGGTCGAGATGCTGGAGGTCGTCACGTCGACCACCGGCGACTCTCCCGTCACCGTAATGGTCTCGGACAAGGTGGCCAACCTCAGTGACGCGTTGACGGAAGCCGTGTCACCGATGCTGACCGCCACGCCCTCCACGCGGTAGGTCTCGAAGCCGCCCAAGGCGATTTCCACGACGTAGTCGCCGACCGAGAGCGATGGAAATCGATAGACGCCCCGCTCGTTGGTGACATCCGTCCGCGACCCACCCATGATCTGGTCACTGAAGATGGTAATGGTAGCTCCCGGCAGCACGGCTCCCGTTTCGTCGGTGACCGTGCCGCGGATGTTACCCGTGGTTTGCGCAATGGCCGTGGTTCCGGCTACCAAGAGGCAACCGAGAACAATCACAGCGGTTATCCATCGTGACATAGACCCTCCTTAGTTCTTGGCAGGGATGGAGTTAGGAAATGAGAGTGCGATGCTTTCTTGCTAGAAGGCATTTTTTTCCTCGAAGGCTTCGGCACCTTGATGAGGAAACTTGAGGAGACTGGCCAAGGCCCTCATGGAACGGGAACTTAACATAAAAATATTATCAAAGAAACAAAAAAACGAGTAGCTAAATCCTTCGGATTCAAGAATTTGGATGTGTTCTCCAAAATTTTGGATGGCACTTTTTGTTTGTTTTTAGTACGCTTGTCACGCTTTTTTTCTCGGTGGATCGAAGAAGGGAAGCTCCACCACCTTCGCCCGCGCTCGCTTTGCGTATATACTCCACGGTCATCTCGAGATCGACGGTGGTTCCCGGTTTAGCATAGGGAGCATCCAATGTGGCGAGAGCGATGAATTTTTTTAGGAGCTTCGACCAACAACTACTGGTGGCCTTGCCGACTTGCTTCTCGCCGGAGTAAACGGGGATGCCTACCCGTGAGGCTTCTTGCGACAGCTCCGGGTGTAGACCCTCTTCCGCGTAGAGCTTTTCGATGACGTCCCAGGGTACTTCGAGACCCATGAAAAGACGCGGTGTTCCGGCGCGCTTCTCTTCCATCAGGGCTTTCTTTCCGATGAAATCCCCCTTCTTCAAATTGACGGACCAACCCAGCCCGATCTCGTAAGGACTCGATTTCTGGCCTTCGATGAGCGTCATGTCGGCGTTCCAGAAATCGACTTCGATGAGGGGAAGCCCCGCCTCGATGCGGGCTAGATCCAGTGCCTGCATTCCGGCGGGGACGATGCCACGGCCCCGTCCGGCTTCCATCAAGCCATCCCAGACCTGTATCCGCGTCTTTCGCGGGCATCCAGATCTCGTAGCCCAGGTCTCCCGTATAGCCGGTCCGGCTGACGACGGCCGGAGCTCCGTTCAATTTCGTGCTCGTCACATAGAAGAACTTGAGCGAAGTCATATCGTCGCTGCAAGCCTGGTTGAGGATGTCCCGAGAAGTCAGGGTCCCTGAAGTGCCAGCGCGCCCATTTTTTCTGAAACATCTTCGATGTCCACGTCGAAGGCGACCGCGTACGCCTCGAACCAATGCAGGGCCGGGTCGGCGGACGTCAACGCGGAAAAAGTTTTCTTCGAGTCGTCTGAACGGTTCCGTCTTGGAGAACCTTGCCCGGTCGTCGCACCAAGGAGTATAGAAAACCTGACCGACCTTGCACTTGGTGGCGTTGCGGGTGATGAGCCGGTCGACGAGCGCTTCCGTGTCCTTGCCTTTGATGTCGTACTTATAAAGAGGGGAGACATCGATGAGCGCCGCTCCGTTTCGAACCGCCTGGTACTCGGGCTCGCTGTACTCCTCATAAGCGACGGCGGAGAAATAGCCGGACCAGTGTTTCCAATGGAGGCTCGTATTGAGCGGTTCGGTACGGGAGTGAAAGGGTGTTCCGATCGTCATGGTCCATTCCCTTCGAGATCGGTTGACGTTCCAGAACCTGACTGCCCGTCGTCCGGCGTGGCCGGTATTTTCGATCAGTATATTGTCTTTCAAATCGTTCCACAATGCAATATAATCATCCACATTATGGAAGCCTAATATCCCTCGAGGAGCGCTATGGAAAAATATGACGTGATCGTCATTGGAGCCGGTCACAACGGGCTCGTGACCGCAGCCTACTTGGCCAAGGCCGGAAAAAAGGTACTCGTCATTGAGAAAAACCACCGCGTCGGTGGAGCCACGGTGACCGAAGAGGTCTTTCCGGGGTTCAAGTTCACCGTTTTCTCCTACGTCGTGAGCTTGATGCGGCCCGAGATCATCGATGAGCTCGAGCTGCCCAAACACGGTTTTCACCTGCTTCCCCTCGACGGCACCGTGACCCCCTTGCCCGACGGCAACTACCTCGCCCGATGGCACGACGATGCCAAGACCCGAAGGGAGATCCAGAAATTCTCCCGCAAGGACGCGGATGCCTACCCCCACTTCGGGATGCACATGCACCACATGTCGAGGGCGGTGCGGGACTTGTTGGCCATGTATCCCCCGGAGCCGAGCTCCTTCAAGCCTTCGGACCTGGCTGGGCTGGCCAAGCTAGGTCGCCACTTCCAGGGACTGGGCGGGAAGCACCTCTACGACGTGATCCGGCTGATGACCATGAGCGCCGCGGACTATCTCGACGAATGGTTCGAGACGGAGCCGCTCAAGGCGACCATGTCGGCCAGCGGGATCATCGGGACTTTTCTCGGGCCTCGCTCGATGGGGTCGGCCTACGTCATGCTCCATCACTACATGGGGGAGATCGACGGCGTTTCTCGGTCCTGGGGATTCCCCCGTGGCGGAATGGGCTCGGTCGTCGAAGCAATCGCTTCTTCGGCGCGAAGCTTTGGAGCGGAGATTCGCCTGGAAGCGCCCATTACCCAGGTTATGGTCAAAAACGGCCGTGCCACGGGTGTCGTGCTCGAAAACGGTGAAGAGCTCGAAGCCCGGGTCGTGGCGTCGAGCATCGATGCCAAGCAGACTTTTCTCAAGCTCGTCGAATCAGGGGAGCTCGACGACGAGTTTCTCGAGGGAGTACGTCGCTTCAAGATCCGAGGATCTTCAGGGAAGGTCAATCTCGCTCTGGGAGAGCTTCCCAACTTTACCTGCCTTCCGGGCGAAGGTCCCCATCACCGCGGGGCAATTTCAATAAGTCCCAGTCCCGACTACCTCGAAAGGGCTTACGACGATGCCAAGTACGGCAACTTTTCTCGTCGTCCCTACATCGACATGATCCTCCCATCTGTCCTCGACCCGTCCATGGCGCCGCCCGGCAAGCACGTCATGTCGTGTTTCGTCCAATACGCGCCCTATCATTTAAAAGAAGGCACTTGGGAGCAACAGCGCGAGGCCTTCGGAGACGCGGTGGTGGATACCATCAGTGAGTACGCGCCCAATCTCAAAAACGCCATCCTGCATCGACAGGTTTTGAGCCCATGGGATATGGAGCAGATGGTTGGGCTCACCGAAGGCAACATCTTCCAAGGCGACCTGAGTCTGGACCAACTGATGTTCCTACGTCCCGTACCGGGATGGGCTCAGTACCGAACCCCCATTGACAACCTCTACATGTGTGGCTCGTCCACCCATCCCGGAGGTGGCGTCATGGGAGCGTCGGGGAAACTTGCGGCATTAAAGATGTTGAAGGACTGGGGCTAATAAATAGAGAACTCAAGAACCCAGAACTCAAGGACCCAGAATGTGGAGCTCGGCGCTTACACGCCTCGAGCGCATTAAGGAAAGACTAGGGAAGAAAAATGGGTGAGTCGTACGATGTCGTGATCGTGGGGGGCGGACACAACGGTCTCGTTGCCGCCGCCTATCTGGCCAAGGCCGGGAAGAAAACGCTCGTCCTGGAGAGACGAGATGTGCCCGGCGGAATCGCCGTCACCGAGGAATTCGCCCCCGGTTTCAAGGCCTCCGTTGGCCCCGATTTATGCGGGCTCCTTCGACCTCGAATCATCGAAGACCTGGAGCTCACAGCGCCACGGTCTGGAAATCATCAAACTCGATCCGGCCAAATTCCTTCCGCTTCCGGACGGTGGGCACTTCACCTTATGGCAGGATCGTGAAAAAACTCTCCAGGAGATTGCTCGACACTCCGAATCCGACGCCCAAGCCTACCCGAAGTTCGTCGAGCTCGTCGAAGCCATGTCGGGTTTTCTGCGGCAGGCCTTTTCGCAACCCGCTCCGCGGCCCGAAAGCACTGCTACGGGTGACGTTTGGGAGTTGTTGAAGCTGGGTATCGAGACTTCGCCGCTGGGAACGAAGAACATGCAACAGACGCTCCGGAGCTTGCCGACTTCGGTGGCCGATTTGCTCAACGAGTGGTTCGAATCGGAACCCTTAAAGGCCTGCTCTGGCGGCGCAAGGGATCGTGGGTGTTAGCATGGGGCCCCGGTCGTTCGGAACCGCGACCTTATTTCTCTACCACCAAACAGGGGAGCCGGGCTGGCCCTTGACCTCTTGGGGTTTTCCTCGCGGCGGCATGGGCGGAATCAGCCGCGCCTTGGTCCAGTCGGCGGAAAATCTGGGAGCTCAGATTCGCACCGGAGCCGACGGTCTCTCGAATTTTGGTGAAGGACGGAATCGCCGTCGGAGTCGTTTTGGAAGACGGCGAGGAAATCTCCGCGCGACGGGTGGTCTCCAATGCCGATCCCGGAACGACCTTCCTGAAGCTCGTCGATCCCACATGCCTCGAGGCCGAGTTTCAAAGGAAAATCAAGCGCATTCGATACCGCGGCGTCACGGCCAAGCTCAACCTCGCTTTGGGCGAGCTTCCGGATTTCACCTGTAAGCCCGGCAAGGATCCCGCCGACCATCATCGCGGGTCATTCAAATCGGTCCCGATCTCGACTACCTCGAGCAAGCCTACGACGACGTGAAATATCAGGCGCGTCTCCGCGCGTCCTTTCCTCCAAGCGATCATTCCCTCGCTCATCGATCCGAGTCTCGCTCCGGACGGTAAGCACGTCATGTCCGTCACGATGCAGTAGCCCCTTACCGATATCGACGCGGGAGATTGGCGCGACTCGCGGACTTCATTGGCGGACGCTATCATCGACACGTTGTGCGAGTATGCTCCCAACTTGAAAGATGCCGTCCTTCACCGACAGATATTGACTCCTCTCGACTACGAAAAGATATACGGACAGCCCGAAGGAAGCTTCCATCACGGAGAAATGTCGCTCGATCAACTCTACTTCATGAGACCGGTCCCGGTTGGGCGCGCCACCAGACTCCCATCAAGAATCTCTATCTCTGTGGCTCGGGCACCCATCCGGGCGGCGGTGTCAGCGGCGCATGCGGTTTGCTGGCCAGCCGGCGGATTCTCGAAGACTGGAATCACTAGTTTCGATTGTTCCGTCGTCGGAAGGTGAGGGGCGAAATGCGCAACAAAACCACCCTGTGTTTGCATCGTTGTACTACTTTTCATCCTTTGGCCATACCACGCCGATGGTGCGGAAAAACCCATCCGCGGTTACTCTCATCGGCCTCGGAGACCCAACGTCAGCTCGAAAAAGATTTCATTCGATTCCTCTCCCGAGGAGGCCCGGCGATGGCACCGTTACTTTACGTCCGTGCCCCACCCGGCGGGATCGGAGCGAACAAAAGAGATCGCTTCCTACATCGAGAAGAACTGGAAAGAACAAGGGCTCGAAGATGTGGTGATCCATCGCTACGACGTTTTGCACTCGGAGCCGGTCGAGGTCCGCGTAGAGATGGTGGCTCCCGAACGCTACGTTCCCACGTTACGCGAAGACGTCTACGAGGAAGATCCCGACACGGCGCATCCGGACGTGAGCGGCGCCTGGATTTCGTTTTCCGCGTCGGGCGAAGTCACCGCTCCGGTCGTCTACGCCAACAGCGGCAACCCGGCGGACTACGAGTTCTCCGGCAAAACGGCATCGATCCGCGAGGAAAAGTCGTCATCGTCCGCTATTCGAATCCCTATAGCTACCGAGGATTCAAAGCGCTCACCGCCGAGCGTGAGGGCGCCGCTGCGATGATCGTCTACTCCGATCCGGCCGAAGACGGCTACGGACAGGGAGACGTCTACCCGGACGGCCCCTGGGGGTCGGAGAGTCACTTCCAGCGCGGCGGCATTGCCTACGATTACATCGTGCCCGGCGATCCTTTGACTCCGGGTTGGGCCTCTATTCCCGGGGCCCACCAAATTCCCGCGGAGGAAGCGGTCTCTATCCCCAAAGTCATCGCCGTGCCCATGTCGCACCGTGACATGCAGCCTATCTTGGAAAAAATGGGCGGGCCCATGGCTCCGGAGGCCTGGCAGGGTGGGCTTCCCATCGAATACCGCCTTGGTGGTGGCGAGGTAAGGCTCCATCTCGATGTCCAAATGGAGACCCCCATCCAGCCCTACTACGTCGTTGAAGGAAGGATTCGAGGCGCCGAGCTTCCCGACGAATGGGTGGTGATGGGAAACCATCACGACGCCTGGGTGTTCGGCGGCGTGACCCGAGCAGCGGAACGGCGACGATGATGGAGATGACCGGGCCTCTCGGGCGAGCTGGACAAGCAAGGCCGGCGGCCGAAGCGGACCTTGATTTTCTGCGCTTGGGACGGCGAGGAGGTCACGCTCACCGGCTCGACGGAATGGGGAGAGAATTTTGCCGAGGAGCTCAAGCGCAAAGCGGTGGCGTACTTGAACGTGGACTCCTCCGCATCGGGATCGCGCTTGAGTTCGCCGCGGTCGGGTCGTTGGCGCCGATGATTGTCGAGCTCAGCCAGGAGCTTCGGACCCGGCGGGGATTACTCTCTACGAGGCTTGGCGTCGTCCCGAGGAAGGGGCCTTCGGTCCCGGCAGACGGTGAAAACCTCGACGAGGCGCTGGTGGAAACACGGATCGGAAGCGGCACGGATCACACGGTCTTCCTCAACTACCTGGCCCGGCCCGTGGTCAGTATGGGCTTTGACGGTCCCTACGGCGTTTACCACTCGGTCTACGATAACCACTTTTGGATTAATCATTTCGGAGATCCTGGCTTCAAGTACCACATCCTCATGACGCAGTTTTGGGGTGCCATGGCGTTGCGTTTGGCCAACGCCGAGATTCTGCCTTTGGACTTCGATGCCTATGCCGCCTCGATTCGAGAGTTCATTTCCGAGATTGAAGGGCTGGAAGGCATCGAGGGTGAAATCGATATCAAGGATCTGGTGACGCGTACTCAATCGATGAGGCGAGAGGCCCGGCGCCTCAACGGCCGAGTCGAGCGAGCGCTCGCGAACGGAAAGGTCGAGCCCGATCTTGCCGCAGCCGTCAACGACAAGCTGATGCAGTTCGAGCTCAACTGGCTCAATCCGGCGGGTATTCCGGGCCGTCCCTGGTTCAAGCACGTTCTCTACGCGCCGCGCTACACCTATGCGGCGATGGTCCTCCCCGGGATCACCGAGGCGGCCGAGGAGGGTGATTGGATGAGGGCGCGCGAGCAGGCCGAGATCGTTGCCGCCAAGATCTCCGAGAACACGGAGCTCCTGGCGAAAGCCGCCGATGATCTGGCCGCCTTCGCGCCGTCGTCGGGCTCGCTCGAAGAAAAGCTCCGAGCGGTTCGTGAGAGTTTTGACGGGCGTATGGGTATCTATGTCGAGAACGTGGCGACGGGTGAAACGGTGGCTCTCGATGGCGACTCTTCCTATGAGACCTTCAGCGTCATCAAGGTGCCCATCATGGCCGAAGTGATGCGGCAGGTCGAGGAAGGGAAGCTGTCCCTCTCAAAACGCCTAGAGCTCAAAGCCGACGACCGGCGTATCCCTTCCGGAGTCCTCTACGCCCTCGACTCGGGGCTCAAACCGACGATTCGCGATCTTCTCACTTTGATGATCATCATCAGCGACAACGAGGCCACCGATCTCCTCGCCGACTTGGTTGGTCCGGTCGCGGTCACCTCGTTTATGAAGAGCCTCGGTCTCGACCAGACAAAACTTCGATATTCCGATCTCGACTGGGATCGCCTCTGGCTCGGCAAACTGGACCCGGACTATTTAAAGGCCGGTGGCGATGCAACGGTACGTTTCCCCTTCGACCAATACGGTGAAGCGGAAGTCAGCGATGCGTTCCGCACCGTCATCGAGGAATCGGGGCTTTATTTCGGGCGGAGCACAGCGAGGGAGATGGGGCGGTTGTTTGCCATGCTGGCCCGCGGTGAGCTGGTCTCGAAGACCGCAAGCGACTTCATGGTTTCACTTCTCGAAAAGCAACAAGTCGATCATCGCTTCCCTCGATACATCGGCAGTGACGTTCGCATCGCTCACAAGACGGGCGACGGACAGCCCTGGGTTGGAAACGATGCCGGAATTCTATGGGTCAAAGGTGAGCCTGTAGTGTTGGTGGTCTTCACCGGCCATCATCGCGGAACGAGCGAAGCGCTCAACCACGCCGTGGGCCGAGTGGCGGCGGTCGTGGCCGACCACTACGGCGGCAAGGTGGATCCCACGGGACTGAAGTAGGTTGGGCGATAGATTGTGCAGCCCCAAGTAAAACTTCGAAGAAAAAACGCAAAGTCGCCAGGGCGCCAAGACGCAAAGCGCAAATTAGTAGTTGTTGGTGGAAGACTGTCTCACTTTCGTCACTAATCCCACTTTGCGCCTTTGCGTCTCCGCGTCTTTGCGTTGGGTTTTCTCCGATATGTAAACGAGATCAATTGGTATCCGATTCCTTGTCCGCTTGCTTGACGTACTGGTCGAACCACTGTAGCCAGCGGGCCCAGAAGTCGAGGTAGGTCTTCTTGGCTCGCGGTGAATGGGACTCGAAAGGATACTTATAAAGGACGGCCGTCTTGCCGAGGCCGGTCAGCGCTTGGATCAGGCGATCCGATTGGATGGGGTAAGTTCCCGAGTTGTTGTCGTCCGCGCCGTGGTACATGAGAAGCGGCGTGTCGATGTGGTCGGCATTGAAAAAGGGCGACATCTCGAGATAGACGCCTCGTGCGTGTCCCAGATGAAGCGTCGTTCGCTCTGGAATCCCATGGGTGTCAGACGTTCGGTTATAGGCACCGTTTCCGGCAATTCCGGCCTTGAAAAAGGGCGTGTGGGCGAGCAAGTTCGCGGTGGCGAAGGCGCCGTAGCTGTGGCCGCCGTGGCCGATGCGGTCGATGTCCACGTAGCCCATCTCGTCCACCTTGCGGATGGCCCCGTAGAGCGAGTCCACCAGATGCTGGATGTAGTTGTCGTTGTAAGTTCGTGTCTTTCTTGATGATGGGCACGTCCGGGGAGACCAGAGCATAGCCTTGGGTCAGCCAGATGTCGGACCAGCGCAGGTAGCTCAGGTGGTTGTATGCGTTTTGGTTCCGGTCGCGGATAGCGTCTTTCTCGTATTCTTCGACCGAGGAGTACTCGCTCGGGTAGGTCCAGAACATGGCGGGAACGCGGGTGCCTTCCTGATAGCCGATGGGCAGAGTAATCCTCCCATGGATCTCGAGACCGTCCCGCCTCTTGAACGTAAAGTCGATGCGCTTCGCGGCCGTGATGGCGGGGAATGGATCAATGTTGTTTGTCAGATTGACCAGATCACGGTCACCGGCTCCACAAGAAGCTGTCGGGAAAGACCGTCTTCGATTCGCGGTTGATGACCATTTCCTCAGGTCCCGATCGAGCGGTACCAGCGGCCGCTCGTACATGTCGGCGGACCCTTCAAAAAGTCGTTCCTTGTCGCCGCTTTCCATCGACACTCGATCGACGAAGGGTTGCGGCTTCATGTCTTCCTTGTGGCCCGTGCCCGTCAAGTAAACGTGCTCGTTCTTGCTCGACATCAGAGCGTAGGGGACGCCGTTGCTTGTGGCGCGCGTCCAAAGATCTCCCGGGAAGGTTGACGACATCCTCGGGGTCATAGGCTTTTACTAGGACATGCTCCTCGATCTTGTCGTTGGACAGATCATATGAAACGAGCCGCTCGGTGGATTTCCCGTTGTCGCCGTTTCCTCGGACAGTGACGAAAGCAAGGTCCCCTTCGAGTGAATAGCGAGGCTCGCGGAAGCTTTCCTTTTCTTCGGCTTGGACGAGTTCTTTGGCTCCAGTCAGGTCGAAGGGAACCGAGAGTGCCATGAGCCGATCCCGGCTGGGCGGGCTCGAATCGTCCTCTTCATTCTCTTCTTCGTCTTTTTCCTCACGCCACAAGAAACCCAAAGTGCTTCCTTGAGGATACCAGCTGATCTCCCGCGGGAGATCTTTCGTCGCGTCTGAGCCCGGGCGCGACATGTCTTCTTGGAGCGGGACGTTTCTGAGGGTCGAACAGATCTTGCCCTCGAGGTCCATCACCTCGAGATCTGCGGGAAAGTTGGTGTACCGCACGATGTAGGAAAGGGGCTCGACGATTTTTTCCGCCATCACGTACTTCCCGTCCGGACTCAGGGAAAAGTCGAGATACATGGCAGGCTCACCGATCTTTCGAGGCGCTTTACCCGGCGCAATCTCCACCAACTGGGCGGTCGTGTAGTAGCGAAATAGCGCCGCGTCGTGCTCGTCCATCAAGAGAAAGGGTTGGGTGCTCGTGGGCGAGGGCTTTTCCCGGGTCCGTCGAATGATGGGCCCGGCCGGCAACGTACGTTTCGGTTCGGGACCTCGGTCGGATGGAACCATCAAGGTGAGGATCGTGTTCCGTGAAGTCCACTGGACGAACCGAGACGGCGCCGAAGCGGAGCGACCGTAGGCGGGGCGGGCCGCTAGTGTGGCCATGATAGGTGCATCGCTCACCGACTGGGCTTTGCCGGTTGCCACGTCGGCCGTCCAAACCTCGGTGCCCTCCGGGAGATGCGCCAAGAATGCGATTTGCTTCCCGTCGGGGGACCACATCATGTCGCTCACGATCGTATCGTTCGGTACGGATACGTCTCGATAATCACGATCGCCGAGGGAGTAGACTCTCAATCCGTAAGTCCCGAAAGTGTCCAGGTACCAGCCTCGGTTGTCCTCGGGACGGATCTCCAGCATGGCCAGCCGATAGGTCTCCTTCGACATCTTTTCCAGCGTCGAAAACTCGGTTGTGAGGGGAACGAGGAAATGGCTGCCCGTCCGGGCTAACCGCGTCGAGGGTGGCGAAATTTTTGTCTTGGTTGATGATCTCCACCACCAACTCGGGTGGGTTGATGTATTGACCGTCTTCATCGGTTTTCTGGGCCAGGACCGGAAGCGCGGTCATAAGTAACAGGGTGAAGACGAGCATTGTTCGATTCATCGTGATCCTCTAATTAGTGCTCGCTCGGCCTTGCTGCCTCGCGAGCTGGCACTCGCTCCTTGCGGCGCTCGTGCCTCTCACGGCCGATTCCCTTGCGCTCCGCTCATTCGCTCCGCGCAATTTTCGCCGTGGGTTGTCCTTCGAAGGTGTCCGGCGACATCTGATTCCTTCGAAGCAGCCCCAAAGCGGACGATTCTCCGGCCGGCGGCCCTGAGGGGCCGCGCGCTCTGGCTGAATCCAGAAACAGCCGAATTTCTCGTTTCGAGCGCCTCATGTGGACTGCGCACTCATAGGGCCGAAAGAGTATAATCGGTCTCACAGCATGACTACAAAGGGGTGTTGGGATTCCTGGAGGAATCAATGAAGGTACAAATAAGCCGTTGGATGGTGTTGTCCGTTTTGGTCCGGCCTCCTGCTGAGCGGTGTCGCGCTCGCGAACGAGGCCGCTAAAATGGCGGCGGAGGCTGCTGCGACGCCATGGTTAGAGCTCGTGGATCAGGGCGACTTCAGCGGGAGCTGGAATCAAGCTTCAAAGCTGTTCAAGTCCGCCGTGACCCAACAAAAGTGGACCGACCAGTTGTCGGCGGTGCGAGGTCCGCTCGGCAAGCTCGTTTCTCGGGAGGTAAAGTCCGTGGAGTATACGACCACGATGCCGGGCGCTCCCGATGGAGAGTACGTCGTTATTCAATTCAATACATCGTTCGAGAACAAGCGAAGAGCCATCGAGACGGTGACGCCGATGAAGGAAAAAGACGGAAGCTGGAAAGTCTCCGGATATTTCATTCAATAGAACCAGATTCTAAACTCTGACGATTTGAAGGGAGCTATACTGTAATGAAGGTTGCGACATTCGACACGACTAAAGGGACAATCCGAGTCCAACTCCACGATGACAAAACGCCTAAAACCGTGGAGAACTTCGAAAAACTGACCAACGACGGTTTCTACAACGGATTGAAGTTTCATCGCGTCATCCCCGACTTCATGATCCAAGGGGGTTGTCCTCAAGGCACAGGCACCGGTGGACCGGGGTACACCTTCGAAGACGAGTTCCACGCCGAATTGACGCCATGACGGCCCCGGCGTTTTGTCGATGGCCAACGCCGGTCCCGGCACCAACGGCTCCCAGTTCTTCATCACCCACGTCCCCACGCCCTGGCTCGATAACAAGCACTCCGTTTTCGGCCGTGTGCTCGAAGGCCAGGATGTGGTCAACGCCATCCAACAGGGCGACGTGATGACGAAGGTGACCATTACCGAGGAGTAGGAAAATCCGGTTCGGGCTGCCGTCGGACCTAGTGTCCTGTATCAGTAGATCGTGGCCTAAGGCTCGAGGTCATTTTGTGTGCTGGCAAGGCGTGCCAACGAAGTCATATCCCGATATTACGAGGAGGCACAACGATGCCAGCGCGCAAAAGGGGCCGAGAATTAGGTGACGAATTACTGACACAGGGCACTACCGTCGGGCAGCCCGAGCGGTTACCAAGTACCGAACTTCACATCGATATTTGCCGACCATCCGCTCAGTGCGTCGTTGTCGAAAGAGCTGCGGATGAACCGGTAGCCCCCACCGAAACCTAGTCGCATCCATTCGGTGATATTCACGTTCAATGTGCCTACGGGCTCGACGACGAAGAAGGGGTCGTTCCATCCGCAACAGGTCCCTCCGCCGCCGACAAGACCCCGGACCGAAACATTCACCAATCGGTTGGGATTGATGAAGTACTCCACCACCAGCCCTCCGTAGCCCATTTCCGCGCCGGTGGTCTTGCCGTAGATACCGCCGCCCAGAAGGAATCTTTTGTTGACGAGCCAGCCGCCGTAAACTCCCACGAAATTCTCGAAGCGGCCGTCGATCTCCGAGAACTTGGTGTCCAGTGCGATCACGGCGCCGCTGTCCACGCCGTCGACCAGGACTTCCGGTTTTGACTCGTCCTTTGCCGAGGTTTGGGCCGGCGTCTGCGCCTGCGCGCCGTCGAAAAGGTTGTGACCATAAAGCGCCCGGTCACGAAAAGGACCGGTCGGACCGGAAGATGACGTCTGTCGTTGCTCGAACCATGATCTTGCTCCGTTCTCCGTTTCTCCCTCTTAATAAGGAAGGCGGAAAGAGGAGCGGGGAACTGGCATATTCAAGTTAGAGGAAGTCGGACGGCCGAGCGCGATCTGCACGTCATGCCCAAAACTGCAGCTCATGGTCGGAAATCTGCAGCTCATGCCCAAATCCGTACCTCGAGAGGCCGGAAGAGAATACATCGAGCTCAAGACCGGTACTTAAATGGCAGGTTCCCGACGGGGCTCTCCGGCGCGAGGTTCCGAAAAGCTTTGGAACGCGTTGGATTTGTGTGCACTCGCCAACGCGGCAGCCATATGATTTTAAGGCGTGAAGACCCGCCAGCACGGATTGTCGTTCCTGCCCACAAGACGATACGCCCCGGAACTCTCCGTCAAATTCTAAAGGACGCTGGTCTCACCATAGAACAACTAACGAAGTTGTTGTGATGAATCCCTCTCAATGAGTGCGCCACCTCTGACCGTTCGAACCAATGGACACCCAACAGGTTCTGGAACCTGTGAAAAAAATTGTCACTGCCCGTGGATCCAGTCCCAGTTCGCCTCGGCCCGTTTCAAAACGCGATGGACGTCCTCGGCGAGGAGATATCGTTCCTCGACCAACCTCGCTGCTGCAGACGAGGCTGCGGCGAGGTAGTCCTGCTTCGACGGGTAAAGGCTCTCGATACTCGGGCGGGGGTCTCCGGTTTGCCGTCGTTCGTCTTCTGTTCGCGGTAGGGGAATGTACGTCCCGATGAAATCGGTCAGCTCGTCCGCACCGCCCGGCCATTCCAGTGCGCAGGTTCCACGGCGCGTAGGTCCCGAGCGGGGCCAAGATCTCTACCGTCTTGACGCCGGCCACTTCGTTTCCCAGTTCGTCGACTTGTGAGACCAGCGAGAGGAATGGCTTTCCGAGCTTGGGCGGCTGAATCTCGACGATCCCTTGTTTCCACTTCGGTCCGTAGTCGGCGCGGTAGGCTTCGTGAATCACACGAGGGAAAGCAACGTTCGGAATCTTCGGAAACTTAACGCGATCGATGGAGACGAGAGTACCTGCCGAGATCGTAGGGTAGGCCGCCGGCGGCGGCTCGGTTCCGTCGTGGACCCATTCGACGAGCGACACCAAAAGGGAACGCAACGTGAGAAAAAAATCCACCGGGTTACCCCGATAGGCGGGCGAGCTGTCGAGCCGACTCTCGGGAGAAGGTGGGAACCGGCCCACGGAATGCTGCCCGCTGGCGAGATGATAGATCCGCTCGTTGGGATAAAGCGCGACGTCGGCGCTCGAGTCCACGTTGAGGTGGATGAGCGATGCCGCCCGGCCCCAATATTCATAGCCACTGTTCGTGTAAAAGACCTTGGGGAGGTGTGCCGGGTCGAACATGTGGGCGAAGAGCCCATCGGTCTGCCCCGTTTCGGGATCCCTTTGAGTCCAGGACGTGAATGGGAAGATGTCCGTGGGGTAGAAAAAGGCAGAGTAGCGGTGCGCGTCCCGGGACGGCTGGCCGAAACGATGGTTGAAGCTGCCGCGGCCTGCTCCCGCCGTGTGGATCAGTAGCCCATCGTAGACCTTGCGCTTCTTCTCGTCCGTATTGAAGCCTTGATAAATGAAGTGGCGTAAGAACCGTCCGGTTTGAGATACACCGAAGGCGACTCCGTGCTCCACCGGGAAGAGGCTTTCTTCGTCATATTTGGCGTAAGACATGACGTCTCGGATGGCGGCGGGCCCGAGCCCGACGACACTCGGATCCTTGGCGTTATAGACGAGCTCGTAGATCTTGCCGGCCTCGAATCCCGATGCCATATAGATGTGCTCGTTGCTCTCGACCACCTGGCCATCTTCTTCCCGCGCGAAGCGCCACTGGTCGCGCGGCACGGTTCTGTCGCGGCGTAAGCCGGCCGTCCCGTTCGGTCAGAACGTTTTCTTTGTGCTTGGGATCCACCAGAGCGTAGGGAGTGTGGTTTCGATGTCCGAGTCCGAGCGTGCTCACTGTTTCATCGATCGTCCAATCGCAACGGACCAGACCTTGAATGGATTTGCGGCCGTCTTTGGCGACCGGGACCTGAAGACGCAGAACGTTTTCGCGCTCGGGGACGTCGAACTGCCAACCGACCCAGATGACCGTGAGGCCTTGCCGCATGAGCAAAGCGTCGCCGAAGTCGGCCTCTTCGACGGGATCGACGCCACGACCGGCGCGGTTGAAGTATCGTAGTGATGCCTTTCCGCCACGATTGCTGACTTCCACGAAGCCCACGCCGGATCCTCGGGATGCGTCTTTGGGACGAAGCACCATGAAATCGGCCCAGGCTTCGACGCGGCGGTCCTCGTTCTGAGGGGCTTTGTCGAGGTCCACGATACGTGCGTTCATGGGGTTTTTGGGATCGAAGGCAAAATGGATTTTCCCGCTGAGTTTCTCGTAACCTCCCGGCTTCTCCAAAACTCTTTCCGCCGAGTACGTCGAGTCGCTCTTCCACTTCGACCCGTACAACCTCGGCACTCGAAGGCATCGAAATCAGGAGCAAAGTGGTGAGCAGGATCAACGTGATTCGGAACAAAGCCCGCATAGATTTTCTCCCATTCTCGAGCTCTGGGTTCTCGAGTTCTTGAGTTCTCTAACTCCTTCTTTGAACTCCTGACGGAAACGCCACCACACTCTCGTTGCCGTCCTTGCCGACCGCGGCGACTCCGAAGAGGTAGTTGTCGATGATGATGCCCTCGAGGGTGAACTCGTTGACCTTGCCGACGTATCGAGAGTGGGTCCACTGAGGGGCGGTGGTGTCTCTCCAATAGATTTTGTATCCAGCCAACTCCGGCGCTTCGACGGGATCCCAAGATAGACTCGCCGAAGGTCGTACTGACGCCGCCGATGAGGACGTTTGCCGGTGGTGCGGGTGCCCATGCCAGACCTGCGAGCGTCGCGGCATTGGCGGCGGTGAGCTTGGCGGCGTAGTCGAAGTTGCAGCCCTCGATCACGTCGCCGTAGTGGATGCCGTCTTCGACGCGGATGTCTTGATGTTGGCGGTTATAGTTTTCGTGCGTCTCCATGATGCGGACCCCGGTGAATCCCTCATCGTTGAAGGGGCGGTGGTGCCCGCCGCGGCCGAAACGGTCGAGACGGTAGACGATGATGGCATCGAGATTGGGGATGTACTTGTCGGTGACGCGAGCCACGTAGCGGGCGAGTTGGCGGGAGGGACCGTCGACCTCGCCTCCCGTGAAGCGCCGGCTTTGTCGTGCTTCCTCGGTCTCGGTGACGGGAGTCGGCTCCGAGAAGACACGAAACGTGTTGTTCTCGATCACTCCGTCGATCCCTTCGATATTGCTGATCATGTCGTTGTTGAGCACTCCCTCGATGTTCCAGCCTTCCGCTTTGGCGACCTGGGCCATGTGCTTGCCACCGAGAAGCCCCTGTTCTTCCCCGGAGAAACCGGCAAAGACGATGCTGGCTCCGAATCGGTGCTTGCTGAGGACGCGTGCCGCTTCGATGGTTCCCGCCATGCCGCTGGCGTTGTCGTTCGCGCCCGGTGCGTCGGTCGTGACGTCGAGCCCGTCGGAAGCACGCGAGTCGATGTCGCCCGACATGATCACGTAGCGGTTGGGGTCGGTCGTGCCGCGAAGAATGGCGATGACATTGACGACTAAGTGTATCTTGGGTCAAGCGGCTGTCCTCGGCGGTGACGATGGTGCTCTGGGTCGAAGACTTCGAGACATCCTCCGCAGGCTTCCGAGATGCGGTCGAGCTCGGCCTGGATCCACCGCCTAGCCGCGCCGATGCCGCGGGTGTCGGACTCGGTCTCCGACATGGTATTGCGGGTGCCAAAGCCGGCGAGGGTTCGAATGTCCGCTTCGATTCGATCCGCTGAAACGGCTTCGACGATGTCATAGATCCGGGGATCGACAGCCGGTGGCGGGCTCGATTCCGCTTCCGTTGTTTGTGCGAGGGCCGTTGAAAAGAGCGGGATAAACGCAAAGATGCAGAGTAGTGTGACCAATCTTCGCATGAAAGACCTCCATCAGTTGGTGGGTGGCGAGTTGGGTTGTTTCCTCAACTGGCTGGCGACGAAATATAGGGCGAACAATATGATGAGTCCGACGATGATCGTCCCGGCGTTCACGAATCCCTTTTGAGAGCTCCAAACGATGGCGTAGCCCAAAGCGCCTGGTAACAAAGCGTAGTACGTAAAGGGTATCAGGGTTAGACGGATGATGGCCCCTTCTTTTCCCACCAAGCCAACGACCGCCGATGCCGCCACCACGTTGTGCACGCAGATCATGTTGCCTGCTGCGCCGCCGACGACTTGCAGAGCCACGACCCACGAAGGGTCGACGCCGATCCGTTCTCCCACACCGAATTGAAACAGGGAGAACATCATGTTGCTGACCGTGTTGCTGCCGGCGACAAACGAGCCGAGTCCGCCGATGAAAGTGGAGAAAATGGGCCAGGCTCCTCCCACCGTGGCCGCGACACCATCGGCGAGCGCGATGGGCATGCGATCGTAGCCGGCCGCCCCTCCATTACTATTGATGAACACTTGGACCATGGGCACCGTGAAGACCAAGGCGATCGAGGCCAATCCCGCCATCTTGAGAGAATAGGTCCAAGCTTGTCGATAGGCGGTGAAGCTCATGCGATGGATGAAGAAGGCCGAGAGTGACGCCACGATGAAAACCGTTCCGGGTAGGAACAGGGGCTGAAAGCTCGCCGAAATGTCCGTGCCGAAGATCTCGGGAATACGGATGGTCCAGGACTGGAGGAGCTCCATCAGCGGCAAAAAACGCAGCCGCGTGATGACGAGCAGCACGCCGACGAGGATGTAAGGCGTCCACGCCCTGAGGAGTCCCATGGCCTGACCGCTCCGGTCGAGGTCACTAACGTCCACCGAGCCCATCCACTCAGGATCCCAGTTCTCTCGACGATCGAAATCCCAGTATTGGTCGGCGGACGGCATCAGGAAGCCGTTCTTCGCCGCGGTCACGACGATGACGAGCCCCACGAGGCTGCCCAACAAAGCCGGGAATTCCGGACCTAGAAAGACGGCGACCAGGAGATAAGGAATCGTCATGGCAAAGGCGGAGAAGATCGCGAATTTCCAAATCCGAAGTCCTTCGGCAAACGTCTTGTTCTTGCCGAAAAAGCGCGTGAGGAAAGCGACCAGGATCAAAGGGATGAGCGTACCGGCAACCACTTGGATGATTGCCGTTTTGACGCCAATCATGGCCAGGAAGTCGTTCCATTCTCCGTAGCCGGCTTGGATTGCAAAGGCTTGAACGTTGGGGGCCGTTGCCAGACCGCTGTGGACGCCGACCAGAATCGGTGTGCCGGCCGCCCCGAAGGAGACCGGAGTGCTTTGGATGATGAGGCCCGACATGACGGCGGCCATGGCGGGAAATCCCAGACCCACGAGGAGAGGAACGGCCACCGCAGCGGGAGTTCCGAAACCCGCGGAACCCTCGATAAAGGAGCCGAAGAGCCAGGCAATAATAATGACCTGGATCCGACGGTCGGCGGTGATATCGGTGAAGCCGCGGCGAACGACGCGGAGCGCTCCGCTTTCCTTGAGGGTGTCCAGCAGAAGGATGGCCCCAAAGATGATGTAGAGGAGGGTGGCCGCCACGACCAGTCCGTTGACGGTAGCGGCTGCGATTTGAACGGTTGGTACTTTCCACACCGCAAAGGCCAGGAGAGCCACGACAAAGTAAGACAGTGGCATGGCGCGACTGGCGGGCCAACGCAAGACGACCAGGAAGAGTCCCACCGTCGCAATGGGAAGAAGGGAAAGAAGGGCCAGCGTTCCTACGCTCATAATTTCAACTCAATAATCAGCTTGAAGCCGTAAACGACCAAGGCGAGATCCCAGGCCGCAGATTCGCGGAACCATATCTTTTACGGGGTGTGCGGGTCAATCATTAACCCGTGACCCTGCCTCTGCGCAGGCCGTTATTCAATATACGATGCGGGAAACTAAGTTCGGTCATTCGTAGGTAGATAAGGCCGATCTCTGTGGCGGATATTAATCGAACCGAGCTTCCGCTCCGTTCAGCTCGTCCTCCTCGAACCGAACGAGAGCCACGTATCGAGCCGCTAAAAAGTCAGCCGCAAGACGTACCGGGATGGGGCGTTTGTCGGCCATGTCGTCGATGCGTTCTCCGGGCACGAACAGGATGGTTTTAGGCGGTTCCATCTGCTCGCCGACAGGCTCGGACCGATGTCCCTCATCCAGTAGTAGGCGCGCCGCCTGCTCCGTCAGTTCGTAAGCGCTTCGTGCATCGGCTAAAAGCCTTCGCAGTCGATACCATGTGCCCTTTGCGTGATTCCGCTGGCGGTACTCCCAGGCCCGAACGGCGGCTCGGTTTCGCGCCGCCTTGGCACGTTTTTCTAGCGACTGGCTCAAGCTGGGTTCTCCCCTGGTCGTTCTAGTCTGCGAAGCAACGGACGGTCTCGAGGGTCCGAAGCAGTTGACGTCGAAATTCCACATTTGAAGTATAAGGAGCGTCACGACTCACGGCAAACGAGTCGCACCAAAGGGGTTACTTTCTGTGCGCGTCACTCCAATAGAAACACCTTCTTTGAGGTCTCGCTCTCAAGCTCTGGAATACTTCATCCGTTTTTCTGGACCGACCGGAGCTGCGGTGGTTATGCTAGTGTCTGGGTGCCGGTGATCAAGAAAGGAAGTTCCATGGACTGGATGCCGCCGAACCGAGCCGTCCTTGCTCAATCGAGCTTTTACCTCGGAAGAACGCTATGCCTAGGTCTTCTGGCTATCGCTGGGTCTACGACCGGTTGCGATCGACTTTCCTCCACGATCCCGCAACCCGCTTCGTCCGAAGTTGCTTTTCGTTTGCCTGAGAAAGACCTCATTCCCGAGGGCATTGCCTTCGATGCCGAAGGGCGCACCTTCTTCGTGAGCAGTGTCTACAAAGCGAAGATCGTCCAAGTCGACGAGGAAACCGGACTCTCACGCGATTTCTTCGGAGAAAGGGAGCACGGTTTTTGGGGAGGCGTCGGTCTCGAGGTGGACGTTGAGAGGCGGGTCCTTTGGGCGGCCAGCGCCATGGGCTATCAGACCGGGAACTTCGTTCCGGAGGAGGACGGACTCTCCGGTTTATTCAAGTTTTCTTTGGAGGACGGATCGCTCCTCAAAAAGTACACCCTCGGAAACCAGCCCGAGAAGCATCTGCTCAATGATCTGGTGGTCACGCGGGACGGCCTTATCTACATCACGGACACGCTGACGGGTTCGGTGTACGTGGTTACGCCGGAGGGGGACGAGCTCGAGCTCTTTCTGCGCTCGGACGACATCGCCTACCCGAACGGGATCTGTCTTTCGCCCGATGAGCAAATCCTCTTCGTTGCCAACGACCGAGGTATCGCGACCGTCTCTCGCCGCGACAAATCCGTTGGCTGGCTCGATCTGCCGGAAGGAGCCCGCACCGATGGAGTCAACGGCCTCTATTTCCACCGCGGCTTTCTAGTGGCGATCCAGAACCACAAGGGTCTGAACCGCGTGGCGCGGTTCCATCTCAATGAGAACCTCGATGGCGTCGAGGAAGTCGAAGTCCTTCTGGAAGATCATCCGTCATTCGACAGTCCCACCACCGGTGTCATTGTCGATGGAGTGCTGTTCGTCATTGCGAACAGTCAACTCAGGAGGTACGATGAGAACCGTCGTCTGCTCCCCCTGGAGGATCTCAAAGAGCCCGTCATTCTCAGGATCCCATTGGATCGCTAGGAGAATTGAGAGCTGCTGGACTTAAAATCCCCTGTCCTATGGGCATAGGGGTTCCAACCTTTTCTCTCGCGGCAAGATCGCGCTTCGACTGACGGGAATCCCGCCCGACAAGAAGTCAGCCTGAGAAGTGCGACCGTGGTTCTCGACGAATTGCACTGGGACTGGGGCGAGATTCGCGGTGACCGAGCCGAATGTCGAGTATGCCGCCGGAGGTTTCCGCCCGCCCATCAACCGAAGTCGGCGCACGTTGTCTTGCGTCAATCATTTGAGCATGTCCACGGCGGTGACCACGATGATGTCTCCGCTCCGCTTTGGAGCTCCAGGCCTGATTTCTGGGACGAACAGCGCTCGCACCGGCTCTAGCTCCGAGTAGTGCGACGATAGGTCCGGCATGGGTTTCGCCGCCAAGGCTCCGGCACCGCGCTGAAGCGCTCGGTCCGTGAGCGGTTTGGCGCTCCACTTCACCTCCCCGAGTAGGAGACGACGGCCGTCCATGGATTCGGCCACCAAGTCCCACTCCGCGGCATCTCCCTTCCACCAACGCGCGGCCGTCCCCCAAGGTCCTAGTTTCCCCAATGCTGTGGTCGAAGAAATCCTGTGCACTCTCTCTCGACAAAGATCTTCCCACGAATGCGCGGCCAAGTCTTTCCAATAGCGCTCCAGCAATTTCAGCCTACCGGGCCGTGTGTCGGTCGCGAGCCTGCCTCGGTGCGGTGCCACAACGCGAAACCAGAGTCTGAAGAACGGGTCCGCAATCTTGTAGAGGCTGCGTCGAGTCTTCTTTTCCGATTCGGCAAAGGGTGTCTCCCTCCGAACGAGACCCAAACCGATGAGTCGATCGAGTGGACGTGACATCGATGTCGCTGGGGATCCCACGCGACCTGCAATCTCCGACACTCTGTGAGCACCCGCTCCAATAGCGTCCAAAACGGGGCGAACCTCCAGCGCGGAAGGAACCTCCTCGAGAAGTAGACGGTCCGGTTCCCGGTGTAGTGGAGCCAAAGGATTGAGAACGAGCCGTTCGACACGTGATTGAGGACTGCCGGTCGTCGAAGCGGCAAACTCCCAGTAGCGCGGAACACCTCCCCAAGCCGTAAAGTGGTCGATGAGCTCCAACGAAGTTTTGGAGTGAAGAGCTCGTTTGAGGAAGATGGGATTGAGCGGACGAAGCTCCAAAACTTCGTTCGCGCGGCCATATAATGGAGCCTCGCCGGAAAGGACGAGACCCTGCATCATCCTCTGACTCGATCCAGCGACGGCCACGACGAGACGAGCTTCTCTTGCCTCGTGGTCGATCCAGCGTTGAAGGACGCTAGGCAGCTCGGGTGATGAGAGGACGAGGTAGGGCAGCTCATCGAAAATGACAGGGCCTCTCCAGCGTGCTTGCCCGGCCTCCCGGGCCAATCGAGTGAGCAAGCTACGCCAATCCGGATATTCAACCTCTGCAAAGCCATCGAATCGACCGCCTACCGACTCGGCGAAATACCGTCGTTGGATTTGACCCGAGGATTGGTCGGCTACCGAGTATAGCCCGTCATGTCGCTTGGCCCATTCGAGTAAGAGCCGTGTCTTGCCGATTCGTCGTCGTCCGTAGATGACGGCGAGACCCCCCTCCGGCCGCGCCGTCAGTTCGTCGAGGCGGGACATTTCTTCTTTGCGGTTGAGGAACAACATTATGCACTAAAGCATAATGCAAAACCGCATAAAATGTCATTTCTTGAATGGGCGTGTCGATGGTGACAACGAGTAGCGCTCGAAACCGCTTTGCCCTGAATATCAGAACGTCTGGAGAGTTATGGTACGGGAGGTCACCTCGTGCGATTTGAACGCGATTGCCGATCCGGCCGGAGAAATTGTACGGGCAGTCCCATACAATCTTGCTCGGGCAATATTCCCGGTCTCGCGGGGCATCCCAGCCGGCCCAAAGCACCGAGGACTTAAAATCCTCGTGGCCTCTCCCGGTACTGACGCAAGCTTTACTTCCAGCGTGTAAGAATGACCCTATTTCAGCTTCGTACCGCAGCGTCCCGACGATAGCGATCGTTATCATTCATCGTGGATCGAATGGAGATCACCGCGGCCTGCTTTGGTTTTCCGGCGTACCCCGATCGTCGTCGCTACGTTTTTGACGGGGTCCGAATTCCGGCATAGATTTCGCATTAGAAAAAAATAGCCAACCGCCGGAAGGCCACGCGCCCCGACCCAGGGCCCAACCAAGAATAACTTCCCGTTTTGGGACGCCGATCCATCCCGTCTGGCTGCGTTGCTCGAAGCTCAAATATCTAGATATTCTTCACTCCTCGCGCCTTGCCAGACGGGCGCCTCGACGCCCGAAAAAGGGAACCTATTTTTGGCCGGACCCTTAGCGCGGCCGTAACCTGACACAGCACGTTTTTCGTTTTCGACAGTTCCGTCAAGGAGCCATACAATGGAAGTGTCTCCAAAATTCAACACAAATCCAGGTCGGACGATATCCAAAGACGCCCGGGTCGCGGCGCGATCCGGCGTTGCCTTTGCTGGGAGTTTCCTGATGAAACACCGCGATTTTGGAATTGCGCTTCTTTTGACCGTGTCTCTGGCGAGAATCGTCTCTGCTCAACCGGCAGCATCTTCTGAACCGGCAATCGACGAACCGACCGCCACCTTGAACGTTGACACGGTTCCGGCGAAAGGAAAGCAAGAGGTCATACTGACCGTCTCCCATTTCGGTCGCTACAGCGTAACGGTCGAAAGCGTTCAGGGCACCGCTCTACAGTTGGTCGATCGCATGGCCGGCCCGGGGCCGGTGATGGGGATGGCGGGTGAGACGGATGGGCGGATCGACGCTTTTTTGGATCGGGGCGAGTACAAGGTCATCACCCATGCTCATGAACTGGGAACGGGTGAATCCAAGCTCTCGGTCCACCCATTTGTCGAGAAAAACGACTCGAGCGCACCGATTCTCGTCGAGCTCAAAGCCATCCATGGATCTCTCGATGACTTCGAACAGGTTTCGTACTGGCTCGAGATAGCCGAAAGACGATGGGTGGTTCTGGAAGCTGCAGGAAGGAACTTGGCGGACCTGCGGTTCTGGAAGGACGGAAGCTGGCTGGTCGACGCCGCACCGACCCAGGAAGTCGTTCAACCCAGGGAAGGAAAGCCACTCCAGGTCTGTCGGATCGTGACTCATCTCGAGCCCGGTCTCTATCGATTGACCGCCTACGGTGGCCCGTCGCAGGCTTGGGCGGAAGGCGACGGCGAACACCCCTTACACTTGCGCTACGGTATCCCGAAACTCGGTGAAGCGGGTCGGCGCCGATACACGGTCAGTCCCTTTGGCACCGATCGTTTTATCGTTCCCACGAACACGAACTATTTCCGTATGGAGCTGCCCGAAGCCCGGCTGGCTCGCCTTCGCGTCGATCGGTACGATCCGGACAAACCCTTCGCTTCTAACGGCGAGATTCTCGAGATTCAAAAAGAATCGGTTCCCCCGGTGGCGGAGATCTCGGATGGGAGGGGATCAGGAACGACGACCGGTTTTGGTCACCATTACGGCCGATGCCGAGCAGCCCTACGTTCTCCAACACTTCGAGCACAAGTTCATCTATCCCTTCACGGGGGGTGGCGAGTACTGGCTTTCGACGATCCACTCCGGCCATCCGGCGGACTCGGTGGACGCCACGGGCCTGCTGGTCGACAACTTCTGGACGAGCCATCACACACCTTTGCGACATCAGACCGTCGAGCTCGACCTCAAAACGGGATGGGCCCGGCGCGCCAACCTCCTGGCTCCTCTCACCATTTTTCTTCGTGTCCAGGAAGGGGGTCGGTACGAGATCGTCTCTAGGGGAACGGAGGCACGTTTTCGCATCGAGCCTTTTCTCATCAGCCAACCACCTCAATACGAGCCTCCCGAATTCCGAGGAAGCGGCTCACTTTGGGAGCTCGATCCCGGATTCTATGTGCTCACCGCTGAGCCGGTCCTCAAAGGCATCCTCGAGGTGGCGATTCGTCCCATGGGCTTGCTCGATTCCGTCTTGGAGTGGGTTGGAGTGGGCTCCGAACAGGAAGCCCAGCCGGTCCAAGCCGCCGTTCGGTTCCCACGCCTGCAGTTGCAGTCCAGCCATAGCTACTCGCTCTATCTCAACAAGCAGCCGGAAGTAAGGGCCGGGATGGTATTGAGAAAGCTTCCACTCGATTTGACGGAACCTTTGCCTCTAACCCAGCGTCCGGGAGAGACGGTGTCAGTGCCTCTCGAAGCCAAAGAAAAAGGAACACTCAAAGCGATTGCGGAAGATGGATCGCTTCTGGACCTTTCTTTGGATGGCGGGAGCTGGCAAAGTCAACTGAGCATCGAGCCCGGCCGGCACTCGGTGAGCGTGCACCACAGGGGCAGCCAAACCGTTGTCGCGTCGCTTTACCTCGAGCCGGATCGCCTGGCTCCCGACGACCCTCTGCCCGAGATGCCGTCGTCCCCTCTGACGGATGTTATGCCGGTGCTCACCGGCGACGCGCCGCAGTTTTTCGACGTCGAGAGGAACCAAAAAGCGACTTTTCTCGTGCGAGCCGATGAGCCGGCGCTCTATCGGTTGCAGACCACGGGGCTTCTGGAAACCGAAGGTAACTTGCGCACCCGTACCGTCACGTCCTTTCTTCGCGCCTCGAGCAACGGGGTGGGACGAAACTTTCTCATCCAGCAATACCTGAGGGAAGGGGACTATCAAATTACCGTCAGTCCACGGGGAAACTCCCGGGGGCATCTGGGACTGGAGCTCGCCCGCACGAGTCTCGTCGAGGGAGGAGAGCTCGCGGAAGGTATACCGGCGCGGATTTCTCTTCCCGCCGGACAAGCCGTCTCCTATGAGCTCAGGATCGATCAAGAAGGTCGCTACCGGTTGCGTGCGGTTGGACTCGGGAGGTCTTTTCTGGCGCGGTTGGAGGACGACGACGGCTGGCCCATCGTCGAGCCGAATACCCGGGCGGATTGGACGCGCCGCTTCGACGCCGGGCGTTATCGAGTGATTCTCATGCCCGAGGCGGTGGACACGCGGCGCTTGACTCTCCTCGAGAAAGTGCCCGAGGCCGCGCGGTTCGAAGGGCACGGACCTCATCGATTACCTCTGGATCAAACGGCGGAGCATTTGTGGCTCGAGCCCGAACAAGACGGAGAACGTCTGCCGGATGTCTGGGCGTTCACGCTCCCTGCTGCGGTGGACGCCGTGGTGCATCTCACCCATGAAATGGAAGGCCGACTGAAGAAGGCCGGACTCGGGCGAAGAGGTCGCCTACGTTCCTCCGGAACGAGGTTGGAGTGGTGAGCTCGAGCCGGGCGACTATCGGCTCGAGGTGAGCTGTGTGCGGAGCAACAATCAAGTCGAGTATCAAGTGTCGATTCGCCCGCGGCAGCTCGTGGCCGGACTCGAGCGATCCGTCGTCGCGCCCGTTGTCGTGCCCTTCGCGGTGGGGCCGGACGAGCTGATCGAGCTCGCCTCCTTCGGCTCGACCGATGTACGGGCCACCGTGCTCGACGGCGAGGGGCTGTTCATCACCTGGAACGACGATCGTCCCGCCGACTGGAACTTTCAAATCCTCCGTCGCTTGCCTTCGGGCAACTATCGCCTTCGGCTCGATCCGGTGGGAGTCGGGCAAGCCCAGACCGACGTCTCCATGCGTGCGCCGCGCGAGGAGGAGAAGGCGGCTCTGGCGTTGCCGGCCAGCCTCGAGCCCGAGCTCCAGGACAAAGCTCTGGTCTATCCATTGACGCTCGACCTCGAATCGGAATTGTTGGTCGTTCATGCCCGTTCGGCGGAAAGCATCGGGGTGTCCGTCGAGGCGTCGAACGACACGGAGACCGAGTGGCGATCCATGGGCGCTGCCGTGGGTCCCACGGCACGTTTGGCGGTCCCCTTGGATGCTTCCGGTCATCGATATCGATTGCGTCTGTGGTCTCAGGATCGCCGAGGTTCTCCCCTTCGTCTCCAGTTGGCGACGGTCGTTCCGCGACGATTCACGGAGTCTCAAGCTTCAGCCGGTGTGGAGCTCGCTCCGGTTCGTGGCATCGACGTGCCCGTGGGATTCGCCGCTGTCACTCTCGATCGAGCGGGTCTCTTTCGCGTCCAGTCTGCATCTCCCGTTTTGTGGTCTTCAACGGTTCATCAGTCGTTCGAGGCCACCTCGAATGATCTTGCCACACCCCGAGGCTCGATCCTGTGGCTGATGGGAACTGAAGAGAAGATAAAGACGTCTCGTGTTTATCTTTCTCCACGAGCCGAGGGGCTTGCGCTTCGTCTTCCCGCCGGAGCGGCTCTGACCGCCAATCTCTCCGTCAACCAAAACGGTCCCGTCCTGGCTCGAGTCTCTTCCATGGCGGGCCAGCCCGGGATCCGGGTGGGCGATTTCATCGGGACCGAGCCGGGCGGTCGAGCGATGGCCGTCGGCTCCAGGTCCTCCGTTGCCGTTTCGCTCGGGGCCGAACGACCGTCGGCCCTCGTCTGGTCGGCCGGGGCGTCTCCCAACGAGGAGCCTCTCGAGATTCGCCTCCGGCATTGGGACTTTCCGGAGCCGCAGCGCGAGAAAATGTCCTGGGGTACGGCCGAAGGATCCTTACAGGATGTTTCCTCTCGGTTTTTCAATCTTCCCGAAGGGGCCAAGCAGATTCGACTCGCTCTGGGCGAGGGCTTGGTTGCGGCGCTTTCGGACGGCAACGAAGTTTCATCGGTTCACTGGGCGGGAGGAGGCCCCTTCGAAGAAACCTTGGAGACTTCGGCGACGCGGTTGATCCTTCTCCATACGCGCACCCCCGAAGATCGCTTCACCATCGAAGTTCTTCCTTCGACCAAGACCATCGAGGCTCTGGTTCCCGGAGCGCCATTCGAGCACTTGTTCGCTCGGGCGGGAAGGGTGCGACTCCCGGTTTCCCCTCGTGAAGGAGGGAAGGGTTACGTCCACGTGCGGGGTACGGATGAGGAAGTCTTGCTCCTCGGAAGCGATGGAAGCGTCCAGAGAGGCAGGGACCTCACGCTTCCGGCTTCGGGCGGAGATTTGCTCGTGCGGCATCCCCCCGGTCTCATCTTGAGCTGGATTGAAGCACCGGACACCGCGCCGGCCGGCGCATGGGGTGCTGCGGTCGAATCGACATCAGCCGACTCCGTGGAGCTTCCGGTCACACTCGTTCTCGAGGGGCGCGCAAGCTCCTATCGCTTCGAGCTCGAACAACCGGTGATGCTTCACGTGCGCACCGAGGCCGCCGTGGCAGTGCGGCTCTCGCCACAAGGATCCGATCGCGCCACAGTGGAAGTCTACCCGCGCGGTGCCAGACTCGACGCTTACTTGCCCGCGGGAGAGGCGAGCCTTGCAATTCGGGCCGTTGGCGGCGGAGCGCTTTCGGGCAAAGCAGAGCTGACCACGAGTCCCATTCATTCGATTGGGGAAGGCTTGGGGCCCGAAGTGATTCTTCCCGCCGGCGGCACCCGACTCTTTTCCTTTACCGTGGAGCACGGCGGTCCCGTGGGTCTGGGTGTACGTGCGAGCTCGGATGTCGTGGAGTGTGTCTTGCTGGATAGCTCTGGAAACGAGCTGGGTACCGGTGTCGTTCAAATGAGGTCGCTCGAGCCCGGGACCTATCTGCTGGCTCTCCGCACCTCCAACTCGGCCGAGGCGGTTCGGGCTCGCCCGGCCCTTGCAGGAATCGATCCGCCCGATACGGGTCCACCCGACGAAGTCGTGCGCAAGTACCTGGAGATGGCGGGAGTCACACCGGAGGGAGGAGAACAATGATGTTGAACATACAAAGTGCGCTCGGTCCACTTCTTTCTCCTCTTTACGATCTTTTTTGCCGGCCTGGCCGTGCCGCAGCAACGGCCTTCGGGACTGTCCGGTACGGCCGTGGTTCCCAATCAATTTCTTCGTCGATGGGATCCCGTGACGATTTTCTTTGATCGAAACGTAGGCCCCGAACGAGGCGGACCCGAGGATCGGCCGGAAAGGTTCGTGACTTTCACGCCGGAGCATCCCGGTGCCTTCACCTGGCTCGACGGCGCGACGCTTCAGTTTCGTCCCTCCGAGTCTTGGCCTCCTTTGAGTCGCTTCACCTGGCACGTAGACGGCAAATCGTTTCGGCTCACCACGCTCATGGCCGCCCCCGTCCAGACACTTCCGGCACAAAATGCGGAAGGTCTGGAGAGGGTAGAGTCTGTCACCTTGACCTTTCCCGAGCCCATGGATCCCTGCCGCCTTGGCGCACATGGTCACCCTCGAGCTTCGGCCTTTACCGGGGATCGGTGTAGGCGAAGGACAGTGGCTCACTCGAGACGACTTCGAAGTCAAGAGCATGGAAAGGAAATCGCGGTCCGATGCGGCCACTTACGTCTTGTCCTTGAAAGAGCCTATTCCGCTCGGGGTCCGGGCTATCGTTCACCTTCGTTTGTCCTTGGACGACGATGCATCGGAGTCTTTCACGCAAGTTGAGTTTTCGACAGCCCAGCCGTTTCGTGTGACCGGGGCCGGTTGCCGGAACAACGTCTATCCCTTGACTCGGGAAGGTACCCGCTACACCGCCGACCAGGCCATCAACTGTGGCTCGGGGCAACGTTCCTTTCTTTTGCGATTCTCGTCTGCGCCGAGAGGGCTGGGGCCGGTGGAGGCGCGCAACCTGGTTCGGTTCACCCCTCCCGTGGACGGGCTCGATTTTGCGACGCGAGCCAAAGCATTGGAGATCACGGGAGCCTTCGCCTGGGAAACGCTTTATAAAGTCAATCTCGCTCCCATTCCGCTCACCGATGACAAGGGGCGGGAGCTCGAGATGAAAGGGACGAGTGAGCTCTTCATCTTCTTTCCCCGCATGGCCGATTACCTGAGGTGGGGCGCGAGCCAAGGCGTCTTGGAGCGATACGGCCCTCAAATGGTTCCCATCGAAGGAAGGGCGGATGAGAGAGTCGAACTTGCGTGCTCACGCCGTCGATCCACTCGAATCGATCGTTTTGGCCTTTTCCTGCACAGCCGGTGGTGGTCAACGAATCGGAGCGCCCACCCGGTCCGGGAGAAGAGCCCGAACCGTTTCGGGCGCCTTTCGGAAGAATCTCAACGGCCAATCTGGCGCGTCAGATTTCCGCCTTGGGCTCGCCTCCGGTCTCGACCCTCGTCACTCTCCCGCTCACGCGGGAAGGCAACTCGGCCCGATTCGGTCTCGACGTGGAGCCTCATCTTTCTCGGATCGCGGGCGCAGCCAAGCCGGGGTCCTATCTCGTGGGCATCCGCCGTCTCGGATGCTTCGACCGAGCGTCACTGGATGCGGGTTCAGGTCACCGATTTGAGCTTGAGCACGTTGGAAGAGTTGACGGCGGTTCGCTTCGCCGTGACCTCACTGTCCACGGGAAATCCCGTGCCGGGGGCGAAGGTGCGTCTCGAGGGCACGCGAACGACCGGCGGTTCCTCGGAGTGGGTCACGCTCATGGAGGAGACGACGAATCCCGAGGGGAGCATCACTTGGCAAGCGCCTGGGGATTCGGGACCGCAAGTTTCGATTCAAATCGGGCGCATCGTCGTGACGAAGGGAAGCGATGTTTTGGTGCTCGATCCCGCGTCTCCGCCCAATGGTTTCGCCGACAACCACTGGTCGGCCTCGAACGAGACCTGGCTGCAATGGGCCTTCGAGCCTCTGAGTTACAGAATTCAAAAACCGCAGTGGCTGACGCACATCTTTACCGAAAGACCGGTTTATCGCCCCGAAGAAACCGTGCACATCCGCGGGTATCTACGATCTCGATACCAGGGAAGCTTGGACTTAGTCTCTCCCATCGAAGGTCACGTGGTCGTCGAAGCGCCGGGGGATCTGGGCTTTCGTTATCCGGTGACGCTCAGCCCGAACGGAAGTTTCTACCACGCTTTTTCCGAGCCCAAGCTGCCGACCGGGGTCTACAGCGCGAGCTTCGAAGACGGTGGGGGCCAACGACACGGACGGGTCTCGTTCCGTATGGAGGCCTATCGAATTCCGAGATTCGAGATTTCACTTCATTCGCCCGACCGGGTTCCCTTGGACCGCGAGTTCGATGTTTCGTTGACGGCCAACTACTACGCGGGTGGGAGAGTCGTGGGCCGTCCCGTTCAATGGCGCGTGACCCAATTTCCTTTTAGCTGGACGCCCAAACAACGGGAAGGGTTCCTCTACTCTTCCGATGGACGTTTTTCCCGGACCGGGGAGTTTCGATCCTCGCCGAAACTGGAAAAACAAGACACCACCGACGAGGCGGGCTCTGCTTCGATCGTGATCAATCCGGCCGTCGAGCCCACGGCGCAACCCCGAACTTATGTCGTCGAGACCACCGTCATAGGCGCCGATGACCAAACCGTCTCCGCCACCCGTCGAGTCATCGCACTTCCGCCCTTCGTGCTCGGCCTCAAAGTGCCTCGCTTCATCGAGCGGGCACGGGCCATCGAGCCCGAGATCGTGGTGGTCGGTCACGACGATGAGCTTATTGCCGGCAAGGAAGTGACGGTGCGGTTGCTCCTGCGCCAGTGGCATTCCATTTTGCGGGCCAGTGATTTTTCCGACGGCGTCGCCCGTTACTCGACCGATGTCGTGGACGAAAAGGTTTTCGAAACGACCGTCGAGAGCGGCGCCGAACCGATCTCGGTTCGCTTGCCGGTCGATCGCTCCGGGGTCTATGTCGTCGAGCTCGAAGCGCACGACCGGTTGGATCGTGCTCAAGTCGTGGCGGTCGATCTCTACGCGGGCGGTGACGAACCGGTGACCTGGTCGAAACCGTCGGGCGAAGTTTTTCGCGTGTCGAGCGATAAAGCCTCCTATGACCCGGGAGAAACGGCCACGTTCGTTCTCGAAAGCCCGTTTCAGAGCGCGAAGGCCTTGGCGGTCATCGAAAGGCCCGATAGGAACGTCTATCAATGGGTGAACGTCCAAGGCGGCGCCGCCACGTTCCAGCTTCCCATCGAGAACGTTTTTACGCCGCGGGTGCCGGTCCACTTCGTTTTGATGAGAGGACGGCTGCCGGGCACGGAACCTCTGGCGGGCAACCGCACCGACGTGGGAAAGCCGGCCACCATGGCATCGACCGCTTGGGTGAGCGTCAATCCGGTCGAGAATCGTTTGGAGGTCACTCTCGAGCATCCGGAGCGGGCGCTTCCCGGCGAGACCGTCGAAGTCGAGATCCGTCTCCAGGACCCGAAGGGTCAACCCAAATCCGGAGAGGTGACCTTGTGGCTCGTGGATCAAGCGGTTCTGGCTCTCGGCAAGGAACAGCGCCTCGATCCCGTCCCGGATTTCATTACCCCCGTCCAATCCTTCTTGACGGTCCGCGATACCCGCAACATGGCCTTCGGATTCCTGCCGTTTCTCGAAAATCCCGGGGGAGGGGAAGGAGACGAAGAAGCGCCCAGTCTTCTCGACCGAGTGACGGTGCGCAAGAACTTTCAGCCCGTTCCGTTCTACAAGCCGGACATCGCCGTCGGGACCGAGGGGACCGCGACGATAACGATCGACCTTCCCGACAACCTCACCAACTTCAAGGTGCGCGCCAAGGCGACGAGCGGACCGGACCGTTTGGGATACGCAACGGGAACCCTGGCGGTGAGGCTCCCGGTCATCGTTCAACCGGCTTTGCCTCGATTCGTCCGACCCGGGGACAGGTTCACCGCGGCGGCTATCGGTCGTGTCGTGGAAGGCGAGGGCGGTCCGGGAAGTGCCGAGGTTCGCGTGGAAGGGGTCGAGCTCGAAGGCGAGGCTCGACGCGAGATGACCTGGGTACCCAACCAACCCGAGCGTATCGAGTTCGACGTCGATGTTTCGACGCCTCCTTTTGATGAGAACGGCGAGCTGGCTTACGACGAGGTCGTCTTCCGAGTGGGGGTGGAGCGCGCCTCGGATCAGGCGAGTGACGGTTTCGAGGTCAAGCTTCCCGTGCGCAACGATCGGCGACGGGTGACCCGGCGTTTACTCACCGAGATGGAGCCGGGGACACCGGTTGCGATCCCCGAGGTCGCCGAGCCGGCGCGAAACGGAACGGTCCGCCGAACGGTGTTGGTCTCCGATCAGCCGGCGCTCGTTCGTATGGCGGCGGGCCTCGACTTTCTGCTCAACTACCCTTACGGCTGCACCGAGCAGAGGATCAGCCGGGCCCGTGCCCAGATCGCTCTCAAGAAGTTCCGCGATCTTCTCGGCCAGGCCGACCCGGGCGAGAACGACGAGGCTCTCGAACGAGGCGTACGCCAAACTCAGGAATGGATTGCGAGCGTGGTGGACTCGAACGGCTTGGTGGCTTACTGGCCGGGAGGCGGAGGCTACGTTTCGCTGACCGCCTGGGTGCTCCAGTTTCTCGTCGAGGCCGAAGAAGCGGGCTTCCCTGTCGATGAGGAGCTCAAGGGAGTTTTCCTCCGGTCGCTCGAGCAGGCGCTCCGGTCGGACTACAGCCACTTCATCGACGGAGAGTCTTACGCCGAGCGCACGCTGGGCGCTGAGCGCTCTCACTGCGGCAGGGAGTTTCAACTCCGCTTACGCCGCGGAGCTGTCCCGCCGATCCCAGTACCTCGCTCTCGAAGGCCTTTCACAAGTTCTCCTTTCCTACGGTCGTGCCGGCCAGGCCGATGCACCGACGGTCCAAGAGCTCACCCAAGAGCTTTGGGACGGTTTGATCGTTCGCCTCTATCAAGGAAACGAGATCTACGGAGGGCTGCAAAACAGGCGGCCATCGCGTCATGGTCTCATTTTGCCCAGCGAGACCCGCACCGTGGCGGAGATGACCCGGGCGATCTGGTCGAGACTCAGCCGACGGAGGAGCGACTGCAGGTTTTGGTGAACGCTCTCGTGACGCTGGGTCGGGGTGACGGCTGGGGCTCGACCAACGCCAACGCCGCGGCCTTGCTGGCGCTCTCTCAGCTTCTGAGCCCGCCCTTTGAAGGCAGCTCTGCCAATCGTTTTCGAGTCGAGATCGATGGGGCAGGGGAGACGCTGTCGACCGGACCCGAATCGCCGGTGGGACAGTTCGTCAGCACCAGCGCGGCCTCCGGTCGCGTGACTTGGACCCCTGGCGGTGGAACGACTCCGGTCGTTCTGCGCGCCGAGACGAGCTACGTTCCCGCGGCGGACGGAAGCCAGGTGGCGGCGGAATCGAACGGGTTCGTGGTGACGCGGGAGATGTTGAGAGTTCTTGGCAAGCGACGAGCCGATGGATCGGCTTGCTCTCGATGCGCCCGGCAAGAGCTTCGCCTTCGAAGTGGGTGACGTCGTGGAGGAGCACGTGCAAGTCGTCAATCCCGTCGCTCGACATTATGTGGCGGTGGTCGTTCCTCTGGCGGCGGGCATGGAGCCGCTCAATCCGAATCTGGCGACGGCGCCTCCGGAAGCCAAGCCATCGAAGACGCTGACCTTGAGCGCCGACCTATGTCGCCTTCATGGACGATCACATGGCGTTTTACTACGACACACTCCCTGAAGGGACCTATGACCTCTACTTCCGCACCCGAGCCACGACCGCGGGAAGTTTCATCCAGCCGCCGGCCAGGGCCGAGATGATGTACGACGGTGCCGTGTTTGGAAACGGCAACGGAGCTCGGTTCGAGATCACACGTAAGGAGCCATGACCGAACGCAAGCGTACTCTGCGCCGTTTGCTCGCTACTGCGGGCGGCCTGGTGTTTTGTGCCTTGGCGGTCACGGTCGCCGTCTCAATCTCGCGAGCACGGCTGGTTGCGCCCGAGCCCACACTTCTTCTGCGGGATCGACACGGAGCGTTTCTCGGTGAGGTCGGCGGCGGACCGGATGAGCGAGTTTGGTTATTGGCCTATCGAGGAGCTTCCTCCCCGAGTCGTTGCCGCAACGCTTGCCATTGAAGATCGTCGTTTCTGGATGCATCCGGGAGTCGATCCCATCGGTGTGGTCCGCGCCTTGGGGCAAAACATCAAGCACGGAGAACGCATTTCCGGGGCCTCGACCCTTGCCATGCAAGTGGCGCGGCTGCAGCATCCGGGTCCGAGGACCTATTCGCGAAAGCTCGTCGAATCTTTGACTGCATTGGCGCTCACCCTCCGATACGGGCGAGAAGCGGTCCTCGCGTCATTACCTGCGCATCGTTCCCTACGGGAACCGCATTCGCGGGATCGCTTACGCGGCACGCCGCTATCTCGATAAGCCGGTCGAAGATCTGAGCTGGGCGGAGATTGCGCTTCTCGCCGCTATCCCTCAGGCGCCGGCACGCATGAATCCTTTCCGGCCGGCCGGACGGAGAGCCGCGGTCGCGCGAGGCCAAAGGATTTTGCGAGCGCTTCATGAAGCGGATGTCCTCACGGGCTCGGAGTACGCTCTGGCGAGCTCGAGAGATCGAGCACCTCCGTATTCCCGTGAGAGAGGAGCGACCCGAAGCCGCCATGCATGCGGTGCTTCGTCTCGACGAGGCGTTACGGGATCCTCGATCTTCGGAAGGAACGTGCTTCGAGTCCGATCGATTCAGGCCACTCTCGATCTCGAACTTCAACAAGAAGTCACTTGGATGGCGGATGCCACACTTCGACAGTGGGAGCGTCAGGGGGTCGGCAATGTCGCTGCGGTGGTCGTGGACCGAAGGACCAACGAAGTGCATGGCCTGGGTCGGTTCGACGGATTACTTCGATGCGTATCACGCCGGGGCCATCGACTATACCGAAGTGCGCGCGTTCCTCGGGAAGCACCTTGAAGCCGTTTCTCTACGGTCTGGCTCTCGAACGCGGCATCATCACTCCCGCCACCCTCCTGGCCGATCTTCCTCGCGGCGCTGCGGACATCACGAATGCGGACAAACGGTATTTGGGTCCTTTGCTTCCGAGAACGGCACTGGCCAACTCGCGAAACGTTCCGGCGGTCCGTCTCCTCGGCCGAGTCGGAAGCGACGAGGCCTATGGGCTCTTCGAGCAGCTCGGTCTTCACGATGGATCCCTTCCGGCCAGACATTACGGACTCGGCCTCATCGTGGGTGGCCTGCCGGTGACGTTGGAGCAGCTCGTACGGGCTTACACGGTCCTGTCCTCGGATGGAAGATTGGGAGACCTCGTCTGGTACCGCGGACAAAAAGTCGAGCGACCGATCCGGATTTTCAGCGAAGACACGGCGCGACAGATCAGCTTGTTTTTGTCCGATCCCATGGCCCGCCTTCCCAGCTTTCCGCGCATGGGTTGGAACGAGTATCCCTTTCCCGTGGCGGTCAAAACGGGAACGTCCGCCAACTACCGCGACGCCTGGGCCGTGGCTTTTTCCTCTCGCTATCTGGTGGGTGTTTGGGTGGGACACCCCGACTACCATCCCATGAGTCGGGTGAGCGGTTACCGTGCGGCGGCCAAGCTGACCCATCGCATCATTAATTATCTCCATCGCGACCAGCAAGACGGACTCGAAGATCTCGGTTTTCCCCCGCCGCGAGGGACTCGAGCCGTACGCTTGTGCGCCCTGACCGGAAAACTAGCCACCGACGCTTGCGATCGGGTGTCTCTGGAGTATTTGAGGGTGGGGGAGGAGCCGGTGGCGCCTTGTGACGCCCACATCCGTTTGGCCGTGGACACTCGGGACGGTCGGGTGGCCTCGTCACGAACGCCGCGTGCAGTTCCGTGAAGTGCGGACGTTCGTTCAACTGCCGCCGCTTTATGCCGCCTGGTCGGCCCGAGCGGGGCTGCCGCGTCCCCCGATGCAGGTGAGTGCGTCCGGTGAACGAACACCGAGAGGGTTGGGGAGATTGATCTATGGTCAGCCGGTGAGCATTCGTATCGCGTCTCCGAAGGACGGCCTTCGACTCATGAGAGATCCGGAAACGCCGCCGAACATGGCCACACTGGCCTTGCGAGCCGTCGTCGATCCTCCCTCGGAGCAAGTCCTGTGGGTCGTGGACGGCGTTCCCTTCGAGCTCACGGATTACCCCTATACCGTCCGCTGGCCTCTCGAGCCGGGAGAGCACACCATCCAGGCGCGGCTTCCGCATACCGACGTGGCTTCGAGTGTGGTGCGGGTGATGGTGCAGTAGTAAATTGTTGACGGTTTGCCGTAAACGCTTTTTTACATCTCCACCCGTAGTCCTAATTTCAAACGAGACAACCGCATGCACCCGGAAGGGGCTCGAGGCGATCTTCCTGTCAACACCCGTTGACGCGACAGTGTCTCTGACTATTCGAGACACACCACGAAGAAGTCAAGGCGCTTTGGGGAAGACTGCTTCGAGAAGACGTTCGGAAGGGGAGGCCGTATGGTGTAAAAAGTGGGTCGATCTCGGGATGGGGGGCGCTACGGGGAGGACGGCTCGGCCAACGTGTCGTCACCCAGCGAGCGAAGACCTCAAGTTGCGGTAGTAGATACGAATGGGTTCGATGCCGAACGACCTGACGCACTTGACGACGGCTGGGCTGAAGATGGCGTCACGGTCGAAGATGAGATACCTAAGTGCAGTATCGTAGGGGAAAGCCTCGCGCAATTGCTGCATCACCCACGATGCCGTCGGATTGAATGTAGCGTTGAAATGCACGATGTGGCGACGGCCGTGCTTGATGGCAAAGAAACCGTAGAGGAGCCGGAGTGACGCCGTCGGTACTGTGAACAGATCCATCGCAGCGATGTCGTGCTTGTGATGGCGTAGGAAGGTCACCCATCGCTTCACTTCGTCCGGCTCGGCCGGGCGGCGGGGCAGGTAGCGTGACACCGTGATTTCCGAAACGCCAAAAGCGAGCTTCATGAGCTCGGCGTGGATACGCGGGGCGCCCCAGCCATCTTGGGCCATCGTCCGGATCAGCTGACGAACCTCGGTGTTGACGCGAGGCCGCCCCGGACGGCGTCGCTGGGAAATTTTGGCCCAATACCGGCGGAATCGATCTCGATGCCATCGAGCGACCGTATCGGCCTTGACGATAACAAGACGACTGGCCCACAAGGGCCATGATTGGCGGAGCGCCGCCCAGAAGGCTCGATCGATATCCCCGAGCGGTGGTCGTCGGCGCTCCTTCTTCAGCGCCGTCACTTGCTGTCTCAGAGCGAGGTTTTCCAGAACGAGGTCAGCACGGCGGCGACACATGGTACGGATCGCACGGGCGCCGAGAGAGATGATGAAGATGAGAATTTGGATCATAGCGGCGAAGTTTGTCGGTCTTCCGCCTTGAACTCAAGCGTAGCGTAAGTCCTTGATTTCATGGGTGGACAAGTTTTGACGATGCACAGGTAGATCCTCGACATCTCGAAAGCTCAGACAGAAACGGTAGTACAACCAGACAGCGTGGCTGATGATTTCGGGCGGAAATCAATATCCGCGGTAGCTCGGCGTGTTCTTCTCATCAGCCCAGTCTGCCATGCACGGCGTTACTTTGACAGTACCGTCCTGTGGTCCGCACCCCACTCTTGACCCGCAATGGTTGCGGGTCATTTTCCCCATACCTGCAGCAGTCACGCGCTCATGTCAACGTAGTATTTGACCTATGTTTCAAACATCTGCCCCGGCTACTGATGCAATTAACCCTGAAACGACAAAAACTTCGTGAGATCAACTCTGGTGACGCCCTAAAAAAACCATGATACTCGCGTGAAAATGGCAGGTGGGCTCGGAGGCAACGCGCGTCAAAAAGGGAAACTGTTCCCTTTTTCCCACAAGCAAATTGTCCGGACTAGGGCTGGAGTATTACTCAATACGGAATCACGGCGACCATTCTGAATAACCTTCAGAGTTTTACTCGTTTTTGCTTGACTTCAGGCTAATAATCGTTCAAATTATAATTCCCCACTAAACGAATTCTTCTATCACGGAGGTGGATAGAAGGACCAAGCCAACATTATGCGCGTTAATTCTGTGGTTGTCTCGCGTTTTGGCGAGGATAGAAATCGTATCGGCCGGACCTGGTTGTTTTCGCGTTGTTATAGCCGCTTGATAAAAGGGGGAAAAGATGTTCTTTGGAAACCGCGAGAGTTGGACATGGAAAAGCCTTGTCCCGATATTGAGCCTGTTCTTTTTCTTAGCACTGCCGTCGGCGAACACCACCGACAGCAACGCAGTGGCGTTTGCCGAAACGCAGCCGGCGACGCCCGAATGCGACATTGAAATCAATAAGACGTGCTGCATTCCTCCAACAACTCTGGGTAGCTCTCCATGCGAGGGCAAGGTCACACGGATTCTATTGGAGTTCACGGGCGACACCTGCACGGCAACGACGAATCCGCAAAGTGGCAAAGCGAAGTGCGAAGGTGATGTCACGATGTTTCCTGCGGATGTCGTGATCGCTGCAAAAGACGCTGACAAGTACATGGCCTATCCGTCCACTGGACTCGTAGTCGGAGACCGATTCGAGATTCTTCCAGTTCCAGGGAAGTCGAAGCTCAAGGCGAACACAAAATTCAACATCGGTGGCCAAGCCCTCAAAATCCACACGTCCTGCTCCAAGCCCTTGAGCGCGGGCGACCAGTTCGGAAGCGTCAAGGTGATCGAGTTCGAGTCGGAGAAGGGCGGCTTAGCGACGATCCCGCCACCTCCGGATCCGAACCAAACGATGTGCGTCGGCCCTAACTCGCCCGCGGGAACTCCGTGCACCGGCAAGTTGGTCGAGGTCGTCTTTGAATACACTGGTAAGGGTTGTGCCGGGCCACTCGGCAATCCTCAGGGCGACAAGGCCACGTGCTCGGGAGATCCTGCCATGGCCAATCTCGTCAAGATCGCCTACGTTGGCAAAGATGCTGATAAGATTTCCGTTACGCCGGACGATATGACCGTTAAAATCGGCAATGAAGTTCGTCTCACAGCCACCGGGCGCGACAGACTCCACGCAGACTCGAAGTTCGAGATCTCCGCCGGCGGGGTTTTACAGGAGCTCAAGATCCACACTTCTTGCTCACAGACGATCGCACTTGGGGACGAGTTTGGCTCTTTGAAGGTGACCGGTTTCACGGACGAGAACGGCGTTGTCACCGTACTGGGTGATTCCACCTTGGGGCCCGACTTCCGAACACAATGCGAGCTTCCGACGGCACCCGGCCTGGTTGAATACCAATACAACGTCACGAACCCGACGGAGAAGACACTCTTCGTCACGATCATGGACGACCAGCTAGGCGCCATTGTTGAAGACTATTCCCTCGCTGGTGGGGGAACTTCGCACACGTTCTACGCGACGGCGACGTTGGACAAAGATACCGAAAACACGGCCACGGTCACGGCCGGGTTTGCCGACATCGGTGGTACGGAGGAGTGCATCTTCGAGGGTGACCTGGGGTGGACGTGCCCCTGCTGCCCAGACCAGGCGTGCTACGCGGATTACGACGTTGAGAAATGGTTGTGTTCCTGCCCAGGCATGAAGATGTGCGCTGAGGATGTCAGCAACACCGTCCTCGTAACGGTGCCGCCGCCGCCACCCTTCACGTGCACCAAACCGATCAGCGAGCTGACGATGATCTGGGACGGTGACGTGACCGTGGATATCAAGGCCTGGGCGGGTTCCGTGGGCACCGGCATCCCCCAGATGATTTCGGGCATCGCACGGGGCGACATGGTCACGGTGGCCGTACCTGCCGGAGCACCCAACGATATCTACTGGGAGATCTTCGATGCCGGGATGACGAGCAAGATAGGCGAATCGAAGTTCCACATCTCCTGCTCGGATGAAGACATGAACGGTCCGGAAGACTGTGGCAAGAACCTAGGTGACGGCAAGTCAAAGAAGGTCAAGTCCAAGAAGTGCAAGTCCAAGAAGGGCTGGTCAGATCCTACACTGGTCAATGATTGGCTGTTCATGGGGGCTGTTGACGCCGACTCGACGCTCGTGTGCCCCATGCCGTAGAGTTCCTTATTTCAAATATGGGAGGCCGGTTTCGCCGGCCTCCTTTTTTTTGTGCGCCAGGCATGGCGCGCAGCGCCATGACGGCGCTGTCAGCTATGTAGTGAAAGCGAAACAGGAAGTGACTAGGTTCTCCTGAACGGGAGGTTCGAGGTGGCCTTTATCTATGGCTCCGACCAGAAGCACTCTCCATGCACATTTTTTAAAGCACGAGCTCTCATGAAAAAGAACTCGAATATGAACCTCAAACCCAATAGGTGCTCGCATCATTTCAATGAGGCACGTGCTATGATCGCACTGGCTGCAAGATTCTTGTCCGTGGCATCGGTGACGGCGGCCGTATGACGCTCCATGCCTATGAGCATGCCGCGAAAGTGAACCCGGCTCCGGTGCATGGGCGGCGCCATCGGATCGAACATGCCGAGATTGATGCGGCTCATGGTACCGCAAGCTCTTCGTGGGTGCGTGATGCTCTTCCATCAGCATTCCTTGAACGTGAGCATGCAGAAGTCGGCAAAAGGAGTCGTCACTCGCGGACCACGTCCATTACCCAGAGATCGCCCAGGTCCTCAGACCACGTGAAATAAAGATACCGACCATCGGTGGCCAACGCCCATCCCAAGGATCCGCGACGGCCCGTGAAATCCGTCACCGGATACTCCCGCCTGTCTTTCAGAGACAAAGCCCACAGGTTGCCGGCACGCTCTGCCTTGCCGGCGTAGTAGAGGGCTTTGCCATCAGGCGACCACTGGGCCTCAGCCTCAGAACCGGGTCCCTCGCTCAGGCGCTCGGGCTCGCCACCCGCCGCCGGGTATCCGCCAGAAGAGAGACGCGCCCGTTCTCGACGATTGGAAGACGAGCCACCTGCCGTCCGGCGACCAGACGGCAAGCACATCTTGTGCGGGGTGAAACGTGATCTGCCGGGGCTCACCTCCTCCGCTCCTACAATCCAAATGTCCTGGTTTCCGGCGCGGTCCGAGCTTACAGCGAGGCGCTCCCGTAGGGGAAGAATCGTCAACGGGCGGCAGTGAGACAACTTTGCGAGGGCTTCCGCCGACGGCGGACATGATGCACAAAATCCAGATGTCATTCCTTTGAGATAAAAAAGCAATTTCACGCCCATCGGGTGACCAGCTAGGATAGCGGTCCAGTCCCGCATGATCTGCCGTTCGGTTCACGGGCTCTACACCCCCGAGCTGCGTCACCCATATGTCCCAGTTGCCGTTTTGATCGGATTCAAAAGCCAATCGTCCACCATCCAAGGACCATGTCGGGAAATTCTCAACACCAACGGCGGATGTCACTTGAAGCGGGCTGACTAGACCAGGAACTGGCCGCGGTGGCTCCTTTTCGTCCTTCGGGAGGAGAAGGCAGGTACAAGTCGGCAACGGCGCCGGCCGACTCTCAAAAAGTACCGCCGTCCGTATCCTTGGTTGAGTCGGAATTTTTGGCGTCCGGCACCGTCGAACTGATGGTACGCTGGCGTCGTTAGGAGGAGGGCATGAAGAGGATCTACTTGCCAGTCCCTACGGTTTTTCTTTTCAACAAAGGACGACGCTGCTTCCGGTTTTTGTCGAGATTCTGAGTCAAATGGGCGCCGAGGTTCACGAGCCTTTTGCAAAGAACCAGCAGGTCAAATTTGCCGCCGAGAACGGGTGGGCTTACAAGATCGGCCAAAGAGATCTCCAAGGCGTACGTGCATGTGACGGCATCTTTGCGATCGTCAACGGCGCTCCTCCCGACGAGGGCGTCATGGTCGAGTTGGGAGCGGCTATCGCCCTCGGTAAAAAGACCTTCCTTTTCAGAGATGATTTTCGACGATCGGCCGACTGTGACAACTACCCCCTCAATTTGATGCTGTTCACCGGGCTGCCGGAGGAGAATTGGAGGGATTACTTCTATACCTCTGTCAGGAGGTCCCGTCTTCCGAAAAAGCCTTGGTCCAGTGGCTGGAAGGGCGCCTGAGCTAGGGTCCACCCAAAAATAAGTTCCCTTTTTCGGGCGGAGAGGCGCCCCTGCAACTCGCGTTCCGGTAGTCCCGAACGAGTCTTCGAGGAGGGGGGGCGTGTGGCTGGCAAGGCGCGAGGAGTGTCTCAGGGATTGCTCGCTCCTCGCCCGCGCGAAGGTCGTTGTGTGGGTGAAAATCGGTGCGGCCCGTAACGATAGCCCGCGGGTATAGAATGGGGCATGGCAAGCTCGCCGACCCAAGGCCCACCTGTCTCGAGGGGATCTCCTCTGGTGCAGCTCACGCCGCCACAACGCCCAGACTCTTCCACTCGTCCGCTGCCGATGTCCGCGAAGGAGACGCAACAGCGGGGCTGGGACCAGGTGGACGTAGTGTTCGTTACCGGTGATGCCGATGTCAACCATCCGAGCTTTGCCATGGCAATTCTGGGGCGAGTGCTGGAGGCGGCCGGATTTCGAGTTGGTATCCTGTCCCAACCGGACTGGCAATCCTG
>CAVROO010000036.1:0-206415 GCA_963722765.1 uncultured Acidobacteriota bacterium
CGCATCGGTCGCGTCGTTATTCACCCTCGCGATCCGAACATCGTCTACGCCGCCGTTTTGGGACATTCCTACGGTCCTCAGGAGGAGCGCGGCGTGTATCGAACCACTGATGGCGGCAGCACGTGGGAGAAAGTTCTCTTCGTCAACAAAGACACGGGCTGCGCCGATATCGCCATTAACCCCGATAATCCTAACGTTTTGTTTGCCGCCATGTGGCAGATCGTAATCCACACTTGGGGTCGTTTCAGCGGTGGAGGAGGCGGTGGTCTCTACATGTCTAAAGATGGAGGTGATACCTGGACGGAGATCGAAGGGCACGGGCTTCCCGACACTCCCATGGGTAAGATCGGCCTTGCCATCGCCCCGGGCAACTCCAAGCGTATCTATGCTCTCATCGAGACGGGCGACGGCTCGCTCTTCCGGTCGGACGACGGCGGCGAGAATTGGCAGGTGGTCAGCTACAGCCACTCGTTGAACGAACGGCCCCATTATTACTCTCGTATAGCCGCGTCGCCGGACAACGACGACGAGGCCTATACGCTCTCCATTAATTTCGGTGTGACTCGTGACGCAGGAGAGACTTTCGAGCTCGAGTTCTTCGGACACGATTACCATGACATGTGGATCGACCCCGCCGACGGAGATCGGATGATCGTCGGTGACGACAACCACGTCTTCATCTCCGTCAATCGCGGCGAGACCTGGCTCAAGACTAAGCTTCCCATCGCTCAGATGTACCACGTGGCCGTCAACAATCGGATCCCTTACAACGTCTACGGAAACCGGCAAGACGGCCCCTCCTATCGGGGACCGAGCAACAGTCTCGTCGTCGGTTGGGATCTGAGTCAGGGATCCATCAACTCGGGGCAATGGGAGACGACCGCCGGCTGCGAGTCCGGCTTTGCCATCCCCGATCCGGTAGACAGTGACATCGTCTGGGGTGGCTGTTACAACGCCGGACTCGATCGGATCAATATGAAGACCGGTCACAAGCAGTCGGTTCGAGTTTGGCCAGAATCTCCCATGGGCTCCCCGGCGGGAGACCTCAAGTATCGATTCAACTGGACCTTTCCGATCGCCATCTCCCCCCACGATCACAACAAGGTTTATGTAGGAAGCCAGCACGTCCACATGACGACGAACGGCGGACAAAGCTGGGACGTCATCAGTCCCGATCTGTCCACTGCCGATCCGGAGATGCTCCAGGGCTCGGGAGGCATCACCGCCGACAACCTGGGTGTTGAGTACGGCTGCCTCGTCTTTGCCATTGCGGAATCACCCCTCGAGGAAGGACTGATCTGGGCGGGGACGAACGACGGGCTCGTCCAGGTCACTCGGGACGGGGGTGCCAACTGGAAGAACCTGACCGATCACATTCCCGACCTTCCACCCCTGGGCACGGTGAGCAATATCGAACCGTCCCGTTATGATGCAGGGACAGCCTACATCACCGTAGATCTGCATCAGGTGAACTATCGAGATCCCTTTATCTATAAGACTGAGGACTATGGTGAGACCTGGAAATCGATAAGCGGCGACATTCCCCGGAACGTGTTCAGCTACGCCCACTGCGTTCGCGAAGATCCATCGCGAAAAGGAATGCTTTACGCGGGAACGGAAAACGCGATCTATGTTTCGCTGGACGACGGTGAGCACTGGAATCCGCTTCAGACGAATATGCCCCATGCCCCGGTTCATTGGATGGCGATTCAGGAGCACTTCAACGACCTGGTGGTTGCGACCTACGGTCGCGGCTTTTGGATCTTGGATGACGTCACTCCCCTTCAACGCCTCACACCTGAGGTGCTAAAAACCGTACACCACTTATTCGAGCCACGCCCCGCCTACCGCTTTCGCAACGTGAACCGCTCCGAGTCCTGCCCTGTGGACCACTGCCAGGGCAAGAATCCACCTTACGGCGCTTCGTTGCACTACTTTTTAAAATCGAAGGAAGAAGTCAAGTTTACTGTCCTGGATGAAGACGGCCGGACCGTCCGCGAGCTCGAGGCTGCCGGAGAGCCGGGGATCAACCGTCTCTGGTGGGATTTGAGATACGAGGCGCCGAACAATGCGAAGCTCAGGAACAAGCCACCCGGCCATCCTCATGTGAAGTTCAACGACGAGGGCTGGCGTCCACTCGTAAGCTGGGGCGTTCACGGCGGCCTCGTGGGTCCTATCGTCGCGCCCGGCACATACAAAGTGAAGCTGAGCGTGGATGGAACCGAGCTCGTTCAGAACCTGGTGGTCAAAAAGGACCCCAACTCGGAAGGCACTCTTTCGGACATCGAGGCACAGGTAAAAGCCCTTGTGGAGATCAGAGATAACCTCAACGAGGTCGTGAACGCCATCGATGAGATCGAGTGGGTCCGGAGACAGATTCATGATCTGACGGAAGCGGAAGGCCCTGCAGCTTCGGTCAAACAAGCAGGCAAGGACCTCGACCAAAAGTTAATCGCCACAGAAGAACAGTTCTTCCAAGTCCGGTTGGCGGGCGGCGATGAAGAATCGTATCGTGTCGCGGAAGCGCCCTGGCTCGTTTATACCGTGGACGCTTTCCGAGTACCGATGAAGATCTACAGCAAGCTCTCCATCCTTGCCGGTGACATCGGCGGTTCCGCCGATTTCCCGCCGACGACCCAGCAGTTGGAAGTGCACGAGCTTTTGAAGAACCGACTGTCGGAGGCCCAGAGCGAGCTCGAGCGACTCCTGGGCAATGAGCTTCCCGCGTTCAACCGGTTGCTCCGAGAGAATAACCTTTCCGAGATCCAAACGGGAGCGCCGTAGCGACCATTCAATAGAGGCTTCGAGATCGACGACCAAACGATTAGAATGCTCCCGGTCGTAAACTATGAGTGTGCACGCCGTCGACATCACCATCATCGTGGCCTACCTCTTTCTGATGCTCTATCTGGGCTACCGAGGATGGAAGCTCGCCAAAACGTCGACGGACTACCTCGTGGCAGGGCGAAGGCTCGGATACGGCATGTACATCGGCTGCCTCTCGGCCGTCGCTCTGGGAGGTGCTTCCACGATCGGCGGCACGAAGCTCGGCTACGAGTACGGCATCTCCGGTATGTGGATGGTAACCATGATCGGGTTGGGTATCGTGGCGTTGGGAGTTTTCCTCACCACGAAACTGGCGAACCTCCGGATCATCAGCATCAGCGAGATGCTCGAGCTACGCTACAACCAGTACGCCCGGCTCCTGAGTGCCATCATCACCGCCGTTTATGCCGCCATGATCACGGTCATTCAGGTCATCGCGGTCGGCACCATCTTGAGCGCCATGTTGGGATGGGACATGGTCACGGGAATGTTGATCGGCGGATCGGTTGTGCTCGTCTACACATTCCTCGGCGGCATGTGGTCCGTGTCCCTCACGGATTTTATCCAGTTCATTCTAATGACGGTGGGCGTCTTTCTAGTCCTACTCCCGGCGGCAATCCGATCTGCCGGCGGGTGGAGCGGATTGACTTCGCAGTCGCCGGCGTCCCACTTGCGTTTCGACACCATTGGATATGAAACCATCTTCGCCTACTTCCTGCTCTTCGTTTTGGGCCTCACCATCAGCCAGGACATCTGGCAAAGGGTCTTCACCGCTAAAGAGGCCAAGATCGCCCGGCGCGGAACCATCATCGCCGGTCTCTACTGTGTCGCCTACGCCGGTGCCGTCGCCGTCATCGGGATGGCCATTGCAGTCAAGTTTCCAGGGATCGAGGATACCCAGATGGCATTCGCCACTGCCGCCGTGGAGCTCCTCCCCACCGGTTTGAGCGGAATCGTCTTGGCAGGCAGTCTATCGGCATTAATGTCCACCGCCAGCGGACCACTTTTAGCTTCATCGACCCTGCTGGCAAGCGACATTTACCGGAGATTCTTTGCCCCGAGCATCACGGACAGGGATTTTCTTCGAGCGACACGTTTAATCACAGGCATCGTCGGCGTTTTGGTCATCCTGAGCGCCCTTTGGATTCGCGACGTGCTGAAAGCCCTCGACGTAGGATACACCCTGCTTTCCGGCTCCCTCTTTGTTCCCGTGTTCGCCGGATTCTTCTGGAAAAGGGCCAACGCCACCGGAGCCCTCGTATCCATGGGCGTGAGCGCGACGAGCGCCATTATGGCCATGTCTATCTGGGGGATCGGCTCGACTTACCCCATCATCATCGGCGTGACGACGTCACTGGTCACCCTGTTCACCGTCAGCCTCGTCACCACCGCCCCGAGTGATGCGCGATTATCGGATTGGGAACAGCGCCTATCGGGTCAATGAAATCTCTACGGAAGGAAAACCGCTATGGAGAACAAACGCAACCAACCCTTGAGCGGAAACGACATGCCTCGTTTTGCCGGGCTGACCACCATGATGAGACTTCCCTCTCAGACGGACGCGACGGGACTCGATGCCTGTTTCGTTGGAGTCCCGTTCGACATCGGAACCTCGAACCGCAGCGGCACCCGCATGGGGCCGCGACAGATACGAGGGGAGTCCCCCCTCATCCGGCCCTACAACATGGCCACGCGAGCTGCTCCTTTCGACAGTCTTCAAGTTGCAGATTTGGGAGACGTAGCCATCAACGCCTTCAACTTGTCTAAGAGTATTTCGATCATCGAAGACACCTATACTGAGGTCGTGGCGAACGGCTGCCGGCCGCTCACCCTGGGCGGAGATCACACCATCGTGCTCCCTATCACTCGCGCGCTCAGCAAAAAGTACGGTCCCCTCGGCGTCATCCACGTGGACGCCCATGCCGACGTCAACGATGTCCTCTTCGGAGAAAAAATCACACACGGAACCCCCTTCCGGAGGATGGTCGAGGAGGGGATCGTGGAAGGTCGCCGCGTGGCTCAGATCGGCCTCCGCGGAACGGGATACACCGCCGAGGATTTCGACTGGCCGAAGGCGCAAGGATTTCGAGTGGTCCAGGCGGAAGCGTGCTGGCACCGATCCCTCACCCCGTTGATGGATGAGATTCGAGAGCAAATGGGAGACGGACCCGTTTACCTGAGCTTCGACATCGACGGTCTCGACCCGGCGTTCGCCCCAGGTACAGGCACACCGGAGATCGGCGGACTCACCACCATCCAGGGCATGGAGATCATAAGAGGTTGCCGCGGTCTCGATATCGTCGGCGCCGAGCTCGTCGAAGTTTCTCCGCCGTATGATCCTTCAGGAAACACGGCACTGGTTGCAGCACATCTTCTCTTCGAGATGCTATGTGTTTTACCTGGAGTCATTTACAGAGATTAGGGCCCAAGCTATCCTCTCTATCCGACTCGTCGGTGGGCTCCAAGAAGATGTCACATCTATATGCTCGATAGTGTCTTTATGCCACTATTAGATGGTTGATTATGACATCCGCGGAATTCTTTAGCGTTCGTGAAATCATCCAAAACGCGCGAGGATCCACTGGCGAAAGAAGGGATCGAAGAACTTATAGTTGGCGTCCCGATCATAGACCAACTCCAAGGCAACGAGGCGGCTCAAGGCACGTTTGACGGTTGCTGCCAACCGGACTCCCGTCTCCTCGAGAAATTTTTTAGACTGTGGCTCGTGGCCGCCCAGTCTCGCCAAACCGCGCAGACAGCGCATTTGGATGTCCGTGAGTGGACGAACAAGGGCCTCATAGCCTTTGCGCTCCGTTGCGAATATCCGCTCGAGCGCTTGCTTGAGTCGAGGCGGTCCGATGGTCTCACCCGCCACCGAGCGATCCCAAATCGCGGCACAGAGTTGTTGAACATCGCTGGGATTTTCTTCCGCTAGGTTGAAGATTTGCAGATACGATTCGTCCGGCACTCGCCTTCGGCCCACACGGAAGCGCGCGTCGAGAAATGATATGTACCGTCCCCTATCGATGGACTCGACTTCGACAACGCTCAGAGTTTTGAAAAAGGGACTCCCCGGATCGCGGAAAACCCGTTCCATCGCGTGCCGGATACTGCCGGCGAAAACATAGGAGACTCCCCTCTGCCGCTGGATACGATCACGGATGACGCCCAGCAAGGCGTCGGCATCATCGACGAATCGAATGTCCTGGAACTCATCCAGTAACACAGCGTATCGATGTCGTCGGCTCATATCCTCGATCAGGTCGAAAACCGCTTGCAGACCTCGCGGACTCAACCGCTCGGTCTGGGAGAGGGTCACGCTCGGGTGACCGGTGTAGGGATCGACATCGATCCTGGGACGAAGAGAACCGAGGGCTCGGGCTACACTCTCGACGACAGAAGACCGTCGCTGTTGCGTCGAGACCATCGCATCGATGAGCCGTTGCGCGACATCGTCGATACTCTTGACAGCCCACAATTGAGCATGCACGAGGCGAAGGCCGCGTATGCGACGCGCGGTCTCGTGGATCAACGATGTCTTGCCTGTACGTCGCTCGCCGAGGATCGCCGTATTGCGTCCAGACTTCAGCCACTGTCGCAGTCGGCGCACGAGCTCCGGCCGGTCGCAGAAATCTTCCCCCGTGACCACCTCACCGTAGCGAAAAGGATTCATGATACATAAGTGTATGATACATAAGTGTATGATACAACTCTGTATCATAAGGCTGGCTCAGACCTCGAGAGACCCGGCGCTGGTCACGGCAAACCTTCTCTTCGAGGTGCTGTGTGTTGCCAAGAGTCATATATCGAGAGTTGGGCCGACTTCCTAGCATCGAAAAACCACCGCAATCCGGTGGCTAAGAGGCTTTGAGCAGGTTCTGCGGCTATCCGGTCTACGACACGCGCTTCCGCCACCGGTTCGCTAACTACGACAAGACATTAGCAACAAGGATGATCATTCGTCCGACTCGAGAGATTCACGTATCGGGTCTCGCGTTGGCAGTTCGAGCTCAATCCCTCCGAGAGGTTCGAAGCGGTTTCGAATGGCCTCAGCAAGATTGACCGGTGGCGGCGATTTCTCGGCTAAAGCAGCTCGTAGAATGAATCGTGCTTCTTCCTCCATCGAACGTTTGTGGCGTGTCGCTCGAATGCGCAGCATGGAATTCGTCTGTTTATCAAGATTCCTGATGGTAATACTTGCCACGGGGACCTCCAGAATCGCAGTCAATGATCGATCGGCGGAAGGTAAGCGTGCCAGGCGCAGCCTGGCCTACACTAAATGGCAAGCTACCTTGTGGTTCTGGCCTACCTCGCGGAGGTCCGGCGGCTGCTCTTTGCATCGCGGTTCGACGACGGGACACCTCGTGTTGAAGCGGCACCCCGCCGGGGGGTCGGTCGGGCTGGGAATCTCGCCCGACAGGACGATCCGCTCGCGTCGGGACTTTGGATTGGGTTGGGGCACGGAGGAAAGCAAAGCCTTGGTATAGGGGTGTTGCGGCCGGCGGTAGATATCTTCTCCCGTGCCAATCTCTGCAATTCTCCCGAGATACATGACGGCGACTCGGTCACACATGTGTCGGATCATACCCAGGTCGTGAGAGATGAATAGATAGGTGAGCCCGAACTGGTCCTGAACGTCTTCTAGAAGATTTACGATCTGTCCTTGAATCGAAACGTCCAGGGCGGAGATCGGTTCGTCACAGATGATCAGATCCGGATTGAGCGCCAGCGCTCGCGCGATCCCGATCCGCTGTCGCTGCCCTCCGGAGAACTCGTGAGGGTATCGGCTCATGAATCCCGGGTCGAGGCCCACAATGTTCATGAGCTCGGAGATTCGATCTTTTCTTTCGGCTTTGCTCGCGCTCGTGTGCTCCAACAGAGGCTCGCCGATCACCCTACCGACATTCATCCGGGGGTTGAGAGACGAATAGGGATCTTGAAATACCATCTGCATCTTGGGACGAACCTTGCGTAGTTCCCCGGCGCTCAGGCTCTCGAGATCCCGACCTTCGAAGAGGATCTGACCGGCCGTCGGTCTAGAAAGCCGAACGACGGTTCGGGCGATGGTGGTCTTACCACACCCACTTTCTCCGACCAAGCCCAGCGTCTTGCCTCGGGGCACCTGGAAACTGACATCATCGACGGCACGCACCGTGCCCGCCGCGCGCTGCCAAATACCCCTACGCACGGGGAAGTGCTTTTTCAGCTCGACCACTTCTAGTACCGTCGACATCACGATCCCGTCCGTTCCCGCCCCGAGTCAACGTCCCACCAACATGCAACGAGATGGTCTTTCCCACCGAATTTCTCGAGCGGCGGAATCTCGGCCCGGCATCTATCGAATGCGTGTTCGCAACGCTCGGCAAATGGACAGCCTTGCGGCGGCGTGAGCATATCCGGCGGCTGGCCCGGTATCACCGACAATCTTCGCGAACGCTCGCCGTCAATCTTCGGTATAGAAGACAATAGGCCTCGCGTATAAGGGTGTTGCGGCGATGCGAAGATCCGTTCCACGTCGGCATACTCCACGATGAATCCGCCGTACATGACCGCCACCCAGTCCGCTAGTTCCACGACCACGCCCAAGTCATGCGTGATCCATATCATCGCCATGTCCCGCGAAGCTCGAAGTCTCGCCACCAATTCGAGAATTTGCGCCTGAATGGTGACATCGAGCGCGGTCGTGGGCTCATCCGCAATCAGCAAACTCGGGTCACAGGCGAGTGCCATGGCGATCAGGGCCCGCTGGCGCATCCCCCCGGAAAACTGGTGGGGATAGTCATCAATCCGTTCTTCGGGCCTCGGAATGCCGACCAACCGTAAGAGCTCGACCGCTTTATCTTTCGCCTTTTTGGACGGCATTTTCAGATGAACTTCCATCGATTCCGTGATTTGTCTGCCGATGGTCAGAACAGGGTTGAGTGAGGTCATGGGATCTCTGGAACACCGTACCGATTTCAGCCCCTCGAATCTTCCTCATCCCCTCTTCGTCGAGGGACAACAGATCTTTTTCCTTGAAGCTCACCTCGTCCGCCGTCGTCGTTGCACGTTTCGGCAACAGTCGCAGAAGCGACAACATAGTGGCTGATTTTCCGCAGCCGCTTTCGCCGACGAGCGAGAGTGTCTCCCCACGTCGAAGGGAGAAGCTAATGCCGTTGACCGCGTGCACCGGTCCTTGCTCGGTCGCAAACCGGGTCTCGAGTCCTCGCACTCTCAGCAAAACGTCGTCAGCCACGTCTCCTCTCAAGACTCCGAGACAAATTCCATCACGGCACCAATCACAAACTCGATTTGTTCATCCGATAGCGTAGGATGAATGGGAAGACTCAGCATTTTGTCGGCAACCTCTTCAGCGACCGGAAAATCTCCCTTGCGATGATTCATGTGAAGGTACGGTCGCTGCAAGTGTAGCGGTGGCGCGTAATAGACCGCCGTCTCCACCCCTCGCCCCTCCAAATGGTCGGCCAAACCGTCTCGATTCTCCGCCAGAATGGTATAGGCCCTATAAGCATGGCGCGTGTCATCCGATGGTGCGGGTAACGCGACACTCGATGATTGGAGACCCTTATCATATTTCCACGCGATGGCCCGACGCCTTTCGATGCTTTCTTCCAAGCCCGTCAACTTGACTCGAAGCACCGCCGCCTGAATCTCATCGGGTCTCTCGTTGAATCCTTCGCACTCATATTCGACCAGCCGCCGTATACGGCTTTTATCGACATGGTGATAAACACTATTCGCTTTGCCGTCGTCGCGTAGACTCACCAATTTCTCGGCCAGGTCGCTTCTATCCGTGATCACGACACCGGCGTTACCCAAACCGCCCAGAATCTTGTTGGGTGCCAGGCTCATGAAACCGGCATCGCCCATCGTGCCCGCCTTGCGGCCTCGATGCTCCGCCCCAACCGCCAAAGCGGCATCTTCAATCACCAACAGATTCTCTTTCGCTGCGATGTCCTGAATCGCCGCCATGTCCACCGGTTGACCGAAAAGGTGAACGGGCAGCAACGCCTTCGTCCTCGGCGTAATTTTCCTCTCCACCTCGTTGGGATCCATGACGAGCGAGCGACGCTCCACGTCCGCAAAGACGATTTTCGCGCCGCAACGTGTGATGGGCGCCGTAGTGGCGATATCGGTATTCGGAACGGTGATGACCTCATCACCTTCTCCGATCCCGCACGCACGTAAGGTGAGCTCCAAGGCCGCGGTGCCCGAGCCGACACCCACCGCATATTTGGAGCCGCAAAAGGAGGCAAACTCTTTTTCGAAAGCCTCCACCTGCGGTCCGAGAACATAGATCCCGCTGTTGACGACACCGCGGATGGCACGATCGATCCTATCTGCGTGCGCTTGGTAATCGCTTCTTGGATCGTACAGAGGTACCCGCATGGCAAATTCATTCGGCGGAGCTAGTGGCGATCGGCGGCGGACGTTTTTTCCAACCAGTCTATGTACTGCATGATACCGTTTTCCATCCCGCACCATACGATGGGTCCGAGCCTCGACTCGAGGCGGGCCGTATCGAGAACGGGGCGTTCGTCCTCCGACACCATCGCTAGATCCGCATCCTCCGGTTGATCCACCTCTTCAAAAACAAAGTTCGACCTCAAACGAGACACAATGTCGAGCAGGTCCGACAATGCCACCCACTCCGGTGCGCCGACGTTGAACGTGTCCGACGGGCAAGACGGCAACATAGCCAGGTCAACAACGGCGCGTGCCGCGTCACCGACATAGCAAAAGGATCGGCGCCTCGATAAACCGAAAACCCAAATCGATCTTCGACAAAGTGCCAGGTTCACCAGCTTGCAGGGTATCGAGAGCACCGGCCGATAGGGATTCTCGATCTCCATGGGGCCGTATAGTGTCCCAAGTTGACAGATAGCCACCGAATGATCGTGCTCCTCGGCATAGGTACGGCAAAACTGCTCCGCCGCGATTTTGCTCACGGCGTACGGATTCGCTCCACCGAGGACGTGGTCTTCGCCGATCACCGACAGGGTTGGTTCTTGATTGCCGTAAACGGCACCGGAGCTCAAGTAGACCACTTGCACGCGCCCAAAGGCCCGGGCGGCCTCGAGCACATTCACTGTCCCCATCACGTTGGTCGAAAGCAGGTCTTCGACGGAGATCGGGCCATCCGGCGAGACGGAAGTCACTGCTGCACCGTGAATGACCGCATCAATTTCCGTTTCGCGAAAAACGTCAGTCACCCGTTTCTTGTTGCGTATATCGAGGGAAACCCACTCCACCAAAGCGCCATACTCGCCAAGAAAGTCGAGACCTACCGTCGTCGGTTCTCCGATGGTGCAGGCAACAACATTCACGCCCCGCGATGCAATCTCTCGGACGAGATGGATCCCGACAAATCCAGACGCTCCGGTCACCAGCAGTTTCATTGGCCGACTTCTACTCCCAATTTTTTATATAGGGCCTCGAGATTCACCCAACTTCCGGTCTCATACGATTCGATGCATGCCTGTACGAGGCAGAGGCTACACAAATGGTCACGTCCCGTCGTGACGGGCTCGGCCTCTCCGCCGACCGCCCTAGTAAACTCCTCAAGAAGTAGCCGGCTGTCGTCCTCGAACGGAATGCAAGGTGGGAGCTTTTCAGCCCGGCAAGGTTCGGCATCGTCTCCCGTTTTGAAACGCGCTCCCGAAAGTCCCAGCCCCGGTTCGAAGTCCACCCTCGCCAGATCGTCGAACTGGGACCGCTGAATCAACACCCCTGAAGTAAACTCGGTCCGCCAGGAGAAATTCATCTTGTTCCAGCTTGCCGTCCAGGTTCCGAGGTAGTTGGCCCTCGCCCCGTTATCGAAGCGAAACAAAACGGAAACACAGCAGTCATTCTCGTAGGTGCTCCAAGAGGGTCGCCAGGAGTCGGCGACCAACGACTCGACCTCCGAGTCATAACAGTACCGGAGCAAATCGAAGTGGTGGATACTCTGCTCGAGAAGCATGGGATAGGACATCGTCAGAGGATAGTCGTTGAGGTCGTCTCGGTTTCCATCACGATGGCGTACGTAGGTGAACTGTGCGTAGCCCAACTCACCCAGTTGTCGCTCCTGCACGACCTGCCGTATCCGCTGCGAGGTCGAAAGGTAGCGGAAGTTCATCCCCACCATGAGGATCAGGTCCTTTTCCTTCGCGCCGATGCACCAAATCGATGACTTCACCGATCTCATCGGACAAGGGTTTTTCGCACAGCACGTGCTTGCCTGCAGAAAGGGCGGCGCCGACCAACGCGTGATGGGAATCGGGCGGCGTCGAGACAATGACCCCGTCGGGCTCCCCGCCGCGTATCGCCGAAGTAAGGTCCGGATAAACCACAGGTCCGGATTCCGGGTGCTCATCTCGAACCGATTCCGCCCGTGATTCGTCTCGGTCCAGTATACCGACGAGCTCGACGCCGGCAGCCTCCGCGCAAACCTTCGCCCAGGTCCGGCCTCGAACTCCCGCACCGACCAACAAAATCCTCATCGCTATAGTCCTTTGACAAATCTAGATCAAGCGGGTGAGAGCTTCTTCCATCATTTCCCGCGGGAGACAAGAGGGTAATCCGGATGTGTTTGTTGTCAGGGTCTGCAAACATCGTTCCTGGAAAAACCATGACCTGTTCCTGCTTCAATAGTTCGTAGCAGAACGTTTCGGCATCGAGGCCCGTACTCGAGACATTGGCGTAGACGTACATACCGCCCCCGGGATGACCGTAGGTGATTCCGAGTCGATCGAGTTCCGCCATGATCAAGTCACGCCTGCTCTTGATACTCGCGGGCCATCGCGTTGACCTCCGATTCTCCGGAACGGAGCGCCTCGAGCGCGCCCGCTTGCATGGAGGGAGCCGTGCATATGCTTATCGAATGCTTGATCTCGATGGCCGGCTCCATGAACCACTTTGGCGCCGCCAGGTAACCGACTCGCCAGCCTGTCATCGCATAGGCCTTGGAGAAGCCGTTGACCGTGATGGTTCTTTCGTAAGAGTCTCCCACCCCCGCCAGGCTGCGGTGCTCTCCGCCGTCAAAGATGATCTTCTCGTAGATCTCGTCGGACAGAAGCAGCAAGTCATGGTCCGATGCAACCTTGGCGATTTTCGTGAGCTCTTCCGGTCCAATCAAGGATCCCGTAGGATTGTTTGGGTTGGCCACCACGAGCAACTTTGTTTTGTCGGTAACCGCTGCCTCGATCTCGGTCGCCTTCAACGAATAGTCATCTTCTTCCGTGGTGGGAACCGTCACGACCTTTCCGCCGGCCAGATTCACCATGTAGTCAAAGGCATTGAAACGGGGCGCCTGCAGAAGGACCTCATCGCCTGGATTGACCAACGCCAGGATAGTGATGAGCGCCGCCTCTTGACAGCCATTACAGATGATGACCTGGTCAGACGAATAATCGAGACCGTTATCTCGACTCAGCTTGACGGACACCGCCTCGCGAAGCTCGGGCAGTCCCGGAGGACCGGTGTAATGATGCAACCCGGCGTTGAGTGCCTCGACGCCTCTCTTGACGATCGCGGCGGGAGTGTCGAAATCCGGATCGCCTCGTCCCAAGGGAATAACCTTGTCCATCTTCGATGCGAGTTGAAGCATACGGGTGCGTATGCTTTCTTCCACCGCCACGGCACGTTCAGCGAGATATTTGTTTTTTGACATTTGAGAACCTATACGAGACGAGCGCCTTTAGCGAAGGTCATTTTCACGTTCGCCAGTGCGCTCAGATCTTCAATTGGATTTCCATCGACGACAATGATGTCCGCTTCTTTGCCGGCTTCGAGCGTGCCCGTTTTGGAGTCGATCCGGTTGACGATGGCGGCCTCTCGGGTGGCGCTCATGATCGCCGCGTAGTTGTCTTTGACGACACCGAGCTTGATCATGAACTCCATCTCCGGCACCACGACGTTGTGCCGCACGACCGGGCTTCCGGCATCGGTACCGAAAGCGATTCGCACCCCGGCCTGCGCCGCTCTCACCAGGCTGTCGAAGCGGGTCTTGTCCGCAATGGCCTTTATACGTCTCTTCGATTTTCCACTCCGGGATGTTGTACTTTCTCGCCACCTCGGGACGACTCTGCATGACGAGCGGTGAGAAAGTCGTAACGATAGGGATATTCTTGGACACGAGCAGGTCGATGGTCTCGTCGGACATCTTCCCGCCGTGCTCGATGCAATCGATGCCGAAGCGCGCCACCCGTGCGATCGCTTCGTCATAAGTCGCATGGGCGGTCACGTAAAGATTGCTCTTGTGGGCTTCGTCCAAAACGGCTTCGAGCTCGGCATCGGTGAACTCGAGCGTATCGTGGCAGGCCATGATCTTGATTAAATCTGCGCCGTACTGCACTTGCTCGCGCACGGCGCGGCGCATCTCATCCGCACCGGTCGCTTCCCGGCAACACCAGTATGTATGGCCTCCGGTCTGGACGATGGCCTCGGCACAGATCAACACGCGCGGCCCGGCGAACCATCCTTGCTCCACGGCTTGTTTGGCAAAGACGCTGGTCTTGTTCATTCCCAGGTCTCGAACCGTCGTGATTCCCGATCGTAAGCTCACCAGCATGTTGGTGGCACACTTGTAAGCACTGATTTCGGGAAGGTCGTGAATCGATTGGTCGGCCAGATCGTGAATACCGTCCCAGGCCAGGTGGGCGTGAGAGTTGATGAGACCGGGAAGAATGGTTCCGGAGGTTTCCATAACCTCACGGGAGTTACCTGCAAGCTCGCCTTTCGAGCCCACCGCGACGATAGTCCCCCCTTCGATCTCGACAAATCCGTCTTCAATGACCGGCTCGTCTTTCACCGGTACCGGTGATCACCCTTCCGGTGAGGACGACGTCGAGCGGTTCGGCTGTCGCTAGTTTTTGAAGGACCGGTTTAAACTTCCATGCTGGTGCTTCGGGCATCTTTATACTCCTATTCTTGCCTTAAAACGTCATTGATTTGGCGCGCAACGACGTCCGCCGCATCTTTCATCGGCACGCCGCCGAGATGAGGGGTGAGAATCATTTTCTCGGGCGGCAACTGGAAAAAGGGGTGGTCGTCCGGAAGCGGCTCGTACCGGAAGACATCGAGACCGGCACCGGCAATCCGGCCCGAATCGATGGCTTCGTAGAGAGCGTCCTCGTCAACCATACGCCCTCTGGCCGTATTGATGAAAAACGCGGTGGGCTTCATCCGCTGAAAAGCTTCGGCACCGAACTGCTTGTCATTTCCATCCGGGCCATCGACGAATCGGTGATGAAGAGACACGAAGTCGCTCTCCTCCAGGAGCTGTTCGAGCTCCCGCCATTCGACACCCAAGGCCGCCTCTTCCTCCGGCGGCAGCCGATTCGGTTTGTAGTAGATGACTTTGGCGGAAAAACCGCTCAGAATCTCTGCCGTCGCCTTGCCGATGTAGCCGAGTCCGACGAGCCCAACGGTCCGGCCGCCCAACATTCCGAAGTTTTTCAGCTCGACCCAGTTGTAGCAGTAGCCCCTCTGGGTGGTCAGTGTCGGCTCGGGCTTGTCCGGCGTCCACTGCTTCTTTCCGGTCTTATCCAGGATCCACGGCAACCTCTTTGGCCAGTGCGAGCATCAACATCACGGTGTGCTCGGCAACACCTAAAAGGGCCAGGTTGCCAAGGTAGTGCACCGGAACAAACGTTTCCGCGACCTTCGCCGTACCGGGCTCCAGCACGAAGATCGCCTCGAGTTTTTCACCGGCCGCCTCGAGCAACTTTTCGTCGATGTCCCGGTCCTGTGTCACCAATGCCGAGACACCGTCCGGCGAGTCGCTCAGACCCAAGCCGGTTGTGGCCAGGCTTTCTCGAATGGTCGCGTGGATGTCCGGATCCACAAGATGGATGTCTTTCATCATTTCAATCCAAGCTCCTCGAGCGCGCGGGCCGCTCCATCAAGATTACTGAGATTCATACTTGCAGTAATTGGGCGAAAAAATAACACCGGCTCCACCGGCCTCATAAGTGGCTAGAACACTTTCATAAACAATCTCGGGTGAACATTTGGCCTGGCTCCTTGGTGACCCGAGGCGCATCGACACCCACTCCCATGTACACGGGAAGTTTACCGTCCAAGGCCGCCACCGTGTCGCGACATTGGCCGCCGACGTAGCTTTTTGCTCCCATTCCCGTCGCAACCAGCTCGTCCCATCCCGCCTCTTCGAGGCCGAGCATTTTGTGCATCAAGGGAGTCAGTTCCTGCGGAGCAAAATCGCGAAGAATATTCTTGTGGAACTCCGTCATTTCCTTCACATAGATTTGCCCCGATTGATGTTGGTAGGTAATCGGTTTCACCCAGTCGGCATAGTCCACGACCTCCGACCACGGCCACTGAGCCTTTCGAATCGGATTGAAGTGATTTCGGTTCCAGACATTGAGTCCGAACTCCAGATTGGGATCACACCACTTGGTCACGCCGTATAGCTCGCGATCCAGATCTTTGTTGCGTTTGATCCAGTGTTTCTCGAGCAGCAGAATTTCCGGGAACTCGAGGAGCACTCGAAGGAACTCAATGAACGCTCCATCGACGAACTCCGTTCCCGACCGGGCTTGTTGGAAGAACTCATAGAGTCGGCCGCAGGCCACTCGCGTCCGCTCGACATCGATGTCGTCCGCCCTGAGGGACTCGATACAGTGTTTGCAGTAGCAGGTGGGCGCCATTCCCGAAATGAGATTGTCGAGAGGGCTTCGCCTCTCGTTACACCACATCATCCCGTCGATGTCGTAGTTACGGCAGTGATCTTCAATCATCGAGTACCACCAGTTCCGGTAGGCCGGATTCTCGAGACAAGGCTCCGAGCCGATCCTTCCCAAATGATCCACCTCCAAGCACTGAGGCAGATTGGGAATCGGTACGGTGTTGGCCGATCCGTGCCCGGCATATTTGAAGAGCGGCTCCATGAGCTCCGGGATGACTTTCATCCCCCGTTTTCGGGCGCCGGGAATGACCATTTCCAGGATATCCTTACCCTTCATGGCTTCGTCCGGTGCGCGGAAATTGCTGATGAAAGTATTGCCGTAGTATTCCGGCCGGTGCTTCAAGAAAGAGCCACCTCGGAGATCGATCGGCTCGGGGATACCGTGGTCGGGCCACCCGTCCAGTTCCCACGAAATACTTCGACCGATTTTCAGTCCCAGCCAACTCACCGTGCCGATGAACAGCACGTTGACACCGACGCGCTCCTGGAGCGTATCGAGCACTTGGTCCACACCTTCATCCACGAAGCTGATCGAACCGATTTGTATTCCTACGACTTTGTCTTCACTGAGGTCATGAAAGAGCACTCCCCTCTAACTCTGGCTCGTATTGATAAACTCCTGATCGATGACGGCCGACTAAGCCTCGCCGAAAGCGGAAGCCGTTCGTCCACGTTCCTCTTCTGTACTTCTGACTGCTGACTGTAATCTCGTGTCTTCCTTTCCTTCAACCTCATCGTCGACCTCAACCGCGGATCGAGCGTTCCGCGCAGACTGTCTCCAAGCAGATTACAGGCCATCACGACGGTGAGAATGGCGAAACCGGGAAACGTCGAGATCCACCAGGCCTTACCCAACACCGTACGCCCAACCGCCGCCATCAACCCCCACTCCGCCGTCGGCGGTTGCGCCCCCATTCCCAAAAAGCTCAGCCCCGCTCCGACCGAGATGGCGTTGCCCACCTGAAGGGTCGACAACACCAGCAAAGGGGCCATGGTGTTGGGCAACACGTGCCGAAAAATGATCTTGATGTCGCGGACGCCCAGAACCCTTGCCGCATCGACGTAAGGTTGTTCTCGCAAAGACAACACCGTCGCCCGGATCAAGCGCGCATAGCGAGGCACGGTGGACACGCCGACGGCGATCATCACGTTCTCTATGCTCGGTCCCAGTGCGGCGATGATCACGAGAGCCAGCAAAATTCCCGGGAAGGCCAACATCGCATCCATGGCCCTCATGGCCAGCGTATCGACCCAGCCGCTGTAGTACCCCGAAACCAGGCCGACCACCGAGCCGATGACCGAGCCCATCGCAACGGAAATCAACCCCAGCAGGAGCGAGATCCGCGCCCCGAATATCACTCGGCTCAACACATCTCGTCCCAAGCGATCGGTCCCAAACCAAAACTCGAAAGACGGTGCTTGCCTGGCCGCGCCTACCGTTTTGATGGGATCGTAAGGCGCCACTTGCTCGGCAAAAACGGCGACCACAGTCCAAGCCAAAAGGACCGACAAGCCCGAGGACGAAACTCGGGGTTTTTAGTGAGCTAGGCGATACGAGGAATCCATCAGCGTCTCGTTATCTCACCCATAATCGGATACGTGGATCCAGCCACGCATAGCAAATATCAACCACCAAATTGACTAAAACATAGGTTGTGGCCATGAACAAGATAATGCCTTGGACGAGAGGATAGTCTTTCCACAAAATGGCGCTCACCACCAGGCGACCCAATCCGGGACGGCTGAAGACCGTCTCGGTCACGACCGTACCCGCAAGCATGGCGCCGAACTGCAGGCCGAGTATGGTAAGAACCGGCAGAAAGGCATTCCGTAGCGCGTGGCGAATCATGACGATTTTTCCAGGAAGACCTTTGGAACGGGCCGTGCGCATATAGTCCTCGACCAATACCTCCACCAGACTGGACCGGGTCAAGCGGCTGATGACACCGGCCGAGACCAGACCCAGGGTGATGCTGGGCAAAATCAGACGAACGAAGGCCTTCTTGCCCGGCGGGAGGAAACCAACCCAACCAAAACGAGAACACGAGTATTAGCAACAAGCCCAACCAGAACAAAGGCAAAGATACGCCGATGTAGGCCATCATCATGCTGATGGTGTCCATCCACGAGCCTTGCTTCATGGCGGCGAGGATGCCCGTGGACATCCCAATCAGTACGGCGAAGAAAATCCCACCCAGACTCAACTCCAAAGTGGATCCAAACCGTTCGAGAATGAGATCGAGGACCGGCGAACGGAGCCTGACAGACGTCCCGAGATCTCCGGTAACCGCACCTCGGACAAACCGCAAGTACTGAACGGGCAAGGGGTCGTTCAATCCCATGAGCTCGCGCAGCTCGTCTTGACGTTCCGGGGTCACCGATCCGCTTTCCGATCCGGCCAACATCAACTGTACGGGGTCGCCCGGCAGCGCGTGCATGATGGAGAAGACCATCACTGAAATCAGAAACAGAACCGGCACCAACTGCGCTACACGGCCGGCGATGTATCTAAAGAGCACGTTTGGAAAGTCCTCGAGCGCCGTCAGTTGGCAATGGTGGTGTTATGAAGAAAGAAATAGTTCCCCTCGGACATGAGCTGAAAACCCTGAACCTTGTCGGACACTGCATAGAAAACGGGCTCACTGAGTGTCGGAAGCATCAATGCGTTATCCATGATGATTCTTTGGGCCGTACGGGCCAGTTCGCACCTGGCCTCCCGGTCCGGAACGATTCGCAATTGACGGACCGTCTCGTCCAGTTCCGCATCGACGAAACCCGTCCATGCCCATCCACCGACGACATCCCAAGCCGAGTTCCAAACCATTTCGAGCAAATTGGGATCCGGGCTCCGCTGGCGTTCATAGATCAAATCAAAATCGCGGGAATTCACCCTTTCCAGTTGTATCGGGCCCGGCACAATTTCGACCAAGAGGTTTATCCCTAGCTCCCTCCATTGCGACTGCACCAGCCTCTCCGATTTCTTCGTAGTTGAGTACGGTCCACTTGAAGGAAAGCGGAGTGCCATCGGTAACTCCCGGAACACCGTAAGCTTCTCTTATGCCGTCACCGTCCCGATCGACGTACCCAACTTGTTCGAGAAGCGCCTTGGCTTTTTCGGGATCGTGTGGATATCGATCTTCGCTACCTTCCCAGTAGCAGGGGTGCACGGTATTAAGAGGACCGTAGGAAGGCAAATACGTACCGTCGAAGAGCAAATCGTTGATAGCGGTTTGATTCGTGCCATAGAGCAAGGCCTGACGAAACTCCAGGATGTCGAAAGGCGGCTTTCTGGTATTCATCACCATCTGAAGACCCGTGCCGGCCTGAAATCCTGTCACCAGATCGAAGCCCTCAGCGTCAACATAGTCATCTATATAGGTGGCAGGCAGGTTCATGGCGATATGCGCATCTCCGGTTTTCACCACGTTTCCCAGCACCGCTTCTTCGCCGATGAAATGGATGGTGACCCTCGCCAGGTGCGCAGGCCCGCCCTCATCACTGATGGAGTTCCAACCCCCATAGTCCTCCCACCTCTCGAGAGTGACGTGGCTATTGGGAACCCATTCCTCGAGCGTGAAAGGACCGGCACCGACCAAGTGTTTATCGAACTCCTCGATGCCCCACTTTTCCGCAGCGGTAGGCGACCAAACCGGCATGCGCCAAACGCGTCCAGCAATGTGACCCAGGGCTCACGATAGTGAAACTTGATCGTTTTCCTATCCACGATTTCGATGCTTTCGACCGGACCGAGTCGCGCCGCCATTTCCGCCGATCGGGTATCGGGGTGGAGGATTCGTTCGATGTTGTACTTCAAGGCCTCCGCATCGAAGGGCGTGCCGTCCTGGAACTGCACATCGTCACGCAAATTGAAGGTCCACTCATCCGCATTCTCGGATGACTCCCAACTCGTCGCCAAGGCCGGATGGAACTCTCCGTCGGGACCCAATATCAACAGCGGATCGGCAATGAAGGAGTCGATCAACCATGCCGGTTGATAGGGCTCTATATGCCCATCGAGCGACGCCGGCTCATGGGTGGCGTCCCAAGCCATGATCAAATGACCACCCTTGGTCGTTCCAACCTCACCCGGCGAGGCGTCTTCGTCCTGTTGGTCGCCCTCCGATCCCGGTGACCCGCACCCGGCGAGGACGAAACAGCCCAGAATCAAGAATACGCCGTGAACCGCTTGCAATCGCTTCGTTTATGGTCGTTGATTCTCGTCATTGTCACCCACATGGACGGTCTGTCAATAACAATCTGGTCGGGATTGTATCCGCCCTCCGAATCGAGGTGCAACAACGCGACAAAACCGTCGGGAAAGAGCTAAAATCCTGTCCGAGTATCCAAATCGGCCGGCACCTATGGAGGGACTCATGCCTCACGCCAGGAATTCTACGAAACTCTTTTTAGTCGCCCTGACCGGTTTCTTGCTGCAAACGACACTGGTCGCCCAAAACCGGGGCATTGAAAGCGGCGAGCGTTACGACCGACTGGTGATTAGGGATGTCATCCTTATTGATGGCAAAGGGGCTCCGCCTCGAGGGCCGGTGGACGTCATCCTCGCCGGTAACACGATCGAGTCGATTTCATTTCCTGCAAAAAAAGGCAACGACGCTTACCAGGGAGACCAACACGTCATCGATGCAGCGGGGATGTATATACTTCCCGGTCTCATCAACATGCACGGTCATCTCAGCGACAATCGGGGAGGTCGGCACGTTCCCTTCGAGTACATCCACAAGCTTCAGCTCTCCTCCGGTATCACGTCCCATCGAGATTGCGGGAGCGACTACAGCAAAACCATCGAGCAACGTCGCTTGAGCCAAGAGGGCACGATTGCCGCACCGCGCATCTTTCTCTACATGGTTGCCAGTCGTGGGCCCAAGACCGAGGAGGAGGTTCGCCAAAAAGTCCGTGACATCCAAGAGGCGGGCGGCGACGGAGTGAAAATCTACAACATGGAGCGAGACCTGATGGAGGCCTGTCTCGATGAATGCCGTAAGCTCGGCCTCCGTGTGGCTCATGACGCCAAAATCGATGCGGCCGACGCCTGGGACGACATCGCCTTCGGAACAACCACCATCGAACATTGGTACGGGATTCCGGATGCCGCACTCGACGGTACGCAGGACTTTCCTCCCGCGTACAACTACAACGACGAAAACGAGCGATTCCGGCACAGCGGACGCCTCTGGCGCCAAGCCGACCCCGAGAAGCTCGAGGCGGTGCTCCAGGCGATGGTGGACAACAACGTGGCCTGGGACGTCACTTTCTCCGTTTACGAAGCCAACCGGGACCTGCTACGAGCCCAGAACAAACCCTGGTTCAAGGATTACCTCCATCCCGTCATCGAGTGGTTCTGGCAACCCATGGAGGGGCATCACGCCTCCTATTTTTGGAAATGGACCACCGAGGATGAAGCTTACTGGCGAGAAAACTACCGGCTTTGGATGAAGGCCGCCCGCGAGTTTTCCCGATTGGGAGGGACCATCTGCGCCGGTGACGACTCGGGCTCTCTTTATTCTCTCTACGGATTCAGTTTCATCCGCGAGCTCGAGCTTCATCAAGAAGCGGGATTTCATCCCATCGACATCATCATGCACGCCACCGGCAACAACGCCAAAACGTTGGGAATGGAAGACAAGCTCGGCCGCGTTCGAGAAGGCTATTGGGCCGACCTTATTCTGATCGAGGAGAACCCCCTAGAAAATCTCAAGGTCCTCTATCCAAACGGCGTCACCGAATGGGAAGACGGCAGGAAAGCGCAAAAAGGTGGAGTTCTATGGACCATCAAGGACGGAATCGTCTACCACGCGCCGTCCCTGCTGGAGGATGTTAAAAGGATCGTATCGGACGCAAACCGTACGACGAATTAAGAATGAAACTGCAGTTGGACGGCTCCGCATCCCTTTCATCAGGTCCTGGAGGTTTCGAAGATCCCTCCGGGTCGTCATTGTGGTTGGCACCAGGTCACTGCGAGAAGTACCAGGGTTGCAGAATGCTGATGACCGTGCGCGCTAACCTGCTGGGAGACGCTTCCGGAGGCACTCGACGAACCCGAGCAAATCGTCGAGTCTCGTCTCCACGATCTCCCGGACGATCGTCAGGTCAACATCGTCGTAACCGTGGACTAGAACGTTCCGAAACCCAGCCAGCTTTTCCAGTTCATGAGCGAGCTCTTCCGGGACGTAATTTGCTCGCTCCAGGAGCGCGAAAAGCTCTCTATAGGTTCGCGGCTCGCCCAAGCGGTCATCGGACACGATATGGGACGCCGCGTCAAGCGCTGCCTGAATCGCGATTTGGAGCGTGTGCTCGACGAAGCGCTCTTCTCGTACATCTTTTCCGATCAGCTCGGGGCGGCTCAGAGTCTGAAGCTCGCGAACCGACGTTTCTATGAGCGCAAGCTTCTTCGCAATGAGCTCTGGATCCGTCACCGCGCCGCCCGTTCCTGGGGATAACGACGGTAGAGCCGAAGCACCGGCAAAAGATCCAGATACTCGTTGCGTTTCTTGACCTCGAACTGGATGCGAAAAGAAGGGTCTCGATCGAGTAAAAGAATCCCGTCTCGGAAAACGCGATGGCAGAGATCGGGGGAAGCGTGGTTTAGAACGACCAGATCCACCGACCGGTGGAGGATTGCTTCGATATCCCCCTTTAGTGAAAAGGGAGGTCCGTCCAAACTCCGGGAGGGGGGGTCACGATAGAGCACCCCGATGTCGATGTCACTTTCCGGCGCATCGGTGCCCCGGGCGGTGCTTCCGAAAAGGTACGCGGCGAGGACACCACGATGGTCCGTTTGGAAAAATGCCAGGATGTTGTCTCGAAGCTTGTTCTTCCTCATGCCTCGCCTCGGTCATCGACTTTCTAGTATCAATCGTACTATACACCTTGACCCAACTCCATTCCTGGCTGCTCGCCAATCCCGCACGGCGATAGCGTCGTCCAGCAGGGGGCCCCACGCCAAGCATGAGTCTCATCATCGTTGAGCGCTAGGATGCCGATCGTGAAGCGCTCGCGCCGTATTCCGCGGTTGGATTGGACGAGCGCGATATCGCCGCCGCCGAGAATGCTCTGTCCGAAGAGCGTTGCCACGGGAAAACGCGCATGCGTAGATTGCGCATTTTCTGGTTCAAATCCTCTGCAAGTACGGCCAAAGGATTGGCGTGAAATCCGCCCTGGAGCCGGAATACTGGAGCCTCCTGCGGCGCTGGTTCTCCTGTGCGATGCTCGACTCGGAGGAGTCCGGGTTGTTGAAAGATATTCAACCGATTAGCCACGGCCGTCCACACGGCCAGGATCGGTGAGGCGAGCGACCGGATGCGCTCCAGCAGCGAGAGCGAGCCAGCCTCCTTCCGGACGTCGCGCCAAAGGGCCCGGGCCTCGGAGCGGGTCTTCGCGTTCGGGCCGAAGAGTATTGCGGGAACGATCCCCGGCATGGCGGAGCGGGTCTCTCGCATTTTTTCCTCGGCGCGGGCTCGCAGCAGGGGGTTGGGAGACTCCCGAAGATTCCGGTAGCCTTCGAGCCACACGCGGAGCAGCCTAATGAGGGATGGGCCGAGGCGCTCGAACTCCTGGCGGTAGAGCTCCTTTTGAAGGGACTCGAGCTCTGGGGCACTGAACTTGGGATGTTTGAAATGCATGGCAAATCCATCCCAGCGTCTAAGGTCGGGGTTCTCTTTATACTCCGGAAGGTAGCGATCCTCGGCTACGACCTTCTCGTGGAACGGAGTCGTCGGAAAAGCGAAGTAGATCAGGATCTGGGTGAACGAAGGCCCCAGATTCATGAGGTGATCGAATTCCGTCCGGACGCGGTCCGCATCCTGATATGGAAAACCGATGATCATCGAAGACAGCAGCGAGATCCCGCGGGCCTTCAAGGACGAGTAGAGCTCTTCCAGCTTCTTCCCTTGAAGCTTGCCGTATCCGGCTTCGGCACCCTCGAAAGCGGTCCAAATCACATCGAAGCCCATTTCGGCGATTTCGTCCGGAGTAAACTGTGAAAGCCCCCGGACACTCCCAAAACCCATGAGGGAAAGCGGCTTGCCGCTCTCCCGAACGCAGTCGAGAAACTCTAGTGCCCTTTTCTTGTAAAGGAAGAAATCCTCGTCGATGAAGATGAAGCTGCTCAGAGTTTCCCCGTGCGCTTTAGCCTTTTGCTCGATGGCCCGGATTTCCTCGTAAATCTCGCGACCGGTCTTGAAAAACGGCACGTATTTCCGCTTGAAGAAGTGTGATGTGCAGCAAAAGTCGCAACCGTTCGGGCATCCGAGCCCAGCGGTGAGGTGTCCGACTTTCGTCGGTTGCTGATACGAATAGAGGCGGGGGGCCGGGATGGGTGCGTAGGGATGCGCAATATCTTTTTCCGTGCTCTCGCCGAGCAGGCGGCGCATGAAACCGATACCTTCTTCCCGGCATATCTCGTCGGCATGCGGAGAGAGAATCTCGTCGGGGAGTACCGTCCCGTAGCCTCCCAGAATGATGCGTGCCTCGGGCGCGTATCGCCGGATCAGCTTCACCATGCGTCGAACTTTGTGAAAGGTGGCCACAACGAAATTGATCCCCACATAGTCGTAGACATCGGACTTCAGCTCGCGAATGAACTCCCGCTCGGAAGGGTAATGCAGGGCGACACAGGGGGTCTCGATGTTCTCGGCGATGTAGTCGATGGCCCAGCAACGAATGACTTGTCGGATGCTGAAAATCCCCTGCGCCCGCGTCACCTGCGCGTGAAAGAGCTCTGCACCAACGGAATCTCCTTCGCCGGGTCCACCAAAAGGCCGGCAGACGGAGGTTAGCAGGATTTTTCGCGTTTCTTTCGTATCCACTCTGTTCTCCTATCGGTTCAAAAATGCATCACGGTTGGTCCCGAGACGATTGGTAATCAGCAGAACCCCGCGTTCGCCATGCCGGCTCCACTCAATAGGCAACCTGCAAGGTCAAAAAACTTGGATGACTCTCATTGATTTAAAAAACTCACACAACGTGAGGAGCTCCATGTGGGATTGTGGTACCGCTGATGCGAAAATCTCGGATGAGCGGTGAGTTGGTTTCTAAATCCTGATCGTGGGATTCACAGAGCGATTGCTGGATGAAGATTTTTCGCTTCATCTGGCAACCATTCCAACTATCGGCTAAGCTTCTTTTGCGTCAAAAAAAATATTCTTGATATCCCCCGCCTACGATCGAAACGGCAGAAGATTCACGTAGCGTCGCGGTAATAGTACTTTAATATCCGACCATACTGCCAGTCGGTCACCGCAGGCGACCTTGGTTGCTGTGGGTTCTACTTGAAACCTTCGTCTTTACTCGATCACTCCTGAATCCGTCCCGGCTCTCGAAGACCTGCCCCGGCAACCCCGATCAGTTTGTCGCCCAGATCGGCCCGCTTTGCATCGGCAAGTCGGGACAACCGTTCTACAACTTCCGGGTACTGTGCGGCAAGATCCTGGACTCCCCGATGTCAGCATCCAGGTCGTAGAGCGCAAGTCCAATTTCGACTTTGGTGTTGTATTTGCCGGGGATGCCGTCTTTGCCCATCTCCTGCCCGATCATGGAGCGGTAGGTGTGGGGAAACTGAAGCTTCCATTTGCCGCTTCGGATAGCATGCAGCTCATTCTGGCGGTAATAGAACACATAAGCTTCCTGCGGCGAGGTTGTGCTTTCGCCGGTCATCAACGGCCAAATGGATCTGCCGTCGATGGGGTGGGCCGGCAGGTCGGCCTGTAGCAAAGCTGCCAGAGTGGGAAACACATCGATCGTCATCGCCGGCGTGATAACCGTCCGACCTGCGTCGAGGGTGCCGGGCCATCGCGCAATGAAGGGTACGCGGACCCCGCCTTCGAAGGCCGTGCCTTTGCCTTCCCGCAAGGGGCCGGCAGAGCCTGCATGGTTGCCGTAGCTCAGCCAGGGACCGTTGTCCGACGCAAACAGCACCAGTGTCTGCTCGTCCACCCCGACCCGTTGCAGGGTCGCAACAATTTGGCCCACAGACCAGTCAACCTCCTGGATCACATCGCCATACAATCCGGCTCCACTATGCCCGGCACGCTCTTCGGAGACGAACAGAGGCACGTGGGGCATAGGATGGGCCAGGTACAAGAAAAAAGGTTCCTCCTGGATTATGCTCCGTTCGATAAAGGCGATGGCCCGCTTCGTGAAGTCGGTCGTAAAACGAGTCTGGTCCGTGTTGTACCCGACGATCTTTTCGCCCTCGAAGGTCGGTAGATCGCCCCAGGCTTCCGGGTTCTCGGGGTGGTAGGGCCACATGTCGTTCGAATAAGGAATCCCATAGAAGTCGTCGAACCCATGCCGCGTCGGGAGGAAGGCCGGGTGGTGCCCCAGGTGCCATTTCCCATACATCGCCGTCGCATAGCCCTTCGACTCGAACAACTCTGCCAGGGTCGTTTCATCATCGTGAATCCCATGCTTCGAGCTGGGTCCCAGCGCACCATGAATCCCTATGCGGTTCGAGTAGGTCCCCGTCAGAAGAGCCGCCCTCGAAGCGGAGCAGACCGCCTGGTTTACATAAAAATCCGTAAACCGCACTCCTTCCCGGGCCATCTGATCCAGGTGCGGAGTGGTATAGGCCGTCGCGCCGTAGGCTCCAATGTCGGCATATCCCATGTCGTCCACGAAAATGATGACGACGTTGGGCGTTGCCGGGCGGTCCTCGTTTGACGATCCCCCGCTGCACGACATGAGGGTGCAGGCCATGAGGAGGAGAAAGAAGAAACGGGTCATTGCTATCAGGGCGACCGCGAAATCGCGGTCGAGCTTCACGTTGCGAGCATAGGTATCTAGGCGAGCTCCGGCGGCAAGGGACATCAAGAGAATCTAACGGTAGAAGAGCGAAGTTACAAACCTGTCTTGGCCGACCCAGCTCTGACAGAGGACTTAAAATCCCCTGCGCTTTGTCGGCGTCGGAGTCCCGGATGGGCCTGGTCCCCGAGCATGACGGTTGGATAAGATTGGGCTGATAAACAATCGCTCAAGTCAACGAGCGGGCTCTCAGTCCCGCTCGCCGTTGAGCTTTACGTTAAGGCGGACAGTCGTTCTATCGTCAAGGAGAAAAAATGACAATACAAGGAGAGCCCTTCAATTCAGCCGCCTATGGTGGCGAAGGCTGGTCGCCCCGCACCGAGTCTCTGCGTGAAGAATTGGGTCGCGTGTGGATGGCTTGCGGTGTATCAACCGAATGGTCGCGTCTGAAGACTGTCTTGATGCACCGGCCCGGTCCCGAACTAGCCGAGTCCACCGATCCCAATACTGTGCAGATGCTCGAGCCTTTGAACTGGGAGCGCGCTCAGGTGCAACATGATGCCATCACGCGCGCATATCAAGACTCGGGCGTCACGGTCCACCACGTTGAACCACCGGGTCGTCCATCACCCAACCAGATGTTCGTCGCCGATTTGATGTTCATGACCCCGGAAGGTGCCATTGTGGCCCGGCCGGCATCAACCGTTCGCGCCGGCGAGGAGCGGATGGTGGCCCGCCGTCTGGCCGATCTGGGCGTTCCCATTCTAAAGACTGTTCGCGGCGGTGGGACGTTTGAAGGGGCCGACGCGGCTTGGCTGAATCCGACCACCGTGATATTAGGGCTGGGGTTACGAACCAACGCTGAAGGTGCGGCCCAGGTGACGGCCACCTTGAAGGAGATGAAGGTCGATGTCATTCAGGTTGACCTGCCCTACGGCACGATGCATCTGATGGGGATGCTGCGTTTTGCCGACCGCGACCTGGCCATCGCCTGGCCCAAGCGTTTCGTCCATAAAGGAATAGAAGCGCTTAAAGAGCGCGGCTACCAAATTGCCTTTATACCCGATGAGATGGAAGGGGCGGATGGCAAAGCACTCAACTTTGTTACCCTCGGCCGGCGCGAGATTCTGATGGCGGCGGGAAATCCCAACACCCAGGCTTTTTGTGAAGATCTAGGCATTACTTGCCACGTCGTCGAGGTGGACGAGTTGGGGAAAGCAGCCGGGGCCATCGGTTGTCTCACCGGGATCATTCATCGGGAATAAAAGGAGTGAGATCGATTGGGTGGGATCGACTCGATGAAGTCGAGAACGGGTGTCGATCTCATTTGCCGAAACGAACGGCGTATATGGGAGGAAGACTGCTGGACAACGTGATCCAGTCCATGGCAAAACCGCGTTACGCCGGAGCAAAGGCGTGCCGCGAAGGAGACCGGCGATTCCACCCGAGATCTACTTGGGTCTCTTCATACGGTCTGTCTGCCCACCATCCATAGCATAGGGTTTGTCGGGACACTTTATTTCCTGCTCGTTGGACCCTGTTGTTTTTATGTCCAGGAAGGTGGATGCGGCATGTGTGACAATCGTAGGTAGTTCTTCATACCGGTCGGTATCCATTTCCGAGAATTCGACTTCGATTTGAAACACTTGACCGGCGTGCAAACTCTCCTTCGGAATGATGAATTCGCGGCTCTCGTAATCCAGTGCGCGTTCTTCAAAAGCATGTCCGCTATGGACGGTCTCTTCGCCGAGGCAGTTTCCCATCATGGCGTAAATCATGTCATCGATGATGCCGTTCGGATCCGCCGCACCTCTTTCGAACTCGCTCCATACGACTTTCAGGTCGTGTTCCGGGTGAACCGCATTCGGGTCCGCAACCTTGCCGTTCTGGTAAAGAGTGAGTTGGATAGGACCGGGGTGACGTGATCTTTGACCCTTTTGGGAAAGGGTGACGGGCAAATCCCGCATGTTTCCCTGTGGTGTATCAAAATTAAAGTAATAGGTTCCATCAGGGAAGTGGTCATTCAATTCCTGAACGGACTTGTGACGTTTACCTGCGAAAAAAAGGACTTCGCCCTCTCCGAAAACCATGGGTTCTCGAGCGTCCCCGGGTCCCGTCACGTAACCGTTCGTAACCGTCCCGCCCTCTTTCAAGAAGATCTCGCCGAAGAAAACGGTGTTCAAGAACGTCAGCTCGCCTTCCGGTGATTGGCGATGGTTCGCAGTCTTGCCGAGAAGAACAAATTGTGCGTGCTCTTTTTGGGCGTGTAGAGCCGGAGATACTAACAGGTTGAATATAAAAAAAGTCAATAATGCTTTGAACATTCTGGACCTCTTAGCCACCAATCCGCACTCTCAGTCCGTAGTCTTCGACGATGTCTTTGAGCCTTTCGATCACGGCCTTCGGCTGGGTCTTGGCGTCGTGGAGAGGGTAATCGACGGCGAGCCTCCTGTACTTCGGCTCTCCGAGTCGGTGGTAGGGAAGCAAGTCGAGCCGCTCGATTTTCGGCAGGTTCCGTGCAAATTCTGCGGTCCGGCGAATGTTGTCCTCGTTGTCATTGCACTCGGGAATCAGGGGAACGCGGATGATGACCTTCTTCGCTCGGTCGGCGAGGCGTTTCAGGTTCTCGAGGATGATCTTGTTACAAACACCGGTGAACCGATGGTGTTCCTCGGGATCCATGTGTTTGACATCGTAAAGAAAGAGATCGACGTAGGGAAGAATGCGCTCGAAAGTACTCCAGGGCACGTTACCGCAGGTGTCGACGGTGGCATGGAGTCCATGTTCCGAGGTCTTGTAGGCCCGCAAAAGATGGTAAGCGAAATCAGGCTGGGCGAGCGGCTCCCCTCCCGAAAGGGTTAGGCCCCCTCCCGATCGACTGTAAAAGACCTCGTCCTTGCCGAACCTCCTCGAGTACTTCGTCTACGGTTACCCGTCGGCCCGCGACCGTCGCCGCTTCTCCGGGGCAACGTTCGGCGCATTGGCCGCAGACCTCGCAGCGATCCGCATCCGTAATCCGATTGCCGAGCTCATCGAAGGTGACCGCTTGATGGGGACATGTTTCTACGCAGAGGCCGCAGTGGAGGCATTTTTCTTTGTTCCAAACGACTTGAGGCGAGTAACTCTGTGATTCGGGATTGCAGCACCAGAGACAGTGAAGCGGACAGCCTTTGAAGAATACGGTGGTGCGAATTCCAGGTCCATCATGAAGCGCATACTTCTTGATGTCCCATATCCACCCAACCATAGACGTACTTTCATTAAGAAAATAGGGACAGGTCCAATTTTCATGAAAATCGGACCTGTCCCTATTTTCTATATGTCGTGCTCCGTCCTGGAGAGGATCTCTTTCTGGATGTCTGGGCCCAGCACCACGAAGTAATCGGAGTACCCGGCCACGCGGACCAAAAGGTTGCGGTGGTCTTCCGGATGCTCCAGAGCGTCTTGCAGTACGGCTCGGTCTATGATGTTGAACTGAATATGGTGTCCGCCCTGATCGAAGTAACCGCGGATGAGCGCTGCAGCTTTATGAAGATCCTCCCGCGACTCGAGGCACTGAGGGTTGATTTTAACGTTCAAGAGCGTCCCGTTACACCGGGCATGATCGAGCTTTCCCACCGAACGGCAAGACGCCGTGGGTCCTTTTCGATCGTGTCCCTGAACCGGCGAAACGCCTTCCGACAGCCAGCGCTTGGCATGACGGCCGTCGGGGGTAGCGCCGGTCACCGCACCGAGGGCGATATGCGCCGTCGTCGGCAATAGATTCACCCAGTAGCTCGCGCCCTGGATGTCACGGTGCTTTTCCACCTCGTCGCAGAAAAGCCTCTGCGTGAGCACCGCCAGATCGTCCGCATAATCGTCGTCATTGCCGTAGTGCGGTGTCTTGTTGATGAGGACCTGCCTGAGCGTTTCGTGACCTTCGAAATTTTCGTCCAGTGCAAGCTTCAACTGGGCCATGGTGAAAGTCCCGTCTTCGAAAACGTGCTTCTTGATTCCCGCCAGCGAGTCGGCCACCGTACCCACGCCCACACCGGAGATAACCGCTTGGTTGTAGCGGGCGCCGCCCCGATGCCAATCGAGCGCCTTTTCGATGCAATCGTCGATGACCGCGGAAGTAAAGGGCACCGGGCAATAGGTGGCGTAAATATCGCGCATCGTGTTGTCGTATTTGATCTTCAAATCGACAAAATGCTTCACTTGTTTTCGGTACGCATCGATAAGATCGTCGAAAGACGAGAAGTGTGATGGATCGCCGGTCTTTGGACCCGCCTGTTCTCCCGTCAACCGCTCGACACCGTCGTTCAACGCCAGCTCCAGACACTTGGCGAGGTTGAAGTATCCCGACGAGGCCATACGGTCCTTGCCGTCACAGTTCGGGGAGACGCATCCGTTGACACTACCCGAGCGAGCATCCTGAAGCGACTTGCCTCGGTTGACCATGCCGAGCGTGATGGTGTCGCTATTGAACATGGCGGGCATTCCAGTACCCAGCCGCAGGACCTCACAACACCGGAGCAGAAACTTCGGAGAAGTCTTGCTGCTGATTTGAGCGGAAAGCTGGGGCTGCGGAAGCTTCACGTGCTCGAGAGCGGTGAGGCACATGTAAGACAGATCGTTGGCCGCATCCCTCCCGTCCGGCGTCAAACCGCCGATGTTGAGGTTCTGGAACTCGGGATAGGAGCTGCTCGTGTCGGATTCGCCGCCGTCCTTGGCAAGCGTGATTTCATCGAACTTGACCCAAAGAAGATCCAAAAGCTCCTGTGCCTGCTCTTGGGTCAGCTCTCCGGAATCGATGCTCTGTCGGTAGAACGGATAAAGATACTGATCGAAGCGGCCCGGAGAGATGGCATGGGCATCCGTCTCGAGGTTGAGCACCAATTGGGTGAACCAAAAAGACTGAAGTGCCTCTTGAAACGTACGGGCCGGCTGGGCGGGCACACGTTCGCAGATCTCCGCAGTCTTTTCGAGCTCCGCCCTTCTCGTGGGGTCCGGCTCGAGCTGAGCCAAACGGCGCGCTTCCGCCGCGTGACGGCGTGCGAAAATGACGGCGCTCTCGCAAGCCATGGCCACGGACTCCAAAAACTGTTTCCGGTGGATATAGGCCGGGTCCTCACAATAAAGGCCGGCGAGCTTCTTTTCGACGTCGGCAATGATGCCTTCCATTCCTTTATTGAGCACCTTGGCGTAGCTCACCGTGATGTGCCCAATGGTCCTGAGAGGCAAAGTAGTTGTAGGTGATCCCTCGTTCGTCGGCGTCCCAGATCTCCTGGGGCACGGACTCGAGGAGTCGGTCGTAGATCTGCTTTCCCTTCCAGTAGGGAAACACCTCGTCTCGTAAAGTTTTCTTGGTTTCCTCGGTCACGAAAAAAGGCGTGTCACCACGAGTCGCAATGGTGTCCAGGTCCTTTTCGACCCAAGCATTGATCTCGGGGAAGATTGGGGACCCGCGAGGGCGCAGGGTTTTCATTCCGATGATGAGCTCGCCTTCCTGAATCGTTACCGGTTGTTCTTCCAGGATTCTCCGAAGCATCTTGGCTCGGCGGGTAACAATGGGCTCTCCCTCGGTTTCTTGATAACTCCGAGTCACGGCCAAGGCCCGAAAGGGAAAAAGCTCCGGGGTCGCCGACTGGTTGCGTTCGACACCCTAATAAAACGCGGGTGGTAGGGCCTCCTGTCTCGGTTTTCAGAGAGACCACCGGCGTGGCAGGCGCCTCGTGGGACGGGATGAGGCTACTTGGAGACTCCACAGGATAAGGTTGAGCCTGCTCGCTCATTTTCTACCTCCATATGCAAAGCGATGTAACATTTCAATATATCACGAATCTCGAGCGTGGATTTTGGGGTAGTGGTAGCCCTTATCATCCTTTATCCGGCTTTATCCGGGAACCACATTCCTCATCACGTCGAGTAGATTCGCCGGCCGCTCGGCCAGGCGTCTCATCAACCACGGAAACCAATTGACGCCATAGCTGACGTAGACACGAACCCGATAGCCCAACTCCGCAAGCTCGAACTGCCTTGGCTCCCTTATGTTATAGAGCATTTGAATTTCATATTGATCTTTGGTCAAACCCCTCGATTCGGCATGCTCCGTGAGCTGCGCGATGAGCTTGTCATCGTGCGTTGCAGCGGAAAGAAAGGCTCCCGCCTCACGTGCGTCATCCCTCAACAGTCGCTCGCAGAGCTTCATGAAGCCCTCGTCGATTTCTTCGGGTTGCTGGTAGGCGATACTGGGCGATTCGTTGTAGGCGCCCTTGGTGGCTCGGATGGTGGGGCCCAAATCGATCAATTCCTCCAGGTCCCGCGACGTACGGTGAAGATACGATTGGAGGCAAACACCTACGTTGCCGAACTCTTTTTTGGCTCGCCGAAATATCTCCAGCGTTGCATCGGTATAGGCACTTCCTTCCATATCGATCCAGACGAGTTTGTTCTTGGCGGCGGCGCGTTCGGTGAGTTTCGCCAGATTCCGGTACGCCTGCTCCGTACCCAAGTCGAGTCCTATATGAGTCAACTTCAGCGAGATTTGCGCGTCCTGTCCCGCGTCCCCAACGCAATCGATGGCCTTCAAGTAATGCTGGGTCGCCTCGTCCGCTAGGTTGGGATCGACGACGTTTTCACCGAGCTCGTGAACCATGCTGGTCATTCCTCCGGCATGAAACTTCTTCACGGCGCCTAGCGCTGCGTCGATATCCTCACCCGGAGTAAACCGCAATGCGGATTTGCGGGCAAACTCGCGGCGGCGGGCCTGCTTTTCGAGCCAGGATTGCTGGGAACCCCAGAGAAGGATCTTCTGAACAACACCCATAGGAACTTTCTCCTCTTCTTTAAGGGTCTTTTTCTACCAAAATGGTAGGAAATTCGTCTATGAGACCGGGACAAGTGTACAAGACGGTATCCGTAAAATCGATACTGGGAGCTGCTCGCTGCGAGGAAAAATACTAGTGTCTTTGCCGCATGATATATTCCATCCTCGGGTATCGAAATGGAGTTTGACATACCGGACTTTAGAGAACGTTTGGTTCTGCGTCGTGACATGGTTCGTGAAAAACTCGAGACCGCCCTTCTACCCGCGATGAGACACCACGGTATCGATATGTGGATCGTCTTGGACCGAGAGAACAACCTGGATCCCCTCCACGATGAGCTAGGGGGTGGATACTCGGGCTCCGTCGCCGTCTTCCTGTTTCATGATGACGGCGGCCGAGTGGCTGAGAAGATCTACTTCGGTTCCAGTGAGCAGCCGCTTGATTCCGCCATCGAGCGGTTTTACGATCAGACGCTCACCTTTGGCGGGGACACGGACGAGCTCGGTCGGCGGCTGCGTGAAGAGGTCAATAAGCGCGACCCCGAGAAAATTGCCGTCAACGTTTCGGAGTCCATGGCGAGTGGCGATGGCCTGACTATCAGTTTGAGAGAACATCTCGTGCAGGCGCTGGGGCCACGGCTCTCCGCACGCCTGGTCTCCGCCACAAACATCGCTCATGAGTTCCGCTCTCGACGGACGACTTCCGAGACGAGTTTCTACCGGCGACTTCAGAAATGGACCTCTCAATGGCAAATGAACGTCCTCTCTTCTCGAGTCGAGCCCGGCGAGACTACGGTTCTCGACATCGTATCCCGGCTGGAAGACCGGGCGGCTCAACTCGGTCTGAGCTTGGCCACCAACCATGGAAGGTTCCCCCTGATCGTTTGGTTCGGGAACTTCGATGGAATGCCGGGGCTCGGTCGTTTCGATTCCCACCGCGAGCTCTTGGAACGAGGGATGCCCTGGAAGGAGTCGAGGGACTTTCCGATTGAGCCGGGCGATCTCATCACGCTGGATGGAGGATTGAAATACCTCGGGTACTCGAGCGACATGAAACGGTCCGCCTACGTCTTGACGTCTGGCGAGAGGGAACCACCGGTCCACCTTCAGCAAGCGTGGCAGAAGATGCTCGAGGTATCCGATATCTACGCCGGCAAGCTCGAGCCGGGCTCTACCGGCCATGAGATCTGGGAAACATTGGCGATCGATCTCGAGTCTCGCGGGTACGACGTAGAGGGTATGGACTCGAACCGTCCTGCCCCCGCTCGGTGGCAGGCCAGTTTCTACGGCCACTCCACGGGTAACGTTGTTCACGACGTGGGGACACGGGTGGCCGCAGGCGCCGGTCAAACCGGCCTACCCCTCATGGAGGGTGAATGGGTCTCGGTAGAGTTTCACGTGACGAGTCCCGTCGATGAAACTATCGGTCGGCCGTGGGTGGTGAGGTTCGAGCAAACCGGCCAAGTGGGCTCAGAGGGATTCGAATGGCTCATCCCTCGGCAAAAAGAGCTCCTATTGATTCCAAGCCATTGAGTTGCAGTACATGTCGAAGTTCATGAGGACCCTCGAAAACGTCGTCGGCACGATCTTGGGCGTCATGGCCTTGCTGGTGATTTATCAGGTGCTGGCACGCTACGTCCTCGGCGATCCTCCGAGCTGGACCGAAGAGCTTGCGCGGTATCTGCAGGTTTGGCTGGTGCTCCTGGCCGCGCCCATTTGCCTCTATCGCGGCATGCACTTGGCGGTCAACTATCTCACGCCGAAACTACCGCCAACTCCACAGCGGATCGTGCGGACCGGCATCCACCTTCTCGTTGGATTTTTCTGTCTTGTCTTCACCTTCTATGGCATCAAGCTCATGCGGGTCGCGGCACTCCAGGTCTCGCCGGCATTGCGTATCTCGATGATATGGCCCTATCTCGCGGTACCGGTGAGTGGACTCGCGATGATCGGAGTGACGGTGGTGCTCCTCCTGCGAGGGCGACCCGATGGAACGGCAGGAGATAAAGGCGCGTGATCGCAGCCCTATTCATCTGCCTCGTGCTCTTCCTGCTGGCGGGAGTGCCCGTAGCCTTCGCCATCGGTCTGAGCGGCATCGTAGGTCTTCTCGTTCACGGACAGATCCCGCTGGAAGTGGTTCCCCAGAGAGCCTTCGCGGCTCTCGATTCCTGGGCCCTCATGGCTGTTCCACTTTTCATTCTCGCCGGAGAGCTCATGAACGCTTGTGGGATCTCGCGGCGGGCCGTCGCGATCGTCGGCCGATTGCGCGGTGGATTGCCCATCGTTTCAATTCTCTCCTCGATGTTTTTTGCCAGCATCTCCGGGAGCTCCAGCGCAAGTACCGCCGCCGTGGGCTCGATGATGATTCCGGCGATGGAACGACGCGGTTATCCTTCCGGGTTCGCCACGGCATTTCAAGCCGCGGGAGGTGCTCTCGGCCCGATCATTCCCCCCAGCATCATTATGATCGTCATGGGATACGTAACCGAGACGTCCATTGCCGCGCTTTTCGTGGGTGGGATCGTTCCGGGGATTCTCATCGCAGGCGCCCTGATCGCAGGTAGTTATCGCGAGTCCCGGTTGTACGAGAGTCGTGATGCGGAGCCCGGCGCATCAGGGGAAGGTTGTCTTCGAGCCCTGTGGCAAGGCTTGCCGGCCATCGGTATGCCCATCGTCGTTCTCGGCGGAATTCTGGCCGGCGTCTTCACCGCGACCGAAGCGGCGGGAGTGGCCGTAGCCTATGGCCTGATCATGGGTTTTTTCGTCTATCGTGAGCTGAAGCCGTCTCACCTGCGTCCGATCTTGGTCACCGCTGCGCTCCGCTCCTGTGTGGTTATGTTCGTCGCAACCTGCGCGTATCTTTTCGCCTGGATGATCGCGGTGGGACGTGTCCCCGATCAAATGGGCGATATGCTTCAAGTCTGGTCCGACAACCAACTGTCCTTTCTCCTCCTCTGCAACCTAGTGTTGATCGTCGTCGGGATGTTCATGGAAAGCATCTCGGCGATCATCGTGATCATGCCCATCGTCTTTCCTTTGGCCGTGCAATTTGGAGTGGACCCGGTTCATTTCGGGGTTCTCACCTCCGTCAACTTGTGCATCGGGATGGTGACTCCCCCTTACGGGGCGACGCTCTTCGTAGCCTGCAGCATCGCCGGAAAGAGCGTGAACGAGGTCGCAGCCTGGACGGTGAAGCCGGTCTTGACCATGGTGGCGGTTCTCCTCCTGATTACCTTGTTCCCGGACACGGTCACCGTTTTACCTCGCCTGATTGGACTCATGTAATGTGGCGCCCTGGTACGCTTTGCACGATGGTTTTGGTGCTCGTTTGGACGGCCGCTTGCTCGACGGACCGACCTCTCATCATCAAGGCAAGCTCTAGTAGCGCCGCCAACGAGCCGCCGGTGAAGGCTCTCGAGTTTTTCGGACAAGAAGTGGAGAGTCAAACCAACGGAAGGATCCACGTCGAGGTCTATCCGAATAACGCCTTGGGAAACGAACGGGAAGTCGTTGAGCTCACCATCATCGGCGCGGTCGAGTTGGTATGTCCTTCGAACGCCCCGGTCGCTACTTTTGTGCCCGAGATGATGGTTCTCGAGCTCCCTTACCTTTTTCGCGACCGAGAGCACATGTATCGGGTGCTCGATGGTCCCATCGGTCAAGGTTTTGCCGAACCCTTACGAAAACGGGGTCTATATCTGCTCGGCTACTTCGATGTGGGACTCCGACATTTGATGACCAAGGACAAGGTCGTGGCGTCCATGGCGGACATGGCCGGGCTCAAGATCCGCACCATGGAGAACTCACTTCATTTGAGAGCTTTCACGGCTTTCGGCGCGAGTCCTCTTCCCATGGCCTACGGAGAGGTCTATACAGCAATGGAACAGGGAGTGATCGACGGCGCCGAGGCCGCCCGATCCAACTATTACGCCAAACGATTCTATGAGGTCGCGCCCCATTGGGCCGAGATCGGCTGGATGTTCTTGGTCTCCCCTTTGGTCATGAGCGAGCAGTTCTACCAGTCCCTTTCCGAAGAAGATCAAAGGGTGGTGGAACAGGCGGCACGGAAGGCGATCGAGTTCGAGAGACAAGAGTATCAACGACAGGGTCGAGAAGCGTTGGAAAAACTAGAAGCGGAAGGAGTCAAGATCACGCGGCCCGACCGCGGAGAGTTTTTTGAAGCAGCGAAGGAAGTTTGGCAGGCGTCGGGAGACCGCGTTGACTTGAAGCTCGTCGATGCCATCATCAAAGCCGGCCTCGAAACCGAAAACCCGGAAAGTAAATAAAAAGGAGAAAACGTCATGCTGTCAAAGAATACGTTACGTGGGCGGGACATGATGACCCTCATGGATTTCACGAGAGACGAGATAGAAACGATCTTGGACGTGGCTTTCGATCTCAAGCGTGATTTCTTGCTAGGGAAACTTGATGATTTGCTCAAGAACAAAACGCTTTTCATGATCATGTTCAACCCGTCTCTGAGAACGCGCAACAGTTTCGAAGCCGGGATGACCCAACTCGGTGGACACGCTCACTATTTGGAGCCCGGCAAGATCTATACGCCGGCATTGGCCGGAGATGAAGTTGCCTATGGAACGGAGCGGGTCGCCGACGTGGCGCGGGTTCTCAACGGCATAGGGCACGGTATCGCGCTCAGGGTGTTCGGCGCTCCTACCGACTGGGTCTACGGCAAGGGGCAGCAAATCGGCCGCGAGTTCTGCGAGTGGGCCGATATCCCGGTCTTCAACATGGGCGACGATCGGTTTCATCCCACCCAAGCTCTGGCCGACATGATGGCCACGAAGGAAGTCAAGGGCGGCTTCAAAGGAGTGAAGTACACCATGTGCTTCGCCTACTCACCGAGCGTGAAGCGCCAGATGGCGGTAACGCACAGCTCCATTGTTGCGGCAACGCTGATGGGTATGGATGTGACACTTTGTTACCCCGAAGGTCTCGATGTAGAAGAAGAAGTCGAGCAGAGGTGTCGCGAGAACGCCAAAAAGCACGGGGGCAACTTTAAAATCGTCCACGACCGGAAAGAGGGTTTGACCGGCGCCCACATCGTCAACTCCAAGAGCTGGGGCGGCATCAAGTTTCTACCACCGTTTTCCGGAGACAAACCGAAATTCGAGGAAACGGAAAAAATCTACGAGAAGGCTCGTAATTGGATCATCGATGATGAAGCCATGTCCTGGACCGACGACGGCTATTACACGCACTGTCTTCCCTGCGATCGGGGCTTCGAGGTCGCCGACAGCGTCCTGGACGGACCGCAGTCGATGGCGTTTCGTGAGGCTCAGAACCTTCTGCACGCGCGCAAGGCTCTGATGGCGCTCACGATGGCTTGAGGCTCAACCCCAGATCGCCGCCGCTTTTTTAAGGACGCTGTCTCAATATCCGGTTTAGTCAGGCTCTGAATCGACCGCTGGCGCCCGGTTTCCCGGATTCTCATAGGCCCACTGAATTCGGCTTCCAGTCTTGCCTGAACTCAACTATCGGACGGGTTCGCTGCCGGTGCCTGACGCCGGACGAAGAAGAAGAGCCGACCTTACGAACGACGGCGAACCCTGGTACGAACTACATCGCGACGAAGAGCATCGAAGAAGCTGACGGGCGGAAAATTGACGTTCACTCCGAAGGCACGCTGCGATCGACGTCGAAGGAATTCGTTATGGACATCAAGGCCGTTCTGAGCGAAAACGGCAAAGAGATCCGCACGAAGCGCTGGCAAGATAACGTTAAACGCGAACTGGTCTAACTTAAACTTGGAGGCAACTGCTGCTTTGGTGTGCAGCGGTGAGGAACCCCCAATTTCCCGGCGGTGTTGTGTCTGTGACGCCCCGTTGAGGGTAAGGACAAAAGCAGACGTGTAGGGAGTAATGTTGCTATCTTCTACCTTGCGATCGCGGCTTCGAGGTCGCCAACGGCGTCCTGGATGGACCGCAGTCGATGGCGTTCCGTAAGGCCCAGAACCTTCTGTATGCGCGCAAGGCTTTGATGGCGCTCACAAAGTCGGGCGGAAACAGCATTGGCGTTTTGGCCCATAACGCCACATACTATTACAGTACAAACAATCTCGATCATTCAGGTAGACGCGGGCGAGAGCAAACTTCTCGAGGGTTAGTTCGCTCGTCTGAGCGTTCAGTATTTACGAGCGGAAAGATGTCACGGTACACGCCACAGGAAAAGCACGAGTCCCACTGGTTTTTGGAGCGCACGGTTGACGGTGGGAAGAGCTTCGAACGAATCCCGATACAAACTTTCCCGTTCCGCGTCGGCCGCCTTGAAGGCATCGAGCTCACTCTCGCACGTCAGTCCATCTCCAAACACCACGCCGAAATCGTCTTCAAGGATGGCAGTCTTTTGCTGCGCGACCTGTCGAGCACGAACGGCACCTTCGTCAACCGCGAGCGCGTTACGGTAGCCACGCTCCAGGAAGGCGACATCGTTCATTTCGCCGAGTTCGAGTTTCGCGTCGGCCGTCAGACCGGCGAGGGGGAAGCCGCGCTCACAAAGGGCCCTGGTCTGACCACATTCATTCTCGGGCCACACGAGCTCTCTCGCCAGTTCGTCGGTGGCATGCGGGAGCTCACCGAGCTTCTGGAGCGCGAGCTCACCACGGCCGTCTTTCAACCTATCGTCTCCATACCCCAAGGAGACCTTGTCGCTTACGAGGTCCTGGGTCGCGGACGCCATGAAGATCTCCCCTCGAGTCCCGCGGCGCTTTTTCAGGTTGCCGAGGCCCATGGCCGGGCAGCGGAGCTGAGTCGTCTCTTCCGAACTCAAGCCGCGACGCTCGTCCAGAACAGCGGAGCCAATTTTCCCCTGCTGTTCTTGAACACCCATCCGTCGGAAATTGATGATCCCGGCTTGATTGACTCACTGCGTCAAGTGAGAGAGATTGCTCCCGGAGCGAAGCTTGCTCTCGAGATCCATGAAGGCGCGCTGGCGGAACCCACCGTCATCAGCAAGCTCAAAAGACAGCTCGATGAGCTCGAGATCCATCTTGCGCTCGACGATTTCGGTATCGGGGAGCGCTTCCTTCAGCTCGCCGAGGTGCCACCACGTTTCCTCAAATTCGATATGAGCCTGGTCAAGGACATCGTCGAGGCTACCTCATTCAAGAGGCGTCTCGTTTCCATGCTCCTGGCCGCCGCCCGCGAGATTCGGAGCCGAGACAATCGCCGAAGGTATCGAAACTGGGAAGGAAGCCGAGGTTTGTGCGATGATGGGCTTCGATTTCGCGCAGGGTTACCTCTATAGCGAGCCCATCTCTCTCTCCGAAGCGGCTCAGTTGAAAGCGGTTACCGCCCAACGGGCTCCTGACTAGCCTCAGAAGGAGGGTTGGCTGAAAGTCCAGCCATCGGAAGGCTGCTTCGACCATGCTTCTAGACTGATGTAAATCGTGAGCCTGTGGTGTTTCTACCCCAACCGGCTTGGATTTCTTTTAGATGGTACCGCTCTCAGCTCACTTTCAAGCCTAGGATCCATTTCCGTAAGTTGTTGTGCCGCTCTGCTTCCTCCTCGAGTGGGTATACGAATTCTACAAACATCGCGACGGCTCAATTCCCCAGGCATCTCCGGCACGGTTTTTGCTAATGTTCTACCCTATGTCGGAAGACACTGCCGTCATTCCCTCCCCACCCAACAAGCTGGGCAAATACGAGATTCGCAAAATACTCGGCAGAGGGAACATGGGAATGGTCTACCTCGCGCACGATCCTGTTCTCGAACGCGATGTTGCCGTCAAGGTCATGGCGGGCTCTACGATCTACGATGAGCAATTGAGGGAGCGTTTCGCACGTGAGGCGAAGGCGGTTGCTCGCCTCCAACATTCCAACATCGTCACCATCCACGACCTTGGCTACGATCATCAGGGTTCACCCTTCATCGCCATGGAGCTCCTCGAGGGAGCCGACCTCGAAGATCTCATCAAGCAGAATGCACCCTCCGTGACTCGAAGGCTCGAAATCGTCGCCCAGGTATGTCGAGGACTGCATCACGCCCACAGCGTCGGGATTGTCCATCGCGATGTTAAGCCGGCCAATATTTTCGTCACCAAAGACGGTGCAAAAATCATGGACTTTGGCGTCGCCCGCTGGACGCAGGCCTCCCAAACCCAGACCGGGATGGTCCTCGGGACCGTCAGCTATATGTCTCCAGAGCAAATTCGTGGCGAGAAGGTTGACGGCCGTTCGGACATTTTCAGCGTTGGCACTGTCCTTTACCAGCTTCTGACCAACGAGAAGCTGTTTTCCGGAGACTCCATTGAGACCGTCTTTTTCCAGACAATCACGAAGGCCCCTCCGAAACTGGTCATGCCCGATGGAAGGGACTTCCCTGAGCTCCAAGAGATTTTGAGCTCGTCTCTCGCCAAGGACGCAGAGGGCCGGTACTCGAGCGGCCAAGAGATGGCAACGGCCATCGAGACTTTCTTGCGCACTCATTCAGCGGCGTTACCCGAAAAGCCTGACTTTCGTCCTCTTGACTTGGGCTCCGCGCATCACTCCGGCAGCGGCAATAAAGGATCTCAACGACTAACGAGCCATGGGGCCACGCGGCCAGGAGACTTAAACGCGGCCGGGGTGGACGTGGATCAGACCGAAGCCTATACTCGTGCGTTCCAATCGGTCCCCGGCGAGGTGAGGCCCGCCTCCGAGGTGAGGACGGCTCCGGCAAGACCACGGACAACCGCAAGACGGCTGCTATGGGTGGCGGCGGCGGTCATGCTTTCAAGCGCGGCGGTAGGGGCATACCGGTTCGCGTTTCATCAATCCGAGAAATCTCCTACTGCGTCGGTATCGGCGACCGCTCCCAAACCCGTGGATCTGGAAGGGCGTTTTCAGTTTGCGGAGGGGCTTATCGAGAGTGGACAGATCGCTCAGGCCTTCGAAGCAATACAAAACATCTTGACGATTGCGCCTGGAAATCCGAGAGCTCTCGAGCTTCAGGAAACCATCAAAAAAGCCGCTCAAGAGCAGGCGGAATCCAAGACGGCTCACTCATCTCCGCCGGTTGAAGTGCCCACGCCCGTTCCGTCATCCAAGCCAACTCCTCGTGAGCAGGCCGCAACCTTCGCCGCCGACGCCGCATTGGCGCTCAGTAACGGTAGGCTCGAAGAGGCCCAGTCGCTCATTGCCCGTGGAGAGCGATTGGCCCCCAAGAGCACGCGCTGGAGCACGCTGCGCGAACAGCTCCGAGCCAGGCAGGCGGAGGCGGAGCTAAAAACTTTCGCTGCGAAGTATATCCAAGAGGGAAGGAGCTCTCTCGAAGCAGGTGACCATCAAGGAGCCATCGACGCCTACAAGAAGGCCATGGAATACGAGCCGGAAAGCCGGGAAGCTCGCAACGGGCTCGAAGAAGCCATAAGCCTCAAACACGAGGCGGAGCTCGAGCAGCAGGTTACCGCAGCGCCGGTACGTAGAATCGTCGAGAGTGAGACCGAATACATCCCGAGCCAATCCGGCACAGAAGAAGTCATGGGATTCGAGATAGAGGACCGATTCAAGATCAATGAAACGGCCGCTGACTTTTTCCCAGCTCAGATCATCATCGAGCTCAATCCAACCGATGCCAAGCCGGGCGAGCCCTATGTGCTTCGAATTAGAATCTTTAACGAGGGATACCGAGCCATCGAGGTCCGAAGCTTGGAGCTGGTGAGCCGGTTCGGCGGCAAGACGACCGGCAAGGGGGCCCAGATCCCTTCTCGCACCCAGCGAATCGAACCGCAAGCCACCGCACTTGTTCACGAGATCGCTGGTACTTGGACGGAGGCGCAACACCAAGGTGAGATAGCGGCCACGGTCACGCTTGCAGACGGCGGCAAGTTCTCGAAGAGCATCAGTTGGTGAGTCAGTTCAAATAGAAGGTTGGAGGATTGATTGGTAGCTGGCAAGTGAAGCCAGGAGCCGAGAAAACTCGAAAGCATGTGGAGGGAATCCCCACACACCTGTTGGGAAATCCCAACGATGTTTGGTGGCCGGAACCCGAGCGCCTTCTTCTTTAACAGAATCACTTGTATCCACTTCTTCGATCTACGGATGGTCTGAAAGCGGTTGCTCCCCTTGGCATAGGGTTTGCACTCTTACCTGGGGAGGTGGTTTTGTCGATTGTCCCCCACCGATTGAAAACCGAACCAAAGATGCAAGAGTTCGTGCGTGAGAACAGCAGGTCATCGCCGCCGCCCAGGAGATGCGGGCGAACCGTAACGAGGATGGACCTCAGAAATCTCTTGCTCTTCATCATTCTCGGCTTCGGAGCTCCGGCTCGAGCTCAAACGATTCCAGACATTTCTCACGATCCGCTCGATTGTATCGGGCTGGGCAAATACCCGGTGGTCGATGCAGCTATCGAGCCCGGAATGGAAATTCAGGTCGCCAAAGTCTATTTCCGTTCCGAAAAATATCCAAGATTTTATTGGGTGGAGATGGTCATCCATGACGGCAAGTTTATCGGCATACTGCCCAAGCCCGGCCCGGATACGCAACGGATCATTTATTACATCGAGGCGGTGGACGTCACCTACAACGAGGCCGTTGACGTCGAGCATGACCCCCAAATTCGAGAGAAATGCGAGGACCGGATAGGAACCGCCTACTTGCCCGGTGAAGAACCGGGCATCATCGTCGGTGCCACGGAAGCCGGAGCACCTGCAATCCCTCCCGGCTTCGAGACCGCAGGAATCATAGCGACTGTTGCCACGACGGGCGTCACCACCGGAATCGGTGGTGGAACAGGAGTCGGGACGGTCGTTGCCGTCGGGGCGGGCGCTGCCGCTGCCGGCGTCGGGGCTGTCGCCGTCGCTACGGGGACCTCGGATCCCGACACGCAAGATGATTCAACCACTCGTACAGGGAATCGCGGGGGGACAGGTCCGGCGCCACCCTCTCCGCGAACATCCACCACCACCGTCCCCGGAACGACCACCATGCCCGGCACGACCACCGTCCCAAGTACGACCACGGTCCCCGGCACAACCACCATCCCCGGCACGACCACCGTCCCCGGCACGACCACCGTCCCAAGCACGACCACCGTCCCAAGCACGACCACCGTCCCTGGCACAACCACGGTCCCTGGCACGACCACGGTGCCAACCACAACGACCGCAACGCCGTCCTTGACCGCTTGTTTCACATCAAGTTTTCCGGGCGGTTCATGCAACTTGAAGCTCGATGCGGATTGCTCGAGTGGGCCCATTACTAACTACGACTGGGTAATCAGCGCACCCCCTTCCCTCGGCGGACTGACCACGCACACCGGAGAAAACATCAACCGCAACTTAACGGGTTGCTCGGGAGAAACGGTCACTGTGACGTTGACGGTGAGCGGCGCGGGAGGCTCGTCCGCTAACTCGACCCAGAGCATCACGTTACAGGTAAGTCAACGGGTCGGACTCCGAAGCTCACTTGCAAGCTCTTTGCTCGTCGAGTCTTCCCATAACGCTGCTCTGGGAAACATCGTCATAAACGGTGCGCGAATCGATGGTGTCTCCGGTGCGCATCCCTTCATGCACGATTTCGAAGCCCATGCCGGCCTGAACACTGTTGAAGCCGTACTTCTCACCTGGCTCGAAGGGGATATCATTTGGAGGTTCGACTTTTCTCATGCCAATCACTTTGTCGCCGGCAGCCTCACTGTCGCGCAGGGACAAATGATCTCTCGAGACACACACTCCATCGTTTTTCAACTGAGCGGCGCATCAGGCGAGCGGATCAAATTCACCTACCGACTCGCACGCTGAAGGGAAGGACTCGAAAGAACAGCGCCAACAACACACAGAGGGAATTGTCGCGACTTCGCAGTGCCATTCATGCTTAGAGAGGTTGGCACCGCGCTAGGCGTTGCCATCGTTGACAGGTGGAGCAACCGTCTCGTCAGCCCGCTCCAGAGCTTGCGTCAGAACCATTCGTGTTTCGTCATCCACATCGACAAAGTGGATACCCATGCCTGACGTTTGCCCGGATTCCGTAGATTCAGGCAGGCTTACCCGGGCCACGATACCTTTCAGCATCAATTCCTGAGCGGGATCCTCCAGCTTCAGGAGCAGACCGAGTTGAGTACCCACGCTCGGCGGCCGACGGCGGGTTCGAACAAACAACCCGTCCACGCTGATGTCGTCAGTCTCCGCCTCGATGGCAATGCCGGTTCCCCCGCGGGTAAACAGGATTCGTATTCGCGTGTTGATGCGCTTCGAACGGCGCCGGTCACGCGAGTCTTCTTGGTCCGTCGTCATGGTTTTCGTCGAGAGGGCACGCCATGCATTGTTCTTATTAGTGCCAGTATACCCGATGCCGACTCGATGACTCAATAGTGAAGACAACGATGGGTTATCCAATGTGGGTCAAGACTTCGTATAGAAGGAGTTCTGGGCCTGCCTTCAAGTTACGCGCCGGTTGCATCTGCACGTCATGCTCACAATCCGCACGTCAACCCTCAAAATCCGCAGCTCATTGCCATAATCCGCATGTCATTGCCGGCGGACGGCACTGCAATCTCCGCCAGGCGCCCGCCTCCGCCGATGGCGACAGTAGCAATTCTAACGGCTACGGTGAGGTCTCGCCGAAGCTTCGACGATTGGCAGTTGGACTGAAGCGAAGGCGGACAGCCTGGCCTTAGGGCCCAACCAAGAATAACTTCCCGTTTTGGGCCGCCGATCCATCCCCCCTGGCTGCGTTGCTCGAAGCTCAAATATCTGGATATTCTTCACTCCTCGCGCCTTGCCAGCCGGGCGCCCCGCCTCGAAGACCGTTCGGGACTACCGGAACGCGAGTTGTAGGGGCGCCTCGACGACCGAAAAAGGGAACTTATTTTTGGCTGGACCCCTAGTGCCCTGTGTCAGTAATTCGTCACATAAATCTCGGCCCCTTTTGCGCGCTGACTGCGTTGCGCCTCCTCGAAATATCACGATAGTTCTTCGTCGGCACGCCTTGCCAGCACACAAAATGACCTCGAGCTTTATACAACGATCCACTGATACAGGACACTAGAACTCCTTTAAATAAGGCAAAAACAACGTGCCTGTTTGTTTACAACGGGAACGACAAGGTCAATCCCTTGCCCCCGAATCCGGGCTCGATGGTTTTCAAATGACCACCGTAGATAGCAACATTCGGTGTTTTCATGGTGGGTTTCATCGTTTTTGCCATTGCGGGCATGGGCTAAAGACTCTCGTATCCTTTTCGCAGTCTCTGTATCGTTCGGGGACACAATATATGTTGCAACAAATATCGTGTCAACATATAATAGGGACATGTCACAACTAGACAGGTCGAACCTGGGTCAAACGGCTTTCGTCCACATTCTGAAAGCGCACGGAAAGCTGCTTGGGGAGTTGGTGGAGCTTCTCAAATCCTTCAACTTGTCGGAGCCTCAATACAACGTGCTCCGAATCCTCCGAGGAACGTCAGAGGGGCTACCGTGCCAGGCCATCGCCGAGCGCATGATCACGCGGCTGCCCGACATCACACGCTTGCTCGACCGCCTCGAAAGGTCCGGTCTCGTGGCACGCGAACGCAGCAGCTCGGACCGGCGGACCGTGTTTGTGTCGATTCGGAAAAAAGGCCTCACCTTGTTGAGCAAGCTCGACGACCCGGTACGGGAGTTGCACCGGCGACAATTTCGGAGACTTCGGCATCGAGATCTCAACGAGCTCGTTCGACTTCTCGTCGAGGTTCAAAACATCGAATAAGGAGAAACCCAATGATCCAAATCAGGCCGGCCAATCAGCGTGGCCATGCCAATCACGGATGGCTCGACACCTTCCATACTTTTTCTTTCGCAAGCTACTACGATCCGAGCCACATGGGATTCCGGACACTACGCGTCATCAACGACGACACCGTCGCACCGGCCCAAGGTTTCGGTAGGCATGGTCATCGAGACATGGAGATCATCTCCTACGTGCTCGACGGAGCGCTCGAGCACGAGGACAATATGGGAACGGGCTCCGTTCTTCGTTCCGGAGACGTGCAGCGGATGACCGCCGGAACAGGGGTCACCCACAGCGAGTTCAATCATTCTTCCACGGAGGAGCTCCGGTTTCTTCAGATCTGGATTCTTCCGGGAGAAGAAGGGCTGACGCCCGGCTACGAGGAGAGGCATTTTACCCGAGAAGAAAAGCTCAACCAGCTTCGTCTCATCGCCTCGCCGACCGGACGCGGCGACTCGCTGACCGTGCACCAAGACGTTTCCGTCTTTGCCGCGATTTTGGAACCCGATAAAGAGCTGAGCTACACGTTTTCGCCCGGAAGGCATGGATGGATTCAAGTCGCCGGCGGTCGGGTGCGAATCGCCGGCCAGGAGCTCGGCCGAGGTGACGGAGTCAAACTCAGTGACCTCGACGATATCAAAATCAATGGCATCGAGGAGTCGGAATTGCTACTCTTCGACTTAGCGTAACGATTGTCTACATACAGGATCTCAAACATGGAAAATTTGAAGCGCGCGAAAACCGACTATGACGTCCACGAATTGATTGCACAACGATGGAGCCCCTACAGCTTTTCGGATCGATCCGTCTCACCGAAAGCGCTCCTCTCGCTTTTTGAGGCGGCTCGGTGGGCCGCTTCATCGTTCAACGAGCAACCATGGCGTTTCATCGTGGCGACCAAGGAGACGCCGGAAGATTATGACAAGTTGCTCTCGTGCCTGAGCGAAGCGAATCAGGCCTGGGCAAAAGCCGCTCCGGTATTGGCCATTGGGGTGGTGAGCCTCCGCTTTTCACGAAACAACAAGCCCAACCGGGTGGCACACCACGATCTTGGTCTCGCAACGGCCAATCTCATCTTTGAGGCGACGTCGCGGGACCTGCACGTCCATCCGATGGCCGGATTCGATCCGGAGAAGGCAAAGGAGCTTTTCGAGATTCCCGAAGGATTCGAGCCCTGGACGGCACTGGCCATCGGATACGCCTCCAATGCGGAAGGCGCCCCTGAGACCTATCGGGAACGAGACCAGAAGCCGCGCACCCGTAAGCCGATTTCGGATCTCGTGTTCGGCGGCCGATGGAGCCGACCGGCCGAAATCGTCGAGAGCGAGACGTAAAACGAGGTAAATCATGACAACCAACGATCCATTCCCTCCCCTACCTCTCGAAGCGTGGCAAGACACGAAGGTGACGTTGCATCTCTTCGCTCAGATCGTCGGTAAGATCCGACTGACGCTCACACCCAAGGTCAACCATTGGTGGCATGTGCCGCTTTATGTTTCCGCCCGCGGATTGACCACCGGACCCATGCCTTACGAGAGTCGAAACTTCGAATTGGTGCTCGACTTGATCGATCATCGCCTCGCCGGTCGTGTCAGCAGTGGAGAAACATTTCAGATTCCGCTCCAAGGTCAAAGCGTCGCCGGATTCTATGAAGAGGTCTTGGCCACGTTGAAGCGGGTGGGCATCGAGGTCAAAATCCTCGCCAATCCGTTCGACCCCGAGCGGGTCAAAAGTCATGAGCCTTTTCTGACCGACACGGCGCATGACACCTACGATCCCGAGTTTGCTCATCGATTCTGGAGCATCCTCGTTCCCATCGACTCCATCTTCAAGGAATTTCGAGGCCGCTTCCTGGGGAAGTGCAGTCCCGTTCACTTCTTTTGGCACAGCTTCGACCTGGCGGTGACGCGTTTTTCCGGACGAGCCGCGCCGGTGCCGGAGGGAGCCGACCCCGTGACGCGCGAGGCTTACTCGCACGAAGTCATCAGTGCCGGCTTCTGGGTCGGAGACGACAACGTCCCCGAGCCGGCTTTCTACAGCTACACGGCTCCGGAACCGAAAGGTCTGAACGAAGAAATCATCCGACCGACCGACGCCGGGTGGAAAGAACAAAACGGAAGCTCGATGGCTCTTTATCGCTACGAAGATTTCCGGAGCTCCGCGGACCCTCGCCGGGCGCTGCTCGATTTCCTACAAAGCACCTACGAGGCCGGTTCCAAGCGCGCGAACTGGGCACGGAGCGAGCTGGAGCTGTAGCACGCGATCCCTCGTCAGTGTTTATCCGGCTGGGACTGACGTCTTGCCGGCATCAGCCGAGCAAGCTTCGTTGAGTCCAAAACGGGATTCGGCTGGGGCGGGCAAGGGTGGGAGGCTGAAGGGCTCGGCATCAATTCGGCGCCCAGGACGCGGAACGAATCAGGCAACGCAGTAGCTCAGCTCTCGGCCCGTAAGGCTCGAGCCGCGAGAGGGCTTCCTCCTCGAACTGAGATGCCATCGACTTTGCTCCCGCGGTACCGAATAGGTCCACAGCCGTGCACTTGCCTGCATCCATGCCGGTATCCTTCCCGGTTTCCTCGACGCTTGCGTCCACATCGGCGATATCATCGAGGAACTGATAGCTCAAACCGAGTTGCATGCCGCATTCGGACAGCAATGCGGCGTCGTTCGAGTCCGCCCCACAGATCACGGCACCGGCTCCCGTAGCCGCCGCATACAAGGCACCGCTCTTCATCCGGTAGCAATCCAGCAGACGTTTTTGAACGTCTTCGCACGAGGACTGCTCGATGTCCATTTCCTGACCCACGCTCATATGGGCCCCCGCTTTGCTACAAATGACTGCGGCAGAGACGCGCGCTTCGTATGCAGCCTCTGGATTATCCAGAATGAGGGCGTAGGCCATATTGACGAGGAACGCAGGTGACATATCCACCGCCCACCGCGGAAACCGCAGGTGGACACAAGGCTTGCCCCTTCGAAAGCGGGCGTCGTCCATCGAGGGCAGATCGTCCAAGATGATGGAAGCGGCGTGGACCAGCTCTACGGCGCAGGCCGAATTGAGGCAGACTCGAAAGGCATCGTCGCGGAATATCATTCCGGAAGCAATGGCCCCCATCGCCCGCCATCGGTGCCCCCCACCCAAGACCGCGTAGCGGGCCGCTCGACAAACTTCAGTGTCCGGATGGGCGGAAAAGATCCCACCCAGGTGCTCTTCGACAGACCGTCTGACCTGGGTTTTAAATTCTTGGAAAGTTTGGTCGGTATTCATGGGTTCACGCTCGTGGTTTGAGGTTTTACGGGCTCGACACATTGTGCGCCCAGCATGTACGCCATCAGAAACGGCCATACCGCTCCGAACGCCAATGCCCACACAATCTCCTCGATCGGTACCTTTAGGAATGTCGGACCCCACAGGGAGGAGTTGTTCCATTGCAAAACAAATTCGGGAAATGCACGAAAGGTCGCGGCGATTACGACGGAGTAAAAACCCGCGAAGACGATTGCGCCCGAGACGGGGATGCGCCATAAGCGTCCCTGCATCAATCCGAGCACGGCGGTCACTCCTATCATTGCGATCAGGACCGAGCTCATGATCGATATGCCGGAACGCCAGCACAGCAGGACCAAAACTAAACCCGACAACGCACATATCCCGTAGGCCATCGCGAATCGACTCAAGCGCGGTCTCAGAGTCATACGGTTTCGAATCGGCCAGGTCGCGAACAGCCATACGAGACCGCCGTTGGCAACGGAAAAGATGATGTCTTCTGGGCCCGTCAAATAGCCTTCGGCGACTCTCACCGGATTCCAGTAATCCGGTACGAACAGGATCGAGGCCAGAGCGTAGGGGCCCTGCAGCAAGCCGCTCAAAAGCATGGGCCGGCGTTCGTGTGGACGGAGCAGCAGTCCGGCCAAAAAGAAAGCAAAGAGTACGAGGCTCATTGTGAGGTAAGGAAACTTATGGAAGATCATGCTTTTTCTACCAGCTCTCCATTTGAAACCTACGATTCGAGACCGCTTTTTTCCTTGTACGATTTGGAGCGGTCGGACGGTGCGGCGTTTTACGCCCCCTCTTGCCACGATGCCGATAGCGACGGGGATTCATGTTTTCATCCAACCGGAATCAGCGACGATACTCGAAATGATGGGTCGAAACCTTGCTCATCCGTCGCCAGTTTTCGAAGATCGTTTCCGTCAACTCTTCTTCCGAATACTCGACCACCGCTCGCCGCAGACGGTCTCGACCGTCCAGCTCGAGCCTCAAGCGGCGGAAGGAGATCCCTTTCCCTTTCAGCGGGACGAGCTCGAGAACATTGTTGCCGTTCGTACCGCCGATCCTTGTGATGTCGAAGTCCGCCCGCATCTCATTGAGCCGGAAAAAGTAGAGAAGCGGCAGGTTTCGCGCCAACCGGCCGCCGACAGCGGCGCCGAGAGGATGCACCTCGACGTCTCGAGTGTCTCGATCCACGATCCAAACATTGTCGCCGTTGCAATACACGTCCAAATTCTCATCACCGGCTAGACCCATCCTGAAGTAGTGAGGCTTTTGAAACAGAATCGTGCCGCTGACTCGGATGTCTCCCTCGATTTGCTTCAGCGATTTCTTCTGTTCGTATTCGCAGGAAACGGCCTCAAAATCACCTTGCCGTTCCTCCAGCCTTTCGAGAATTTCGTCTACCGATTCCTGGACCGTAGCGGCGGAGGCCGCAGACGCGACAAAAGCCAGAGCGACGACGCCGGCCGCGCGCCGGAACTGTGGTTTGACGCGGGGCAAGATGGAAAAGACGGTGGGCAGGAGGAACATTGTGAAAAACCAGCACGCCATCACACCGATCGCGATGACCTGGCCGAGGGAAGAAACGACGGCATGGCTGGATAGAGCAAGAGTCCCGAACCCTATCACCGTAGATAAAGTAGTAAGCCCGATCACCGGCCCGATCACCGGCCCGATCTCCTCGATGACGTCTTTCAGTTGTTTCCCGTCACCCCTTCGTGCTCTTGCGATGATGTGAACCGAATCATCGATTCCAACGCCCACGATGATCGAAGCAAAGGCGATGCCGGTGGGCGTGAAGGGAACTTCGAGCAGAACCACGGCGGCGGCCGTGATCGGAAGCGCAGCGGCCAAGGGAACGAGCGCCATGAGGGCCGCGGGGATCTCTCGAAAAAACACAAGCACGAGACCCGCAACCAAAAGAATACCCAAACCACTCACCCTCGAGAAGTCGGATCGCACGAGTTGGTTGATGCGCTCGTAGATCGGGAGTGTTCCGGTAACCTCGAGCGAAACCCCGGGTGGAACAGTCAGGTTTTCCATTTTGTGCGACACCCTTTTGTAGGTCTCGAGCTCGAAACCTTCTCCTTCCGAGCTCGGCCAGATATAAGTTTGGAGGCGGTACGCGCCGTCGGAAAAGGCCACATATCTTTTGAGTCTCCCGCTCACGAGCTCAACGGCGGGAGGTTCGTCAACCTCCCAACGACTCGGAGCGGCCGCTCGTTCCAACATGTCGTAGTAGGATTCAAAAAGTGGATTCTTCCGAAAGCGAAGCTCCTCGAGAAGATCGAAGAACTCCGCTCTTGCTTCGACGACCTCGGCGAGTCTCGGCCGGATGGCGGCCTTTGCAGCCGAGGGGTAGACGAGAAACGTGGAGGCGGACTCGAAACTCCTGATCTCATCTCGCCGGACCATTTGCTCGAGCTCCTCATCAAGCTTTTTCTGAGCGGACAGAGCCGGCTTGTAGCTCGGGGACGCAATGGTCACCTGTGTCACCGAAGTAAAGGACATTCCGAAAACGTTTCCGGTTTCACGCGCGGCCGCGAGAGCAGACAGGTTCCGAGGAAACAGGTGCAGGATGTTCATGTCAAGGGAGAAGCGAGTTGCGAAGGGCAGGCTCAACCCGACCAGGATCAGCGCGACTCCAAACGCTGCGCGGGGCTGCGACGTGGCAAATGCAATCAAGCGTCTCGGCGCGCCGCCATTGGCGAACAAGGGGCCGCTCAAGGCTTGCCTGGGAGTGAAGATGCCGGCCACCACCGGAAAAACAGTAAAGGTCACGACCAGCGTCAGAATCAGGCCGGCCGATGTCAACATACCGAACTGCTTCAATCCCTCGTTCTCGGCCACGGTCAGGGATAGAAAGGCGGCGGCGGTGGTAGTCATTCCAATGACGATGGGTGGCCCGCAGTCAACCATGGCTTTCTCGACGGCTGCGGCCGCGCTCGAAGTGCGGGCGAAATGTACAAATCTCGCCGTGAGGTGAAGACCGATATCCAGTCCCAGTCCTACTACGATTGCGGCAAAGCCGATGGTAAGGAAATAGACGGGATTGAACAGGGCCCGGGCCAGAACGAGAACGGCCAGCATAGAGATCACGAGCGGAAAAAAGCAAACGATCGTGGCTCGGATGTTCCCGAAACTGACCCAGGTGACAAGAAACAGTCCGGCCGCAGCCGCGGTGGTGATCACGGCCATCTCCTTTTCCAGCGTGCGGGCACTCTCTCCGGTCAAGAAGTGAAATCCGGTCGTCTGAACCTTTATTGAATGAGCTCCCTCCATCTCGCTTTTGAGATCCCGTACCGTACGTTCGAGCCGGTCCATGAGCCTGCGGCAATAAGCGGTGTCTTCAGAGGAGCCGCTCAAATGGATCATCAGGATCCGAGATGCTCCTTGGGTATCGTCGAAGTATTTGCTTTCGCCCAAGCTTCCGAGCCAATTGCTTCTTTTATCTAAGACAGGCTCGAGAATCTCGCGCAGGTTCAAAATGTCTGCGATGAGAAGCTCGCGCAACGCAGGCTCGTCAACGGTAATCAGATTCCTCCTCGACCGCGCCAATTGTATGCGGAGACCTTCCTCGCTGAATCTGGAAAGAAAGCTCGACAGGACCGGTGGGGTGGAGTTTAGGAGTGCGGCTCTCAGCATGAGAGCAGACTCATCGATATTATGGAAATCGAGCGGACTGAAATCGACAGCGAGAACATCCTCCCAATCTCGCAACGAATCCGCCAGCCGTTCGGTGAAATCGTCAACGTCTTGCCGACGGGCCCCGGCAAAAACCAGTCGGATGACCAGCGGAGTGGCCTCCCCGAAAAGAGCCCGGTTTTGACGGTAGGTTCCGACCAGTGGATCACTCGGCGGGACAACGCGTGAAAAATCCGTCTCCAGGCGTAGACCCCAAAGAGCAAATGGGGTGGAGATCAGTAAGACGAGCATCAATCCGAGCAGGGGCTTCGAGTGGCGGAAAGCGGTGCGGGCCACCACAGAGAAAAGCTATTCCGTCGCCTTCACGAATCAATCCGAAGCGCAGGTTACCTAACGTTCACGAGCCTCTGCCTGTCACCCGGCCACGGCCGGGGCCGTGAATTCGAAGCCCCAGTTCACAAGAGTTGTTTGTTGGAATGGGACAGAAAATCCCCCGGCTTTGCGTACACATCACAAAGCCAACAGCGAAATTTTGTTTTACATTTAGCTATAGTGTAACAGGAACGATTTCGAAAAAGCAAAGGAGTTTATCGCGCACGACCGGAAAGAGGGATTGTCCGCCGCCCCCATCGTCAATTCCAAGAGCCGGGACGGTATCAAATTTCTACCACCATTTTCCGGCGACAAACCGACATTCGAGGAAACGGTGAAGATCTACGAGAAGGCTCGTGATTGGATCGACCGCAGCCAGAAGAGACGATCAAAAATCCGTTCGCATCCGGGAAGTACGGTTTCAGAGGCGGACGGGCCCATCCTGCCGAACGATCCTTCGACGAAGGACTACACGTCGTGTAAAGAGTGGAAATCGGCTGTAAACAACGAAGCACAATTTCCATCTACGAACGCTCCGCGTGGTACGAAATCATCACGGTGTCTCAGTAAGAATAGAGCACTCACACTAGATACGAAGGCTCGGTCTGGTATCAGATTTGCACTGCTCCCTTCGCCGGTGTGCATCCGGGTATTTGAAAAGTCTATGACATGAAGATCCAAAAAATGAAGAGGACTATCATGAGAACGCATCGTGGTTTAGCGATCCTTCCTTTGCTAGTAGTACTCCTGGGGCCGGAGGGCGCCTGGGCGGACGGAACCATCGAGGCGTCCAAACGCGGCGACCTCTTCGCGATCCGGCACTACCTGAAAAAGTTTCCGGACAGCCTCGACGCAACCGACGCTTTCGATTTCACTCCACTCGACTGGGCGGCTACACGGGCAGAGTGGGAGGCGTTCGAGCTTCTCATCGAGGCAGGTGCCCGGCACGACCATGTGGGTTTCGACGGCGGCACCGTTTTGCACCGGGCTGCGCACCACGACCGGCCGGACATGGTTCGGCTTCTCCTCGACCAAGGTGCCAATCCATCCATGCAGAATCAGTGGGGCCGGACGGCGCTTCACGTTGCGGCGCGCCGCGGTTGCGACTTGGTGGCGGCTCTCCTCCTGTCCCGGGGAGCCGATCCCAACGTGGCGACCAAGGAGGGATGGACTCCTTTGCACGTTGCCTACAAGGCGGGCCAACCTCGCGTGGTCGAGCTGCTCCTCGAGTCGGGAGCCGACCCGGCAAGGTTGGACAACGAAGGCAAGGTGCCGTCTGACCATGAGTTTCTGCGACCGGATCCCATCGAGGTGGAAACGACCAAGCTCGAGGAGTACGTCGGCCGGTACGCCTTGAGCCCGGAGGTCCATGCCAAGGTTTGGGTCGAGAACGGGAAACTCCACTTGGCCGAGTTCTCGCCGGACGAGATATACCCCATCGCGGACGACACTTTTTTTTGCGCGCAGGAGCCGTGGAAGGTGACTTTCCTCAGGGACGACGATGGCGCCGTGGCCCGGATCGAGATTGATTTTCTACGGCGCAAGGTCCACGGGGAGCGACTCCCCGAGTACACCTACGTCGGATCCAAGGTATGCCGTGAGTGCCACCTCGACCGAGAGACCGGCGGCCAATACGTCCACTGGATGCAGACTGGTCACGGGCGTGCATACTGGGAACTGAAAACGGAATGGGCGAAATTCCTGGCATCGATCCGGGAGGAGTACTCCGATATCGAGGAACCCGTAACAGAATGGCGCTGTCTCAAGTGTCATGTAACCGGAGCGCAGGATTTCGAAGGGAAGCGCGCCGAGGGATTTCGACCGCAAGAAGGTGTCGGCTGCGAGGCCTGTCACGGCCCCGGGTCCGCGTATATCGAGACCGCCATCATGGCCGATCACGATAAGTTCCTGGAAAATGGCGGCCGTGTCCCGGACGAGAAGACCTGCCGCGGATGCCACGAGGATGAGCGCTTCCAGTTCGACGAACGGCTACCCAAGGTCACCCACCCTAGATCGGAATCTCCAACCGGGAACAACTGAGGCGGACTCGGGCCAGGCTGCGCCTGGCAAGGCAGCAGTCGGCAGATAGCAGTCAGTAGGAAGACGTGTGGCTATTCCGTGGTCGGTTGCTCCTTGACCATGAACCGCTCGAACCAGTTCCTCAAGTAGAGCTGAACGCGGATGAAGTTGGTCGGGGGCAGGCTTCGGCTGTGCCATCCGTCGGTCAGTCGGACCATGGCGGTCGGCACCTTGCGGAGCTTGAGCGCCCTGTAATACTGCTCGGTCTGCTCCATGGGCGTCCGCAGGTCCTTCTCTCCGGTCATGAGCATCGTAGGCGTTTTGACGTTGCCGACATACATGAGCGGTGAGCGTCGTAGGTGCTCGCTCGGATCTTCCCAGGGCAGCTTCGCGAAGTTGTAGTACCAGGACGAGCCGTCCGTCGTTCCCACGAAGCTCACCCAGTTGATCACCGGCGCCTTGGAGACCGCCGCCGTGAAGCGATCCGTATGGCCGACGATCCAAGCCGTCAGGACACCGCCCCCGCTTCCGCCGTAAACGAACAGGTTCCGCTCGTCGATGTAGCCGCGCGAAATGACTTCGTCGACTCCCGCCATCAGATCATCGTAGTCCTTGTCGGGGTAGGCGTTCTTGATGGCGTTGCCGAAGGGGCTGCCGTAGCCGGAGCTTCCGCGCGGATTGGTATACAGAACCACGTAGCCGTTGGCGGCATGATTGTGGTTCTTGAAGTCGAAGCCCACGTTGTACATGCGAATGCGGACCGCCGTGGATCCGCAGGATCAAAGGGTACTTCTTCGAAGGATCGAAGTCGGGCGGCTTCACGATCCAGCCCTGGATGCTGATAGTCGTCCACCGAGTCGTACCAGATCTCCTCGACCTCACCGAGCTCAACTTCGGCGAGACAGGTCTTGTTCGAGACGTGGAGAGTGCTGGATATTCGCGGGCTGATCCGATCGCAAAGGAGACCAAGTTCTTGGGCACATGAGGGCTCGCTGAGAGTTCCCACGGCCAGTACCGCCCTTGCCGATATCGGTGACGCTCACCATGTGGTCGCCCTTCGTCACCGGCCGCGGCTCGCCGGACAAGGGCGCGAAGTAGAGGTTCGACGTACCCTGAATCGGCCGCCGTGTAGTAAATGCCGCTTCCGTCTTCGGCCCAGGTCATATTGCCCGGCCGACGTCCCATCTCGCCGGCGATGCGGCGCGGGATTCGATCCGTCGGCACCCATGACATAGATGCCCTCTTCGATATAGGTGTCGTCGCTCCAATCGAATCCCGTGTAAGCGATGTAGCGGCCATCCGGCGACGGGACGGGGCCACCGTCGGGGCCACGCCGCCGCGTGAGTGCGCGGGTCTCCCCGGAAGCGACATCCACCGTATAGATCTCCGACTCCCGCCACTGGTACTCCGCATCCTCGACCCTCAGGGACTGAAGAACGATGGCACTTGCCGTCCGGCATCCAGCGGAAGGAATCGTGATGCCAGTCCCCTTCGGTCACCTGGTCGCGGCGTGCCGCCGTCGGCGGGAATCGACGAAGATGTGACGGAATCCCTTCGGCCGGTAGCCGATCCGATCGCTCCGGTAGTTGAGCCGCTCGATGATGGTCGGGGGCTCGGTCCAGTCGGCGCCCTTGGGCTTTGCCGGCATGTCGATCTTCCAGCGGCCGTCGCCTTCGGCGGCACAACCATCTGAAAGGCGATCGAAGTCTCCGTCGGGGGACCAGGCGATATTAGAGGGACTCTCGCCGTAAGCCGGCTGACCTGGCTCACGGCACCCTCGGCGTCCATCCAACGGACGAAGATCTGGGTTCCATCCGGCTCACCCTTGGCAGTAAAGGCGATCCGCGTCCCGTCGGGCGACCAGCGCGGCGACGAACCGTCCACGAGAAACCGGTTCTTGCTCCCGTCCGCATTGATGATCCAGAGCGAGGTCTCCCACTTGTCGTTGACGGCGTCCACCCACCGGCGTTCGTAAACAATCTGCTTGCCGTCGGGGGAAAGCTGCGGATTGGCCACATCCTCCCAGTCGAGATAGCGATCGACGGTCAGGCGCCCGTCGCTCGCCACCGCGGGCATGGAAAAAGCTAGAAGAAGCAAAACAAATACGAGTTTCTTCATGACATCCTCCGGAACGTTCCGTTACTTCGGATACGGATTTTGAACCACACCGTCTTTGATGACCACCTCGACGTTCTGCAGGTAAAGCATACTGGCGAGGGGATTGCCCTTGACCAGGATGATGTCGGCCAAGTATCCGGGATGAATGACACCGGTATGGACACCGAGTGCTTCCGCCGCGTGCTTCGTGGCCGCGATGATCACGTCGTTCTCACTCATGCCGGCCAACCGAACGAGGGCATCCATCTCCCGCCAGACCGCTTCACTGTGAAAGTAACCGGGTGTGCCCGCATCGGTCCCCACAACGATCTTGCAGTAGTTGCCGAAAAGCTGCGCCGCCGCCTTCGGGAGCGATCCTGGTCTGCCAATGGATGCGGGCAAAATAAGCCAGGCTCGGGAAGTCCCTCAGCGAATCTACGATGAAGTCGGCGAAGCGACCCAGCTCTCGATGAAGCTCGGGATTATCGATACGTTCCGGCCAGGCCATATGATCGGGATAAAGCGTGACGCGATGGGCGATGGACTGCGCAATGGGAATCTGCGTCTCCGTCAGAAGCCGCATGGTCTCTTCGCTGTAGAGAGGATTCTGGTGGCCCGAGCCGGCATGGTCGAGGAGATCGACGCCTCCCCGGACCGCGATCTGGACCGCTTCGTCGGTGTAGACATGGGCTCCCACGAGCTTGCCGTGTCGATGTGCCGTCTCGGTAATGGCTTTCATCTGCTCGAGCGTCAGGCCGGAATAACCTTTAATGAAATCGACTCCGCTACCCAGGAGCTCTTCCGTGACCTGACGAGCTTCTTCCACCGTGTGAACGTTATAGTTGAACCGGCGATAGTGGGCGTCCGCCTGCTCATCCGGCCAGTTCTCGATCCAACCGCCGCTCACCAAGATCCGCGCGCCCGGAATCTCGCCCCGGTTGATCCGGTCGCGGGTTCGGATGGAGGCCTCGAGCTCCCCGCCCGCATCTCGAACCGTGGTGACGCCGTGCGCGAGAAGCTGCGCCGCCGCGAGCTCCATGACCTCGGCGTAGTTGTCCCGGACGAGCTCGTGCCAGGCCGGATAGGTTCCGTGCCCGAGGATATCCAGATGAACGTGCGTGTCGATGAGCCCGGGCATGACGGTCAGGCCATTGGCGTCGATGACCTCGACCCCTTCCGCCACGGCGAGTCGCCCTTCGTCCCCGACGGCAACGATCTTGTCTCCGTCGACGAGAACAACGGCGTTCGGCCGTGGTGGCCCTCCGTAGCCGTCAATGAGGAAACCACCCACGATGGCGAGGGTTGCTTTGGGCGGAGTTGATGCCGCTTGCGAGAAGCTATAGCGTCCGAATCCCAGGACAAATAGTAGAAGAATCAATGATCTAGAGTGACGATGCGGTGATCCAGTCATCGCTGTCTTCCTCCTCTTTTTAGAGCGGAGGGTATCACATTTCGGGGAGCACGATCCTCGCGACGCTTATTTGAATGCTCGAAGCAGTTGGGTCGTAACAACTACGGGAGTGGACGTTACCCCTCCCGGAGAGTCGAGATCACAGCTCGTTCCAGATCCTCAGGGAGCGAGGTGTCAACCTCTGCGCACACCTCGTTGATGCGCTGTGTAAGCTCTTGCTCACGGAACTTCCGCACATAGGATTCGAGCGCCTTACGGTAAAGCGCACTGCGAGTTGCGCCGAGTCGCGTTGCGAGCTTTTCGGCTTCTTCGAAGATCGAATCAGCTATGGAAACGGTGACCTTCATATCGCAACGGTGACATCAATTAGAGCAACTGGGTCGGAAAGATGGAACTCGCCACGGTCGAGATCTACCGGCACCAATCGGCAATGATTTTCGCGCAGATTTTTACGGCGTTGATGTAGTCCTCTACGTCAACCCACTCGTCGTGGCCACCGGCCTGGGTGAGGTCTCCCGCCAGTGGGCCCAAACCCACCGTGGGAATGCCACTGAATAACTTGGGATTCCGGATGTCGCTCGCCGAGTGGAGCGGATTCACCTCGGGCTCCTTACCCGTGACGGCGGTGACGGCCTCGCTCACGACCCTATAGAGAGGATGGTTGACCGGGACTTCGACCCCTTGCGTTCCGAATAGCCAATCGATGGCGGGAGGGTGCTCCTTCAACCAAGGATCCGATTGCGCCGCTGACTGGAGCGTATCTTCAAATTCCTTCTGAACCCGCTCGAGCTCCTCGTTGGGAGGAAAGGTTAACGACCCGCTCAGCTCGCATTGGGTCGGAACCCTCGTCAGGCGGCCTTCCTCACCACAGTCGAGATGACCTATAAGGAGGTTGGTGGATCGACCCACCGCTTCCTCGATGGCCGGGTGATGGACCCGCTCGCCCCGTCGCGCGTCGAGCTCCTTTAGGGCTCGTATCACAACCATAGTTTTGTCAACCGCACTCACCGAACGATGCGTGAAAGCGGTCTGGCCCGGCTCTTTGGTATCGGGTGGTTGCCCCTCCACGGTAATTCGGAACTGGAGCATGCCGGAGGTCATCGCTTTGACATCATTGAGTCCCGCTTCGGACTCGGCCGGATGAAGGTAGACGGAAGCGTCGGCGAGATAGCCCTCATTCAACAAAGCAAGTATGCCTCGGGCGTTCCGCTTGGCCGGTGTACTGCCAAGAAAAACATCCCCCTTGGGCGGCCCCAGGGTCTCGACCACGGCAGCAAGAGCTTCCGCCATGATGGCAACGCCGGAGAGATCGTCAGCCACACCCCATCCGTAGATTCGCCCGTTCTCGATCACGCCGGCGAAGGGATCGCGGGTCCAGCCCTTTTTCGATTCGCTCGGTGACAGGCTCGCCGTCAGGATGGCCGAAGAACAAGACGCTCTTACCTCCTCCCGTGCCGGCAAACTTCCCGACCACGCTGATTCTCTCGGTCATGTCGATGGACTCTTCGGCGGCAAACTCGTTCTTGAGACTCAGCCGCGTCGGCAGGAGCTTCAATGTCTCCACTTCACAGCCGAGTGCGGCAAACCGCTCGGCCACAACGGCCTGCACCGCCTCCTCACCCTGGTTCGAGGTCTGGATCAGGCGCTTCAAGAAGGAAATGTGCTCGTCTCGTTTTGCATCGATCTGATCGAACAATTTTTGCATGTCCTTGGTCTCGGCAGAGATTTGAGGGCTAACCATCAAAAAAAGGATCGCAGTGAGCATCCATACTCTCATCGTTTTCTCCAAGTTTCACGGCCAATGTGCATTTGGCATTCGTTCACAATCTATGAATTCTCAACGGTTCAGAGATCTTTCAAAAAGACTTCTTTGCCGGTCCGGGAAGACTCGTAGATTGCCATGTTGATGGCAAGCGACACTCGAGCATCCTCACCGGTCAAGATCGGGTCGCGATCCTCGTGAATCGCGTCCACCATGTCCTTGATTTGGATGCGGTGCCGCGTCTGCGGAAAGGCCCAGGGGTCATCGATATCCCCCAGCTCGACTTTGGAAACAACATCCACAGGCTCGTCGAACCCTTCGATGTTCCAGAACAGAGATCTTGTCATACTGGGCGTTGGCCACGATGGTGCCCTTTTCGCCGTGGATCTCGAGCTTGGACATCATCGCGGGCGTGACGGAGGTGGTGCTTTCGATGACACCCATGGCCCCGCTCTCGAAGGAAACGAGTGCCGTCGCGGTATCCTCGACCTCGATACGGTGCCTCTTGGTCGCAACACGTCCGATGATGGAGCGAACCGGCCCCACCAGGTGCTGAAGTAGATCGATGATGTGGATGGACTGCGTCATGAGACTACCGCCGCCTTCGAGGGCCTTCGTCCCTCTCCAAGCACCGGATTCGTAGTACGCCGGGGTACGACTTTCTTTGTCGATGGCGTCGGCCAAAATGATCTTACCCAATGCACCGGAATCGATGGCGCGTTTCAACTTTTCCGCCACCGAGCCGAACCGCATTTGAAAGATGACGCCGAGCTTGGTGCCGTTTTCCCGACAGGCACGGATCATCTCGTCGGCCCGCGCCAAATTGACTTCCAGAGGCTTTTCGACCAGAACGTGTTTTCCGGCCTTCGAGGCGGCGATGGTGAACTCGGCATGGTGGCCGGTGGGAACGAGGATGTTGATGACATCCACTTCTTCATCATTCAGCAGCTTTTCATAGTCGTCGTACCACTTTCTATGCCGTAGGTCTCCGCAAAGGCCTTCGCCTTCGGCTCCGAACGTCCGCAAACCGCCACGAGCCGAGCGCCATCGACGAACTCGAACTCGCGGGCGTGAATATCTCCGGCCATACCGAGGCCGACCAGAGCAAATCCAATCGTACCGTCCTTCATCATCGGCGTTTCCCCCTCGTTAATGACGGCACAGATTATCTCTTGGATTCGTATTTTTGCAATGAAGCGCCGCGTAATAGACAATTCCCATCAGAAAAATGGACCTGTCCCTATTTTCTAGGAGAATGCTGATGAAGTCTCTGCTCTTTTCTGCGATCGCAATTTTGTTTTTCTTCGTTTCTATTCCCGGGCAGCTCCCAGGTCGAGAGCGACTTTCCAAAAGTTCCTTTCGATCGATATCAGCTTCACGACGAAATGACCGAGACCCTCGAAAAGTGGCACGAGCTCTACCCGAGCCTGACGAAACTCTACTCCATCGGGGAGAGCGTTCTCGGTAAGAAGCTGTGGGTACTCGAAGTGACCAATTTCGAGACGGGCTCCGGCGAAGACAAGCCCGGGTTCTGGGCCGACGGTGGAACCCATCCCGACGAGCCTTGCGGAACACCCATGGTCATGCACAACGCGCAGGTTCTTCTACTGGGTTTCGGCAAAGACCCCTTTCTGACCGAGCTACTCAACACGCGGGTTTTCTACATCTTGCCCAAGGTCAATCCCGACGGAACCGACTACTATCTCGACCGAGCCCGGTATGATCTCTCACGGCATGCCTTGGGACTCCGACCGCGACGGGCTGGTCGATGAGGATCCCCCCGAGGACCTCAACTCGGACGGCGCTATCACGGTGATGAGAATCCGGGACGAGTCCGGACCCTTGAAGACTTCCGAGCTCGACTCCCGGCTCCTGACGACACGAAAAGAGACGGAGAAGGGAGAGTTCCGCACGTTCACCGAAGGCATCGACAACGACAACGATGGTTTGTTCAACGAAGACGACGTCGGCGGAATCAACGTGAACCGGAACTTCCCCTACGAATGGGACCCGGCTCAAAGCGGCTCCGGCGCTCACCCCTTGTCGGTCCCCGAATGCCGTGCGGTGATCGAGTTTTTCGCCGGTCACCCGAACATCACCGGCAGCTATTCTATTCACGGCGGCGGCTGGCCCATCAATTGGAATATCCGGCCTCCGGCCAATGTTCCGGATGAAATGGTTCCCGAGTTCGATCTGGATACGTTTCACATCATCGGCGACAAATACAGCGAAATAACGGGAGGCGAGCTTGTCGAGGGCCTTTACTACGACACGATCATGAAGAGTAAGCCCGGGCCGTACGGCTATGGGCTGTTTACGATGTGGGCTTACCACGACTACGGGATCTACGCTTTCACTCCCGAGATCGCCGGCATTGATGCCGACTATGATGGAGACGGCAGAATTTCGGAGATAGAGACCCTCAAATGGAGCGATGAAGTCAAAGGCGGCAAGTACTACATCGACTGGAAGCCTTTCCAACATCCTCAACTCGGTGACGTCGAAATCGGAGGCTGGGTGAAGAAAATCGCTCCCATTGACGGCGGCCTCGAGAAAGTATGTAAGCAGCACACCGAGTTCAACCTATACCACGCGTCCTTGTCTCCCCTGTTGAAGATCAGCTCATTGAAAGAAACCGCGGTGTCCGAAGGGATCTACAAAATCGAGGCGACGGTCTCCAACTTAGGATTCCTTCCTACCTAATTTCGAAGATGGCGGTGTCCAACAAGCGAGATCATCCAATCGCGGTTTCTCTGATACTGGAAAACGGCTCTATCGTTTCGGGGAAGCAAAGAAGCGTCGTCGGTCATCTGGAGGGCAACGCTCCCCAGAGTCCCGGCTACTTTTTGTTCTCCGGCGGATCGAAACAGCTTCCTTCAAAGAAGATGGAGTGGGTCATCCAAAAGAGCTCCGGGAGACTCGTTGAAAGTGACGGTCGCTGCGTCCTGTGCAAAGGGAGGCAAGGACGAAAAGTCCCTTACCTTGAAATAAAAACCTACTCGGCTCTCAAAATAGACAAAGGCTTTTGTTTGAGGACGTCCAGGGCGACGGCGAGACCGACGACGCTGACACCCAAGGTGGCGAGAAGGATCCCGACGAGACCGGGAGTCACGACCGGCGACCAGGCAAGCTCGAGCACGTGGCGGCTCAAAGCCCAGGTCAGGACCTCGGCGCCGATCATCCCGATCACGCCCGCCAGCGCTCCTAGGGTTCCGTACTCGAAAAGCATCATGAGAAGGACGTTCTTTCTGCTGGCACCGAGGGTGCGGAAGATTGCCGTCTCGTATCGCCGCTGGAACCGGGTCATCGCCACCGACCCGATCAAGATGAGTCCTCCGCTCACGAGAGCAATGATACCCACCACGGAGATAGCCAGACTTATCTTTCCAATGACGTCCTGAAGCGTGTCCAGAATGTCCCGCAGATCGACAATCGAGATGTTCGGAAACGCCGTGACGAGCTCTCGTTGAAAGCGTCCGCGCTCGTCACCGCTCGACGGCCCCTTGAGAAAACCGAGGAACGTGTGCGGCGCATCCTCGAGCACGCCGGGTCGAAAAATGAACATGAACCCGCCGTTTCGGGAATCGCTCCACTCCACCTCGCGAATGCTGGTGACGCGGGCACTGACTTCCCTACCCAAGATGTCGAAACGGATCATGTCCCCCACATCGATCCCGTAGTCCTCGAGAAAGGCATCCTCAATCGAGACCTCCGCTTCAGAGGAAGAAGATGGTGAATCGTCCCAGAATCGTCCGGATACAATCCTCTCATTGTCTTCGAGGTGATCTCGGTACGTCACCACGAACTCACGGGCCAACCACCGACGCTTCCGCACTTCTTCATAGCTATTCAGTTTCAGTTGTTGCCCCTCGACTCCCACGACCCTGGCCTGAAGAACCGGTACCAGATTGATATGCTGAGCTCCGCAGGTTGCCGGCCATCTCCCGAATAGGCGCCTCTTGATCGGGCTGGATGTCGAGGAAGAACATATCGGGAGAGTCGTCTTGCAGCTCGATGGCAAACTGCTCGAGTAGGTTCGACTCGAGGGCGTGAATCGTGATGATGAAAAACGCGCCGAGTCCTACGGCGAGCAGGATCACGCGGGTTTGATTACCGGGGCGACTGACATTGATGACGGCGTGACGCAGCGGAAACCAGCGACGCCGGCTCAGGGGAGCCACCGCACGAACCAGGGCGGTACCCGCCAGATGGAGAGCCAGAGCGACTCCCGTGAAACCGCCCATGACGAAGAGCCCGACCCGAAGAGAACCGGCCTGCCAGCTCGCGAGTCCAATCAAGGCCAGGATGACCAGAGTACCGGCGACCGCCTGGGTTCGATTGATTTTCCTGAAAGCCGTTGAAGAGGCCACCTCGACGGGTGTTGCAGCCTCGCCCCGGCATCGCTCCCCGGTCGCAAAAGAAGCAAGGGCTTGACGCGTCGCACTTCCAGAAGGGGCACGAGAGAGAAAGTAGAGCCACCAGAAGCCCCACACCCATTCCCTGCGCCACTGCGGAAGCCGTCAAACCGTAGGTAATGCCTTCAATCTCGAAGCCAATGCGTTCGGGAGGAATCAATTCCAAGACGATTTTCGCCAACGCGACTCCGAGCAGGCTACCCGTCACCCCGAGACCGAGAACTTGAAAGAGATAGGTACCGAGAACCTGTCGCGACGATGCGCCGACACATTTTAAGACCGCGATGCTCTTCAGTTTCTGCTGAATAAAGACGCGAACGACGCTCCAAACACCGATCCCGCCCAGTATCAAAATCACGAAGCCGGCCAAGCTCAAGTAGTTTTCGGAGCGTGCCAGTTGACGTCCGACCCGATCTTCCATCTCCTGATACGATCGAACGCGAACGAACTGTCCTTTGACGTCTTCTCGGAGCTTCTCGACAAAGGGTTCGATTCCCTCTTCGTCCATTTGGAGCAAGATTTGATACCGTACCCGGCTGCCAAAGCGGATGATCCCGGTTTTCTCGAGATCCGCGTGGTCGATGAGCACCCGCGGTCCCAGACTGAACATGCTCAAGTTGCGTCCCGGCTCCCGAGCGATGACACCGCGGATCGTGAAGGGCTGGCCCCCGATGAGGATGGGATCACCCATCTCGACGCCCAAACGTGTCAAGAGCTCCGGCCGAACGACGGCACCTCCGCCGGCGAGTAACTCGTGTCGATAGGGTCCTCCTTCATGAAGAATCAACTCGCCGTAGTACGGAAAATCCTGTTCGAGGGCGCGCAACTCCACCATGGTGGGAACGGCTTCGTCGTCATCGGCGGGACGGATCATGGTCGTGGTCTCGATGGACTCCATCCGACCTCGTAGCGGCGCACCGGACAAATGTTCGTCGAGCGTCGAGAGGACCTCGTCGCTCCAGGCCCGATCCGACTGAATGAGGACATCGGCCGCCGTGAGAGAACGGGATTCCTGAGCGATGGCCGTCCTCACGCTCTGGATGATCGACCGCAGGGCGACAATGGCAGCCACACCGATGGCCATGGAAATGAAAAAGAAAAACAGACGTTTCCAGGAAGCTCGTATTTCCCGAACGGCCATTTTCAATACGAACCGCACGGCTACTCCGAACCAACCGGCATTTCGAGTCCCGGATTCTCTCGACCTTCTCGATCCGCTCGACCTTGCCGCCTTTCAAGGCCAGAATAACATCTCCCCGCGATGCGAGATTGGAGTCATGCGTGGCCAGCACGATCGTCCGGCCACGGTTCTCGTGAATCCGGAGCAAGAGATCGACGATGTGCCGGCCGTTGGCAAAGTCGAGATTGCCCGTCGGCTCGTCGGCCAAAAGGATGGGAGGGTCGTTGGCCAAGGCGCGGGCGATGGCGACCCGCTGTTGTTCTCCCCCCGAAAGCTGGGAAGGATAGTGATGGGTCCGCTCGGCGAGTCCCATATCCGTGAGAAGCTCACGAGCTTTGTCCTCGGGTTCGTCGGAACCGGCAATCTCCATGGGAACGAGAACATTCTCGAGGGCGGTCAACGACGGTATCAAGTGGAAAAACTGAAAAACGAAACCGATTTTCTCACCGCGTAGTCGGGCCAGCGGGTCTTCATCTAGGGCGGTTATATCCTCCCCGTTGACGATGACCCGTCCCGTGGTGGGCGAGTCGAGTCCCGCAATCAGTCCCAACAGGGTGGACTTCCCGCTTCCTGAGGGCCCGACAATGGACAAGAACTGTCCCGACGGCACCTCAAGGTCGAGTGAGTGAAGGATGGTTAGCTGCTCGCGTCCGCTGGTCACGGTCTTGGAAACCTGCTGTAGCTTAATCATCGACCTGTCTCGTTCTCCAACAGGGGTTGAAGGTAGTCCCATAGATTATCCGCAATCACGCCCGCCCCTTCCGTGTTGGGATGAATGCCGTCCGGTTGGTTGAGAGCTCTCACCCCGCCAACATCTATTAATAGAAAAGGCATGAAGGCAAGCTCGTATTCCGAGGCCAAATCCTGGAACACTTGCCGAAATGAGGACGTATATTCGTCTCCCTGATTGGGAGGCGCTTCCATTCCCGCCAGAAGCACCGCGATCCCCCTATCCGTAGCGCTCTCGACGATGGCCGACAAATTGCGCTTCATTTCGGCCGCCGGAAGGCCACGCAGACCGTCGTTGCCACCCAGGGCTACGATGAGAATCCGAACGTCGCCGTCGAGAACCCAGTCGAGTCGCCGAACTCCACCGGCGGTGGTGTCCCCGGGAACACCGGCGTTGACAACTTCGAAGTCGTAGCCGTCTCGGTCGAGACGTTCTTGGAGCAAAGCCGGGTAGGCTTGCTCGGGAGTGAGACCGTAGCCAGCCGTTAGGCTGTCTCCGAGAGCGACGATCCGAGGCCTAGCGGCCGCCGGCGCAGACGCCTCCCGACCTGGGGGAGCAGGCTCCGGGTCATAGGAATCGTCGGAGAAACATCCCAGGAAAGATAAGCCGGCAAGTAAGATTGTAGTCGCGAAGGCGTTCCTATTGACGTTCATAGATTCCTATACCTAACAGATTAGGCATTATACAGGCCGGACGCCAGCCAATTTTGGTGCAACGGCAAAATCCCGCTTCACCTTTTGATTAAGGGAACACAGGCGAATATGCTATGCATATAAATAGGGTTTGCGTGCTCTCGATATCGACAAAGGAGGGGTTGTGCGATATCGCTGGAACGTCATATTCGCCGTCATTATCTCACTCAACCCAACGAACTGGGTGCATTCGGAAGAGACGGTCCCTCGGCAATGGGTTCCCGAAGGCACCTTGCTGACGATTCGAGTCGCCAATCCCGAAAGTATTGCGACAGAGCTCGCTGAGCTCGGCCCAGAAGGAAGCGGTTTAAACCTAACGCAGTTCGTGGCCGGGTTTCTCGGGATTCCATTTTTGGATGGAGTCGCTGAGAACCGGGCATGGTTTGCCTTTCTGGGAGAGGGAAAACCGGGTGAACGAGGCCCCTGGATACTCCTGCCGCTTTCCGATGAATCCGCGTTCCACAGCTCCATCGCAGAGCTACCCCCAACGCTCGAGATCCATTCCGATGAAGCATACGCTCTCGTGGGACAACGGCCGTTGCCCAAGCTCGGCGGTCGATTCCTGTCTGAGACCTTCGCCGGCAATATTGAATTGCAAGCCGACTTGGAGCGGATTTTCCACGTCTATCAGACCGAAATCGAACAGTATTGGGCCAAGGGTGAGCTTCTGACCGATTGGGCCGCTGAAGCCGGCTTACCTCCACAATCCGCTCTGAACACCTGGCAATCTCCTTTCTCTTTGGAAAACGTCATAAAAGGTCTCCAACCTCAGTTGTCTGCCGTCTCGGAAATCGTGGCCCAGTGCGAGCTTCTGACGGCACAGGTCGATTCTCGCGGGCGGCAAGTTGAAATGGTCCGTCAAGCTGGATTTTGGAGCTCAAACGTCCCTCGGGCGACTCGTGGAATCCCAACAACCACGAGCTGTGGACGGGCTAGAGCATCTCGATCCGGATTCGCCAACGGTCTACTGGCTCAATCTTCAGTTGAGCCGGCACGCCGAGTCTTTATTCGATTTGATTCGTCCGTTTTTGGCCTCGGCAACGGAGGAGAACGAGGAGAGTTTCAGGAAGTTGGTTTTCTTGGACTCGGTAACAGCTTGGGCCATCGAACCCAGACAAGAAGGTGTGGACATTGAAACGGTGGTTTCCGCGCCGGATATGAACATGGAGGAGTACCGGAGCCTCATTCTCCAAGTCGGACTCGAAGACGACGCAGGAGATATGGAAAACACATTCGAGGAAGAAGTGACGAAAATCGGCTCCGTTGCCGTAGATCGTTTCGTTCAAAAACGTAAGGTGGAGTCGGACGAAGAAACGATACCACCTACGGAAACGTTCTATGGATGGGGGAAAGACAAAGCGTTCATCGTGTCAAGCATCCCCGCCGGGGAAGATAGCGGCCTCAATCGCCTAGAGAAGATGATATCGCGCCCCGAAAAATCTTTTCCCGAAGATGTTCGTGAAGCACTCACACAGCTCCCGCAGAAACTGGTTTTCCTTACTTGGACTCATCCCTCAAAAATTGTAGAAAGAATTCAGACGAGTACGCCAACCGGCGCACTCCACGATATGAGCGGCTTACCCGCAATCATCGGTTACGCCACCGCGCAGGGTCACCAGTTGGAACTGGGCAGCCTCCAGGATCTGGGCCGCCTGACGGACCGGCTAAGAAGTATCTCCGAAACCTGGGCGCGGGCGCGATCTTTCAATGAAACGGCGAACAACTACTACTACGGCCTCAATGTCGAGCAAGACTATGCCAAAGCATTTGAGTGGTACGAGAAAGCGGCGCAACTGGGCTACGACGAGGCCCAGATCAATTTGGGTCATCTCTACGAAGAAGGCAAGGGGGTGACGAAGGACGTCTCAAAAGCAATCGAGCATTATCGGCTGGCCGCAGACCAAGGCAGCGAGCGAGCCCAGGCCATCCTCGGAGACAAATATCAGCAAGGCCTGGGAGTGCCCCGGGACTACGACGAGGCACGCCGCTGGTTCGAAAAGGCTCTCGAGCAAGGGTATCCGCAGGCGTACTCCAATATCGGTTTCATGTACGAAATGGGTCAGGGCGTCGAACGGGATCGTAATGAAGCCATTAAGAACTACGAGAAGGCCGCCGAGCTCGGCGATGTATGGGCTCAGGGCCGGCTCGGCGATATCTACCAGGACGGTGACGGCGTGCCGGTGGACTACGCCAAAGCGCTCGAGTGGTTTCAAAAAGCAGCGGAACAAGGTGACGAAGATTCGCGAACGAGCCTGGCCTACATGTACGCATACGGTCAGGGCGTACAGCAAGACTACATTAAAGCACAGAAGCTATACCGAACGGCTGCCGATCACGGCAACGCAAGGGCTCAAAGCGAGCTCGGAGATATGTATCAGGACGGGCGAGGCGTAGAGCAGGATTTCGACGAGGCCATGAAGTGGTTTTTGAAATCCGCCGAACAGAATTACTCCCGAGCCCACGCCAACATCGGCTATATGTACGAAATGGGACAAGGACGGCCAAGAGATTACGACAAAGCATTTCAGTACTACCAAAAAGCAGTTGAGGACGGCTACTCATGGGCGGAGAACCGACTAGGAAGAATGTACTTTCTCGGTAGAGGCGTGACCAAGGACTACGCGCGGGCCATCGAGTGGTACCGCAAAGCGGCCGAGAAGGGATTTGCGGTGGCTCAAAACAATCTCGGGTACTGCTATGAGGCGGGGCGGGGAGTCGCTCGAGATTATGACAAGGCCAGAGCTTTGTACCTGGAGTCGGCACAAAAAAACAACTCTCTTGGGCAATACCGATTGGGGCTCCTGTACCTGCGCGGCAATGGTGTGGAGCAAGACGACGTGGAGGCGAACCGCTGGTTCTCAAAAGCCGCGGAAAAAGGCCACGTTGATGCTCAAAACAGTCTCGGCTGGGCGTATGAGAAAGGTCTCGGAGTCGAGCAAGACTACGGCCGGGCCCGAGAGTGGTATTTGAAGTCAGCCGAAAAGAACAATGCGTGGGCACAAAATCAACTAGGCACCTTCTACACTTGGGGCGACGGAGTGGAAAAGGATTATGAGGAGGCCATCAAGTGGTATCGCAAAGCGGCCGAAAACGGCTATGCCGAAGCTCAACGCGAGCTCGCCCGTTTCTATATACAAGGTTGGGGTGTTCCACGGGATTTCGAGACGGCAGTGAGCTGGATCCGCAGGGCGGCGGATCAAGGGGATGCTGAAGCTCAGTCGATGTTGGCATTCGCCTACGAGGTTGGTCACGGCGTTGAGCAAAATTTCGAAGAGTCCCACTCCTGGTACCTCAAATCCGCCGAACAAGGATTTGCGTCTGCACAAGCTAACCTCGGAATAATCTATCTCGAGGGTAAAGGTGTTTCTCAGAACTCGGAAAAGGCCCTCTATTGGACCAGAAAAGCAGCGGACCAGTCCTCCCCACAGGGGCTGATGCTGCTGGGAGGACTCTACTACAAAGGACAGGGAGTACCCCAGGACTACATACGGGCTTACGTCTACTTCTCGAAAGCAACATCCGTTGCGCCGGAACCGATCAGAGAGTCGGCGGAAATGCTGCTCACGGAGACCGCCCGCAAGATGACCGCCGAACAGCTCGATGAAGCAAAGAAGCTCATCGAGGCCGGCCATTCGCAGAAAGAGGAAGAGAATAACTAGCCCTGACGCGGCAGAGCCGCAACCAAAAATGGATGTTGCGGCTTGCCGCGAGCTATCAGCTGTCAGCCATCAGCCGTCAGCTCCCGGAAAATTGTTTACTTTTTGCATTCAATTTCACTAATAAGGGACTAATCCGACAATAAACTCAGGGTAAATTGCAGGAAAAACGGGGACAGGTCCCTTTTTGGTAAAGACAACGGTCCACCAAAAACGGACCTGTCCAGACCTGTCCCTGTTTTTCCAGTAATTTGCGTAGATTTCGTAAACTCGGATTAGGGTTCGCCCTGAAGCGAACACGAGCCAACAAAGCCATTGCCTAAAGACACATTAGAACGGCTTCATATATGAGTGAATCACAGACCCCTTTCCCAAGAATAGCCGCCACTATCATGGCTTTTGTTGCGTCTGCCAAAACTGATTCGCTTATTTATTGTCGCTTCAGGGTTAGATTCAATCAGTTCGGCTCGAGATTCAAAGCCTTTTCGATTTCACCCACCAACCACTCCACTTCCAATTTGTTTTTGATATAGCGTCCGACCGTGAGGTCCCGCCCCGAGCGGAGAACCAAGAGGATGTCGTAATAAGGTGTGCCGGAACCACCGCCTTGCTGCGTTCCAATCTTCGTTTTGACCTGCTCGACCTCGTCCACCGACAGGTGCTTCGCACCTCCCAATCCTAGAATGCCACTTTTCAGGCGGACCTCGACCCCTTCGATCCGCAGGCGAGAGGTTCCAAACCACATCGACAACACACCCAAGAAAAGCAACGCACCAAAGAGGCCGAAAACAACCTGAAATAATAAAGGCGCCCCCAGATGCAGTAACAACCAAACCGCTCCCATCCAGATGAGGAAAAAGAAGGTGAGACCGGCCGCCATCCCACGATTACGCGCGGCGGGGAAATAGATTTCTCGACCGCCCGAGGGTGTGGGTTGAACTCGGATCTTGGACGTCCGCCGGGCTTGCTGAATCTCCTCGGAAGAAATGCTTCTCGGGAGCGCGACGAATGGGGAGGGAGCCGTCGAGCTTTTATCGGTTCGGAAAACGGGGATCTCGAATGTCGAGCTGAAGTTGACTCCGGGCACCGCCGCCTGCGCCTGAATCCTCCAAAGGACGCGACTGCCGGAGTCTCTCTCGCTCGATGGTTCGCAATCGAAAGGGACTTGAAATGAGAATCGCGTGCTGGTACCTCGATAGTCTGGAAAGAGCTCTTCTCTGCGGACCCTCTGTTCCTCCTGCCAGAGGATTCTTTTCGTGTAAGGGAAGCAAAAACAACAGGGCGCAGCCGAAGCCGATGCTTCCCTCTTTTCCCTTGACCATAACCTCTCGCCTCCTGTCGCGCCCACTGGAAAAACAGTTTTCCCGAGATCTTCCGTGCGATCGCTCTTGAACAGATTGTGAGTGGAACCTATTTGTTATGTTGGCACGAGGTAGAGTAGTGAAGCCGCAGAAGCGCCCTCGATTGAAATGGGACGCAAACGTGGCTATGATACGCGGTTCCCCGGTGCCCGAAAGGGTTCCGGCACAAAAAGCTACTAGGTGAGGTATTCGAAATGACCGATTCCAGCGAAAAGCAAATCGAAGAGCTACGATCGAACAACAAAGTCCGTCTCGTCAACGACGAGGAGAACGGAACCGGGGTTGACCACCTTCCGGGCGGCGTCTACGGTTTCACCTATTCACCGGCCTCAGCCAACTTCCCGCTGTTCAAAGACAAAGCATTACGAAGTTTCGAGACCCACAAGCTGAAGGACGGCAGCGCCATTCTCGTCGGCTTCATTACCGAGGGGGAGTCCCTCCAGATGAGCGCCGGGCGAGAGAAGGTGACCGTCCATCTTTTCCCCGAGTCGCAGGAGGAGGCCAACGTCATGGTGACGGTTCCGATGACCCGGGTTGTGGGCCACACGGAGCACTCCCAGCGCACGGGTAAGGGACTGGAGTTGCAGATCGGGCCTTTGAACTGAACCGCCTCAGGGGAAGTTCTCCACAAGCGTGAGATTGCTCGACGGATCCTCTGTTCGGGCAAACACCATCAAGCGGCCGTCGGGAACAGAGATTGCACGCAAGACCGGTCTGGGCAGGGAAAGCCTTTACAAAGCCCTCTCCCCTGACGCGGCACAGCCGCAACCAAAGGGGTGTCGCGACTCGCCGCGAGCTATCAGCTGTCAGCTCCCGGAAAATTGTTTACTTTTTGCATTCAATTTCACTCATCAGGGACTGATGGGAATCCCGAGTTTGCTACGATACTAAAAGAGGTCGAGGCGTTAGGTCTCAAGCTGCACGCAAAGGCGGGGTAGGTCGTCCTACTTGATCTTGGTCTGACGAGACGATGAGCCGAAGAAATTCTCAACAAGAAAAATATCACTCGAAGCTGTCGGGCCGCGCGGGAACAGAATCCACCGGCCGTCGGATGAGATATCCAGACCGATACACCAGTGTCCCGCCTCTAGCTCGACGAAGCGACGAGTCTCGCCCGTTTCGGGGTCGAACAGGTGCAGGGAGCGACGGCGTTCCGCTTCAATGCGACGAAACAGAATCTGGTCCTTCCAGAACACACAGGCTCCCGGATACACGTTTTGTTCCAGGACCGGTGTTTCCTCGCCTCCATCAACCGGTACCTTCCAGACGTGATGAGGCTGATTCGCAATCGCGTCACTTGGCGGGGTCGCTTTGAGATAATAGAGGAAGCGGCAATCCTCCGATTCCCGGACACCTACTCCGCCGCCGCGCGTGATTTGTTCCGCCACCCCGCCTTCGCCTGGCATTTTCCACACCTCGAACCTCCCAGTACGACTCGAAGTGAAATACAGCCAGCGTCCATCACGCGACCACCGGGGTCGGAGGTTTAAATAGGAATCGGATGTCAGAGGGCGGATAAAACCGTCCCGAATCCCCACAACGTAGAGGTCACCCTCCCATGCGTAAACAATCGATTCTCCATCCGGTGACCAATGAGGCGACAGTCCACGGTCGACGAGCTGGTCGCAGTTCGAGCCGTCACTGTCACAAACCCAGATCCCGGCGCCGCCGGCGCGTCGAGAGTTGAAGGCGATGCGCGCGCCATCCGGGGAGTACTCGGGCAGCCATTCCATCGCCGTCGAAGCGATCACTCGTTCCGGTGGCAACCGCTCGTCGAGAGCCGGCCCGCCGACCCGCCAGATGTTGCAGTCGCGGCTCCAGTACGTCGAATAGACGAGTCTTCCTCCCGATCGGGCGACGGAAAAGTAAACCGCGTTTTCTCCAACCGCCAACAGTTCGTTTCTCCGGCTCGAGACGTTGACTTTCCAGAGCCGGGCCTGTCCCTCTAGCTCGGTGGCGTAGACAAGAGCAGAGCCGTCTGCCGTCCACCCAGTATCGGTGACGATTCCTTCCACTGCAGAAACAAGTCGCTCGGACCCCTCCTCGAGTGAATGCAAGCGAATCTCATAATCCGTAATTCCGAAACCCCGAATATAGGCCAGCTGACGCCCGTCGGGCGAAAAAGCAGGTTCTTTGTCGCGTACAAACTGCTCCGGTGGTGGTGTCGTCTGTCGCCGCCGCTCACCGGACTCCGTGGAAAACAAGAAGATACCTGCTCCTTCGTCGGGTGACTCCCTGTCCGCCGTGGCGAGCCAGCGCCCGTCCGGGGACCAGTCGAGACCCGGAGACCAGGTCGGACCGACTTGCCGGATCGTCTCTGTCGTTCCCAATACGCGCTCCGCTCCCCCGAGAGCAGACATCACCACGATGTCGCTGCCCTCTCCCTTCTCGCGCAAGAAAGCGATTTGATTGCCATCGGGAGACCATGCCGGACTGACCTCGTGACGACCCGAGCGAGTCAGTTGGAAGGGCTCACCCCCGTCGATGAGCTTGACATAGAGATCCCAGTTGCCATTCCGGTTCCAAGAGAAAGCCACCTGCTTGCCATGCGGCGAGAGAGCAGGATAGCGCTCGTGCTCAACGTACGTGGTCAAAGGAAGGATCCGAGGCGGTGGCCTTTCGGACTTCGAGACAAAAAAGTGAATGCCCACGGCAATCGCCACGCAGGTCAGCACACCCAGGCCGACGATAGCCCTTCCACCACGGTTGATAGGACGAGCCTCGTCCCTAGAAACGGGAGCGATCAGCCGATAACCTTGCTTCGGGATAGTTTGAATGAACTGCGGCTCCTTGGCATCGTCTCCAAATGCCTTCCGAAGCTCACGAATGGCGTTGGTCAGAACTTCGTCGGAGACGACGACGTCTTTCCATACCGCTTCGAGAATCCTTTCGCGGGAGACGACTTCGTCCGGATGCCGGGCAAGGAAGACCAGGACCAGCATGACCCGCGGTTCGAGCTTGACTTGGTCTTTGCCGCGGACGATCTGGTTGTGGTCGGCGTGAACGGTCCAGGTTCCGATGCGGAAAGACGAAGGCACCGAGGTCCTCCCTCGAGAGACGCAACGGCACCATTCTAATATCCATTGTGCAAAGGGAGAAATGAAAGCTTTTGCTTACTCGCTCGAAAGGAAATCGATGAAGTAGGAACGCACCTCAGAAGCTCCGCCCCACGTGTCACTCCACGCTTTCAACGATCGCGCGATTCGTGCGGGATACTTATTGGGTATCGAGTACGGAACGATGAGCACTCCGAAATGGGGCTGCCGGGTCTGATAGGCGGAAATCGTGAGTTTGATGAAATCATCACGGTTGCGAGTGACTAGGATTCGTTTTTCGGAAGCAGCGTACGCCAGTTGCTCCCAGTCATCAAGGTTCCTGCGTCCTATCTCATGAACGCTAACCACATCGAGAGCGTGACCGCGAGCAATTTCCGCTGCGGTGGGATTGACATCCTCATCTAGGAGAAATGAAGCCACTTACGCCCCGGGCTTCCCGAGCGACGAAAACGGAAGCTCCCTCCGGACCTGTTCCTTCGTCCAGTGCCGCTCACGCTCCAGACGTTTGTCGATCTCCTTCGGATAAAGCGCGTAGTAAGAGATGGCGGCTTGAAGCTGAACGCCGGTCAACCAATCGAAGTTCTGGACGAGCTCATCGTAGTTTCGGTCGCACTTCTGCCAGACAGCGACCACTTCCCAGACGTCGAGACCGGTGCCGGCAACAATCGCTCTCCGCCCGGAAGGTCCATCCGCGAAGCCTATCCCGGGAGCTCTTCGCATTCGAATCGCCTCCTCCAGAAGCTCAGCGGTAGCGGCGGACCACGATTTTCCTTTTTCCTCGGCCTCACGTTCGATCTCTCGGTCGAGCTCGTACGGAATTCGGATACCTCTCGTTTTAGTCGGCAATTATGGCTCCTAAATTGTGTACAATGTTACCATTTGTGCACATTGTATCAATTCCGGGAGGACAAAACAATTTTGAGCAAGGTAGGTGTTGGCGGAAGCTCCCGCCCCTGCTTCCGCCGCGTTGCGTCTCCCTCCGCGTGTCATTGCGGACCTTTTCATCGGCGGGTCCAAAGGAGGTGGAACATCCCGCCGATCTCGAATCGAGCTAGTCGGGATTTCTGGAAGCGACGACCGGTGCGGCGACTGGGCTCGACGGCGTCAAGGCAGCCACCATCGGCAAGCCGATATACTCGGCGCTCTCCCGGTCGAGGCTCAGGTTCATCTTCCGCAAGATACCCTGAGTGATAACCAAGGACATGAGGCCGTGGTCGGTGTGAGGCCGTCCCGGATTGAATGCGTGCCCGATCTCATGGACGATGACTCGGCCCATCGCACGGGCAAACTCGTTCATTCTCCCAGGTGACCGGTCGAGCTCCTCCAGCCGGGAAATCCTCAGAGCCGTCATTAGATTGGGAACGAATACATAGACGTACCGCCGAGGTTTGCCCAGAACCGTCCCTAAAGCGTTGCCCTTTATTCCCCAGCTTTTCGAATTGGATTTGGTGAGGAAAATACGAACCTCATTCGGCCCCGGGGGCTCGTTCGAGCCGTCGGGATGGACCCTCCACGAGGTCTCCACACCGACTTGCTCGAGAAGCCGATTCGACTTCCAGCCGAACCGGCTCGAATGCGAGGGGGGACAGGTTATAGGGATCGGTCCAAACGACCTCGAGGCTCGCTTTTGGGTCCGCCCGTAAGTCACTTCCTCCGAACAACACGGAGGCGAAGACCGAAATGAGTGCCAGACGCACGAACGCCCTAGGAGCTCGGAATTCCCAACTTTGATTTCCCATTTGGACCCTCCTTTGGTTGACGAGTACAAAGTGGGATTTCTGCGATGAAGAGTCCTGAAGGACAGGAAACGAATTTGTGAAGAAATGTGAGGACAGCGCGGCCAGGAGCATTAAGACGATGATTCAGAACGAGATAGTCCTGGAGTCCCTTGCCCGGGGCTAGTTTTTATGATTCGTGAATAGTCCGGCTATAATGACGCTCCGATTTCATCCTTAGATTGGTGTTCACGGTTTCAAAGTCCCATAAAATGTTTTACGGGTGAGCAATAACCATCAACGTCGGTGCGCGTTTCGTGCACACAGTGAAGCGCTTGGCGGAGGTTGTCGGGATCGAGAGCGGCGTAGAATGATGGAATGGCAAAGCGAATAGGTATTCTCGGCGGGATCAGTCACGAATCGACGGCGGCGTACTACATTCGTCTGCACCACAAGTATCACGAAGAATCCGGGAACTACTACTATCCTGAAGTCGTAATCTACAGCCTCGATTTCCAGAAGTTCACCGACATGGAGAATCAAAACCGGACGGCGGAGTACATCGACTACATCCTGTCGGGAATCACCGGGCTTTACAATGCCGGCGCCGATTTTGCACTTATGGCCGCAAACTCCCCCCACGCCGTGTTCCCAGAAGTCGCCGGCCGGTCTCCTTTGCCGATGTTGAGTATCGTCGAAAGCACCATTTATCGTGCCGAAACGCTCGGACTAACAAAACTCCTCCTTCTCGGAATCCGTTTTACGATGCAGAAGAACTTCTACGCCGGGCCGGGACTCGATTTCGGGATCGAAGTCATCACTCCTTCGGAAGCCGATCAGACGGTTGTAGACGAGCTGATTTTCAGCGAGTTGGTCGTTGGTGAGATACGGGAAGAAAGTCGAGCGAGGTTGGTGGAAGTGATTTCGAGTTACGAAGTCTCCGGTGTCATTCTGGGCTGCACGGAGCTCCCTCTTCTCTTGAGTGATCAGGACTGCGAGTTGCCGCTCCTCGACACGATGGACCTTCACGTCCGGGCGGCACTCGACTACGCATTGGCAGAGGATGAGTAAACGCTCGAGGAGCTCAGACGGGAAGCACTCTTACAGCAGATTCGAAGGGGCAGTAAAGACAGTAGGATCCGCACACTGGGAAAACACCGGAGCGGTCCGGCAAAATTGCAGTAGAGTATGCACCGAGGAGGACCTTGCTCATGAAACGTTGTAGCGCCCTGATATTGTTTTACTGCATCATCATCGCTCCGGCCGTTTTCTCGGCAACGGCACGAGGACAAGAAGAAACGCGTACGCAATCAGGCGAAAAACACGCCATTTCTTCACTCTTCGGAGCCATTCCCCCGGCACCGCCCCGGGCGGAGGGCGATGGTCCCTTCGGGCGGTTGATCCTCCGAGGAGGCACGCTCGTCGACGGTACAGGGGCTCCACCCATCGGCCCGATGGACATCGTGATCGAGGAGAACCGCATCGTGGAGATACGCAGCGTGGGTTATCCGGGTGTTCCCAGCGACGATAGTCTCCGACCTCGAGCCCGTCCGGAAGACAAAGAGCTCGATGTCGAAGGCATGTATGTTCTGCCGGGATTCATCGATGCCCACGTGCACACCGGCGGCAAACCTCAAGGAACACCGGCAGAGTATGTGTTCAAGTTATGGATGGCCCATGGGATCACCACGGTGAGGGATGAAGGATGCTTCACGGGATTGGACTGGGTGCTCGAACATCAGCGTAAGAGTGACCGGAACGACATTACGGCTCCACGCCTAGAGGCGTACGTCACGTTCGGTGCCGGCCACACCGGTGCAATCTCGACTCCGGAGGAGGCCCGCGCGTGGGTCGCCAAAGTCGTCCAAGAAGGCACCGACGGAATCAAGATCTTCGCCATCACCCCCGAGCTCATGAAGGCCACCATCGAAGAAGCCGGCAAACAAGGAGTGCGCACATCCTGTCATCATGCCCAGGTGAGTGTCGCCGATCTCGATGCGCTCGACTCGGCCCGTCTGGGGCTGACCACGATGGAGCACTGGTATGGGCTTCCCGAAGCTTTGTTCTCCGACCGCACGGTTCAGCACTTCCCGTCGGACTACAACTACAACAACGAGTACAACCGTTTCGGACAGGCCGGTCGTTTGTGGAGGCAGGCGGCGCCGCCTTTTTCCGAGCACTGGAACAAGGTGATGAACGAGCTCGTTGAGCTGGACTTTACACTCGTGCCCACATTCGTCGCGTACGAATCGACACGGGATTTTATGCGGGGACGGCGAGCCGAATGGCACGAGGAGCACACCTTACCGTCGTTGTGGCGCTTCTATCAGCCCAACCGCCGGGCGCACGGCTCGTACTTTTTCGACTGGACCACCGATGACGAAGTGGAGTGGAAGGAAAACTACCGCCTTTGGATGACTTTTGTGAACGAGTTCAAGAATCGTGGCGGTCGGGTGGCGCCGGGCTCGGACTCGGGCTTCACCTTCAATCTCTACGGATTCGGCTTCATTCGAGAGCTGGAGCTATTGCGAGAAGCAGGTTTCCATCCGCTCGAGGTCATACGCGCCGCGACACTCGAGAGCGCCGAAGCCCTGGGATTGGACGAGGAGCTTGGGACGGTGGAAGTCGGAAAGCTCGCCGATCTCGTCATCTTAGAGGAGAATCCACTGGCGAACTTCAAAACGCTCTACGGTACGGGCGCCGTTCGAGTCAATAAAAACAACGAGCTGGTTCGTGTGGGAGGCGTCAAATACACCATCAAGGATGGAGTCATTTACGACGCCAAGAGCCTTCTAGCCGACGTTCGTGAAATCGTAAGGGAGGCCAAGAAGAAAGAGGGTTTCGACATCGTTCAGCCGGGGATGCCGGCGAAAAGCTATAGAAAGTGACGTCTCGAACGTGATCACCTTTTTACGCCCACAAGCGGCAACTGGGCGCAAAACTCCGGTCCGAATCCAACGCACGGTGGTTTGACCGATGCATTGCTCCGCATCGAGACTCAGGTTCACGACATAAAAAGCCTCGGGATTGTAAGCCTCGATGAAGCTGTGGGAAGAGCGAGACAGCTTGGGTCGTTTCATCTCTGTGGCTTTGACCTCGATGCCCGCAATCAGGTCATCGGTCTCCACGACGAAATCGACCTCTGCTTTGGATCTGGTGCGCCAGAAGCGGATCGAATCCGATGGATCGAGATGTGATTGGTACTTAGCCAGTTCGGCCGCAACCCAGTTCTCGAAAAGCGGTCCGCGATTCGGATGCTCGTCAAAAAAAATGAACTGCCCACCTACTGCATTAAGAATGCCGGTATCACGAAAAAAGACCTTGGGTCGCTTCGATATTTCCGCGCTCTTACCTCCGACGAACGGCGGCAAAATCTGGATCAAGCCACTTTCTTCGAGGATGGAACCAGTTCCACAGAAAAGAAGACTTGCCAACCTGCCGGGCTCCGACAACGATATGGGCTTTGCCCGGACGCGGCCAGTCGGCCGCTTCCGGTACCTTTCGCGGAATGAACGGCTCGGGTAGGTGATGTCTTGCTGCACTGGGAAAAGCTTCTTCATCCGTCAGCCACGGATTAGAAGCTCGCAGCACTCTCAGAACGTCTGTATCCATACAAAAGACTTTTAGCAGGGTTAAATGAATTTACCAAGTGCTTTTAGCAGGGATAAAAGCGCTCAAGTTTACGAAAGTGGAATTCAGTCCTTGTTCGCAGCCTTCACAAGGTTCCGGAAATAAGATCATCTCCCGAATAGACCAGGTGAGAACACGCTTGTGCAAGAGCTCTGATGAATCCCGCCCGATCTGCCGGCGAAATCCGGTAACCGAGACGAGCGTCCCGGACATTGACTTGAAGGATGTTCTCACGGGACATTGCGAAGTTGACTCCAGGAGCAAGAGTGCGGGATACGCTCACGATCTGAACGAGATCGATCCGCTTCCTTAAAAACCCGGAGCGAATGATCAACTCGCTCGCAGTGACCGTGTAGCGGGTCTGGTAGACAAAGCCCAGCGGCGCCGCGCCGGTGAGCCAGCACAAGACCGCGCCGACGATCCCCTCCAGGTTGATTCCGACGTCAGCCAGGATCCAGAGCCCCGCGCACCACATCGCAAGGCAGATGCCCCAGATCATCACAGCCGCCCAAAGCGCGACTCCCGACGGAAAAATCTGTTCGTTTGATTCCATTTCCCTTAATCCAATTATCATATCCGAACAAAGAAGCAAACCTGATCGTGCTACCGGGGGGTCCAAGTTCGGGAATACTCCATCAGGAATACACCCTCAACGTGCCTTTGACTTTCTATATAGCAAAGGAATATTCTCGCTGGCGAAGAAGCGTGCTCCAGATTAGAGAGAATACAAAAGCCGATTAGAGATAACGTTCATAATTTGTAAAGCACAGAAAAAAATAAGGCACGGGTGATTTCTTTAAACGGGGAACTTTGTATTCTCAAACAGGATAAGAGTCAGCGCATCAACAGCCTTTATGAAAAGGAAGGGAGTGATAAATGACAAGAGAAAAGAAAACATTATCTACTCGCTTGGTCATGATTTTTGCGCTTATATTCTTTATGAAGCCGGTGCCGGGCTATTCCCAAGAGCTCAACCCTGAGCTCTACGATCAGCTCGAATATCGCCACATCGGCCCAGTGGGAAACCGGGTCATTGCAGTCGTTGGCGTTCCGGGCGATCCCAACATTTACTACATCGGAGCCGCATCAGGTGGGATATTCAAAACGATTGATGGCGGTGTCAATTGGGAGCCTATTTTCGATGACCAGCCGGTATCCTCCGTCGGCTCACTCGCCATTGCTCCTTCTGACCCCAATGTCATCTGGGCAGGTACGGGTGAGACCTTCATCCGCAGCAATGTCTCTCAGGGCATGGGCATCTACAAATCCACCGATGCCGGAAAAACCTGGAAATTAATGGGCCTCGAGAAGACCGGAAGGATTGGCAGGGTTATCATCCATCCTACGAATCCCGATATCGTGTTTGCCGCTGCCATGGGGCATTGCTATGGACCGCAGGAGGAGCGAGGAGTGTTCCGCACAACCGACGGCGGTCAGAATTGGGAAAAGGTGCTATTTGTGGATGAGGATACGGGTTGTTCGGATATGGTCATGGACCCCAACAATCCCAGGATCCTCTTTGCCGGCATGTGGCCTATGTTTATTAGGACATGGGGAAGATGGAGTGGCGGGCCGGGAGGCGGCCTTTATGTTTCCCGGGACGGCGGAACGACCTGGGACCGCATTGAAGGAAATGGATTACCCGAGACTGAAATCGGAAAGGTCGCAGTCGCTATAGCCCCCACGGACTCTGACGTTGTCTATGCGCTGTTGGAAGCCGCCGAGGAAGGGCTCTATCGATCGGATGATGGGGGCGAGAACTGGAAACACGTCAACCCCGACCATGCGCTCGTCAACCGGCCTCACTACTACACACGGTGTGCTGTAGCAACCGATGATGCGAAAGAAATTTACACCGTGGCAGGCGCCATGAGGGTTTCCTACAACGGTGGGGAGACCATCGAAAAATTCAAAGTTTTAGGCGGAGATAACCACGATATGTGGATCGACCCCCTGATTCCAGATCGGATGGCAATAGCCAATGATGGGGGAGTGAGCATATCCACCAACCATGGCAAAACCTGGCTTGGCGCCAGATTACCCATTGCCCAGATGTACCATGCCACCGTAGATACCCAGGTTCCCTACTGGGTTTATGGAAATCGGCAGGACGGCGCCTCTTGCCGGGGCCCCAGTAACAGCCTCACACAACGAGATGGGATCCAGTCGGGTATGTGGATTTCGGTTGGAGGAGGTGAATCGGGTATTGCCGTTCCCGATCCCGTTGATCCCAACATCGTTTGGTCCGGGAACGTGGATGGGATACTCGAACGCACCGACATGAGTACGGGACACAGCCGAGCCGTAACGGTTTGGCCTGAAAGCATTCAAAACTGGGCGGCAAAAGATGCGAAGTACCGTTTCCAATGGAACTTCCCCATAGCGATCTCTCCTCACAACCACGACAAAGTCTACGTCGGCAGCCAGCATGTACATATGACGACGAATGGAGGCCAGAGCTGGACTATCATCAGTCCCGACCTCTCCACCAACGACAAGAGCAAGCAACAGAAAGAAGGTGGCCTTACGCCCGACGACCTCATCCCGACGTACGCCTGTACGATCTTCGCCATAGCCGAGTCTAAAATCGAAGAGGGACTCATCTGGGCTGGAACCAATGACGGGCTCGTCCAACTGACTCGTGACGGAGGGACCAACTGGACGAATGTCACTGGCAATATCCCCGATCTTCCTCCCTGGGGCACGGTCAATTTCATAGAGCCTTCGAGGCATGATGCCGGGACATGCTACATAGCATTTGACATGCATCAGATAAACATCCGGGATCCTTACGTCTACAAGACAAACGATTACGGAAAGACCTGGAAATTGATCGTCAACGGTATTCCGAAGAGCGAGTTGAGCTATACCCATTGCGTGCGGGAAGATCCGGTGAGGAAGGGCTTGCTCTATCTCGGAACGGAAAACGCCATTTATGCGTCTTTCAATGACGGAGAGAAATGGTATCCGCTGCAGAACAACCTTCCACAAGCGCCCGCACACTGGATGGTGATTCAGGATCATTTCAACGACCTCGTGGTGGCCACCTATGGCCGTGGTTTCTGGATCCTGGACGACGTCACCCCCCTTCAGCAGATGACCCGAGATATTCTCGAATCCGATATCCACCTTTTCGAGCCGCGTCCAGCCTATCGATTCAGGATGGTACAGACTCCGTGGGGTTCAACGGGTCACCCCAATGACAACTGCCTCGGTAAAAATCCACCCTACGGAGCTTCCATCAATTACTATCTGAAATCTGAAATCGAAGAAGACGTGAAGGTGACCATTTTGGACGGAGAAGGTCAAGTTATAAGGACCTTTGAACCTGAGGAAAAAGACGAAGACGAAGTAGAAGAGGAAGACGGAGGAGAAAAGAAACCCGAAATAACCAAGAAGGCCGGAATCAACCGGCTGTGGTGGGACCTGAAATACGATTCCCCCGAATCCGGCCAAGCTCAGAACCAGCCCGGTGGGTTATCCCCATTTGAGGGTGGGACCCAAAGGATGGCGACCCATAGGAAGAGGCAATCTCGACGGGCCTCTAGTCGCGCCTGGAGAATATACGGTAAAACTAGCAATAGGCGATCAAGAGCTCACCCAGAAACTCACTGTACTAAAAGATCCCAACTCCGCAGGAAGTGCGAATGATATTGCCGCCTCCACTCAAATTTTGCTGGAGGTTGCGGAGAACTACAAAGCTGCTGTGGAAATGGTCAATAAGAGTGAACTGATCAGAAAGCAGATTTACGACCTCAAAGCTCCCCTGGAAGAACATGAAAACGCCGCGCCGATCCTGGAAGCCGGCGAGGAATTGGACGAAAAGCTCATCGCATTTGAGGACAACTTGTTCTCCGTGGGATTCACCGGCATGTACGAACGCGACGGATTGCGCTGGCCGGACAAGCTTTTGGTCAAACTAGCTTATCTTTCTGGAAGCATCGGCAAATCAGACTTTCAACCTACGGACCAGCAAATCGAAGTGCATAAAAAACTCACAAATGATTTGAGCTCGTATAAAGCTCAATTCAATGAGCTCATCAACACAGACCTGGCTACTTTGAACAAGCTGTTAAAGGAGACCAATATTCCGAATATCATCAATCCTTGAGCAGGCGACGGTCCAAGATAGAAGCTGCGGCCCGGGCGCGAGATTTTCGTGCATCGGGTGATGGCTACCAGCTCGACTCATTCGTCGCTTCCTTCATCAAGGCCAGGACCTCGTCGATCTCTTTCGGGCACACCTCGGTCAGTACGACGGGATCGCCCTCCGTGACGAGAACCGTGTCTTCGACCCGGATGTGAAGGTGCTTGTCCTTGATCTCGATGATGGGCTCGACGGCAATGACCATGCCGGGCTCGAGGGGAAGCGATGAGTCGCCCACGTCGTGCACCGCCATCCCCACGAAATGTCCCGCGCTCGGCGCCCGCTGATCTCCGAAGCCGTGCTTCTCGTAGATCTTCTTGGTGATCTCGCGGATCCCCTTGCGGGTGGCGCCGGGTCGCATGGCGGCGATGATGGCTTTTTCCGCTTCGAGGGCGGCCGCGTAAGCGCGCCTCTGCAGTTCGTCGAACTCGCCCGACACCGGCCAGGTCCGGGTGATGTCGATGACCATGTAATCGAGTGAGCCGCCGTAATCCATGACCACGAGATCCCCGGCTTCCATCTGTCTTCCGCTGTCCCGGTAGTGCCAGACGTTGACGTTCGGCCCCGAGCCGACGATGGCCCCGTAGCCCGCCCGCTGCACGCCGTGTCGCACGTGGTGGTACGTCGCTTCGGCTTCCACCTCGTACTCGAAACCGCCCGGTCGAGTCACGGCGATGGAACGTATGATCGCTTCAGCGCCAATCCGGCCGTTTTCTTTCAGGATCTCGATCTCCCGCGCCGTCTTGATCATGCGCAGCCGGTCCATGTGGGGACTGATATCGGCGAGGTCGTAATAGGGAAGGTATCGGCGCAACATCTCGACTCGAAACGCATCTTGAGATGGCTGCGCCGACCACACATTCATGAACTGACGAGCCAGGTTCACCGCCTTGTTGCTGCGACTCTGACTGATCTCGTCTCGCTCGGAAAGTCGCACCCAAAGGGTTTGAGTCTTGGTGTGATTCCTCCTGCGAGCCAAAAACTCGTGGAGCATGTAAAGCGGCTCGACCGACTCGAAACCCCACGTTTTCGCGCCTTCGGGATCTTCCAGGAGATTCTTACCATCAGAGCGTATCTCCCCCGGTCCCTGCTTGGGCAGAAACAGATGGGCCTTCGTCGTCTCCACATCCATCACGAGAACGGCATTCAAGTCCTCATTGCCCGTAAGGTAATAAAAATCATGGTCCTGGTGGTTTCGCGCCGCCAGAGCCGGCATGGTGTTGCCGAACATCAGCACCGTACCATGCTCGAGACGCTTACAAAGGGCATCGCGCCGAGTGGCGAACTCCTCGGGCGGGTAGCCGAGGCGTTTTGCTTCGGCGGGTAGGGTCATCGCCGTCCACGCAATGACGACACATGATGCAGCCAGAAGTTTTTTCATCGCACCACCTCGAGGCATCGGCCGAAGTCGTTGCCACCCGTGCAACGACCATGCAAACCGCCAGCAGAGGCTTTTCATCGCCTCACCTCGAGCCGTCCATTGAGGTCGTTGGCATCCGCTCTTTCCACTGCTTTTCGGCGAATCCTTCCTCCGCCATCACCTTCTCGATGTCTTCGATCTCGATGGGAACGAAATCGGACATGTTCTCGTAGCCATCCTCGGTGATCAGAATGGTGTCCTCGGTGCGGATATAAATCATTTCGTCCGGGATACGCATGGCCGGCTCGATGGTGAAGACCATTCCCGGTTTCATCACATCGAACTCGACGCCCACGTCGTGCACTTCCATACCCACCCAGTGGCCCAATCGGCCGCTTCGACTCGTCCGGTACATTTCGATGAACTGCTCCGCCGCCGTCTTGATTTTGGGGTCGGTGAACTTGTAGGAGGCGAAAACATCCTCCATCTTCTTCACCGCGTCGGTGATGATGTCCGCCGGCGTGTCGAAAGGCCGAATCGAAGTCATGAGGGATTGGTAGAGGCGCAGATAGATCGTGTAGAGCTCGCGCTGCCTCGAGCTGAATTTCCCGTTGGCGGGAAACATGCGAGTCACGTCCGACGTGTAGTACTTGTAATCGGGTCCCCAGTCCCACAAAACCAGGTCGCCATCTTTCAGTTGGCTCTGAGAGGCATGGTAGTGGGGAAAGTGAGCGTTCTTACCGGAGGCGATCAAAGAGAAGTAAGCGAGACCTTGGGAATTGTGTCGTTTGTAAACGTAGTCCCCGATCGCCTCGAGCTCATATTCCCACATACCCGGCGTAGCGGAGCGCATGCCTTCGATGATCGCTTCGCCGGAAATTCGCGTGGCCTGACGAATCATTGCGATCTCGCGAGGACTCTTGATCAACCGCATGGCATCGAGGATGGGATCGAGGTTCACGATCTCGAGCTGCGGCGCCACGGAACGAATCTTTTCGATGAAGGCGGCTTCGCGCGAAGGCCGTCCATCCCAGGGATCGGCGGCCGAAGCAGCGGCGTGACTCGTTGTGTAACCAGGCGTTGCGGCATGAAGCGCCTCCGGGCGGAAGGGAGCGTAGACGGATCGCCCCTCCTGCGACACCTGAAAAACCGCATCGCCGAAACTCTCTCTGGGCAAAACCTCGTCGAGCCCGGTAAGCGCCGCGGCCGCGTCACCGGGGACGAGCACAGGCCCTTCCGACCGCTCGGCCCGCTCGTTACGGGGCTGAACGTAGAGCGTCGAGGTTTTCGTTCGCCCGTCGATCCTCAAAATGGCGCGCGGAACCTCGACGCCGGTGAGGTAAAAGAACTGGTTGTTCTGACGGAACTTGACGTACCCCGGGTACTCAGTAGTTCCCTGGATGAGGACGATCCCCTCGCCAATCTTTTCCATGACCCGGGCCCGGCGCTCGGCAAACTCTTCCTTGGGGAAAGCATCGGTAAAGAGCGGGGGCTGGGCCATAGCGGCCGAGCCCATGAGCAAGAAAAGACAAATCCCGATCGAGATTCTAGCCTTCATGTCTCACCTCCCAGTCATTGCTTCAACGTGATCGCACCGGCCTCGACTGCAGCGTCGAGAAGACCGGCAACGTCCTCGAGCGAAACCGGTCCGTAGTACCACTCACCGTGGACCAAAGACTCGGCCCGTACGGCTTTATAGATATCGTAGTAGCTTCGCTTTCCGTTGACGAAGTTATAGGTCTCGTCCTGCATGTGGCGCTCCATCTTTCCGTCGAACTCGACCCTGTTTCGCTTCTCGAAATACGTTGAGACGTCAGTAATGTTGACCGGTATCTTCCCGCTTGCCGCCTTTTCGTCGGCCGTGAGCTCGATGGTGCCCGGCTTCTTCCCGTGTAGCGTCTCGTAGTTGGAAGCCAAAACCGACGTCATTTCTTTTTGCTTCGCATCGAGACGACCGATGAAAGAATCGAGTGTCCGGGTCGCTTTGGCGTCACCCGCGGTGAAAACCCGAACGGTCTCGAGGGCTCCCCTCTCCCGATCGATTCCCTGCTCTATCATGATGGAAGCGTCTTTCCAGTCGGCGCCGTCAAGCAAAACTCGCGTGGCGACCGCGACGTCGGTGGCCAGACGTCTCGACCCGTGCAGGTAGGTTTCCGAGCTCAGCAACGGAACGTCGCTTCTCCTCGGTAAAAGCCAAGATGTAAGAAAGGGCGCTGACGATGAAGTTGTTCCGCGCCATCTGAGTTTGGTCGACATTGAAAAGGTCGTCATCGCTCGAGTGGATGAGCTCGTCGTCCATGTTGATCAGGCTCACCGCAGGAATACTGAAGATACCTTCCACAAACACCCGGTGATCGGAAGAATCGAAATAGGGCACGAGCAGAGCGTGATACCCCTCGCGGGTTCCCTGGGTGGAGAAGATGGCTCATTTTATTTCCCGTCGGCCAGGCCCGACTTCGATGAGCCGAGAGGTAAAAGGTGTTCGCTTGAATGGTGTAAGTCCCGATGCTTTCCAAGAGCGTGTCGAGATAGGACGTGTTCGAGTGCGGGTTATAGATGAGTCGCTGGATCCGGTCTTGTATGGATTGCTTTGCCCCCACCATATCCTGGTTGACGTTGGCGAGGATTTTTCCGGCTTCTTCAGGATAGTCGCTGAGATATCGGTACTCGGAATAGATCTCGTCGGCCCACCAGAATCGGATGTCTCGGAGTGGCCGCTCCATCTTGCCTTCACGAATGAGCTTAGTGAAGACCCGGGCCTGCTCGAGCATGTTCCCCATGCCACTGGCATCATCATTGGCGGAAGTCGCTTCCTCCTGGATGTGCGAAGTTAGGACGATTTGCTGGTCTTTATACTTGGTACCCCTAATCCAACCCTCCACGAAACCGGTATGGGCCGGTCCCTCACTGAAGTCGGTATCCACCTTGGCGTGGACGACGATCCGTCCGCCCTTGGTCCGCTTGCCCGTTCGGAAGTAATCCTGCTCGTCTTCCGTTTGGAGGATGTGGCGGAGTGTCTCGCCTTTGCGTGTAGGCAGGATGAAAGCAAAGGAACCCTCCTGGTCTTCCGAGGGACGAGGGATACGACCCCAGGCGATCTGATCGGGGTGATCCCACCGGCTTCGGGCACTGTTGATGGGATAGGCGACGACGCCGACGGCTCCCTTCTTCCAAACCGCGTTTCGTACTGCCACGCCGGCCTGAGCATCGGTCAGCACGATCTTGCCCTTGACGTCGATCCCCTCGAGAGCCTTTTCGCTCGCGTCACCAATCCAGACCAGTTCGGCGGTAACGTCGGCATCGTGACTATTGGTGGCGATATAGAGCGGGTGATCCGCAAAGTCGGCCAGCTTGACCTCCACCGGTTCGGTCATCCAGAGCTCGCCCGACCTGGGATTGTAAGCAGGTACGGAACTGCGGGTCGGCTGCTCGATATACTTCACGTCCTCGAGTCCGGCTTCCTTCGCCGCCTCGACGAGATATTCGGCCGCTTGGTGATATTCCTCCGAGCCCGATTCCCGGGCCCAGTGAGTGAGCCAACGCACATGCTCGTAGGCCTGGTCACCGGATATCTCGTTGATGAGCATCCGGATTTCGTCGTGCGAGAGAAAGGGTGTCGTTTGAGCTAGGCCCATAGGGACCGACAGCAGGAATAGGAAGCAAAGGAGCATCACGGGAACAACAATTGAGTGGGTTGCACGCACGGTTCATAACCTCCGTTCAGGCTGGCCGGACTGAAACAGGAAGAAGTTTATTCGGGGGAACGTTTGGGTGCAAACAGTAGGCCAGGCTGTGCCTGGCGAGAACACTCGCTTCAGTCGGCTCGTGCGCGCAGCTCGGTCGTCCTTTCTGAGGTCCGCAGCGTAAACGTCACGATCGCATCATTACCAGGAACGACTATTTCTTGGCGGCCGAATCGTAGAACATCTCGAGAAACTCGGGCAGGCGGTCCTTGGGTCTCCTCTTCTGAGTGCCACCACTCCGATGGAGCTTCGGATGCGGTTAGGTCGAAGTGCTCAACCACTTAAGAAATGATTTCAAGATCTCGCTGCGCTTTGCCGTCTTGCTCTTCTCGAGCAACTCGGTTAGGACACAGGCAGTAAGCTGCGGCAGGGCCCTGCTTTGCTCGACGGCTCTGTACTCGTCAGCTTCTAGGACCAACATGTGGAGCTTTTTCTTGTCGTATCGTCACACTACCGGAATCCCAACCAAGCTTCGCCTACGCCAAACATACAACTATCCCGTGGTTTCGTAGCAGCGTCCGCCGGCACTGTCGTTGCCGGAGTACGAATGCGGAACTGATCAACGGTTCCATACTCCAAGTTTCTCAACTCACCCCAAGCAGGATAGAATTCAACGCGTTGGTCCGTTTTCCACACGTCTTCATTCAAGGAGGATCTCATGAGCAGCTCGAGACGAGATTTTATTCGAAACGCGGGATTGGGCTTCGCGGCCGCCGGAATCGCATTGGAGAACCTTGCCTGCAAGGTCGAGGAAACGAGCAAAGAAAGCCAGTCCGAAAAGCTGCTCGTTGAACAATCCCGATCATCCCGAGCCGGCACCGATCGGGACCGATCGTCTACCGCTCACTTGGTACCAGCAGGCGACGCGTCGCCTCAAAGAGAAAGTAGCGGAGCGCGGGGTCGACGCCATCTTGCTCTCCACCGACCGCAACATGGTCTACTACACGGGTTGCTTCCGAGGAAGCGGCGAACGTTCGACCTGGGCATTTTTCCCCGTGCAAGAAGAGGACACGGTCTACTGGTACTCTCCCGGCATCGATCGGGATCTCATCACCTCGTGGTGGTGCACGGAGAACGAATACTACTTCTGCTATCCCCACGGCGAAGGCGGATTTCCCAACAAGGGACAAGTCGTTGCCGGCCCGCGAGTGGATCTCTGGGAGTGGGCCCTGAAAGGCCTCGAAAAGAGGGGATTCGGCGACAAGACCATTGGGATCGATGCGGAGTTAACGCCATCCAAAATGAAGACGGTCGAGAGAGTCCTTCCACGGGCCAAGTTCGTGAATATTAGCGACATCTGTCTCGGAATGCGCATTATGAAAACGCCCGAGGAAATCGCTTTGACGCAAAGAGCCTATCGCTATTTCGACAAGGTTCATGCCTTTTCCAGGGACTACATCCTGGAACGTGGTACGGAGGCGACCGATTTCGAGATCGGCATGGCTCTCGAAGCTTACGGAATGAATCTCATGATGAAAGACGTCAAGAGAGACGGAAAGCCACATAGTGCCGTGGGGATGTATGTAACCTCTGAATATGTCCGGACCGGCGTCGCTACCGCCTACCCCCACCCGAACCAGTTCTTCCACAGCAAAGTCCAAAAGGGGGACAACCTCTACGTGAACACGGACATCCTCCTGGGAGGCATGGGCGGCGAGGGATATCGCAACTACCAAATTGCACCCTGGACCCCCCACCAGGAAAAGATGTGGCAAGTCGTGGCCGATACGGTGCAGATCCAAATCGAAGAGTCCGTACCGGGCAAAGCCTGCTCGGAGGTCGCCCGGAAGATTCACGAGTACCAGGTCAAGGAAGGGATGCAGGACTACATCTATCACCGCCCCGCCCACGGCGCCGGCCAGAACTCAGAAGGACACCAGCCACCTTTCATCTCGCTGGGAGACCACACGATCATCGAGGAAGGCATGACCTTCAGCGTCGAGCCGGGTCTCTACGATTCCGAGAAAGGCATCGGGGTCAACCCGAGCGACAAGCTGCTGGTGCTGAAAGACAAAGCGGTGCTCATGAGCAGAGTGCCCTTCAGCCGGGAATGGAGTTTTCTTACTCTTTAGGAAGTAAGATAGAGAAAAGTACGTTCATGACATTCTCTCCCGGAGACCTTTTCCGGGAGAGACCCATGAACGCTCTAGTCAACACTTCAAGAAGACCCTAATGCGAAACGTCCTATGTTTTCTCGCACTAGTACTGCTAGCGTCAGAGCTTCGAGCACAGGACACTTCGGAGCAGACAGACGCGATAATGCCCTACGCCAATGCCCGCTGCTACGGCAGACCTTCTTCCGAGGTCTGGAAAGAAGCACAGAATTTACTGAAGCAAATGGGCTTCAAATCGGAGAAGCGAGACAAGAAAGTCCAGCTTTTTGTCACACGCAAAGCACTTTTTGGCGACAAACAGTACACGGGTGTTCGACCAACCCGCTACCAGGGACAACTTCCTGCCACACGAGTTTCAACTCCACGTATTTGTCTCGCCTTTTGTCGAGCCTGCACATGTTCACATCGGCTCGATTGTCGAATACCGGTTCGAAGGAAGAGAAGACACTGTTTTTGGCACTCGTGTTGTCTACAATGCGGGAGCGGTGGAGTCGTGGTTCTTTAGAAAACTGGAAGAGCGCCTTGGCGTCGCTGGTCAGGCGATTCCGGCCGATCCGGACCATGAGGTCGCATTGAGCGCGAGGTTATTGGGCGACAACGTCGACGCTTGCACGAAAACTCACGACGAAATTCGTGGCGGCTACGAGGGAAAACTGAAGCCTCCAAAAAAACTATTTCATATCCAACCCCTCTATCCTGGGAACGCGAAACATGAATGGAGGGAAGCACTCGTCGTGATGGAAGTACTTATTCTAAGAGACGGCAGCGCGGTAAACATCGAAACGAAATCCATAACCGTCGCCGATGAGGAAGGCAGCGCGACCGCGCTCAAATTTCCGGACCGAAGTGAAGTGTTCCGATACGCCGCAGAAGGCGCTGTCTCTTTATGGCGTTACAAACCCGTTTTCTTGCGTGACTGTCCCGTTCACTGCGTTATGACGGTGACAGTCGATTTCTTTTTGAAGTGAAAGGCTACGCCACGACCAAGCTTCAAAGCCGCCACCGATCAAAGCTGGTTGTATTCAACCAAAGCTTGAATCTTCATCTCGTTTCGAATCCAAGGCTGCGGGCTATGTCGACCTCGCGGTCTGCCTCCTCGAAATAATCGAGTCTTTGTAGTGACAAACCAAGGTTGAAGTGCGCGGAGGCATTGTTGGGCTCGAGCTTCAAAACGGTACGAAAACAGGCCGCCGCATCCTCCGGTTGCTCTTTCTTCAGGAAGGCTAGTCCAAGCTGATGATGGGCGTGAGCGTACCCTTGGTCGAGCTCGACAGCCTCTTGAAACGCCTGAATGGACTCGCTCAGCTTCCCTGCTCGTAAGAGTGTATTTCCCAAGTAGTAACGCGCCCGGGAGCTGGTAGGAGTCAAGGCAACGGCGCGACGGAGAATGGGAAGGGCTTTGTCCGGCTGACCCAAGGCGTTATGAACCGAGCCGAGAAGAATATGTGCTTCGCCATCTTCCGGTTCGATCTTCACGATTCGATTCGCCAGCGTCTGTGCATCTGCCAAATTCTTCTGCTGGTTCAAATAGTTGCGTGCCAGATTGAACAAGGCGGGAACGAAATCCGGGTTCAACTCGACGACGCGTTCGAAACGGCTCTGCCTCTCCCCCACCGAATACGCCCGCCGACGGGCAACCTCGAAATGGGCCAGGTAATTTTCTGAACCGAGCTCGATCGCTTCTTCGAACCATTGAAGTGCTGTTTGTATTTCTTGCTCCCTAACATAGGAAAAAGCCATGCACTCGTGCGCGAGCATGAGATTGGGATCCTTTTTTAGGGCTTCATAGAGCAAGGATCGCGCCCGTAGGGGTTTCATACCGTGAACGATGAAATCAGCACGCACTCCGAGCCCTTCCGCCTCGGTGAGTCGACGAACCGGAAATCCTTTTTCATCGGGTTGAAAGGGAGCGGGATAGCGCAGGACTAGAAACCGAGAGCTCTCGATATATGAAGCCAGCTCTTGCTGCAACTTCGTGAGGTCACCGAAGGCTTTTTCGGCCGCTCGTATCGAATAGGCGCCATTTTGAACGAGCTCGAGGTACGCCGCCAAAGCTTGTTTGGTCTTGCCCGTCTCGTCGCCGAGCATGGCGTAGTGGGTCAATGCCCAGGACTGAGCGTAGAAGAGAGCCTTCTTGTCCGCCTCGCGGTAAAAAGAGGAGCGATGATCGACGGAAAAGAGAACCTCGAGAGGCAAAAGGGGGCCTTTACGTAGAACCTTGAGATGTCTCCGGTACAGGTGACCAATCTCGAACTGGGCGCCTTGGACCACCGTGTTGGCCCAGAATTCGGCCAATCCCTCGCTCAACCAGGTAGGCAGTTGCCCCAGGTTGACGTCGGTCAACAAGTGAAAATACTCGTGGTAAACCGTGGTGTACGGATTCTCGCCCCGCACGTTCTCACGGACCGCGACGAAGTATTTACCCATCCCCTTCCGGAAGAATCCGGCCGGCAAATGCTTCCGCCCCTCGTACTCGGGAAGGAGCTCTCTGAGGCTACCTGCGCTGTTCAGCACATAGACGAGAATCGGCTCGGCGGGATCACTCTTTGCATTCGTGAGAACGGTTTGGAAGGCTGCTCGGATCAGCTCGAACTGCTGGGCCACACGGCGCGCGCTTTTCTCGCCACCGTTGCTCAGAACGGTGAAATGCGGAGTCCGCACTTCCAGCCACTTTTCGGCACCGTGAGCCGTCCCCGAAAGCGCCAGCGTCAAGAATAAGAGAATAAATAGCTTAGCGCATCGGGGTCTCAACGAGGACGCCATCGTCTTCACCCCGACGATTAAATAAATTCAATGAATACAAAGCAGCGGTACCAGTTGGGGCCCTGAATGTAGTCCGTCGGGGTGGCAAATGCAAGTGGGAGTGTCCGGGCCTTCAAAAATGAGGCCCGCGCGAGGAGACTTCTCTACCGGCGTGCGTAGCGGTTGGCAAGTCTGGCGGCTTGGTCCCACACTCCGTGGTCCAGACCATACTTTTCTCGAAGCTCACGAACCTCTCCGGCGGGGAGCCATGACTTTCGTGCCAGATCCTCTGCATCGGACAGTTGTTTGCCAACAACGAGCGCCAAAGCCACAATTTTTCGGAGACTGTCTTGACAGGTGGCCGTGTCTCTGCCACTACAGGCGGCCTGGTAACTCTGAGCGTCACTTACCAATCGCTTGGCGTTGACGGCAAGCGATTGAATTCTAGCTTCCAGTTGGCGACGCCCCGCATCCCTCTTGGAATCGAGAGATGACGAGCTTCTCGGTTTGCCGGTGTTGGTGTTCGTGTTCGTACCCCAATCGTTCCGGGGAGGCTCAGGATCCGGAAGCTCAGAACGCCAATCCCGGTCGAAACTCGATGTATCGCTGTCTGCATAGCGTTCGGGTTCTTTCGGCCGTGTCGTGACGGATGCCGGAGGCATGGGTATGGGAACCACAGTCCTCGACGAAGCGGAATCTTGCTGATTTTCAACGACCGCTGGTGATTGCTTTTCAACCTCCTCATCGGGCGGTTCGTCTCCTGGACGAAGCAAAGTCCAGAGCAGGAAACCGGCACCCGCCAAAGCCAGCAAATCAAGGGTGAGTGGACGGCCGCTTCTCCGAGTTGGTCGGCGTTCAACTTTTTCCACGGTTTGTTGTACGGAGGCCGCCGGCATCTCTTCTCGCAAGCTTCCGCAACGACACTCGGTGCAGCGTACCGGAACGCGACGCCGACACTGCGGGCAGATCCAACTCCTTGGAACGCTTTCGTTCGACACGAATCGCCTCCCGCTTTGTTCAGGTTGAGGTAATGTGGAAACTAGTCCTTATTCAATGCTAGAAAATCAGATGCGTGACGTCAAACCTCGAAACTCGCTCTCTGTTCGGTGGGAGAAACACGAAAGGGGCCGGGATTCATATTTATAGGGCGGTTTCCAGCGTAGATTTGGTGCCTGCCCCTCGACTGAAACCACTCTCGGGTCGACGCAACCTGGTGTTTACCCTCGACGATCTGCCGCCAACCCACGCCTGTGTTGTATGCGCAGAAAGAGATCTCTCCGTCCTGCGTACCATAGGGGATGACGCACATTTCGGTCCGCCTGAAGTCATAGGTCCAAAGGTCCTGGAACCACATGCCGCCGACCCACATGATGTTCCACTCGTCCTCGATGACCTGCCGATCGAGCATCCCGCCCATCTTGCGGTTGATGAGTCCAAGGAACTTGGTAACGGTCAGTCCGGCCGGCATCTTACGTTGATCCAGGTTCCGTAAAAACGCCATCACCACCTGAATTTGGCTGAGTCTCGGCCCGCGGGAGGTGTCCGTGATGACCTGAATATCCCGGACGAACCGGTCTACGTCGAAAAAAGCGGTGAGCGGCGTCCAAGCCTTCGTTACCCAGTTGACCACGAGCACGAGGCTGGCGCCACAATTGGGATGGCAGGAGCAGTTCATGCCTCCAAATTGCACATCCGGCCCCCGAAGGTGATCGGACAAGCTGGTGAATGCACCGATGGAACCGAGGGGATACCAATCTCGGTAGATGTCGATTCGACCGTCGAAGTGTCGCGCCAGGTCGCGAGCCAGGTGAGAAACGGTGTAGCGCATGCGCCGGCGATCCGCGTCGCTGATTTTCTCGTCTCGACCGGTAAAGGAAACAGGCTGATAGGAAATCGCGCCGATCTTGTCGGAGTTTTGAATCATATATTCCAGGATGGGACCCGCCTGGTCGTTATTGATCGTTTTGACGATCGTCGTCACCGGAGTGATATCGACCCCGGCACCGAAGAGACGCTCGATGGCTTGCTCTTTGGCTTCGAACAAGTTCGTGATGTGGCGGTGCCGGTTGGCCTCGTTGGTCACGCCGTCGAGCTGAAGATAGAGCATGTTCAAGCCCGCTTCTTTGGCCTGGTAGGCGAACTCCGGCTCGAGAGCGAAACGCAACCCGTTACTGGCCGCCTGCACGCTCCAATAGCCGAGCTCCTTCGCATAGGAACAGGCGTCCAAGAAGTGGGGCGACAAAGTAGGCTCGCCTCCCGAGAACTGAACCGATAGCTGGCGCCGCGGCTTGAAGGAGATGGAATCATCTAGGATTCGTTTGATCTCGTCCATCGTCAGCTCGTGGACGTAACCCACTTGATTGGCGTCCACGAAGCAGGGATTACACATCATGTTGCATCGGTTGGTGAGATCCACGGTCAAAACCGAACCGCGCCCGTAGCGAATCGTGGAGCTTCCGTGATGGTGCACGTGCTCGTCGAAAGCGGTGAGGAAATCCCGACCGTAGAAACGATTTTCCAGAATCCCGCTCAGCTTAGGATCGATAGAGAGCAGATCGGAGAACTCTCCATGCTCCTCGCAATGTTTACGGATGACGAGACGGCCGTCCTCTTCGAGAATCTGCGCCGGTATCTCTCCGACACGTTTTTCCAGCATCTCGGCGAGACTCCGCTCGCCGGACACCACATCGTTACGAGCCTCGATGACACAGTCCGGGCAGAGCGAGTCGGTCCGGCGGGGCCAACCGAGGGGCGGTGCAGTTCGTTCGTAGCTTTTTAAGAGGGGACGCGGCGCCCAGCCAGGATGGATAGATGGACTGTCTGGTAACTTCGTATTAACGGCCTGAAAGCCGCGCCATCCCAGGTTGGAGACGTATCTCGCCAGCGCGGCGGAGACAGACGAGGCCCATCTGCGCAGAAATCGCCGGAGCTTCGACGGTTCTCTCTTCTCCAATATCATCGGCGGTTTGGTATCTTCCAGCTGAGACGCGATGGGGAGAGCTTCGATATTGTCTCGTGCCGCCGGCGTACCCGCAAAGATGATCCGGGTCTTACCATCGGCCCAGCCCGCGTAAAGCACCACTCGAGAACGCCGTTCAGGGTGGTCCGAATAAAGGAACCGATCCCTTAGGGCTTGAAGCGGGCTTTCCGCCAGGACGGTCTCGAGCTCACTTGCCATCGCCCGATGACTAATCTGCTTTTGAAGCAACTTTCCCGATCTGTGTTCATATTCAACCGACGCAAACGTGTCGCCTGAAAAAGATCGAGCATCGGCACGCAGCATGGAGGCCCGCTCCGCCGTATCCAGGAGTCCGCCATCGGAGAGGAGACTTTCAAAGGAGACGGTTCCACCGGTATCGCCGGATGCCGTGAGAACCATAACGGTTTGGACGCACCTTGGGATTCCGCCCCGACTTCGGAGCTTTCGAACGAGATCTCCATCCGTGACAAAGAGGACCTTCGGTTGCGCGTCCTCGAGCATCTCGGCAATGTGACCGAGCTCCCCTTCCACGGACATCGGAAGGGTCATGCCACCGGCAAGCCAGACTCCGCGCTCGACAATGGCCCATTCGAATCCGAGCGGCATCCACAGCGCGACACCGTCACCAAGCCCTATGCCATACCGCTGACTCAACGCCAAGCCAACTCGGATCGAGTCTCGATCGGCTTGCCAGTCCGGCGTTTCGACCCACCGCGCCCGGCTCTCATCCCAATGGGCGAAAACGGCGTTTCGTTCGTGATGACGACCGCCGTTCAGAAGGGTGCGGTTTACCGTATCCGATTCACGACGGGTCTCATCTCGGCGAAGAGACATTTTCAGATCTGTACTTGTTGTGCTTGCGACCAAGGCAGTGCCGACCTCCTCGAAGCCTCGAACCAACTCAGTATTTTATGCTCTGAATCCGAGGTCATGGAAGTAGAATCGCGATTTAGTGGGATACCGCTCCACCACCAGGCCTTTTTGTCACGAACCGCCATGCTCGTCATGGGTCGCGGTGTAAGAGGCGGGCCGTTGCGACGCTCGGCCTGCCTCGTGATGTGGAGCTGTTTCCGGACTACAAGGTGGGATCGGATCCGGGCGTGATGGAATAATAGGCTTACTGGTACTCCATACGGAAAGAAGCGATCACGTGTCGTAGATCCGCTTCGACAGCGGTGAAAACCCCCTGCGGCGCAAAGGAAAATACCTGGTAGGCTATATTGCCCTCGGTGAACACCCCGATCAGATAAACGATATCCATCCCCTCGGCCGTTGCCTCGAGATGCAAAATCCTCGAGCCCTCAAAGGTCGAGAAAACCTTCTCCTGCCCGATCAGTTCCGCGTTGTCACTCTCTTCCCGCACACCTTCGATGGTGGCCTGAGTTACGGCTTCGATGTCGAAGTACATGCCCTGACCGACCTGACTCGCCATGATGAGCGCGTGAGCATCCTTTTCCGGCCATATCAACCACTGATCGACGAGAGGGTTGTCTCGCTTGACGTTTTCGGTTTTGCGCAGGGACCAATGGTCGCCGGGAGCCTCGACGCTATATCTGTATTCTTTCCCGTAAACCTTTCCATCTTCAGGAATGGGTTCGATATCACCCGCCATCTCTAAAACGGTCCGGGCCAGGGGATTTCCGCCCGACTCGAAAACGAAAATACCCAGCACGCTGGCCGCTCCATACAAGGCGAAAAGCCCCGCCCCGATACCGATGCGCACTTTTCCAGCGTTACCCAACATCAGTCCCAGGAGGCTTGCCGAAAAAACGAGCTGAAACACGGCGGTAAAAGGATCGCCGGCAAACAGGCTAATACCCGTGAATACCAAAGCGCCGGCAGCGACACGGAAGATCGCGAGTGGAAGGAGCTTGTTGTATCCGATGACGAGCGTAATGCCGATGATGAGGTCGAAAATGAACGATCGGCTTGCCCAATCCGGAGTCGAGGATTCCATACTCAAAGCAAACGATTCGTAAGCGATGAGCAGACCGTTGAGAATCATGAGGGCGCCCGCAATGCGAGCTCCGAGAGCCACCTCCCCCTCCATTAGAACCGGCGTTGGAGTAGACGCGGGGGTGCCGGGCGGCTGATAAACGTTCGGCGGTTGATAAACATCGGGTGGCTGATAGATGTCCGGGGGTCCGGCCGAGGTCGGTGGTTGATACATGTCCGGCGGACCGGCCGCACCCGGCGGCGGTTCGTAGACGTCCGGCGGACCGGAGGCGTCAGGTGGACTGGAAACGTCCGGCGGCGCAGCCACGTCAGGCGCGGCGAGACCGCCGTCCCCCTGCTTACATCGAGGACAAAGACCGTCTTCCCGCACTCGATGATTGAGGTTACAACTCGAGCACCGTACCCAATCGCTCATGGCCGCCTCCTGACGGTCGAGCTATCGCAACCGATTTGTATGCTTTTTCAAAAGGATAACTACAATCAGTGTAGCATAGAGACCAGATGACAAAAGGGCAGTCCTTTGGGTCCGCCCTTTTGGCCCGTATGAGGGAGGTCTACTCTAGATTACGGCGCATTGTAGGACTGATTTATTGTCGAATCAGTCCCTGATCGGCGAAATTGAATGCAAAATGTGAACGATTTTTCCGCGAGCTGACGGCTGATGGCTGACAGCTGATAGCTCGCGGCAAGCCGCGATAACCCTTTTGGTTGCAGCTCTGCCGCGTCAGGGCTAAATCACCTCCTATGGTCGGACGACAGAAACGGTGACAAATTTGAAGGCACTATTTGCAATCTAGACAACGAGCCAGCTTCAAACAGTTACATCTAAGGCAGCTGTATACGCGCGACGTGGGCGGCCACTTGTCTTCCATTTTCTTCCGGCAAGGCGTTACTGAAGCGAAGACACAAAGCGTTCTCACCCGGGACCCAATGGTCCAGAGGAACGAAAACGCGAACGTCGCGCCACTCGGCGTGGAGCTGAGCGGAAGCGACGACTCGGTCGTTGACCGCCACTGTCATATTCTGACTATCCAACGTTTGCGGCGCCCGCGCCGATATTGCGATTCGCAGATCAAAAGGTTCCTCGAGTGGAATGCGTACGCAAGCTTCGGGGAACAGCGCGCGACGGAAAGGCCTCTTGGCGGTCCGGCGACTCGGAGTGTGCCAACCGTGGAGGAGATATCTTTCATCGGCCGATCTCAATCGAATGGTTCCGCTACGATTGAAACGGGTGTAAAAGTATTCGGCGGAAAAAACCTTGTAGGCCAGCGCCCGGCCCTCATCGCCGCCGATCCAACCGAACAATTCTTGCACCGCAAGACGCAGGCTTCTTGCTTGGTCCTTGGCGAGATGTTCCAGAGGTGCCGCTTCTTTGTACTTTCGTGCGTTGAAGTTGGAGATAAAACCGAGATTCCACAAAACTAATAGCGAGACGAGAGTCGCCGGCGCAAGTAATGGAGCGCGGGCAAAAATTCGAGCGGCCCATTCGAGAAAAGCAGCCAAACCCAAAGCCATCAAAGGGACAACCAAAACGAAGCGCCTCGCGCCGAATGCATCGTCACCCGCCCAGTGACCTTCAGCGACACTCCCATTGATCCAGACGGTCGCTGCGAAGACCGCCAATCCTCCGCCGAAGAGAAGCGGGTCCCGTCGCAACCCAAGCAGAAGGCCCACGAAACCCAGAATCATGAGCGGCGTCCAGTTGAAGAATCCATGGTTGGCCGAGAACAAGACATCGACCCAATGCGGTGAAGCAAGATCGAGAAAGCCACCTCCCTGGGGATTGGTGAGCCACCGACCATAGAGAAGCTTCCAAACCATGAACTGCGGGGTAAACATCACCAACCCCACGAGACCTCCGGCAAGCAACCAGGATAGCCTCACGGAACGCGTCCGCAACTCCCGAAGCGCCAGAAGGAGGACTGGGATGGCGTAAACGGCGGCTTGCCACCGACACAGAGTCACCAATCCGAGGGCGGCTCCGAGCACGAGCCAAGAGACTAGCGAAGGTTGTTCGACGCGCGCGGTCCCAAGCCCAAACGAGACAGGCCACGACTCCGAAGGTCACGCCGTGCGACATGGCCGGCACGATGAACATGTAGTAGGCCACCGAGGTCGCAAAGATGGATCCCAAAACAGCGATGGTCGCAACCGCCCAACCGTACCAGCGGGCCAGGACCGTGGCGAGCAGTACCGCACCTAGAACCGCGATGGTGACCGTACCCAGGGCCGTTGAACGACGATACGGCGGACTGTATCCGTCGATCGTATAGAGGCCGTCGCCAATGAGATGACCGAGGTGCACGTATGCGTGTGCTGCGAGGAAAAAGGGACTCCACAGAATTGCCGCCCCTACGGGTTGCTTGTTATCCGCCAAGCCGGTCTCGGTCAAAGTCGGTTGTGAGAATCCAAATACTTCCCATTCGTTCGTGTTATCGATGTCCCCATCGAAATAAAGGGATCGTATATACGAGTAGTACAAAGCCCAGTCGGCGCGGAACTCGATGGGCGAGAGAGCAGAAAGGCTGAAAGCTCCCGCGAGAACCAGTGCCGGCAGGCGCTTTTTCCACGATCGTCGACGAAAGACTTCCCACAGGAGACCTACAATGACGAGAAGGGGGCCTCCAACAATTCCGGACGGACGTAGCGGATCGAGCACGGCCTGTGCGCCCCAAGCAAGGCCAATAACAGCCAAGAGCCAGCTCGGCTGAAGGTGCGGAATCGAGAATCTAGTCATGGATCTTTTAGGTGCTCGAGTATCGAGTTGCTCACTGCTCCCTCGCCAGGCGCAGCCTGGCCTACATCTCGGGTTCGTCCTCCTTGGTTTTCGGCGGTCTAGGCCGATTCACGTGGAGTCGAGTCCCGCCCCAGAAGGTCGAGCCCTTTCGCTCCACCTTGTGCTCGCCGTCCACCAGATACTGAAGGACTGCTTTGTCCCACTGCAATCCCGCCGTCGCCACGAGCTTCATCCAATCGCCGTGAGCGGTCTCGTCGGGCGCCTCTGTGCCGCCGTTCCAGATCGTGACCCGGGGATTGAAGCCGCGTTGCTGCCCTCCAGCGGGCTGGGCCCTCGCTCCCTTGAGCGGCATATAGATGAGCACGTCGTCGGTCATGTCCATGCGATAAACCTTGTCATCGAACTCGACGCCGTAACGACGGTACCGGTCGTAGTTTCTCTGGTTCATGGCTCGGACATCGGAATCGGCATTGATGGCTTCGGTGATGTAGTCTCGGATCTTGAACGCCGCGTCCCGATGGCGCGGAAGCTCCGGGTCGTCGAGATAGCGAAAGCCGGGAATGAACCAACCCTTGTTCATGCTCCAGTTACGCTCGGTGATGCGTCCGCGGCGGACGAGCCCATCGAACTCGGAGAAAAGCTGCACGACTTGATGAGAGGGGTAGCCGTGCGGATTGAGGAATATATCCGGCAGCCACATGTTCCATAGCCGCGGCCTGACCTTTGCCTCGGGATAAATGGGCATGTCTTTCCGAGAATCCGAGTCGGCGTTCACGCCCAACGATCCCAGGTATCCGGCGTGCAGGATGAACTCCGGCGTGATCCGAAAGAGCTCATAGGCGAGCTCGGCGCCGTCCGCGTTCAGGACAGGTTGGATGACCACGTTGACTTTGTCGAGCTTCTTTTTCGATTCGGAATCGGTGAGCAGGAGCTCGGCCAACTTTAATACGTGGCTGGTCGATGACACTTCGTTGGCGTGTTCCCGCGCCGAATAGAGTGCCGTCGGTTTGAATGTGGTGGCTTTGGCGTGGGACCAGTGAGACGCTTCGATGGGCGGCATCAAATCCATGGCCCAGATGTCCTGGCCGAGGTAGCTTTCTCCCACCTTGTAGGTCGTCACCTCCGGAAAGGTCGACATCTTTGCCATGATCTCGTAGGCCTCACGGGGCGGCATGGGCGTGTCCCATTGAACGAGCTCCTCTCCCTGATGGCGGTAGCCAGAGGGAATCAACGTTCGGATATCGGGAAACGGCTCCGGGCGACCGTTGGGCGCGAGCGTCGAAACGATCTCCGAAGCCGGCTCCACATCGTGGGTCCAACCCGCCGCCACTCGAAGCTCGCCGAGATCGTGATAGGACAGAGACTCCCGATAGAGTCCCGCCGACCGAAGCAACCCGAGATTCGAGAGCATGGCCTTGACCTGCTCGGCGGAAATCATTTGCTCATCCACCTGCTCTCTCTGGGCACGCTTGATCAGCTCGTCTCGTTGGTCCTCTTCGGTATCCACCCGGACTCGGACATGAATCCGCTCGAGGCCGTCGGCACCGTCGCGAACCCACGCCGCAAGGGCGCTCGGCCGGCCCATGGTGATCTTGGGTATATCGAGACGGTGAACGCCCTTCGACCCATCCCGCTCCTCGACATCGACGACGACGGCGGGACGGGAGGTGGCAAAACCGGTCAAGGTGATCTTGGCATGGCCGGCCGACCCATCCTGCTTGGGACGCATGATCGGAATGACCCGACCCACGTAGGTCAGCTCCTGGCCGCGAGCATTTCGTCCGAGCAATCGGAAAAACCAAAGCGTGCCGAAGTAAACCTCTTCGTGCATGGCATCCATAGACGAAAGCAATTCTTTATCGACACCGATCAACTCATCCGGCTCGCTGAGCTCGAGCTCGACGGTGAGCTTCCCAAAGTAGGGAGCGTCTTGACCGTTGCCTCGTGGGTTGCCCTGGTGAAGCTCCATGACATAATCGTAAATAGCGGGAAGGGTCTTTTCTTGGTAGTGGTCCCAAAACCGTTCGGTGTCGGTGAGAATCCTCTGGTCCGCTAGGATCTTGTCCCCCAACTGCGCACGAATCCAACCGGTCGTCACACGAACCATCTCGTAGTCACGGAACCGATCCATGTAGGGTCGGAGAACGAACTTGGGCTCGAACGTCTCTTGATGAATCGTTTTCCCCGCCGGGTCGGTTGCGATGAACTCGTAAGTCGGCGAGCTTACCGGCATCTTCTCGAAACGGATCGCTTCGAGATCGATCCCCAGCTCTTTCGCGAGCACCTCGTCGATGGGAAAGATCTCTTTGAGCCATCGGAGGGGAGTATAGATAGCCTGCTGTTTCCACTCCTCCGGTGGAGCATTCTCGGCGAATCGGATGACGACCCGTCCGATCTCCTTTCCGGCAAGCTTCGGACGAACCGCGTCGTAGAGCCAGCTATAGCCTTGCTTGAACGCCGAAAGGACTCTGATATCGAGGTCCGATTCACGAGCCCCCTTATCCAAAAGGGCCGTCCGAATCTGCTCTTCAATCCTTTGGCGAACTTCGTGGGGCTCACTCAAACGAGCTTCGAAGACAAAGGGGCGTTTCTTTTTGAACTTCTTGAGCACACTCGAGCGAAAGACCCGCCAAAGCTCGTCAACCTCCGACTCCACGGTGAAATCCTCTTCGAGAATGACTTTGGCGTTTTCGACATCTCGGTTGTCGATGGTGACTTCCAGAGTATCGGCTCCAAGAATGGCGGCTTTCTTCTCAATAACCTCTTCGAGGCCGTCGGCGGTTTTTTCAACCGAGACCAAAACGCGCGCCGAGCTAAGGTCTTTATCGGAGAGCTCTGCTGCGAGTCGGTCGAGCTTGTAGAGCGCCATCGAGGCTTGTCCCGACGGCGACCGTCCGGAAAAAAACCGCCAAAAATCCATCTCGACGTCATCGACGGTGGAACGGTCTTTACCCCGCTCCCACAGGTTGGGGAATCGTTCCGAAACTTGTTCGAGGGCCCGCGCGAGTCCGCGCTCGTCTCCCCCGGCGACAACCACCGCAGTTTTCTCACCGAACGCCTTGGGAACGACCTGAACGAGGCCCTCGCCCGGGCTAAGTGCCGGACTCTCGAGCTTGCCGTCTTCGACGAGCTTCATCACTAGAGGATGTTCGATGCCGATCAGAACCAGCGTCGGTTCTTTTTTAGGGTCTTCGATCGATTCCGGCAACCGCGCGATGGGGATCGTGACACCGGTTGACTCCAGGCCCAGGCGCGCCGCGAGATCGAGGGTCTTGTCGGCTTCAACCCCATGAGGGCTCAGCAATGCGTCGATGCGATCGGAAATCACGTTCTTGTCGGAGTCGCCGAGCAATCCGTCATTGGTATAGAGGTTGGAGAGATCGAGTTTTTTCTTGGCGCCGGCGCCGGGACGGGCGGCAATGGGACCGCCTTTCTTTTCAGGCTCTATTTGAGCCACATCGACTGGGATGGGTCGAGCACCCGAAGACGTGAGCACAACGCGAAGCACTTTGGCACCTGGATAGGAAAGAGGAGGCTCGTCGTCATCCCCCTGGGTGCTTCTGCGGGCGATCTGCCTGAGCGTGGATCGAGCCTTCCGCACTGCGTCCGCCGAGGCGAGCTCGGCCTCGACGGTCAGTCTCTTGAACGCATCTTCCTCGGCCGCTACGAGCACTTCGGCTACATGGACGGACGACAGGGCGACCTCTTGCTCGCTCAAGATCTCTTCGAGCTCGGCCAGAACGTCTACCAGCTCCTTCCCGTTCGGGTCCCAAACGTGGGGGAGGTGACCGGCCAGCGCCGCAGCGGCGGCCCGTGTTCCGGACTCATCCACACCTGCGACCACGACAAACGATTGATCCCCGGACGAAGCGAGCCGCACGATCCCCTCACCGGCTCCGAGACCGGCCAGCATATCCGCCGACGACAGACCCACTCGTTCGATAGCGGCCGAGCCAATCAAGAGTCCGAGGGAATCGGAGCTCTGCTCGGATGGCAAAGGAAGGTTGATCGCCATCGTCTCGAAGCCGAGGCGCGCCGACACGTCCGCCGCAGCGGCAATGTCGTTGACCGTGGCCGAATCTCCCAAGACCACACGGGCATCGACGAAGTCCACGACACCATCACCGTTACGGTCCTGAAAAATCGGTCCGGTGGTGAACAGATCTTCTAGACCCGAAAGCGTCGAGCTTCGAGGCGTCTCCTGAGCGGCAACACTCGAGAGGCCCAGGAAAATCGACGCGGTGACGCACATGGACAGTTTTTGTATCTTTCGGTGGTTCATGCCTTCCTCCGATGCTCGAAAAACTTACTTGGTTCGCAAGGATACATCAAGATTAAAAATATTGAGTCGAGCGACGACACCTAGAACGAAGCACCGAACCGAGAGGATGAAGAGTCAGAAGTCGGTCCGCCCAGCGAGAGAAAATGTCAGCGAGCCTTGATCGGCTGGCTCGATCGAAGTCAGCTTGACGGCTACCCTCGCGCCGTACACGAAGCGCTCGAGCTCACCGTGGACCCTGAGCACCGTTGCCGGCGATGGCGGCTTCGTCAGCCGTGATACGACGAGCGTCACGATGACGTTTACGAGAATCGACCAGACGCCGCCGTGCATTCCGAGCGGATGGGGGATGACGACGAGGGTCGCGTACAGGATGAGCATGCCCGCGCCGATGCCGGCGAGAACGCCCGCGCGCGTCAGGAGGCGACGGGTGGGAAAGCACACGCCGAGCAGCGCGGGGAACAGTTGCATGGCCCCGGCGCCCGAGAGCGCGACCAGCACGACGATGAACTCGACGGACGTGACGGACAGTACGTAGCCCACGCCGAGCAACGCCAGGACGGTCACACGGCCCGCGGCGACGTAGTGTCGTTCGGAGCGGCCCGGGGCGACGTAGCGTTCGTACACATCGCGCGTGAGAACCGTCATGTTGGCGTGGAGGATCGAGACCAGCGTGGACATCGCTGCCGCCGCCGCGCCTGCGAGCACGAGCCCGGTGAGCCATGCCGGTGCGTGGGCGAACAGGAGCTCGGGGAAGATCCTATCAGGAACGTCGAGGCCCGGCATCGCGACGGCGCCGCCCAGACCGACGAGGGCGGCGGGGATGTAGATCGTCATGAGGTAGATGGGGGTCGTCGCGCCCAGCCACTTGAGGGTCTTCTCGGACACCGCCGTGTAGTAGCGGATGATCATATGCGGCTGGATAATGATGCCGAAGGAGAGCATGAGCGTCATCCCGAACCACATCCCGGGGGTGAAGAATCCCTTCGGGCCCGGGAGCGTCAGCATGTCGGGTCTGTTGGCGGCCACGTCCTGCCACAGGGCGGCAGGTCCCCCGAACAGCTTGTAGGCAGAGGTACAGGGCTCCGACCCAGAGGGCAACGTACATCCAGCCACCTTGCATGACCTCCGTCCAGTAGACCGCGCGCAGTCCTCCGGCGATCAGGTACACGGCCGACACACTGAGCAGAATCAGCGTGCCGACCTCGAAGGATATCCGGTCGCCCGTCGCAACCTGGATGATGTAGCCCAGGCCCTGTGCCTGGACTTGGATGTAGAGGATGGTGAAGAGCACCGAGACGACGGCGGTCACGACGCGCACGGCCTCGCTCTCGTAGAAGTCCGCCAGCAGGTCCGCCGGCGTGACGTAGCGGAACTTCTTGCCCAGCGCCCAGATCCTCGGGCCGAGGACGTAGGTGATGGCACCGACGACGACGGTCCATGTTCCCGCATCCCAGAACCCGATGCCGTGGGTATAGAAGAACCCCCCCGAGCCGAGAAAGGCGAATGCGGAGTGGTACGTGGCCACGACGGTGAGGAAGAGGACGACGAATCCGGTCTTCCGCCCGGCGAGGAAGAAGTCCTCGACGTTGATGGTGAGCTTCTGGCTCGCCAGTGCGCCGACGCCGACGGTGATCAGCAGGTAAACGGCGACCAGTGTCGTAGCGACGACCCAGGTTTCCATCACACGCCTCGCCGCGCGGCCCAGATGAGCACCGCGATCATGGCCAGGTAGATCCCGAGCAGGTACGCAAAGAGGAAGGGCATCCCGAACACCCACGGCGTAATCCGGTTCGCGAGTACGTAGACGAGCGGGGGCTCGGCGAACGCCAGGAGTGCCACGAAGGCGAGCACTGCGATCCGCCCTTCGCGCGTGCGGGGCAGAAAGTGCGAGCGATAGCGCGGGTACTGCGCATCGGGTTGGGACATGGTGTCGTCGCTCCTCGGTCCAGGGCGAGGCGCAACTGCCCCGCCAGCAAGTCACTAGCTTATCATGTTCATTTCCCCTGCCGCCAGGAAGGATCTGGAATGAAAATAGGGACAGTCCCCATTTTCTTCTAGAATAGTTTCTGGAAGTAGGAGAGGAAGTACCCGCCGGCAACGGCCGAGCCGATGACGCCGGCCACGTTGGCTCCCATGGCATGCATCAGAAGGTAGTTCCGCTTGCTCTCCTGCTGGCCCAGATGCTGAACGATTCGAGCGCTCATCGGGACCGCCGAGACCCCCGCCGCGCCGAGCATGGGATTGAAGGGCTCTTTCGACAACCAGCTCATGATCTTGCCCAAGACGACACCACCCGCCGTTCCGACGGCGAAGGCGGCCAGACCCAGCAAGAGGACCATCAAGCGTCCGACCGTGCAGCACCTTGTCGGCGGGCATGGATGCGCCGATGCCCAGCATGAGCAAGATGGTGATGATGTTGATCATCTCGTTTTGCGCCGTCTCCGACAAGCGTTCGACCACCCCGCTTTCCCGGAACAGATTTCCCAGGAAGAGCATCCCGACCAGGGGCGCGCTCTTGGGAATGATCAAGATGATGAGGATCGAAGCGTAGATGGGAAAAAGAATCTTTTCCGTCTTGGTGACCTTTCGCAGAACCGGCTTCATCACTGATTTTGCGCTCTTTCTTGGTGGTCAGAGCTCGGATGATGGGGGGTTGGATGATGGCGACCATGGCCATGTAGGAGTAGGCGGCGGTGGCGGTGATGCCGATGATGTTGGGCGCCAGGAGCCTGTCGTGTAGATGGTGGTCGGGCCGTCCGCTCCCCCGATGATCCCGATGGAGCAGGCTTCCTTGATGTTGAACCCAAGCCAGATGGCTCCGGCAAACGACGTGTAGATCCCGATCTGCGCCGCCGCTCCCAGAAGGAACGCTCGGGGGTTGGCGATGAGGGGACCGAAATCGGTCAGGGCGCCGATTCCAAAGAAGATGAATTGCGGGAGGATCGTCCAAGTATAGAGGCCGTACTTCAGGATGATACCGAGGACTCCCGCCATACCGGGACCGAGCTCCGGAGACGGTTGGGTCGTCAAACCGGTCAGGGGCAAATTGGCCAAGACCATACCCGCGCCGATGGGCAGCAATTCGTACGGCTCCCACTTCTTCCGGATGGCCAGAAAGATGAAACCGAGCCCAACCAGAATCATGACGACGTGGCCCGGACTCAGATGCGAAAATCCCGTCTCGATGCCGAACATGGGCTATCCCTTTTCCTTTTCTTTGTCATCCTTTTCGGAGGCCTCGGGCTTTGACGTCATCTGCATGAGCTTGCCCACCGCCCAAGTAATCGTCGCCAAGAGAGCCATGATGAAAAAGACGATCAACAATCCATTGCCGATGATATCGATGGCCTCGGGCCACATGTCGTAGCGGACCCGATAACCCGCCAACTCGTAACCACCACCGTCCGTCGCACCCAAAACGACGATTTCCTGCGACTCGGGATGGGTGGAAAAGGAGGTCTCATAAATCGCCACGAGGTAGTCGCCCCGGGGAAGGTCGGCGAATGTATCGACCTTCTCGACTCGAGACAGTCGGCGCGAAATAACGTCCCCCATCGACTCCCGCTCCGAGCTCATCTGTCCATACCAGGAGGATTCGCTCTCGGTTTGTCGAGCGACCGGCCCGGTGAGCCCGTAAGTCTCGCGGAGCTTACCTTCGATCCAGCATCTCGAAAAGACGGCCGCAGAGCTTCTCCGCCTCGAGGGGAAGCTCCGGAATCTGGCCCCTGCGCATGGGCGGAGAAAAGGCAGAACGGATATCAAAAGAGGGAGTAGTTTTCTTATTTTTAAAGGCATGGGATTAGGCCGGAAAGCTTCACTCCAAAACCATCATGACCGCCTCGGCCTCCACCGTTTCTCCGATTTCGATCTTGATTTCTTTGACGGTTCCCTCCCCCGGAGAGTAGACCGATATTTCCATCTTCATGGAATCGAGAACGGCGACTTCATCGTCCTCGGCCACGGAGTCGCCCACATTCACCAAGATTTTGAAAATCTTACCCCTCATCGGTGCGCTAATCTCTGTCACGGTCTCTCCTTCGAGGTTGAAATGATCATCGTTCTAGTCTCGAGAACCGCCCTTCATAAATCGACATTGCACACTTTGTCAAGCCGAGCTCCGCCTTCCGCTTCTCGAGTTAGGAGAGTCAAACCATCCGAGTGGACTCGTCGGGCTCCAGCCGATGAATCTCATCGAGCAGTTTTTCCAAGTTCAACGGTTTGTCCCAATACGAGCTGGCTCCCGCGGCAAGAGCCTCTTGCTTCACCTCCGCGCTTCCGTAAGCGGTCATAACGATGACGCGGGTCTCCAGGCTCCGGCGTTTGATAGCCCGCACAATTTCCAATCCCTCCAGCTTGCCCTTGTTTCCCAGTACGAGATCGACGAGAACCAGAAAAAACCGCTCGCCATTCACCAACTTTGAAACTTCGTCAAAGCTCGAGCAGGTCGAAACGGAATAGCCGGCCTTTCGCAAAACGTAGGAGAGCGTGAGCCGTATCGTGCTCTCATCTTCGACCACGAGGACCTTCATGTCGGCCATGGCTATTCGCTAAATGTTGGAAACGAGTTTCATTACCCTGAGTCCGTACAAGCAAACGATTTGCCATTCCTTCGGAATACGGGAGATTCGACAAATCCGATCGTCGGCGTTCCAAGCTCGGGCACCGAGGTCGATGTAGACAAGAAAGGCCTCAACTTCAGAGACTTAGCCGACACGATCTTCTTGCGCCCCGGTGCCCAATATCCACCTGTCTCACTCGTCGGTCCGCGACGCTTTGGCTAAAAAGGATCTCTGTTCTCCTGTCGGATTTGCCGACACTGTCGGGAAAAACAACAGCGGAATCCATCAGGACGGAGAATCCTCGAGGAGCGCATATTCATGCAAGATGAAGGTCCGCCGCTTCGTCTGCCACTCCGGGCAACACCCTATTCGACTAAATACCAATGAGTTGGCTGGTGGTCGTCGCAATCCCCTGAGGAGACAAGGCGCAGTTTTCACAGCAAACCCTCAGTGGCATCGGAGTTGCTTTTCTCGATGTAGGGGAGAGTGCACTCCCATGCTTTGAAAGCCAGAAACGGAGGAAGAGATGCTTACCCTCGGCGGCTCGAATAGGTACCTGCTTCGTCGGCTTGGCCCTGGCCCTTTCCATCACTGCGCCTCCAACGGCCGCCGATCCCGACATCCTTCACCCCGGCGGGCTGGCCCGCATCTACGAGCCGGGACTCATTCTCCAAGATCGGAACGGAGACGATCGGATCGACTTCGTGGCGGCGAGAATCGTTCTTCCCGACTCCCCCGTTCCCGAAGAAGTCGCCGGCAGCAGCCGCCATCGCCGCCCGACTCGGATTCGAGACCTCGGGCTTGAGCCTTCCACTCGTGATCCAGGCCTCCGAGGCAGCAAGACCCGAAGGGTCCGACGATCTGCCCACGATCGTTCTCGGCGGCGAGAATCCCCTTCTTCCCGAAGCGGTCATCCGGCGCATAGCTTCGCTCGAAGATGAACAAGGATTGGTGACCCTGACGGACGGACTCCTGGTGATTGCCGGAAAAGACCCCATAGGAACCCGTACCGCCGCCGAGGCCTTTGCGGCACGAAGCCCGTACCTGTGGGAAATCATCGGTCGTGAGAACGGAGAGACGTTCGAACGGGTCACGTCCGACTTGACCGAGCTCCTAGGTCGGGGCGGGGTGGAGCTCTCCGAGATTTCCTTCGACGAGCTGGTTTTCGAGAAAGACCGGAAGGAGGTGGTTTCAGCCACCTCGTCGGTTCGACTTGCCGAAGGCGCCCTACCTAGAGCCCGCGAGCTCTTCACTGAGCTCAGGGAAAAGCACTCGCGAGGCGAGAGCACGGACACAGCTCAGCTACTCGAGCCTGGCGAAGTGGCATCTTTCGCTGACCGACGGTGTGAGCCGTGACGACGTCACGATGAGCCGAGTGGGCGCCCCGCAGAGAATTCTCACGCCTCCCCGGGAACGGGTTCAGATGACGGACCCCATGGGCGAGCCACCCAAGCCGCGGCCGCGAGACTTCGATCTGTCCGACCTTTTCACGACGACCGGGCTTCTCGTAGACTCCGACCGAGACCGGATACCGGACACGACCGAAACGATCTTGGTGCTCCCTTCCGGAGAGGAGTCTCTCTCCGACATGCCGGCCCGAGGCAGCCGCTCATTTGGCGGCGCGCATCGGGCTCGAATCGACAGGTGTCGCCTTCCCTTTGGTGAAGCTCGACTCTGAGATCAAAGACCCTGAAGAAGAAAGAAGTCCCGTCCTTCTGGGCGGCGCGAGCCGGCTCGCCGACAAGCTCCGGCGTCTGGGTAAACGTCGCGCTGCAGCACCGGAACCGGGCATGGGCGTCATCGAGGTGGTACCGAAAGCTTTCAAAGAAACTCCAGCCGTCATCGTTTCGGGTGGCGACGTCGACGGCGCCGAGGCCGCCGCGGACTACTTGGCCGCGCCGGACCCCCTATTTGTGGGCGGTGGGTCGCGGTGAGACCACTCTAGAAGACGTGGAGGACTCGGTTCGCAAGCTTCTCAACGGGCAGACGGCCGCCGGGCAAGCGGCGCTCGCTCTGGCCGCGCATCGAGGAGATCGTCTCGACGATCGAAGATCGAATCGAAGAAAGGGAGACCGAGCTCGATTTCGTCGAAGTGAAAGCTTTCTTTCGAAGAACCCTCGCCCGAGTTCGATCGCTACGCGGAGGAGCAAATCCGTCGTCGCTTGAAGGCCGAGCGGGTGGAGGTCAAGAGCCGCGGAAGACGGGAGCCGGAGCAGGTCTTCGAAGAAAAGCCCGAGCTCGAATGGGAAGTGGACGGGTTCTGGAAACTCTTCCGCGAGAAAGCGCTTCCCAATATCAAGTCGGGCTCTCGCGTTTCCGTGGAGCTCCGAGTGAGTGAGTCGCCCGAGCTCCGGCGGGAGCTCGAAGCACAGATTCGCAAGGAGATCGAAAAAGCGGGAGCCGCAGCCCGCCGACGTCACGGTTTTTTCCGCTTACAAGCAAGGACTGTCATGGCTCGAGGACCGCGTCGCACCTGCAATCCGAGGGAAAGCCGGTCTCCAAGCTCGAGGTGACCTGCAAGTCCATTCCCGTGGACACCTCGAAGAAATGGCGTTTTCACAACGACCCGACCCGCTGGCTCGGCGAGCTCTACCCCGCGGACGAGGTCCTGTCCAGAACGCTCGACCTTCCTCTCTCGGCTTTTTCATTCGCCATGCGCGATCAGAGGCGAATCGATCTATGTCGCCACTGCAACGGATGAATCCGGTGAGGTGGTGTACCGCGACTCTTTCTCGCCGGTGTTCTACGAGAGACCCTTTCTGGATGCCTTTCCCGACAAGGCGCAGGTGACGGTCACCACCGGATGGCTCGAGGTCGAGATCAACGGCAAGACGCTCGTCGATGAGCGCCTGCCCACGGACCTCGATCGGGTTTGGGACTTCTACCAGGGCACCGCCCTCAAAAAAGTCTACGAGCACGTCAAGAAGACCACGGGAGGAAAACCCGAGCTCAAGAAGCAACCCTTCTTTCACACCCTCCGCTTCGAGCTCGAGGCCTCCGAGCCCGACTACCGATCTGGGTATCGACGAAGAGCACGTATCCAGTCTCGAGTCGATCCACGACGACGTCTACTTCGACACGCTGGCCTTCTTCAACGAGGTGGTCGAGGAAGCCGAGGGCAAACCGGTCCGGTCCCGATCGGGTGCCCCGGGGACCATCCTTCCTTGGACCCATCCCGAGCGGAGAGGCAAGCCGCCGCGGCTCGTGATCACCTACTCGGAAAACGCTTCCCGCGAGCCCAAAGTGGTCCTCGAATACCAGGAGAAGGGTGGAGAGAAGAAGACCGAGACGCGCAAGCTCGAGCCGGTCAAGCTTCCTCGCCCTTCCGCATATCGGGCCGAGACGTTGCCGGAGCGGAAAGCCTGGCTCGACTCTATCTACTCCTTCGCCTCGAGAAGCCCGGAGCCCGTCGAAAGGCTCGCCGACTTGCTGGACAACCTCACTCGGCTCCAGGAGGCGGGCATGTTCGCCGACGCGCTCGGCTTCGAGGGGGTCTCCGAAATCGCCATCGAGCTCGAGGCTCCGAGCGCAACCGGCACCCGGGTCTACGCTTCACGTCCGGCACCCGAGGACATTTCACCTCCCGAGCCCTACGTTGCCGGCCAAACCTCTGGTGACCTGGGATCACGTAATTAGCCCCGAGGAAAGCGAGCGCATCGCTCATCGTCTCGGGACCTTGCCGGAGGTCACGACCTATGTGGCCGGCGAATCCTATCAGGGAAGGCCGGTGTCGGTCATGGAAATCACCCTACCTATGGAGGCGGAGCTGGTTTCTCAGGCCAAGATGAGCACCTGGAAGCCCGTGTTCTCCCTCCAGGGCCGACAACACGCCAACGAGGTTTCGTCGACCTCTCATATCTTGAGGCTGTCCGAGCTCCTGGCAACTGATCCCGACTATCAGCGCTACCTCAAAAAGATGAACGTGGTGGTCCAGCCGGTCATGAACCCGGACGGAGCGGCTCTGGCCTTCGAGCTGCAAAAGCTCAATCCCACACATTGCCAGCACGCCGGCCGATACAGTGCTCTCGGCCCGGACGTCACCAGCCAAGCACGCAATCCGGACACATTACTCACCGAGGCTACGGTCATCCGGAAGGTCTTCGATACCTGGCTGCCCGACATTCAACTCAATCCCCATGGCTACCCGTCGCACGAATGGGTGCACCACTTCGCCAACTACTATCCCTACGGTTTCCGCTCGTACTGGATCCCGCGGGGATGGTACACGGTCGTGGTTCCCCCGGAAGACCCGCGGTTTCCCCATCACAGAGACGCCGCTTTAACCATGCAGGACTTCATCGCCGAAGAAGTCTCCAAGGATCCGGACGTACGCGAAACCAATCTTCTTATCTACGATCGATATAAACGATGGGCGATCCGGTGGCAACCCCATCTCTACAACCTCGAAATTCACAAGGACACCGCGATCTACTCCAGCAGGAGAGGCGGCTCAGCACCGAGAGTGGGGCCAACCGGCAACATCACCGTCTTTTCTTCCTTCACGGAAGCCATGGACGAGACCGCCCAGGGAGAGTGGATGGATCTGGTGACTCGAATGGGCTTCGGCTTTCTCATGGCCTCGGTGCGTTTCTTGGACGAGGCCGAGTACACACTTTACCGATTGGAGGAGGAACAACAGCAAAAAATCAAGCTATCGCTCACTCGGCCCCGTCCCATCAAACCGGCACGCGTGACGAGCGGAGCCTCGGCGGGACGGCGCGATCCCTGAAGACGAGATCACGACGCATGAACACAATATTCCCAAATCAAATCACCGCCTCTTCTTTCGAAGAACGCAAACACTTTACTTTCCCTGAGGAGGGCTCATGAATCATCGATGGTTATTTTTCGCTCTTCTGGTTCCATTGCTGGTCGTCTTAGGAGCGGCGCCGGCGATGGCTCAGACTTGGACAAATCGAGGGTTTGGTGAAAGACCAGACCGGCGGGGTGTTGCCCGGCGCGACCGTGACCGCAACCAATGAGGAGACCGGCGTCACACGATCCTCCGTAGCCAGCGAGAGCGGCTCCTACCGCCTTCCCGGACTTCCACCCGGTGTTTACACCGTGACCGCCGAGATGTCGGGGTTCCAGACCCGCTCTTACACGGGGATCATCTTGACCATCCAGCAGACGGTCATCCAGCAATTCGAGCTCGACGTCGCACAGCTCAGTGAGACCATCACCGTCACAGGCGAGTCCCCCGTCATCGACACCAAACGATCCGACGTATCCACATCCGTGAGCGAGGATCAGATCCAAGATCTACCCGTGGCTTCGAGACGCTGGGTTGATCTGGCCATGCTGACCCCAGGGGTGAGTCAGGACGCCATCCGGGGCTTCTACTATCGCGGTAACGTCAACATGGGGGCGGGCGGCCGATACTACTCGAACGGCTTCATCGTAGACGGCGTCAACAACACCTGGGCGGAAATGGGCGAGGCCCGGCAGAACTTTCCCATGGACAGCATCGGGGAATTCAAGGTCACGACGAGCAACTTCAAAGCGGAGTATGGTCTCGCCACCGGCGGCGTGATGACGGTGGTCTCGAAGTCGGGGACAAACAATATCCATGGCAGCGCGTTCCTGTTCTTCCGGGATGATTCACTCAACAGCAAAGCTTACTTCGAGTCGGAAAAACCCCCTTACAACCGCCAGCAGTTCGGCGGATCCCTCGGAGGACCGATCGTCAAGGACAAGGCCCACTACTTCGTCTCTTTTGAGCGGACGACGGAGGACGTGTTTTTCACCGTCAACACGGGAGGGGTTTTCCCGGAAGTGGAAGGCACGAAACCGAGTGAGCAGTGGCGGTATATGTGGCTGGCCAAGGCGAATTACGAGGTCTCGCCGAAGCATTCCACCTGGGTCCGTGTCGCCTGGGAGGACGAATACCGTCCCAACCTGAACGCGGGAGGCACCACGGCAAAGGGCTTCGACTTCGCCGTGCCCCGCGACTCGGAAGTTTTCGGCTGGACTTGGCTCGCTTCCGACAGTGCCATGAACGAGTTCCGCTTCCAGAGAGCTTTTTCGAAGTATGAGGTCAGCCCCGCCTACACGCACGGCTCCTGGGATCCGGGGGACTTCAACGCCGGCCGCATAGCCGATTGCGATGTTATTTTTACGCGTCCCAGCCTCAATGACGGAAGTTGCAACGACCAAATGGGACCGGAGACACGCTGGCAAATCAAGGACGACATGACCTACTTCAAAGCCGGCTGGGGAGGCGACCACCAGTTCAAGTTTGGAGCCGATTACAACTACATCGAGTTTTCCGCCGACAGCCTCATCAACGCCAACGGCCGGTGGTGGTTCCCGACCGATCTGCCTTACAACGCGAACGATCCCACCACTTTTCCGGAACGTTACGAGGACACGCTTCCGCGCTTCGATTCCGTTCCGGTCCATCACATCTCCTTCTATTTCCAAGATGACTGGAATCCGCGACCCGGCCTGACCTTGAACCTCGGTCTTCGTTACGATCTCCAAAAGGGAACCTTCAACGAGGACATTCAGGATATCGACTTCGGCATCTTCATTCCCTGGCACGTGGGGGCGGATCAAAGAGGGGACAAGAACAACCTCGGTCCCCGCGTCGGCTTTGCTTGGGATGTCACTGACACCGGCCGCACGGTGGTGAAGGGCGGTTACGGCATTTTCTACGACAACGTTCGCACGCTCACCAACTTCGGAGAGCGGTGGTGGAACCAGCAACAACAGGTCCGCATCGTCAATCCGTCCTATCCCGACCCATATCAAGGTATCCCGCGCGACGAATTCGTTTCGGGCGCGGCCCCGAATATCTCGGTGCTGTCGAACAGTCTCGAGAATCCCTATGCCCATCACTTCAACGTAGGTGTCTCGACCATGCTCACGCAGGAAGTTGCCTTGTCCGTCGACTTCACCCGGGTGCGTGGCTACGGCGATCGAGAAGATGTGGACGTCAACTACCCGCTGGCCGAGGGCGAAGCGCGACCCTATCCGGAGTTTGCCCGAGTCACCGAGGGCCGCTCGCTATGGGAGCACCGGTACACGGGCTTTTTCGCCAAGATCACCAAGCGCCTTTCCAACGGGTACCAGTTCCTCGCGAGCTACACCCTCTCCAAAGACGAGGATTACGGAAACCGCATCGATGATATTACCGAATGGGGCTATCAGCCGGTCTGGTATCCTTCGGGCTCCGACCGGCGCCATCGCCTGGTCGTAAGCGGGATCTATCAGGCGCCTTACGGCATCAACGTTTCGACCATCATGGACTTCCGCTCGGCGCTTCCTTTCAACATACACTCCGGCGCCGATCTCAACAGCGATGGCTTCGGAAGCGACCTGGCTTCCGGCATCCCGTACAACACGGGCCGAGATCCCAACATGGACGCCATCAACGCGTACCGAACCGGGCTGGGATCGGATCCCGTGAACCGCGACGACATCGCCAATCCCAACTTCGTCAACGTCGATCTGCGCGTCCAGAAAGCCTTCGCCATCAAAGGACCCCATCAGATACAGGCCATTTTTCAGGTCCTCAACCTCCTCGACCGGGCCAACTTCAACGTGCCGAACGGCAACATGAGGTCCTCTGGATTCGGTCAGGTGAACCAGATCCTTCCCAACATCAACGCGCCGGCCCGCCAGATCGAGCTGGCGATCCGTTACGTTTTCTAGATTTGAGCTTTGTGGGGGGGCGGCACCTCGCCGCCCCCCTAGTGCCCTGTGTCAGTAATTCGTCACATAAATCTCGGCCCCTTTTGCGCGCTGACTGCGTTGCGCCTCCTCGAAATATCGGGATATGTCTTCGTCGGCACGCCTTGCCAGCACACAAAATGACCTCGAGCTTTATGCAACTGATCCACTGATACAGGACACTAGTTCCTCCAGAAGGAACGATAAGACGCGGAGTGCAAAGAGGCGGGCACCTCCCACCCCCTCGGCGCCTCCGCGTCTCTTTATAACCCCCTCGTTTGACTTCAATCCCACGCTCCTATAGAAACGACAGACGCTGAGGGCTGACGACATTGCTCACCGGGAGGCCCCTCCACGAAGGGGGCTCCAGCATCGTTTCATTCAAGCGTTCCGCCATGAAAGAGAGTCCGCTCGATCGAATTTCCACGTTGACGGGTCTCGATCCACCTCGGCGAACCGACCCAAGTGAAATAGCTACGGAGACCTACCGCAGTTTGCTACAGCAGGCGGGAGACGGCTTCCTCGTCGTCAGCAAGTCGGAGAACATACTGGATATCAACGCCAAGGCTTGTGAGCTTCTCGGCTACGAGATGGAAGAGTTACTTGGACGACCGCATGGACGAGATCGTACCGCCGAAACTGCGGAGCAGGAAGGTGGAGCTTATTCGAACGCTTGGAGCGAGAGCAGTCTTGCTTGCTCGAGCTACCCCTGCTCAAAAGCGATGGAGACTCGGTGTGGGTGGAGCTCAACGCCAGCCGGATCGTTTCCGGCGGCGCGGTCCTTTATTCCGGCGCTTTCCGGGATGTTTCGGCGCGCCGGCAGATGGAAAAGGATATCCGACGCCGGAACAAGGAACTGTTCGTCCTCAACTCCATTGCGCGCGTCATCAGCCGATCCCTCGATCCTCAAGAGGTTCTCGCGAGCGGATCTGGAAAAGGTCCTGAGCCTTCTCGATATCGAGGCAGGCTACATTCCTCGTTTCGAACGAAGAAACGGGCGAGCTGGAGATGGCCGTTCACCGTGGGACTCAGCCCGGAGTTCGTCCGAGAATATTCGCGCCGTCCTTTGAAGGTCGGACGAAGGAATCACCGGTCAGGCCTTCGTTACCGGCAAGCCCATCCATTCCCGGGACGCCTCGACCGACCCGAGGGTGACTCGGCCGGTGGTGCGCAAAGATCGCCTCCGATCGTCGCTCAACATACCTCTCAAAGCCAAAAAGCGCGTGCTGGGCGTCTTGATGGTGGTGAGCGTCGGTATTCGGGAGTTCTCGGATTGGGACATCGAGATCTTGACCACGATAGGACACGAGATCGGAGTATCACTGGAAAACTCCCGCCTCTATCGTGACGTGGAGCAACGCTCCAGCGAGGTTTTGTCTTTGCTTCACTTGAGCAACGAACTGAACCGGCGTATGGAACCCAAAGGCCTGCTGTTCTGATCACTGAAAAAGCGCGGGAGCTCGTTCCCTGCCGCGCCGTTTCAGCGGCATTCGTCGAAAACGGAGATTTGAATTGCTGCACCGTGTCAGGCTCTGACGGAAAATCGAGTGTCCTGGTCGGTGCGGCCCCGGTTTGCGGACCCTCTCCCCGCGGTCGAGCATCGATTCAACTACGCACCTTTGCTCGGCGGCGTGAAGCACCCCCGCAACGTACTGGTGGTGCCCATGACGGACAGTCACGGTGAAACCTCGGGTTGGATCGAGCTCTATGACCGCGAAGGGATGCACGGTTTCACGAGAAAGCACGCCGAGTTCGTCTCGGCCCTTGCCGCTCAAGCATCCATTGCTTTCGAGAAATCTCGATTGTTCGAGGAGACGGAAAGAGAAGTGGAGTTCGTCGCCAACATCGTCAACAACATGGCGAGCGGGCTCCTCGTCACCGATAGCTCGGGCAAAATACAACGGGTCAACCGTCGCGCCGAAGAAATGATGGGAGCCCGACCAGCACCAACTCCAAGGCCAACTTTTGGAGGATTGGCTCGAGGATGCCGGAAAACTCCTCGATCCAAGTCGACTTCCCTGCTCGGTAGAAACGGAGCTTCGAACGACGACAGGCAAGACCGTACCCGTCAAGCTGGCCGGATCCCTCCAGGTTGACGACATCGGGGGGACCACTCGGAGCGATCTTCATCCTCGAGGATCTCGAGCAGATTCGTCTCCTCGAGAGCAAGGAGCGGGAGCGGGAGCACTTGGCCACCATCGGAGAGCTTGCAGCAGGAATCGCCCACGAAATTCGAAATCCTCTCTTCGGCATCTCATCGGTGGCTCAAATCTTGAGAATGGAAGCATCGACCAAAGGTGAACAGCGCCCCCTGATGGACGCCATGATGGGCGAGATCGAGCGCATCAACCGAATGGTCGAGGAGCTTCTGTTTTATGGACGTCCCTACGCGATGGTGCTTTCCAAAGTGGACTTGCCGGCAATTTGGAGCTCCATCATCTTGCTCGCCTCACCCGAAATCGAAGGCTCGCCGACTCCAGGTGGAGACCGAGTTTTCTCCAGAGACGCCGTTCATCGTCGCCGACGCGGAAAGACTTCGGCAGGTGTTCCTCAATCTTCTCAAAAACGCCATCGATGCCACTCCACCCGGTGGCGAGATCCGAGTCCGACTCGGACCGCATCCCGGGGAAGAAGGAAAAGCCGTTTCGATCGAGGTGAGGGACACCGGGGCCGGAATCGCTCCCGAGACGCTCCCGAAGATATTCGAGCTATTTTATTCTGAGAAAAAAGGTGGCTCCGGACTGGGACTACCCATCTGTAAGAAGATCGTCGAAGGCCACGGAGGCCGCATCCACGTGGAATCCCGTCCTGGCGAAGGATCGACCTTCAGGGTCTGTATTCACTCCCACCCTCCCCAGCGAGCAGCGATCTGACCGGAGATGCTGGAGGAAAAGAACATGCGCGCCATAGCCAAGGGATCGGTTCGGAAAGCGGCTCGGGGTTCAACGAGAAGCCACGAAACAGCAGCGAGGCTATTGATCGTCGATGACGAACCGACGGTGGTCTTGAGCCTGACCTCCTTTTTCGAGTCCCAGGGCTTTGAGGTCCAGGGTTGCGAGGATGGTGCGAGCGCCTTGGATCAACTTCACCGAAAGAGCTTCGATGTCGTTCTCCTCGATCTCTTACTCCCCGACATTCACGGAATGGAGATACTCGACGAAATCAAGGACCGATATCCGGAAGTGGCCGTCGTGATCATGAGCGCCGCCGGTACGATTGAGACGGCGGTTCAAGCGGTCAAAGCGGGAGCCGAAGATTTCTTCAAAAAACCCTTCGTCCTGGAGGAGGCATCGCTGGCATTGCAGCGGACTCTCGAAATGCGCCGCCTCCAGAAACAGAACGTCTACTACCAGAAACTGATCCACGACCAACTCCCGCACGAGATGCTGGGAACGAGCCGGGCCATGGCAGAGGTGCGCGAGTTCATCAATTTGATGGCGGAAAACGCCGGTACGATGGTGCTCCTCGAAGGCGAAAGCGGCGTGGGCAAGGGTCTTGCGGCGCGGGCTATTCACGCCCGAAGCCCTCGAGGGAAGGGTGCTTTCGTCGAGGTCAACTGCTCGTCCCTATCGGAGACTCTACTCGAGTCGGAGCTGTTCGGGTACGAGAAGGGGGCTTTCACCGGAGCGACGTCCCGCAAGCCCGGCCTCTTCGAAGTCGCGGACGGGGGCACCCTGTTTCTGGACGAGATCTCCGACATGCCGCAGGCCGTGCAACCCAAGTTACTCATCGCCATCGAGACCGGCTCCTTCCGCCGCCTCGGCAGTACCCGAGACCTGCATTCGAATGTTCGCATCGTCGCTTCGAGTAATCGGTCGCTCAAGGACGAGGTGAAAAAAGGTAGGTTTCGAGCCGATCTCTATTACCGATTGGACGTGATGTCTATCGAGATTCCACCTTTGAGAACACACAAGACAGAAGACATCCCCGTTCTAGTCGAGCACTTCCTGAACATGTTCACGCGTTCGCGGGGACGTGCACCCGTCGAGATGACCGAGGAGGTCGCGGACCTCCTGGTCGCCTACGATTGGCCGGGAAACCTGCGCGAGCTTCGGAACGTTCTGGAACGGGCCGTCATACTATCGAGAGGCACCCCGATTGGCCCGCAACATCTTCCTCAAGAAATGGCGCAGGAAACGACTCGAGAACCGGCCAAGTCCGCGGTCTCGCCTTCGAGATCGCTCGACGCCAACGACCTTCCAAGTCTCGAAGAAGTCGCGCTCGCTCACATTCGACGCGTACTGGAAGCAACCGGGCACAATCATTCCCGCTCGGCTCGAATTTTGGGGCTTCACAGAACGACACTTCTCGATAAGATCAAGAAGCACGGCCTCGAAAATTAACAACAAGAAGGAACGCAAAAGGCGCGGAGGCGCAAAGACGCAACGTGCGAATGAATGGGAATCGGACCGAAAATGAAAGAAATCGACAGTGAGAAGAGGTAGATGAGCAACCTATTCGACAAGCCCAAACTTCGTTTTGTCGGCGACACCGGCCTCCTCGTGGAATACGGCGGCGCCATCGATCCGGAAGTCAATCGTAAAGTCCGGATCATGACGGCCGCGGTGGACAAAGACCCACCGCCGGGAATCCTCGAAGTCATTCCCACGTATCGTTCTTTGCTCATGGTCTACGACCCAAGACAAACGAATCCTGAAAGGTTGGAGAGCACGCTAGCTCGGCTGGAGGAGCGATTGGACCGATCGAGATCCCCCCTCCACGCACCGTCGAGATACCCGGTTCTCTATGGAGGCGAGATGGGACCGGACATCGATTTCGTGGCCGAGCACACCGGGATGACCGTCGACGATGTGATTGAGCGCCACAGCGAACCGAGTTACCAGATTTACATGATCGGCTTCACTCCCGGATTTGCATTCTTGGGCGGATTGCCCGACGAGCTCGCGACGCCGCGACTCCCGACCCCGCGCACCGACGTACCTGCGGGCTCGGTCGGCATCGCCAACAATCAGACGGGCATGTACCCCGTCACGAGCCCCGGCGGCTGGCAGCTCATTGGAAGAACTCCTTTGAAACTGTTCGACCCTTATCGAGAAGAGCCTTTCCTTTATCAAGCCGGAGACTCTCATCAAGTACAAGCCCGTAACTCAAGCGGAGTTTGACGATCTCGGTACACCAAGGAGAGTCGTGATGGAAGTATTCAAGGTCGTCGAGCCCGGTCCGCTGGCCACCGTACAGGATCGGGGCCGGTTCGGCTACCAACGTTTCGGCGTTCCCGTTTCAGGGGCGTTGGACAAGTTCTCCTCACGCATCGCCAACCTGTTGGTGGGAAATCCCGAGTCTGCCGCGGTGCTGGAGGTCACGCTCATGCGGCTCAAGCTCGAAGTGGTTTCCGAAGCCGACGTGGCGGTGTGCGGAGCGGAGATCCCGGTCTCGGTCAACGGTGAGCCCCGGGAAAATTGGACCTCTTTCCGAGTCGAGCCGGGAGACCTAATCAGTCTCAAGCAGGCTAAGCGCGGCTTGAGAGCCTATCTCGCCGTGACCGGTGGAATCGACATGCCGGTAGTCATGGGCTCCCGATTCGACCTATGTGGGAGGCCGGCTGGGAGGACTCGGAGGGCGGGCCTTGGCCAAGGGCGACTCGATCCGGCGGCTGGAAGGACGTCGACTCGACTCGTCACGGGAACTACCTTCGAGCTTCAAACCCATCCTTGAAAAAGCCATCGAATTGAGGGCATTACCAGGTCCTCAAGACGACTTTTTCGATGAAGGACTCCAGAGTTTTTTTCTCGTCGGAGTTCACCGTCTCCGGCAAAGCGGATCGAATGGGTTACCGCCTGGAAGGCCGCACAATTGAGCTCGAGGAGGATGTCCCAAGAGCATCATCTCCGAGCCGAGCCTGTCCGGGGGAGTCCAAGTCCCCGCGGACGGCCAACCCATCATTTTATTGGTCGAGCAAACCGTCGGTGGCTACGCCAAGATCGCCACCGTCGTCACCCCTGATCTCGACCTCGTGGCTCAAGCCCGCCCCGGCGACCGCGTCCGCTTCAAAAAAGTCGATCTGGAAGGCGCGCACGAGGCGCACCGGGAATATCAAGATAGGTTCGATAGGATTCGGTCGCTCTGGGTCTAGGGCTGCGTTTGTAGCTCCTTCAGACTCCGCTCCACAGCCCGTGACACTCTCATCATCTGCCGGCGTCCCTCGCCCAGGACGACTTCACTAAAAATGCCTTCTCCGTCGATCACGAAATAGGCAGGAAGAACGATCTTGTTCCCGGGAATGAAGAGAGAGACCATAGTTCCGTCGGCGTCGTGAGACTGGATCCAAGTCATCTCTCTTTCCTCGACGAACTCCTTCCATTTTTGGTGATCCTTGTTGACGCTGACACTGATGAGCACGAATCGGTCTTCAGGGTAGCTCTGGTGGATCGCTTTGAGGTCGGGTATCGAATCTACACAGGGTGCGCACCAGGTGGCCCAAAAATCCAGGAGAATCACTTTCCCCAGAAGCTCCTCTGACGAGACTCGGTGGCCTTCCTGAGTTTCCAAGGTGAACTCTGGGGCAAAATTGTGTCTGGCTCTTCGCGGATTCTCGATGAGCCGCTTCACCTGATGAGCGTGCATGCCGTCGGGAGCTCGAGCAAGATACCTCTTCAACTCCAACAAACCTTCTTCATCCCGACCCTGTTTGAGAAGCGTCACACCCAAGTTGAAGTAGACCGTGGGATCCGCCAAATCCAAGGACATGGCCGCGCGAAACTCGCGCTCCGCATTGGCCAGCTGCTTACCCTTGCCACCATCCAAGGAAATCAAAGCGACTCCTTTGATATTGTGCGCGTCCAGTCGATGAGCATCCGAGTCTGCATAGCGCAGGAGTTTTTCGCTCGCCTTGATGGCGTCTTTGTTCTTGCCCAAGCTCAGATAGGCCTTTGCCAAACCGAGATAACATTCGGGCGAGCTCTTTTTAGCCAGCTTATTGGCGTCCGTGAAGGCCTTGATGGCTTCCTCGGTGCGACCCTGGGAAATCAGAGCTCGAGCCATGGCAAGTTTTTCATCAAATTGATGACTTTCATCGGCCCACACAACGGAACCGAAACAAAAAAAGGAAGCGATGATTAACGCCGTGTATCTGACACCACCACACCAACTCTTCTGCCGATCGGATCTCATTGGCACCATAGTAATCGGTATTTTTACAGGCGCCGAAGTTCGATGCAAGGAGTGCGAAGCGAGCGAATGTGTTTCAATCTGTGATTTGTTCCTCAGTGAGGCGCGCTTGGCGAAGCGCCTCGACGGCCTCGTCCAAACTCACCGAACGGAATCGCAAGCAGTCGCCCGGCATGAGCTGTCCTACCTTCGGGATATCGGCACTGATGATCGTGGCGATCTTGGGATAGCCTCCGGCCGTGGCTCGGTCCGCAAGCATGACGATGGGACGCCCATCAGGCGGCACTTGAATCGCCCCGAGCATCATTCCATCCGAAACGATCTCGTTCGCCTTTCCATGCTCGAGTCGAGGACCCTCCAGCCGAACGCCCCACCGATCGGAGGAAACAGAAACCGAGTATTCTGCGGAGAGTAGAGTTCCGAGGCCCTTCTCCGTGAAATAGTCGTCCTGCGGGCCTAAAACGACGCGAACCGTGACTTCTTGCGCATAGTCGGGGATGCGCTCTTCCGGCCAACGGATTTTGGGTCGGGCGGACGTTTGTGATGAGGTATAAATGACATCTTTCGGACCCAGCGCCCTACCGCTGTAACCGCCCAGCCCGGCGGGTAAGTAGGTGGCTCGCGAGCCCAGAATGACGGGGACATCGATCCCGCCGACCACCGCCAGATAGGCTCGAGCGCCGCTTCGTCGTTCGGTAAACCGAAGGATGTCTCCCTCTTCCATGAGACACGAGCTCCAGGGACGAAGACTTCGGCGACCTGAGTCCCCCGATTCGATAAGAGCACCCAGGTCGGCGCCGGTGATCGCGATGAGCACCCGACGTAAAGAGCGAAGACGGATGGGGCCTGCCACCGTGCACTCCAAAGCCGCCGCCCCGGGCGCATTACCGACCAACAAATTGGCGGCACGGAGTGCCGGTGCATCGACGGCGCCCGCCACGGGGACACCGTAACGCTGGTAGCCGACGCGACCGAGATCTTGAACCGTGGTTTGCGGGGCCCTTCGCTTGATGACCTCCAAAGTGGGCATGCCCTTCATATCTCCCAAATCCTCGCTGTAAGAGGCCCTGGTCCGAAGCTCCCGAGTGCGTACAAACCTCACTCGATCACCCGGCTGAAAATACGTCGGCGGATCGGCCGCGGGATCGAAAAGCCGAAGATTGGACCGGCCAATCAGGTGCCAGCCACTTGGATTGGAGGATGGATAAACCGAGGTTTGTCTTCCTGCAACGGCAACAGCGCCCTCGGGAACTCGCGTTCGCGGGGTAACGCGGCGCGGGGTGGCTAATTCCTCGGGAAGGAGCCCCATATACGCGAAGCCCGGCGAAAAACCCAACATGTAAACCCGCACCTCCGATTCGGTGTGGAGCCGAATCACTTCCTCCCGGCTCAAACCCACCGAAGCGGCAACCTCCCCAAGGTCCTCCCCGTCATAGACGGTGGGGACCTGTTTGACAGGGGGCGCTTGGTCTTGATCCTCGGTACGCTCCGCCGCAAGCCGCCGAAGACGAGTTACCACCTCTTCGTGTGGACAGGCCTGAGGATCGAAGACGACTAACAGGGATCGATAGGTCGGGACAACCTCAACGAGTCCCGGCCATGGATTTCGCTCGATCTGCCGGTCCAGAGATCGAACTCGTGAGTTGAGCGCGGGATCGATCGAATCTCCGAGCTCGACGGAAACGGCGGAATCACCGACGAGAAGGATCCGCATCGATTAGATCGTTACCGAAGCCCCTTGACCTCGACACCCGCCTCCTCGAAAGCTTTCCGAATCGTGCGGGCGTTGTCGAGCGCAGCGACATTGTCTCCATGAAGACAAAGCGTGTCGGCAGACAGCTCGACCCTCGTTCCGTCATGAGCTTCGACGGCGCCGTCCCGAGCAATGGACACCGCCTGCCGGGCCGCTTTTTCAGGATCGGTGATCACGGAACCCGCAATTCGACGGGATTGAAGGGTCCCATCGGGGTTGTACACCCGGTCGGCAAAAGCCTCGCCTGCGAACCGGAGACCTTCCGCTTCCGCAGCTTCCCGCATGATCTTCGAGGTGGCCAGGCCCACGAAGATGAGCTTGCGACTGACCCGGGCGACTCCTCTCGCCAAGGCCCGGGCCAGATCGGGCTCGCCCACGGCTTGGTTATAAACGGCTCCGTGGGGCTTGACGTGAACGAGCGATGTGTCGTGAGAAGCGGCAATCGCAGCCAGCGCTCCTACTTGATAGAGGACGTCGGCTTCGATCTCCTCGGGTTTCGCTTGTATGGGGCGACGACCGAATCCGCGCAAGTCGGAGTGGCCGGGGTGTGCGCCCACCGAAACCCCGTGCCGAACTGCCATTGCCACCGTGCGATCGGCCACCACCGGGTCACCGGCGTGAAACCCACAGGCGACATTGGCCGAGCTGATGAGCGGCATCATGGCCTCATCGGCCCCGATCTCGTAGGCGCCAAAACTCTCGCCCATATCGCAATTGAGATCAATAGACATGATTCCTCCTGTTATTCCCCAGATCAACGCCTTGATTTTACCCTCAGTTGGGGCCGAGCGACCAGAACGACCCCAAAAGAGTTTGCTCGACGGCTCTAAACGAGTAGAATACTCTGTTATGGGAAAAGGTGATAAGAGAACCAAACGAGGCAAGATCTTTCGCGGAAGTCACGGCAAGACCCGTCCCCGCAAGAAAAAGAGCAAACGTAAGTCCGGATAGCAGGGTCACCGTTTAAAGACGGCCCAAAGGGCTGGCGTTATCTCGAGGGCCTTACGGCTCCAAACTTTCCTCCTTTCCGATCTTCAAAGCCTGAAGTGTATCTATCGGTCTATCGCCATTTCGAATCTTCCACGACGAAGAATCGTTGATCTGAAACCAGGATCAAGCGAGAATAACTCTACCCAACCATTTCGACGACCGCATTTAGGTAAGGAGAATCTATCTTGAAGAAAAGGATCTTGATCGCTTTACTCTGTTCGACGGTGGCTCTCCCGGCGTGGGCGGACGTGACCTACGAGCAAGAAATGAAAGCCAGCGGGATGATGAAGATGTTCATGCGTGGGCAGAAAACCACGACGTCCATCAGCGGCGACAAGATGCTCACGGAAAACAAAAACGACATTCAAATCGTAGATGTCGAGGCGGAGAAGATCTATCAACTCGATACTAAAAAGAAAACTTACTCGGTCACGACTTTCGAAGAGATGAAAAAGCGGCTCGACGAGAGTATGGCGAAACTTCAACAAAAAGAGTCGGAGGGCGGTCAAGACATTTCCGCCAAGGCCGATATCAAGGTCACGGAAACGGGAAACAGCGAAACGATCGAAGGCCAATCCTGCCTGCAGTATTTGATGCAAACCGACCTCGAGATCGAAGACCAATCGAAGGGCGAGGATGCCACCATGTCGACCCTTACTGAGCTGTGGCTCACGAAAGATGCTCCCGGCACGGCCGAGATTAACGCTTTTTATCGGAAGATGGCGAAAAAGCTCGGTACGACCGCAATCGGCAGGCAGATCATGTCGGAGGAAGGCCAGGGGAACCAGTTCGCCGGCGGCATGCAGCAGATGGCCGATGAAATGAGGAAACTGGACGGATTCGCGATGCGCTCGGTATTCTATTTTGGGGACGCGGAAGCAGCCAGAAAGGAAGCGATGGGCGGCGGCGCGGATAAAGAGGAAAAAGGAGGCGGCGGTCTCGGCGGCTTCATGAAGAAGATACCGGGAGCGGGAGGTGGCGGAGATGGCGGCATCCTCATCAAGATGACCACCGAAGTCAAAAAGATCGAGACCAATCCCATCAAGCCCGAGAAATTTGCCGTCCCTTCGAACTACAAGCAGGTGGAGCCGGATTGGAAGTAAACGAGTGTCGCGGAGCCGGGAGAGACCATTCCGGCTCCGCCACAAACCGAGGTGAAATGGAAGATTTCGAGCTCATCGCCCGACACATCGTCGCCGTCAAGGATCTCGGCGCGCCCGACCGCCTCTTCGGTGGGGTGATGTTGGCCTGGCTGGACGAGGCCGGCGCCGCCTTCGCAAAAACCAAAGCCCGAGTCGCTCATCTGGTGACTCGGCACATCGAAGAAATGGACTTTCTGGCGCCGGGACGGGAAGGCGACGTTCTGGCCATCTATGGCCGCATGGCACGACGCGGAACGACTTCAGTCGCGGTCGAGATGAAGGTGTTGGCCGAGGATCCGGCGACCGGCACCACCCGCGAGATCGTCACCACCACCTTCGTTTTCGTGGCGATCGACAAGTGGGGAAAGAAAGCACCCTTACCGCCAAGTTAGAGAGCTCAAGAACTCGAGAATCCCCGAAGAACATCAAAGAAAAAACGCAAAGTCGCTAAGGCGCCAAGGCGCAAAGCGGACACAGGATAACCAGATTTCGACCGGGAAAGGACTGTGTCTGCTAAGGGATTCCAGGAAAAAATCCTGTCTTGCGAGCTAGGCGGGAGGACCAAGGATAAACCAGGCTGCGATCTTTTATCCCGACTATGACCTCACTTTGCGGCTTTGCGTCTCCGCGTCTTTGCGTTGAGTCTTTCTTTCTGAGATCTCTAAGCCTTCTGTTTTTCGGCGATGAGACGATCGAGCTCGTCTTTGAGCCGGCCCAAGATCTCATCGTAAGGGTAGGCCCCCAGTGCCTCCGAGCCCCGTTTCAAGTTCACGAAACGGGGCCCACACCACAACCCCAGATCGGCGTCGTCCGTTTCGCCGGGACCGTTGACCCGGCACCCCATGACAGCGATGGTGATCGCATTGTCTTCGGCGTAGCGCGTCATATCTCGGACATTTTCCGCGAGCTCCACGAAAGCATCGTTCTCGACGCGTGAGCAAGACGGGCAACTGATGATGTTCAAACGGTCGCTCGGTAGCTCGGGAACGGAACGAAAACGCCCCGCCTCGACGTCCGCCACGATTTGTCGGCCTGCCTCTACTTCCTCGGGCTTACGCGCGTTCGGGACCGTTAAAGAAACTCTAAGGGTATCTCCAATACCCCGAGAGAGAAGCTGCTCGAAGGCGATACGAGTCTTGATGACGCCGTCCGGCGGCAGACCTGCCTCAGTCACACCCAAATGGAGAGGTATGTCGGGACGCTCGGCGGCAAAACGCCGATTGGCATCGACCACCTTGACGGGATCGGAATCTTTCAAAGAAACGCAATAGCGGACAAAGCCCAGGTCGTCGAGCATCCGGGAGTGCTCGAGCGCGGAAGCCACCATAGCTCCCACGGAGTCTTCCCCGAACTTGTCGGCGAGCACCGGATCGACCGAACCGCAGTTGACGCCCACCCGCATGGCACAATCATTCGCTCCCGCCGTCTCGGCCAGGAAAGCCACCTTTTCGCGGACCGGCTTGTCGCGCTCGTGATGATAGAGGTGGCCCGGGTTATATCGAATTTTCTCGACATGAGGTGCCACCACTGCGGCCAGCCGGTAGCTTTCCTGGAGGTCAACCGACAGGTTTGCCGTAGTTCGCTCCCGGATTCGTTTCAAGGCCTCAGCATCTTTCGCGCTGTCCACCGCGATACGGACCACTCCTGCACCGGCGAGGCGGAGGTTTTCCACCTGCTCAACCGTGGCTTGCACATCCTGAGTTTTGGTCGCACACATGCTTTGGCAAGCAATGGGGTGACCGCTGCCAATCGTAATAGAGCCGATACGGACCGGCCGGGTCGGATTTCTTCGCATCATGCCGATCATTGTAGCCCAACGGAACGGCCTCCCGCCGGGTCACATAGGGATTGAAATACATGTTCAGCCGCCACATAATGTGCCATTGCGTCCATCAGTCTCGTCGGGGAAGCAGCAAGACCTCGATAAAGGGCGGAGTTGTATGAGGACTTCTGGTCGAATAGCATGGAAGCCGTCAGGAGGGGTTATGGAGAAACGGACACGTGCGCGACTCGTCCCGGAGGGTGCTCTCAAGTGCACGATCGAGTGGGAAAACGGTACAGAGGACGGCCGCATTCATAACCTCTCGATGCAGGGAGCACTGCTCGAGGCCCAAAGTGATTTCGGCATCAGCCGAATCAAGCTCACCCTTCACTTCGAGAAGACGGGAGACACCATTTCGTTGAATGCAGCGATTCGCTGGCACGCCGTGTCTCCACAAGATCAAACGGATCATTACGGGCTGGTCTTCCGTTCCGTGGACGAGGACACGCAAAGCAAGCTTGCAGAAGCGATCCACGCACTGCTGGTTTGACGACGATCCACTGAAAACCCGCTCGGCCGGAACGCAATTCGAATCGAAACCGCCAGCACTCCCTGCTCGTCCAAGCTCTCGACTCGAGACACTGCAAATGGAGAGAAACCTATGAAGATCGAGCTTTTTGAAATGGAGCGTCTCCAATCCACCTGGGAGAACCGAGTCCGCTACAACTTGTCCGAAAGCGGCGTTCATCCCCTGAAGCTCTCGGAGCTGCTGGAATCCGACGATTGCAGCACCTTGAAAGATGAGCTCCTTGGATACTCTCAAACCAATGGAACCATCGCGCTCCGGGAGACGGTGAGCGATCTCTACCCGGGCTCCGACGAGGACAATGTCGTCGTGACCAACGGTACGGCCGAGGCGAACTTCGTTTCCATCCTCAACCTCATTGAGTCCGGTGATGAAGTCGTTGTGATGCTTCCAAACTACATGCAGATCTGGGGGTGGACCCGCTCGCTCGGAGCAAAGGTCACCCCGTTTTGGCTGCGTGAAGACGATGGATGGACACCCGACCTCGACGAGCTCGAACGTCTGGTGAACGACAAGACCCGGCTCATCGCGATCTGCAATCCAAATAATCCGACCGGCGCGATACTGAGCGAAGATGAGATGCGTCGGATCTGCGAAATCGCAGGAAAGGTCGGCGCTTGGCTCCTGGCGGACGAGGTTTATCAAGGAGCCGAGCTCGATGGCGAGATCACGCCTACCTTTTACGGATGGTATGACAAGCTCCTCGTGACGTCGGGACTGTCCAAAGCTTACGGCTTGCCCGGACTCCGCATCGGCTGGATCGTGGGCCCATCCGAAAAGATCGAAGAGCTCTGGTCCTGCAAAGACTACACGAGCATCGCGCCGGGAACCCTTTCCGATCGCCTGGCCCGCATCGCCCTCGCACCGACTCGACGCGCCGCAATCCTAGACCGAACCCGTAACATTCTCCGGGCTCAGCTTCCTCTAGTTCAGGATTGGGTGAACCAACACGATAGCTTTCTCGAGATGGTGCCGCCGCGGGCCGGAGCCTTCGCGGTGATTCGTTACGGTCTCGATGTCAACTCCACCAAGCTTATCTATCGCTTGAAGGACGAAAAGAGCGTCCTCCTCGTTCCAGGCGACCAGTTCGAGATCGATCACCATATTCGCGTCGGCTACGGCGGAGAACCGGAGATCGTTCGCAAAGGACTGGACTTGACATCGGAGCTCATGACGTCGCTCGTCGAGGCATAGACAGCGAAGAAGTATGGATCTTCGGGAAAAAAATTGACCAAACGACATTCTCGCTAGTCCCACTTTGCGTCTTCGCGTCTCTGCGGCTTTGCGTTGATTCTTTTCTTGATTGGGTGACCGTATGTACGACATCCAGTACTCAGGTTCCTGGGAATCCTGGGAGGCCGGCAACTGGAGGCAATCCGGTAGGTATGCTATCCTGATTTTCTCACCACAATCACGGACAAGAGCTGAAAAGGGAGGGCCCTAATGGCGTTGAAAGACTTCATTTCGTCCCAGTTCATCGAGGTCATCGAGTGGCTCGACGATTCGGGCAACACTCTCGTTTACCGGTTTCCCGTCAAGGGTCAAGAGATCAAAATGGGTGCGCAGCTGACGGTTCGCGAAGGTCAGGCTGCTGTTTTCATCAACGAGGGCCAACTGGCGGATGTATTTCGGCCTGGACGCCACCGGCTATCAACGCGCAACATGCCCATCTTGACCAAGCTCATGGCCTGGAAGCATGGTTTCAACTCTCCCTTCAAGGCTGAGGTTTATTTCGTTTCCACGCGACAGTTCACGGATCAAAAATGGGGGACTTCCAATCCGGTCATTATCCGCGATCCCGAGATGGGCCCTCTGCGTTTGCGCGCCTTCGGCATCTATTCTCTCCGCGTCGACGACCCATCTGTTTTTGTCCGCGACATCGTGGGCACGGACGGCAACTTCACCACCGAAGAAATCACGGGCCAACTCCGCGGACTGGTGGTTTCCGGATTCAGCGATCTGCTGGGTGAATGCAAGATTCCCGTGTTCGACCTGGCCTCTAAGTACGACGAGCTCTCGAGCGAAGCCAAAGAAAAACTCAACGTCGAGTTCAAATCCCACGGCCTGGACCTCGCCAAATTCTATGTCGAGAACATCTCCCTTCCCCCCGAGGTGGAAGCCATGCTGGATAAACGCGCCAGCATGGGGATGGTCGGCGACATGGGTCAGTACACCCAATTCCAGACAGCGCAGGCCATCGAGAAAGCGGCTGATGCTCCCGGAGGCGCAGCAGGCTCAGGGGTCGGTATCGGCGCCGGAGTGGCGATGGGGTACCAGATGATGGGCGCTATGACCGGTGGGCAAGCGCCCCCGGGGGCTCCTGCCGCCGCCGGCGCACCAGCGGCAGCCCAGGTGAACTGCGTCAAATGCAGTCAGCCGATACCCGCAGGCTCCAAGTTCTGCAGCCACTGCGGCGAAACGCAGGGAGCCGCCTGTATCAAGTGCAAAAAGCCCATGGCCGCGGGCGCCAAGTTCTGCCCCGAATGCGGGGCGCCTCAGGCCGCCGGCTGCAGCAAGTGCGGGAAGCCCCTGGCACCTGGAGCCAAGTTCTGCGCCGAGTGCGGAAAACCAACAGAAACGTAGGCCAGGCTGCGCCTGGCGGTGCTGTGGGCAGTCGCTGTATTCCGGAAGCTGAAAAATAACTCAATCGGTAGTACCGACTTCGGGCTTGCGCACGGGCTCGGCCAATTCCCACTTCCCACTGTCTAGAGCGGTTAGCAGACTGCTCCATCTAAAATCTCCAAAAAATTCGACTTTTTATGACAAACCGATCTGGCGCTGCCCTATTACTCTTTTAATTTCAATGGCTTATCACTTTGCCTTTTTCTGATTTCATGTATTTTTCGGTGCCTATCCAACTGAAAACAAAGACTTTAATCTATACATACACTTGACATAGGTATTTTATTCCTATAATATACGCCACATATCCCTTCCATAGCGATCTAGAGCTGAAATTGGCTTCCACAAGCTGAAGGAGGGGTAACCATGTCACGTAAAGTCATTCCCGATTGTGAAGGTCTCTCTGCCGTTGAGCTCGATGAGAAGCTCGCCGAAGCCGTCGTGGACAACCAGAGGTCCGAACGTCTCATCTGTTTTTACCTGCTGGAGATGAGCCGGCGCCGAGGCTACGAAAAGTTCGGCTACAAAGATGTCTGGGACTACGCCTCAGCGCGATTCGGATACTCCAGCCGGAAGACGCACTACTTCCTGGGCTTGGCCCATTCATTGGAACGGCTACCCAAGCTTTTGAAAGCGCTCGCAGACGGCGAAATCGGTTGGACTAAAGCGTACCAGATCGCCAGGGTGGCCGATCCGGAGACCGAAGAAGAGTGGTTGGAAAAAGCCAAGGATATGTCGGTGCGCGATCTCGAGGAGATGATCAAGCGCCGGAAGACCAACGGGAGCCGGCCCGTCAAGCTTTGGATGACCAAGGAAATGGCGGAGCTTTGGGACTTCGCCATCGAGGTCTGTCGGATGTCCACCGGAGCGCAGCACTCCCAGATGCAGTGTTTGGAGTTCATGATCGGAGAGTTTCTGGCCACCTGGTCTTACGAAGCGAATCGTCATGTGAAGCTGGTTGAGGAAACAGCCGAAGAGGCGAAAAATGGGGGCTCGGACGATTTGAATCCCGCAAAGGAGCTGACCGAAGAAGAAACACTCCAAATCGAGAAACGCATCTGTCCCGACAATGACGACCTGCCCTCGGCGGCTTTGAACTACCGATGTCCACCGGGCTGGATGGAGATCATAGAACGCGATTCATACAAATGTGTCTACCCCGGATGCGAGTCGCGTTCGGGTTTGCACCCACATCACATCGAGTTCCGAAGCCGCTTCGGCACAAAGACGCGCGCCGAGCGGGACGCGCCTTCGAACCAGCTCACCGTCTGCGCCCTTCACCATCGAATGCTCCACGCGGGAGTCATCTCGGTGAAAGGCCGGGCTCCCGACAAGGTGGAATGGAGTCAACCCGAAGTCATGGTGGCGGCCATGCGGCGGTTGAAGGAAGACTTCGTTCGTTCGCTCGAAGACAAAGACCGTAAGATCCGCGGAGCGTCGGAGCCGGAACCGGAGCCACGAGAAGAGGGTGAGAATTCCGTGCAAACGTTTGCACAAACACCCGTGCAGACGTTTGCATTCAAAAACGAGATCTTCAGTGCTTCAGAAAACACCCGAGAGGCCCAGAAAAGCGACGAAAGCCCGAGTGGCTCCGATCCACCGACGCTATTTCGAGACAATGCGGAACCGTAAGAACACAACGACCTAATAACAGTACAAAGCTACGGGAGCAGTGTATCCGCACCCACAACGCCAAACAATCCCTAGTAAAATGCCCTGTTGAAGTCTAACCGTGTGCTCACGGTCCTCCTTGATTTCTACAGGCTAGTGGCCACTGTCAACTACCCACGGTGGCCAGGTGGACAGTAGGCAGTCACCCCAGCCGGTAGTAGAAACGACCGAAAGAAAACCTTTTCTTCTGCTAACTGCTTGCTTCTATTTCACCGGATCGGGCGGCGACAGATACTTCGCCAGAAACTGATAGATCTCGCGCCGGGACTCCCTGGCCAGTTTCGTATCCAGCCGGTTGAAGCTGTGCCCTCCCGGTGCATCCTCGTAGATCTTGTACTCGAACTTTTTTCCTTCCGCCTTCAGCGACTTGATGAGGTGCTCCACTTCGAGAACGTTCACATCCGCGTCGTTGGTGTTGGTATGAATGAGAAGCGGTGTCTGGAGCTTGTGGGCATTCCAAGCCGGTGATCGGCGCCTATACTCTTCCACGTCTTCATAAGCCGACTTTCCAATGTGATAATCCACCGAGTAGAGCTGACGATATCCTTCCGTCTTGTATCCCATACGTGCCACGAGGTCGCTCACCGGAACGCCGGCGTAGGCGACTTTGTAGTCGTTCGGATGCTCGAAGATATTCATGAGGGTATGAAGCCCGCCGTGACTCCAACCCATGATGCCGATGCGGCTCGCGTCGATGAAATCGAAGTTCTCGAGCATGTAGTTTCGGGACGCGTAGGTATCCTCGACCTCGAGGCCACCGTAGTCGATGGCCTCATAGAATCCCCGGCCGTAGCCGGTGCTTCCCCGATACTCCGGAGCTACGACGGCATAGCCTTGCTCCAGGAGCTCCCGGACGATGTTGGCGCCGCCGCTGCCGAAGTTGCCGTGGACACCCCCGTGAACGAGCACCACGAGAGGGATCTTCCCGTTTCGCTTCTTGGGGATGAACGTGTAGGCACGAACGATGAGCGGATTTCCCGCGCCCTGCGCCGTAGGATTGGGCTGGTATCGAGGTGGCGGACCGGTGAAGCGAACCTTTCCAACCTCGGCCAGGTCGTCCATCTTCACATGCCACATCACGTCATCGATGGCCTTCATCAGCCGATCGTAAGTGTGACGGCGATTCTGTTGTTGTTGTTGGAGCTCGCGGATCTCGCGCATCAGCGTTTCGAGGGTCGCTGCGTCGGATTCTTCGCCCTGAGCTTTGGCCGGAACGACACTCCAAAGGATGATCAAGAGTACTGCGACTGTGGTTCGGATCATCGGTTTGCCTCCATATTCGAATTGAGACCGTATTGGGCAGCTCATTTTATCGGTTTAAGAGCCGCAATGAGAGCGCGAGAGCTATACTGTGGTTCGAAGGAGAACGTCATGAATCTCGAGAATAAAGTCGCCGTCGTCACCGGGTCGACGAAAGGCATCGGCAAAGCCATCGCCGAGGCCTTGGCTCGAAAGGGAGCGGAGGTTATCGTGTCGTCGCGCCGGGAGGCGGATGTGAGGCGCACGGTCGAGGAATTGACCGGCTCGGAGCTCGAGGCCCGAGGAATCCCTTGCGACGTCAGAAAGTACAAGGACGTAGAAGCTCTCATGCGGTTCGCCGCCGAAAAATCCGGTGGGATCGACATTCTGGTCAACAACGCCGGTTTGGGGATCTTCGGTCCCATCGGTGAGACCACGCCCGAGCAGTGGGATCAAGTCATCGATACGAACCTGACGGGGGTCTTTTATTGCTGCCACGCAGCCCTTCCTCACCTCCGGAACCGGGGCGGCGGCACCATCATCAATATCAGCAGTCTGGCGGGCAAAAACGCTTTCATGGGTGGCACCCTTTACAACGCCTCCAAGTTCGGTCTCGAGGGTTTGAGTGAATCCCTCATGCTCGATCTTCGCTACGAGAATATCAAGGTCAGTTACGTTATGCCGGGAAGTGTGGCCACTGAGTTCTCGGGACGGCAACCTTCCGACAAAGACGCGTGGAAACTCACCTCGGAAGACGTGGCCGAGGTCGTTCTCAACCTTTTGGCCCAAGACCATCGCGCCCTGGCCAGCCGGGTGGAGCTGAGGCCGTTTCAACCGCCGACGAAGTAGACAGTCAAGATAGGCCAGGCTGTGCCTGGCGAAAACACAGCAGGCAGTAGGATTCAGTCGTTGTTTTTGCGGAGTCGGGAGAGAGAGCCGATGAGACAGCCCGATAGGATCACCAGGAACGGCTCGATTTCCCAGCGCATGCGGTCGTTCTCACCGATCTCGATGAGGTTGGTCGTGAGTGTCACCCAAACAATGGTCAAAACCATGTAGGCGAACACCGGTCGCCCGTCTGGGTCCCCTCCTTTTTGGCGGAAGGAATGCACACCACCGAATATTACCAAGACAGGAAAACCCACCATCAAAAGATTGAACGGCGGCTCGAGCATGCGAATGGGTCGCTCGATTTTTCCTCCCAGAAAAACGTATCGGGTCAGCCAGTCCTTGAAGCGGTGTACCCTGCTGAAATCATAATCCACCAGAAAGTGAACGGAGTTGGGTCCGGGCTGAAGATAAAGAAAAAGCGCCGTCGAAACCCGCTCGAGGTAACGATCCGGGAAATGGCGGATGAGATAGAGATCGCCCCTTAGCATTTCCCGTGAGATCCGGGCATAATCCCGGTGATTGAAATTGGGTTCTCCGTTGGATTTGTATGGCGCATCGAGCGCCGGATGAACGTGGCGGTCTCGGGCCGAAGTAGCCGTACCGTCGCAGTTCATCGGGTTCGCGAAAGGGTCTTCGATGCCAAACCGATGGAAGGTGCCCCTCCCGGTACAGATCCGCCATCTCCTTCTGGGAAAGGGGCCAACGCTTGGCCAGGTTCATCCCCAGCCAAGAGCTGCTGCCGAAATTCCCCACTTGCACATAGCTCTTGAAAAACCAAAGGTGAACCACCACCAGACGGAGCGATGGCGGAAACCAGCAGCGTTTTGCGTTTTGGGCGTCCGAGCAGCAGTGCAACGACGGCGAGGACCGCGAGCAACCACACAGGGTGGTAGACCGCCCGCGTCATCATGAGTATCGCCGCGCACCAGGAAAAACCGTGAGCAAGGACTGCCCGACCCGACTCGACGTACTTTGCCAGAAGGATCGCGCCGGCGACGAGAAGCGAACGCCACCGGCAAGGTGTAAAAAAGCCAGTAACGGTAAACGATGAAGTTGGGAGTCGAGGCCGTCACCAAACACAAGGGCCGCATTGACGACCCTAGAAACGCCGAGCCTCTCCATGAGCCAGGCCATACCCATGAGCATGGCGAGTCCCGCCAATCCGTAGATAACCGAAAACGCCGCGCGCGAAACACCGGGAAACAACTTGAGGACCCAACCGAGAAAGAGGTTGAAGAGTGGGGGTTGAGCATGGAGATAGTAGAGCCCGCGGGCGAGGTCGTTCCGGAGAATCTCCGGATCGAGATACTGATAGAGGCTTCCCAGCGTGTTGTCGGCAAAACGAACACCCAGGGCCCGAGCCATGGCCTCGCTCACAACGAAGGCGAGCAACGGCCCTGCGTAGAGCAAGATGGAAGATCGATGCGTCCGTCCCACGAAGCAAGGAGAATAGCACAGCGCAGAACCCATGGGAGAACCCAGGCACTCGAGAACCCAAGAACTCAGCCGGATCCGAATTCTCGAGTCCTTGAGTCTTCGAGTTCTGATAGGATGGGATTTCATTCACGGAGGTTTCGCCCATCATGAAAGCCATGCGAATCCATCAGCACGGAGGCCCCGAGGTTCTGACCCTGGAGCAGATCGACCCGCCGCGGCCCGGCGCGGGAGAAGTCACTATCGAGGTCAAAGCCTGCGCGATGAATCATCTCGACCTATGGACTCGGAACGGACTCCCCGGTCTGAAGATACCGATGCCTCACGTTTTGGGCTCGGATATATCCGGTGTCGTGGCTGAAGTGGGCCCGGAAGTCGAGGGGGTCTCGCCGGGAGACGAGGTCGCGATCCAGCCGGGGCTTTCTTGCGGCCGATGCCTTCGTTGCCTCCAAGGCCGGGACAACGAGTGCCGTGACTACAAGATCTTCGGCTACCAGGTCGATGGTGGATACACGGAACGACTGAACGTCCCGGTGGTCAATCTGCTGCCCAAACCGAAGAGCCTTTCCTTCGAAGAATCAGCCTCCGTTCTCCTCGTGTTCTTGACCGCTTGGCACATGCTCGTCGAGCGGGCGCGCCTGCGGCCCGGCGAAGAGGTTCTCGTGCTCGCCGCCGGAAGCGGCGTCGGCATTGCCGCGATACAAATCGCCAAGCTTTGGGGAGCCCGTGTTATCGCAACGGCATCAACGGACGCCAAGCTCGAAAAGGCACGCGGGATCGGGGCCGACGAGATCATCAATTACCGGGAAAAAGACTTCGCCGAAGAGAGTCCGGCGGCTCACCGACAAACGCGGGGTGGACGTCGTCGTAGAGCACGTCGGCGCCGACACAATTTCGAGGAGTTTAAAGAGTCTGGCACGAGGTGGGCGACTCGTAACCTGCGGGGCCACATCGGGTCCCAAGCTCGAATCCGACCTGCGACATATTTTCGCACGGCATCTCACCATCCTCGGCTCCTACATGGGCGGCAAGCCCGAGCTCGCGGAACTGCTTCCAATGTTCGACTCGGGTAAACTAAAGCCGGTCGTGGACCAGGTCTTTCCGTTGGAAGAAGCGGCCGAAGCCCATCGCCGCATGGAGAACCGTGAGCAATTCGGCAAAATCGTTTTGAGTATCTAGAATGTCGGCCCCCAAGTGAGTCAACGAGCGACCGAAGAAGAAGCACCACCCTCCGTACTGGAAGCGAGCGTCGTTCTCCCCTCGAAAAAGCGTCTCGCCGTCACCGTCGGGATCATCATGGGGTTGTTCCTCGCCGCTATCGAACAAACCGTGGTGGCCACCGCCATGCCCACCGTCGTCTCGAGCTTGGGCGGGCTCAACATTTATAGCTGGGTTTTTTCCTCCTACCTACTCACCTTCACCATCAGCGTTCCTCTCTGGGGAAGGCTCTCCGACATGTACGGCCGGAGGCGCTTCTACCTGATAGCGATCGGTCTGTTTCTGTTGGGCTCCGCCTTGGCGGGGCAATCGCGCTCCATGACGTTTCTCATCATCTCCCGGGCCATCCAAGGACTCGGAGGCGGAGGGGTCTTCCCCATCGGCTTGACCATCGTCGGCGAGATCTTCTCGCTCGAGCAACGGGCTAGGATGCAGGGGCTTTTCAGCGGCGTCTGGGGATTCGCCAGCATCATCGGTCCTCTGGCCGGCGGACTCATCACCGACTTCCTTTCTTGGCGGTGGGTCTTCTACATCAACATACCTTTCGGTTTCGCCGCGGTGGCGCTCATTCACTTCAATTTGATCGAACCGGCGCGGGAAGGGAAACGACACGCTTTCGACTTCGGAGGGGTGGCAACGCTATCCGCCTCGCTCACTTGTTTTCTCGTCGCCCTCATACAGGTCGGAAAAACCGGGACGTTCACCGAGCCCAACCTCCTCGTCCTGTTCGCTCTGGCAGCTATTTTTCTTATCGCTTTTTTAATCATCGAACGTCGCGCGCAGGAGCCTCTTCTTCCCATCTCGCTCTTTTCAGATCGCGTCTTCTGCGTATCCTCAGGAGTCGGCTTTCTGGCCGGAATGGGTATGTTCGGATCGATTTCCTTCATACCCTTGTTCATTCAAGGCGTGCTCTTCGGCTCCGCCACCCGCGCCGGTTCCGCTCTCACTCCACTCATGTTGGGGTGGGTGCTCTTCTCGATTTTGAGTGGACGAATCCTCCTTCTTAAATTCGGATACCGTCCAGCGGTGATCGCCGGCATGCTGTTGTTTACATTCGGGTTCCTGGGCTCGCGCAATTGGGACCCGAGAGCGCTTACGGAGACATCCTTCCCGCCATGGCCCTACTGGGTGCCGGAATGGGATTGGCCATGGTCGCCATTTTACTGGCCGTTCAAAACACCGTTCCGAGAGAGCTCATGGGAACCGCCACATCGGCCAATCTGTTCTTTCGGACCATCGGCGGAACGATCGGAGTCGCCATCATGGGCTCGGTGATGGGGCACCGCATGACGGCCCACCTGGCCGGGACCAACGACCCACGGCTCGTCGAGCTCGCGTCCAATCCCGACTCCATCGTCAGCGAAGCCACTCGGCGAACACTCTCGCCGGAAGCATTGGAATGGCTTCGAACGGCTTTGGCGAGCTCGCTCGAAGCCGTATTCATGGCAGGCGTATTCATCGGAATCTTGGCCTTTTTGGTAGCGCTCGCCTTTCCGGCAGGTTCGGCGGAGGAACTGGCAAGGCCGAGAGGGGAAACGAGCTGATATAATCTCCCCCGTCATGTTTCCTTGGCGAAAATGAAGCTGGTTGAGATCATCCGGGGACTCGATACAAGCGCTGAGGCGTTTCGTATTGTCGAGGAGGCGGCGAGGAAAATGGGAAAGGAGACGGTCAACCTCAACGAGTCGCCCGGCTTCGTCACCAGCCGTATCAACGCGGTCATCGGCAACGAGGCTTTCTATATGCTTCAGCAAGGTGTCACCAGCGCTCGCGATATCGACAAAGCATTGAAACTGGGCCTCAACCATCCCATGGGCCCCTTCGAGATGGTGGACCTGGTGGGACTCGATACACGTCTCGGGGTTCTCGAATATCTCCACGAACGTCTGGGCGAAAAGTACCGCCCGTCACCACTCCTCGTGCAACACGTCAAGGCCGGTCGTCGCGGAAGAAAAGTCGGTCGAGGCGTCTACGACTACCACATTGAAGAGTGAGGATTCACCGATACCCACCCCATGAGCAAGCATCGACCGTCACTGTTTGCACTTCTCGGTCTGTTGCTGGTGATCGCGTCTCCCATCGTCACGATTTTCACCTTCGGTCACCTCGAAGCGTTTCGTGTCGAGCTCGGCGGCAGTGATGACGCCTTCCTGCTCGGACCCGATCGGGCGTGGAGTCGGGGCTACCAGGACAGTGGCCCTTACCGCATACGGCGCGGACTTCGATGGATGACCCACTTCGTTGCCCGTGAAGCCCACCCGGGAGCGGCCCTCGGTATTCCGTCCGTGGTTCGCGATGGCGACGCCGAGCTCAAACTCCGAGTACATCGTTATGGACGACCGGGAGTCGTCCATGTTTTGGGAAACGGCATCCTCCTGGGAAGCTTGGTCTTCGAGTCCGACTCCTATCCCTGGGACGTGCGGCGTCTTCGAGTACCCGAGATTGTACTTCGTGGTGAGACCCTTCGCCTCGATTTTCAGTTGGAGAAAACTGAAAGCGAGCTCAAATCGAACGCCTTACTGGCGTTTGATTGGGTCGAGATTGCTCCCAAGGGACCCACCGCTCGGCTCGCTCCCAACCGGGCCCAACGGATCCTCACCGCGATTTTTCCGGTCCTCGTTCTCGCACTTCTGTGGTGGGCGCGCCTTTCTCCGTCGGTCGCCGGCACCGGAGGGATCTTCACAGCAGGCGTGATTGCTCTGGCTTTTTACTTCGCTCCCGGTTCGACGACGTCTGCGCTCTCGAACCTCTGGATGGTCTTCCCGCTCAGCCTTTTGATTTGGGCGGTCATGAGGTTTCCACTCCGTGTCGAGCCTCATCTCGCCAGGAAATTGAGCACCGCCTTCGCCTTGGTGGTCTTGGCGCACTCGACGGTGGCCTTTTTTCCAAACCACCTCCCTCCCGACCTGGGACCCCACCTGGGACAGATGGGGCGACTGAACGACCCTCGTTTCAATCAAGATGACTTCTGGGAGTTCTCGTCGTCTTATGGAAAAACCGGTCGGGGCAAACCTCATTTCGGATCCGATTACGAAGCGCCCTACCCTCCCTGGACTTATTACTTGCTCCACCAAATTCGGCGCCTATGGAATCACCCGCGTTTCTTGCTCGAATTTGCCGGTTTGGCCTGCGGCGGTCTCATCATGCTTCTCACCTACGCCCTCGCGCGCGGTCTTGCAGGCAGCGGAGAGGGAGCGGCTTTTGCCGCGGGGTTAGCGGCACTCGAGATATCCACATGGCACCACGCGTCGCGAGCCCATACACCGGGATTGGTGGGAGAGGTCTTTCTTCTGCTTGCTTTGGCCTACCTCGTCCATCGATACGAAGACATCGGACGGCCGCTGGGAATGGTTGCGTTTGCCGCAGCCGGCTTGATGGCGACTCTTGCCTACACGGCCACGCTCTTCCATTTCGTGGGATTCATGTTCTTCTTTTTTCTCACCGACCTCGTGGCGCGACAATCTCTTCTTCCGACAGGCACCAGCTTCCGCGCTACCGTTGCGGCGGCGACGGGCACACTGGGTTCGCTATTGCTTTTTTACGGTCACTTCATCCGACCCGCTCTGGCAAGCAAGGAAGCCATCTTGTCTCGCGAAGTGTATCGCGCACCGGGGAGATTCTTCTTTCTTCGTAACCAGATGAGAGATACGGTTCGGATCCTCCGGTTCGGCTACCCGGCCTATGTATTGCTGGCGCTCCCCGCTTGGTTCAAGTTGAAGTCATGGTCGTCCGGTGAGCTGGCCCGCCGGGTGGTTTGGGCTTGGACCGCAACCTACTTGTCTCTATTACTGTTGAAGGATCCCGTTTTTTTTCCGCAGCTCTTCTTACACGTCAAGGAGGATTTGTTCTTCGCGCCCCTGCTGTGCATCCTAGGCGGAATGACGCTCCAACACGTCTCGGGCTTGGGAAGAAAGGGAAAAGCGCTCACAGCAGTCATCCTCGCGGTCCTATTCACCCTATATATGCAGGACTACCTCTTCAACGCCAACACGGTCTCGCTATCGATATCGTCCCCGCCCGGGTAGCCTGCTCGTGCAAGTCCAAGTCTCTCGTAGTATATTGACGCTCAATCCGTATTCGAGAGGCCGTAATGATTTCGAGACTCAACCGTTGGCTCCTCACCGTCGTGGCATGCTTCCTCATGCCCCAATGCGGCTGCAATCGTCAGGGCCCGGCTCCGGCGGCGCCGTTTTACTTCGCGGATCACCTCGACGGCGCCGTTCAGGACTTCGACAAGGATCTCTTCCTATCCTTTCGCAAAGACGGGCGCCTATCGGGCCCCATCAGCCTGGGTGATGAAACCAAGCTCTCCCTCATTCCCGCTTTACCGTCGCGGCTGACCTACTCCTTGACGGTGCCACCCAAACCCATCCTGCAGTTTTCCATCGGCGTTTCGACTCTCGGCGAAGACCTGCTTCCGGCGCCCATCGACTTTCTGGTTCAAGTAGAAACGGACGGTTCCGAAACAACATGTTTCGAGGGCAAGGTTCTCCGTAGATTTCCAAACCAGTGGTTCGCCCACGAGGTCGACCTTTCACCCTGGGCCGGCCGGACGATCCGCCTTACTCTCGAGACCCAATACGGACGCCGGAGAGTCCCCGTCGATCGTCCTCTCACCGCTCGGGAGGGTCAATCGTTTATTCCTTCTTGGGGAACCCGGTGTTAACGAGTCAATCCGCTCGGCCCGACCAGCCGACCGTGGTTCTCATTTCCGTCGATTGTCTTCGCGCCGATCACGTCGGCGTTTATGGATACCCGCGGAGCACGACGCCAAATATCGATCGGCTTTCGAAAGATGGGGTCGTCTTCAAAAATGCGATGAGTGTTTCTTCGTGGACCCTTCCCGTTCACATGTCCATGCTTACCGGACTGATGCCGTCACAACATGGACTCACGCGCTATCATCGTCTTCGCCCGACCGTCCCATACCTACCACAAGTTCTGACCAACGAAGGCTATGAAACTCTCGGTGTCGTATCGGGGGCCTACCTCTCAACGACTTTCGGTTACCATGAAGGCTTTCGAGAGTACCGCTATCTCAATGACCGTTCTTCCCAAGAGGTCGTCGAAGCGTCCCTCGATTTGATACGCCGCAGCTCGGGACGCCCCGTTTTTCTCTTTCTCCATCTTTTTGACGCGCACTGGCCCTATTTGGCGCCACAGGGATATCGGGACCGATTCGGTGAGCGGCTGCCCGATATTTCCAACAGCATGCGAAAAGTTCTCGAACGTCTACCACCGACCGGCCCCGAAGAGGTTCAAGGTCTGAAGAATCTCTACGACGGCGAGATCGCCTATATCGATGAAGCCTTGGGCGGCCTCTTCGAGGGTCTCGAAGCCTTGGGTCTTTATGAAAACTCCATCATCATCGTGACCGCCGACCACGGTGAGGGATTCTACGAGCACGAGGACTGGCAGCACGCCAACCTCCTCTATGATGAAGTGCTTCACGTTCCGCTCATCGTCAAATGGCCCCACCAAGCAAGAACCGGAGAAGTGGATTCGCTGGTGAGTCTTCTCGACATCTTCCCCACGATCTTCAGAAACGGCAAATATCCACCTTCCTGTCAAAAGAACAGACAGTTTGGCGGCCGTTCACGGAGAAGAATCGAGACGGACGAGCACGCTGAGTGAGATCACCTGGGAGCCGAGCGAGACCCGTGGAGCCCTGATGAAGATCGCGATTCGAACCGACACGCAAAAGTACCTCGCCACTTTCGCCGGAACCGAGAGCGACGCCGATTTCGTGTCCGAGATCATCAGGGAAGAAGCTCTACGATCTCGTGAAGGATCCCGAGGAGAAAACGAATCTTCTTCCGGCGGACATCAAAAAAGTCGAAGGTTTCCGCGAAGAAGCAAAAATGTATGTAGAGGAAATAAGAACGCTTCGGGCAAGCGACTATGGCGAAAAGATCCAGCTCGATGAAGATCTTATCGAGGAGCTGAAGGCGCTGGGATACGTGAACCAATGATGAGGCTTCTACGGTCGCTTCGCTCGACACGGGGAATTCGGTCCGCCGCGGATCTGCTTGTCTTCGGAATGTTCTGCACTGCGATGAGCTGTACCCGAACCGAGGAGCCGGACCACCCTTTGGTTTTTGCGGAACGGGTCGATCAAGCCGAGTCCGACTTCGATGAGACGTCCTTTCGTTCGTCCCGGCCGGGCGGCCTATTGGCTTCCCAAGTGACGATGGGAACGACGACCCACCTTTCACTGACTCCGCCCCTCCCTTCACGGCTTTCTTTCCATCTGCAGGTTCCGGCCGAGCCCGAGCTCCATTTTTCCATCGGCGTGGCATCGGTGGGAGAATCCGTTCTGCCTGCACCCGTCATTTTCTCGATGCAGGTCAACGCCGGAAAGGGAGACGAATCTGTTTTTCAGGAGGTCGTGCCTAGAAGCAAGCCTGACCAATGGTCGGATCGCGCTGTGGATCTCGGCCCGTGGGCGGGTCACACGATCCAGCTGACCTTCGAGACCCGGTTCCAGGAAAACCGCCAAGTGAGGTCCAATCCCAGCTTGGCACAGTCATCCGCTCTGGCTTCCTGGGGCAATCCCGTCCTGTCCGAAGCCGGCGCGCCGGTTAAAAGGCCCAATCTCGTTTTGATCTCCGTGGACTGCCTCCGACGCGACCACGTGGGTGCTTACGGCTACTCTCGCGACACGACACCTCACATCAATCGCATGGCCGACGACGGTGTCGTCTTCGAAACGGCGGTAGCAAGCGCTTCCTGGACCTTGCCGACCCACATGTCCATGCTCACCGGTCTTCCGCCTTCGCTTCACGGCGCCAGCAAATGGCGCAAGCTCGACGGCTCGGTTTCATATCTGCCGGAAATGCTGGCCCGAGCGGGGTATCAAACGAAAGGCATCGTCTCTTGGGTCTATTTGTCCCACACCTTCGGCTTCGAACGAGGATTTCACTCTTACTCGGTCTTCGATGATCCGGACGCGGATGAAATCGTCGACACCGCTATCGAAACGCTCCGACGGTCCAAGGGCCAACCGCTGTTTTTGTTCCTTCACCTTTTTGATGCCCATCGTCCTTACCTTCCTCCCAAGGAATTTCTGGATCGTTTCGGTCCTCGTCCCAAAGACATTTCGGACTTGCTCGACAAAATCGCCCAAAACGCCGCACCGACCGAATCCCGCGAAACGCAAGAGATCATCGACCTCTACGACGCCGAGGTCGCCTTTGCCGACGAGCAACTGGGTAGGTTCTTCGACGAGCTCAAAAAATCGAACCTCTACGACAACACCCTCATCATCTTGACCGCCGATCACGGCGAAGCGTTCTACGAGCATGGACATTGGGAGCACAGCCAAACACTCTACGAAGAGATCATCCGAGTCCCCCTCATCGCCAAGTGGCCGGGGAACACGCCTAAAGACCGGAGAAGCTCGATGGTGGGTCAGGTCGATATATTCCCAACCCTTCTCGAAGCAGCAGACGTCGCAGCGCCTCCGACCGGCGCGATGAATCTTTTAGGAGGTGGACCGCCGTCGGACTCCCATCGGACTCACATCACGAGCGAAGTAACGTGGCTATCACCCAACGGTACGTTCATGAAAATCTCCTTGCGTGAGGAGCGTTTCAAGTATGTCGCGACCCTGTCCGGTCCGGCTGGGAATCCGTTGGGTGTCCGCGAGATCACCCGGGAGGAGCTTTACGACCTCGCAACCGACCCCACGGAACGAGCCAACCTGGCCGACCAAGATCCGAAGGATTACGGCGAACGTCTGAAGGGTTTTCGAGAACAAATGCACGCTTATCTCGACGAGGCAAGGCGGCTCGAGGCACAACGAGGCGGCCAGGAGATCCTGCTGGATTCCGAGACCGAGGAGAAGCTACGAAAGCTCGGCTATACAACCCACTGAGGATGATCGAAAAAAGGACCATGGCCGGAGAAAACCAAACCGAAGACGCATCGACGGAAGCCGTGCTCGACCTCATACGGGAAAACTTCGCTCTCGTGTCTCGCCTCGGTCTCCCCGACCTCAAGAGCGAGTATTGGACCAACCTGCTGGCGAAGGGTCGGCAGGATTTCGGCGGCAAGGGAGACTTCATCAACGAAACCGAGCTTTGGAGCAACTTCCGGAACAACGTCATCTCGAAAGGCCTGGACAATTCCAACCTACCGGTCGAAGCTCAAGATGTAGCCCTGGCAAAATGGAACCGGATGTATGACGAGATCATCGCGCAGATACCCGACGCGTATCACCCGCATGTCGAGGAATCGCCGATAGGCAATCCCACCACGATCGAGCGTGACGGAAAGAAGGTTTCCCGCTCCACCATCGAATATGCCTTCATGCTCTCCCATATCACTCCCTTCCTCGAGAGAAGTCGAGTCGTAGTGGAGGTCGGGGGAGGATACGGAGGGCTGGCTAGGGCCATCAAAAAGACTTTTAAGTCCGTGAAATACATTCTCCTCATCTTCCGGAAGCCAACGCGATTCAGACCTACTACCTAAAAAAGAGCTTTCCCAATCTCGAGCACCGGTATGCCTCAGACGTCAGCGAGACGACGACGGTGAATCCGGAGGATGACGATTTCGATTTCCTCGTCCTTCCCGGCCAGTTCATCGAAAAGTTGCCGATACGGTCCGTGGATATGTTCATCAACACACGGTCCATGATGGAGATGAACCTTGAAACGGTCTCTTACTACTTCGAGCACATGCATCGCCAGTTGAGACCGGGAGGGGCTTTTTACTGCATCAACCGATACGAAAAGAAAACTCGCCTGAAGGATTACCCCTTTGATGAGAACTGGTACGTCTCTTACTCGTCTCCTTGGCCTTCCTACATCGATCAAAATCCACACCACGAATTGATTCGTCCGGACCGAGCACCCCGTAGTACAAGGAGCCCGGGAGCTGGTTCGGTCCTTGCCGCCCATCGAAAAACGGTTCTGGGACCGGCTCTTCGGACGTTCGTAATGAACCCGAGAACCTCCGATCGATTCAGGCTACCGAAAATTTCCACCGGTCTCTGGCTCGATCTGGCTTTGGGGATCGTTCTCACGGATCTCGTCCTCATCGTTACGAGCGGAGGATTTTCTATCTTAGGGCGAACGGAAATGGGCGGTTTCTTTTTCAGGATGGTTTTGGCGATTGCGTTCCTCGGCCTGCGCCATTTCCGAAACCGCAGCGGCATGATACCAAGCCGCACAGGTCTCTGGATCCTGTTCCTCGTGATGATGGCTCAGCTCCATTTTCTAGGCCACCGGCTTCGAGGCGACTCCCTCTCTACCACGTGTGACGGCTTCAGCGATCCCTATCTTCATGCCGTCGCCCTCGGCAATCTTCTCATCGGTTGGGCCGGGCTATGGTTTCTGGACGAGCTCTTGAGAAAATGGTTCAGCCCAGCCGTCTCGTTCTTAGCTTCCGTGGCAAAAACGGGGCTCGCCTCGGTAGTCATCGACCGACGGCGGAAATGGGTGACTGGCGAAAGCTCGTCGAGCGACGGTGGTGGAAGCGCATCAATCTGCTGGAGCTCGTTCGAGTTGAAAGCGGGGGCGGGGAGCCCTTCGCCATAGTGGATCGGATTTATTTCAAACGGGTGGACGGACGATGAGCATTCCAAAGCGATCCGGCGAGTACGATGAGCGGGGCGACTACCACCGCGATCTGGATCCAAACTGGAGCTATGCACCGATTTACCGGCGCAAAGTGGCGCTCGTTGACCGCTTCGTCTCGAGTCTCCCCTCCGAATCACAACTCCTGGATGTGGGCGCCGGTGAAGGCGTCCTCGTGGAGCGCTACAAAAAGCGGGGACTCGATTGTATCGGGGTGGATGCCTACTTCGAGTCGGAAGACGTGAAGAAAGCCGACCTCAAAGAGCTTCCCTTCGAAGACGGCTCATTCGATGCCGCCCTCTGTCTAGATGTTTTAGAGCATCTTTCGATACTCGACCAGCCCGCTGCCCTGCAGGAGATCAAAAGGGTGCTCCGCAACGACGGCAGGTTCTTGATGAGCATCCCCAACCTGGCGCACCTTCACAGCCGACTGCGCTTTTTGTTCATGGGCCGCCTCACCCGCACCTCAGCGGTGGAGCGACATCCCGGCGACCGTCCCGTGGCGGAGGTCCTGGAGTGCTTTCTCGAAGCGGCTTCCGTGTCGTGTCCCGCCGCGGGATCTTTCCGACGTTTCCGTTACTGTTTCGTCTCGTGAATCGCGATCCGCGCGATGGGGCTGGATGGTGCCGGTGTTGGACCGTTTGTTCCCCGTCCCCAGCACGTGCTTCTTGAACGTGATCGAAGCTCGATCAACATCGTATTAGTGATCCCGACTCCTAGCAGGGAGGAATCAAGCCATGGTAGTGAGAGTCTCCAGGCCACGACTAATTTCATCCCTTTCAGCGATCAGTATCTTGCTTCTTGCCTGCAGGTTCGATGATCGGCCTGACCAGATCCACCAACGCAAGTTTTTGAAGATGACCAGTTCTCAGCAAGAAGAGGAAATTCGCAAGTCCCCGCCCGAAAAACAGATAGAGCTATATATAGAAGCCGTGAGCAAAATCCATCCCGCTCCACGTGGTTTGGCCCCAGTGATCGCGAGAAGAGGGGCGGTTCTTGTACCGATAGTTCTGCAAAAACTTCAGGAGGAAGAACGAGAATACGTAAAGATTGACCTTTTGGAAATATTAATGCATATGCACTGGTCGTCCTACTACGACTTTAGCGCTGACAAAGAGACAATGAACACAATTAAAGAAGATGTAGCGTCGATGAAAGATACATCTTGGAAACTGATGGCGGAGCAAATCATTAGGGAGATTGCACCTCAGCAATGAAAGAAATGAGCTTCGCAACGGGGGACGCCATAAACAAACACATTTTGTGAAGCACCAAACTCCACCGGTGAATCCAGATCCTTAACGCGATTCGCCTGGAATATAGGGAGGATTGTCCGGCAGAGCGCCGTAGCCGACATAGGGCTTGGCGTCGCCACTTCGGACGCCCGAAAGCACCGCCCGGGACCTTGCCAGTTCGCGGGAGTAAAGGTCGTGGATCGTAACGTTTGAAAAACCCACCATTTCCAACCAGCTCCGGATGGCAAGCCGTGACGGCATGTGAGTGATCGTGGGGAGATCTCGGTAAAAAGACGGCCAATGGATCTCGACGACGTTCATCTGCTGAAGCTTTCGGTTCCGGGTGGTGGCGCTTTCGATCACGACCTTCCCGCCCGGCCGGCACAGTCTAAAGAGCATACGAAGTAAGCGGAGCTGTTCAGAGTTGTGGTACAGGACGCCGAGGCACCAAACGAGGTCGAACTCCCCCAGGGCGGCCGTTTGCTCCTCGGGAAGATAGAGCAGGTTGCCTTCGATGAGCGTCGTCGGGACGGGGATCTCGGGAAGCCAAGTGTCAACGAGATTCTTCTTATCGGGAAGATCGATGAGCACGAGGCGGTTTGGCGCCAATCCCGATAAAAGCCGCGTGTCTTCTCCATGCTTAGGTCCGATTTCCAGGATCTCCAGACTCTGCCTGCCCTTCAAATCTTCGAGGAAACCAATGGATTCCAAATGGCGAAAGACGACGCGATCGCCCGCGAGCTCTCGACTCCGCCGACGATCGGTCAGGGTCAACAAGACATCTTTCAAGCGTCGCGCCAAAGCCCCTGCGTTCACCTTCTCCTCACTTATTCGGTCCTTTTCATTCCGACTCCGTCGACAGCGTGGGCAACTCTATCTTGACTCGGATGTACGACACAACCATCAGGATCCCTTCTTGCTTCGGAAGTTACAGACAAGAATGGAGCACCTTCGCCGCTTGGTCTCCGCCAAAAATGCTAGAATGATTCGGTCTATTTGGCTCTTGGTCGTCCATGGCATTTTTCACACTCGAGCGAGTCCGACGATGGATGGTCTCCGGCTTTTGGCTCGCTCTCTTCAATCTCGTCGGTGTCGCCTTCCCGCTCGTCATGAGCATGATTCTCACGAGGGTGCTCACCAAAGACGAATACGGGCACTACGCTTACATCATCGTCTTCGTCTTGTTTTTAGACTTCACATCTCTTCCCGGACTCGCCACCGCCGTTATTCAGGCGGTAGCCCGCGGGCAGGAGAAGACGCTCGTGGTGGCGACCAATGCCCGCAGGCGCTGGTCCATCATCGGGACGGTAATTCTAGTGGGCCTGGGATGCTACTGGGGCTGGCAAGGAGATAACGAGCGATTCTTGATCTTCGGGTGCGCCGCCGTTGTATTTCCTTTCTACCATTCGTATTCTAACTTTCTCTATTACCTCGTGGGCCGACAAGACTATCGACGGTTGGCTCTGGCCCAGACATGGCATCTCACCGCCACCCAAATTCCCATCATCGCAGTGACTCTGTGGACCCGAGACTACCGGGCGGCGCTCGTTACTCACTTCATCGTCACCCCCTTGGTGCGTTTTCTCATGTACCGTCGCACTTGCTCGGAGGTTCCCGAAAACTCCGAAGTGGATCCGGACTACTTCCGATTTGGAGGGAAGATGACCTTGGTGAGCATGGTCGGGTCCCTCGAAACTTATCTGGATCGAATCCTGGTGGGTACCTTTTTGGGAACAGCCGACCTCGCCACATTCCACATCGGCAAGACGATTGGAACCCAAAACCGCACCATTTGGAACATCGCCGCCCATTATGTCGTGCCGTCTCTATCAAAACGGCAAGACATGAAGCGCTTTCCCAAGGAGCTCTTTGCCGTCCTCGCGATCTATATCGCCGCCGTGGCCTTTTTATTCCTCGTCATCCCCTGGGCGATCGTCCTTCTTTATCCTGAGGGTTACGGTGAAAGCACTGTGGCCGCTCGCTGGTTTTTAGTGGCAGCTATGTTGGCGGGACCGGCGGGTTTGTTCCAGACCTACCTTCAAGTGACGGGTAGAGTTTGGAGCATGTGGATGATCCACGTCATCAAGGTAGCCGTCTACTTGTCGAGCCTAGTCTGGCTCATGGGTCGATTCGGAGTGGAAGGAATCTACTTCGCGGCAATCGTAGCGGCGATCGTGCAGAGTCTCATGGGCGGTACGTATCTCCTTTTCACAGACCGCGGTATGCCTCCTCGAGCACAGCCATGATTTCGCGACAGGATCATTGCACGTAGCCGAGCGCTTTTAGCTTCTGATAGGTTTCCTCGTTCATAGGCATCGGCGCCGATTCCGGTGCCCGCTCCTGCGCGGATCCAAGAAATTCGAGAAGCTCTTCCTCGAGCCGACGGACCCTCTCCTGATCCGAGGACTTGTGATTGTCCCGCTCCTGATGGTCGCGAACGAGGTTGAAAAGCTGTCGGCGTCCGGATTCTATGTTCATCACGAGCTTCCAATCCCCTTTTCGGATCGACTTCAACGCGCCGAGCTCCGAGAAAAGCGCCGGCGGCCGGTACCTTTCTCGCGAGTTACGGATTAGGGGAAGGAGGCTCCGTCCGGAGCTTTGCTCCGTCTGGGACCCATCCACGAGCTCCATCACGGTGGGCACCACATCGACGAGACTCACAAGCTCATCGACTCTGCCCGGAGGAACTTGCTCGGGGTAATGGACGAGAAGAAAAGAATCCACGAGCTCGCCGTAGAGTGTAGTTCCATGGCCAAGCCCCCCGTGCTCGTAAAACTCGTCGCCGTGATCCGACGTGACGAGTAGCAACGTGTTGTCGCCGTCGGTAATCCTACCAAGCTCCCGGGTCAGGCCGCCGATCACGCGATCGACGTGTCGAATCCCCTCATCGTACAAGGCAACCATGTACTCTAAATCGGTCTTTTTTAATCGGGGCACGCGTCCGTTTCGATAACGATCGGTCCCGGGCTCCGTTACATAAACACCTCGCGTGATGCCCGCTTTCATATACGGATTGTGAACATCCATGAAATGCAGATAGAGGAAAAAGGGCGACTGAGACCCGCTTCTGAGCCACTCCGTAGCGCGGACGACAACGTCCGTACCATTGCACACCGCGTCGGAGGCCATCGAGATATCGAGGCAATCGAGAAACAGATACTCCTCGAATCCCTGGCCGAAGCCGAACTTATCCTGAAGCCACGGATTGGTTACGATGGCGCCGGTTCGGTAGCCCCGCTCGCGAAGACGCTCGGCAAGCGTAACCAGCTCTCCATCAACGTGAGGTCCCGCCTCTTTCCAGTGATGAACGCCGTCAAAGGAGTGCTTCTCCGAGAAATACTGCACACCGTTTTCCGAGGGGTAGAGACCGGTCAGCAAGCTCGCAACGGCGGGAACGGTCTGAGAAGACGCGCTCAAAACGTTCTCGAAAACCGTGCCCTCTCGAGCGAGACCATCTAAATTGGGGCTGGTTGACCGATGATACCCGAAGCTCCCGAGGTGGTCCTTTCGTAATGTATCGACGACGATGAGTACGATGTTGGGCTCGTTGACGGTGTGAGATCCGCAAGAAGTGAAAGAAAGAGCGATGAAAACGATGGGTGGAATAACCCTCACCCACTTTGAAAATGCCATGGCCATCAGAGTATAAGCAAGCCCGTGCTTAAATCACAACCTATCCCACACTTTTGCTTTGTCCGCTAAAGAGCAGGCGATTCCGCTCAAATCAAACTAAAAAAAGAAATTAGCTGCCGCATCAAACCATGGTGGGAAAAGGATTGACTGTGCTACAATAAGATTCCCGACGAGAGTTTGAAATCGTTCCTTCGAAGTATGCATCAAGTTAACTACAACGGGAAGAAAACAACGAAGGATACCCCAAGTCTGCGTAATAGAAACTACAATTATCGATTTCGATCGTGCTGCTTCCGGGTATCCGGTAGAGCACGCGTCCAATAATCAACCGCGCGCTGAAGAAAGGTTGCTTCTATGAAACATCGCCCATCTGTTCGCACCTGGGCCTGGGTACTTGCCATTTTAATGGGTCCGCTGACGTCATTCGCGGACGAGTTGTTCCCCGGTCGTATCCGCAACCCGGCAGGTCTCCAATGGGACATGAATACGGTCTATAACTCAGCTCGGGATGAGTATCTCCTTGCCTATTCGGACGGGAGGGCCTTGATCGGTCACCTGACCCCCGACGGAGTGTTCTACGGGGAGGTGGCGGTGTCCGGTAATACCGGCGTGACCCACGTTGGATTATCTTATAACCCGGATGCCGACCAGTATCTTTTCGTCTGGCGCAACGGAAGTCCCAACAACATCCGCGCGATTTACTTGACCACAGAAGGCAACCCTATCGGCAGCTCCTTCGCAATTGGCAATGGTGGTGCGGTCCACGTTGACTATAGCCCTCTAAGCCAGCTCTACATCATCAGTTATACGGAGACCGCAGGAGGGATTCAATACGTTCGATTCAAGATGGTCGATGGAGACAGCTCGGCTACGGTTCCCCTCGTTCGTGGCGGGATCGTCGCCACGAACAATGTTTTGAGCGATGGAGTCAAGTGGGGAGGAACGGCCGGCAAGTTTCTCGTCGTTTACGCAAAGGATTGGGCGCCCAACCCGCGCCGAGCGGATATTTACGGTAATTTCATCTCCGCCGACGGAACCACGGTAGGTAGTCAATTTGGTATCGACATCGAGCTCGAGAACCAAGGAAAGCCGCGGGTCGCCTATGCGGACGATATCGACCGCTGGCTCGTCGCTTACGAAGATTGGACCGTACCCGGAACCTCGGCCAACATGAAAGGCGCGTTGGTCGCACCCACAGGGAGTGTCACGGCTCGTTTCCAGATTTCGAGCACGGTAGCTTGGGATGTTCCCGGCCCGGTCATCTACAGCCCGAGCACGAAGACGTTTATCGCCTCCTGGCGCTCCGCCTTTAGCGACACGAGAATAGAAAGTTGGGCGCGGGAGATTCGATCCCCTCGACGGCTCCACGTCATCGGTTCCGCAAGGTGCACCGGTCTTACTTTCTGATTTGAATGCCGGCCCGCTCGAGGCTGCCGTCCGTACCCACCCGTCGGATCCACAAGCCCTGGTGCTGTGGCGGGTCGGTTTCGGAGCAGACGGAATTCATGCCGGCATATTTCATCTCCCGCCTGCGCCGCCCGAGATCAATCCACCCATGCCGAAGGGCTACTATGAAGTATCTTATTCTGAACAAGTGCCTGTGCTGGGCGGAAAGCTTCCGCTTTCCTACGAGATTTTGAACGGCACAGAGGTCAGCCTCACGCCATTGGGGCTTTCGCCTGCGGCGAATTTTGCGACGAGCGGCATCATTGAAGGCACACCTTCAGCTTTGGTCACCTCGAGTCCTTTCACGGTAAGCGTGTGCGACGACGACGCTCGATGTGACGAAGGGGATTACACGGTCACGATTGAGCTCCAGCCTCCCACACTTACGAGTCCAAGCGGAGAGATCAACACCACGACTCCCGATTATACGTGGAGTGACACCCCCGCCCCCGGGGCGATTCTGTACAACATCGTTGTCAACAACGTCACCGATGGAGGGAACGTCTTCGATTCAACGGTTTCGACGAGCCCCTACACGTCCCCCGAGCTCGATGGTGGGAAGACCTACGAATGGAAAGTCCGGGCAACGGACGGCACCAACTTCAGCGAGTTTTTCTGCAACGTCCAGTTTCTATATCGATACGACTGCTCCGACAGAAAATGTCAGCCTCGCGGCGGTCATTCCCACCAGTCAAACCGAAGCACTGGTCACGGCCGTGGATGTTTCTGACGAAGCAAACTCGTCCTGGAGCAAAGAAATGACGACGGACGGCGACTTCGCCACCGCTTGGTCGACTCCGGGCCGCAGTGTGATGCAAAACGAGTTTCTCACCGTCGACCTCGGATCGGTCAAGACGATCAACGCCGTGACGCTCCGCAGCCGGCTCGAAACGAATCTCACCTTCCCGGTGGATTTTCAGATTCAGGTTGCGTCGGTGGAGAACGACTTTGCCACTTGGTCAACAGGTACGAACATCGTACCACCCGCCGCCGGATCGGAATACACTATTTCCTTTGCGAGTGTGGACGCTCGCTGGGTGAAGTTGCTCGTGACTCGAGTCAACGTCTACACCAACGGCCTGTTCTACACCCAGCTCGCGGAAATGAAGGTGATGGAAGCCTTCGAGATGCAAAACGCGCTCCGCATAAGCTGGACCGCGCCGGGCGACGACGGGACGGTCGGAGCCGCGACGAGCTACGATCTTCGCTGGTCCACCAATCCGATCCCGACCGACATCTCGCATCCCAACTTCCTACTCCTAACACAGGTGCCCGGAGTCGATGCCATGTCACCCCAGGCGGCAGGTCAAACGGAAGAGATCCTGCATCAAATGCTGGATATTGAAGCGACCTACTATTACGCTCTCAAATCCACCGACAACGCGGGTAACATCTCATTGCTCTCGAACGTGGCCGATGGAACCACGGCGGGTGCGGCTCCCGAACCCGTCGCGACCCTCGAGACACAGAATCCCGACTACACAACGTTGGACCTGCGCTGGCAGGCGCCCCACGAAGACGGTACCCAAGGAGGAGCCGCCTCCAGCTACGACATCCGCCAGTCAACGTCGCCGCTGACGGCTGCCAACTTCGGTAGCGCAGATCCGATCCAGGTCCTTGGAGGTACGATCCCGAATCCGGCTACGCCTGGTGTCTGGCAAAACGTGACGGTCATCAATTTGAGTGGCGCCACGACTTACTATTTCGGACTGAAGTCCACCGACGATGCCACTCTCACTTCGCTCCTATCGAACACACCCATGGGAACTACGTTGGACAACGTGCCTCCCGACGCCGCAGAGCTATCAGGTTTCGGTGGGGAGGTGACGCCAACAGTGGTCGCCGTCGATGCTGTCGATTCTTCGGGTGACGCCAACACCAGCTACAGCAAAGAAATGGCCGTCGACACGGACGACACAACATCCTGGTCAACGCCCGGGCGGACCGTGCCGCAAACGGAAATCCTCACGGTGGACACAGGTGCCGTAAGGCCGTTGACACGGGTCCGGCTCCAGGCTCGGGACGCTACCGGCGACCTCTTCCCCGAAGACTACGAGATCCAGGTGAGCTCGGACGGAACCAACTTCAGCACGATGGCCTCGGCCACGGGAGTGTCGGTCGAAGCGGGTGAGTGGACTACCCACGATTTCTCCGAACCGTACCATGCCCGCTACGTGCGTCTGAATGTCACCCAGGCAAGGCAGTACTCCGGCCTCTACTATGTCCAGATTGCCGAGATCGAAGTGTCGGACACCCCGTGGGTCGACGATGCGGTTACGGTGAGATGGACCGCGCCCGGTGACGACGAAGACCGCGGGACGGCTTCGTGGTACGACTTGTGCTATTCCACCGTCCAGGCCGATGTCTTCAACGACTTTTGCGCATCTGGCGGAACCCTCATTCTAGACTTCGCCGTCTCGGGAGAAGCAGGAACCCAAGAGAGCCGCACCATCAATGGACTCACTCCGGAAACGCGCTACTACATCGCTCTCAAGACCGAGGACGACGAAGGGAACATCTCCGATATCTCGACTCCAAATCCATCGGTAGCTCCCAACGAGCCTTTCTACATCGACACACTCGGTACGCCTCCGGCCACGGTAACCAACTTCAGAGTCACCGGGTCCGCGGGCACCACCATAGATTTGGCTTGGACAGCCAGTGGCGACAATGGGAACGGGGGTGGCAGAGCCACAACCTACACCCTTTGCACCTCCACTCAGCCGATCACCAACTTTTGTACGGACCCAGGAGCCAACCTAGAAACGTTTGCGGTTTCTCAGGACCCGGGACAAAACGAAACGCATCAGGTCACAAGTCTTCAAAACGAGACGATGTATTACTTCGCACTTCAAGTGGCGGACGAGCTCGACAACCGCTCCGGACTTGCCACCACCCATGGAGAAACGCTCGACGTCGTCCCGCCCGATCCGGTCCAAAACTTCCAGGCCAATGCGGGAAGCATGACCTATAGCGAGGTGTCCGTAAACGCTATTGCGGCTTCAGGTCAGGCTTCTACGAGCTGGGACATGACGAAAGCAACCGACACGATTACCACAACCGCATGGTCAACGCCGGGCCGCACGACGATGCAGAACGAGTTCCTCACAGTGGACACAGGCGCAGTACGCAGTATCGGCCGGATCCGTTTGTTGGCCCGGGACGTGCTGGGTGACCTTCTTCCCGAGGAGTTCGACATCCAGGTGAGCAGCGACAACTCGGTCTTTACGACCGTGCACACGGGCTCCATCCCGACTCCGCAGGCCGGCCAGGAATACACCTTTACGTTGCCGACACCGGAGTCGGGCCGCTGGGTTAAGTTGCTGGTCACCCAAACGCGCCAGTATGCAGCCAACCAGCTCTACTACGTACAGCTCGCGGAGATGGCCGTGGACGAGGCCTCCTCGCAGAGCGATCAGATGGCGCTCTCCTGGGAAGCTACGGGGGACGATGGAAACATCGGCACGGCAGCCCAATATCAACTCTGCTACTCTTTCACTGAGAGCGACGTGACGGCGTTTTGTTCGCCTCTAGGCGACGGAACCCTAGTTTCCATCCCGGTTACCGGTCTCTTCGGTACGCAGGAGACTTACGATGCGACGGGCTTGGCGGAAGAGACCATGTACTACTTCGGCATAAGAGCTCTCGATGAAGATGGCAACGCGAGTGGGGTCGCTACCACGAACGAAAGGACCGCCGATGTCGCACCGTCGCCGGTCACGATCGTGACATCCAACCCAAGCACAACCTCGATGGATCTGGACTGGAACGCTACAGGCGACAACGGAACGACCGGGACCGCCACCGGGTATCAACTCTGTTACTCCACGTCTCCCATCAACGAGAGCAACTTCTGCACCGATCCCGGGGCCACTCAGGTCAACCTTGGAGTCAGCGGTGCTTCGGGTACTCCGGAGGACTATACGGTCAACAGTCTGACCGAGGCCACCCTCTACTACTTTGCCATCAAAGTCGTTGATGACCGAGGCAACGCATCGGTCATCTCGAACGTGGCCAGCGAGTCAACGCTCGACGGTACGAATCCGGAACAGATACTCGATCTCGAAGTACTCCCGGGATTCCTCGAACAGCAGGCCCCGGCAACCGCCATCGACGTTTCAGGCGAAGCTTCCTCGACCTGGGGCATGGGGATGACGACCGACGTCAACACGGCCACCGCTTGGTCCACGCCGCCACGCGCCGTCCCGCAAGTCGAGTTCATCACTTGGGACACAGGAGCGTCCCGAGAGTTGACGCGTGTACGTCTCCGGAGCCGTGATGGGATTGGAGATCTATTCCCTGAAGACTTCGAAATCCAAGTCGGTGACGATCCCGGCCCCACGTTCACCGCAGCCGTTACTCAAACCGGCTTCACGGCTGACGATGGGACTTGGTATGATTTCGTTCTGCCTGCGGGAACGACGGGAAGGTATGTACGGTTTTACGTGACCCAGGCACGGCTCTACGCACCCGCCGGTGCTTACTATGTCCAGTTGTCCGAAGTGGAGATCTTCGAGCAGATCCCGCAGAACGATCGTTTGCTCGTGAAATGGACGGCTCCTCATGAAGATGGCGCAATGGGTGGTGCGGTAGACGAATATATCCTCCGCTACTCCACCAGTCCGATCACCCTCGCCAACTTCGACAGCGCAACTCCGGTGGTCGGCCTGCCGGCCCCCTCGGCACCGGGAACGAAAGAAGGATTCACCGTTACCGGACTGACCTCGGGCACGGAGTATTTCTTCGCCATCAAGAGCGAGGATGAGGCCAACAATCTGTCCGATATGTCCAACGTCGATTCGGGCACTCCGGGCACACCGTAAATGCTATTAGGTCGCCGGCGGCTTTTCGCTGCCGGCGGCCTTTTCTTTTCCACCCTCCCGAATCGATCGTTACCGCGTTAAGGCATCCATTCCGTAGGCATTTTCTTTGAAAATTATACACTTTATTAATATATAACATATCTTATTTATTCACTTTAACTCAATTCATCTAAGTACCCTAAAAATAATGACTGTCACCATAACAACACCCTTGCTATTGCCAGTCACCTTTATGTAAAATGGGTCACTCAAGTTGACATTGTTTGTATCGCCTTCGAAGAGCACGAGACGGGATGAGAGCGCCGAAACGACAGACCGAAGGATGCTTGCTCACGACTTGAAGCTCGAAGGGACAAGACCCATACGTTACGAAGGCAGCGCGCTAAGAGAGGTTGCTTCAATGAAACATCGCCCATCTGTTCGCACCTGGGCTTGGATACTCACCGCTCTCCTGGGTCCGCTCACGTCCTACGGGACCGAGTTGTTTCCCGGCAAGATCACCAACCCAGCCGGTCTCCAATGGAATATGAACGCGGTCTACAACTCGGCTCGAGATGAGTATCTCCTTGCTTATTCGGACGGGAGAGCTTTGGTCGGACACCTGACTCCTACCGGAGTGTTCTCCGGGCAAAGAGCGATCTCCGGCAACAGCGGCGTGACTCATGTAGCACTGGCCTATAATCCTGATGCCAATCAGTATCTCCTTGTCTGGCGCAACGGAAGTCCCAACACGATCCGCGGGAGCTACTTGACCGCGGAAGGCAATCCCATCGGCAGTTCCTTCGCAATTGGAAACGGTGGAGCGGTCCACCTCGACTATAGCCCCACGAGTCGCCTCTACATCGTGAGTTATTCGGAGAGCCTCTCGGGAGTCAAATACATTCGCTACAAAATGATCCGGGGGGATAGCTCGACGACCAGACCGGTTGTCCGGGGCGGGAACATCGCCTCGAGCAATGTCTTGAGTGATGATGTCAAGTGGGGAGGAACAGCCGGCAAATTTCTGGTTGCTTATGTCAAGGATTGGTCACCCGACTCACGCCGGGCTGATGTCGTCGGCAAATTCGTCTCCGCCGACGGAACCTCGGTGGGCAGCCAATTCAACATCGACGCCAACTGGGAGAACCAAGCAAAGCCGCGGCTCGCCTATGCGGACGATATCAACCGCTGGCTCGTCGCCTACGAAGATTGGAGCGAGGTCGGGACGTCGGCCAACATGAAGGCCTCCCTGGTTGCTCCCAATCAGGTCATCAAGGCTCGTTTCCAAATCTCGAGAACGACGGCTTGGGATGTTCCCGGCCCGGTCATCTACAACCCGAGCACGAGGACATTCATTGCGTCCTGGCGCTCCGCTTTCAGCGACACGAACATACAGAGCATGGCACGGGAGATCGACCCTGGCGACGGATCCACGACATCTGTTCCTCAGGGTCCAGCCGTTCTTCTTTCGAATCTGAACGCCGCCCCCATCGACGCCGCCGTGCGCACTCATCCGACGGATCCGCAAGCCCTTGTTTTGTGGCGCGTGGCCTACGGGAAGGATGGTATCCATGCAGGCATTTACCATCTTCCTCCGGCTCCACCCGAAGTCCAGTCCCCCATGCCGGACGGTTTCCTGGGTGTACCCTATTCCGAAAAGATACCGGTGCTGGGAGGAAGAACGCCACTCACCTACCAGATCATAAGCGGTACCGCGAACCTGAACCTCTTCGGGCTCTCTCCGGCACCCAACTTCTCCACGACGGGCCTCATCACTGGAACGCCAACGAGGCTCGGGACGACCGCCGCGTTTACCGTGCGGGTCACTGATTCAAGCAACCGCGGTGATGAAGGTAACGTGACGCTTACGATTAAGCTCTCACCTCCAACACCCACGAGCCCCACCGGGGAGATCACCACGCGGACTCCCAGCTACCAATGGAACGGCCCTCCCGGCGCGACGTCGTTCAACCTCGTGGTGGAGAACTTGACGGACGGAGGTGTGGTCCTAAATCGCAACGTGTCCGCCAGCCCTTTCACATCTCCACCGCTTCAGAGCGGAAAGACCTATCGGTGGAAAGTCAGAGCCAGCAACGGTACCCAGTTCAGTGTTTTTTCCGACCCCTTGACCTTTCTCATCGACGCCACGAGCCCGGCCCGTGTCTTAGACTTGGGCGCTACCATACCTATGGGCCACGAGGATATTGCCTCGACGGCGGTCGCCTCTTCCGGAGACGCCAATAGCACCTGGAGCAAAGAGAAGGCAACCGACGGAGTCATCACCACCGCCTGGTCCACGCCGGGCCGCAGTGTGATGCAAAACGAGTTTCTCACCGTCGATCTCGGGTCGATCAAAACGATCAATGCCTTGAAGCTCCGCAGCCGAGTTGAAACGGGTCTCACCTTTCCGGTGGATTTTCAGATTCAGGTCGCAACGGAGGAAAACAGCTTCGCCACTTGGTCGACCGTGACGAACTTCGTCGCCGCAGCCAATACCGAGTACACCGTGCCCTTTTCCGAGGTGCCGCCCGTTGGGTGAAATTGCTCGTGACTCGGGTCAACGTTTACACCAACGGCCTGTTCTATACCCAGGTTGCGGAAATAAAGGCCACGGCGCCCCTCGAGCTCAAAAACTCACTTCGCATCCACTGGACGGCACCGGGCGACGACGGGTCAATCGGAACCGCCACTTCCTACGACCTGCGTTGGTCCACGAGTCCGATTCCCACCGACATCTCCGTCGATGCTTTCGGAGCTCTTCCGGAAGTGCCGGGAGTCAACGAGACGGCGCCACAGCCGGCCGGTCAGCAGGAAGAAATCCTGTTCCAAGACTTGGAGGATGAGGCGGACTACTACTTCGCCCTCAAAGCTGTCAGACAACGTGGGTAACGTCTCCCTTCTGTCGAACATCGCCAAGGGAGCTACGGCGGGTGTACCCCCGGGACGAGTCGCGACCCTCGAGGCTCGGAATCCCGACTACACAACGCTCGAGCTGTGGTGGCAGCCCCCGGGCGATGACGATTTCACCGGAACCGCGTCCTCCTATGAAATCCGACAATCCACGTCACCCCTGACAGAGGCCGACTTCGGCGATGCGCTCCCGATCCGGGTCGATGCCCCAATCCCGGATCCGGTCGCGCCCGGTCCGGATGTATGGCAGCAGGTGACCGTCACCCAATTGAACGCCGCCACGACTTACTATTTCGGACTTCGGGCCACCGACGAGAAGGGTAACGTCTCCCTCGTCTCGAACATCGCCATGGGTGAAACGCTCGATAACGTGGCTCCCAATGCGGTGGAGCTCGGAGGTAGCTCGGGAGCAACAGTTCCGAGCGCAATTCCGGTGACGGCCGTCAGCTCTTCCGGTGACGCCAGCTCCACGTATAGCAAAGAAATGGCAACCGACAGGGTCCCTCCACGAGTTGGTCGACACCCGGCAGGACGGAACCCCAAACGGAGACCCTCACCGTGGATACGGGCGCAACGAGACCGCTGACGCGGATCAGGCTACAGGCCCGGGACGTTCTCGGCGATCTTTTTCCCGAGGACTACGAAATTCAGGTGAGTGACGACGGGATCAACTTCATCACGTTGGTTTCGGCTACGGGAGTGGCGCTCGGAGCGGGCGAGTGGATGACGCACGATTTCTTCGAACCGTTCGAAGCCCGGTTCGTACGCTTGAAGATTACTAAGGCAAGGAGTATGCGCCGAACCAGCTTTATTATGTCCAGCTCGCCGAGATCGAGGTCTCCGAAGCTGTAACGATCACCGATTCGGTCACCGTGAGGTGGGTCGCGCCCGGGGACGACCAAGACCGAGGAACGGCCGCGCGCTACCGGTTGTGTTATTCCACCGTCGAGACCGACGTCTTCAACGACTTCTGTTCTTCCAGCGGGCTCCTGATCGAAGCATCCCGGTCGCGGGGCCGGCCGGAACCCACGAGAGGTACGCGATGGAGGACTCACCCCAGAGACCCGCTACTACATGCCCTCGAGACCGAAGACGAAGTGCCCAACACCTCTGACATGTCCACACCGACGGGATTTCATATCGACACACCCGGAATTCCTCCGGCAACGGTCACCGACTTGCGGGTGACCGCGGTAACCGGGTAGACTCGGTCGACCTCACCTGGACGGCCAGCGGTGACAACGGGACAGAGGATATGGCCACGAGCTACTATCTTTGCACCTCCACCCAGCCGATCTCGGACGAAACCTTCTGCACCGGTCCAGGGGCCAACCTGATCACCCTGGGTGTCACCAGGTCCTATCCGCAAATCGATGGATATCAGGTCACCGGTCTCCAGCATGAGACCAGGTACTACTTTGCGCTTCAGGTAGCCGATGAGCTCGACAACCTCTCGGGGCTTGCCACCGCTTCGGCGCGAACGCTCGACATCGTCCCGCCCGACCCGGTGCAGAATTTTCAGGCCGACGCCGGAAGTATGGTTTATAGCGACGTGCCGGTGGTCGCTATCGACTCTTCGGGGGCCGCCTCCGAGTCCTGGGACAAGACGAACGCGGCGGACGGCGATCCGGCCACCGCCTGGTCAACTCCAGCGCGAGCCACCATGCAACCCGAATATCTCACCGTGGACACGGGTGCCGAGCGCGGCATCGGCCGTATCCGATTATTGAGCCGGGACGTGCTGGGCGCGCTTCTTCCCGAGGAGCTCGAAATCCAGGTGAGCAACGACAACGTGAACTTTGCGACCGTTCTCACAAGCTCCATCACCACCCCCGAGGCGAATCGATGGTACACCTTCACCCCGCCGGCGCCCGTGTGGGCACGCTATGTGAAGTTGCTGGTCACCCAATCACGCCTCTACGCACCCAACCAGATGTACTACGTGCAGCTCGCGGAGCTGGCGGTGGACGAGGCCTCCTCCGAGGAATCGGTCGTATCACACTGACCTGGGACGCCTCCGGCGACAATGGCAACCTCGGCACGGCAAGTCAATACCAGCTCTGCACCTCGGACACCGAGACCCACGTCTCCGCCTTCTGTTCGACTCCCGGCGAAGGGACGCTCGTTTCTCTTCCCGTCTCCGGCCCCTTCGGCACCCCGGAATCCCACCCGGAAACAGACCTCGAAGGAGAAACGACCTATTACTTCGCGATCCGGGCCCTCGACGAGGATGGCAACGCCGGCACGACGGTCACCACGAACGAGACGACCGCCATCGTTCCACCTTCGCAGGTCACCGACCTCCGAAGCTCGAATCCAACCTCGAGCTCGATCGATCTCGATTGGACCGCCACGGGCGAAGATGGCTTGGACGGAGTCGCCGACGCCTATCATCTTTGCACTTCCACGCACCCTATCGACGCTAGTAACTTCTGCACCGACCCGGAGGCGACGATGCTCATCCTTCCCGTCAGCGGCGGTCGCGGCTCCCAAGAACACTTTACGGTCAACGGTCTGACCGAGGGGACACGCTACACCTTCGCCGTCGCGGTGATGGACAAGCAATCGAATGCATCGACCCTCTCGAACGTCGTCAGCGACTCGACTCTAGACCGCGTCGCACCCGAACCGATTCTCAGCCTTACCATCTCGCAGGGAACCATCGAGCAGCCATCGCCCGTCGCGGCCATCGCCTCGTCCGGAGATGTGTCGGCATCATGGAGCAAGGAAAAAGCCACCGATGGCAATCCGGCCACTGCCTGGTCTACTCCTCCACGCAGTGTCATGCAGACGGAGTTCCTCACTGTGGACACGGGAGCTCATCGCACACTGGCCCTCGTCCGACTTCGCAGTCGTAACGTGGGTGACTTGTTTCCGGAGGATTTCGAGATTCAAGTGAGCTCGGATCCCAACGTAAGTTTCCAGACCGTAGTTACGGAAACGGGATTCATCGCAACACCGGACACTTCGTACGCATTCCCCTTGCCGAATGGGACCGCGGGACGCTATCTGCGGGTCCTCGTGACGAAGCCCCGACTGTACGAGCCGACGGGGCAATACTACGTCCAATTGGCGGAAGTGGATGTCGTGGAAACGGTGACGCAAAGTGACCGATTGCTCCTGACCTGGCAAGCTCCCCATGAGGACGGACCCAACGGCGGCGCGGTGAGCGAGTACGACGTTCGCTACTCTACAGGCCCAATCGACGACGGCAATTTCAACGGTGCTTCCATAGCCTCCGGCATCCCCTCACCCTCGGCGCCGGAAACCGAAGAAGTTTTCAATGTGACGGGACTGGCCGCCGGTACAACTTACTATTTCGCCATCAAGAGCAAAGACGATAGCGACAACTGGTCCCCCCTATCCAATGTCGAATCGGACACGCCGGGAGGCACTTAGTCGAGGCCGCTCTTCTCAACAAGTTTTACAACTCTATCCCATTTAAATTTAATAGGATACAGGCGTACTGGGAAATGTTGGCATTGGGGCACCGATTCAGGTAGAATAGCTCTTCGTTGACGCTGGTTACCCCAACGCCCGCGGGAAATTGCGCCTCTGGCTAGACAACAAACGGACTACAGATATGAGGACGCCCGCTCCACACTTGAGGTCTCTCTTTGCCCTTTGCATGGTGTGGTATGCGACTATTCTAAATGCCCAACCGTCCCTCGATGAGCTCCAAGCGACGCTTCGAGATCACGGTACGGTGCGCGTCATCGTAGGTTTCGAATTCGAGGATCCCTTCGTTCCCGAAGGTTATCTCCCGGACTCGGGATCCATCCAAGCACAAAGAAACGCCATCGCGAGATCGCGGGAAGCCTTGCTCTCAAATCTCGCACCCACGGGCGCAGAAACCCTTGCCGAGTATCAGAGGATTCCCTTTGTCGCCCTCGAGGTCAACGAAGAAGCTCTGAGTGTGCTCTCCTCATTACCTACGGTGACCAGTATCGTCGAGGACGTCGCCGTACCGCCGGTTCTCGGGAGCGATGACTCGAGAGCAGTTTCTCAAGTCTGGACCGGAGATGACAATGGCAACGGCCGTTCGATCGCCGTTCTGGACACCGGCGTGGAGGCCGGTCACCCCTATCTCGGGGGACGGGTCGTCACCGAAGCCTGCTATTCCACGACCTCGAGCAGCCACAAATCAACTTCCCTTTGTCCCAGCAGCCTCGATTCGCAGCTCGGCGCGGGAGCGGCCTCTCCGACGGGTTGCGCCGATATCGCCGGTTGTGACCAAGGCACGCATGTCGCCGGCATCGCCGCCGGATCCGGAACCGAATTTTACGGTGTCGCGAGAGCCGCCGACATCATTGCGATGCAGGTCTTCTCGCGCTTCGAGGATCCCGAGGCCTGTGGTGGGAGCACATCTTGTCTCAAGAGCTTTGCGAGCGATCAGCTGGAGGCGTTCCAGCGAGTGGCCGACCTCAGCTCGGAATACGCCATCGCGTCGGTTTACTTGAGCCCGGGAACCGGCAGGTACAGCCAAAGGTGCGACACCGTCCACCCCGCTTTTACAGCGATGATCGAGACGCTCCGATCGATCGGCATCGCTACGGTGGTACCCGCCGGTGATGACGGTCTCCCAGACGCCACAACCTTCCCTGGATGCCTATCGAGCGCCATCACGGTCGGAGCTACGACATCATCGGGACAACTCGCAGCCTTCTCGAACCGTTCCGAATGGGTGGACCTCGTCGCGCCCGGTGTCGGGATTCACTCCTCGATTACAGGCGCGGGCTACGGCACAAAATCCGGAACTTCGATGGCGGCGGCCCATGTCGCCGGTGCGTGGGCGGTTCTCGGAAGCTCGAGCCCCGAGGCCGATGTGGATGAGACCCTTCAGTCACTGGTAAACGGAGCCCCTGTCGTCGTCGAAGGTGATCTACAGATATCGAGCCTTCGAATCGATACGCTCTCTGAACCGGGCCAAGAGACGCTATACGAGCCCATGGGATTGACGGCGCCCGACCCGGTAAATGATCTCGAGGCATCGCCTCCCGTCAATTACCTGCCGACCCTAGCGACAGCCGCCGATTCTTCCGGAGAAGCCAATGTCAGTTGGGGCGCCGACAAAGCCGTCAACGGTGATTCAGCCACGGCCTGGTCCACACCTCCGCGCTCGGTAATGCAGGACGAGTTCATCACCTTGGACTTGGGTGGAGAGAAAACTGTCGGCCGACTGAGACTCCGCAGTCGGGCCGAGACGGCGGCGACCTTCCCGGTGGATTTTATGATTCAATGGAGTCTCGATGATCTCGAGTACTTCGATGCCCTTTCCGTTGTCGGTTTCGACGCCGAGGCGGGCACGGAGCATCCTTTCTCGTTCGATCCCGTGAATGCCCGATACATCCGTCTTTGGATCACACGGGTCGAGGTCTACGGAAACGGCAGCTACTACACGCAGATCGCGGAAATCGCGGCCGATACGGCACAAATCGTACCGAACGCCTTATCGTTGACTTGGACTTCCAGCGGCGACGACGGCATGGTGGGCACGGCAACGGCCTACGACCTTCGTTGGTCATTCGCTCCCATCGATGAGGGCAATTTCGACTCCGCCACACCCTTGGATGTTGTCGATCCGCCGGCGCTCGCCGGGCAACGTGAGCAATACCTCTTGGGTCTCCTCGAGGAGGGCGTCTATTACTTCGCCCTCAAAGTCATCGACGACGCGGGCAATATTTCAGCCATGTCGAATCTCGCCCGCGCCGCCACGTTGGGAACCGCTCCCGGTGCCGTGAACGATCTCGAGGTCACCACGATCACCAACGACAGCGTGACCCTCACCTGGACGGCCCCGGGCGACGACGATGACACTGGGACCGCGAGTTTCTACCACATCCGATACTCCGAATCGCCCCTCACGGACGGGAACTTTGCAACCGCAAGCCAGCCAACCAGTGTCCCGACTCCGGCGCCGGCCGGTACCCCCGAATCGCTGGTCATCGACGGCCTGGACGGAGCGACCACGTACTATTTCGCCCTCAAGACCGAAGACGAAGCGGAAAACGTGTCGGCCCTCTCGAACGTCGCCATCAGGCTCCACGCCGGACACGGTTGCACCGTCGGCAGTGCATCTTTCGGAAGGCGTACCTCAAATGTTCCCGGTCCCGGCGAGCGCAACAAGCTCATCGGGGGATGCCAGCAGCTCATGGAGTCGATCGAACGTCGTCGATGCAGATCCTTCAACGGCCTGGTCTACACCCGGTCGCGTCACACCGCAAACGGAAACACTCACCGTCGATACGGGTAGTGTAAGAGCGATCGCCCGCGTGAGACTCCAGGCTCGGGACGTTCTTGGAGATCTCTTCCCCGAGGACTACAGGATCGAGGTGAGCTCCGACGGCAGCAATTACGATACTGTCTTCACCACGTCCGGCCGGAGCGCCGCACCGGGGGAGTGGATCTCGCATGATATCGAGCCACCCGTCCTCGGGCGGTTCGTACGTTTGGTGGTCACCAAGACCAGGCGCTATGCCGCAAACGGTCTCTATTACGTCCAGCTCGCCGAGCTCGAGGTTTGGGAATCGCAGGCCGTCCCCGGATCGGTTCTGGTGCAATGGACGGCGCCGGGAAATAACGGAGACAGCGGAGGTCCGGCCACTGGATATCAACTTTGCTACTCCAAAGAGGAAAACGACGTCTTCAATGCTTTTTGTTCCCCCGCTGGAACCGGAACCCTTTTGTCTCCCGGAAGCCTTCCGATCCCCGGTCCCCCAGGCACGACGGAAACCTTTGCGGTCACCGGGCTCGATCCCGAGACCCGGTACTACATCGCCGTCAAGACGGTAGATGGAGCCGCCAACCTTTCGGAGATCTCTACGCCTCCGGGCTTTTATATCGACACTCCGGGAACGCCGCCGGCCGCCGTGACGGACTTCCGAGCCACGGGTGTCACCGGTAACAGCATCGATCTGGCGTGGACGGCGACGTGGGACGACGGCACCGAGTACATGGCCTCGACCTATCACCTGTGTCGATCCACCCAACCCATCAACGAAGCTAATTTCTGCACCGGCCCGGACGCAACGCTCACGGAGTGGACCGTCACCGAGGTTTATCCGAATCCGGACGGTCGTACCGTGGACGGTCTCGATAACGAGACGACCTACTACTTCGGTCTCAAAGCGTCGGATGAATTGGGCAACAGGTCGCCCTTGGTCACCGCTTCAGAAACCACGCTCGATGTCTTGCCCCCCGACCCGGTCGGCAGCTTCGGAACGACGGCGGGTGCCATCGTGCTCAACGAGGTGCCTGTGACGGCCGTCGGTGTCTCCGGTGAAGCTTCGGCTAGCTGGAGTAAGGAAATGGCGACGGACGGCGATTTGGCGACCGCTTGGTCCACACCACCCCGAGCGACGATGCAGCAGGAATGGCTCACCGTTGATACGAGAGCCCTGCGGGCGATCGGGCGAGTTCGGTTGCGCAGCCGGACCGGTTCGGGAGAGCTCATGCCGCGGGAGCTCCAAATCCAGGTAAGCGACAATCCGAACGGGCCCTTTGTAACGGTGCATACCGGTTCCATCACCGATCCCCAAGCAGGGCAATGGTACTCGTTCCCGATTCCTGTACCGGCGACCGGTCGCTTCGTGAAGTTGCTCATCACCCAAACCCGACTCTATGCGCCCAACCAATCGTACTACGTGCAGCTCGCCGAGATGGCGGTGGACGAAGTCACGCTGAACGTCGTGCCCGATCAGGTCACGTTGAGCTGGACCGCTTCCGGCGACGATGGAAGCTTGGGACAGGTTCTCGAGTATCAGCTCTGCTATTCCGATCAGCTGGCGCACGTCGAATCTTTCTGCACCGTTCCCGAACCTGCACCTACACCTGTCTCGATTCCAGCCGTCGCCCCTCCCGGCGGAACCGATCACTTCGTGGTGCCGGGCCTCCAGGTAGAGACGACCTACTACTTCGCCATTCGAGCTTTCGACGAAGCTGGAAATTTCAGCGCCTCCGTGCAGGCACAATTTACGACTCCCAGCATCCCGCCGGCGCCTATCACTGACCTAGCGGCGTCGCTCGCAACGGTAAGCACCGTCCATCTGAGCTGGACTGCCACGGGCGACGACGCGACGAGCGGTATGGCCCAGCAATATCAACTCTGCTACTCCTCCTCGCCCATCGACGAAGGCAACTTCTGCGTCGGAGACGATCCACCCTCGCCACATTTCCGGTCACCGCCCCGGCATTATCCGGAGAAAGCCACACGGTCGAGGGCCTTCACGACGGCACCCTCTACTACTTCGCGCTTCGAGCGATCGATGACGCCGGGAACGGCTCCAATTTATCCAACCTGGCGAGCGCACGCACAGCCGACGCCGCCTACGCCGAATCCGAGCTCAATGGGATCCCAACGAAGATTCCCAGGTTTCGGGATATCGGATTTTCATCTCGGAAACCCCAGGGGCTTACGATTTCGAGCAACCCGCCGGGGAAACCACACATCCGACGTCTGAGTGGGCGCTTGCCAACGGGTCCTTCGTTCCCGACTCGACTTACTACGCGGTCGTCGTGGCGGTGCAACCTTCGACAACCAGAGCGACCCCAGCAACGAGGTCGAATTCCAGTTTGTCTCCGGCTCCCGGCCACTCGGCGTCGAACCGCCCGAGGCGGTGGCGGATCTGACAGCGTCCGTCGTTTATACGCCGGCACCGGTCTCCGCATGGGCGATCGCATCCTCCGGATTTGCCAACGACTCGTGGAGCCACGTCAATGCCACGGATGGAAACCTGTCTACAGCGTGGTCTACGCCGCCACGCAGCTCGATGCAGCAAGAAAGCATTACCGTAGACACGGGAAACATCCGCACCTTGAGCCGAGTTAGACTCCGGAGTCGTCTGGAAACGGCCGCTTTGTACCCCGAGGATTTCCAAATACAGGTCAGCGGCAACAACGTCAACTACGTTACCGTTCTCACGAGAACGGGTTTCACCGCCACGGCAGCGACCTGGTATGATTTCGATCTTCCCCAACCGACGTCCGGACGCTACGTACGTTTGCTCGTGACCAAGTCACGCCTATACTCCAACGAGATGTTTTACGTGCAGCTTGCGGAATTGGCGGTCGAGGGAGCGGTGCAGCAAAACGACGGGCCGGAGCTGAGGTGGACGGCGCCCCACGAGGACGGCGCTTATGGAGGTGGAGTCGAAGCGTATGACCTCTGCTATTCGACCCAACCGATCACCGAGGCTAACTTCGACCAAGCCTCGTCGGTAACCGGCACCCCCGAGCCCGCAGCTCCCGGCACCCAACAAACCGTCATTGCGACCGGCTTGGACCCAGGCACGTACTACTTCGCGCTGAGGAGCAGGGATGTAAGCGGCAACTTGTCCGCCATATCGTACGCTCCGCCCGTAACCTGGGATCCTCTTTAGTGTTGGTCTCGTTAATCCGACCCAATATCCTTGCCCGTTACCGAGCCCGAGCCTGAGCCCGGAAGGGGGCGGTGGGCGCTCTAGCGGTGTGACTCCGGGCACGGGCTGGGGCACGGGCTCGGTCCTCGGAACCACAAAGATATTACCGTCTTCGTGGACGCCTGTACTATGCTTGGTGCCGACAGAGTATGCCGAAAGCCACGATTCTCATTCGAGCCTTGAACGAGGAGGAACACCTCGAATCGACGCTGAAATCCATCTACGAGCAGAGCTTTAAAGATTTCGAAGTGCTCCTCGTTGACTCGGGCTCTACGGACCGAACCCTCGATATCGCCTCACGATTTCCAGTGAGAATCGTTTCCATCGAGCCGCGGGAGTTCACCTACGGACGTGCTTTGAACCTTGGCTGCCGCGAAGCCCGTGGAGATTTCGTGGTGCTCCTATCGGCCCACGCTCTTCCCGCCCATGACGGGTGGCTTCGAGCTCTCCTCGAGCCGTTCCAAGAGATTCCCGTTGCCGGAGTCATGGGACGAGAGCTTCCGCGCTCCGACTGTAATCCTTTTGACCGCAGGGGGCTCCAATCTCGGTACGACGATGTTGCCGCAACGGATCTCGATCTCAACAGTGGGATCGGTTTCGGCGCCGCCAACTCCGCAATTCGTCGCACCGTCTGGGAGAAACACCCCTTCGACGAGGAATTGACTTATGCCGAGGATTGGGATTGGGGACGGCGGGTGCTCGGCTCCGGTCACCGCTTGCGATACGCACCTGACGCCGCGGCCTATCACTCCCATAACGAGTCTCTCGCCCGCATCGAGCGCCGCTTCTACAACGAAGCGGCGGCACACCGGAAGCTCGGTCTGAACACCGCGTCCTACGGTGTCGTAAGACTCTTTCTCGCGAGCCTCCTCGTTCCGATCTACGACAAAGCCTACGTGCTCGCGAAGCGGGACCACCCCAAGTGGCTCGTTTGGGCGCCGTTTCGTCGATGGGCCATGAACCTCGGCCGGTACAAAGGTTATCGGGGTATCGATCCGGAGGCGGGTCTCATCACCGCCACCGTGATCCGGCTCGCCGTAGCGTTCACACAACGGATGAACAGGGTGCTCTCGGATCGATCCGCCACTTTGGTCCGCTGGACGGGGAAATCCTCTCATGCGATTCACCCCAAACACTTGGCCGCCGAAAATCCCGATCGTGACTGGTACCTCGAGCAGATCGAAGGGTCCAAGTGGGTTCTGGACGCGGGCTGCAGCTACGGCGGCCACACCTTGAGGGCCTCCCGAGCGGCATCCATGATTGTGGGCTTCGACTATAACCGCGCTCATCTCGAGCTCGCTTCGAGACGGGCTCACGAGGAAGGCCGGAAAAACGTTGCCTTTCATATGGCGGACGCGGAAAGGCCGTGGCCCCACAAGAGCTCGAGCTTCGATTGCGTTCTGGCTCTGGACATCCTCGAGCACCTCAATACGCGCCGAGCGTTTCTCGAGGAGTGCCTTCGAGTCCTGAAACCCGACGGCGCACTCCTGCTTGCAGTCCCCAACCGCGAGACCTCCTGGAAGCAATTGCAGAAACGTGTTGGCTTGAGCTACTTTTCCGATCCCGATCACAAAGTGGAATACAGCCGCGAGGAACTGGAGCGGGAGTTGACCGACTCGGGTTTTCGAATCGTCTCTCTCACACCCGTGGTTTACGACACGCGCTGGTACGGCTTCATCGACTTGATGGGAGGCGTCTCGAAAAGCGCTTACGATCGACTCTCGAAGTGGAAGCGGCGCGTCGCCATGGAGCGCCCCGAAGAGAGTAACGGGTTCCGAGTGGTAGCTCATCCGTGAGAAATCAAAAATCAATATCGCTTTGGCAATGAGCGACGGGAGGTTAGTTTGCTCAAGGTTTACCGTAAGGACATCACCGCTGGTGAGAGTCAACATCATCTGGACGCCTTTTGGACGGAGCACTGGGGTGGTCTGGGCATCGAAGCCCTGGGGCATGGACTCGAACGCACAGACCTGTGGCGGGGATTCCGTCGATGGCTGCCGCCGGGTGCCACGGTTCTCGAAGCCGGTTGCGGACCAGGGCACTGGGTAAAATTCCTACGTGAAAAAGGATACGAGGCCGTCGGAATGGATCTATCGGAACCCGGGCTTCAGTCCAGTCTCCGGGTGGCGCCGAGCCTCAGGGTGGCCCGCGGCGATCTGATGGCAACGCCCTTCCAAAACGACGCTTTCGATGCCTACGTTTCGCTCGGAGTCATCGAGCACTTCGAGGAGGGTCCCCAGCAAGTCTTGGCGGAAGCCTTACGAGTCGTCAAACCGGGCGGCATCTTCTTGTTCAGTGTTCCGTTTATGAACTGGGTACTCCGCTTCAAGCTATTGCGCAAAGAGGGCAAACAGTACAGCGACGATTCCGGTGTCTTCTACGCCTACGTGTTGACCCGAAGAGAACTAAAACGACTCCTCGCCCAAGCCGGTATGGAAGTGCTCACCACTTTTTACTACGAGGTCGAGGGATCCGTTCAGAAGCGCCTACCCGTAGTGGGCGAGCTCAAGGCCAAGATCAAGGAGAATCGTTCTCCTTGGGTTCAAAAGATGTTGCCCCTTCTTCATGAGACGTGGGATCTTTTCATCCGGCTCCTGCCGGCACCCGCACTGGCCCATATGATCATGGCCGTCTGCAGGAAGCCCACGGAAGGGGAACGGTGAGAATCGTCTCGCCCCAGATTTCGTTGTCGGAAGACTCCCAGCTCGGCGGAGCGGTTTACGACTTCGAAGTGCTGAATGGTCTTTCCGAGCTCGGGGTCACGATCGATATTCCCCATCTTCTTCCAGGCAACGTCGAGTCGAGACGGAATTGGAACATTTATCCGATCCCCCTTCGGCGGTTCTATGGGTTGGGAGCCGCCTTGTCCAACGTGGCCTTCATCCTGGCCTCCATGAGACTGCTAACCAACAACCGACCCGATCTGCTACGGATCGCTTATCCCTACTTTTCCGGGCCCGCCTTACGCCTGCTCAGCCGCTGGTCGGGCATTCCTACGGTCGTCGCCTTTCACCACCTGGAGGAAAAAGAAAGCGCCCTCGAGCAACGCATACATGGTTGGGTCGCCCGTGAGTCCGAAGGGATCCATGTAGGAAGTCGTTTTGCGGCCGGTCAGCTCGCCGATCGATACGGTGTCCCAGTCGAACGGAGCGCTGTGATTCCTTATGGAGTCGATGATCGATTCCGGCCTGATGAGGAAGACGGGAAAAATCTTCGGAAGACACTTCAATGGGGCAACCGTTTGGTTCTGCTCTACGTCGGAAGTCTCATCGATCGCAAGAACCTTTTTTTTCTCGTCGAGATATTCGAAGCGATCCGAAAACAACATCCCGAGGCTCTGCTTCTGATCTGCGGAGCAGGCTACCCGGGAGACGACTACGCAGAGCGACTGCGACGGAGAACCGAGGAGTCCCCCGAAAGGGATTCGATTCGCATGTTGGGTGCCGTGAGCGAGGAGAGAAAACTCGCACTCTATCGAGCCGTAGATGTATTGGTTCATCCCGCGAAGGTGGAGGGATTCGGTCTGAGTGTGGCGGAAGCCATGTCGTGTCAACGGGCGGTAGTGGTCTCCCGCCGCGGGTCCCTCCCCGAGGTGGTGCGAGACGGCGAGACCGGCTTCGTAGCCGATCCGGACGATGCCACCGAGTTTGTCGAGAAACTGTCAACGCTGCTCGGAAGCTCCGAGCTTCGGCGCAGCATCGGAGAACGTGCCCGTCAAGATGTGCGACAACGCTTCACTTGGGATCGGACGGCTCGATTGACATATCTTTATTACCGGAATCTCACTGGTAACGGCGAACCGGCTCGAGAATCAGATGAGCAGCCAGATGAGACAACGTTGACCTGAATTCAGGGATAAAATGAACCCCCGCTACGGAGTCCCGTAAAGGACAAGAACGTATGGGCATCAGGCCGGATCGGAAAACACTGTCGCGCCGACTACTCGAGTACCGCCTCCGGTCGATTCTGGGGCACTTGGATCTCGATCCGCAATCGGGCACCGGCGGTCTGAGCCTTCTCGATTTCGGGGGCGTGGGACGATACCAGCATTGGCTTCCTACCGGCCGACTCGTCAAGCTGGATTTAGACCCCCATCATCAACCGGACGTCGTGGGCCGAGCCGAGTCCGCTCCCCTGCGCGATAAATCCTTCGACCTCATCTTGTCCACTGAAATGCTGGAACACTGTCCCGAGCCTGCATCGGTCGCCGGCGAGGCGTTTCGACTCCTTCGAAAGGGAGGGATTATCGTTCTCACCACACCTTTCGTCTATATCGTGCACGGCTGGCCGGAAGACTACTTTCGTTACACAGCGTCCGGGTTGAAACACCTCTTCCGTCAGTTCGAGAAGGTGCAGATCCACGGCTACGGAAATCGCTTCGTCGTTATCTACGACCTATTGTTCGGTTTTGCGCCCTTTATATCTTCCTGGATCAACCCCGCCATCGGGCATCTGTTTCGCGAGGCGACCTCACACACCTGCCCCGCCGGACACATTCTCGTAGCCGTCAAATGACACGTCCCTTCGAGATCCTCGTCCTGCCCGACACGAATCCCAACAAGATCGTCGAGCAAGGGCAGCGGTGGGCTTTTTTCTCTCATTGGCCTGAGGATCGCTACCATTTCGACTGGCTCAAAGCTTATCGAATCCCCCTGTGGTCGCGTTTTGTCGAGGAAAAACTCATCCGCTTCTTCCTGGCGCAGACCATCGCAGCGTTCAGACGAGAAAAGCACTACGATGTCGTCATCGCCCACGGGTCGAGAAGCATCGTTGGACTGGCGTTTCTCCATCGCCTCTTCGGACGCCGCCGCCCCAAGCTCGTCGTCTTCGACATCGAGGCCTTCGGACGGGCAACGTCGGGGCTGAAACTGTGGCTCCTCCGCAAGGCCTCCGAGTCCATCGATGCCGTCATCTATCACGCGCGGGCGCAGCAGGATTACTACGAACGGTTTCTGCCCTCCCTCGAGGGTAAGACGCACTTCGTCACCCTCGGTTTCGGGCCGACCCCCAAAACGCTCGATTGGGACGAGACCGGACGAGGTGACTTTATCTTGAGCTTCGACACGAATGCACCGGAACGGCGGGAATGGAATGTTTTGCTCGAGGCCCTTTCCATGGTCGATTCGAGCCCACCGCTGCGCATCGTGGGGAAACAAAACTGGAGCGAAGAGGACCTGGGAGGCCGAACGCCGGACGAGTCGGTCGAGTTGCACCCGGATTCCCGCGCCAGCCCTGCGCGTCATGATGGAGCAGTGCACGCTGGCGGTTCTGCCTCTGACCGAGCGAGGGCATGCCCACGGTCAACTCTCTGTCTTGGACCTCATGGCGGCCGGCGCTCCGGTGGTGGTCTCGAACACCGCGGGAACTCGAGACTATGTCCGCCACCGAGAGACGGGCCTCTTGTACGAGCCCAATGACGCCCGTGATCTCGCCACACAGATACGCTGGGCTCTCGACCACGAAGAAGAGCGCCGTCGGATGGGTAAAAGAGCCCAACAGGCGGTCGCGGAAACGAGCAGTCTAGAACGATTCTCCCTGAGAACCTACGAGATCATTTCCCAACTGGTGGGCGAGACGAAATGACAACGGAAACCGTTGATACTTGTGACCTCTGCGGAGCTCAGCTCGAAAAAGCCCGCCCCGTATACGTCTTTAACGGATTCCCTTTGGTCGAGTGTGGATGCGGCCTCGTCCTCACCAATCCCCGCCCACTCCGTCAAGAAATCGGGCAGTACTACGCGGACGGATACTACTCCTACGTTCCTCCCGATGCCTCCTCATGGAAGCAGCGGCTCAAGCACCTGGTCCTCGCCGAGCTTGGTGGATATCCGATAGAAGCATCCGGCCTTTATCGCGGTCTCGCCCGAGTCGTGGCTCGTCTCATGGGCCCACACATCATGATCATTCCCCCCTACGTGGCCGGAGGACGGCTCCTCGACGCAGGTTGCGGCGCCGGTGAGTTTCTTGTCCTGGCCCGCAACCTCGGATGGGAAACCGTGGGGCTCGAGGTCGATCAGCGTGGCGTCGAGCAGGCCCGCCGACTCGGTCTCGAAGTCGTTCGTAGTGGCATGGAAGATTGCCCTCTAGGAGACGCTTCTTTCGATACGGTGGTGCTCAATCACACCCTCGAGCACTGCTTCAATCCCAATCGCGTTCTCTCACACTGTCACCGGGTTCTGAGGAAAGACGGGTTACTCATCGTGGGCGTTCCCAATTTCGCATGCTACGACAATCGTGTTTTCCAAGATTGCTGGGGCCATTGTGAGGCGCCTCGGCATCTTTATCACTTCACGCCGGATACACTGTCAACCATTCTCCATGAACACGGCTTTGCCCTCGAACGACTGCGATTCAAGAAATGGTTCATCCCCCACTCCGAACGAATCAATTTTCGCCTCTTGCGTCGAAAGCTCGAGGACGAAGGCCGGTTCGAACGAGCAAAACGGATGATCTCGACCCGAGCTCGAGTTCAGATTTTCAAAAAGCTGGCGAAGCTCACCCGGTTGATGCCGGACGCCGACGCGGCGTCCATGATGACCGCCTATGCACGCAAGCGGTAATCATCGCCGTCATCACGTGCTCTCTTGACGATGTAGCGTCCCGTGTAGTCGATATAGTGCAGATACGGGTGGACGGAGAGGCTGCCCAGAAACTCATCGACCGCCTTGCGGCAACCTTCGTAGTGACCGTAGTCATCGATGATGACGAATCCACCCTCGACGACTCGAGGATAGAGAGCTTCCAGACATATCTTGGTGGATTCGTACCAGTCTCCATCGAGCCGAAGCAAAGCGATGCGCTCAATCCCTTGGGCCTGGGGAAGCGTTTCCTGAAACCAACCCACATGGTAGTGAAGGTGCTCGTCCGGATAGCCGATCTCGACCAAGAGCCGCTCGCTATCGCCCCGGGATGCCACGTCCCATTCCACCGGCTCGAGCTTTGCCGTGGACCCAATAGACCGTCCGGACCTTGATTCCGCGCGGCTCTTCACTTCGGCACCGTCCTCAACGGTCGGCTCGGGTAATCCGCGGAAGGAATCGAAAAGGTGGAGGTCTCTCCTCGATCGGCCGTATCTGAGGTTGGCGAGGGCCATGAGTCCCACCGCTCCGCCTTTCCACACGCCGCATTCGACGAAGTCCCCTTCGACTTGCCTTTGTTCCAGATACTTGACCTGCTGATACAGCGTCACCGCTCTCTCATAGGAGATCAGAGTATGATCCGTCACTCGAAGCGCCGCCTCTTGAGCCTCGGGCTCATCGCTGTAACCCTTCAGAGCGGGATCGTTCTGGTACCGCTGCTTCCACAAGGACAGTGGGAGTTTCCCGAGTGGACCGTAATCTGGAGGGGCACAGGCGACTCGTATGGACCTCTTCGTTTCGATTAGATAGTTCCAGAGCTTGGCAGGCAGCATGGCCCGAAAAAACCGTTTCATCGTGAACGCCCCCCGACGGAGCCATCCAGGCAGGCTCGATAGGCTTTGACGAGATCGTCCCGTATCCTTTCCCGAGTGAAAAAACGATCGAGACGCTCTTGCCCCGCATCCCCCATGCGCTTTCTGAGATTCGGGTCTTCAAGGAGACGAACGAGAGCTTGGCTGAGCTCGAGCTCGTCACGAGGCGGGACCAGGATTCCCGTAACACCGTCTTCCACCAGCTCGGGAATCCCGCCGCTCCGGGTGGCCACGACGGGACGACCGGCGGCCATCGCTTCGAGGATCACGCGGGGAAAGGGCTCTTTCCAGATGGAGGGAACGACGACGACATCCGCTTCGGAATAAAGATCCACCACCTCGTCATGCGGTAGGGGTCCGGTGGCCACAATCCCGTCATCGCTCGGAACCGAAACCAAGGGACTCGTGCGCCCGGCGAGAACGAATCGCACCTGAGGCACTAAACGACGAACGTGCGGTACGGCCTCGAGAAGCACATCCGTGCCCTTTCCAAATGAAAACTTGCCGACGTAGAGAACCATGAGCCCACCGGGCGGTATGCCATAGCGAGCCCGAACACCGCTGCCGTCACTTCCGCGGCTCTCGTCTTTGGGAGGATTGTAGACGGTTGTGATCCCCTTGCGTACGAGACCGGCGGCCTTGTAGATCGCACCCATGGCATCGGAGACGGAAAGATTCAAATCGGCCCGGCCGATGGCCCACTGGCGCAACTTCACATCGACAATCTCGACCCAGTTCCTGGCTCGTGCTTTGAGCTGCCCCAGTCCGCTCCTACCCGGAGAATACATCCGCTGAAAATCTCGAAAGCAGGCTCGATACCGGCCGATGGAACAGCGTTCGGGGGGAAGCTCCCTCTCATGGAGGCAGATACCTCCCGCCGAACAAAGGTTCATGGCGTCACGCAAGGTGACGGCGAAAGGGCACCCCGCCAGGCGCGCTCCGAGATAGGCTCCGACTACGGAGAAGCTATTCTGAGCGTGAATGAGATCGATGCGAAAGCGCCGCGCCAGACGCCGACACCACCAACCGAGATAGGCATAGTAGATCGGATTCTGAAACAACAGGGTGGGTGCCGCCTGACCAACACCGAGGTGGATTGGAAAAGGCATTCTTATAACGCGGATGCCACGATGGATCTCCTTGTCTGCCGCTCCGTAGTTGGGCGTCAAGACCGTCACGTCATGGCCGTCTTCTGCGAGCCCGGCGGCATGCTCGGCCGTGCTGAGCTCGGCGCCCCCGATTTGGAACGGATGGAAGTACTCGCTGACGTACAAAAGCCGCAGCTTACTCATCGTCTCGGCCCGCGATCTCTTTCAACACTTCGATCTCAGCGGCCAGAGTACGCTCGAGATTGTAGTGAGATTCCACTCGCCGCCGGGCCTCGTGGCCCAAGCGTGACGCCAGGGCGCGGTCGTCGAGAAGAGTCTCGATCCCTCGACGAAGGTCTGTCGTGTCTTCGCCGACAACGAGACCATTCACCCCGTCTCGAAGCACTTCACCGATACCCGGCACGTCCGTCCCTATGCAAGGTAACCCCGCGGCCATGGCCTCGAGCAAGGCTTTGGGGTGCCCCTCGATTCGGCTGGCCAGAACGAACAGGTCGGCGTCCGAGAGAAGACTCGAGACCACGTCCTGCGGAACCGCGCCGTGAAGCGTCAGCTTCACCCCCTTTCTCGAGCACGGGCCTCCAGAGCTTCGGCGTCCGGACCGGCACCGACCAACTGTAGCTCCACCGCCGCCAGATCCTCCATGGCATCAATGAGTCTCGGGAAATCTTTTTGCGGCGCCAAACGCCCCACCGAGATGATCTTCCAGCGCTCGTCGGGCACCATCCGAGCTCGAGCCTGCCGGAAAAGATCGAGATCGACACCGTTCGACAGTTGATGGATCGCCCCTCGCGGTCTCAGTTTCTCGAGACGTTCTCGGAGCGAAGGTGTCGCATAGAAAATGACATCCGCCGTGCGGCACGCGAGCTCGAGATTCCACCGCGACAACCACAATCGCTCGCCGGCGCCCTTCTTGGCAAAATGAACCGCGTCATATCCGAACGTGACGGCGTAAGGGATGCCGTAAAGTCGTTTGATGAGAGCGGCCGGTGTCGCGGCGCTCATCTGGAGTACCCGCAGGAGCCGACAACGAGTAAGCTCTCGTCTGCCGACCAGCGGCAGCGCCAGCGAATAGAGAGTACCTGGAAGGGGCACCTTTTTCGGGACCAGACGTGTTCCATCGCCAAGATCTTCGTGCTCCTTCGCATAGGAGAAGAACGCAACCTCACCGAATGCCTCTCGGTACCGATCGAGATAATAGCGAAGACGGCGTTCCTGTCCGGAGCCTCTCATGGAGGCAAGACTCCCCCCTGCTCCAGGATCACGCCCAACCTCAAAGTGTGCTCCTCCTGCTCTCGAACGGCGAAACAAACATCTATGGATAGTGCTGCGCTTTGCGTTCGTTCGTCAAGTCGTCTGGAAAAAAGCACTTCCGCATATCGATCATGAGGATACTGTTACCGCTCAAGTTTTACTACCACCGAGGTGGCGACAGCACTTACGCCTTGTCTCTCCAAAAGCTTCTCGAGCTTCATGGTCACGAGGTGATACCCTTTTCGACCCGGCATCCCGAAAGCCTTCCTTCGCCCTACGCCGATAGCTGGGTCAGCTCCATCGATTTCGCCTCGGCGCACCGACACCGGTCGCCGCGAGACGCCGTGAGCGTCGCCTATCGTAGCATTTTGAGCTTCGAGGCCTGGCGGAAGATCCGAGATCTATTGAACGAGCAATCCGTGGACGTGGCACACCTGCAGAACATCCATCATCACCTCACGCCTTCCATTTTCTACGCCCTCGAGCGAAAGAAGATTCCGGTGGTCTGGACCCTGCACGATTATGTAATCCTTTGTCCCGCCACCCACTTTTTGAGTCAAGGGAAACGCTGCGAAGCCTGCAAGAAAGTCCGCTACCATCAAGCGATCCTGCGGCGTTGCAAGCGAGGAAGCATCTCGGCGAGCTTTCTCGCCGCTGCCGCCAATTCCGTCCACCGGGCGCTCGACGTCTACCGACTCGTGGACCGTTTCATCGCCCCCAGCCGGTTCTTGATCGACAAGTTCGTGGAATTCGGTTTCGAAGCGGACCGGTTCGTGCACATTCCCCATTTTCTGGACTATGCTAAGGTCTCACCGTCAAGGCGGTTTGGAGACTACGACCTGTTTGTCGGTCGTCTATCGGAAGAAAAAGGTGCGGAGATTCTGCTTCGAGCAGCGGCTATGAAGAATTCAGGGACCTGGATCGTGGGAGACGGTCCTGACGGAGAACGTCTGAAGAACGAGTTCGGGCACCTGCCCAACGTCCACTTCAAAGGCCGTCAACAAGGCCGTGAGCTCGCGACCTCCTTTGAAGCATCCCGAGCGGTCGTCGTACCGTCGGAGTGCTACGAGAACTTTCCCATGGTCGTGCTGGAAGCTTATGCTCACGGGAAGCCGGTTGTGGCGTCTCGGCTCGGAGCCCTACCGGAAGTCGTCCGAGAGGGTGTCACGGGCCTACTGTTTACTCCCGGTGACTCGGAAGATTTGGCGGATAAGCTCGAGCTCTTGCGCAACCAACCCGACTTGGCGCAGCGTATGGGTGAATCGGGCAGAAAGTGGCTGGAAGAAGAGTTCGGACCGGACCAACACTACCAACGACTCATGGACCTCTACGAGTCGGTCACCGGATCGACAAAATGATAAATCCCACCGACGCCATTATCGCAGTGACCTTGAATTGCAACTCCCGTTGCGTCATGTGCGACATTTGGAAGAACAAGGTCTCCGACGAGATGAGGCCCGAGGAGTACAAGGCGCTCCCCACATCCTTACGGGAAATCAACATCACCGGGGGCGAGCCGTTTCTTCGAGAGGACCTTCCCGAGATTCTCGCCACAATCCGAGCCCGCTGCGAAAACTCGAGGCTCGTGATCTCGACACACGGCTTCATGACCGAGCGGATTCGAAAGATGTCGCGGGATTTGATACGAGCCGTCCCCGACCTCGCCCTTCGTATTTCTATGGACGGAACCGAAGCCACCCATGAAGAGATACGAGGAATCCCCGGTGGATTTCGTAAGGACATGGAATCTCTTGCCGAATTGAAAGACGCCGGCTTCGGGGATCTCGGTCTGGCCATGACCGTCATGGAGCGCAACGTCTCGGAAATCCAAGAGGTCTACGAGCTGACCCGGAAACTCGGTGTGGACTTCAGCATCACCATTGCCACCGACTCGGACATCTACTTTGGAGAAGGCAAAACGGCTTTCCGGCCCGATAACGCTGATGAGCTTCGCCGAGGCTTCGGGCAGCTCATCCGGCGCCACTATCGTTCCTTTCGACCGCGGTCCGTCGCGAGGGGCTGGTTCGAGAAGAGCCTGTTGCAATACGCTCTGGGACAAGGAAGGGCCCTTGACTGCGACGCCGGTAGCGGTTTCTTTTACCTGGATTCTCGAGCCAACGTCTACGCCTGTCACATTCTTCCATCGCTCATGGGAAACCTGCGACGACAGAGTTGGAACGAGATATGGACCAGCGAGGAAGCGGCCCGACAGCGGAGTGACCTGACCGGTTGTGAGAAATGCTGGATGGTTTGCACAGCCAAGTCCGCGATGAGGCGTAACCTTTTCAAAATCGGCAAGGACGCTGCGAGGGACAAAATCAAGTCGCACCTGGGTTTGCCCGTCGGCTCATGAGAATATTCTTCATCGGCTCAAAAGGTATTCCCGCTCACTATGGAGGCGTCGAAGCTCACGTCGAAGCCCTGGCAACACGATTGGCCGCTCGCGGGCACGCGGTCAAAGTCTACGTACGAAGCTGGTACACCGATCCCGAAACAACTCGATGGGAGGATGTTTCCCTCCATCACATTCCCACGATTCGCGGCAAACACTTGGACGCGGCGGTGCACAGTTTTCTGGCCAGTCTGGACGGTGTCACCCGCCGACCGGACCTCCACCACTTTCACGCCATCGGACCGGGGAGTTTCGCATCGATTCCAAGACTCTGCCGGCAGCGCTCCATACTGACCGTCCATTCCCTCGATTGGCAGCGGGCCAAGTGGCGACCCGCAGCAAAAGCGCTGATGCGCCTCGGCGAAGCGGTGGCGCTCCGAAGTGCCCATCGAATCATCGCGGTCTCGCCCGAACTGCAGCAGTACATCAGCGAGAAGCATGGTCGAGAAGCGGTCGTCATTCCGAACGGCGTGTCCCCCATGATGACCGAGAGTGCTTCGCAGAGTTTCCTCCAATCCCTCGGCTTGGCTCCCAACCGGTACATTCTCTTCATGGGCCGATTCGTACCTGAAAAGCGCCTGGAATGGCTCATCGAGTCTTTTCGAGACCTCGTACACCGAGGTCAAGAGGATTTGCGACTCGTCCTCGCCGGAGGAGCCGACTCGGAGGACGCCTATCGTCGAGATCTCGTCCGGCGGGCCGATGGAATTCCATGTCTGTTCCCCGGATTCGTCAAAGGGGAAGCGAAAGAAGAGCTCCTGCAATCCGCCGGCCTGGTGGTGTTGCCCTCGGCGCTCGAGGGTCAGCCCATTTTCCTCCTCGAGGCCATGTTAAGCCGTCGCCTTTGCCTGGCAAGCGACATCCCACCAAACCAACGTCTCCTGGAAGGCGGTCGAGGGCTCCTTTTCGACGCCGAGCGGCGCGACAATCTCACCCGGAAGCTCGAACAAGCGCTTCGTATTTTGCCGGAGGAGAAGGAGGGCTTCGTCGAGCGTGCCCTCCGCTATGTCGAAGAACACCACAACTGGGATAAAATTACGGATGCTACCGAAAAGGTCTATCGAGACCTCGTCGAGAGATGAGGAGGAGTCGCGTTGATCCGCCAGCGAGCACGTTTGGTGGGTGTCCAGATGGCGCTTTTGGACACCCTGCTTCTCGCCGCCCTATTCCCCTTAGCCTACGTTTTACGTGAGCGATGGCCCTCGCCGGATCTTCCGCCCCTCTACCCTTTTGAACAGTACCTCATCGTCTTGGTCGTTTCGGTACCCACCTGCTTGTTGTCGTTGTGGTTGAACGAAGTCTACCGATACCGGATCCCGCGCAGCACCCTTCGAGAGTTCTTCGTAGTCATTCGTGCCATGGCGGCGGCGGGAGTCGCCGTGACGACATTGGCTTTCCTCCTCCGGTGGCACTTCTTGAGTCGAAGCTTCTTGGCGCTGTTTTTCGTTCTAGCGACGGCCGCTTTGATCGGCGCCAAGATTCTGGCTCGGCTCGCCTTTCGCTTTGTCGGCCGTAGGCGATTCGAAGAGAGGAACATCCTCGTCATCGGCGGAGGCGACCAACTGGACAAGCTCGTGGAGGCCATCCGTGTGCACAAAAACTGGGGATTGCGCCTTCTGGGGCAGGTCACGCTCGGAGGAGAAGAGGAGGGCCGGGCCGATGTGCGCCGGCTGGGAACGCTCGAGGAGCTCCAGACCATTCTTGACCAACACGCGGTCGATGAGGTCGTCTTTGCCGTATCCCGAGAACGATTTCATCTCGTGGACCATGCCGTGGAGCTGTGCGAATTGATGGGTATTTGTACACGCTTGGCCGTCAACTTAGCTCCTCGCGCGGCCGGCAAGCTCAGCTTCGAAGAGTTCCACGGCGTACCTCTGCTCACGCTTTCTTCGGCGCCGGACAACGAAATCTCCTTTGCTCTCAGGCGGACTATAAATCTAGCGCTCTCCGCAATCTTTCTCGCGTTGACTTCCCCACTTCTTCTCTTGTCCTGCCTACTCATCAAGCTCGAAGACGGTGGCCCCATACTGTTCAAGCAGGAGCGGTGCGGCTTGAGCGGTCGAAAATTCACCTTGCTCAAGCTACGCACGATGGTTGCGGACGCGGACGAGCGGAAAGAGGATCTCCTACCCCAAAACGAGATGAGCGGCCCCGTCTTCAAGATTCGTCGGGATCCACGCGTGACCCGAGTGGGCGCCTACCTTCGCCGTTTCAGCATCGACGAGCTACCGCAGCTCATCAATGTCTTGAAAGGTGACATGGCCCTGGTCGGTCCCCGCCCACCGCTACCCAATGAAGTCGAACGATACGAGCGCTGGCAAAGACGCCGTCTCAGCATGAAGCCGGGCATGACCGGGCTGTGGCAAGTCAGCGGACGAAGCGAGCTCGATTTCGACGAATGGATGAGGCTCGATTTGAGGTACATCGACAACTGGTCTTTGTGGCTCGACTTCACGATCCTCATCCGGACGATCCCTGCTGTTTTGTCGGGACGGGGAGCGCGTTAGTCTTTTCTTAGTTGTCGATAAGGAGCTCGAATTGCTCGATGCGCACGCCGAGCCGTCTCGGATCCGAGCCGCCGTAGACCTCGTCGGCCCGTGATGTGAAGGCATACCGAAAAACGATCTCGTTCAATCCCGCGCTCCAGAAACGCGCAGGAATCCGTAGCTCCGCCACGCCTTCCCCAGGCGCAAGGATCAAGATCCCGGCGGGCTTCTCATTGACGAAGACATCGATCCTCTGTGGCGATTCCGAACCGCGTGGCACACTTTCCCCGACGATTCGCATCCGATAGTCGAACGGGCGGTCTTGAAAAAGATGGACCAGCCAAGAGGACTCGGACCCGTCCGACCAGCGAAACGATCGCCCGTCCGGTAGCCGCTCCGGTTCGGCCCAACCTTTGCCGATGAAATAGCTATCAAAAGAGCTTCCCACATCCACCGTGAGATTGTGATAGGCCCGATGGCCAAAAACCTCATCAAAGCGATCCGGCGTCACGCCGTAGATCCAAGAGAAGATCCAATTTGCAGGGACCGAGCTCGGGTGACCGACTCGCTCGTAGAAGCGACCCACGTTTCGCGATGCTGCATCGGAGAATGAGAAAGTTCCCATCGGGGGGATTTCATCCCGCCGTCGCTGATCCGCCAGACCGAGGTTCCAAAGGATCAGACCAACAACCGGGATTGCCAGCAGAAGGCGCGGCGAACGACGGGCCCAAACCACGAAGCTGCAAAAACCCAACAAGAAGATCGGGAAGGCTTCAGTCAACCTTCGGGCCCCAAAAGCAAAACCCGCCTTCCAATCCCAATTGCTACTCAGCAAATACAAACCGCCCAGCAAGGTCAGAAGCAACACGCCGGCGACACGTCTTTCTCGCTTCAAGAAAAAAAAGAGTCCAATCACCGATAGGTAGGCCGCCGGAGTCCAGGCAAACAGGCCGTGATTGCTCGAAAAGAGCAACTGAAAGAAAGCAGGATTCCGCCATTGGCCGATGGCATTACGGGGCAAATCGCCGTGTCGAAGGATGGAGCCTTCGAGCATCAGGTTGTAGAGCCAAAAGGGCGACGAGGCCACCAGCAACACCAGTAGAGATAGCCCGGCGATCTTCAAGAACTTCCGTCGCTCTTCCGCGCCGGCAGCCGATAGGGAACGACCGGTGAGACTCAGAAGTGTCAGCCCGGGAGCAAGAAACAAATAGACGTTGTAACGCTGGACGGAGAACATGAGGCCGGCGGCAAACGCTACGAGCAACCAGTGCGAAAAGCTTCCTTTCTCCCAGGCCACGAGCCAAGCCAAAAGAAATAGGGAGACCGTAAAAGTCGCGATAGCGTGACTCATTGAGGGCTCGTGGACCGAGTACCAGTAAAGCGGTGTCGCCAACCACAGGGCGACCGCGCACCACGCCACCAGGTTCGAGGTAAAGTAGCGACGCGAAATGACGGTGGAGATGATGACACCACCAAAGGCCCAAAGGAGACTCCCCAGGCAGACCGCGTTGATATAAGGAAAGCTGTAGCCGTCCGCCGCGATCTCGACTCCGGGGCCGAAGCCGAGTTGGACCATGATATGCGCCGCCAAGAAAAAGGGTAGCCAAAAAAAAGCCGGACCCAGCTCATTCCCTGGATCGAGAGCGACTCCGCGCCGACGTGCCCGCTCGGCTATGTTCTGGAATTTTTCGGGTACGAACTCCTCGAACTCGTTGGTCAAGTCCAGATCAACGTCGATGACCATGGAACGTACATAGATATAGAGCATCGTTCCGTCGTTACCGACACGCCCGCCGTATTCCTCGAGCACGAAGAACAGAGCCAGGAAACACATCAGCAGAATCAAACCGGGCTTGCCCAGTCCATGGAGCCAGTTCCCCGGGCGAAGACGCTCTCGCCACTTCATGTCGGCCGAATCGGTCCGGCGTCCGACGAAGCTCCTTAGGATCGCCAGCGTCAAAACAACAACGGTGCCGGGCAAAAAGCTCCGACCCACGAGACCGTCCAATGGGGGCGGGTAGGCTCTGAATAAAGACAAGTAAAAGAGGTGGCACGACGTCGCGGCCAAGGCAAGCTCGACAATGACCGTGGTTTTCGGGCGGCCCTTGATCATTCGTGGACTCTCACGGAGCCATTATAAGGCCCATTCTAAAGCCATTCTAAGGCCATTCTAAGGAATGACGAGGTCAGGATTAGAAACGTCAAACCGCCCCATGCTACGATGGCCGCCAATCGCGCCACCGGCGGCAGAGCTCGAATCGGGTGAAAGAGACACAAAAGCAACCCCCACTCGACGTGAACCGAGACCAACGAGGTCCCGGACCTTGGATAGCGCTCGTGTTTTTCACCGTCGTCACGGTCTGGCTGACCTGGCCCCTCACCCCCCGGCTCGGGTCGGGACTGAGCAGTTCCTCCGACTCGCTGCTCAACGCTTGGGCATTGGGCTGGAGCTTTCACATCCTACCTCTCGATCCGTCGGGCTTTTTCGACGCCAATATCTTCGCACCGCGCCCCGATACGCTCGCTTATTCCGAGCATCTCTTCGGCATCACCGTACTCGTCTGGCCGATCTACTGGATGACGGGCAACCTCGTTCTCGCCTACAACGTCGCGTTTTTCGCATCCTTCGTCCTCTCAGGACTCGGGATGTTTCTGCTCACGCGCGAGCTGACCGGCAACGGTTGGGCCGCCCTGGTGGCAGGGACGATTTACCTCGCCGCGCCTTATCGATTCGAGCACCTGCTTCAGATTCAGCTCTTGACCTACCAGTGGTTTCCCTTCGTTTTCTGGTGTCTTTATCGGTTTCTCAAGAAAGGCGGACACGGTTGGCTCGGCGCAGTTGTCGTATTCACACTGCTTCAAATTCTCTCGTGCAACTACTACGCCGTGTATTTGTTGATTGCCCTCGCCCTGTTCGGTGTCGTCGCGATCGCATCGAGAGAGCTGAAGTGGAAACACGCCGCAAAGCTCGGACTCGCAGCGCTATTTGTTGCAGTAGTCACGTTGCCCTTCGTGCTTCCCTACTTGCGAAACCGTGAGCAAGGCTTCTATCGACGCTACGAAGACTCGGTACAGTACTCCGCAAGTCCCGCGGAATATCTCGTGCCTAGCGCTTTCAACAAGGCGCCCCACGTTCGCTGGCTCCCGCGCTCTCGGAACTGTCTCTTTCCGGGTTTCGTAGCGGCCCTGCTCGCCGCAGCGGGATTGGTGGCGGGCGTCCGGCAGAATCGGCTTTTCTGGATCTTTGGCTTTTTACTCGTGCTCCTCGGAGTGATTCTATCGTTCGGTCCGGAGACGCAGGCATGGGGTTCACGGGTCCCGCTGCCTTATCGTTTCTTTCAACTTTATCTTCCCGGCTTCAACGGTATGCGTGTTCCGGCGCGATTCGCCGCATTGGCACTCTTCGGCGGCTGTCTACTCGCCGCCTTCGGGACGAAGGCGTTGCTCGAGCGTTTGCACGGGCGGCGAGGTGTCGCAGCGGCCGGCCTACTCGCGGTTCTGTTGTTCGAGTACCAGACCTCATCACTCGATCGAATCTTCCCCAACGCGCTTACGATACCACCGGCTCATCAGTGGCTTGCTTCCGCGCCCTCGCCCGGAGCCGTGCTCGTGCTTCCGATCCACGAAGGCGAGGAGATCATTCACGAGTCCGTTTACATGTACTACTCCACATCCCACTTCAAACCGCTGGTGAACGGCTACAGCGGCTGGTGGCCGAATGATTATTGGGAGGTCGTCGGCAGGCTTCGTCATTTTCCAACGGCACGGATTCTTCGCTTTCTCCTCGAGCGCGCGCCCGTGCGCTATATCGTAATCCAATACGCGCAGATCCCCGAGCCACGACGGCGGCACCTTCGAGCCGCTATGGAACGCTATCGGGAAAAAATGCCGGAGCGTTTTCGTGACGGCGATGACGTGGTGTACGAGATCGTCTCATGAAAAGGAATCGGGAGTGAATGTGAGATTCGAGACCGACCTGACCTACTACGACCGTAAAAGCAAAGCCCGCTATGTTTGGAACAAATATGAAAGCATTCTCACCGGAGCGATTCTCGACGTGGGAGCCGACGCGGGATTTTTAAAGGACCTGGTTTCCGGCAATGTTCGGTATACGACGGCGGGACTCGAACCCAACCACGATATTCGGGTCAACTTGGAAAATCCCATCCCCGTCGAGTCCGGCTCCTACGATTGCGTACTGTGTCTCGACGTTTTGGAGCACGTGGAGAACCTGCACCAGCTATTCGACGAAACCTGTCGTATCACCAGGCGATACGTCATCATCTCTCTCCCCAATGCTTGGTCCGATTTCGTAAGAGTGCTGCGCGCCGGCTACATGGACGAGAATCGACCTTTGAAATACCACTACTTACCACCCGAGCCTCCGCCCGACCGTCACCGATGGTTTTTCAGCAGTAGCGAATCGAAGCGATTCCTGGAGATTCGCGGCAGCAAGAACAGCATGTCGGTGGTCCAGATCGACCGAGAGAGTCAACCCGGTTTGAGAAAACGTTTTTTTCGTCTCGTCTTACCACTCTTCCTGCATCCTTCGATCCCCGTAGAAGACCTGCTGGACGACGGCATTTGGGCTGTTTTAGAGAAGGTGTAAACCGATCGCCGTTTACTGGATGTAACCGAGAGCTTTCAATCGCTCCTTTTGCGAATCCGTCAAGGTCACCTCGTTCGAATGTCCGACTCGCGGGGCCAATTCGAGACAGTTCTCGAGCTTTTCATCGATGCTCGCAAGTAGCTCTCCGTCTTCGAGGCTTTGCGTCTCGAGAGCATCGCTTTCGAGATCATAGAGCTCAAATTCTCGATCAGGTATCAATTTCTTGACGAGCTTGTAGCGTCCATCAATGAGGCAGTAATACTCTTGGCCAAATTGCGAAACGACGGGCACTCCATCCTTTGGATTGAGACCCGAGCCTCTTGCCAGCATCGGCACGAGAGACCTACCTTGGAGATACCCTTGGTGCTCGAATCCCGCGAGCTCCAAGAGAGTGGGCAGTATGTCGATACTCCTCACGGGTAGATCTATTCTCCGTCCCTGCTCGATCACAGGAGGATAGTGAAAAATCAACGGCACCTTGATTTCTTCCTCGTAGAGATTGTTACCGTGACCGATACTGCCGTGCTCGAAGAAGGACTCTCCGTGATCGGACGTGATCACGACGATGGTGCTCCTTTCGTTTTCAAAGTCCAAGGCTCGCTTCAAAAAATCCCCGACGATTCTGTCGCTGTAATGAATCTCTCCATCATAGAGTCCAATCACATGCTCCGCGCTCAATCCCGGCCTGCTCGTCTCGGACTCGAGCCGTTTATTTACAGTCTCCGCGTCAGGACATTGAGGACAAAACAGCTCCCGTTCACGCTCCGGTGGATCGTACGTCGAGTGGGGAGACACAATGTGGGCGTACACGAAATAGGGCCGATTCGAATCATCGGACAAAAACGCATAGGCATTTTCGAGCACCAACCTGTCGTCTTCGATTTGCCAGTTGCCGGGGAGCCCTTTGGTCTCAGGGACAACGGGCGTCAGAACGCGACGAAGTATGGGGAGCTGTTCAGAAAAATTCGCAATGCCTAGTACAGTTCGTAGCTCAACGGCCCTGGGTTGATAGATCATGTCCGCTCCCCGCCCATAGCCTAGTTCTTCAGAGACGTTGGGATTGTCGGAGAACAAGCCGGTGCGGTATCCACGATGCCTCAGAATCTCGGTAAGAACCGGCTGGCCGTGGGGCAGCCCATCTCGAACAGAAAAGGCACCATGAGACTCCGGAATGAGTGACGTGAAGATGGATGCCACCGAAGGCAGAGTCCAATTCGATTGAGAATAGGCTCGCATAAAGAGGACGCCTTCCTTCGCGTATGCATCGATATTCGGAGTCGTTTTCTTCTCATACCCGTAAGCCGAGACGTGATCGGCACGCAGGGCGTCTATCAGGACAATGATGATATTCGGCGCATCAGAGTCAGCCTCAGCCGACTCTCCCAACTCCACGGTCGAAAGAGCACCGACTTCGAAGACCGGCAAATAAAAAAGAACTGCCACCAGCACGATCGTGGCAAACCAGAGTCCGGATCTCAGAAACGACCTCGTTACACCAAATCGATAAAGCGTCCAAAGAAAAAAAAGTGTAAATCCGGAAAAGGCAATGTTGAACACGATACTCGCAGGCGAACTGATTCGCGGGAACGAGTGCATGTTCACGAGCATGCCGAGAAAGAGGTAGACATAGGTGACGACCACCAAGCTCGTCGCCAAGACACTCGGGTGAACGGGTTTGAATTTTCCAATCAGCCAACCGAGGAGCAAGACAAGCAGCGGCAAGAAGAGCAACGTAAAGAGATAGTATTGGAGAATGGGGACGAACAACTCCTGCACGTTATCGGCCCACATGCGCCTGACCAGGATCCATTCATAAGCGGCAAAGAAAAGGGCACAGCCACAAGACACGGAAAACACCAAGAACACTTTGCCGGCTCGACTGGTCATGCGTTGACTGCCCACTTCGGTCTCCGAATGAATACTACCTCAAGGCTCACAAGACCGGTAGATGTGGAGCTCCGGCAAAGCCCAATCCGGAAGGGCATAGTCGTAGCGGCGCCCTCCAACCAGGAAACGAAGGAACCGAGCCCGTTGTGGCTCGATACGAAGCATGAAATCGGATTGGGAGGGGTTTTCAATCAACGCTTGGCACAGCTGCCATTTCGTATCGAAATCCATCCGGTACTCCACGTTTTGGAAACGTCCCTCCTCGTCCCGCGCCTTGAGCTGCAAGAAGCGCGGAAATTCACGGTGTGGGTAGGTCAAGGGCATGCGTATCGCCGCCACGGTCTCATAGCGACCCAGATCGAGGAGTAGGAAATCATCGGGGAGCTGTCCGTAGGTTCTCCATTTCGTCGTGAGATCCCGATCGGTCACCCACTCGAGTGGCGTAACTCCCGAGCCCCTCATCCGCCAGTCCAACGGATCGATCTCGTCCGCCGGCTCACACAAAGCCGCCGGGCGAGGCGGTGAGCCTTCGAGTGTATAGACATGCTCATCGCCGAGACCGAGACGTCTGTGATGATGCCCCTCGAGCGATGGGAAACGACCCTCCAAACGAAGCCGATCCGACTTTCGTCTCAATAGCGCCAGCTTCTCACCCCTTTGATTTTCGGGCCACAGATGGGGATGCACTACGATAGTTTCCACACCCAGAGCCTGGAGCAAATCGATGGAGTCCCCGTCCGGGAAATCGCGTAGCTCCCAGGCAAGATATTCGACGAGGGGCGGATAGAAAGAGGTCCGCCCGAAAACGACGGGCTTCCAATGATAGGTTGAAAAAAACATGTACAGGGCGTGTAGTCGTAGTTTTTCCCGGGGATAGAGAGGAAGCTCGACGACCGGCCCTTTATCGGGTTGCTCACCGAGCCAGCGATAAACCTCCGGTAAATCCGTACCGTTGGGGACCGTGACAAAAGGCTGGCCCCCTCGAAAATGCTCCATCGGTAGGAGCACAAGGATCCCTACGAGAAGCCCTCCCCTTACGGCCTTCCGGGGGAGTCTTTGCAGCAGGGCCGCCACACCGTAGGCACTCAGGACGGCAAGGGCGAAACGAACCAGAAGAGACAGGCGTTCAGGGTTCCGTAGAACCCGAAAAAAGGAGAGATTATCGTAAAGAACGGAGTAGATCCCCGGCCCGACGGACGCTCCGCCGACCTGAACGACCGGCCCCAGCGATAACGCCAGCCCAGCTACGCCGGTGACGGCCGAAAGACCTACAAAAACCCGGGTCGATGTTCGGCCTTTTCTCGTTAGGAAAGCCAACATGCCGACGACGGCGAGCAAAATCGCGGCAAAGCCCAGGAATTGAGGCACCACACTCGTCTCGAAACCGAGCTTCAACCAACGGCCGAGGACGGTGCCTTCCGGCGGCCTCAAATACTCCAGCAAATCCAAGCCTTGAGCCATGGGCCGTTGATACTGGAAGCTCTCGAGTACCCCCAGGTAAGGAATCGCAACGAGCCCGAAAACCGCGCCCACAACCAGAAACACAGGTATGAGAAAGCTCGCTCGCTTGAAGTCCCGGTTGACGAATAAAAAGTACCCCGGCAGCCACCAGAGCAACACGATTCCAAAGTAGATCAAATAGTAGGTACAGGATAGCCCTTGAAGGATGAAAAAAACGCCAAAAGCCACAGCGTTGCGCCGGCCACCCGACACGAAATAGCGATGAAGATACAAGGCGGCCAGAGGCCACCACTGAATGCTCAAGAGTTGAAGGCGGGGTATCTCGTGGAAGCTGTAGGTGTGAAAAACATAGACCACCCCGGCGACGAGAGCCGCGTCTTCATCACCCAGAATTTCCCTCACCAGAAGAAACATGGCCCAGCCGGAAAAGGCAAGCGTCAGAAGCATCACGAGATTTTGCGCGAGCAGGGCGTTGCCGCTCAGGTAGTAGAAGGGAGCCGACATGAGACCCTGAACCACCATGTGCTCCGAAAAAGCCAGGGACCTTGGATAGGGATAAAACGTATTGGAGTCGAAAAGACCGAGGGGACTACGAAACAACTGATGCGCATCCCAGGCAAGAATCCACGAAATGTGGAGCGGGTCGCCGTCGTTCACCGCCAGCCGCTCGGGTTGGAAAGAAACAGGGTAGGTGAAGATGATCGCTAGAGCCAGAAAGAACAAGAAGGCAAAAAACGCCTTCTGCGACTTTTTGGACTTCTTCGGCTTCTTCGGCTTCTTCGGCTTCTTCTCAGTGATTCGCTCCGTCATTAGACTCGAGTCTCGCCGGTTCCCAGTCGGGAAGTGCAAATGGTATTCTTTCACAGTTTGGCTCGTTTCGACGGACGAACGGTGCGCCTACTCATGAGAATCGTCTACCTTGCCGACATCCGCTTTCCCATGGAAAGGGCCAATGGCATCCAGACCATCGAAACCTGCCACGGCTTGGCCCGTCACGGCACCGAGGTCGAGCTCGTCGTGCAACGTCGAGACGAACGCTCGGACGAAGAATGTCTCGCTTTTTTCGGTCTTCGGCCCCACCCCAACTTGAAGCTCCGCCGTGTATCCATCCCGTCGCCCGGATCCACGATCGGGAAACTGGCCTACATGGTGAAGACCTTTCCTTCCCTTTCAGCGAAACGTTTCGACGCGATCTATACACGGGACCTAATCCTCGCCGACGTGGCTTTGCGTTCGAAGGTTTTGCATCGTCTCCCCGTAGTCTACGAAGCCCACACGGCGGCAGCTTTGTTTGCCGAAGAGGCGTCGGTGCTCTACGGACGTTCGAGCCCGCCCAGCGCGACAAAGATCAGGCGATTGAGCCACCGTGAAGAGCGCGTGTGCCGGGGTGTCTCCGCCCTCGTCACGATCACCGAGGGTCTCCGTAAATGCTTGGGTGAGCTCTATCCAGATACGGCTCCCATCGAGGTCATTCCAGACGGCACCCGTATCCCGGAAGAGATTCCCCCGCTTCGGAAACGAACGGCGGAGGACGAGCTTCGCGTGTTCTACGTCGGCCAGCTCTATCCCTGGAAGGGAGTGGACACATTGATCCGAGCGGTTCGGGAGATCCCCAACGTCGAGCTGGTGATCGTCGGAGGACTGCCTCCCGAGCCCGATCTGGACCGGCTCAAAAGATTATCGGAAGAGCTCGGCACATCGGAGAAGGTTTCATTTCGGGGCTATCTCCCTCCAGCCCGAGTCGCAGAAGAGCGAAGCCAGGCGGATGCTTTTGCTATTCCCTTGGCTAGTTCCAAAACGGCGAGAGACTTCACCTCTCCTCTGAAGCTCTTCGAGGCCATGGCCTCGGGGCGACCCATCATCGCCTCCAAACTTCCCTCTATTCGGGAGGTTCTCACCGACGGCGTAAACGCCCTTCTCGTGGAGCCCGACAATCCGCAAGCCCTGGGTTCCGCCATTGAAGCTCTGAGACGCGATCCGGAGCTCGGTCGCCGCCTCGCCGGCCAAGCGGCCGAAGACGTGCGGGCCTACTCATGGGACGAACGAGGCCGAAAGCTAGCGCAACTTCTGACGACCGTTAAATCCTGATGCGGCGGTGACGACGCCCTAACCTACGATCCGCTAGTCCCGACGAAGGAGGGAAGCCGCCCTCCTTATTCTATTCTTGAGTTCTGAGTTCTGGGTTCTGAGTTCTCAAAAACCCAGATCTCCGGAATCCTCCACTCCGGCATCGCGTCATCGGTGTTGGTCTCGCGAATGAACAATCGAACCCGCTCGAGTGCCATGGGCTCGAGCAAATCCAGATCGAGCGTTGCGCTCGCCGGATCCGTCACGAGCCTATTCACCAGGCGCGCGCGATCCCAAGCATCTTCCTTGAACTCCAACCTTCTCCACCGATGAGACGAATGAAATCCGTTGACGGACAGGGAACGAGGAAATTCGCTGTAGGGATAAATGAAACCCAGTGAAATTCGAGCCACCTCGATTTCCTCACCGAAATCGATCTCGAAGAACTGACCCTTTTCCTGGGGCCGGACGCTACTCCAGCTCGTCTCCGGATTTCCATCGACGGCAAGTCGAGCCCCCTCTTCCGACGAGGTCGCGAACCTCCAGGACTCTCTCGGCACGTTCACGAGAGCCGGATCGGCAGGTGCATCCGGCATCGCCTCCGGCGCAACGGCAAACACTACCTCCTCTCCGTAGTCGAGCTCCTCGGCAACGGGTCCCGCCATGGGAAATCGTCGGACGAACATGTAGTTCGGATCACGCTCGAGTCGTCGTACCACCGCCGTTGAATGCGGATCCCTACGCGGGTGATAGACGATGAGCCGCACCCCCATCGATTGAAGGAGTCTGGTGGCGTCACGCGACGGGAAGTCGCTCAAGGACCAGAGGAGGTACTCGAGAGCCGGGGGATAAAAGCTGGGCCGGCCGAAGGGAATACGTTTCCAGTGAAAGGTGGAGAAATAGTTGTCGTAGCCGTAGAAGCGAAGGTACATGCGTGGATAAACGGGAAACTCCACGACCGGAAAGTCGCCGGGACGACTTGCGAGCCAGTGGTAAACCTCGGGAGTCTGCTCCGGCGTAGGGATCATCGGATAGGGACGATTTGGAACGCGTGCGTGTTCGAGGGGTAGTAAAACAAAAAGGCATCCGAGCACCAAATAACGTTTCCCTGCCGTATTGACGCGCCTTATGAGCGCGGAAGCACCCATTCCTACAAAGAGCGCGAAGACCAACATGAAGTAAACGGAGAGCCTCTCCGGTACGCGCGCGTAGCTGAAAAAGGGAACGTGATCATAAAGAAGCCGATACAATCCAGGCCCCAACCTCATCCCACCAAACCAAGTTTCCTTCCCTGCCGACAACAGGGCGAAGACAACCCCCAAACCTCCCATCCACAAAAGAAGCGATCGGTTCCGATCGGGATTCCTTCTTACGACGGCCACGATCCCGGTAATGGCGAGAATTAATGGAAGATAGCCCACAAAGTGCTGGTTCGAGCCCTGAAGCCCCTCGGCTGCCGTTCGAAACCAACCATAAACGAGACTGTTCGGGGGAGGCACAACGTAGCGGGCCAAATCCATACCGAGAGGCAGAAGTTGCCGAAAACGATACTGGCTGAAGATCTTCAGATAATTCAGCTCAATGGGGATGAACACCAAGCAAGCTACCGCCAGAGGCAGCACGAGACGGAGTACATCGCGCCAAGAGCGTCTCTCGGGAAAGAAATAGACCAGGCCCACTGCCAGCGGTCCCAGAAAGAGAGGCAGAGAAATCAAGTAATAGTGGCTCGTCAGGCCCTGCAGCACGAAACAGATTGCGAATCCCACCGCAGCCCACATCGAGCCCTTCCGGAAGTATCGCCAAAGAAAAACGAGCCCGAGCGGAATCCATTGCATGGACAGGATATGGAGACGGGCCACCTCCTCCAGACAGAATGTGCTCAAAGCACAGGCGATTCCGGCGACGGAAGCTCCCCAGTCGCTCGCCCCCATCTCTATCGCCCACCATCTCACCGCCAAGACGATGGCGAGTAAAGTCAACGCTGCCAACAGGTTATACGCAAGAGTCAGATTGCAGCCGAGACCTTGGAGCAGTCCAATCACGATGCCCTGAGGGATGAAATGCTCCGAATAGGCCAGTCCGAGCGGATGAGGGTAAAAAACGTTGGCGTCGAAGAGATCGAGGGGCTTTCGCGGTAGCTGATGGGCCACCCAGCCTGTCATCCACGTCGCCTGCAAAGCGTCGCCGTCGTCCGGGAGGCTCGACGCCGGCCGAAGCGACAAAGGAAGAAACAGCAGGAATATCCACAGGATTACCCAGGCGGCCGTACCGGCAATTCGTCCTCGTTCCATTGCGCCTCATTATCGGATCTTGCGCTGGAAGATGAAAAGGCGGTGTCGGAAGTGGATCACCAACGGCCCCACTTCCGCGGATTCCGGCGGGTTGAACGATCCTCGGGTCCTGGGCTAAAATCCGCCCTTCCTCTGGAAAGGAGAGCTATTGCGGACCATCATCACCATGCCCGCCTATCGGGCGGAAAAGACCATCGAGAAAACCTACCGGGAAATCCCTCGCGGCTGCTTCGATGAGGTGCTGGTGGTTGACGACGCAAGCCCGGACGACACGATCGGCGCTGCGGAGAAACTGGGTCTCGCCGCGCGTTCGACACCCGGAGAACCGGGGTTACGGCGGCAACCAGAAAACCTGCTACGACTGGGCTCTCGAGAGGGATGCCGACGTCGTGGTGCTGCTCCATCCCGACTATCAATACGCTCCTCACCGTGTTCCCGCACTGGTGGAACCGATAAAGCAGGGACGCGCCGATTTCACGTTTGGGTCCCGATTCAAAGATGGCGGTAAGCCCATGCAGGGCGGCATGCCTCTTTATCGCTACATCGGCAACCGCTTCACCACGACCGTGGAAAACATCTTTCTAGGCACTTCGTTCAGCGAGCTCCATAGCGGCATGAAAGCTTATTCGCGCCGTTTTCTCGAGCTCATCGGTTATCACGATTTCTCCGATCAGTTCGTCTTCGACAGCCAGATGATCGTTCGCGCCGTCCTTTTGGATTTTCGTATCGAGGAAGTCTCCATCCCGACACGTTATGCCGAAGACTCGTCTTCCGTGGATATCTCCAATTCCGTCCGGTACATACTGGAAACGTTCGGAGCTCTTTACTCCGGCCTCCGGCAGCGAAAGCAGCTGAGGCGCGATTATGTCGCACGCTCTAGCACTCTCAATCTCTGAAGCTCCGGCTTGTCCGCCGTGGCGCCGGCCCAATCGACATGCATAAGCACCTACTTCGCCGAGCACGAGACCGAACCCGACTTTTTCGGACCGCCGTGCTTGTGGGTTTATTCGTCACATTGCTGTTGACGTTTGCGGACCCGACGGAGGCCGCCGCCGGATCAAGCAGGCGCTCACACAGGAAATCGTCAACGCCGAAGTTCGGCTCCCGAAATCTCCTCTGGAGGAGCATGTTGAGCTCGAGACCGGCTCTTGGCAGTTCGACCGCAACGCCCACGTGCACCTGACGCGCCTCTCCGAATTCTCGAATCGATTGAGCTTCGTCTCGACCGGCCCGACGGCGTCCCCACACGGGTTGTCGTTCAAATATCGCACCCGTTGGGCAGAGGAAGACGAACAGCAAATCGCGGTGGTCTTTCACGAAAAGAAAGGCCCGAGCTCGAGATGCCGGTTCCGCGTTTTGGTTCGATCGGACGGCGAAGTCAGCCTCGAGCTCTCTGAAGTAACGAACGACTTCATGCCGGTCGAGACGGTTCCCGTTGCGGAAGCCGAAGGTTTTCCAACAAACGAAACCTGGCGGCGTTACGTCCTCGAGCTCGCGGGAGAGCACTTAATCCTGAACGTCGATGGAACAAAAATCATGACAGCTCGGCTTCCTCGACACCTCACGGATCGTGTTGATCTCGGGGGAACCTGGGGGATAGAGCTATCTCGGACGGGCGCCGGCAACCACCGTACGCAGTCCATCCTGGGCGATATCCGCCGGGAAAACGATAATGCGAAGGAACCCGTCCTTCTTTCCACGGAAACCGGAGGAATGACCCCGGAGGAGGTCCGGTACCTGAACTGGAAATACTCCATCGACCGCGCCTATCTTCCTCACGCCACGCGACACCTCATCAAGTTGATTTCGCGGTCCCGAATCGACGGCCAACGAGAGCTCGCGCCAACGCTTTTCGCTCCTGCGGGATCGGCATTCCGGTTCTCGCTGAACGTTTCTCCCGGAGACCGACTCCGAGCAAGATATGGATTCGATACGAGCTCGGCCGACTCGGAAGGGAGTCCGGCAACCTTCAAAGCGAAACTGATTCTCGACGGCGGCGCCGCCAAGGTGTTGCACTCGCAAACCGCGACCGCTCGGGAACAGGAGTCCTCGGGAGAGCTCTTCGTGCTCGATGCGCCGCTTCCGATTCGAACCGCTCGGGAGAAGGCCGTACTAGAGCTATCGGTGGAGCAGGAAACATCCTCCAGCAGCGATTTCTCGTTTCCCGGGAGAACGGTCTGGGTATCCCCTGAGATCATACAAGCTGTCCAAGAAAAGAATCCAAAACCGAACGTTATTCTTATTTCCGTGGACAGCCTTCGCTCGGACTATTTGAGCCCTTACGTTCCCGATCGGCAAGGGTCGTCCCCCCATCTGGCGCGTTTTTCCCGCGAATCCGCGGTCTTCACCCAAGCCTACAGTGTGTCCCCCTGGACGATGCCTTCCCACTTTTCGATGCTCACCGGCCTCTACCCCTCGCGTCACGGGCTCAATCGTGCGTTCGGATACAATCGCGCCGTCGCCTCACCCGAGGTGAAAACTCTGGCGGAAACTCTTCGCAACGCCGGTTACTACACCTGCGCCATCGCAAGCGATCACTCGCTCGATCCCGTATTCGGTTTCGACAAGGGCTTTCAGTCCTTTTTCGATGTCCAAACGAGAGACATTAGAACGCTCCTACCCATCCTACGAAGTTTCCTCGAGAAACATCACGACGATCAGTTTTTCTTGTTCTTTCACACCTATGACCCACATGGACCCTTGTTTCCCGGAGGCAAGAGAACCACCGAAACCCAAGCATCGGAACGAATGATTACCTACGCCGATTTTCTCGAGAGCGACAGGGTGACCGAAGAGGAAAAAAGTCGCTTGAGGCGATACTACGGGAATCACGTGGAGTATTTCGATGGCAACTTCACCC
>CAVROO010000037.1:0-137696 GCA_963722765.1 uncultured Acidobacteriota bacterium
GCTGCTCCGCAAGCTCCGTCGCACGTTACAGTCCCAGGAGGATGTTCGCTCGGTGCTCGCTTCGACCATCCGGCTCTGGGAGCTGGCCGAGCAACGGGAGCACACTTCCCCGTTTCTCCACGGATTTACGCCTCCCCTTTACATCAAGACTCTGACCGACGAGGAAGCACGCGCTTTGATCCGGCAGGACCACTTACCGGGCGCGTCCCGCCCCCCGATCGATGAGGAGAAGGTAGAAACCATCCGCAACCATTGCGACAACCACCCGTACTTGATTCAGCTCGTCTGCAAGCGTTATCAAGAAACGGGGGAGCTGGAAGATGCCATCGAACAGGTCGCGACCGATCAGATGGTGAGCTTCTTCTTCTCGGTCAACTTCGAGATGCTCGGTGTTTCGGAGCGCGACATTCTCAAAATCATCTCGGCGCAATCGGCGACGACGAGCGATTCCATCCAGGAGAGCCTGGCGGATGACACCGATTCTTTCCGTTCCGATCTTCAACGCCTCGAGCAGCTTGGTTTCATCCGGCGCGACGCCGAACGTCGGTTCGACCTGACCAACACCTTCTTCCGGCGGTGGCTGCAGAACCGTCCCGATAGCGGGCGCCCCGGCCGCGGCGTCAGGAACCAACAACCGAATTCATCACCGGAAGGCGCCACCGCCACGCACGAAGCCGAGCTCGGAACGATCAAGGACCGGTACCAGCTCCTCACCCAAGTCGGCGAGGGCGCCACCGGCATCGTCTACAAAGCCTATGACAAGCTGCTCCAGGTGAAGATCGCCGTCAAGCTGCTCCGCTCGGAATACACGAACAACGATGTCATTCTGGAACGCTTCCGGCAGGAGATCCTTCTTTCCCGAGATATCGGGCACCCCAATATTCTGCGCATTTACCACCTTGGAGAGTCGGAAGGAACGAAGTATCTGACCATGCAATGGATCGAGGGAACGACCCTGGCGGGCAAGATCGCCGATGAGGCGCCGCTTCCCACCGAAACATGTGTCGAGCTCGGCGTTCAGCTCGCAGCTGCGCTCGAGGCGGCGCACGCGAGAAAGATCCTACATCGGGATATCAAGCCTCAAAATGTTCTGCTCGATGAGAACCAGGTTCCCTATTTGACGGACTTCGGGGTGGCCCGGCTTCTCGGAGAGCCGGGAATCACCCGCGAGGGTGTCTTTCTCGGAACCCCCAATTACGCATCTCCCGAACAGGCCAAACTACAGACCCTCGACGAGCGATCCGACCTTTATTCCCTCGGCGTCGTTCTCTATGAAATGGCGACGAGCCGGCGACCTTTTTCCGCGGGAGGGAGTGTCGAAATGCTGGAGCTTCACAAAACCGCTCCACCGCCCGACCCTAGGGAGCTCCACCCGTCGGTTCCCGAAGCACTGGCCCGTTTGATTCTGCGTTGTCTCGCCAAGGACCCCGCTGATCGGTTTCCGAACGCCGGAGCACTTCGCGAATCCTTGGAAGGAATTCAGTCGTAAAAACGGGGCAGGAAATGCCTGCCCCCTCTACTGGTAGGGCTCGACTCGGTCCGCCTTCATCGAATAGCCGGTATTGATGTCGGCCGAGCCGTCAACGAGATAAAGCTCTTTGACCGTTGATGTCGCCGAAATAACGCCGGTGACCCAAACGGGCTCGAACAGCTTCTTGCTCTGATAGCTTTCGTTTTCGACCAACTTCACGTGAACGATCTGATTGGGCGGCGGCGGCGGAACATGAATACAGGCACCCACGTAAGGCACCAGGAAAAATTCAGTGACTTGGGTGCCGGACATCTCGAGCGGTAGAAGATACCCCGGAATACGAACGCGTTTGCCGTTGAGCTCCTCGACGACGGCCGTTCGGGCCGCTTTCCTCTTGGCCAACACCTTGTCAATATCGATGCCGGTTTCCTTTATCGCCGGCATAGCCTTGTCGATCTCTTGGTACAACCCTTCCGTTTCGGAATCCCGGGTTGGCGAGGTCTCGAGCACATTCAGAACCCAGAGCACCAGATCGAGTTGGTCCGGCGTCAAAGCCGCCAAAGGATCTTCCGATACCGAAGGCGCCGGGCTCAGATCCTCCCAGGACAGTTCACGGACCTCACCGGCAAACGCCGTAAGGAATGAGGCGAATGAAATGACGACGAACGACTTGGAATATTTAGTCATCGGGTGTTCGCCGGCTCATATTCGTGGAGTATTGACGTCGAGAGCGTCTGTTACGCTCACTGCTTTTGATAGGAGCCGATGGGCTGACCGTCTCTGACCTGCTCTTTGCCGTAGACGATGACTTCGTCACCTTCAGCAAGCCCAGCCACCACCTCGACCTCACGGTCGAGAGCACTCCCCAGACGAACCGGAACCTTGCGAGCTATTCCGCCTGCCACCACGAAGACCTCCGCGTCCTCCCCGCGGCGACCGAGGAGCGCCTCGGTGGGAACCACTAGACCGTGGCTTTTTTCCAAGACGATTCGGAGAGAGGTGATCATTCCGCTACGCAAGCTCCCGTCCTGGTTTCCGATTCGTGCTTCCACTCTAAAAGTTCGCGTCACCGGCTGGGCGGAGGAAGCGATGTTTTCGAGAACGCCTAGAAAGATTCTGCCGGGAAAAGCGTCGGTTGTTGCTTCCACCGGTTGCCCTTTCTGAACCTTGACGATGTCCCGATCCGAGAGCTCCAGATCCACAAGTACTTCTTCCATGTTCTCCAGAATGAGGATCGGCATTCCAGCGGCGGCAACCTCTCCTTGATTCATAGTTCTTTTCGCCACGCGACCGGACATGGGAGCGGTGATACGTGTCTTACCCAACTGTTCCTGGAGCTGTCGGATTCTCGCCTGGGTCGAATTGTACTGTGATTCCAAGGACAGGTAGTGGTGTTCGGACTGGTCCAAGATCGCCTTCGATATGACGCCATCGTCGGCCAGTTGCTTCTTGCGCTCAAAGTCTTCTCGGGCCAGGTCCACGCGGTCTTGGCTGACGGAGGACCGCGCTTCGTCGATTTGCAGACGGATGTCCGTGTCATTGACGCGGGCCAGAAGCTGGCCTTTTTTCACAACCGCCCCCTCCTCCACCGGCAGTTCCACGATTCGCCCCGGCACCTCGGCGCTCACCGTGACTCTTCGCCGAGGATTGACGGTGCCGGTTCCGTCGATCGATCTCACCAGCTCCTTCGTCTGGATCGAGGCCACTTGTACGAGCAATTCCTCGTTGTCTGTCTCTCTCGATCCGGTGCCGGTGCTCGATAACGCTCCCGTCGTCCCTTCGTCTTTGTCTCCGCCACCACCGCTCAGCACAAAGAATACTCCGGCGGCGATGAGAATCCCTGCAGCAACACCCACGGCAACGCCGACACCGGCGCTTGTCTTGGAACGTCCGACCACGGCGCGATCGTCAGGCAGCGCCGAACTGGGATCGAGCTTCGGACTCGGCACATGGACGGTGCGTTCCATAAGATTTGCTTGGTCACTCAGCTCATGCCTTTGCTCTTGGACCGTGATGACCGTGTCCCCGATCCGAATCTGGTCGCCGGCTTCCAAAGGCGCCTCATCGATCTTTTTGCCGTTGACCTTCGTCCCGTTGGAGCTTTCGGTGTCCCGAATCGAGAATCGATTGGCTCTCGAGAAAACCAAGGCGTGGTGTGCCGAGCTTTTCCGGTCATCAATATACAGATCGGCATCGGGAGCCCGTCCGATCACATACTCGGCCCCCTGAACGACCTTCAAGCTCTGTGCTTGACCATCACGCCGGTAAACCAGATACAGAACCGAAGGCTCCTTTTGCGGCGACGGCTCGGCCCCACCGGCCATCGAAGATTCGGCCCTGCCGATCAACACCGTCTTATCGCTTGCCTCGTCGGCCAATCGAAACGTCAGCTCGTGCTCACCCACGACCACCGTCCGGCCGTCGACGAGTACCACTTCGGTGAGCGTCCTCGAGCCTAGTTGAATTCCGTTCGAACTACCGAGATCCACGATTTTGTAGGTCGTGCCTTCCTGAACAACCTCAGCATGATATCGGGAGCAGGCCCGGGACGAGAGCACCAGGTCGTTGTCCTCGTTTCGTCCAATGCGAATGCGAGATTCCTCGAATCGATGAACTTTCGACTCTTCTCCGCGGGTGACTTTGATTTCCATCATGGCAGTTTGAGTCGGGTACTGAATAGAATAGTGGAACCTCGGTTCATGGGCAAGGCTCTGGAAGGTCGTTCTTGTTGGCTTTTGGACGATGCTATAACCTGTTAGTGACGACACGGTCATGATCGCGAGCGTACTCAAATACTATCGAGTCTCCATCCTGGCGGTTGGTGCTCTCCTCGCGAACGGCATCTGGACTTTCCTGGTGTTGCCACGCACCGAAGATCCCGAGTTCGACACCGCCAACTGCCGGGTCGTCACCCTCTGGCCGGGAGTGGCCGCCGGCAAAATCGAGAACTTGGTCACCCGACCCCTGGAAGAAGACATCGACGAGCTGGACGACATCAAGTGGATACAGTCTGTTTCTGCGGAAGGTCTCTCCCAGGTCGACGTGCGTTCGAGCCAACCGGGGTCCCCGAAGAGGTTATCGAGGAGATCAAGCAAAAGGTCAAGGATACGAGGGACGATCTTCCGGATGGTGTTAGCGCTCCCGAAGTCTTCGCATTCAACACCGCCGGCATTCCCAGTGTCATCGCCGCACTGCAAGGTCCGGAGGACTACCGCCTGCTTCAACGACTGGGCTGAGAAGCTGAAGGACGAGCTAGCTGCCGTCGATCGGGTCTCGTCCGTGGAGATCGAGGGAATGCCCGAACGGCAGATCCAGGTGCTCGTCGACAATGATCGGCTCTCCCAATATCGCATCCCCCTCACCCATATTCGCGACACGGTGGGGTTGGAGAACGCCGCGATTCCGGGAGGAAAACTCGATGTCGGTCTTCGTCGCTATCTACTCAAGAGCCCCAACGAGTACGAGTCCCTCGAGGAGCTCGAAGATACGGTCATCGGAAACATCGAAGAGTCGGTGGTTCTGCTGCGGGATGTGGCCGACGTTCTCGACGGTTTCGCGGACTATTCCTATCTGGTCCGGACGAATCGCCGGCCGACACTACTGGTCACCGTTCACAAGAAGGAGAAGACCAATACCATCACCGTGGCAGAGGCGATTCGATCGAGGCTGGATGAGCTCAAAGCCGGACTTCCCGAGGGAATCGATGTGACCATCATCAGTGACCGGGGTCAATGCGGTGGACGAGCTTTTGACCGGCCTGCAATGGAACGCCATCGGTGGTGGAGCCATCGTAATCCTCATGGTGGCCCTGGTCTTGGGAGCTCGACAAGCTTTCGTGGTTTTCATCTCCATTCCTTTGTCGATCTTGATCGCTTTCATCCTCATGAGCTTCTTCTCCATCGATCTTCATCAAGTATCGATTTGCGGCTTGGTGCTGGCGTTGGGGATGCTGGTGGATTCGGCGCTGGTGATCGTCGAGAACATTGCCCTTCACCTCGAAGAAGGCAAGCCTTTGTTCACCGCGGTGGTCTCGGGCGTCGAGCAAGTGAAACTCGCGGTCATCTCCTCGGCCTTGACCACCGTGGCCGCCTTCGTGCCGTTGCTCTTTCTCACCGGCACGATTGGTGATTTCATCTACAGCTTGCCGATGACGGTCATCTTTTCACTGGTGGGTTCGGTGGCCGTAGCGCTCACCGTCGTTCCCCTGCTTTGTTATGCCATGTGGAAGAGGTTTCCGGTCGCACAACCGGCTACCCGCGGCGAGTCTCGAATGACCGATTCCTATCGCGAGGTCGCGAAGATGGCCTTGAGGAATCGGTTCGTGACCTTGACGCTGGCAACCGTTGCCTTTGCGGTCAGCCTGGCAGCGATTCCTCGACTGGGAGTGCAGTTTTTCCCCAAGGCGGAGAAGAAGTTCTTTCTCATCAACATCCGCCTTCCTCAGTGGAATGAACTTCGAGACCACGCGCCTGGTCACTGAACAGGTTGAGGAGGTCCTCAGCCAAGAGCGGACGATCCGCGACTTCACCGCGAACATAGGGAAGGGAAGCCCAAGGATCTACTACAACGAAATCCGGGAGAACGAAGACGCCGGTTTCGCCCAGATTGTGGTCAACCTGCGGGAGGATTTCTCGGAGTCGGTAGAAGACTACGTCGGCGAACTGCAAGAGAAGCTTCGGCAGATTTCCGGGGCTACCGTCGAGGCAAAAGTACTGGAACAAGGTCCCGGTACCGGTTCCGCCATCCAAATCAGGGTTTCGGGAAACGACCTGGACAGGCTCGCGGATTTGGCTCTCGAAATACGGCGACGGATCGAGGATGTGCCTGGAGTCACCGATCTGCGCGACACCCTGGGGCAGAAGATTCCGCGTTTGGTTCTCGATTTTGACAAGCAAAAGGCGGCTCTCCTGGGCGTTGACAGCTTCACCTTTGCAAGCACCGTCTTCATGGCGCTGAACGGGCAGACGGCCAGCCGTTACCGTGACGGGGAGGACGAGGTCCCTATCGTCGTCAGATTGAACAAGGATTCGGTTCAGGAAGTGTCGGATCTGGGGCGACTCTATCTTCCTTCGCGTTTCGACACCATGGTTCCCTTCGGCGAGGCGGCGACGGTAGCCGAGGAAGATCATTTTTTCCGGATCGGCCGCAGGGATGGCCGGCGTCTGGTGGTCGTGGAGTGTGACGTCAGTGGCCGACTGGCCAACGACGTGCTAACGGACATTCGGGCACGGCTTGCGGATCTGACGCTGCCTCCGAGCTACGGATTGGAGTATGGAGGGGAGAACGAGGAGCGGGAGGAGTCTTTCGCCGGCCTGGGCCAGGCGCTGGTGCTGGCTTTTCTTCTCATCTACGCCGTCCTGGCGCTCCAGTTCAACTCCTTCATCCAGCCCTTCGTGATCCTGTTTACCGTTCCCTTCGGCGTCATCGGGGCCGTGGTGGGGCTCACCGTCACCGGCAATCCTTTCGGCTTCATGGCTTTCATCGGTATCGTCAGCCTCACAGGAATCATCATCAATGACTCCATCGTCCTCACCGACTACGCCAACTACCTGCAAAGAGTAGAAGGCAAGGGGATGTACCAATCGCTGCTCGAGGCGGGTGAAAGACGCTTCCGGCCTGTGATTCTCACCAGCATCACGACCATCGGGGGAATGACGCCTTTGGCAATCTGGGGTGGCAGTCTCTGGTCCCCCTTGGCCTCGGCGCTCATCTTCGGTTTGGCTTTCGCCACCGTCCTCATCCTGGTCGTCTTACCGGTGATCTATTCGCTCTTGGTCCGCCAACAAGAGCGGCAGCGGGCTTACCAACTGGGTCCCCGCCTTTGGGAGCGGCTCTTCAGTAAGGAAAAGTGAGCGGTGGCCCAGTCTGATTGCTACCCAATAGCTACCGATGGTAGCATAGTAGTATGAAAATCAGTGTGAGTTTACCGGATGAGGATATCGACTTCCTCGATGAGTATGCCAAGAACCTAGGCATTCGCTCCCAGATCCGCCGTCATTCAGCGAGCCCTTCGGTTGTTGCGCGCTGCTGAGCTAGGTCCGGCCTACGCGGAGGCCTGGGCGGAATGGGAATCCAGTGGTGACGCCGATGCGTGGGACTCTACGGCCGGCGACGGACTCGGGAGCTCACGCCGGTGATTCGAGGCGAGATTCGAGAGGTCGATTTCGAGCCGGTACGCGGCTCTGAAGCAAGCAAACGTCGTCCCGCCGTGGTCGTTAGCAACGACGGGGCCAACACAACGGCCTCGCGGCTCAATCGCGGCGTCATCACGGTCGTACCCGTGACCTCTAACGTAACCCGAGTCTATCCCTTTCAAGTATTCCTTCCGGCTTCAGAATGCGGATTGCGTCACGACTCCAAGGCGCAGGCAGAGCAGGTTCGCTCCGTAGCGATCGAGCGGATCGGCCGGCGCGTCGGCCAGCTACCGGCCTCGCTAATGTCGGAGCTCGACGATGCGCTCCGCCTTCACCTGGATCTCTGAGTCGTGACCGACCTACTCCCAACCTTCTTCAGGCTGATTCAAACCCTTTGGCTGCTGACCAAACACGGCCTCGCCTACTTCCTCGTGGACCGGAGAGGCGACGCCGGCCCGGAGCGACTACGCCGCTTTCTGGAGGAGGTCGGAGGCACCTACTTGAAGTTCGGTCAGGTCTTGTCGCTACAGCCCGACATCATTCCTCGTGAATACTGCAATGCGCTGTTCAGCTTGCTCGACCGGGTTCCTCCCTTCGACTTTGCCGAAGTGGAAAAGACCTTCGTAGAGGACCTGGGACAAAGCCCGTCGGAGTTGTTTGATTCTTTCGAATCGGGCGCCCATGGCATCGGCGTCTATCGGCCAGGTTCACATGGCCTGGTGGGAGGGACACAAGGTCGCGGTCAAAGTCCGCCGGCCCACGGCGCCGAGAATCTTCTCTGCAGACCTGCGTCTCATGGGAGCCGTCGCCGCGACGGTCAAGCTGTTTCGTATTCGTAAGCTCTATTGGATGGTCCGCGCCGTCAACGAATTTACGGCCTGGACCCGGGAGGAGCTCGACTATCGCGTCGAGGCTCGCTTCATGGAGGCCTTGGCCTATAACGCTGACGACAGTCCTCATGAATCGGTGCCACGAGTGTTTGAACGATTCACGTCGAGACGTATCCTTGTCGCCGAGTTTCTCGAGGGTCCCACGATATTGGACTATATTCGAGCCCTCGAGCAAGGTGACGAGAGCTTGAAGGAGGTCTTGCGCTCCTCGGGATTTCATGCCGAGACCTTTGCCCGACACGTCGTAGAGAATTTCGTCAGCGATGCGTTTCACTACGGCCTGTTCCACGCCGATCTGCATCCCGCCAACTTGCTCATCCTTCCCGACAATGTGGTGGGCTACGTGGATTTCGGAATCACCGGCACTTTGTCCCAATACTCACGCCGAAATATGGTGGCTCTCACCTTGGCATTGACGCGGGCCGATCCCGACGCAATGCTCTCCTCCTTTCTCAAGATCGCGCATCTCGAGGAAGGAGCGGATATCGCCGATTTTCGAAGCGGGCTCCAGGATCTCGTCGAAAAATGGTACGGAGGAAGCGACGAAAAACTGCTGCGGGAGAACTTCACCAACGTGATGTTGGACATGCTCGAGCTATCCAGACACACCGGAGTGTGGCCGACCCGGGACGTCACCCGCTACATTCGCTCTGTCATCACCGCGGATGGTCTTGTTTCGCGGTTCGCCTCCGGCCTCGATGTGGGCAAAGACCTCGAAATTGTTTGCGAGCGATACCTGAAGGAGCAAATGTGGGAGCTCTGGCTTTCACAAGAAAACCTCGCGGATTGGGTTTCCGCCGGTCTCCGACTCATCTCGGAGGGGCCGGCCACGGCCACCCACCTTTTGCAGCAGATCACGGAGAATGGGGCACCACATTCTTCTACTGGAAAACGGGACCGGTCCGAACAGGTGAGGGCGCAACAGCTCACCCTCGTGGTTCTGGCAGCGGTAGCTCTTCTCGGATTGTCGGATGGCCCGTCACAGCTGGGTATGAACTTCTTCACCGCGAAGATGCTCTTCGCCGGGACCGGTGCTATGATGCTCTTACAAACGCTTCGCCGGCTCGTTTGATGGCCTGCTCGTCGATATCGACGAGACGGCGCCGGCCGATTTGGAACTGGGAGGTTCGGCATGCGGGATCTAGCCAAGTCATTCATGAGCTTCACTTGGGCGATGTCCCTGTTCGGGCTCGAGCAAATGGGAAACATGATGTCTCGAGACAAAACCGAAAACGGCGAAGATAAGGCGGAAGACGCCTTTAAAAACGTCACCGAAGCGACGGAAGGATCTTTCTGTGAGCGGACCAAGTCCATGTTCGAGTCGGGCGACAAGCTGCAGCGCGAAATGGTAGACGCGGTTTTCGACGTTTTCAAAGTCAGCACGACGGAGCCGAACAAGGTCATGGACAAGATGGCCGACGTGATGGAACGTTCGGCCGACGCTATCCGAGACGTGGCAAAGCCCAAATCCGACTCGAAAGAAAGCGAAGCCAAAGAGGAAGAACCGAGCTCGTCTGAAACTTGAATCGGCCGGACGGGATGCAGGAGCAGACGGTACGCAAGCGGCTGTCCGAGCTCGGGCTCTGGGGAGGGCGCCGTCGCTTCAGAAGCGCGGCGCTCGACGAGGAATCGGCCGGATCCCGATTGAGACAGGCATTGGAAGGCTTCGGCCCCCTACTCGAAGCTTTCGGCCAGTACCTTTCCTCCCGCATCGACGTGCTGGCTCTTTCCGATTGTCTCGAGCTGGGAAAAATCCGTAGCTCCACCGCATCGACCGCCAACGAAGTGGTTCGCGAAATCCTGAAGAACGAGACGGCAGGCTCGACAGAAGAGATTTCCTTGCCCATCGACGAGCCTCCATTCCAGCAGGGTCTCATCTACCAGTGGTACCGGGCGACCCTGTCCGGAGAAAAGCCGGTGACCGTCAAGGTGCTTCGTCCGGAGATCGAGGAAAGCTTTAGCCGGGATAGGGCGCTCCTCGCGACTCTGAAAAACGTTGACTTGACCGGGCAGGATGGCAAGAAAATCAACCTCGCAGTCGCCGTAGAGGATTTTACCGACTCGCTCCTCCGGCAGATGGATCTGCGTCATGAGGCAAGTTTTCTAACCGATCTCTGACGAAACCCTGGATGAGGATGATGGACTCCAAGCGCCCAAGCTCATCCCCCATTTGTGCTCCCAACGGGTCGTCGTCTTGGAGCCGCTGCCTTCTCGAAACCTTTTCGAGTCGTTGGCTGAAGTGGACCGCGTTTCCCAAAATGAGAACCGGAGAGCCGAGCTCGGTCGTCGCCTCTGTCTGGCTTGGTTGAGGCAGACTTTGATGGCCGGGGTCTGCATAGAAGGCCCGATGATGGAAAATATCGGTGTGCTTCCCGAGGATGTTTTCGTCATCACCGGAGGATCGTTCACCCGAATCAAGCAAGAAACTAGAATCAACCTTCTCGATTATTTGGCCGCCGTGGCCAGGGAACAGCCCGACCGCGCTTGCGATCTCCTGCTTGGCGAAACGTGTGAGAGCGGAGATACGGAAATACGTGAGGACTTGCGATCGCGATTCCGCCAAGGAGAGCCGTTTCGGCTCGGGAGCTGGAGCGAAGCCTATGCCGGAAGACGATTGGCGGACAACCTCTTCGTGCAGTGGCGACTCGCCCATCAAGCCGGCGTCAAACCCCGGCCGGAGCTCTTGGCATTTTACCGAGGTCTTTTCGACCTCGAACGCGTGGCTCAACGTTTCGCACAACGTCGAGATCCGCTCGGGGAAGCGCTCGGCGACGTCCGAATCATCTCTGCCGCGGTTCGATTGCGCGAGCAGCTCGGTCCCAGTCAACTGAGGAGTAACGTCGAGCGGTTTCTTCCTTTGATAGGAGACCTATTGCAGAAAATGGACGAACTTGGCCCTCTGGTAAAGCAGGGACGGCTTCATGTGAACTTCGAAGCCGGTGACCGAAACGGAGGCGGTACGGCACACTCACTGTCTTGGACCTTCGTCTTGGGCTTACTTTTGTTGCTCGTTTCGGTGGCGGTCATCGGTCGGCGTCTGACATCGGTCCAGCTTGCCGGCGTTTCGGTAGAAGGTCTCGCCGCTCTTGGCTTTGCGGGATTGGCGGCGGTTCTACTCTGGAGCTTCCGCCGTAACGATGGATAGTTGTTTCCGAACGAGGAGAACGTCGTGACGGAAAACAGTCGAAATGTCGGCTCCGAAGACTTGCTCGCCAAAGTACCTCTCTTCTCCCGCCTTTCGAAGAAGAGTCTCAAGAAGCTCGCAGCCGTCTGTGTCCCGAGGCACTATCCCGCCAACACCGTCATGACGCGCGAGGGAACCACCGGTCTCGGCCTCTTTCTGATCACTTCCGGCGGCGTCGAGATATTCAAAGGAGATGGGGAAGAACGGGTATCTCTCGCAACCGTTGGACCGGGTGATCTCCTTGGAGAAATGGCTCTGATTGATGACCAACCACGCTCGGCGAGCGCCGTTTCTCTGCAGCCGACGGAGTGTCTGCTCATTACCCGCGACGGCTTCCAGACTCTCGTGAAAAAGGACCCGGACATCGCCTGGTCGCTGGTGCCGGTGCTCGTCGAGAGAATCAGAGAACAGCAGGGCAAAATTCTCGAAGCAAGGTCGACTCGACCCACCGAGACGCCGTCAACGGATACCGTGGCGACGGTTCTAGAGCAGGAGGAGCGGGCCGACACGGACGAAGACACCAGCAAGACCCGTGAGAACGAATCCCGAGAAACGGATCCGTCGGGCTTGATGCGACTCCTGCACGTGGAGCACGCCTTGGCGATGGCCGGAGTCACGGGAATGAACGGCACCGTCGAGATTCTGGAGACTTTCGTGAACCAATTGGTTGACGAAACGGGCCTCGACGACGGCGACGATCTGGGCGAAGTAGCCCGGAAGCTCCCGAAGGGAGTCCTGTCCGCCCTGGGATCCGCGCTCGCCGAGGGGGAAAAGCTCCCGGAGAAAATGATTGCCCGATTTCGTCGAACCTTGAAACGCTATTGAAAAGCCCGTGTTGAAAAAGCAAGCCTTTGACCTTTGCCTCGACGCTTCGCAGAAGTCGGTCTTTTCTCTTCTCACCGACTACGATTCCTATCACGAGTGGGTTCCGGACATCACTCACTCGCGAATCTTGGCCCAAGAGGGCGAAATCGTCATCGCCGAATTTGAAGCCCCTCGTCACGGAGCGGGAAGGTTCGTTTTCGAGCTCGTTCATTCTCCGCCGATCTCGGTGATCTACTCTCAGGTCGGCCGCTACGGTGGGCATGGCATCTCCGGCGAGTGGAATCTCGAGGAAATCGAGGGCGGAAAAAGGGTCGTTCTTCGAGGCCGAATCCATGTGAAAACCGATTTCTACGATCTGACCTGTCGGAAGAAAATGCGTGAAGTCTTGACTCACATGGTGGATTCCGTCGAGAAACGGATCGCATCGGCCGTTCGGATAGGCCCATCGGCGAGCTCAGACGGGACGAGAAAGAGAATTCTCACAATAACGGAACGACCGCAATCGCTCCTGGTTTGGCTGAGGGGCGAGCGGCTCGAGCTCCCTCGGAATCCGAGAAACAAATGAGGAGTCCATGATCAAGAAGGTGGCTCGTATCGATTCCCCACTCGACCTGGTTCGAACCCTATTTGCAGACGTGGCCAAATGGCCGGTGTGGATGCCCGGAGTCCAATCGGTCCGAATCCTCAACGAATCCGAGAAGAGCCTTGTGGCCGAAATGAAACAGACCCATATGGGGCGTGAGCTGTCTCAGACGCTCGAGTTCCGATTCCACACCGCTGGAATGAAGCAAACTCAGATCACGGGCTGGTTCAAAAGCTGGGAAGCCGACTGGAAATTCATGGAGCCCCCGGACAAGAGTGGTACGACCATTTCGCTGGCGCTCGAGCTCGACATGGGCATGCTCGGCCTTTTCGCGTCGAGCCGCATGATCCAGAAAAGCGTGGATCAGATGTTCGCCGAGATGACGGGAAACGTCGAGCGACGGGCCCGCACCTTGTCGGCGAAACCCGTCGAAGCGATAGCTCCTAACCGCCTCGGGGAGGTCCCCTTGTTGGAGCTATATCAAACCGACGCCGGGCTCGAGCTCTGGTTCGAGGGTCGTAAATACTATCTGCAACCTGCCGACTAGTGCACCATGCGCCGCGCCGTAGGAGCTTTCGAGTACGCACAAATCCTGACCGATCGTTTTGCGCCTTTCAATGTGGTCATTGCCCTGCGTCTCGACGGAAACATCGATCCGGAGAAGTTGCGACAGGCCCTTCCGCGCCTGCAGTCTCGACACCCCCTACTCGGTGTTCATCTTGTTGAGGCAAGTGGAAACTTTGCTTTTGAGACCGAGGGCACTCCGACCATACCACTCGAGCTTTGCGAGCGGCGTGACGATCGGCAGTGGATGGAGATCATAGAAGAAGAGCTCAACCGCCCGCTCGATACGACCCGCGGGCCTCTGATGCGTCTTCGCGCCCTCCTTTCCCCTCGTCACGACTCTGCAAAGACCGACATCATCGTGACGTTTCACCACGCGATCCTCGACCAACGATCGGCTTTGGCCTTTGTTGGCGAGCTACTCATCGCTTGCGACCCGAAGGCTGCGAGCCTTCCTTCAATGTCCGCAGCCGAATGCCTGCCGCCACCCGCCGAGGAATATTTCCCTTTGGCCCACCTGGGTTTAAGGGGTATCTGGCGGCGAGCCGGTTTCTTGTTGCGTCAAGCCATCGACGAGGTGTTTTACCGACTTCGCTCATCCGATGCTTTGAGCCCAGACCTCGATCGCCAAAGCCAGTGCAAGATCCTGCCGGTGAAACTCTCCCGAGACGAAACGGCGACCCTCATAAAAGCGAGCCGACGCCAACGGGTGACGGTAAACAGCGTTCTCCTCGCCGCCCTGTTGCTGGCGGTGTCCGAGCACCTCTACGGAGGCCGGAACCGGCCCATGCGCTACATGACCTTTGCCGACATCCGGCCCTACCTCGAGCCTCCCGCTGAGAGCCTACCCCTTGCGGCTTACCATTCCGTGCTCCGGTTCACCATTCCGGTTCGAGGCGACGCGGATCTCTGGGAATTGGCTCGAGACATCAACACCCAAGTGCTCGGCGGCGCACGCCGGGGTGACAAATTCACGAGTTTTCTCATGACCCCGTGGATGATGAAAACCGTTCTTCGGCTGCAAAACGCCCGAATGGGAACGGCGGCGGTCAGCTACGGCGGGGTCGTGCGACTTGTCGAGCCTACCCATGGAATCCGCATTGAGGAGTTCCACGCCTTCGTATCCAATCTGGTCCTTGGCCCGGCCTATACGGGGACGGCGCGGCTTTGGGCGGGAGAGCTCTGGTGGGACGTGGTCTACCTCGAGTCGGACATGGATCGGACCAAGGCGGCCGCCATCGCGGACAGCATACTCGATCGGCTCAAACAGGAAGGTTAAGGATGCCGGCAAAAATCGAAGATATTGGAAATCTGGTGGCACTACAGTTGGGGATACGTGAAGTCCGCCCCGAGGATCGAATCGTCGAGGGTCTTGGCGCAGAATCCGCCGATGTCGTGAACATCGTCGCGGCGGTTGAAGACAAGTACGGAATCACGGTGGAGGAAGAAGAGCTACCCGACATCCTCACCGTGGCCGATCTTTTCGATCTCGTGCGCCGGCACCTTTCTTGATACCTGAAGAGACAACGCCAAGGCGCCAGGGCGCAAAGACGCCAAGTTGGTCACGGAAATATGTTCATGTGCTGTTCCAGAGTCGAAACCTCTAGACATCCCGGGGAAGAGGACGGCCGTCCAATTTCTGCAGCGATTAAGACTTGGAGCTCCACGAAAAGAGGAAACAATCGAACTCGATGTTAATCTCGCTTTGCGTCTCTGCGTCTCCGCGACTTTGCGTTGAATTTCTTCGTGAATTTGTGACCATATTTTAAAATCCAGGACCTAGTCGAACTCCATGAACCTTCTCGATGTCATCGCGCGCCGAGCTTCCGATGAGCCGGGGCGAACCGCCTTCATCTATGAGAAGGAGGAGTTCAGCTTCAAGGACTTGTGGCAGGCCGTCCGGCGTTTTGCGCGTCTGTGTCGGGATCGAGGGCTGGCCCGAGGCGACCGCGTCGTCTTGGCACTTCCAAACGGCCTTGATTTCTTCGCGGCCTTCTACGGGATCCAATGCGCGGGAGGAGTGGCCGTTCCTTTGTACCCGGGATCGGGAATCGAACGGCTCCGCAGCGTCGCGAGTTTGTGCGAGGCCAAAGCCGTCGTTCGGCCTTCATTAACGATCAATCAGGACGTTCTTGATTTTCCGGTCTGGCACGTGGAGGAAAGCTCTCGTCTTGAACCCGTGAGAAACCCACTCGAAGTTGGGGGTAAGGAGCTTAGCTTCATTCAGTACACCTCCGGGAGCACCGCGGATCCCAAGGGCGTCGAGCTGACTCATGCCGGACTCATGACCAACATCGAGCAGCTCGTCGCCGGGTTCGAGATCGTCCCCGAAGACATTTTCGTGAGTTGGCTGCCCGTCTATCACGACATGGGCCTCATCCTCATGACGATGGTTCCTTTTTGTGTCGGGAACAAGTTGATCCTCCTTCCCACGGGTGGAAGCGGATTGCGAAACTGGTTCGAGGTCATTTCTAAACACAAGGGAACGTTTACCGCCGCTCCCGATTTCGCCTACCGCAACGGCTTGCATCTCACGAAAAGAACCACCGCTCCCGATTTGTCCTCATTGCGGGTGGCCCTCAATGCCGCCGAGCCCGTCCGGACAAGCACCATTGCCGACTTCGAGGAAACTTTCGGGGTCACGAACGTTATGACACCTGCCTATGGCCTCGCCGAAGCCACGGTGGGTGTGAGCACCTGGCCCGTGGGGTCTCCGATAAAGGTGGACACACGGGGTTTCGTATCGGTGGGACGGCCCTTTCCGAAAGTCGAGATCGGCATCTGGGGCGACGGCGCTTTCTCCGGACCGGGGGAAGTGGGTGAGATTCTCGTGCGCAGCCCGGCTCTGTGCCGCGGCTATCACAACAACACGGAGGCAACGGCGAGCTTGTTCAGACAAGGAGGCTTCATTGGAACCGGAGACCTCGGTTACCGCGACGATGACGGAGACCTTTTCATCGTAGGCCGAAGCAAGGAGATCATCATCCAAATGGGCGAGACCCTCTCACCCCAAGAAGTGGAGGAGGCGGTCGAAGGCATCTCCTTCGTGAGATCGTCTGCGGCCATTGGTGTGGACCGGGGACGGATCGAAGGAGAGCAAGTTTATCTTTTTGCCGAGGTTCGCACCGCAAAGTCAACCTCCGAAAACCGGCTTCAGGAGATGATCGTCGAAATCGTGGGAGCCATTCGGAATCGGCTGGGCTTCCGACCCGGTCGAGTCTACTTGGTTACGCCCAAGGCCATACCCCGAACCTTGAACGGAAAACTCCGCCGCGGTGAGCTGAAACGCCGTTATATGGACGGCACCTTACGTCGCTCGGGAGAGATTCTGTTCCCGGATTATTGATCCCATATCGGCCCCGACGTCATGAGTCGAAGGGGTTGATGACCTCGAGTCCGCACTCTACAAAATCGCGAACGTTTCTTGTCGCGACAGCGAAGTCGTTCGCTCGCGCAATCGATGCAATCTGTCCATCCAGAATGGCGAGCGGCCGACCCTGCACCCGACGGTTTCCCATCACTTCCGGGTACAAACGTGCTGCTCGCTCGTCGAAGTCCAAAATCCTCTGATCGAATCCCGCAGTGACGAACTTCGCGAAGCGGCCTTCGAGATCGCGACGGCGTTTGCCTTCAGGCAGGATCCATAGGCCGTAGCCGATCTCCGCAATAGTGACCGTGGACAGATAAAGGTTGAACGGTATCCTGGTGGTTGAGCCAGTCGATGACGGACCGCTGCGGCGTAGGCGACATAGTCGCGGATACAATATTGGTGTCGAGGAGAATCATTCACCCAACGCCATTGGCTCGTGTGGCTCTCTAGGTGACAGTTCCAACTCGACGCCACTTGCACCAAAACACTCCAGTGCAAGATCGCCGAGTCGTTCGGGAGCTGAGACGGCACGCCGAAGAATATGACGTACCTCTTCCTCCATCGACACTCCGTGCTTTGCCGCCCGCATCCGTAAGCGCTCGTAAACCTTTACATCGATTTTTCGAACACTAAGACTTGGCATAGCGCAAATGCTTTCCTTTCGAAGGCTTCATGATAGCGTATGCTAGCATTGATGTCAAGTGCAAGCAGTCTGGTCACCTCTGTTCAAATATGTTATTAACTGATGAGGTAGATCGCTTACTGCTTCTCCAAAATCATGAAACACTCTTTAGAACATCACGAAACGGATGTCTTAGTCGTCGGAGGCGGTCTTGCCGGCCTGCGCGCCGCCATCGCGGCGGCCGAGCGGGGTGCACAAACAACCATAGCGTGTAAACGCGGGACGGGATTGAGCGGCAATACGCTTGTCGCCGACTGCGCCACCGCCGTATCTTCCCCCAAAGTCTGCCAGGAGGATTCCGTCGAGCAGCACATCGAGGATACCTTGAGGAGTGGCAAGGGACTCTGCGATCCGAGGCTCGTCCATCGGTTGGCGGAGAGCTCGGAGCGAGAAGTCCTCGGTCTGACCCGTTTCGGCGTTGTTTTCGACAAAGATCCCAAAGGCAATCTCATTCGCGGCCGGCCTCCGGGACATTCCCATCCCCGCTGTGTACGAACCGAGATCCGACAGTTCCCTCAAAACGCACGGGGAGAGTCCATCACCCGACCCTTAGCGACCTACACTCAGGGTCTGGGAGTGAGATTTTTAGATCGCACTCCGGTCGTGAGACTGCTCGCGCGCGACGGCGCCATCCAAGGTGCGCTGGCCCTCCAGCAGGATCAAGATCGTTATCTCGTGATCCGCGCCAAGGCGGTCATCATCGCGGCGGGCGGAGCCGGGCAGGTCTACTCCTCCACCAACAACACGGCGGATATTGGCGGCGACAGTTACAGCCTGGCGCTAAGCGCCGGGGCGACCTTGCGTGACATGGAGTTCCCGCAGTTTTACCCGAACTGGGGCGTCAAGCCTCTACGTTCCACGCTGTCCACGATGCTAATGGGCGACGGAGCGATTCTCCGCAACCGTCATCAAGAACGTTTCATGGCCCGCTATTACCCTGAAGCCAAGGATATGGCCACTCGCGATCAGACGAGCTTTGCTATTTTCCGCGAGCTTCAGGAGGGACGTGGGGTGGAAGGAGGGGTCTACATCGATCTATCCGATGTAGACCGCGAGCTCCTGGAAGGTAAGTATCGCCACCTATACGACGCCATGCGTCAGGTTGGAAAGGAGCTCGGGCGGGATCCCATCATCATCACCCCCGTCGTCCATCATTGCATGGGCGGAATCGTGGTGGACGAGAACTTGGAAAGCGCCACGGCCGGCCTCTTCGCGGCGGGCGAAGCATGCGGCGGAACGCATGGGGCGAATCGTTTAGCGGGAAACGCGTTTGCTGAATGTATCGTTTTCGGCGCCCAAGCGGGAGAAGCGGCGGCGAAGTACGCTAAGGGTCGCAAAACGCAACTGGAAATTCCTGATGTGGATATTGCCGATCTCGGGTTCAACGACCAAGGTCCTTCGGTGCTCGACCTCAAGCGCGAAGTCAAGAAACTCATGTGGGAGCGCGGTGGAATCGCTCGTACCGGTGACGGCCTGCAATCGGCGTTGAACGATCTGGCGCAAGTCCGCGAGCTATTGTCTCAAGGAAAAGCCGAGCGCCCGAGCCACCTAATCCACTACTACGAGTTGAAAAACATGCTGGAGGTCGGTGAAATCGTTTTGAAGTCGGCACTGCTCAGGCAGGAATCGCGAGGCGCTCATTTCAGAGAAGATTTCCCCGAGCCGGACGACACCCGATGGCTAGGCACGGTGTTCACACGAAAGAAAGAGCAGGCTGTCAAAGTGTGGTTTGAACCACGCACGCTTTCCACAAACTGACTCAATAAACTCTGAATCGAGGCGCGAAGCGCCGAGCTCCGAATTATTCTCGAGTACTTGAGTCCTCGAGTCCTTGAGTCCTATTCTCTTTGGTACGCCACTTTCCCGCCGATGATCGTGTAAAGGATCTCTGCATTCAGAATCTCATCATCCGGGACCGTCATGATGTCCTGCGAAAAGACGGTGACGTCGGCTAGCTTTCCAGACGCAATAGTACCCTTCAGGTCCTCTTCGAACGCAGCATAAGCCGGATTCACGGTGTAGGTGCGTAGAGCCTGTTGGCGCGTCATTTTTTGTTCCGCACCAAAAACCTTACCGTTGGCCATCTTTCGTGTCACCGAGCAGTAGAAATTGGAGACGGGATTGATGTCTTCGACAGGAGGATCCGTTCCATTGATCACGACCGCTCCCGATCGAAACAGGGTCTGGTTCGGGTATCCCCTCTCGCGCGTACGCTCCTCCCCCAACCTCGTCACGACCCATGGGCCGTCGGACGTGGCGAAAACGCCTCGCACCGAAGCAATGACACCGAGTTCAGCAAACCGCGGGATGTCGTCGGGATGAATGACCTGACAATGTTCGATACGCCAACGTAGGTCTTTTTTGTCAGGATTCTTTTGAAACTCGTTCTCGTAGATGTTCAGAAGCTCCCGCGCCGCACGGTCGCCGATACCTTGAATTTCCATCTGATATCCGTGCTCGATAGCGAGCTCTGCGGAACGTCGTATATCCTCGACCGGCGTGACGTTGAAGCCCACGCTTTCAGGCATATCGCTGTAAGGCTCGAGCAACCACCCACCATGCGTTCCCAGCGCGCCGTCGAGAACCTTCTCGCCAATGGCCCTCACGGTGAGGTAGCCGTTACCGTGACCTACCATGCGGTATTGGGCTAGTCCTTTCTCGAGCTCTTCCGCCGGCTCTTGAATGGCAACGACCAAGCGAAGCGGCAGGTTACCTTCCTCCGCCATGGTCTTGAGCAGGTCAAGGATCTCGAAGGGCTCTCCCATGTCGTGAAACGTCGTGATGCCCTTTGAAATCGCTTCCGTCGCAGCCAACTGTACTTGTCGGCGGAGCTCAGCTTCGATTTGTTCGGGCGGACGCTGAGCGCGGAATTGCGAAAGCGCCTCGCGCAGCGGATCCTGAGCCGTCTCTCTCAACATACCCGTCGGCTTGCCCTGTGGATCGCGAACGATCGTTCCCCCCACCGGATCCGGTGTCTTGGAAGTAAATCCAACCTGCTGCAGGGCATTGGCGTTCACAAAGACTCCGTGACCGCTCACGTGAATCAGCATAACGGGATTATCCGGACTGACGGCGCTGAGGCCTTGATGGACCGGAGTGCCATCGACGTTCGGTGAAGGAGGCCGCTCCCATTTCTCCTGGTGCCAGCCCCGGCCCACAATCCAATCACCCGGCTCGGCTGTCCGGACGGCATCGGCCACCATGTCCACAATCTCGTCCCAGGTACGAGCAATTCGAAGATCGAGACCCATGAGAGACGAGCCGAGACTCATGAAATGCCCGTGCCCGTCAATGAGACCGGGAACGGCAAGCGTTCCTTCGAGATCGATCACCTCCGTTTGGGGACCGACGTACTTTTCGATCTCATCGGTACTCCCCACCGCCAGAATGAGCTCACCCTTCGCAGCCAGGGCCTCCACCCGCGCGTCGTCGGATTCCATGGTCATGATGTTGCCGTTCAGGAGAACCAGGTCGGCTTTTTCTTTGGGCGTTGATGAACCGCAACCGATGCAGAGGAATAACATCAATAAGAACGGGTTCGATTTCGTCATGAAGTGCCTCCTTGAATCATCTTACCCATACGCTCCGCCGGCAATGGCATAAACATTCTCCGGCTTGCCGTGTGCCTGTTTAGGCCCGCGAACCATTCGGAAGCTCGACGGGGTTCGGACAAAACCAACACGCTCGAGAAGCTCCTGCCCCTCGCGGTTGACACCCGGCAAAGCCACAATCACCGACTCAGCCTCGAGCACTGAAAGAGCCCGACGCAACAACGCTTCCGCACCCTTAGAATCACTTGCCAGCCACGGTCCAAGTCGGACTCCCGCGCGGGATGGTTGAACCACCAGATAGCCGGACAGGGGGCTCGGGCTCCGGTAGACGGCGCGGGCGTGCTTGAATAGCTTGCCGAGAAGCTTCTTCCGGTCGTCTCCGAAGATCGACGTATCGAAGTCTACAGCTTCATCTAAATCCAGACCGGAGTGAACGCTCGATTCCGGCACCGATAGGTCGGGAGCTTTCTCGAGCCGGAACCTTGGTGATTCGAATTCGTGAACGAAACCCAGCTTTTCATAGATCGGTATTCCGGCCGGATCGGCTTCGAGCCGCATCGTTCGAAGACCAGAGTTTTCTAGGAACCGAACGGACTCCTGCATGAGAAGCGTGCCGATGCCGCGACCGCGATAATCCGGTTCAACGATGAGCTCCCCAATCCAACCCGTGTCGCGGAAACGAGTGGCCGCGACCATTCCGGCCAGGGTGTCTCCTACGGTGGCGATGAAGCAGCCCTCGGGATCGTGGGCGAGGTGAATTTCAAAGGACTCAGCTGTCGAGTCCCATCCCTCTCGTTCGGTCTGGGCCAAAGCGAAGGGAATATCCTTTTTCTTGAAGAGTCGAACCGTCAATTGACTATCAACCCAGTTCGTCTAAAGTGAGTTTGAAACTCGACACAAAAGTCTTCATGAAGTAATCGACCTCGGGAAGCTCGAGCTCTTCGACGGACGCGCGCAGGGCTTCTTCGGCTTTTGCAAACTCCCGATTCCCAGCCGCCGTCTCCTCGAGGCACTTGACGTAGGCGCAGAGCTTGTCCGCGGCTTTGACGAGGTCACGGTGCGCCTCTTCCTTTTCGGATCCTCCCGAATCATCGGGAAAAAGCACGCTACGGTAATCTTCCGCCAGTTCCTCCGGCACCATGGCGACCAACTTCTTCGAGGCGGATTTTTCCACCTCCTTATAAGCCTTGTGAATCTCGGGATTGAAGTACTTGATGGGGCTGGGAAGATCTCCGATAAGAACCTCGCTGGCGTCGTGGTAGAGCGCCAGGACGGCGACCCGATTTGGATCGACCTTTCCATTGAAAAGTCGATTTTTAGTCACGGCAAGCGCGTGGGCAATCTGTGCAACTCTCAAACTGTGTTCTTGAACGTTTTCGGGATAGGTGTTGTGCATCAAGCCCCACCGCTTGATGAATCTCATCCGAAAAAGATAGGCAAAAAAATGACTCATTTTCCGACTCCCGACTCTGGAGAAGATACGTCAACCGGCCCATTGTCTCACGGAACCTATCAAAAGTCGGAAGCGAGGAAAGCCTATCTGGCAACGTCGGTGAACGTACGAGTCAAGAAAGCCCGCATGTTGTCTTCATCGCGGTCGCCCATCCTTCTCGCAACAATCTCGATGATAACGAGAAAGGCGAAGGTTAGAGCGGGACCGAGAATCACGGAAGCGACCTCGGATCGGTTCAGCGTCCCACTCGCGTATAGGATCTCTCGAAGCAAGGCCAAAGTTCCGAGCAACAGAGCGAACCACGCCGATCTCAAGATGGCTACCACGAAACGCAAGGTACGGAAGTGCCCTTCGATTCGGGCTCCGAAAGGGGTGGGAAGAATCTGACCGTAGAAAAGCCGGGTGAGGCCGTTACTCGTGCCTCGCCGTACTCGCAGCTTGATTTCGGAACCGTTTATCTGTCCCACTAACGGTTCCCCGCGGCCCCAGGTGGGTGACAGCAAAAAGCTCTTGACGATTCCCATGACCGAGCGAAAACGCTCTTCGACTTCCATGGGAGTGATAGAGTCGTAAGGCGGTTCGTGGTTGACTCAGCATGTTTCAGTTTGGAACACGGAAAGTCCAATGTGTCGCTACGAAGATTTGGTCGATTTCAATGAAGACACGATGAGAAAGCACAAAGGGGAGAAATAGCACCGCCACTATCAATGACTCGGGGAATCGAGGTTCTCAGGCAGATCGTAGCGGTGGGCAGTGTGGCCAACGGCTTCGCGCGGCAAGGGTTTTGGGCAGCCGTCTCATTTGGGCTTTCTTTTCCAGGCTATTTTAAAATCCCGTTTGCCGTGAATGAACCGTAGAATAACAACCTTATCCGTTTCTACCCGATATACGATGCGATACTTCTGCACAAAAATTTCGCGACGTTCCTTTTCCGGAATTTCACGAACGATCCTTCCTCTTTCAGGAAATTCTTCTAAAGATGCACCAGCTGCCTCGACCTTCTCCAAGAAATCAGAGGCAAAGTGAGGGGATTCTTCTACAATAAATTCAAGAGCGGAAAGCAAATCTGATCGAGCGGGGTATGTCCAGACTACCTGTCGAGCCACTTTTTCATCTCATCGATGACTTGCTCGTGAGGTACGACCCGCCCTTCGTCAGCGGCCAGCTCGCCCTCTTCAATTGCGTGTCGAACGTAAAGCTCGTACTGAATATCCTCTACGGTGCAGTCATCCGGCAGCGATTTGACAATGTTGATGACGTATTCTTTGGCAGTAGCCATTTAGGATTCCTCCGCATGTCGATTGTACCTTGGACGTTTCACTTGAATCAAAATGAGGTTTTGCGGACGACTTCCAAATAGGCATCCTACGACGCATCAATCTCGACGACTTCACGACCCCTCGACATCGATACTCCCGTTCACCGTACTCAGCCGAATGTTCCCTCGCCCGTTTCCTAAAACGCCCCGCAAAGATGTTCGCGAGCTCACTTGGTTGTGAAGGTTGAGATTTCGAATCCCAATCGTTCCGTTGACGACATTGGCGGTCAAGTGAGCCGATGTATCGACGGGAACGCTTACGTCGATGGTCCCGTTGACCGTTGACAGATCGACGACGCCCTCCACGGGCACACTCAAACCGGCATCGATTTGACCATTGACCAGTTCGGCGAGTGTATCTCCAGCCAGCCCATCCAGATCGATGTTACCGTTGATGTTGTTGACTTGGACCGTCAGGCCTCGCGGCAAAGTAATCTCGTAATCCACTACATAGTTGCGGCCACGAGATTCGGACGGTTGAACGGTACGCACAGAGATTTCGTCTCCGAGCTCCTCGACCCGCACTTCCAACTTCGACAGATACGCCTCTGCATCGGCCGCGCTGTCCGAGCCGACCCGTCGTTCTCCGGAAATCGTGACCGATTCGGATCCCGAGATCCCGGTTACGGTGATCGTGCCGTTGATTCCTTCCAGCCTCAGCCGGCTTGACGCGCCGAGCTCGAAGAGAAAAGACTCGGAGGCGACATGATTGCTGTGACTCACCCCGTAGCCCTCGTCATCAGCAGAAAACGGTGTCCAGTCACAAGCCCAGCAGGACAGAGTAGCGGCCAACACAACTGCGAAAATCGTATCGAGAGTAAGGCGTTTCATCGGACCCCTCCTTATTTCAAAATCGCTCTCATCAACTCCCTCCCTAGTAAGGCGAAAAAGAGGGCCTGGATCTGGAATCGCACGACGGATAAATGGCGAAGGTGTTGAATTTCCTGGAAATCCTCTCTGCTCAAAGATATAAGGTGTTCTCAAGAGGGCGCCATGGGCTGGCTGGATTGGTCAATCATAATTACCTATCTCCTGGGCATGATCGGCCTGAGTGTCTACCTGGGACGAAGACAAACGAATCAGGAAGATTATTTCGTCGGCGGAAGGAATCTACCGTGGTGGGCGGTGGGCATATCGACGATGGCCACCCAGACCTCGGCCATCAGCTTCATCTCGCTTCCCACGTTTGTGGCCTTGAGAAGCGGGGGCGGACTCACCTGGTTTCAAAACGAGCTTGCCGTTCCGTTGGCCATGATTGTCGTCATGGTGTTTCTGGTTCCCTTCTTCAGAAGATTGGAACTGGTAAGCGTTTACGAGTATCTGGAGCATCGATTCAGCCGGCCGGTTCGCCAAACGGTGAGCCTCGTGTTTCTCGTGAGCCGCGGGCTCGGTGCCGGAGTGGCCGTTTACGCGAGCGCCATCGTCCTCGCGGTTTGCTTGGGAATCCCTCTCTGGGCCACCATTTTGCTGGTCGGCATCGTCACCATCATCTACGACACCATCGGCGGCATCACCGCGGTGGTCTACTCCGACGTCATTCAGATGGTGATCCTCGTCGGCGGAATCTTGGTCTGCATCTTCCTGGCGGCCGACATCGCCGGTGGTTTCGAGGCCATGTGGACCGCTTTTCCCGAGGCTCGACGGGCGGCGATCGATCCATCGACCGGGCTGGGAGACGAGAGCGCCGCTCCATTCTGGGCTTTTTTCATCGGCGGGTTCTTCCTCTATATATCGTATTACGGCACGGACCAAAGCCAGGTTCAAAGAGAGCTTTCCGCCTCCTCGACGGCGGATACGAAACTGTCATTGCTTTGGAACGGACTCGCCCGCTTTCCCTTGACGATCCTTTACGTTCTGCTCGGGATCGCCATGTGGGCCGTCTATCAACATGCACCCGAGCTTTCCGCCAGTGTGTCGGCCGAAAACGCAGATTTTCTGGTACCGCAGTTCGTGCTGCTCTATGTTCCCACCGGGATCCGAGCCGTGATCTTCGCGGCGCTTCTGGCGGCCGCCATGTCGAGTCTCGACTCCGCGCTGAACTCGCTCTCCGCAGCAACCATGCGTGATTTCATTGAACCGAAAACCAATTCGTCTTCCCGCCTTTTGCTCTATAGCAAGATGACCACTGTGGGATGGGGCATCCTCATCACCGCTTTCGCGTTTCTCGTCGAGCACATCTCGGCAACGATTCTAGAGTCCGTCAACAAAATAGGTTCCGCGTTTTACGGTCCGATTTTGGCCACCTTCCTCCTGGGTGTCCTCTCGAGACGAGTCTCTCCTCAGGGAATCCTACTAGGTCTGCCGGCCGGAGTGGGACTCAATTTGTTTTTGTGGATCGCCATCCCCGGAGTCCACTGGATGTGGTGGAACTTTTTCGGATTCGCGGTGACGGCCTTCGTGGCTTTCGCTTGGTCTGCCCTTCCCGCTCGTCGTGCAAAGGATATCGATGACAGATATGTTTTGAGCCGAAAACAGCTGGAAGGGGAACGTAAATGGCTCCCGGTATACGTCGTCCTGGTCGCCTATTTTTTCTTGATGCTGGTGGCCTTGTGGCTATTGTAGAGTATTCAAGACGGCCTTCGCTTCTCAATCTGCTCGTGGTACTCATCCATGGCGGCCATCCATTCCGTTACCTCCTCCTGCTGTAGCTGTCCCAAGTTGTCTTCCGTAACAATCAAACCGGTTTTCCTAAACGCATAGATAATAGCGGGGTCGACGCCCACCGCCGCCATGCCTCTCACCATCTCGTCTCGTACGAGATGCCATTCGATAGGCATGGGCTCCTCGGCTTCGGCCTGAAAAAACAAAGGATCATCAGATTCGGGCTCCCGGCCGAACTTCCTGCGGAATAGTTTTCGCTGTTCCTTCAGCGTTTTCATCAATTCCGCCTCGATTTTGATGCGAGCTTTCGATTTTCTGACCATTTTTTCCTCCTGTTCATACTTCCCAACCTTGTTGTAGAAGGAGACGACAAACGGGCGGAGAATCCTCCCACTTTTTTGAATCCACCTCTTATCGTCCTGTAGAATCGGAAACCGTATTGGGTCCCAACTCTCGTGAGGTGAAACCATGCAATCTCGATCCATGATTCATTGCTCCTATCTACTTGTTCTTTTCGCACTATTCGCGAACCTACTCGCCTGTAGCGGGCCGGCTCCCGGAGGATCTGCAGACCTTGTTCTGCTGGGTGGCAAAGTCGTCACCATGGATCCCGGACGACCCGAGGTGACGGCGATCGCGGTCGAGGGGGACCGTATTGTCGCCGTGGGTAGCGATGAAGAGATACGAGGGATGGCCGCCCAAAATGCACGAGTCATCGAGCTCGAGGGTAAAACCGTCATCCCGGGGATGATCGATGCCCATGTTCACTTCATCGGCATCGGCTCACGCCGGCTGAACATCGACGCCGGCCAGGCCGAGACCAAAGACGAGATCGTCCAAATGGTGGCCGAAAGGGTGGCGCAGTCGAAGCCGGGAGACTGGATCCGAGGAAGAGGATGGGATCAGAACAACTGGCCGGTCAAAGCGTTTCCGACCAAGGAAGACCTCGATGCCGTCTCACCGGATAATCCCGTTTACCTGGGACGCGTGGATGGACATGCGGCCTGGGTCAACAGCAAGGCCCTCGAGATCGCGGGAATCACGAAGGACACGCCCGACCCGCACGGTGGGCAAATCATTCACGACGATTCCGGTGAGCCCACGGGTACGCTCATCGACAACGCCTTTCGCATCGTGTCTCAACACATTCCTCCCATGTCGAAAGATGAGAAAAAGCGCGCCATCCAGCTCTCCATCGAGGAGTGTCTGTCCGCGGGCCTTACGGGCGTCCACGAGGCAGGTGGAAACCGCCAGGATATCGAGCTCTATGAAGAAATGATGAAAGCGGGCGAGTTCGATTTCAGAATCTACGAGCTCATTCGATGGCCTTTAGACGAGCAAAAGCTGCCGCACACCTACGAGGCACTCGACTACTATCTCGAGAAAGGACCGCAAGTCGGTCTTCACGACCATCGACTCACCATTCGCGGTATCAAGATGAGCTTCGACGGAGCGCTCGGCTCCCGCGGCGCGGCCTTCATCGAACCCTACTCCGACGATCCGGACAACCACGGTGTCTTGCGTTTGACCGAAGAAGAGGTCACGGAGACCATCGCCCGAGGACTTCGCGCCGGTTTTCAGTCGGCGGTTCACGCCATTGGGGATCGCGCCAATCGAATCGCCCTCGACGCCATGGAAAAGGCGCTGGACGAAGTTCCGACCGACGACGCACGACTGCGAATCGAGCACGCCCAGGTCCTCAACCCGGATGACGTCAACCGCTTTGCCGAGCTCGGGATCATTCCATCGATGCAACCGACGCACTGCACGACGGATATGCACTGGATTACAGATCGTGTCGGCGAGGAGAGAAGCCGATTCGCCTATGCCTGGCGCACGTTGCTCGACAACGGTTCCCGAATCCCGGGCGGTTCGGATGCGCCCGTCGAACCGGTCCAACCTTTGTACGGAGTCTACGCCGCCGCGACCCGGCAGGACCGAGAGGGTTGGCCCGAAGGAGGCTGGCACCCCGAGCAGAAGGTGAGCCGCGAGGAGGCGCTTCGTATGTTTACCCTGGACGCCGCCTACGCCGCTTTTGAAGAAGATCTAAAAGGCTCGATCACACCGGGCAAGCTCGCCGACCTCGTCGTGCTGTCGAAGGACATCATGACCATACCTGCACCGGAGATTCTGAAGACCGAGGTGTTGACAACGATCCTCGGCGGGAAGATCGTCTTCGAAAAATAGAGTTACGGATCGTTGGTTGACGTCGAATCTTTCAACAGAACACTAAGCCCTGAAGCGACAATAAATAAGCGAATCAGCTTTAGCAGACGCAATAAAAGCCATGATAGGCGCGGCTATTCTTGGGAGAGGGGTCTGTGATTCACTCATATATGAAGCCGTTCTAATGTGTCTTTACGCAATGGCTTTGTTGGCTCGTGTTCGCTTCAGGGCGAACCCTAATCCGAGATCACGAAATCTACGCAAATTACTGGAAAAACAGGGACAGGTCCGTTTTTGGTGGACCGTTGTCTTCGCCAAAAAGGGACCTGTCCCCGTTTTTCCTGCAATTTACCCTGAGTTTATTGTCGGATTAGGGTTAGAAGCTCACAATCCCGGAGACAGACAACGTATCCACCATCTCGGATAGATCCGCTCCCACGTCGAACTGAAATCGAGAAAAAGCCAGCCCGAAACCCAAAGCCAGGTGCAGCTCATTATCTCCACCTGGGAAAATCGCCCGATTGTACAGGTTTTGGGTCACGTCACGAGTGCGATGGTCTGGGTCGAGCCATACCCCGGCCCTGAGCGCCACGAGAGGCGCCGACTGAATGAAGGCATACTCGAGCCCGGCCCGAAGTTCGTTCGCGTCGTCGATAGTCACGTTGTCCGATTCCACGAGATCGCTATCGATACTTTCAAATATGCTGGAGTACGTCACGTGATCCCATTCGAAACTAGCCGTCCAAGCTCCGCTCTTGGCCCGGTAGGCCGCTCCGAGACTGAAGGCATCCGGAAAGTGGATCGAAACCACGTCCGAACGATAGACGGTCCCTTCCGGGGTGAGATCCGCCACCGCTTTCCCGGTAACCTCTTCGATGGCGAGACCGAGCTTCGGTCCGCGCCGATAGGCGGCGCCTAATCTCCAGTTGGGATTGACCTGCCAAAGCAATCCTGCCGTGAAACCGAGCGCTGTGTCATCCACGACTCCAGAGGCCGTCACCAGCTTTGCTCTCGAGTCGTACACGTTCTGCCCAAACAAACCTTCGGGAAGTGTTTCCTCCACAGGTAGATAAATGTCCGTTGAGGACACAAACGTTCCATCGTTCAAAACCAAACCGAAACCGAGGCTCAGTCCTTCGATAGGACGAAAAGCACCTGCGAGTCCATAACTCACGAGGTCGATACTCGTTTTTCCTCGTAGATCACTGAGTCGGAAATCCTCGCCCGCTTCCGACGTCCCAAAAAAACCTTGCGTCTCCGACATAAACTCGAAGCGGGCGGATTGATGCCGGTAGAACGCAATCGACCATTTTTCTCTTGGATAGACGAACGAAAGAAACGACAACCCGGAAAGCGCGGCGGTGGACTCCGAGAAGCGCAAGCCCGTCACCGAATCCAAGAGGATTCCCGTCGGCTGCCCGCTAATCCGTCCTCCCAGTGTGTAGGGCGTCGCGTAGCCCCACCTTCTTCCTTCTATGGATACTTCGGGCCGCGTAAGCTGCGTCAGGCCCGCTGGATTGGCAAAAGCCGCCGTGGCATCGTCCGCCAGAGCTACGAAGGCCCCTCCAAAACCCAGGCTGCGTGCTCCCGGATTCGAAAAACTGAACTCGAGATTGGTCGGGCCTCCTTGTGCCAGCCCGGACGTCGCCGTGATGTGAACTATCAATAAGAAAACGATAATCCCGATAAATTTGTGCAAACGTTGTCTAGCGTTCATTGACTCACAAACCCACAATGGCCGAAAGAGAAACTGTCGCCGACAGATTCGAAACATCAATTCCGAGATCCAACTGAAATCGGTTGAAGGCCATCCCCACTCCGAAGGAACCGTGCCACCGGTTGCGGCCCTTACGAAAGGTCAGATCCGGCAGAGACGCTTCGACAGGGAAACGAACCCGAACCTCGGGATCAAACCATGCGCCAAGTCGCAACGCAATGACCGGTTTGATCCCGATGAAGGCGTACTCGATACCCATGTCGGTAGCATCATCGGCCAGGGCGGCGAGCGCCCCGCCGTAGCCCAAGCTTCGCGCGCCCGGATTGGAGAAACTGAACTGCATCGTGGCTGGGCCACCCTGAGCAAAACCGTTTGCCGCGACGAGAAAACTAGCAATGACGAGTTTCTTCATGTCTATTTTTCCATTGCAATGCCCGCGACCAGCGCCTCCATCACAGCATCATGAAAAGCCGGTCTCACGTCGCGGATACCCCGGTTGTCGCGCGTCGGATGGACGCGATTGGTCAAAAGGATGACGAAAATCTGCCGCTCCGGATCGATCCACAACGACGTACCGGTGAAACCGAGATGCCCGAAGGACGTCGCCGAAAAATAGCGTCCCGAGCTGCTTGGCGACGACGGTGTGTCCCACCCGAGCGCCCGAGCGCTTTCGGGAACCAGGTTCGGCCGTCGTGTAAATCGATCGATGGTCGATCGCTTCACGATGCGACGTGTCCCGTAGATGCCTCCGTTCAACATCGCTTGCGCAAATCGTGCCAAGTCGGAGGCCGTTGAAAAGAGTCCGGCGTGGGGCGCAACGCCGCCCATGACGAAGGCGTTCTCGTCGTGCACCTCGCCCCGCACGAGTCGGCCGCGCCAGGGATCGTCCTCGGTCGGTGCAATACTGTCCCGGAGAGAGGGCGGCGGATTGAAAACCGTGCTCGTCATCTCGAGCGGCTCGAGCACCTCCTCCCGAACGAGCTCCTCGAATGCTCGGCCGGAGATACGCTCCAGGATCTCGCCAAGCAAGATGAATCCAAGGTCCGAGTAAACCGTCTTGCTTCGTGGCTCGTACTCGAGGGGCTCTTCGCAAATCGATCGAACGATGCGGTCGGTGGCTTCGCCCGGTGCAAGCTCGCCGTATTCCTTATAAAAGGTTTCCGTATCTTTGAGTCCGCCACAATGGGCCAACAGATCGGCGACGGTCACACGATCCTTGTCACCGCCGCTGAACTCGGGAAGGTAGCGCCCAACCGGACGCTCCAAGACGAGCTCTCCCCGTTCGTAGAAGATCATGGCGAGCGTCGTCGTGGCCACGACCTTGGTCAATGACGCGAGGTCGTAGAGTGTATGGGTCGTGACCTTCGGCGCTCCACGATCGTAGGTCAGGTTCCCCACCGATTCTTCCAGGACAATCGTTCCGTTCCTGCCCACTACGGCGAGTGCGCCGGGAAAGATCTTGGAACGAACCGCTTTGTCGAGAACGCGAACCGCCGTACCCGTGTTTTCGAGCGCTTCCGCTCGTTCGAGCTCTAGGGAGCGACGCTCGAGCTCGACGCCGTACCCCACAGGAAAACGTTCGGAAATCGATACAGGTAGCTTCCCTCCGATGGCGATCTCTCCGAATAAAGCTCTTGCCGCCGCACGCTGACTCACCTCCGAAAAATCGTAAAGGGCTAGACGGGCCGAAACTCCGGGCAATTCGGTGAGCACATAGGGATTTCCCATGCTCATGAATACGACGGGTGTACCGGCGCGGTCGAGTGCTTCGAGCTCGGACGGGATTCTAATGCCCAGCTCACCCCGCCCAAAAGTAGAACGTGTCCGAGCAAAGCTCGCGAAAACAACCACGTCCGAGACCTCAGCTAGGCGGTCGAGCTCGTCCAGTCGTGCCGCCCCACCCGCCGAAGTGAGAGGTAAATGATGCAAAGACTCGGTCCGCGCTTCGAGCTCCTCCTCCAGGATCGTCGGGTCCACCCACCGATCTCCTTTTAGGACATAACTCACGAGAGCAATCCTCGGGGGTCGATCCGCCCGAAAGGGAAGGACATCGGAATGGTTCTCCACGAGAGTCACGCTGCGGTTGGCCATTCCTTGAACACGCTCGTCCAAACGCGGGTCTCCTACCCGGCGAGGCAGGTCGCGCAGATCGACGATCCGTTGTCGGTGGAGATTCAGCCGCGCCTTGGCCTCGAGGATGCGCAAAACAGATCGGTCGATGCGCTCCATAGCAATGTCCCCGCGCTCGACCGCACGAACAACACCGTCCCAGGCCACGAGAGCGTCGGCGGGAACCGCGAGCAAATCGACGCCGGCATCGACCGCCGCCACCGCAACTTCCCCGCCCCACCATCGCTCCACACCGCCCATATCCAAGGCGTCGCTGATGATGAGACCATCGAACCCGAGCTCGTTGCGAAGGACTCCGGTGATGATTTCGGGAGAAAAGGTGGCGGGCCGATCGGTCCTACCATCGAGCGCGGGAACCGCCACGTGAGCGGTCATAACTGCAGCCACTCCAGCTTCTATGGCGGCTCGGAAGGGCTCGAGCCCGACCGTTTCGATGCGTTCGCGGGAAAGATCGACGAGGGGCAGCGTCACGTGCGAGTCAGCCACCGTAGCCCCGTGTCCGGGGAAGTGTTTTGCAGTAGCAAGGAGACCTCTCTCTTGTGCCCTTCGGATGAAGGCAGCAGCCAAGCGCCCCACCCGGGCCGGATCTTCGCCATAAGAACGATAGTTGATCACGGAGTTGGCTGGATTCAGGTTGATATCGACCACCGGAGCCAGCGCCAGGTGGATCCCCATCGCACGCGCCTCACCGGCTGTCACCTCGGCTTGGAATCGGGCATCTTCTTCGTCCCCACCCGCTCCGATGGCCATTGCCGTCGGGAAGCGTGTCGATCCCTCCACGCGAAAGGCGGCACCCCACTCGTAGTCCGAAGCCATCAACAGCGGTAGGCGCGCCTCATCTTGTAGTCGGTTGGCCAGTGCGGCCGTCGAAAAGGGGTGGCCTCGAAAAAACACAACGCCACCCACTCGGCCTTGGGCTACAAGCTCCTCGAGCCTACGATACTCGGGATGGTCCTCGTGCAAGAAAACGCCGTCGCTTCGAGCAAGAATCATCTGTCCCACTTTTTCTTCTAGGCTCATTCCGGCGAGGGTTTCTCGAGCCCAGGCATGCTCAGCTTCCAGGGTAGGGGGCGTCGCGGGACGAATGCACCCCGCACAGGCCGTCAGAGCGAGCAAGAAGAAGCGTCGTGTCCCGTATCGAAACAGTTTCGGAAGAAACAAAACCTTAGTACTGGATTTCATAAATACGGCCACATGATTCAAGAAAAAGACTCAACGCAAAGTCGCGGAGACGCGGAGACGCAAAGTAAGATTAACGACTTTGGATCGACTGTTGTCCTTTTTCCGTGAAGTTCAAATCTATTCGCCGCAGATACTGGGTCGTTATCTTCTCCCGGATATCTCTCCAGCATGCCTGCCTCAGACTCGGGTGCACATTTCGCGCTCGTGCCATGATCCTCTTGGCGTCCTTGCGCCCTGGCGCCTTGGCGTTTTTTCTTCAGGTTTTCTCTGTCGAAATATGTATCCGTATTTGGTGTCCAAAGCATTTAGCGAGGAATGAGAGCATAGCGAAACAGATTTTCCTGCCCCACTCGAATGGTGATGTTGTCTTCGATGGTCCGATATCCGTCTCGGTACAAAACGAGCCGATGCTCCCCTTCGCGCACTCTTTTAACGTCGAGAGGTGTGGACCCAAGGTCTTCGCCATCGAGCCGCACCCTCGCCTCGGGCCGGCAAACCACGCGAAGGAAACCGAAGGCCGGGAAGTGATGTGAAAAGGTCTGTTCCGCCCCGCCCACGACCTCGACCGTTTCCTCGTGCGTGGCGTATTCCGGAATGACATAGCGGATACGGTGCCCACCCGCGCCGAGCTCGAGCGAAATGACAGGCGGCACGGTTCCCAAGTACTCATCATCAATATAAATTCTCGTCCCCGGATTGGCGGCAATCACAACGGAGCCGAGACCGCTTGCGTCAACCGGCAGTTGCCCGTCCGGCCCTGAGGGTGATGGGGAGCTCGTTGATGCAACGGAAGAAGTTACAGGCGGGCTCTCGTTCGACACGGAATCCTCGGTTGGACCTTCTACCACCGGCATCGTGGACATTTCGAGGCCGCGCTCGGCATTGCTCAAAATCAAAAAGGTCACCAAAACGGCGAGGATTCCAATCGAAATCAACCCTCCCAGCAATAGGACCGAAACCTTGTTCTCTGCGAGAAAGGAGCCCGCGCGCCTTCGCATCATCGTCCAATTCGGGATCCAATTCGGGGTCCAATCCGGGCGAAGGGGAGGCCGGGGAGCAACGGGCACCGATTTCCCGTTGTCGGTTTTCTTTTTGTCTTTTTCGGCCTGCTTGTCTTTGCCTGCCAAGGGTCCCGCGACACGGGATTGCCGAGCGATCCTCTTGAGCTCAACAAGTAGCTCGTCGGCGGACGAAAAACGTGCTGCCGGTTTCTTCTGGAGACAAGTCATGATGGCCGTTTCGAGATGAATCGGCACGCCGGCATTGATTCTCCTCGGCGGCTTCGGCAGCTCCTGAATATGCCGGAGCGCCACCTCGACGGGGGTTTGGCCGTTGAACGGCACCGTTTGCGTACACAGCTCGTAAAGGACGATACCGAACGAATAGAGGTCGCTTCGATGGTCAACTTCCGTTTTTCCACCCACCTGCTCGGGTGACATGTAACGGGGCGTGCCCATGACGTAGTTTTTGTCGGTCAAACCTGGCAGGTGCGCAAGCCGCGAGATACCGAAATCCATGAGGGTGGCCCGACCCGTCTCGTCGATAAAGATGTTGTGGGGCTTGATATCGCGATGGATGACACCATGGCGATGCGCCTCGGCCAAGGCGTCGCAAATCTGTATGCTCACCTCCAGGATCTCGTTCAGAGAGATCGCCCCGCGGCGTTTCATCCAGGACGCCAGGTCGACCCCCATCAGGAGCTCCATCGTCAAGTAGAAGAAAACCTTGCCTTCGACCTCGGCCCGTCCAAACTCGAAAACACGGATGATGTTGGGGTGCAAAATCTGCCGCGCGATGCGGACCTCGCGCTTGAACCGTTCCACGAGCTCATCGTCATAGACGAGCTCAGGGCGGATGATCTTGAGCGCAACCGTTTCCCCGAGCTCCTCGTCCTCGGCGGCATAGACGAAGCTCATGCCGCCCGTACCGATCTCGCGCTGGATTCGGTAGCGTTTGTCGAAGAGGTCGCCTGACTTGAGTACCCACATGGTTGGGTTGTTTCTTGAAATCCGAACGCATTTTAACCTAAAAAGGGGACAGGTACCTTTTTTGCCGTTTCAAACGCTGAAAAAGGGACCTGACCGACCTGACCCCTTTTCTTGATATACTTAAGCGGCCGCCGGTAAGGTATTTATGGATCGAATTGCATCAGCGATGCGGCATTCAGCTTTCTCGCTAGCCGCACTAGTCGTGTTGGGTGTGTCAACCGCGACAGCCCAAACGGCCGAGGTCCCGGAAGTCGAGGCGGCCCGGCGAGCCTATTGGGAAGGCCGTTTCGAGGCGTCAATCCAAGAGCTCGAGCCCTCTCTTGGGAAAATCCGCGACCGCGATGCTCTAAGGGAGGCCTCATTCCTTCTCGGCCTCAGCCATCTGGCGTTGGGTCGGGACGCACGGAGTCGGGACTATTTCGAGAGAACAGTCCGTTACGACCCCAACTTCATCCCGACCGAGGACCTTTACTCTCCAGAAATCGTGCTCGCCTATCAGGACGTACGATCCCGAACCGTGGGCCACATCGTCGTCCGCTCCGAGCCCAAAGAGGCTCGGATATTCGTGGGAGACCGGGTGGTCGGTCAAACTCCTTACGAGACGGATTTAACCGCCGGAGAGCAAACCATACGGGTCGATAAAGAGGGACACTCGGGGCAGGTTCGCCGGGTCCAAATCACCCCCGGTGAGACCACGACAGTCACATTCACCCTTGGTAGTGAGACGGTCACCGAGCCGCCTCCGGCGCCCGAGCCGGAAAAGCCACCCGAGGAGTTTGAACGAATCAAGCTCTTCGTCGAGGAGAACGACCTACCTCGGGAGTTCGATGCGTTTTTGCGCTTGGAGGATCGGCGACTGGTGGTCCTTGCCCAAAAGGGTGGATTTCAGCTCAAATCTCTGGACTACACCGATATCGAAAGGGCCGAGTACTCCTACTCCAAAACTTCGATTCTCAACGGCAAGAAGCACTGGCTGACGGTCTACGCCAAAGACGACGACGCCGTCCTACAACTCGACCGGCGCAACTACGAACGGATCTGCCTCTCCTTCCATCGCCGAAGCGGTACTCGGGTTGCTATCGTAGGCGAAAAGTAGCAAAAAGTCTGGGCTGCAACCAGCTACAATTCCACCCGCAAAATGTGTGAAGATCCATCCGACCATGGATCACGACGGTAAGGAGACCTTGAAATCCAACCTGGTTTTATGCAACGGCTGGAGAGGAGTCCAGAGCTATGTCGCGGAGATCGTCCGTCGTGAAGCCTCCCGGGGCCCCCTCGCCGTTCGTGACCTGCTGGTCTTGGTCCCCACCACGGCGGCGGGCCATCTGCTTCGGACGACGTTGGAGCAAAACCTGTTGCTCGACGGTGCAGCAGTTTGCCTGCCCGCGGTCTCGACCATGAACCACTTCCTTCAAAACCTGGCCGAGCGGTCTCTGGGCGCAGTCCGAGTGGCCGATCCCATCCTTCGCGAAGCTCTTCTCGAAGAAGCTCTCGAGGAAGCTTCTGATTCTGGATGCACACCACCATTTACCGCGCGCGGTAGTCTGATGCCACGGATCTTGGCCTTCTACGACAACCTCTATCGAACGGGCCACGGGATCGAAGAGTTTGCGACCCAAGCGCTCGAAGAATTCGATGACCCTTCCGATCGCGGCGCTCGGCGCATGGCGGCTCAGACGCGATACCTCACCGACGGACTTCAGCGCTACAAAGAAAAGCTGGCAACCCTAAAATGGGAAGACGAAGTGAGTCTTCGACCCGCCCTTCTCGAACGCGGCCCCCGTTCCCCTTACCCGAACGTGCTCGCCGTCGGACCCACGACGCTCTGGCCGGTGGACGTTTCCTTTCTTCGAGCTATGCCCGATCTCGACGCTCTCGAACTGGTTTTGCCGGAAGGAATGGAAGAGTCCTGGAGAGCCCGGCAAATCCTTCCAGAGCTCGACGGTCACACTCGCCGGCACGTCCCTCCTCAAACGGCGCCATCTCTTTGGCTCCCTCAGGACGACACGGCCTGGGTTGCACGGGATCGCGAAGATGTACTGGGTGAAGTTGCAAGGCACCTCAAAGCCAGGGCTTCCAGGAAAGAATTGCCTCCTTTGGAACGGATAGCGGTGGTCGTGCCCTCTCCCCTGCCCCATCTATACCTCGCCAAGAAAACGTTGACTCAAGCCGGGATTCCGTACCAACTCCAAGACGACTTTCCCCTGGCCACCGAGACTTACATCGCAGCCATGGATGTTGTCCTGGATTTCGTCAGCCGGGACGGTCGGCAAGCCGCCGCTTTGAAGCTTCTTCGGAATCCGTTTTTTCGCTTTCCCGAACTTGATTCTGCGACAGTGAACGCCTTCCATCGCGAGATCATCAAGAAGCGGGAATCGGGTGGAATGAAAAGATGGCGTCGGATGCTCGCGCACAAGCGCCGCCAGCCAACTCAAAGAGCTTTACCGGGAATGGAAGACCGAGAGGAACGACATTCGTCCGTCCCCGCTCTCGAGATTCTGGTTCGATGCGGTAAACGTCTCGCTCCGCTGGCGAGCGACGACACGTCGCTCTCGCACAAGATCGACGCTCTACGAAAATTCCTCGATCGCTTCGGCCGTCCTCTTGCCGGCTTGGAAGATCATCCTCGACACGAACGCGCCCGGGGAGCTTTCCTTTCGATCTCTGGATTCTCTGGCGGACGCAACTCGAGCCGTAGGGGACCCGCCGCTACCGTTGTCGCTGTTCCGCGAAAAACTCCGCCGCGCCATCGAGGGCCGAACCTTCTCGATTCGAACCGGGGCGGGCGGCGTCCAGATCGTCGATCGCCGCTCGGTCGGATTCGGCGCTTTCGACATCGTGATTGCCGTCGGCCTCAACGAAAGCGAATGGCCGGCCCGCTCGGATCGAAACATTTTTTATCCTCAATGGTTACTCAAGAAATTCGGCTGGCCGACGGACGGTGAGACCCTGATTCTCGAGCGCATCCGCTTCCAAGAAATTCTTCGACTCCCGTCTCGGAACATCGCTGCCTTCCGCCATCTTCTCGAGGAAGACATACCGACGGTGCCTTCACCCTTTCTCGAAGAAGTGGAAACCATGATGCAGGAAAACTTGGAGTCGGTCTCCGAGACCGAGCTCTCTCGGCATCTCGTATCACGAGCCGAAGCCCTACGCGCCGGCGCACTTGCCGCTCGGGATTGAGAGAACGGGCGCAAAGCCGGTATTCTTCACAACCATCGTTTCGATCCCGAGCCCGTCTCGGCGACGGCTTTCGAGCTCTACCTCCGGTGCCCCTTCAAGCACTACGCGCGTTACGTACTCGGAGTCGAAGAAGAAGAGGATATCGACGAGAGCTTCTCTCCCATGGAGCGAGGACGAATCCTTCACACGGTGCTCCAGATCGGATTCGAGCGTTGGGACGCCCACCATATCGGCCCTCGCCCCGTGACCCCCGAAAACTACGAGGACGCGCTCGGTCTCTTCAAGAAAGTGGCCCTCGAGAAACTTCCGCCGCGGCGCCGAGCTATCGAGATGGAGCGCCTCTTCGGTGGACCCGGAGAGGCGGGCGCCATCGAGTGGTTGTTGCGCCGAGAGCTCGGCAGGGGCAGGCTCCGCCGCCGCTTCTTGGAGCTCGGATTCCAGGACGAGTTTCGGTTCGATGAAGGACCGAACGGCGAGAAGCCGTGGCGATTGCGGGTCAAGGGTCGTGCCGATCGAGTGGACGTCGACTTTGAAGGGCGCCTCGGCCTCTTCGACTACAAGAGCGGCCGGGCTCCCGAGACCAAACTGACCATCCAGATACCTCTGTACGCGTTTTGCCTCTCCGAGCTGCTCTCCGCCCCCGCCGTCGAGGCCGCCTACTTGAGCCTTCGCGACAAAAAAGCGGTTCCCCGTCAGGACTGGACACAAGCCAAGACCCGTCTGCTCGAAAGCTACAAGGGTATGACCGAGGGTCTTTTTCCACCGCAACCCTATCCGGATCACTTGTGTAATAGCTGTGGTTATGCGGGGCTGTGTCGCAAGGAAATCGAGGAGCAATCCCCGGCCAGGCGCGGTGAAACGGCATGAACGAGTTGAACGCCGACCAAAGCCATCGCACCGCCGCCGCCGATCCGGGATTGAACGTGGCCCTCGAAGCTTCCGCGGGAACCGGAAAGACCCGGGTCCTTGTCAACCGATACGTTCGTCTCGTCGAGGAAGGCGCCGACCCACGGCATATCCTCGCGATCACCTTCACCCGCAAAGCAGCCGGCGAGATGAAAAACCGCATCCTCGGAGAGCTTCGCGAGCGAGTGTCGCTATGGAAAGAGATCAGGGAGAGCCTCTTCGACATTCACATCACGACCATCGATGCCTTTTGCCTCGGACTCCTCAGAGAATTCCCTTTAGAAGCGGGACTCGATCCCGATATCGAGCTCTTGGATGAGGTCGACGCCGATCACCTTTTGGAAGAATCCGTGGATGGTGTTCTCCAAAGCAAAGAGACACACGGAACCAACCAGCTCGGTTTTCTGGTTTCCGTTTTTGGGGAGCCTGCTCTAAGGCGCGGTATTCGCGACTTCCTGCGCAGCCGTCTCATCAAGAAAGAAACCTTATCTCGATTCGTGAGACGTTCAATCGATCCCAACCTCGAGCTCGACGAGGCGCTCCGTCGAGCCGCCCAAGGATTGAACAATAGACTTCGAGGCGAAACGGGGTTGCGAGAGTTACTCGAGTGCGCACCCGATCCGTCCTTCCCTATAAGGAACGCGCTCGCCTTCGCGCTCGGGCGGGCCATCGACCCCGATCGAGCCTCCGCTCTCGACATCGAACAGGTAGCGGACTACTTCATGACGCAGGAGCGTCTACCCCGCAAGAAGCTCGCGCCGATCTTTACGAAAAAAGATTTCCAAAATCAAGACGACTACGAGCACCACAGAGATCTCGTTCTGGCACGCGCGCCTGACGTGGCCGAGGCCTACCGGCGCTGGACAAGCGACCGGGATCGCGTCGCGGTCCGCGAGCTGTGGAAACTCTATAACGCCGCCCTTTACCGCTTTACACGCCTAAAGAAGGAACGTCACGGTCTCGACTTCACCGACGTGCTCCTCGAAGCCGTCGAGCTTTTGGAGAAACGGGGTGAATTTTCACAGAGTCGTTTCCGTTTGGAATCTCGCTATCACCACATTCTTGTCGACGAGTTCCAGGACACCAACAAACGCCAGTGGGATCTCGTCGAAGCTCTCATCGAGTCCTGGGGAGAAGGGGCCGGTCTCGTCCAAGAAGCCATCCTTGCCGAGCAGGCTTCCGGCCGCGGCCAAGGAAAGATCACCGAGCCCACGATCTTCATCGTGGGGGATCGAAAGCAATCGATTTACGGCTGGCGCGACGCTCGGGTCGAGGTTCTCGAAACCGCGTCACACTATATCGAACGGCTGATGCCCGGACGCGGACGCCGGCTTCGCATTAGCCGGAGTTTCCGGGCACGAGGCGATCTCCTCGAGTTCATGAACGACGTGTTCACGGAAATGCCCAAGGCGCCGGGCGAACTGGATTGGACCTTCCGCTATCGCGAAGGCGACAGGTTCCCTGCATCGGAGACCGAGCCGTCCAGTAGACCCATCGGGCTTGCCGTCGCCGCGGACCTCGCGACCGCCGCGGCCGCCGTGGCCGACGAGATCGTACGGCTGTTGCTCGAGGAGAACCTCCAGCCGAAAGACGTGGTCATTCTTTTTCGGAGTCGCACCCATTACCGCATCTATGAAAAAGCGCTGGCGGAGCGAGGCGTGCCGACCTATGTCTACCGCGGGCTCGGCTTCTTCGATTCTCCCGAGGTCCGAGATATTCGAGCGTTGGTTCGCTTTCTGGCGGACCCGGGCTCGGAATTGCGGGCCGCCGAGCTCGCCCGCTCGCGTTTCGTCCGCTCCTCGGACACCGCATTGGCGCTCCTCGCAAGCCTGGGGACGGCCCGGAACAAGGACGGCCCTCTGGTCCGATGGTTGACGGGCCGGCTCTCCGACAACGAACTTCCAAGCGATTTGTCCCCGAACGATAGAACCATCGTGAAACGCGCCTCCGAGAACGTACCCGACTGGCTCGAGATCGTGGACCGAGTGCCGCCGGTCGACCTCATCCAGCAGATCATCGAGGACACCGACTACGCGGTCTGGTTCGCAGATGCGAAGTCGGGCGCCCAGGGCTGGGAAAACCTGAAAAAGATTCTCGAAATGATTCGGCGCGCTCAAAACCGCGGCTACCTGACCTTGGCGCGGTTGGCAGAGTACCTCGAACGCGCATCCGCCGGTGACGAGTCCCTCGCCGTCCTGGAAGCCGTGAACGCGGTGAGCCTCATGTCCATTCATGCCGCCAAAGGGCTGGAGTTCGAGGCCGCCTTCGTGGTGAACCTCGATCAGAAGACTCGAAGCGACACTTCCCTACCACGAATTACGGAGCTCGCAGGTGAGGACGTGATCGCGCACGCCCTCGGGCGAGTGGAATCGGAAGGCCCCGACCGCGCCGTGGAGGAAGAGAAACGACTCCTCTACGTCGCGATGACACGAGCGCGAAGGAACCTCGTGCTGTCGGCCTCCAAGCTCGAAGAAACAGAGGGTGTAAGTACGCTGTTCCGGCTTCTGCCGGAAAGCCTTCGCGACTGCTTTCGTATCGCCCTTACCACCGACAAACGGTCGATCGTTTGGAATCCCGCTGCGACCCCGCACCACATGCGGGTACTCCGGCCTCACGAAGAGCCTCTCCGTTACCGTACCGGCGAAATAGATATGGAGTATTTTCTCGATCTCGAGCCCCTTCCCACCGGTTCGCCCAGGCGGACTACGGTGGGCGCGCACGTCCAGGAAATTTCGGGGGAGCCCTTCAACCCATGGGCCCTCGATCCCCTCGAGCTGGCGGTGGGGATGACGGTTCACCGGCTCTTCGAGTATCAGGTTGCTCCCGACGGCGAGTTGGTCGAAGCGGCGGCGGCGGTGCTTCCCGACACACCGGGGCGCTCCCCATCGGAGAGGAGAACGGCCGCACAGAAAGCGGCGGATTTCTACACGCGACTATCGAGCCAAACCAAGCTCCAAGAGGTTTTTGCCAAAGGCCAGACTTTCCGCGAGGTGCCTTTCAGCCTGACCCGAGGTGACCAGACCTTACGCGGTGTCGTTGACAGCCTCGTGGTTCGACCGGATCGGGTGACGGTCGTCGACTACAAGACCGGACGCTCGCGGCCCGAGCACCGATTGCAGATGGAAATCTATCTCGAAGCGGTCGTGGCCCTTTATCCGGACCGAGCCGTGGAAGGGATGATTTTCTACCCCCGGGGTGTCCCCCAGCGGATTCATCTACCGAAATCAGGTGCCGGCTCCCCCGACCAACTCAATCTCTTTTCTGAAAGAAAATAGGGACAGGTCCCCTTTTTCCTGCGGAAACGTGCTTCAAGGTTAACCTTCGACCCGGTTCCACCGTTATTACTAGTGAGAGAAGAAACAACTATGGAAACCGCGGAGGTTATATCGTGAACGAGCAAATTCTCATGATAATTGTCATGTCCGGGTTCTTCAGCCTGGTAGCCTTTTTCATCCATGTGTTGGCAACGACCCTACGAAGGACCCGAGTCGCCAAAGCTCAGGCGGAAATACAGGTCAAGCTGCTCGACAAGTTCGGCTCGAGCGAGGAGCTCCTTCGGTACCTTCAGACGGACGCAGGCCAACGATTTTTGCAGCCGGAAGAGGCACCGCCGGAGCCCAAGAGCCCCCATTCACGCATCCTGCGATCGATCACCGCAGGCACGATTATGACGTTTCTGGGTATTGGATTCGTTTTGCTGTCTCGCTGGATCGATGAAGGCATGCTGGTTCCGGGTGTCTTTTTTCTGGCCATAGGACTCGGCTTTTTGGTATCGTCCGCCGTATCTTTCTACCTGTCGAAGTCATGGGGATTGTTCAACGGTGACAAAGCGGACCTGGTCAGCCAAGCCCATCAAGACTGACGTACATCGTCATGACGCCGGAGCTCACCTTCCCCATCGATGCGGCGCCCGCCACGGTCGTGCCGGCGGTCTTTCGCATGGATGAAGAGGGCTTCCGGCGTTTCTATGCGCGAACGGCGCGGCCGGTCAAAGCGTATCTCTCCCGCGTCTGCGGAAACGCGACCTTGGCGGACGATTTGCTTCAGGAAGCTTACTATCGATTCCTTCGAGCGAATCGGCCGGAAATGGACGAAGCGGGTGAGAAAAACTATCTCTTTCGCATCGCCACCAATCTCCTCAAGGACCACTTCCGGCAATCCAAACGGATGGAGTCCCCCCTGCCGGAGATACCGACCGGTGAGCGGACGGGAGAAAAAATCAACCTACGCACGGACCTATCTCGTGTACTACAAAACCTCAAGCCGCGGGAGCGACAAATCCTTTGGCTCGCCTATGTCGAGGGCTCGTCGCATCGGGAAATTGCCGAGACCGTGGGTGTCAAGGCAGCGAGCATCAAGATCCTCCTGTTTCGCGCCCGACACAAGCTCGCCGGGCTACTTCGTGAAAAAGGATTCGTACCGGATAATGGATAGGGCAATAATAATGAAGGTCGCGCCATGAAAGAGTGCGAAAAAGAACAGGCGATTTACGAAGCTTTGACCGAGGGACACCTCGACGACTCGCTCGAGGCTCACATGAAAAACTGCCCGGTTTGTTCCGACATCGCAATGGTCACAAGCTTCTTACAGAAAGAAGCCCGCGCGGCGCGTGTTGAAGCCCGTGAAACCTTGCCCAGCCCGGGCCTCATCTGGTGGAAAGCTCAGATGCTCTCACGACGAGACGTCGCGGAACGAGCTACCAGGCCCATCGCCATCTTCGAGAAAGTGGCCTTCGCAGCAGGAGCGCTCGGTCTTCTCGGCATTGCTACCTGGAACTGGAACTCTATCCGAGGCTGGCTGGAACCGCTCCGTGCGACTCTGAATCAAATGTCTTCCATCGGCGAGGCGCCCCTTTTGAATCCCTTCCTCTACATGGGTGCCGGCTTCTTCCTCCTCATCCTCCTCGTCGTCTTTGCCCTCTACGTCGTCTGGGCCGAACAATAGAAAAAGCCGCATCCAGGCGTTATAATAGAACTTACCAGTCAACAATCTGACGACAATTTTCCAGTAAACGGAACGGTTATGAAACGGGCAAGTTTTGTTCTCGCCGTGTTTCTTTTGGCATGCGGCGTCGAGGCGTCAACGAACAACGACACAGCGCTACCCAAACCGGATGAGTCGGTCATTCTGTTCGTGCTCGACAACTCGGCCAGCTTGCCGCCCCTCGATCCCCTGGAGAAGCGCCGAGCCGCGCTCGAGATGGTCTTCACCTTTTTGAACGACCAGCCGTACCGTCTCGTTCTGTTCGGCGGCAGAAACGAAGTCTACGTCGACTCGACCGCTCGCTATCGAAACAACGGTCAATGGACCGACTTTTATTTCGCTTTCGTAAAAGTGAAAGAGATCGTCGCGAGCTACCCGGAGGGGACGAATTTCCGGATGGTCCTCGTCACCGATGGGAAAATGGATCCGTCTCCCAAAGACTGGGCGGATCAAATGGTCCCGCCAGGAGCGGATCTCAGGAAGGTCGCCGAGGAACGAACGCTGGCCGTCCTCGAGGACATGGGGCTGCCCCTTTACATCATGCTCGTAGGGAACGAGGTCGGAATGGACTTCGTGGAAAACATGGTCCACGCCTCGAACGGCGCCTTCGCAGGGAATCGCTACTCCCAAGGCGTTTCCGAGTTTTTCAACGACGACGGTGTGCTGCTCCGCCGATTCATCTATCGTGTGGAGCCCGAATCGGGATTAAGCTGTCATCGAGCCCATAGTTCGCCGGATCGCCCGCGCCCTCTTCTTACGGCACCGAGGTTTCCGTTGTCAGCATCCTTCTCGTCGTCATCGCAGGCTTGATAGGCGTCGGAGTACGCTCTTTTCCGGGCGCCGGCGACCAGGAGCTTCTGGAGCTCCGGGTGGACGAGGCGGCGCATGTTGCGGCGGATCGATTGAGAAGACTGTCCGCCGATACCCCCTCCTGGAGTTGGCGTGGACTCAGTTTGGTGGAGGACACGAAGCAGGCCACTGCAAGCTTCACGGCTCACGAAGGCGACCAGGCATTTCCACCCGAAGGACTGGACCTCAGCAAGCTCGACGCCATGTCTCGAGAGCTCATTCAACTTCCCTTACCCGAGCTGCGCCGGCGTATGGATGAGTTGATGCAGGGCGGTGAGAAGGAGGACATGATCGAGATCCTCAACCTCGACTACGTCGCGCCTGATTTTCAACCGGCTCGGGCCGAACGACTCCTGACGGCGGCGGCGTCATCTCGTCGAACCATGAGCGCCAGTGAGTTCCTTCGCGCCAAGGTCCATCTCTTCCACAACAAGAAACTGTTCGAACAGCTTACCGGACCGCGCGTGAGCTGCCTGATTTACGGTGCAGGCGCTGAAAAAAAGGAGCTACGCCCCGGCAATTCGGTCGAGCTTGGTCGGTATACCATGCGGGTGTCCGAATTGACGAAGGGCGGCCGAAAAGATTACCGGATGATGCTGGACTACGAAAAAGTCCCCTCGGCTCTCTGGCTGAAGCGCATCGTTCCGACATCCATCCAGCGTCTCTTGAGGTTTCGTCGGTCGCACGAGAGAGTAGTGAGCTAGCCCCCACCGCGCAAGATGGGGCGCGTTAGGCACGTCGGGCCGCCGCTTCCGTTTTGACAGATCTCCGAGCTCGGAAACGTCTCGACCCTGAATCCGTGCTCCCGTAATCGAGCATTCGTCTTCGTGTTCTCTTCTAGCGCGAGAAGTCTTTGCGAGCCCAGGGCTAAAACATTGCAGGCCATGGTGTCTCGTTCCGACGTCACGATCTCGATGAGTCTGAAGCGGCGTTCTTGCAGCAGCTCTACCGTCGGCACCGAGAGCCATGCTAGATTCGACGAGAATGGTCCTTTCATCCAAGAGACTCATGAGAGACATGAGGTGGAGACACGCTGAGGGACCTGGACCGTACGGAAGCGGCGCCGCGATCACATCGACCCCCTTCGGTCCGAGCCACTCTCGTAACGTTTCGATTCCCGAATCGTTGGTCCGATAACCCCGCCCGACAAGAAGCGTCGTCTCGTCCAACCAAACGATGTCCCCAGCCTCCGCCGTAGCCGGCGGCTCCATGATTCCCAAGATGGGAATGTCGAGGCTTTGGTAGAGCTCTCGGTGTCGGGCCGGTTCTCCGGCTCGAGCTCCTTTTCCCATTTGTAGACATATCGCACCATGGTCGGTAACAAGCGACGCATCGTGTGTATAGACCGCGTCGAGCGAGAGCCCCTCTCCTTCGGGCAAAGAAATAACCTCGACACCGGCACGGCCCAGTATTTCAACGAGCCGACGATGCTGATTGTCTGCGACGCTGAGCTCGGGTCGGTGGAAGTAGCCGAGCGAGCCCCAGGCATCGGCTCGCAGCGCATCACCCCAGCCCGCCGCCGCGGGCGGGCACACCGCGACGCGTTTGAGATCCGCCGTCATCGTTTGACCACCGAAGCGCTTCATCTTTCGTCCTCCACTGAACGAACGATACTATCACCTCGGTGGACCGGCCTGCACGGTATTGTCAAAGACACGAATCTGTAATAGCATTTTCGGCATCGGGACCCAGCGGTCTTGATCGCCCAGCACCCGGACGCCATGAGCACCATTCACTACCTGGGCGAACGTTGGCGTTACTCGGGACATCCTTACTGGGAGCTCATGGAAGAACCGCGAAATCCGGTCCAACAGGCGTCACAGCTCATCGTCCTCTCGCAATAAATGCAAAAGAGGGACGTCGATGCCATTTCGGCCAAACACGTTCGGTTGGCTCGGAGCTGGGACGACGTGGTGGCTCTGCTCGAAAAGGAGCACGGGTCGAGCAGTCGAGGGGCGGTCTATCCCTACGCCGCGATCCAGCATGAAGAAGTCGATCTCAACTTGATTCCTCTCAGCTACGACGAAATGGCGCGCAAGAGGAGGTTTCCATGGCCAAGGTCACGAAGCAAATAAAACAGGCTTGTGCGGAGGCGCAAAAACAACTACAAGGGAATCCGAGTGTCGTTTCCGTCGGCATAGGATTCAAATACCGAAACGGCGTGCGAACCGACGAGATCTGCGTCGTCGTGGGAGTAAAGAAAAAGCTGCCCTTGGAACAAGTGCCGGAAGGCCAAGCGGTCATGGCTCCGTCAACGATGTGGCCACCGATGTCATCGAGTATGGAGAAATCAAGCCGCACCAAACGACTCAATCTTTGACTCAGAAACGTCGCCCCTGCCCGCCGGGGTACTCCATCGGTCACCCCCTGGTGACGGCGGGAACCCTCGGGGCTTGGGTAAAGCGAGGTCAGGGTGACGAGTCCTACATTCTTTCGAACAACCACGTCATCGCGAACTCGAACGACGCTTCGACGGGCGACTTCATCCGTCAGCCGGGCCGAGCGGACGGAGGAGTCGAGGATGACCGTCTGGCGAGGCTAACGGATTTTGTCGTGATTCGATTCGATGACGACAACGGCAACGGAAAGAAGAATGCGGCCTCCCTTGCCTGGCGCGCGTGGAAATGGCCAGCGAACTTCATCGCCCGCCTTCTCGATTGTCCCTATCAGCTCGTCGTCGCCCGCCCCAACGAAGTGGAGCAACCTCACCCCAACCTCGTCGATGCGGGTATCGCACAAGTGATGCTCGAGAGTTGGGTCAATCGCGAGATACCGGAGATCGGAGAGACCGAAGGCATCCGGGATCTTCAACTCGGAGACAAGGTCCAGAAGACGGGACGAACGACCGAGTACACGACCGGCCTCGTGGAGGTCGTTGATTCCACGAGCGTCGTGAACTACGGCGCCGGAAAGGGCAACGCGAGCTTTCAAGATCAAATCGTCGTGAGAGGTGACGACGGAGATTTTTCTCAGCCGGGCGATTCCGGCTCGGCCGTCATTACTGAGGACGGTTTTCTCGGAGGGCTTCTCTTCGCCGGCGGTTCGGGAGTCACCATCGTCAACAGAATCTCTCACGTCGTGTCGTTGCTCGGCGTGAGGCTTTAGGAGCTGGTCCGCTTACTTCACCCGTTCCAACTCGAAGACGCTGTCACGCTTCTGACCGTTTTCCAACCAGGTCCACTTGTGACGGATATGGTCGCTATCTGAAAGGCTGAGCTCGAGGTTATTCATGTGGCCGTCGGTCGGTCCGAGATTGGTGGCGTCAATGAACTCGAAGGAAACGGTCTTCCCGTCCGGGCTCACCGATATCGCTTTCATGCGTGGTTGGTTCTTCGCCGCGCAATAGTGCGTCATCCGGAGATCGTCGCCGTCCATGTGATAGACCGTGACCATGGATGGCTCACCAACCGGCGCTAGTATTTCTACGACCGCTGACCCGGCGGAGTAGACCTTGTAGGTCACCTCGACCTTGCCGCCGTCGTCCCGCCGGCCCTTCCACTCCCCTTCCAAAGCTTTGATCGCTTCGAAGGCCGAAGCTTCTTTTGCCGAAGCGGCATCAGCGGCCCAGACAGCGGCTCCATAGAGACACACCAAGACAGTGACGTATCTCATCATACCGAAACCTCCTCCTAGGAAAATGCGGTTGCCGAGGAACGCGGCCTCGGCAACCCGATCGACTTACGAAACTACTGTCCCGGCGGCCGATAGGAGACCGTCTTCTTGGTGGCCTCGTCCATCTCCTCCGGAGTCATGAGCACGGTCGTCTTTGTGGCAACCGCACCACTCGCGCACACCGCCAAGCTTGCCGCCGCTACCGAGACGTTATCGGGAGCATCGATAAGAACATACGCGTCGTCGTCACCGAAAGCAAAGTAGAAAGCTTCCATCGTGCCGCCCATGCTCTTGATCAGCTCCTCCGCGGCCCGCGCTCTCGCGCTGCCGCCGTCTTTGATTATCCCTTTGCGCCCTCGGTTGCGTAGGATGCTCGGATCATAAACTTCGCCATGACAATCCTCCTCTTTGAATCGTGAGAAAAAACCCAGACGCGGAGAATCATCCCAGACGGGACAGAAACCAACGAAAGTAGATTGTGCGTTAGCTGTCGAGCCGAACTACTTCAAGGAGCCCAGAAGTGACCCCACCGCGCCAACCAAAGCCTTAGCGATGGAGAGAGTAGCACAAATTCCGAGACCGAAACAGACGTATTTTCTTCAAAGACCGCTCTCTGAACCGGTCTCCTTCTACGGATTTAACCGACCTTCTTCCAGGATTCGATGAACTTGACCGCCGCTTCGACGACCCGTTCGACGTATCGCCGGCCTCGCTCGGCGGTTGCTTTCTTGGGATCGCCGGACGTGAAGACGCCGATGTTGGACATCTCTCGTGAACTTTAAGCACCGACAGACCTTGCAGTTCTTCGGGAAGAGATTTAAAGTCGAGTCTTTCGCAGCGATTTTAGCTGAGGAGGTCAAGGTGAGCCCACGTACGATTCCTTCGTTCTCATTTCTATTTGTTGTCTCCGCTCTTCTTGCATTCTGGACACCACTCCATGCGCAAGATCAAGCCCCATTCAATGAGACCATCATCAAAGAGGATCTCAGAGCGGATTTGTTCTTTCTAGCTTCGGACGGTATGCAGGGTCGCCTGACGGGGACGCCGGAAAGCAGCTTGGCGGCCGAGTACATCAAATCCCGTTTCGAACGCATGGGATTGAAGGCAGTCGGGCCGGGAGACTCATACTATCAGCCGTACAATCTGATGAGTGCCACCTTGGGCGAGGAGAACTTGCTCGAGATCGTCCTCGGCGACGACGCGAGCCTTCGTCTCCGGCCTCGCCAGGATTACTATCCCCACCGGTTCAGTGCCAGCGGACGCGTGCGAGGGTCGGTGGTCTTCGCCGGATTCGGAATTGCGGCGCCGAAGCTCGGATATGACGACTATCGTGGCCAGGCGGTTCAAGGAAACATCGTCCTCGTGCTCGATAACGAGCCCGGCAGAAATGATCCGAAAAGCCCTTTCGAGGGAGTCGTTTCCTCGCACTACTCACGGCCCATGCAAAAAGCCCTCACCGCTCAGGCCAAGGGTGCTATCGGGATCCTTTTTGTGCAGGATGTCCACAATGAGACCGGTCCCGGCAATTTTGAAGCGTCTGCGAAACGCTACTGGCCGGAGACTCCTGGCGGGAGACAGCGGTATCAGCTGGCCGACTGGGTTGAAAAAATTCGTATCCCCGCGGCCCAGATATCACCGTCGATGGCCGATATCCTTTTACGAGGGACGGGAAAGTCACTCGAGCAACTGGCCCGCGCCGCCGATAACGCCCGCGGTACGAGTCCCATTCGAGTGCCGGACATCTACTTGGAGCTCACGACATCGGTGAATCGACACGTCTTACCCGATCGCAACGTGGTCGGTCTCATCGAAGGCTCAGACCCGAGCGTGAAAGACGAATGGATCATCCTTTGCGCCCACTACGATCACGTGGGCGTGGACGAGGGCGGCCGAGTTTTCAACGGTGCCGACGATGACGGCTCAGGAGTGGTGGCGCTTTTCGAGATTGCCGAAGCTTACGCGATGGCGGCGCGAGACGGGATTCGTCCCCGCCGCGGGCATTTTGTTCGCGGCATGGAACTCGGAGGAATCCGGGCTCCTCGGCGCCTGGGCTTACACGGAAAAACCACTAACACCTCTGAACAAGACCGTGGCGGTCTTGAACATGGACATGATCGGTCGCAACCAGGAGGTTCCCGAAGGCGGTGGACGTCGATTCCGAGGGTTCGAAGTTCAAACGGCGGAATCCAACGGATCACTCGGTCAATATCGTCGGATTCACCTACAGTGCCGATCTGCTTTCGGAGGTGAAAAGAGCCAACCAAGCCTACGGTCTGGAGATTGAAACGGGCTATGACAACAACCTTTCGAATATCCTTCGTCGAAGCGACCAGTGGCCGTTCCTCCAACGCGAGGTCCCGGCCTTCTTGTTCACCACCGGGTTTCATCCCGACTACCACACGGTCAACGACGTTGCCGAAAGGATCCATTACGAAAAGATGGAGACCATCGTCCGATTGGTGCACCAGTTGAGCTGGAACCTCTCTCAGCAGGACAAGCGGCCGTCGATGAACCCGTAGGCCAGGCTGTGCCTGGCGATTGGCATCTGGAATGAACTCAGTGTCCTCTTCTGGGGGCAATTCTTGCCCTAAAAGCCGATTTCTAACGGCACAGATTCTGCAATTCCCCTCCTCGTGAACCGAATCAAAGATGCGCTGGAAGAAGGAGGATGTCGCCATGCGTTGGGCCGCATTGCTTTTATGTTCGTTGATGACTACGGCAACCTTGGCCGCCGACCGGTTCGTGAGTGCGGAGGATCTTGCGAACGTTGAAGCCGAGCTCACCCAATTGGAGACCGAGCTCGCCGGTAGAAATTCTTCGACTCTCGAAGAGCTCCAAGAAGAGCTCGTCTACCTCAAGGTCAAAGCCAAGAAACACCGAACCGCCGGTAACGAGGGAACCGGTGTGACCACTCAGGAGCTCGAGGAGCTTCGTTACCGTATCGCGCAGGTCTATGACGAGCTGACGGCGAAAGCCGAATCCTCGGAGCACGAGAGTACGCTTCCCGTGGATTCCCAGTTTGATGCCCGTCTCATGGAAAGTCTGAGCACCGCCACTGCCTTACAAGGCGATCGATTCACCGCCGTGACCGTATTTCCCGTGAGCTACCTAGGCGAGGTGCTCATTCCCGAAGGAGCCACACTTCACGGTGTCGTGGAGCTCGTGGATCGGCCCGAAAGCCGAACCGACCGCGGGGCCAAGCTGGTTCTGGCCTTCGACCGAATCGAGATCGATGGACGAACCTACTCGCTCACCGCCACCGTCGTGGGCGCTTCGGAAAAAATGGAAACCGGCCTCGGTGACGAGAAAGCCAAGATGGGGGTCGGCGCCGGAATCGGCGCGGTGCTCGGAGCCGTGATCGGCGGCAAGAAAGGCGCCCTAGCCGGTCTCGTCCTCGGCGGGTCGGGTGCCATACTCGCTACCGAGGGAAAAGATGTCGATCTGCCTCGGGGCACCATACTCCAGTTGCAGCTCGATCGAGATTTAGTACTTCCGGTTTACCAGGCTCTATAGGAGTGCCGGCCGCCTGAGGCGGCCCCTTCCGTCCCAATCCCTGCGACACTTGCTTTCCAACCCCGTCAATCAATAGACTCAGGCAGGTTTCCGACTCGTCTCTCCAATCCGTGCAAAGGAGTGAGACCATGCCCAATCGCGCCTTGTCCTATTCAGCCATACTTCTCCTGTGTTTCATGTCCACGTCGCTCGTCTTATCGGCCCAACCGCCGAAGCCCGGTGAGCTCATCGGCTTCGAGCTTGGGACGGACTACAAGATCGCCAAATACGAACAAATCCATCGCTATTTTCTAGAGCTCGACAAGGCGTCCGACCGCGTGATCGTCGAGGAGATCGGAAAATCGACTCTGGGCCGCCCGCTCATCCTCGCCTTCATCTCGAGCAAAGACAACCTTCAGAAGCGCGACCGCTATCGTGAGATCAACAAGAGCCTGGCCCTCGCTCGAGGTCTGAGCGATCAGGAAGCTCAGCAACTCGCGAGCGAAGGCGTCACCACGGTCTGGATCGACGGCGGTCTTCACGCCTCCGAGCTCGCGGGCTCTCAGTTCACGCCCGAGCTCGCCTACTGGCTGGCCACGGATGAATCCGCGGAAGCGCGGCGGATTCGTGACAAAGTTCTTCTACTGTTGATGCCGAACATGAATCCCGACGGGCTCGACATCGTTGCCGAATGGTACGGGGAAAACGTGGGTACAGCGTTCGAAACGGCACCCGTACCCAAGCTCTACCATCACTACGTGGGCCACGACAACAACCGCGATTGGTACATGTTCACTCAAGCCGAGACGAAAGCGGCCGCCAACATTTTCTATCACCAGTGGTTCCCACAGATCGTCTACAACCACCATCAGACCGGACCGTTTCCGGGACGGATCTGGTTGCCTCCCGCCATCGATCCGCTCAACCGCCACGTCGATCCGCTGATGGTGGCAAGCTTCAGCCATCTCGGCCAGTTCATGTTGACGCGGTTCATGAAGGAGGGTAAACCGGGCGTTTCCACCGCCATCGGTTACCGGGTCGCCTGGGCGGCGGGATTCATGCACGCCGCGCCTCAGCTTCACAATATTCTTGGGACTCTTCACGGAGACCGCCCTCTACGGCCTCGCCACACCACACTGCTACACCGACGAGGAGCTCGGCGATACGTTCAGCCGCGGTATACGACTACCCACGCGGGAGCCGAGCATGAACTATCCCGTCCCTTGGCAAGGCGGCTGCTGGCATCTGCGTGACGCCATGGACTATATGACCACGGGCTCGAAGGCGGTATTGGACGTTGCGGCGAAGTTGAAGGAAGACTATCTCTACAACATCTATCACATGGGCCAACGCCAGATCGCCCGTGGCGAAGCCGCACAAGACGGACCCTTCGCCTACGCCATCGATCCCTCGGAGCAACACGATCCGGGTAGCGCCGTTCACCTGGTGCGCACACTACGACAAGGCGGAGTCGAGGTACGGAAGGCCGAAAAGGAGTTCCAGCGTAGGAAGAACGAGCTTCAACGCCGGCACCTACGTCATTGCCCCCCAAGCCTTCCGCCCCATCGTGGTCGATTTGATGGAACGTAAATCCCACCCGGACCGGTTCGAATATCCCGGTGGTCCTCCGGAAAGCCCCTACGATCTCACCGGCTACAACTTACCGGACCAATTCGGCGTCCGAGCTCACCCGATCCCGGACCCTATCGAGATGCCCGGACCGGTGGTCGAAACGATTGCCACTCCGCCGGGCGAGGTCCACGGCAACGGATCTCACGGCTATCTTCTGACCCACGCGTCGAACCAATCCGTCCTGGCGACGAACCGACTCCTAAAGCAAGGTGCGAAGGTGATTTGGATCGAGGAGTCCATCATGTCCGCCGGCAAAGACTGGCCGGCCGGCACTTTTGTGATCCAAAACGCGGAGGGGAGCGCGCTCACGAGTCTCGCGCAAGAGCTCGGTCTCGACTTTCACGCACTCGATCGTGAGCTCGACATTCCAACCGCCGAGATTCGAAAACCTCGGATCGGAATCTACCAGAGCTACATCTCTAACATGGCCGAAGGTTGGACCCGCTGGGTTTTAGACCGCCACGAGTTCGAGGTCGAGGCCATTCACGATCCCGACATCCGTTCCGGAAACCTGGATTGCTTCGACATCATTCTCCTTCCCGACCAGGATGCGGATGGCGTCTTGAACGGCCACCGGCCGATGACCATGCCCGAGGCCTACACCGGCGGTGTAGGCGCGGAAGGAGCCGCTCACCTCGAGAGCTTCGTACGAAACGGCGGCTGGCTGATGGCCTTCCATCAGTCCGTGGACTTCGCGGCCACCATGTTTGGACTCCCGGTACGGAATATCGTGGACGGTGTCAATCCGAAGCGATTTTTCGTCCCCGGAACACTCATCCGCTTCGAGTCCGACACCTCGGACCCACTCGCCTACGGAATGGAGAGCGAAGGGACGGCTCTCTTCTGGCGCCACGGCCTGGTGATGGACGTCATCGGAGCGGCAGAAGAGATGTCTTCAGCCAAGGGAAGGCAGAAACTCGAGCACGAACTGGTCGTCTACGCCCGCTTCCCCGAAAAGAATGTTCTGGTGGATGGATGGGCCATCGGCGCCAAGCAATATCTGGCCGGAAGACCCGCCGCCATCCGCGTGCCCCTCGGTGAAGGGCAGGTCGTGCTCATCGGTTTCCGCCCCGATACGAGAGGGCAGTCGCTGAATGCGTTCAAGCTGCTTTTCAATCCTCTTTACGCGTTGACCATTGAAAAGGCGCCGGGTTCACGTCCCACAGCCGAGCAAGGCGTGGCACGACGCTGAACGCGATCAGTCTCGGAGTCTCATCACCGGAACGTCATTTTCGCTCCAGAGGATTTCTTCGCCTTTCAGCCCACGCCGCACCTTCTCGAGAGCCTTGCGGCTCGGGCCGACGAGCCCCGCCACATCGAGTCTGTCCCTTTCCGGAAGAGACGGTGTCAGGCGCCGGATACCTTTCTCGAGCTGATTGGACGCACCTTTGTAGTTTGCCGCTGCGGCGTGATAGAGGCCGACCGCAATGTGTATCAGCCCCTGTAGGAACTGCTTTTCATCGCCCAGGGCTTCCCGCCAGACATCCTCGAGCAACTCGTGACACTCGAAATAGTGCTTACGATTGAAAAGAGCCGCCGCCTCAGAAAGAAACTCCTTGTCCACCATGACTTCACAATAGCATGTTTGACTTGAGACGAATCGTGCTCTAGGTTTCAACCATGTACGTCCCCGACAAAATCATCGACTCACACATCCATCTCCTGACGGCCAAGACCAACGCCGTCAGGCTGGAGAACCATGCGCGAATGGAACCCTACTTACTTCAGGCTTACCACGAGCGGTGGGAGGAGAGCTTGAGCTCGAGACGAGAAAAGGGGCCCGAGCCGACCCCGCCCGACGTCGCGACGGTCGCCCGCCGGTGGGAGGAAGATCTCGATAAGGGCGGAATCGAAAAAGCCGTGTTCTTCACGTCGGACGAAGCTCCGGACGAGCTTGCCGAGTTCGTTTCTTTTAATCCGGCTCGGTTCTACGGATACACGACCTTCGACCCAACGAGTGAAACGGCAGCAGCCGTCCTGACGACTCAGATCGAAGAGCACGGCATCAAGGGTGTGAAACTCTATCCCATGAAACGGTATTTCCACATCGACGATCCACGGTGTTTTCCCGTCTACGAAATCTGCCAAGAAAACAACATCCCGATACTCATCCACTTCGGCCTGTCCATCAGTGCAACGCATGACCTGCAGTACGGCAATCCACTCGATCTGGCGGGCCCCGCTTTGCGTTTTTCATCTTTGAAATGGATCATCCCCCATTTCGGAACCGGCTTTTTCCGTGAGCTTCTTCTTCTGGCGGCACAGTACAAAAACGTCTGCATCGACACGTCTTCTTCGAACAACTGGATACGCCATTCTCCCTACCCGCTCACTCTCGAACACGTATTCCGTAAGTCCTATGAAACCGTAGGCTCGAAGCGCATTTTTTTCGGCACCGATTCGAGCTTTTTCCCCCGGGGATTCCGAACGAACATCCTGGAGGAGCAACTGAAAATATGGAATGATCTCGGTCTGGCTCGAGACGAGATCGATCACATCTTTTACGAGAATATCAAGGAGACACTTCACCTATGAACAAGTACATCGAAGCCCTCAAAAACGAGGTCAAAAACCGCGCCCGCATCTACTATCTGATTTACAAGGAGCTCTCCGCGGAAATAGGAGAAGACAAAGCCATGGAGCTCCTGAAAAGAGCCATTTACGAGCGTGGGGCGGAAAAGGGGAAACTACTAGCAAAGAAAATAGGTCAGCCCGATCTGAAAAAACTGGCCGCAGCCTTTATCGAAGGCAAAGAAGAAATCGATGTTTTTGGACACGAGGTCGTCGAGGCCGAGGACGATCACGCCCTTCTCCGTTTGAACCAGTGCCCGCTCGTCGAGGCCTGGAATGACATGGACCTCTCGGCCGACGAAAAGAAAAAGATGTGCGACTTTGCGTATCAAGTGGACTTCGGCAAGTTCGAGGCGGCCGGATACAAGTTGGAGTTCAACTGCCGGATTGCGGACAGTCAAACGACTTGTGATTTACACTTGACGAAATAGGAGGCTAGTCGAGCTTATCGGGCAGAGCCGAGAGCATTTACCATGAAAATTCGGAGGAGAACTCCGAATTTTCAAACCAATTCCTCTGTCCCCTGTAGAAATGGAGGTAATCGGGATATGGCTGAAGAGTCCTTAAAACTGAGCCGTAGACAGTTCATTGGATTTGGCGCCGCCGGTGCCGCCACAATCGCTCTCAAAGGCCCCCTCGCTTTCGCATTTACGACGAAAAGCTCCGAAATGAGCCACCGTCAACGTATCGAAGCAGCGTTGGCTTTTGAGGAAACCGATAGGCTTCCCTTCGGGTTCTGGTGGCACTTCCCCAACCGCGATCGGTCGCCCCGACGCTTGGCCGAGTTAGCCCTAGCCCTTCAGCAGCAGCTCGACCTCGACTTCATCAAGTTCTCCCCGTACGGGCTCTATTCGGTGGTGGACTGGGGCGTGACGCTCGATATCCGCGGCGGGTTGCTGACTCCCATAGAAGAAACCTATCCGATCCAGAAACCGGAGGACTGGAAAAAACTGCGCAGCTTCCGCGGCGATCGAGGGCGAGTACATGATCGTTCTCGAATCGCAGCGAATCGCCTTGTGCGAAATGAAAGGCGACGTACCTCTCATCCAAACCGTCTTCAGCCCCCTGACGTCGGCTCTCAAGATGGCAGGTCGAGAAAAACTCCTCGAGCATCTACGCGAGACCCCCGAAGCCGTTCACGCCGGCTTGGAGATCATCACCGAAACCACGCGCCGCTTCGCCATCCAGACGGTGACCCGGGGCGCCGGACGGCTTGTTCTTTGCCAGTCAGACGACCAACGAAGGTTACCTCACGCCCAAGGAGTACGAAGATTTTGCCAAAGCCTACGACCTCGTGGTTCTCGATGCCGTCCGAGACAGGTCCTGGTTCAATCTCTTCCATCTTCACGGCGACAAAGTCATGCTCGATCAGGTGCTCGACTATCCCGTCCACGCGTTCAACTATCACGACCGGGAGTTCGGCCCGCCGCTCGCCGAGATGAGGAAGAAAACGGACAAGTGCTTGATCGGTGGTATCGATCGGAACAAGGTCTTGCTCCAAGGCACGCCGAGTGATGTCGATACTCAGGTCAAAGACGCTTGGAACCAGGTAAACCGACGTGGATTGATCTCTGGCCCCTGGATGCGTCGCCAACGTGAATGCAAAAAAAGAAAACGTTCTCCAGCTTCGGAAGAGCGTCGAACAAACCGCAACGATGTAATCACAGTTTTAGAAAGTAGGAAGAAATGGCAAAGACTCCATCCACGATGATGCTGACCCTCGGAACCCGAGCTCCCGATTTCGAATTGGCCGCCCCCGACGGTAGAACTTGGGCCCTCGAGGACTTCAAAGACTCGAAGATACTTTTGGTAGCCTTCCTCTCCAACCACTGTCCCTTTGTAAAACACATCCGCAACGAGTTCGCCGATCTCGTCCAGGAGTACCAGTCAAAAGGCGTAGGCGTTGTCGGTATCATGTCGAACGACTACGAGAATTTCCCCGACGACCGCCCCGAAAAGATGGCCGAGGAAGTTGTAACAATCGGCTACACGTTTCCCTACGTCGTTGACGAAAAACAGGAAGTGGCGAAAGCGTACAAAGCGGCCTGCACCCCCGATTTCTACGTATTCGACCAAGATCGGAAACTCGCCTACTGCGGACAAATGGACGGCAGCCGTCCCGAGTCCGGGATTCCGGTGACCGGTGAGGATCTACGCGCGGCACTCGACGCCGTTTTGGAAGGAAAACCTGTTGTCTCCGACCAGAAGCCGAGCCTGGGTTGTAACATCAAGTGGAAGAGCGGGCAACGAACCGGAGTATTACGGGACTTAGGGGTTCCAACTGAGATAAACAAAGAGAACGACGCCTTGCGGCGTTTATCTCAATATCCGACATGCGCTCGCATCATATTGCTGCCTGCCCCATCGTGGTCTTGCTCCAGGACAGCGACATACTGGCATTTACTGTCGGATTTTCAGGTACGCATACATAATATTCGTCGCTACCTGCAACGATAATCAGTATTTGTTTTGTATACTTATAATATAAGCTATTTCGATGCCTTACGCCTAAGGAATGTCGAGAATGAACCATCCGTCGATTCTGCAGGCGGCGGATCGGAAGGTGGCGGATCTGATTCAGACCAACGGCGTGTGTTCCTTTGCAGTGAACACCCTCGAGGATAAACGACGCGGCGTTACCCGTCTTCACCCGTACCGGCGGAATCGTGGAGTCCACCACGACGGAGAATACGGCGGCGCTCGGCGCGTGTTATTCGAGAGGCCTCTCTTCCCGCATCACACATCGTCGGCGAACACCGCCCGGCCAACCCTTCGGGAGCCGCCAAAAAGACAGCTCCACGAGTTCATACTCGACAAGCGGTACGCAACGGCACAAAATAGCAAAGCACTGGAGCCGTCGGCCGATCTAACGATAAGATGAACGTAGTGGATCCTACGTGCTCTATATAACGGCCGCAGCTCACTGCTGACGTTAGACATTCTGAGGTGACAGGGAATGGCAAAGATTGGTGAACGAATCGTCAAGACGGCTTTTTCACTCCTTAAGGAGCGTCCAGACGGTATTCGATACTCTGAACTCGTGCGAATGGTTCAGAAGGCCGATGACTCTTTCAAAGTAAATACCATTCACGGTAACGTCTGGGATCTGGATCAGAAATACCCCGCGAAAGTCTATAAGCCGTCTCGCGGTCTGTTTCGCCTCGTTGAGTTTCGCGATGAGTCTTCAGAGCAGCTCAAGGAACAACTTGTAGCCAAGCAGCCGAAGAAGATCCAAGAAGAACAGTTCTATGCGCCTTTCGCCGACTGGCTGCAGAATGATCTTGAGGAGGTGACCAAAGCCATCCCGCTTGGCGGCAATAAGTTCCGTGACAAATGGGGCACGCCGGACGTCATCGGTAAACGGGAGTCCAAACGCAGCGATATTATTCAGGCACCGGCTGAGATCGTATCCGCTGAAATCAAATCGGAGCCGAAGGAACTCATTACGGCTTTCGGCCAAGCATGTTCCTATAGGCTTTTCAGCCATCGCTCGTATTTGGTGGTCCCGATGCAAGCGCCTCAGGATGAAATTGCTAGGCTCGATTCGCTATGCACCGTTTTTTCAATTGGGCTTATTCTGTTCAACGCAACGGACCCTAACGACCCAGATTTCACGATTAGAGTTCGCGCTGGGAAGCACGATCCAGACATGTTCTACGTTAATAAGTACATGAAGTTCATAGAAGTGGAGCTTTTTGGCTGATGATGTCTAACACCAGGTGCAGCCGACGACCGACGCGGGATACATGGTGCGAGATTCCCAAGTCATTCAGCCGCGCCGTTCGCAGCTGACCATATCGTTAGCCAGACAAGGACACGGACCCGCTGCGAAGGCGCAGGTCAATCGGAGGGCAATAGCATGCCGATCAGTCGGAGATTCGCTACGGTAATCCTCTCGTTGCTCGCTCTCCTGATGATTTACGCTAGCTCGCCTGTGTTCGGCGAAGCGCCTACCGGCGGTGGTCAAGCGACCGAGCAGACAAGACCGGCACCCTCGTTCGCCGATCTCGACTATGCGCAGGCGGACCCGGGTCAAGCAATGGACACAAGCTGGACCTCTATGTCCCCGAGGGCGCTCGTTCGCTCCTGCCGGTCATAGTGTGGACGAAAGGTTCAGCATGGATGGCTGATACGGGGAAACGAAGCGCGGAGACCATTGCCGCACAGTTCAACCCGTTAGGCTATGCCGTCGCCGGCGTATCGATTCGGTCGAGCTCCCAGGTGAAATTTCCAGGCCAGCTCCACGACATCAAGGCGGCGATCCGCTGGCTCCGCGCCAACGCCGAGAAGTATAATCTTGATCCGAACCGCATCGGGATAATGGGCGACAGCTCCGGAGCCTGGACGGCGGCGATGGCCGCCCTCACTGGCGACGCGGCGGAAATGGAAGGATCGGTCGGAACCATGGGCTTCTCGAGCGCGGTTCAGGCGGCTGTCGCCTTCTACCCACCTTCCGATTTCCTGTCAATGGACGGTTGGGCCGTGCGAAGGTGCATTCCTGCGGAGCCCGGAGCACGTGCGCCTCACCGAGGTCCCATGTCACGACGATGAGAGCTCTCCCGAATCGCTACTCGTCGGTTGCCCCATTCAGACGTGTCCCGAGAAAGTGCGTGCGGCGGATCCGGCTCGGTACATCACCGCCGGTGATCCGCCGCTGATGATCCTGCATGGCGCGTCGGATCCGCTCGTGCCGCACAACCAGGGCGAGCGACTCTACATGGCGCTCAACAAGGCGTGCTTGAATGCGGTCTTCATTAGCCTGCCCAGAGCAGGGCATGGACCCTTTGTCGGCTTCCTAACCGACGATGATCTGCGGAACGCCGCGACGATGCGGTTGACAACGGCTGCCGGGTGCGTGGTGACGAATCCGGCTCCTTACAAGCCGTCGTGGCAAACCGTGATTGATTTCTTCGATAAGTACCTCCGTCAGTGAGGTGCTTCCTGACTGAGGCCGAAGTTGCTTTCGGCGAGCTGGCTAACAAAGCACTGGAGCAGCCGGCCGATCTAACGATATGATCTATGCAGTGGTTTCTACGTAGTCTATGATGACGGCCGCAGCTCACTGCTGACTGCTATTTCGATGCCTTACGCCTAAGGAATGTCGAGAATGAACCATCCGTCGATTCTGCAGGCGGCGGATCGGAAGGTGGCGGATCTGATTCAGACCAACGGCGTGTGTTCCTTTGCAGTGAACACCCTCGAGGATAAACGACGCGGCGTTACCCGTCTTCACCCGTACCGGCGGAATCGTGGAGTCCACCACGACGGAGAATACGGCGGCGCTCGGCGCGTGTTATTCGAGAGGCCTCTCTTCCCGCATCACACATCGTCGGCGAACACCGCCCGGCCAACCCTTCGGGAGCCGCCAAAAAGACAGCTCCACGAGTTCATACTCGACAAGCGGTACGCAACGGCACAAAATAGCAAAGCACTGGAGCCGTCGGCCGATCTAACGATAAGATGAACGTAGTGGATCCTACGTGCTCTATATAACGGCCGCAGCTCACTGCTGACGTTAAGCGGATTGGATCTAGAGATGGATGCAACCTCAGCCATCAACGGCTGGAAGCAACGGCTCACCGCAATCGCCGAAAATCCTCCGTACGTGTTCCGTGACACGCCGCAGCATCTGATCGACGAGCACCATCGCAATTTAACAACATTCGCCGGCTATTCTGAAACGGTCATTTCGGACGCAGAGACTCGCTTCGGCGTTAGGTTTCCAGTCGTCTTTAGGACGTACCTGCACGAGATGGGGAAGTCACCGGGCGAGCTGTTTTGCGGGAGCGATTTGGCAGGAGTCCAACAAATTGACCATTTTAGGGCCGATGCTCTTGAGTTGATGGCGGAAACGGACCCTGGATTGACGCTGCCGAAGCAGGCAATTGTGTTCTTGTTTCACCAGGGCTACTCTTTTGCCTATATTCTTGGCAACGGTGGCTTCGATGGTCCAGCATTGCAGTGGACTGAGGGCGAGAACGAGCCGATCCAAATCGCAGAGACGTTTGCCGAGATGGTGGATTCGGAATTGCGCCTCATGGAGACCAACCATGCGACAAGCCACAAGCAGGGCGGTTACTACATGACGCTGCATGTAGGTGGCGGTAGGGAGATTGAGTATCCAGCCCTCAACAGCGGCGATCGGCCACTCGAGCGTAGGCGCAAAGGCGAAGAATGGAGGCCGTTCTCAGGATGAAGACCTCACCGCCTAACAACAGCATGAACCTGACGGCGCGGCCCCTCACGGCCCGTGCTTGCGCACGGTCTGCGCCAGGTCCGCCCGCAGGTTATGCTTATCGTTAGGACGATTGAAACGAACGCAGTTGCCATGCTCCGGAGGTGAAACATGGCGAAGATTGTGAAGTACCAAAGGTCGCTGGCAGCGATGTTTGGCTTCGTACTTGTTTCAGTTGTCGAGGTCTCATCACTGCCAAATCAGGCTAGCACGGCATCGGCACCGAGGATCGATCGCCTCGACAACAATCCTATCATTACGCCGGAAATGCTCCCGGGCAATGATGGTGAAAACATAAACGGGCCGTCGTTAATACGTGTGCCTAGCTGGGTGCAGAATCCCCTAGGGAGGTACTATCTTTACTTCGCCCATCACGTCGGCTCGTACATTCGACTCGCTTACGCAGACGACCTAGCGGGCCCGTGGCAAGTCCACAAACCTGGGACGCTGCGATTGGCGGACACCGTCTGTAACGACATCCACGAGACCGAATGGGCCGGATACAAGCATTTGGCATCGCCCGACGTTCTACTAGATTCTGAGGCTCAAGAGATTCGGATGTACTTCCACTGTCCCGCCTACATCTCTGGTCCGCGAGACAGCGACGATAGCTACAGTCAGGTCACTTTTGTAGCGACTTCAAAGAATGGAATCAATTTCGACGCCGGACGTGAGCCGCTTGGCAATTCCTACTTCAGGGTCTTCAGATGGGACGATGCTTTCTACGCCCTGGGAATGCCGGGAGTCTTTTACAGATCTGACGACGGACTGCACGGATTTGTGGAGGGACCGACTCTTTTTACGAAAGATATGCGCCATTCCGCGGTGAAGGTACAGGGTGACACTCTCAACGTTTTCTACTCAGTCGTTGGCGAGAATCCGGAACGCATCCTCTTATCAAGGATTCGATCTCAGTTCGGACTGGATGACATGGAGGGAAACCGACCCTGCTGTTGTCCTCGAGCCCGAGCGGGAGTGGGAGGGTGCTTCACTGCCCAAGGATCCCTCCGTACGAGGCTACGCACCAGGCCCGGTCCGTCAACTACGAGATCCTGCCATCTTCGAGGACGAAGGTCGGACCTATCTTCTTTATTCGGTTAGTGGTGAATCGGGGATAGCGGTCGCTGAATTGCACTGGAAATGAGGAGCGGTCTAACATCAGGTGCAGCCGACGACCGACGCGGGTACATGGTGTAATATTCCCAAGTCACTCAGCCGCGACGTTCGCGGCTGACCATGTCGTTAACCGGACCGGAGGCGAAACCATGACCGGTATGCCTACGCATCCAATCAACAGCGGCAACAGATCCTCAGTTGACGAGTACTTGAGTCTGGTTGACGCTCGCGTCTTGACGCCTCTCCGTTCTGAGGCCGTCCAGCAATCCTGCTCGACGACCCTATTGCTCGTCTTCGCAGCGTTCGACGCGTTAGGGAAGCTGACTCATCCGAAGAACACGGCAGGTCCAGGTGAACGATTCAGACACTTCCTGAGTTTCGTGGGCACAGACTACGAACAGCGATCGACGGAACTCTGGAAGTTGCGGAACGCTCTTGCTCACAACGTCATCAACGTCGAATCGTATCTCTCGTCTACGGAGCACGAGGGCTGGACACATCTAGAGATGGTCGTTGGTAGTGGACTGCTCTATGTCAACAGCCGTCAGGCCTCGCGGGATCTGCGGGAGGCGTTTGGCCGTGTGAAGACGAAACTGGCCACAGATGAGGACGCTGCTAGACGAGCCGCGAGCTGTTTTGGGTCGACAACACGCCGCGGACGCTGGATGACCGTCCATCTCCGGCTCCGCCGCCGCCGGTTCAGTTCGTGAACGCGCGGTAGCTGGTGAGAGGATGAAGCGTGCTCCCGGAGAATCGTGGTGCTCGCCTGGCGAGCTTCTCGTGATTTAGAAGAATTGTCGTTCATTCTTGACCCGTATCGGCAAACGATGACTGCTAGATTGGAGGGCGGCAACATGCGCAATTGTTCCCGATTCATATTTATTCTCATACTTTTCTCTGGGGCCGCGTGCACTATGAAGGAAACTGGGATTACGGAAACATCATGCATCCAAGACACCGGTGTGGTTTTGAAGGACATAACAGAGGCCATGGCGGCGCACGTTGACGCACACAAACGGGGAGACGCATCAGGCGCTGCCTCAGTCTACTGCGACGATGTCTGGATTTTATGGGAGGGCGGTGTTGAGTCCCGCAGCCGAGCTGACCAAGAAAGAGCCTACGAGCAGCTTCATCAGCAGATGGTGATAAAGGAACTTACCTATACGACCGACGAACTTACTGTCTGCGGAGATGTCGCCTACGAAGTGGGCCGCGTAGCGATGACCGTAGATGCCGAGGGGCAACTTTCAACACATAATGATAGATACATGGTGATTTGGAGACATCAGCCAGATGGTTCGTGGAAAGTTCACCGAGCTGTCGGCCACAGTGATCACGTTCCACAAAAGTAGATCCAGAGGATAGGGCTGTCTAACACTAGGTGGAGCCGCCGGTCGGCACGACCGACTGCTCACGGAAAAAAGAACTTATGATCGTTCTAGGTAGCCGCCCGCAGCTCACCATCAGCGTTATTCAGGCGAGTTCAACGTAAAATCGCGGTTTAGTTGATAACTTCAGCTACCGATCTTCTCGGTGATCCGGTAGTGAGAGGGCTTGGCCAATCATGGCTTCAATCCGGGAAATTCATACGACGCAGTAGAACCCCGAAGCGGGGATCCGAGCGCAACCCGTCACAGAATGGGCCGACCTTCATCCACACAAGAATCTCTTCGCGCTCAGGAAGTGCCTTCTCTAAGTACTCGAAAGCCTTGTCCCTGTCCCCAAGGCCAATATAGACCCACGCGAATACGGTGAAATTAACGTGCTCTCGATCTGATCGCTCCTCCAACTCCTTTATCACAGCAAGCGCATCTTGTCGTTGCCCGGTTCGGCCATAAGCGTAACCGAGGCTGGCAAGGGCGATCTGGTCGCGACCTGTAACGTCCACTGCTCGCTTTGCGCATCGGATGGCATCTTCATAGCGACCGGCATCAGCGCAAACCCACGGCAGCGAGATGTGCGCAGTAAAGAAATTCGGATCGAGTTCGAGGACTTTCTGCAGTTGCCAGATCGCGTCATCATAGCGGCGTGCATGGTAAAGCAGCCACCCCTTAATTCTTGAGATCTCGAGAAGCAGTGGGTCCAGCTCCAGGGCCCGTGTGATTTCAAGAAGCGCATCTTCGTGCCGTCCTAGCTTTGTAAGGAGCTCCGCATACCACATATGTGCCATCGCATAATTGGGCTTCAACTCCAGCGCGCGTTGAAGACCTCGCTCACCAGCTTTCCAATCCCAGTCGAATCGGAGCTTAGCCATGCCCATTGAAGCATGCGCTTCCGCAAGTGCGTCATCTAATTCCAGAGCCTTTGCAGCAGCAGCTTTTGCTTTTGGGATGAGTTCGAGAGGTCGGGCGACAAAAATCGCTAACATTATGTATGTGTTTGCCAAGCCCACGTATGCGTTGGCGAAGGATGGGTCTATTCGGGTGGCTTCCTGGAAATACTGCACAGCTCTGTTGAGGCCTTCAGCATCCCTCTTGTTCCACACGTAGAGACCTCTGCAATACAAATCGTAAGCATCAAGATTCTCGGTTGGACGTGGAACAAGAGCTGCTTCGTCAGCACGAAGAAGCTCTTTGGCCAATTTGCGAGAAATAGTTGAGGCTATCTCGTCCTGGATCGCAAAAACGTCTTCCAGTTTGCGGTCATAGCGTTCCGACCACAGATGATATCCATCAGAGATTGTGATGAGCTGAGCCGTGATCCGGAGGCGGTCACCGGCCTTCCGTACGCTACCCTCGAGAACCGTTTCCACGTTCAGTTTCCGGCCGATCTCGCGGATGTCCTGGTGTTTGCCCTTGAAGGCAAAGGCCGACGTGCGGGCGACAACTCGCAAGCTTTTAATGTGCGTCAGGGCGTTGATGATCTCCTCGGTTATCCCGTCGCAGAAATATTCTTGGTCAGGATCCGGGCTAAGGTTCTCGAAGGGCAGGACCACGATGGACTTTTGCTTCACGGCTTCGAGAATGGGCGAGTCCGGGCGGACGGCTGTTGAGATCAAGCCATAAGTTCCTTCGCTGACGGATATCGTTTCCCGGGATCCTTTTCCAACGCCTTCTGGATGATTTCGTCGAGCTCCCTTGGCAGTTCCGGGTTCAAGGAAGAGGGTGAAAGGGGAGTTTTGTGTAGGATCTCGTCGAAGAGGGCTGCAAGAGTATCCCCTTGGAAAGGGTCTGCTTCCGGTAGCCATCTCGTAAGAGCACAGCGCCTAGCGAGAAGACATCAGTCCGGGCGTCTAGATGGCTTCCCCAAGGCTTGCTCCGGCGACATGTAGCTCGCCGTCCCCATCACCGCACCCGCTACGGTACCTTCCTTGGTGATGGTTGCCGCCTCGGAATCGACTCCCGGCTGAGGAAGCAGTTTGGCCAAGCCCGAAATCCAAGATCTTCACATACCCGTCGCTCGTCACCATCAGGTTCTCGGGCTTCAGATCCCGGTGGATGATGCCGGCGGAGTGGGCTTTCGCCAGGCCCTCAGCGATCTGAGTCGCAAAGCGGAGGAGCTTTTCCGTGGGCAGGGGTCCTTCGGAAAGAATCTCCCGCAGCGTCCTTGCCCTCCACATACTCCATTGCGATGTAGGGTGTAGCCCCGTGCTTGCCGATGTCGTAGATGGTAATGATGTTGGGGTGGTTGAGAGCGGATGCGGAGCGGGCCTCTTGCTCGAAGCGTCGCAGGCGTTCTGGGTCCTGAGGCAAGACTCCTCCCGAAGCACCTTGACCGCAACATCCCGCCCAAGCTTGAGATCCTTCGCCCGATAGACCTGGCCCATGCCCCCAGCTCCTATGGGAGCTATGATTTCGTAGGAACCAAGGCGAGTCCCCGGGCTTTGGGTCATGCGACACCTCTTCTGGTGTGAACTGTAGCGGCTCAACACGTTGAATTCAAACGGCTTACCTGTGCAGGAATTGTGTTAGAAGCCCTGGCAACTCCGGAGCAAAGGTGGAAAATGTTCTGTCGGGGCTGTATAACATCCCGATGGAGCAGCCGGTCGGCACGACCGACTGTCTCACGGCAAAAAGGAATTGATGCACGATCGAGGTAGCCGCCCGCAGCTCACCGGCGGCGTTAGGTCTCCGCGTCCGCGGTCCAGTTAAGATAGAGACACATGATACGGGACGATCTCAGTGACAAACTGATTCATTTGACGCGCGGATCCCACGATCGTGCAGCAGAGGCCTTTCGGGCGATCCTTGAAGAGAAACGATTGCTCGGTGGAGCGGGCTGCATCAAAGGTGGGTTTCGATGTATATGCTTTAGTGAAGCGCCGATAAGTCAACTGAGCCGAATCCTCGCGAAACCGATGGTCCATGGGATGCGATACGCGCCATTTGGTGTCATGCTCGACAAGGCATGGCTCTTCGATCGCGGTGGACGACCCGTGATTTATCAATCGGATTCTGAATTCCAATTGCTACACGATAACCACAAATACCGACATGTGCGTTATGAACCGGCGAACAATGTCGATTTCACGTGGGAACGGGAGTGGCGAATACTAATCGATGAACTGCCCCTTGACCCGGACATTGCCACCGTCGTGTTACCCAACCGTGATTGGGAAAGAAAACTGCTCAAGCCACACGAGGACAGAATCTGGCGTCGCGCAGCAGCGAACATCGGCGGCATCCCATCGGGTTTGATCAAACAGCCTTGGCATTTCATTGTTCTTGAGGATCTTGGTGTGCCGATCCCAACCGAGTGAATCGTTGCAGAATTCAAGACCTGCCAGCAAATGCAGCCGACGCGGTAGACTGCACGACAGATGTGGAACGTTAGGTGTTCGCTGTCCGAGGCAATTCACTTGAGTATCAGCCCTCTCGTTACCAACAACTTTCTAGACTCGTGCGCCTTCGACCCGAAATACGAACCGGAACATACTGCAGCCCGAAAGATATACCAATTGTGGGAGAGCGGCGTCCTGTTGATTCAGATTGCGCACTCCACTCTCAAAGAGACCGAGCATCCGAGCACACCATCTTGGGTGAAGGACGCTGCAGGCTCTCTACTTTTTACCGAAGAGGTTAACCTGGCGGATGAGGAGAAGTCCATGCTTGCGCGGATCGAGCGTGTGCTCGCGGGCAAGGGTAAAGTCGAGAATATCAAGCAAGATGCTAGGCATGTGTTCGAAGCGCAGAAGTACGGGTCGTATTTCATCACCGCCGACACAAGAATCCTGAAGAGAGCTACGGAGTTGCGCGAGATTTCCGGTGGTATTCACGTCGTCACCCCCAGCGAATTTCTGGCGCTTGTTTTAGATCAAATGGAGGGCGACACCTAACTATCGCATGCAGCCGTCGGACGCCAACACCTCTCGCTCGCTTGCGGGCGTCCGCAGCTGATGCTCGACGTTAGCTGGACAGAATTTGATATCGCCCAGGGGTGGCGGTGTCATAAAATTGGGTTCACTGGAGGAGTCGCGTGCCAACAGTCTTGAGACCTGGGCCGTACCGAATCTACTTCCACAGCCATGAACCCGGTGAGCCTCCGCATGTCCACGTAGATAGAGAAAGACAATCCGCCAAGTTCTGGTTGAATCCTGTGGCCCTGGCTCGCAACCTTGGATTCGCGGCACCAGAATTGGGTAAAATTGAGCGTATAATAAGAGATAATGAGTCCAGACTTCTCGAGGCATGGAATGAACACTTCGGAACCTAAGCCCGGCGAAAAGGTCAAACACGTTAGGTTTTCTGACGACGAGTTGATCGTCGACCTTTTAGATGGTCGTACGATTTCAGTACCTCTCGCCTGGTACCCGCGTCTATTGCACGCCGCTTCGGAGCAGCGTGAAAATTGGGAGCTTAGCGGCGGCGGCTTCGGTATCCACTGGCCTGATATCGACGAGGACCTCAGCACGGAGGGCTTACTTAGAGGTTCTCCTGCAGCCCGGAGTTCAGCCCCGGTCGGATAAGGCCAGCTACTCGGTGTTGGAGCGGACGGCGCCGAGCCATCCTGTGACATTGTTCAATCAAGCACTACGTTTTTGTCTGCATCTGTGTCGCGCCGCCACTCAACACCCTGTTATCCGGACCTAAACTCATTCTCTCGGCAACCGTAGGACTGAGGCTGAAGCCGTCGGCGCCGAAGTCGCGCAAGCGTTTCCGAGTGAGCCGGTGCCTCCAAGGGACGCCCTCCTCAACGAGCATTGTTGCGAATGCGCCGAGGTTTCCAATGCCTACGGCTTCAAGCCATGGACTGTCGTCTCCCTGATTAATTTAGCGCGCCTGTAGTTGCAGCCCCATAGAGCTGCGGGGTCCCGCGCCGGCAGCACTTCTACGACATCAAGCAGACCTATGAGGACGGCGGCACGGAGGAATCGTCTACACCGAAGCTCAGTTAGCCGCTGTGGAGCGAGCAGAAACGGGAAAGCGAGTCAGAGCCGGATTCCATTGAGACTCATCATCCCGGCTATCTGGGGGGCCAGGACACCTTCTACGTGGGCTACCTGAAAGGAGTAGGCCGGATTTATCAGCAGACCGTGCTGGATACCTACTCCAGCGTGGCCTTCGCAAAGCTATACACGAGCAAGGTGCCGGTGACGGCGGCCGATGTTCTCAACGACCGCGTTCTGCCGTTCTTTGAAAAACAACAGGTCCCTTTGCTCCGAATGCTCACCGATCGTGGAACCGAGTACTGCGGTCGGCTCGACGCCCACCCGCATGAGCTCTTCCTTCAGTTGAATGAGATCGAACACACGAAGACGAAGGCCGGACATCCGCAGACGAAAGCTATCTGCGAACGATTTCTCAAGACCGTGCTAGATGAGTTTTATCGCGTGGAATTCAGGCGCAAGATCTTTCATTCCTTGGAAGAACTGCAAGAAGATCTCGACGCTTGGATTTCGAAGTACAATAACGAAAGAACGCACCAGGGCAAACGTTGTCAGGGGCGAACCCCGATGCAGACTTTCATTGACGGTAGGCTCTGTCTCGCGGAGGCGATTCCAAGTCGGGAGGAAATAGTGAAACAAGATTTTTCGGTGTTGAGATCTGTTTTGTTCGTGGCGCTAGCTCTCTCGGTCGTGGGTGTGATCGGGGCAAGCGCAGCACAAGCCCCGGCGGCCACCAGTGAAGCAGCGCTCGATCGGGTTGTCGAAAGGACTATGGAGACTTTTTCCGTGCCCGGCATCGCGGTAGGCATCATCAAGGATGGCAAGCTGGTCCTGGCCAAAGGTTACGGTGTACGCGAAGCGGGCAAACCGGCACCCGTGGATGCCGACACGCTCTTTGGAATCGCTTCCAACACCAAAGCTTTTACCGCTGCCTCACTGGCAATCCTGGCCGAGGAAGGAAAACTCGGCTGGGACGACCGGGTGGTGGATCACCTTCCCCGCTTCCAGCTCGCCGATCCTTATGTAACGCGAGAATTCACGATCCGCGATTTGCTGACCCACCGCTCCGGCCTCGGGCTCGGCGCCGGCGACCTGATGATCTGGCCGAGCACCGATTTCACCCGCGAAGAAATCATCGCCCGGCTCAAATTCCTCCCTCCGGTGACCAGCTTCCGATCCCAGTTCGCTTATGACAACCTCCTGTACATGGTGGCGGGTGAGGTTGTCGCCGCTGCTTCAGGAAAGAGCTGGGAGGACTTCGTGGAAGAACGCATCCTCGACCGGCTCGACATGGCCCCTTGCGCCGTCGTTCACTCGCGCATCGAGCCAGGCTTCAACAACATTGCCGTGCCCCACGTTCCGGTAGGCGGCAACCTCGAGGTCGTGAAGCCCGACGCGATAGAGGCAATTGCCGCCGCGGGAGCCATTCGGTGCAACATCAATGGTATGGCAAAGTGGCTCATCGTGCAGCTTGCGGGCGGGAAAATGGCTGACGGCACCGTTCTGTTTGGCGCCGACCAGCACAAAGAAATGTGGTCACCCCAGACACTTGAGCCCGTGTCCGAGGAGGCTTACGCGCTGAACCGGACGCACTTTCAGGCTTATGGCCTTGGCTGGCAGCTGGACGATTTCCATGGCTACAAGAGGGTCAGTCATACCGGCGGTCTCCTGGGCATGGTATCTTATGTGAACTTGGTACCCGAGTTGGACCTTGGAGTGATCGTGCTCACCAACCAGCAATCCGGGGCCGCCATGACCGCCATCTCGCAACATGTTCTGACTTCCTACATGGGAACTGGAGAGAGGGATTGGGTCGGCTATTATCGAGAGCGGGTCGAATCAGCGGGAGGCGGAGTACGCGGCGATAGAAGCCAAAGCAGCCAACTCCGCCGCACGCGGGAACAGCAAACCCTCGCTGCCGCTCACCGCCTACGCTGGAACCTACCGTGACAATTGGCGCGGGGATGTCTGGATTCGTGAAAAAGACCGCCAGCTGACACTTGAATTCAGCCGCACCGACGTGCTCAAAGGCCGCATGGAGCACTACGGGAATGACGTTTTCATCGTACGCTGGAACAACCGCACTCTCGATGCCGATGCCTTTGTCCGCTTCGTACTGGGCTATAACGGCAATATTGAACAAATGACCATGAAGGCGGTATCACCGCGCACCGACTTCAGCTTCGACTTCCACGACCTCCGTTTCCGTAGGGTAGAAGGCGAAGAAAAAGAAATAGTGTTCATGGGCTGACGAATGTTTTGCCGCGACCGCAAAGTGCAAGCCTAGTCCCGCCTGTATCGTGGCGACAAACAACACCATTGACCAAAATGGCTGCGGCCCGGTCAAGGAGAACCCGGATCCGGTTAGGTGGCGTCCCAAGATAAGGAAGATACGACTTCTCGCTTCACGTCCTTCCCTCCCTTGAAGTTCCATCACAATGGACCCCGCCGTGTAAATCTGGCCCCACAGTGTCCTGTGCTTCCTCAAAACTCGTCCGCATTTGCACTCACAAACTTACGTGCCTTTGCCCGGGTTTCCACGCAGTTCTACTATCGGCCCTGGGCTCCGTGGCTATCGGAGTCTTGGTTCTTGGCCCGAGTTCTGCCTGCTCGCTCCCCAATCTCCCCACAAAGGGGCGGTCTGAGCCGGCTTTCAGGGGCTCCTATCATCTGATATCCTCGACGAGCTTCACTAACACGGATTAGCCCACCCAAGCCGAGGAAATTGGAGGCACACGCTATGGGCCATGAAATTTACTATCCCTCAGCTATGAGCAGGAAACCGAGTCCCGGGTCGCGATCTGCCCGCTGGCGCTTATTGCCTGCATGCTTGCTTCCATTCCTTGCGGTCGCCGCGAACGCGCAACAGGCTGCCAGCCAATCATCGGCGTCGTACGCTGTCGCCGACCAGGTCTTTGAGAATTACCGCCTCGACGCGCATGTGCCCGGTCTCGTGTACGGCATCGTCGCCAATGGACGGCTCGAATATGTTGGAACATTTGGCATACAGGACCTGGAGTCCCGGCGTCCCGTAACGCCGGATACGCTGTTCCGGATAGCGTCGATGACCAAGGCGTTCACGGCGCTCACGGTGTTGAAGCTGCGTGATGTTGGCCAGCTTCGGCTAGACGCGGCCGCCGAGGAGTACGTTCAGGAATTGCGCGGGTGGGTATACCCGACAGAGGACTCGCCTCATATCCAGGTCCGCGAGCTTCTGAACCATACAGGCGGCCTGGTGACCGACGATCCGTGGGGCGACCGCCAGACATCGTTGCCGGAAAAAGATTTTACTGAAATGCTGCGCGCCGGCGTCCCGTTCACGCGCGCCCCCGGCACGGCCTTCGAGTATTCCAACCTCGGCTACGCGCTGCTCGGGCGCATCATCGGCAATGTGTCGAAGAGGCCCTATGCCGACACCATCGCGCGAACACTGCTGAACCCCCTGGGCATGGAGTCCTCCGGGTTTGTCGCCGAAGCGGCGCCCATCGAGCGACGGGCCCTCGGCTATCGCTGGGAGGACAATGCCTGGCGTCCGGAGCCGACGCTTGCGCACGGCGCTTTCGGCGCGATGGGCGGCATGCAGACCAGCGCGAATGATTACGCAAAGTGGGTTGCGTTCCTGCTGGCTGCCTGGCCACCGCGTGACGGTGCCGACACCGGGCCGGTGCCGCGGGCGACAGTCCGCGAACTGGCCGAAGGTTCGAATTTTCAGTACCTGAGCCGACGTGACGCACGCAGCGGCACGACCGGTTGCGTGCAGGCTTCCGCCTACGGTATGGGAATGAACGTCAAGATGGACTGTGATCTCGGCTTCACGCTCAGCCACAGCGGCGGCTATCCGGGCTACGGCTCTCATGTGCTGCTACTGCCGGAACGCGGTATCGGCATCTTCGCGTTCGCGAACCGTACCTATGCGGGTCCGTCCGTGGCCGTCTGGGAAGCAGCCGTCGCGTTGGACCGTGCCGGCCTGCTCGGCAGCGAACGCGCCATACCGGTCAGCAAGGATCTTGCGAACGCGTACCGAGTTGCTGGTGAAATCTATGCCGCCGGCGACTTGGCCGCCGGTGGCGATCTGCTGGCCATGAACTTCCTTCTGGATCGCAGCGCAGAAATCCGGGCACGCGATATCGCGGCACTAAAGGCACAGGTTGGCGATTGCGATACGTCGGGGTCACCGACTGCCACCGGCGCGTTGTCCGGCGTGTTCACCTGGCGCTGCGAGCACGGCCGGGTCAAAGGCAGCATCCTGCTCGCGCCGACGTTGCCGCCTGGCATACAGGAGCTGGTGTTGGACGCCATCTCGCCCTGAAGCTCAGACGAAAAGCCAAGATTCGCAAACAACCGTAAGCCGGAGCCTCTTTCCCGCGCAGGCAACTTGGAAACGCTTTCTCCATCGCTCCCAAGCGAAGGGTCTCGTGACGCACGGTTTGTACGCGAGAATCCCTCATCCGATGTACGTGTTTCTGGATCTCGCCGTGCTGGGCATCGTCGTCGTGCTGCGCCGGGGATGGCTGCTCGTCATCTGGGCAGGGATAATCGCCGTTCAGGCGCGGCAGGCGAACCGTGAAGAAAAGGTCTTGGAGCAACAATTCGGCGACGCCTATCGCGACTACCGCAGACGAACTTGGTGGTGAGCGTGGCCGCCGAAAAGAAATGAGGCCGACGAGGCCCGGAGAGATCGCAGCCTCCCGATCGTTAGGGCCAACCACAAGCCCGTCTCAGGCCAATTAAGGAAACGTATCAACGTCGGCGGGCCGATGCTTCGAGACGCTGGGTCTCGAGGTCGTAATCTGTGGGCTGCCTTTCTACTCATTGTGGAAACACCGCCGGTGGCGTGTCCTGATACCCTTCTCCCTCCAAAGCTTCCATGAAAGCCACCAGGGCGTCGATCTCCTCTTCCGTCAAGTTCAAGACTTCAATCTTGGGATCGAGGTAGGGATTGGGGTGGCCGCCGTCGTCGTAGATCTCTACGGTCTCGCGTAGCGTGACCATGGATCCGTCGTGCATATACGGAGCGTGCTTGGTCACGTCCCGGAGCGTCGGTGTTTTGAACGCGCCCCGGTCCTTTTCTTCCTTCGTAACGACGTAGCGGCCTTCGTCGGCGAACTCCTCGGTCTCGGGATTCCAGCCGACTCCGATGTTGTGGAACAAGCTGTCGGTGAAATTGGCGCCGAGGTGACATTGGTTGCACCCCGCCTTGTCGAAGAAGAGCTCATCGCCCTTCTTGACCAAGTCCGACACCGCGTTCTCGTCGCCGCCGAACTTCCAGCGATCCCAGGGTGAGTTGCCGCTCATCCGCGTGCGCTCGTAGTCGGCGATCGCTTTGGCAACTCGCTCGGAGGTGATCTCTTCCGTGCCGAAAGCTTCCTTAAAGTACTTCCGGTACCCATCGATCCCAGTCCAGGGTCTCGAGCATAGACCCCAAGGTGTGTCCCATCTCGACGGGATTCTCGATGGGCCCGAGAGCCTGCTCTTCCAGAGACTCGGCGCGACCATCCCAGAAGAAATGCGGGTAAAGGGTCCAAGCTTGGTTCACGAACGACGGCGATTTTCGCGTACCTTTCTGCCCATCGATGCCCGTCGATACGGGGGTCGGCTCGGAAAAGGCGTTTTCCGGCTTGTGGCAGGTGGCGCATGAAATCGTTCCGTCCGCAGACAGTCTCGTATCGTAAAAGAGCCAGCGCCCGAGGCGAACGCGCTCCGGCGTGGGCGGCTCTTCCAAGTCACCGAAACTGTAGGTGATACCGAGCGGCGGCTCGGGGATGGGAACGACGGGATTCGCCAGCTCCCACTCGGGTATTTTTTCTTCACAGCCGGAGAGGATCGCGAGTCCCGCCAACACGAAAATCCGCAGCCCCGCGAACAGCAACCGATTCATGACACACTCCTCACTCATACTGGCCAGGTTCGATCCAGAGACTACCGCGTCGTTTCCGCCGGCGTCAAGAATCTCTAATTTCAATGTAGCTTCAATGAGCGATGCCGACAATCGATTCGGCATGCCGCGAGTAGACGATGTTCCCTTGTTTGTCGATGAGAATCGTGCGGGGGATGGAACTGACGTTGTACCGCTTTGCCACAACGGAGTCCCAGTCGCCGGAGTCGAAGAGGATGGTGAAGCTAAACCTGTTCTCCTTCAGATAGTCCAAGACTTCTTCGCTCTTACCTTCGATGTTGATGCCGATGACCTCCAACCCCTTTGTACGATACTTCCGGTAGAGGTTTTCCACTTCCGGCATCGTGGCCCGGCAGGGCGCACACCAGGTCGCCCAGAAATCCAGAAGAACCGGTTTTCCCTTGAAGGCGTTTCAGCGAAAGGAGCTTCCCCGTTCGATCGGGGAGGTCGAAGTCGGGCGCAGGCCCCAAGTTGGGAGGCCCGGCGGGAGTAGGAGCAGGCGGCTTCTCGAGAACAAGCTGAAAAGACTCTGTTTGGCTTTCCTCGCCTTCGTTCGGCTCCGCCTCGGCCGAAGAGGGGGCCGGCGTTTTCGGTGCAATGTCGTTTTCCGTGATGGCTCGAACCGGAACACCCTTCTGCTCGTTCGTTTTTCGCCGCTCTTTTTCTTTCTTGGCCACCTCGGTGAGAGACTGGCCCCAAAGGGCGGCCGCCACAAGCGACACGAGTAGACCGGTTGCCAAACGCATCATAAAACAAGGCTCCTATTTTGGCGGGTGATTCTATTTTAACATCCTGCCTTGGCCCGTCTAAACGGCCGCAAATTCCCGGCGCTACTTCCGATAATCCAGCGGCGGCTTCCGGTTACCTACAAGAGACTCGTAAACGAAGTCGGGCCCCTGCGCCTCCGCGAGCTCTTGCCGGGCGCTCTCGATGTACTCGGGATTCGTGAAGAGATCGATTCCCGTCGCGGCCATTGTCTTGGCCGCCACCATCATTCCTTTGAAACCGATACTCATGCCTCCGGCCGCCACCGCCTGCCAGCTATGACCGGGAGTACCGGGAACCCATGTCGCGGCCCCCATCGAAGCGGTGGGCACCAACCAACTGATGTCTCCCACGTCCGTTGAATAAGAACCCACACTCGCCGGCCCGATCGGCTGGACCTTCTCTTCCGTGCCGAGAGGCTTGGGTCGTGGCAGCGTCTGTTCGATTTTTTCTGCGAAGGCGCGCTCTTCCGGCGTGTAGTGGACGCCTCCGACGCTTTCGAGGTTCGCGTGCATCAGCTCGACAAGCGTTTCGTTGGGCAACAGAGGGTACAACCCGTGGATGATCTCGTAATCCATCCGAGTATCGGTTCCCAGTGGCCGCGCCTTCGGCCGCCTTGACGATCCACTCGAAGTTACTCTTCGCCATTTCGATCTCGGGGTGGCGACAGTAGTAGTACACCTCGGCAAAATCGGGAACCGTGTTGGGCGCATCGCCGCCGTGGGTGATGACGTAGTGGATTCGTGAGCTCGCCGGAACGTGCTCCCTCATCATATTGACCATGGTGTTCATCGCTTCCACCCCGTCCAAAGCCGAACGGCCCTGCTCGGGAGCGCCGGCTGCATGAGCGGATTGTCCGTAGAAGCGAAACTTGGCCGACTTGTTCGCCAGCGATCGTTGCCTGCCGACACCGTTTTGGTCTCCCGGATGCCAAGTGATGACCGAATCGACGTCATCGAACAAACCGGCCCGCACCATATAAACCTTGCCTCCTCCGCCCTCTTCCGCGGGAGTCCCGTAAAGGCGCACGGTGCCGGTCGTGTTCGTTCGGGTTAGCCAATCCTTGAGCGCAATGGCGGCAGCGGTGGATCCGGTGCCGTAAAGGTGATGCCCGCAACCGTGTCCCGGTGCGCCCGACGTAATCGGTTTCTTTTCGGGTACCACGTCTTGGGAGAGTCCCGGCAGCGCATCGAACTCGGCAATCAGACCGATGACCGGTTTGCCTTGACCGTAGCTCGCCACAAAGGCCGTGGGCATATCAGCGACGCCCCGGCGAATCTCGAATCCTTCGGCTTCCAGCTCGGATTGCAGAAGGGCCGAGCTTTTCTCTTCTTGGTAACCCACCTCCGCGAAGTCCCAGATCTGTTTGGCAATCGTCGCGAATTTTTCTTGGTGGTCGTCGAGGTACTGCATCACCTCTTCTTTTTCATCGGCCGCCGCAGCGACCCTTGTGAAGACAAACAGTCCTACGATCAAACATGTTGCTGTAAAAATTTTCATCCGGTACCTCCTCGAGCTAATGTCTTCGACCAACATCGTGGATCGTCCGGCCGAGAACCTCAAGCCTGATGGAGATCGGTTCAAGGTTGACCCGGTCCGCTTGGATGCGTAGTCTGACGGCGAAATGAAAAACAAAAGCTTAATCTCAAGTTGGCATTGGCTCTCCTGCTGACGGCCTGCACCGCCCCCCAACCATCCGACGAAGAACCCTGGATTGCGACGGCTCCGGCCGGCGATCGGCCGACCCGAATCGACCGCGATGGGGAAACCGTCATTCCCAACGGCCGAATCGTCAAGCCCCACGGAAAAACAGTCACCGTCGCCCCGCACCCCTTTGGTCTTGACCTTGTCACCCGACGGCCAGGTGGCCGTCACCGCCAACTCGGGTATCGGCCCCTTCTCGATTTCGATACTGCGCGACCTCGCGGGTGAGACGAGTGTGCAGCAAATCCCGGAAGGCGCCAAGAACGACGAGAACATCCTGGAATCGGTTTTCATGGGTCTTGCCATCACACCCGACAACCGATTCGTCTGGGTCGCCGGCGGGGAGGCCAACAAGGTATTCAAATTCGATCTCTCAACAGGATCCCAGGTGGACTCCATCGACTGTGCCGTCGTGGACGGCGAACGCGATTTCACCCACGGATACCTGGGCGATATGGTGTTGAACCAAGACGGAACACGTCTTTATGTGGCGGATCAGATCGGCTTCCGCTTGGTCATCATCGACACCGAGAAGAAATCCATCCTTCACAACGTGCCGACCGGCCGTTATCCCTTCGGCGTGGAACTGTCGCCGGGAGAAGAGGCCGTTTACGTCGCCAACGTGGGCATGTTCGAATACAAACGTCTCGAGCACGTGGATCCCAACAACCCAGAAGAGGCGACGGCCGACCATCCCGTCTTCGGCTTCGGCACCGAGGAGATGGAGACGGGCTATCAAAAAGACGGTCTCGACGTGCCGGGCCTGGGCGACCCCAACGTGCCCGAGTCGTTCTCCGTCTGGCGGATTGAGCTCGAAGACCCGCCGAGTGTGAACCACAAGGTCAAGACGGGTTTTCTCGTCGGCGAAATGGTCGAAGGCGTCCCTGCAGTCGGCGGAGCCAGTCCCAACTCATTGGCGGCAACCGACCGATATCTCTTCGTTACCAACGGCAACAATGATTGCGTCTCAGCCATCGACTTTCAGGGAGAGCCGAGTGTTACCAATATTTTTCTGAAGCCCGATCCCCGACTGAGCCGCCTTCGCGGTGTCATCCCCTTCGGTGTCGCCGTCTCCCCCGATCAAAAACGGCTTTACGTGGCGGAGTCGGGTATCAACGCGGTTGGTGTCATCGATGTGGAAACGCTCGAGGTCCTGGGCCACATCCCGGTGGGGTGGTTCCCATCCAAGCTCGAGGTCACGCCCGACGGCCGCCGGCTGATCGTATCCAACGCTAAAGGCTTCGGCAGCGGCCCGAACGGAGGTTCCGATTTCGAGCTCGGCCCGGAAGGAACTTATATCGGCATGCTCATGATGGGGTCGGTAACCATTTTGGATATTCCCGGCGATGACGCGCTCTCGGCACTGACTCAACAAGTCATCGACAACAACTATCGTTTCGACCGAGCCGGGGCGCCTGAGCTCAACGATCGGCGAGACCATCCCGTACCGCTTTATCCGGGCGAAAAGAAAAGTCCCATTGAGCACATCGTTTTCATCGCCAAGGAAAACCGCACTTACGACGAGGTCTTCGGTCAGGTCAAGGGTGGAGATGGAGACCGAACGCTTGCCCGTTACGGTGCGAACCGTAGCTTCGCCCTCAAAAACGGCGCCGAGTCGGTGAGTGGAGTGACCGTGATGCCCAACCACCTGGCTCTCGCCGAGCGCTTTGCTATCAGCGACAACTTCTATGTGGACTCCGACGTTTCGGCCGACGGCCACCGGTGGCTCGTCAATACCTTTCCCAACGAGTGGGTGGAGACTCATGTTGCAGCCTCCTATGGCGGCAAGCGCAAGATGCGCGAAGACTCGAAAGCACCCGGAAACCTGGCTCTAGTCGGTTCCTCCGGTGGCATGTATCCCGAGGACTACAACGAGGCCGGCTCCATCTGGGAACACTTCGACCGCCACGGCATCCGCTTTTTCAATTTCGGATTCGGGATGGAGCTCGCAGGCTCTTTAGCCGATGCCACGATGAAGTACACCGGTGTCGAGTACCGAGTCAATTTCCCCATTCCCGGGCCACTCTTCGAGCACTCATCGCACAAGTACGCCACTTACAACATGGCCATACCCGATCAGTTCCGTACCGACATGTTCATCGAGGAGTTCACCGAGCGTTGGCTCGAAGGAGATGAGGACCTGCCTCAGGTACTCACCGTGATGCTACCGAATGGATCACGGCGCCGGAGAAAGACCGGAAGCGGGCTACCCTTACCGCGAGAGTTACATGATGGACAATGATCTGGCGTTGGGCCGGGTCGTCGAGTTTTTATCTCACACACCCTACTGGAAGAACATGGCCATCATCGTCACCGAGGACGACGCCCAGGACGGGCAAGATCACGTGGACGCCCACAGAAGTCTATTGATGGTGATCTCGCCCTACGCCAAAACAAATCATGTGAGTCACGTTCACACCAGCTTCGGAAGCATATTCAAGACGTTTTGGAACGTTCTGGGGCTACCTTACTTGAACCAGTACGATGCAACCGCCTCTGACCTGGCCGATATGTTCCGGAACGAGCCCGACTTCACCCCCTACAACGCCTATCCGGTGGATCCTCGGGTCTTCGATCCACACAAAGTCTTGAAGCCTTTCGACGAGGAGTTCGACTGGCAGGCGGTGGTTCAATCTCCCGAGTTGGACAACGTCGAGGATTTCCTCAGGGACCACGAAGGCAAAAAATAGATTTCTCGTCCAGTCACCCGTTGCCCTGGTATCTAGAACCTGAAGAGGCGTGTGAACTTCACCGTGATGATACGCTCGAGGACTGGACCACCCGCCATGTCACGGCGCTCGGTGTAAACGACAAACAGGTCGCTGAGCGGGGCGTGAATGAATCTGAACCGGGCGTTGGTGACGACCTGATCGGTATCGGCGTTATACTGCACGAAGGCTCCCACGTACAGCTTGGTGGTAAACGCGTACTTGACTCGAGCGGAGTAGAGATCCGCCGTGAAATCAATCCCCTGTACGGAGAGGGAGTTGCGCTCGGCGGATGCCTCCATGGTGAGGTGATAGTCGGGTTGCCAGGCCACGCTACCGGTGATCGTGAACCGGTCGCCATCGAAGTAGCCGCCCCCCGAGACGCCGACCGACCCTGACACCTTGCGACCGTCGCTGGAGCTGTAGCTCGCGGCAGCCTCCCCGAAGTGGTAGTCGCCGGTAGGGATGGAGACACCCGGCCTGACGCGGAAAGGCTCATCGAGCCGCTCGCGACGATCGTCATAACGAAGGGTAATGCGCCCCCCGTCGCGAAACGTCACCCCGAACCCAAGCGTCCCGTCCCAGCTCACGCGTTGGCCGGCCAGGTCGGTGATGTAGTCGGCCTCGGCGTAGGGGTTGACCTCGAGAATGGCAAGGGCCGAGGGTCGCGGCCGGGCCCCGAACGTGGCGTAGTACTGGCGGATTCCAGTCCGTCGCACGAAACCCATCCCAGGATCGAAGTCGTCTCCCACGTGGCGGAACATGGCCGACGTGTCCCACAGCCGGTCGCGCCATCCCACGGAGAGTCGAGCCGCCCCGTCTCCGCCTCCCGGTGTGTCGGTGAAAGCCAGGTAGGAGTTGATGAAGAGTGACCTCACCGGCCGCAGATTCAAGTCGGTTCCGAAGCTGCGGTTGTAGTCGCCTGCGCTTCCCTCGCCTGTGTCCATCCGGTTCGTGAATAGAAAACCGAAATCCGAGTTGCCGAGGAAGTTGCGCCGAACCCTCATCGTGGTGAAGTTCTCGGCCGGATCCTCCTCGACACGCTTCGACTGAACGTTCAGGAAACCAAAGTCGAAGTCTCCCGCCCGGCCGGTCAAGCGGGCGCCGCCAAAGAGCGGGACGGGCCGACCCGACTTGAGGCCGATGGTTCGCGAGTGAAACAGTGTGAAATCACGGAGTGAGGTGCCGGTGCGTGGCGCGCCGGGCGGGGTCACGTCACCTAATGTGAAGATGCCGGAGTTCTCCAGGAAGAAGTCCCGCTGCTCGGGGAAGAACAACGGAAACCGGGTCAGGTTGACCTGCTCCCGATCGACGTCCGCCTGGGAGAAGTCGGTGCGCCAGGTCAGATCAAGGGTGGTCCGCGGCGTGATGCCCCACTTGACGTCGAGGCCGCCATCCGCGTCGTTCCCGACATCATCTTCCGGCAGACTCGTACCGGTCGACCGGCCGGCCAGCACGAAGGGCTTGACGTTGAGGTTGCGGCTCTGGCGGCCCCGCGGAAGATCGTGCAGCGTTCCCGCCTGCGAAACCATAAAGATGCGATTGCGCCGGTCGAGCGGGGCCCAGTACGACACCTCGTTCTTTCGCCGGATGCGGCGGAGAAAGTTGACGCCCCACGTCTGGACATCGCGGGTGGGATCAAAGCGCAGGGTGGTCCACGGGATGGCGACTTCCACCGTCCAACCGCTCTCGTTCACCGCCGTCTCGACGTCCATGATCGCGTCCCACCCGTAGTCGCGGGTCGTGCCGTCGTTGAAGGCTTGTCCGTCTTTGATCCCGCCGCGCGGGTTGATGAAAAAGATGAAGGAGTTGCGCCGGTCGAGAAAGGTGTCGAGCGAGAACCCGAACGAGTCCATGTCCTCGGAAAGAACACCGGGGTAGTCGCGCTCCAGGGTCTTCACCACCAAGCCTCGAGGATCGGAGTCGTAGCACAGGGCGCCGATGTAAAGTTTGTCGGTGTCGTACAACAGCCGAACCTCGGTGCGCTCGGTGGCCGGTGCGCCGGTGTCGGGCTGGGCCTGAATGAAGGTCTCGATCGGCTCAACCCGTTGCCAGGCCTCCTCGTCCAGGTGGCCGTCGATGGTAATGCGCATCCCGGCCGGCCCGGCTCGCATTTCAGGCCGAGGCACGGCTTCGGGATCCACCGGAGCCGCCGGCACGGAACCTTGCTGGGAGTAGGCAAACGGCGCCACCGGGAGGGCCGGCAAAACCACGACCCACAGCACGCACCGCCTCAACCGTCGCCATCGTCGCATGATAGGGATGCTCCATCCATGGAGAACCGAACGGACAGCGCATGCTATGTTCAGTCGGCGTGCGAGTCAAGGAGTCGGCAGAAGAAGAGCCGGGTCCCCCATGAGCACGTAGAACCGGACCTCGACTTCGTTTTGTTCCTGCAAGAGTTCGGGCGAAAAAGTGACCTCGAGGGCCTGTTCGCGTGCACCCTGCCACTTCCCTTCACCGATGAAGCTTCCGTTCCAGCGGAGCTCCGCGTGGTGCCACGTATCTGTCGCTCCCACGAGCTCGATCCTCAGAACCGGTTCGCCACCGCCGGTGAAGGACGAAAGGGGAACGGGAATCGATTTTTTGCCGTGGTGGGGATCGTCGGCAACGACGACCTCCCAGCGCCAGTAGTCCGAATCAGGATCTTTTGCCGCGACCGTTGCAGCAAAGCGATTTTGCTCGAAGCGCCGGCTCGTTGTCACTTGGCTCGGCTCTCCCGGCAAAGACGACAGGCCACCCTTCCTCTCCTCGCCGGGTGAAGCCGGACGTGCCGGAGTAAGACGGTAGACGACCTCACGGCTGAAAGGCGTTCCTTCAGCATCGCTATAGAAAAGGAGCCCCTGCCCGCCGGGAGCTCGGAACCAGGAGACGTTTCGATCCAAGTGGGTGAGGTGCATGGCGCCTGCCGCGAGTCGAGAGCGAACCGCAGCTTCGTTCAACCCTGTCGCCTCGACCAGATCCGACACGGTGACCCACTGGATACCGGGCTCCGTCACCGAGATCCTCGCCGACGATCGTGAGGGTCGTTGACGGGCCCGACGAGGTCGATCACGTTCAACTTTCTGGAAATGCTCTTTCAGGCAATGGCTCTCGCGCCATGTTGTCGCCCGCGACCCACGAAAGTGTCGGTCATCCGACGCCTCATCTTCGAGCACCACGCGGTAGGGACCGTGGCGCCGGCGTTCGCCTCCGATTTCTATTTCTTCGAGGAAATAATAAACAACGAGGCGACCCCGACTCGTTGTTTATCGTCTGCACTTGAGCGAGAACGACGGGCGGTGAAGTGAAGGCCGTGCAACCTTGCGCGACCGTACAGAAGTTGATGCTGTCCCAACCCGTCGCCGGCCCTCCCCCGATATGGTGCTGCTGGGTGGTTGTATCGTTCCAAAACGCCTGGAACTGGGTACCGTCGGGAAGGACGCCTACGCCGGGCTCGATGGCTAAATAGGCGAGCGTCATGGCTACATGGGGCCCGTCTTCCGGGTCATCGCCCCGCCGCGCGAAGAACTCCTGACTGATCTCGACATCCAGTATCCTGAGTTTTAACCGTATCGGCCGAGGATGGTTTTTCCATGCAGGCCCAAATCCTGAAGCCCAAAGACTTCGAGCCAAGCAAAAAGTACCCCGTTATTCTCAACGACTATGTCGGAAGCCTACATGAAAACGCCTTTGACCAATCCGGAGGGGTACGAGAAGACGTCACTGGTCAAAACCGCGAAAGATCTCCACGGTCGTTCGCTCCTGGTTCACAGCACCTAAGACTTTGATTTGCAACGAGATAGTTCCCCATCTGGGCGCATTTGAAATCGTAGTCAAGATAGGTTAAATTATACAACATGACCAACTTGAATCGTCGGCGAACAGTGACCGCCGCAGAGGCCAAGGCCAAGTTTGCCGATTCGCTTCGAGTCGTCGAGAAAGGAGACGTCGTCATCATCACGAGGTACGGTAAACCCGTAGCGGCTTTGGTGAACACCGACGAGCTGGAACAACTGGAGCGACTGCGGTCGAAATCTCCCGAGGAAGGCCTCGCTCATCTCGTGGGTCGATGGCCGGACTCGGAGGAGCTGGCCACGGAGCTAGATCGCATCCAGCGAACCGAGAGCGAGCCACGCCTGCTCCCGGAGATCGATTGAAATTGAGCTATCTCTTCGACACCAACGCAGTTTCAGAATCCCTTAGAAGGAAACCGAATCCAAGCTACGTTGAGTGGCTTCGTTCTCTGGCCCCAGAGCACCAATTCACTAGCATTGTCGTGGTCGCCGAGCTCTATGCTGGCGCCTATCACTCGCCCGCGGTTGAGAAGTGGCTGGCAAGAATCGACAACGAAATCCTACCAAGAATAGTGATTCTCGGATTCGACCTTGAATGCGCTCGTGAATTTGGAAGGATAAAAGCAGAGCTTCAGCAAGTGGGTAAACCCATCGAAGATTTCGATATACAGATCGCCGCCACCGCGGTTCGGCACCACTTAATCCTGGTGACGGCCAACGAAGAACACTTCCGAAGGATTCCGAACCTACAACTTAAAACGTTTTCCCCCGGTGCGCATCCAGCATAAAACACTCAAGTCCAGCAGGGCTCGAATTTCTTGAACACGTCCTTGATGGACGGGCCGATGACCTCGATCTCATCGAGCCGATTGGTTCCCAGGCCGAGCTCACGCGCCAGGTTCAAATGATTATCTGCACGCATGAAGGGCGCTTTCGATATTTCCGCCGTCGGGTCGAAACCCATCGCGGCACTCGCCACCGCGTCCGTTGCGACAGGATTCTTGCCGGCGATCAGAACTCCCGCATCGACGGGAGCCATCGTCTTCAACCACGGGCCTTCGCCTCCTTCGGTCGTCTTGACACCGTCAACGAGCGCGAAATCGATGGGACGGGCTCGGTTCAGGTCAGCGATAACACGCGGCATTCGCGTCCGGTACGCATCACCAGGACCGTGGAGTGCCGAGCGGTGACGATGCCGATCTTCGAGCCGGTAGAATATGGACGGTACCAGACCGACCAGGTTCTTCATGGAGAGGGTTACGCCACAGGTCCAGTGGCATTTCATCTTGGGCACCGAGATAAATGTATCGATGTTTTCCAAGATGGGATTGACGCGAAAATTCTTATAGATGAGCGAGCCTTCTCCTACCGGCGTGTCGACGAAGTCTTTGTACGTATAGATTCCATTCAAGTCCACCAGTTTGGCGTCGATGCCTTTGGCGATTTCTTCGTAGCCCCACTGGACATAGGAGTCCCACTCGTACACGGCTTCCACGATGAAGACTTCCTTGGCGCCGGCGTCACGCACCAAACCACCGAGGGCACGAACGATCTCCGGGTGGGTAATGTAACTCTCGACCGCGGAAACGCCCGGTAGAGGCTTGTGCTTGACGCCACCGGCGAGGTTCGTCTTGATCGCAACGCGGTCCCCGGGACGAATGATGTCTCCGAGCCCGCCGACACTGTCGAGCAGATCACGAACCGTCTTCTCGATGAGCTTGCGCTCGTATTGAGCGGCGCGGACAATACCAACTTGGGCCTGTCGGGCCGCACCAACCGTTTTTTGACATCGAGTGGCCAATAGTCCACCGGCGGCTGCACCTGCGACTTGAAGAAAGTGGCGTCGGGATAATTGTTTCATCACCAAAACTCCTTGATCAGAGTATCTCGGCCTCTTCGAAGAGACGTGCGTTTCCAAATGTCTGGACAAACTGACGGCGATCGAAAAGGATTGGCTTTGTCATCGAACGCTCCCTACTCCATTCCCCTATCGCTCAACTTGACTCCGGCCACAAATGAGTCTATCATCATTTCGTTATGACGAACCGAAACCTTCAGTTGGCGCTATCACTAAGCAGCCTTCGTGGCTTCGCACGGCCGCGCCTGGAGATGTTCGTCTAGACAAGAGTTAAAAGTTCGAGACAAGCCCCCTTCGGCCGCGGCCGGAGGGGGCTTTTTTATTGCTCGAAACAAGTGCCCAGGTGGTGCAATGGGAAGACACGCCAGTTTCAGACACTGGTCGTTGTGGGTTCGAATCCCACCCTGGGTACCAATTTAGACACTCGTGTTGTGTCCAGGTGGCGCAATCTGGCAGACGCACCAGTCTGAGAGGCTGGCGGTTATGGGTTCGAATCCCATCCTGGACACCAATAGAACCCGTCATCACTTCGCGGGGTAGAATCAACGGATGAGCTCGTCACCCGCTATCGTCACCCGTCTCGATGCGCCGGCGGAGTATAACCTTCGCCATACGATGGTCGGTCATCGGATGGGCTCATACGACCCCACGTTTCGCGTTCGACGACCATTCCGTCCAGCTAGCACTACGCACACCCGACGGACCGGTCGGCCTCGCCATCGATCAGCTAGAGAACAACATCGGGGTTCGAGGATGGGGTGCAGGCGCCGGTTGGATCGCCCAGCGCTTGGAAGATCTCCTGGGTTTCCAAGACTCACCAGAGGAGTTCCAACCATCCGATCGTGTCGTGAAGTCACTGGTGCGCCGGTTTTCGGGAATGCACCTCCCAAGACTCCCACGCGTATTCGACCGCGTCGTTCAAGTAATCCTTCTTCAACGCGTCGCGTGGCGCGACGGCATCGCCACCTGGAAACGGTTGGTCCAACACCTCGGCGAAAACGCGCCGGGACCGGATCACCTCACGCTTCCACCATCTCCCAAAGCTCTCGCATCGACCCCCTACTATGAGCTCGTGAGCTGCGGTGTTCCGCATCGCCAGGCACGCACGATCCAGCAGGTGGCCTTTCACGTCCGCCGCATCGAAGAAGCGGCCGGGCAAGGCGTGGAGTCGTTCACGAAGATTCTATCCGCAATCCCAGGTATCGGACCTTGGACCATCGGTTACCTTCGTGGAAGCGCGCTTGCCGATGCCGACGCCATCCTACCGGGCGACTTCAATCTGCGTCACTCAGTGGCTTGGGTCCTCGCAGGAGAGGAGCGGGCGGAGGAAGAGCGCATGTTGGAATTGCTGGAACCCTATCGCGGTCACCGCTTCCGTGTAATTCGATTCGTTTGGATGAAAGCCGCCAAACCGCCGCGACGCGGACCGCGACGTTAAGGCTAGTGAAAAAGCGGCGTTTCTTATCCGGGCGAAAACTTGCTGTGCTAATGTACGCCCTAGGAGGATTGATGAGAGGCACGCGACCCTATCTGGCAACCGCACTTTGGCTGGCGGCTTCTACCGCAACGGCAGGCAGCTTTGAAGTGTCCTTCTTCGGCGGCTGGACGGCGCCCACCTATGAGCAAACGTTCCAGTGGGACCCGGACATCAATCTACCCACGTTTCCGGGAGTCGACATTCGGCAGCAAGGAACGTTCGGGCTCAAAGCCAGGGGAGGTTTCGCCTTTGGAGGAAGCGCTACCTACTACTTCAACGATCACATCGGCATCGAGGGTCGAATCGACACCGTCAACTTCAAGATCGACACCGTTCTGCCCAACTTCACGGCGACTATTGACTTGCCTGCACCGCTGCCGCCCATCGGGGCCGAGCTTGACCTCAGCGAGGGCGCCGTAGAAGTCGATCGTTTGTTTCCCTTCTCGCTGAACTTGAAGGCACGAACCGGCGGCCGAACACGGTTTGTCGCTTCGGGGGGCCTGAGCTACCTTCCTCGACTCCGCGCAACGGGAAGTCAAACGGTGGGACTTGGTGTCACCGGTCTCGGTAGCTTCCCGCAGCTCGACATCGCCACGATCGAGCTCGGAGTCGAAGCGGCCCCGGACGAGAGCGACGAGGGTAGACTCGGATTCAACGTCGGCGCCGGGATCGAGATCCAACTCTCCGAAAACCTTGCTCTCGTTGGTGACGTGCGAGTCTACCGTTTCAAGACACTGACGCTGCAGTGGATCCGAGTGAGCGCGCCCACCACCGAGCTCGAGGAACTACTACTCGAAGAGCTAGAGCAGGAGCTCGAGCCGATCGAGTTCGAACCGACTTGGTTCCAAGCCATGGGCGGCATGGTGGTGAGGTTCTAACCCTAATCCGACAATAAACTCAGGGTAAATTGCAGGAAAAACGGGGACAGGTCCCTTTTTGGCAAAGACAACGGTCCACCAAAAACGGACCAGTCCCTGTTTTTCCAGTAATTTGCGTAGATTTCGTGAGCTCGGATTAGGGTTCGCCCTGAAGCGAACACGAGCCAACAAAGCCATTGCGTAAAGACACATTAGAACGGCTTCATAGTTGAGTGAATCACAGACCCCCTTACCAACAATAGCGGCCACCATCATGGCTTTTGTTGCGTCTGCCAATAGCTGATTCACTTATTTATTGTCGCTTCAGGGTTAAATGTAGCAGAGGACGCGTTCAATAATCGTTCTGGACTTGAGCGGCGCGCCAAAGCTCGAGGTATTTCTCGCGAACGTAAGGACTCAAAGAGTCGGCATAATCTTCGGGAAGTCGGTTCGCCCGTACAAGGGAAATCACGTCGGCCAAGTCCAGCAAACGGTCGGCGGCGGACAGACCGGAGGCCAACTTCAGTTCGACCAGAGTTTTCAAGTCCAAAATGCGGTAAGGTTCTTCCCCTCGTGGAATCGACGAAGGATCGGGAAATCGAACGGGTTTTGGACGACCGTCGCCGGGGAAATCGCCGGCAATTAGAAAGTCGATAGAAACCTTGGTCTCTGTGTCCTTGACACCTTTGGACCCACGGAATTTCTCAACATAGCCGAGCCCGAGCCAGCGGTCCTTGAATCGCGCCAACCCCTCGGCCGTGATGAGAATATCCACATCTACCGTTAGGCGAAGGTGGCCCCTAAGACCCACCGCCAGTCCACCTGCGAGTGCGAAATCCACTTGGAGCTCCTCCAAACAATGAGCGATTCGAATCCAAAGTTTGGTGAACCTTCGATTCTTCCATGAGGAAATCATCGACCTCCCGAAGTAGGTGTTCTAACCCCTTGGCCATACTGTTAGGATACTGGTTGACAAAACCCGCTGCAAGATAGCACTGATTTGCATCATTTAAGAGAATATAAGTCACCGGTCTGGCGAACGCGCCCTTCTTCTTCCAGCTTGATGAGACCGGAAAGAAGAGAACGCTTTGCCAACCCGTGCAAGCTTACATCCACATCGGTGTAGACCGTTTGGAGCAGAACCGGGAGCGACTGCGGCCCCTCGGACAAGGCCTCGAGAATTTGCTTCTCCCTGGCCTGGCGGTGCCGTAATTGCTTCTGAAGCGCCTTGCGACCGTCGCGGGCGGGAGGCCCGTGCGAGGGATAAACGGTTCCATCGGCGTAGGGGATGACGGACTCGAGCGATTCGAGGTAGGTCCTGAGATGTCCGTCGCTCGGGTCGATGAGAATCGAAGAAAGCGTGGAAACGAGATCTCCTGCCAAGAGCGCTTGGTACCGGCTCTCCTTGAACACCAGATGACCCGGTGCATGACCCGGTGTGAAGTAAGCGTGAAGCTTCCAATCCGACCGACCATCGGGAGTCGTACCGAGCTCGAGCTCATACCCATGCTCCACGGGCACGCCGATCTCGAGATCGGGATAAGAGCGTGCGGCATCCGGGTGGGCATAAACGGGAAGGTCGAGTCTCTTGGCACACTCGGCGACAGCCCCCACGTGATCGGGATGCCCGTGCGTCAGGAGAATACCCGCAAGCTCTCGGCCCTCGCTACGCAACTCTTCCAGCAATTCCCAGAGCTTTGTCTGCTCCACTGCTTCGTAGGGCGCCGGATCGACGACGAAGAGACGTTCGTGTCCAACAATAAAAGTATTGGTGTGTGTGGCAGGCGGTTGTGTGGGTGTCTTCAAGGGCGCGAGAAGAATCCCCGGCGTGAAGAAAACCCGGTGAAGCTTACCGCGATCGTAGGATGCCGTCAGACTACGGATTCTTTCCACAAAACGGTCATCACCTCGAGCCATTTCCTCGAGCATGATGAGGACCGGCGCCGCAATCAACAACTCCCCTTCCCGCCAGAGGTCAAGCGTCGGCCCGGGCAAAATGAAATCACCGCTGACAAGCTCGCCGGGAAGAATCTCCGCCCTTGCTCCTTTCGGCATACGGCAGCGAAGGAACCAAGTATCATAGCGAACCGGTACAAAGGGAGGCGTGGTGATCCGACAGAGAGGCTCGAAGTCACGGGCGTCGACAACGTGTCCCGTTTCTTTGAGGATTTCCAAAAAGGATATTTCGTCGGCAAGGAGCCGGCGCCGAAAACGATCCAAGGTATCTCGATCGACGGTTCGAGTCCCCCGTCCGAGCCAAACACCCGTCTCTTCGAACAGCTCCCGGGCGGCGGCGGCCACAAAGGACTGGAACTCGTCGATCGCGGCCTCGCCCATGGTGGGTAGGTTCTCGACCGGAACCTCTTGATCTTGTGCGTCGAGCGTCCCGCCGGGAAAAGCGTGGTAACCACCAAAAAACTTGAGCTCGGGATTTCTCTCGACAAGGAGCACACGACCCGAACCGTCGTCGGGATGGAGCAGAACACTGACCGCGATCCGTTTCATGGATCGGTATTTTACACCGCGACCGCCGGGCACGCCGGACGCCTCTGGTTTTTCACTTTTTTGTACCTCTCCCCTTATAATGCCGCATCCTTGGAGGTTTGATGATGAAACGATTTCTGGTTCCTGTACTTTTCGGTCTCTTGATTAACTCGTTTGTTTCACCCACGCCCGCTTTGGCGGCGGAGCAAACCACAACCCTTGTTTCCCCCGAGGAGCACTTGGGCCACAAGGTCGGTGCCGACCGCAAGCTCGTGCGATGGGACAAGATCGTGGAGTACATGAAATTAGTGGCGGACACCTCGGCGCGCGTCGACTACCGGGAGGTCGGCAAGACGACCCACGATCGCCCGTTCATTTTGCTCACCATCTCGGACGAGGCCACCCTCGCCGACATCGAAACCTATCGAGGGATTCAAAAACGGCTTTACTTCCAAGACCATCAACCGGGACAGGACCCGGACTCAGTCTACTCGGAAGCACAAACCCGTGAGATCTTCGAGAGAGGAAAGTCGGTCGTCCTCATCACTTGCTCGATCCACGCCACCGAGGTAGGTGCCGCCCAGATGAGCATGGAATTGGTCCATCACCTCGCGACATCGAATGAACCGCGGGTCAAGAAGATTCTCGATAACGTCATCTTCTTGTTGGTACCCTCTCTCAATCCGGATGGTCAAACCGATGTTGTGAACTGGTATAACGAGAACTTGGGAACCGAGTACGAGGCGGGCCCCACCCCCTGGCTTTATCACCCTTACGTCGGCCACGACAACAACCGCGACATGTATATGTATACGCAGGAGGAAACGAAGCTCATCGGTCAAGTTCTCTATAAAGAGTGGTTCCCTTCTATCTGGCTCGACGAGCACCAGATGGGCTCGATGGGGGCTCGGATTTTCGTCATGCCGGCGACCGATCCCATCAATATTAACGTCCACCCTTTGATCTACCGGTTGAACGGAATCTACGGGCAGGCTCAGGGCGCTGCTCTCGAAGCGGCGGGCAAAGTCGGCATCGTTTACGACCAGTCCTACACGAACTTCTGGGTGGGAGCCATGGCCTGGACCGGCTGGTGGCACAACCAGGTGGGGATGTTGACGGAACTGGCCAGTGTTCGTCTCGCAACTCCCCTCGATCAAAAATTGGCCAAGCTGGGAGATGTGCCCGAGGGGCCTCGGCCGGATTTCCGCGCCATGCGGCGCAAGATGATGGAAAACCCCGATGAGCCGCTCCCGGCACCCTATGACGTGCAACCCCGGACGAACTACCCCCGGCCCTGGCTCGGCGGTAAGTGGACGCTCCGTGACATCGTGGAGTACGAGCTCATCGCTTCGATGGCGCTTCTCGAGACCGCGGCCGACACCCGCAGCCAACTCCTCGATCAGATCTATGAAGTCAACCACGCGACCATCGCTCAGTACATGAAAGGTCAAGAGAAAGGCAGTTACGAAAAAACGCTCGAAAAGGGCGGCTACGCCACGCTGCCGGAAAGCATTCCAACGGAGCGTCCGACCGGTCGTGTCCTCGATGGCGCGATTGGCGCCGCGGGGACGCCCTATGCTGTGGTCATCCCCACCGATCAACACGATGTGCCGACAACTCACAAGATGCTCCAGCTCCTCGAGCGTGGCGGAGTAATCATCGAGCGCGCCACGGGCGAGTTTCTAGCCGATGGAAAGACGTACCCGGCCGGAACCTTTGTCGTTCGCTTTGCGCAGGTTTTCGGTCGCTATGCCAAAGACATGCTCGAGAACCAGACCTACCCCGAGGTTCGACCCGCTCCCAACGTCCCCGCACCACCGCCCTACGACGTCACGGCCTGGTCGCTCGGAAAGCTCATGGGAGTCGAGACGGCTTTCGTAGATGCGCCATTCGAAGCCGAGCTCGAGGTCGTTGACAGCGTTCCTTTATTTGCGGGCGGCGTGGTCGGTAGCGGCGGGACGTTTCTTATCGACGCTGTAAACAACGATGCCTTCAAAGTCGTGAACCAACTCTTTGGCGGCAAAGCACGCATCCGTCGCGCTCGATCGAGCTTCCGCTCCGGAGAGCGATTTTCCGCCGGGACTTGGGTCATCCGGAACGTCAACCGAGCCGAGATGGACTCCCTCGCGAAGGAGCTGGGCGTTACCGTCCATGCCGTGGGGAAAGCACCAAATGTGCCGATGGTCGAGGTACCCAAACCTCGCATCGCGATCTATCAACCCTGGAGCTCGAACATGGACGAGGGTTGGACTCGTTGGCTGGTCGAAGATTTCGATTTCGAGTACACGACGTTACATCCCCAGGATTTTCGAGCTGCGGCGGCCGGGGCCGAGGCGACCGATCATCAGATCCCTGAAGAAGCACGGAAGCTGTGGCCCGCGCACGTGGCCGACCGAGCACCGGCTCAGGTGGCGGCCGCGCCGCTGGCGGAACGCTATGACGTCATTCTGTTTACCCACCAAGACGGAGACGACATCGTCGAGGGCGACGACTACTCCGTCATTCCGCCCGTGTACCGGGGAGGGATCGGCGAGGACGGCTTGGAAGCCTTGCGTGATTTCGTCGATGCCGGGGGAACCGTCATCGCCATGGGCAACGCCACCAGCCTCTTCACCAAGCATTGGCCGTTGCCGGTTCGAAACGTGGCCGACGGATTGGAACAAGAGGAGTACTTGATTCCCGGCTCGATCTTGAACCTCCAGGTCGATACGACGCACCCTTTGGCATGGGGCATGTCTCGAGATACCTACGCCTATTTCTCGCGTAATCCCGTCTTCACCTTGACGGATGGTTTCCAGAGCCAGAGCGCCAGCGTGGCGGCCCGTTATCCCAACCAAGACCTGCGCGCTTCCGGGTGGGTTCGCGGCGCAGACCATGTAGCGGGACGCGCTGCCGCCGTACAGGTGGACTTCAAACAAGGCGGTCGCATCGTGCTGCTGGGACTCCGACCCCAGCACCGCGCCCAGACCCACGCGACTTTTAAGCTGCTATTTAATGCACTGGTGATGCCGGGAGTTGCTCCATAAAAAGAACACAGAACTCGAGAACCCGGAACTCAGAATAAAGAGGGCGGCTTTGCCGCCCTCATCCAATAAGTCAGCCGCCGGTCATGACATGCGGATTCTGGACATGAGCTGCGGATTGTGACGTATGACGTGCGGGTTACAGGCATGACGTGCAGATGCAACCGGCGCGTAGCCGGAGGGCAGGCCCAGAGCTCCATCTGTTCCCGTCTCGTTGAGATGTTTTATAGAGCTTCGAGTTGAAGGCTATTCTTCAACTGGCCGACCGAATGGAGCGCACAACCACCGTACTCATGACTTCTATTCAGTCGAGAGCTGTTTCATAAAACTTTCCCTTTCCGCCGGCCCAGTCAGATTTTCAGGGATGTCCTTGCTAGGTGTGAGGTGGGTATTCTACTTCCACAAATCTGTTTTTTCAATGTGAAGCTGTCCCTGCCGTGGGTCTCCCGCGAATGAAGAACACCCATGTAAGACCACAAAACCTCCCGTAGCCTTCCCTTGCGTGGTAATATTTCTTCTCTACAAAGGCAAGGCTTTCACACAACTTAGAACACAGGCTATCTAACCACTTTATTTACGATGTGATAGAGATATCAAAACGTAACGGAGTTTGTAAAAACATGAAAAAATATATGCCGTTTCTGTTGGTTCTTGGGCTATTCGCGTGCCAAGCCGAGGCGCCTGAGACCGAAGCCCCCGTCGATCTGAAACAAAAGGCCGAAGAGCTGGCGCAAAAGCTCATCATCGTTGATACACACATCGACGTTCCCTATCGTCTCGAAGAACACTGGGAAGACATCTCACAACGGACCGAGCGCGGCGACTTCGATTACCCCCGAGCCAAAGCGGGCGGACTCAACGTTCCTTTCATGTCCATCTACATTCCCGCCGAATTCCAGAAGACGGGCGACGCCATGCAGGTGGCCGACGGGCTCATTGACATGGTCGAAAAGTTTGCCACAGATTGGCCGGACCAGTTTGCGGTCGCCAAATCCGTGGCAGACGTCAAGGCACAGTTCGGCGAAGGCAAGATCTCCCTGGCCATGGGGATGGAAAACGGCGCGCCCATCGGCAACGACCTCGAAAACCTCCAGCACTACTACGATCGCGGGATCCGCTATATCACCCTGACCCATGGCAAGGTCAACCAGATCTCGGACTCCTCCTACGACCCGGAGCGCAAGTGGAGCGGCTTGAGTGAGTTCGGAAAGCAAGTCGTCGTAGCGATGAACGTGCTCGGCATCATGGTGGACGTTTCTCACATCACGGACGCAGCTTTCAATCAGGTCATGGATTTGTCCCAGGCACCCGTGATCGCCTCGCACTCTTCCTGCCGGCACTTCACGCCCGGTTGGGAGCGAAACATGGACGACGACATGATCAGGCGGCTCGGAGAAAAGGGCGGCGTCATCCAGATCGCCTTCGGCTCCTCCTTTCTCAAGGGGGACTATCGAGAAGCTATGGATGAGCTGGAAGGCTATGCACGAGAGCACAACATCGACCTCGACTCGGAGGAAGGTAAGAAGCTCCGGGAGGAACGCGGCATCGACTACGCGGACGTGACCGACGTGGTCGCCCATATCGATCATGTGGTTCAGCTCGCCGGTATCGATCACGTGGGGCTGGGCTCGGACTTCGACGGCGTGGGAGACTCGCTGCCTCACGGCCTCAAAGATGTCTCCTATTTTCCAAACCTAATTCACGAGCTTTTGAAAAAAGGCTACTCCGAGCAAGACATCGAAAAGATCTGTTCCGGAAACCTGCTTCGAGTTTGGTCCGAAGTGGAGAAGGTGGCCGCGCAGTTACAAGCCGCGGAGTGAGGATTCAGCGATGATCGCATTAAAGAGCTACGCATGCGGCGAGTGGAAAGCCGGCGAAGGCGAGGGAAGGATTCTTCGACACGCCGTCACCGGGAAAGAAATCGCTACCGTCAATAGCCAGGGCATCGACTTCAAAGCCATGGTCGACTACGCCCATACCCGCGGGGGCCCGGCGTTGCGGGAAATGAACTTCAACGGGCGGGCGGCACTGCTCAAGACGGCGGCGGAAACCTTGAACGATCATCTCGATGAGCTCTACGACATTGCCGCTTCCTACGGAGCGACCAAGGGCGATGCGATGATGGACGTGGACGGCGGAATCGCAGTCCTCGGCTACTACGCGAGTCTCGGCACGAGGAAGCTACCCGCTACGAACTTCTTGGTCGATGGAGAAACTTCGAAGCTCTCCAAGCCGGGGAATTTCGTCGGCCGCCATGTCTATGTTCCGCTAGAGGGAGCGGTTGTACAGATCAACGCCTACAACTTCCCCTCCTGGGGCATGCTCGAAAAACTGGCGCCATCCATACTGGCCGGCATGCCCAACATCGTGAAACCGGCGACTCCCACCGCTTGGCTCGCCTATCGCATGGTCGAGATTCTCATCGAGAAGCGGGTGTTTCCCGACGGCGCGCTCCAGCTCATCTGTGGTTCCATTGGCGATCTTTTCGACCACCTGACCTGCCAAGACGTTGTCGCCTTTACCGGATCGGCCACTACCGGCCGGAAAATCCGTTCTCACAGCAACATCGTGAACCAATCGACTCGCGTGAACATCGAAGCAGACTCGCTGAACTGCATCGTTCTTGGTCCGGATGTCGAACCGGGTACCCCCACGTTCAAGTCCTTCATTAAAGAAGTCGCGCGGGAAATGACGGTCAAAGCGGGCCAAAAATGCACCGCCATCCGCCGCGTGCTGGTGCCCAAGGAAAAAGAGCAGGACATCGTCGACGCGCTCGAGGCACGACTCGCCGGCATCAAGGTCGGTGATCCGTCCGCGGAAGGCGTGAGGATGGGACCCCTGGTCGATGAAGATGCGCTTGCCTCGGCCCGCAAGGGCATCGAGGCGCTGAAGCAGGAAGCCGATATCGTCTACGGTGATCCCAACCGTTCCGATTTCGAAGGCATAGAATCAGGCGCCGGCTCGTTTATGGAGCCGGTTTTGCTCCGCTGCAAGAATCCAGAAGAAGCTCGGCTCGTTCATGAAGTCGAGGTCTTCGGCCCAGCCGCTACGATCGTGAGCTACGAAGACGTGGACCAAGCCATCCGCCTGGCACGCCGCGGCGGGGGCAGCTTGGTGGGCTCGCTCTACAGCGAAGACGATGATTTCAGCGCCAAGGTCGCCTTTGGAGTAGCTCCTTACCACGGCCGCTTCATGGTGATGAACGCCAAGGCCGCCGAGGAGTCCATGGGTCACGGCGTGGCCATGCCTCAACTCGTTCATGGCGGGCCGGGCCGGGCCGGAGGCGGCGAAGAACTGGGCGGTATAAGGAGCGTTCACCACTTCATGCAGCGGTTGGCTTTACAAGGAGATCCGGAGAGACTGGAAAAGATCTGCTCCACTTAAAGGGATTTACCCAGGGTCTTGCTTACCTCGCTTGGGCGACCCGAGCGATACTTTGGATGCCTTTTCTCGAGCTCAGCCCTCAAGAGAACCACCTCTTGCCCAAGCTTCTCTACCAAAATCCAAAGAAGATCGTCCCTTCGATCGGAAGAATAGGCTTCTTTTTTAATTTCCTTTTGAAGTTCAGCGAGTCGATGTAAATCGATTTCGGTCATGTTTCCTCCCTCGGCTACCACGATTAGACAAACAAGACGAACCGATTGTCGCTATTGCAGCTTTGTTGCCAGAGGTCCGAACGAGCTAATTAGTTGTGTGGAAGTAAGATACGTAGAATCGACTGCGTAGCTGAAGGAGTTACACCGAGGTGTCGCCGCAACCTACAGGATGGGTCCAATCAGGAGAAATCAGCGATTTGCCGTCAGGATGAGGTAATTGCTCGGCGGCGTGTGTAGCAAGGACCGCTACACCAAAGGCTGGAAGGTTTAGTAATAAACCAACTGGCCGGCGAGATGCGGCGGGGCTTTCAAGGGCACCGTCTTGGGGGGCCGCTCGGGAAGCTCCGCTGACGTCCGAACGTTCGCGGACCGACCCCCACGCACCAAATCAGCCCACAGCTTCAGAATATCGTAGTTCTCAAACACCACATCGAGGCCTACTTCTTCCGCGATGGCACGCCCCTGCTGTTCCAAGAAATGCGCCCGTCGGTTCCCATACCTTTGGCCGAGTCGTTCGGCACGCTCTGGATCGACGTCTTCGAGGACATCAAAGGCGTCGTCCATCAAATCACTTTGACGACTCCTTCGATGCTTAGCAAGTCGTACAATCACATCCTCCATCGCGTCGGCGATCTGTTCCTTCAGGCGCGCGTCTGCCGCCGACACGAGACTTTCCGCCGCGCGCACGCGGGCGGTGGAAGAAATCCGCTCGTCGAGCATCAATCGAGTGAAAGCTTCTTTGACCGCCGAATCCTGATCTACATAGTCCTCGAGGGCTTCTATCGCTTCGAGCACCACTGAAGTCGAATATTCGCGGTCGAGCACACGGGTCAAAGCCAAACGGGTTTCTCTCTGGTCCGTCTCTTCCGAAAGAGACTCCACCGCTTCGAGCTGGACACTGGTCGAGTTGGAAGGCCGGAGCGCCTGGCTGACGATTCTTCGCACTTCCGGATCGTCCATGTCTTCTTGAAGCAGCTTGACGGCTCGGAGCTGGACGGATGTAGAGGTCGAACTGTCGCCGAGGAGCTTCAAGATGGCGCCTTTTACTTCGTCCAATCCCACGTATTGAACCGCAAGCTGCAACGCTTTCAACTGGACGCTCGTCGAGTTGCCTGAGTCGAGCGCGTGGGCCAGAGCCTTCGGCGCCGCCGGTGTGTCCATGTGGTTCTCCAGCGCATCAAGAGCCGCGAGCTGCACACTCGTCGAGACATTCCCTTGTTGGAACATCTGCTCGATGGCTTCAGACGCGGCGGCTTCGTTCCGTCCTTCGGCAAACGCTTTGACCGCCTGGAGCTGCACGCTACTGGAGTTGGACCGAGCCAGCCCGGACCGAGCGACGGCTCGAACACTTTCATTACTAGAGGTACTCGCGATCTGGATGGCCTTGAGCTGGACGCTGCTCGAGTTATTGTTGGTGATGGCTTCTTGAAGAACTTGGGCCGCTTCCAGTCGATCCTTGTCCGGCTCGATACCGGAGAGCGCTTTCAACTGGACCGACGACGAGGTCGAGGTCTGAAACAAGCGAACGACCGCCGGCATAATTTCCGGCTCGAGCATGTGGCCGGAAAGGACCGAGCAAGCTTTCATTTGAACGGAGCTCGAGTTCTCGGACTCGAGGGCCCTTGCCACCGCGCGGCGAACGTGTGGCTCGTCGATGTGCTCGGCTGCGACTTCAATGGCCTTTTGCTCGACACTCGATGAGCTGTTGCCTGCCAGCACTCTTTCTATGCCGGCCGCGACCTCCGGCTCGCTTGCGACGGATTCCAAAGCCTCCAGGGTTCGCAACTGCACCGAGCTCGATCGGGACGATTCGAGGCCGATGAGGAGGATTCTTCGGGCGCTCGGATTCGAAAGATGCCGTTCCAATATTTTGACGACCTCGAGCTGGCGGCTGGTGCTCTCGCGCCGCATAATTTGCTCGAGCGCCGCCGTACCCGAAAAGTTGCCTTCGCGAGCCAGGGCCATGGCGGCGTCTCGCTTGAGCTCCCACGAGCCGGACCCGGCGAAAACTTCTTCGAGAATCTCGCTGCCTCCGCCGGGTTGCCGGCCAACGAGCTCGAGTCGATGGGACCTGGCGTTTTCGACCCGCACCGACTCGGGGTAGTTCCTAAGAAACAGATCGTAGGCCCGTATGGCCTGCTCACGCCGCCCCATGAGCTCGAGCGTGTAACCGACGTAGTACTGCGCATCGTCCGCCTCCTCGCTGTCGGGGTGGTCATTCACGATACGGCGAAATAACTGAAGCGCTTGATCAAAACGCTCTTCGACTAAATGATCTCGCGCATCCATGTACATCGTGGCGGCCGAGGGTTGGGCGTGAACGGCACTCCAGGATGCCAGAGCAAACGCAACGATCACGATTCGAGCAACAACTTTGTATTTCCAATTCATGGCTAAAATTCCTTTCTCTGCGCGAGCTCTTCACCAATCCATCCCGATGCAGCGAGAGCCATGGTGACTTCTTTGTCGAGATCCAATGCGGCAAATTGATCGGACAGTCGGCTGTCACGCAACGTCGCTTGAACGATCCGCACACTCGCTCCCGCGCCGTTTTCCTGTACAGCGGCAAGCTCTTCCAAGAAAAGCTCCGCTCGGCTGATGGCAATGAGAAACAATCGATCCTGCTCGGGATCAAGGGACCGCCTGAGCAGTCTTCCGTCACGAATCAACTCTCTTGCGCGCTCACGAGTCAGAGCCAGCTCGGTGGGGGTGCGGGGGCCGACCGAAACGTCCATCACGTCCTCGATGAGTCTATCGAGCCCGTCCACGTACTGGCGTCCCAGGTCTGACAGGACCTCCGCTCGGGCGAGAGCTTCAACGGCAGCAGGCTCGATACGCAATGTGTCGAGATCGGCCAGAGTCTCGGAGATGTTACCCGGCACGATCGTTTCTTCGCCCGTTGTGCCCACTCTACCCAGTCCGAAACCGATGAGTACGAAAGCTGCGGCAGCCGCAACCTTGTATAAGCCCGACCAACGAATGGTCTTCTTCTGCTCCTTCACGCGAAGACGTTGCTGGAAATCCGTCCAAGCAACGTTCGATTGACCCGGGTCCGCCGGAACGGCACCGGATTCGCTGTACGGTAGCGGAGCTTCTTCGAGCCCCGCGAGTGCAGACAAACCTACCTTGGCATCCTCGAAGGCAGCCCGGCACCGCGAGCACATCTCGAGGTGGTGCTCGACCGCCGCCTTTTCGGCCTCGTCGAGCTCTCCGAATAGAAGCTTCTGAAGCTCCGGCTCCATTTCGTTGCAGCCAAATTTGCCGTCATGGACACTCATTTAGGGCCTCACTGTTCGCTTAGGATCCATTTGCTTCAAAAGGACTCCCAATCTTCGAATTCCTCGAAAGATCTGCGTCCGGGCCGTCACTTCCTCGCAGCCCAGAACCTGCGCGATGTTCTTCATCGGCAGTCCGTCGAAAAAACGCAGGACCACCGCGGCACGTTGCCCCTCCGGAAGATGGTGAAGGGCCGCCTTGACGGTCGAGGACTGTTCGCTTTTCACCATCTCCTCCAACACGTTGGGGTCACCGGAAACCGCCTTGCGCTCCTCCGCGCCGTCGGGTCCCATGTCGCCGTGGTACTTGCCGCGCCGCGACTCCTTACGTTTCTCTTCGATGGCTCGATTGACCGCGATGCGACAGAGCCAGGGGTAAAATCGATCCGGATCGACAAGTCGGGGCAGCTCCTTGAGAGCCGATACGTAGGCGTCCTGGACCATGTCCTCCGCCTGACCCCGATCCTTGACGATTCCAAAAACCACATGAACCACCCTTTGGTAGTAGCGCCGGTGGAGCTCCCCGAACCCCTCGAGGTCTCCTGCCAGGGCGCGCTCGACGAGAACTGCGTCTGCTACGGCCATCTTTCTCTTCGTTACTCATCTATAAGGCGGTTGAAGGAGCCAAATCGTTGCATGGAAAAGGGAAGAGACCGAGTCAACTGTTTAATTCTTTTTAAATCAGTCACTTGCACGAACGCTTATCAAATGCCCAAACCGGCAATTATCAGCACTTTAAGCTTTTTCCCAACCGCCCCCAACGATACAATTTCCGCAGGAGGACGCTCATGGTGCAAGGAAAGGTACAGATTCCGGCCGTGGGGCTCATCGTCGCAGCCGGTCTCGATGCGCTGTTCGCTATTGTCATCATGTTTTTGAGCATCCTGGGTATCTCGATGGTCCATATGCCCACTCTGGCGGAACACTCGGGCGATCCGGCCGTCATTGAGGAGCTCATCGGCGGCGGATTCCTTTTCGTCATCTGTGTCGCCGGTTTGATCATCGACGCTATTATCGCCTACGGCGCTATTAAGATGATGAAGCTGGAATCGTATGGTTTCGCCGTAGCAGCCGCCATCCTGGCCATCATCCCTTGTCTATCTTCACCCTGCATCGTGCTCGGGCTCCCCTTCGGAATCTGGGCCTTGGTGGTGCTGATGAATCCGGAGGTCAGGAAGGGCTTTTTGCAGACCGGGACCCCGGTCGAAACGGGCGAGGGCGGTTAGCCCTGAAGCGACAATAAATAAGCGAATCAGCTTTGTCAGACGCAACAAACGCCATGATAGTGGCCGCTATTCTTGGGAACAGGGTCTGTGATTCACTCATAAATGAAGCCGTTCTAATGTGTCTTTACGCAATGGCTTTGTTGGCTCGTGTTCGCTTCAGGGCGAACCCTAATCCGAGTTCACGAAATCTACGCAAATTACTGGAAAAATAGGGACTGGTCCGTTTTTGGTGGACCGTTGTCTTTGCCAAAAAGGGACCTGTCCCCGTTTTTCCTGCAATTTACCCTGAGTTTTTTATCGGATTAGGGCTAATACTTCGAGTCATTCTTCGCTGCTTGGACCGCTTCTAAAACACCGACAACACCAAAGCCGGAATAGGGATTAGGCGTGTCGTGACCCAGTGCATCATTGCTGGCTGTTTGCCGCAGTACCTTTCGTAACACAGAACAAAGTCCTCCCGGCCGGTTCTTGAAACGCGCGCGAGTCGTCTCATTCATAGCCGATAAAACGAGAGCTGAGGTACCGGCAACGAACGACGACGCAAGAGAGTTCCCATCTGCCGGCTCGGCTTGTCTCAGCGCACCCCTATAGGAGGGAACCTCCACCCAGAGACCGTCGGCGGGTGCCACGAGGTCCAAGTAATCTCCAAAGGTCGTCCTATTCCACAATCGAAGGGTGTCCCCGTCTCGTTCGGTTCCACCAACCGCAATCGTCCAAGGATAGTACGCGGGGAAATAGAGTATGGTCCGGTCTTCTTCCGCCCGGGCGTTGCCCATGGGCGTGACGAGGAGGACGTTATTCTCCCAACAGTATTTGGCGGCTTCCCGAACCGCCGGCATGTCGGCTCGCAGGGCCACGCTCAAGTTGATGACATCGGCGTTGCTATCCACGGCCCATCGCATTCCCGCCGCCAGCAAGTAGCCGGTCCAACGCGTCGGCGGTACGGCGCTCATCGACTCGCGCTCGTAGACCTTGACGATCATCAAGTCCGCCTTCGGCGCGACCTGATGGATCACCGACGCGACCGATGTCCCGTGCCCTTCCCAATCGAAGGGAAATCGTCCTTTGTCCTCTACGGGCATCGAATGGTCCAAAAAGTTTTTGTACTTCGTTACTCGCGCCCGCAACTCTCGGAGGCTGGCATCGATTCCCGTGTTGACGATGGCGACTTTGATCCCGTCTCCCGTCGCAATGCGGTGCGCTTGCTGGACGCCCATCTCTTGAAACAGATCCTGGCCTTTCAGCTTTCTCGAGACGGGCCGTACAAAGCTACGAAAGGATGGAAAATAGTCTTTCGCGAAGTATCCGGTTGATGTCAGAAGCACTTTGAGCGGCGACATGCCGGGTCTCGGGCTTTCTCGTGGCATGGACTGCAAAAAGTCCTCGGCCATCGAAGTCGAGACCTTGCCAATGCGTGAAACGGGATCGCCTTGGCCCCCCACTTCCCGATGGAGGTGGAAGTAGAAATTCATCAGGTGCTCGTAAAGATGCGGAATCTCTTCCTCGGCGTGCTCCAACTCACGCCGGTCTTCGTCTGGCAAAGGTAAATGGGGTGATCTCTCCGTCAGGATCCGGTAGAAAACGGACTTTCCTTGCTCGTATGCACTTTCGAAACCGGAATCCGTCTTTGCGTCGAGACGGATTGGCGAAGATAGCAGCGTCAGGAGGGCAAGCGAGACGAGCAGGCCGTTGGTCCGCATAACTTCCAATACGCAAATATGGTGCCGGATGTGGATGTTTGGAATGGTCTTTTTTTCAACGTATTAGGAGAAAAACATGCGACTGGACCGCTTGCTTTTTTACATTCGCCGCATTCCTTTACATCTCCCACCTTTCTAGGAGCGGCCATTTGGATTTGACATTCCAAAAGTAAGACGCTATCTTACATTTATGAAAACGAAGGTTTCAACGAAAGGCCAGATCGTACTCCCCGCTGAGATGCGTCAGCGGGACGGAATCGAGGCTGGGCAGGAGTTCGAGGTGGAGCGAATCGACCAAGGAGAATACCGACTGGTACGCTGTTCGCTCCGACCTAACGAGGGGTTGGTGGACTGGCTGCTAGCCTGCCCCGAAAAAGGTTTCTTCGTCCCCATCGAATCAGAGTCCACCGACACCCTATGAAATACCTCGTCGATGCCAATATATTAAGCGAAGCCACCAAACCCGACCCCAATCCCAAGGTGCTCGATTGGTTGCGTCGCAACGAGCGCGATATTGCAGTTGATCCCATTATCCTCGGTGAAATCAAGTTTGGAATCCTTCTCTTACCGTCCGGTAAACGCCGCAAGCGACTCGAACGCTGGTTCGAAGACGGGATCGAAGGAATTCAATGTCTCCCGTGGGAAGCGACCTCGGGGCTCCGGTGGGCGAAGCTCCTTGCCGATCTTCGGGCTACCGGCCGAGCCATGCCGATCAAAGACAGCCTGATTGCGGCGACCGCACTCGTTTTTCACCTGACCGTTGCTACACACAACGCACGCGATTTCAAGAAGGCCGGTGTCAAGGTCATGGATCCGTTCGAGTGAAGCGTCCCAACCTGTTTTGACCTGCTCGACGTACCTCAATACAATCGCCAGGTCCGATTGATAGGCTTTTCGATATAGGAGTGGAGAAATGAACCGGATCGTGCAGAAAAGTTGCCTGTGGGTAACCTGTGTGCTCGTTGCTCTCACTGCCAGCGCCAAGAGCGAGGAGAAGCCTCGCTTCGACAGTTGGTCTCCTGAGCTCCAGATGAAGTACAAGTCGGTACGAGGCACCGACATCTCTCCCGATGGGAGCCTCGTGGCTTACGTGGTACGCGAGCCCATCATGGAGGAGGAAAAATCCGAGTACTTGGAGCATATCTGGGTCGTTTCGGCCGACGGTTCGAGCAACATCCAATACACTCAAGGGGACGTCTCGGCAACGAGCCCTGCCTTTTCTCCGGACGGGCGCTATATCGCCTTCCTTTCCAAACGGACGGAGAAAACTCAAGTCTGGATGATGCATGTGCGAGGAGGCGAGGCCGAACAAGTCACCGAGGGGGAGGGGGACGTCGCTTCATTCAAATGGTCTCCCGATGGGACACGGATCGGGTTCAGCATGACGGATCCGGAGACCGAAGAGGAGGAAGAGCAGAAGGAGCAAAAACGGGATGTCATCCTCGTGGACAAGAACTTCCACTACAACCATTTGTACACCATCGCGCTCGAAAAGGACTCCGAGGGCTCACGCAAGACCGAGCGGGTTACCGAGGGGGAGTTTCACGTTACGAGCTTCGATTGGTCACCGGATGGAAAGGCCTTGGTCTTTGCCTTTGCTCCGGACCCGCGCCTCAATCAAAGCTTCATCAATCGAGACCTATCCGTCGTTGCCGCCGACGGTGGCGAAATCAAATCTCTCGTCGCCCGGCCCGGTGTCGATGGCAGTCCACTTTATTCACCGGACGGAAAATGGATTGCCTTTACATCCCAGGGTGGAAAGCCCGAGCCCATCGGATTGGAGGACGTCTGGGTGGTTCCGGCCGGAGGCGGTGAGCCCAAGATGTTGGCCGAGACACCCGATCGTTCCTCCAATCTCATCGCGTGGTCTCGAGACAGTAAGACTATCTATCTAGCCGAGACGGTGCGCACATCCAACCATGTGATTGCCCTTCCTGTGGACGGTGCGCCCGCCCAACAGGTAAGTACCGGTGCAGGAGTCATCAGGAACGTCGCCTACAGTCCTTCCGCCGGCCGATTGTCCTTTACCCACGAGAAGCCCGAGGCGCCGGTGGAGGTCTACATATCCACGGTCGGACACATTCGAAATGAAACGGCTTACCGAGCTCAGTCAACACACTCCCCGGCCGACTATGGGGCGTACGGAGCTCATCGAGTGGAAATCAACCGGTGGATTCGAAATCGAAGGACTCTTAACCTATCCCGTGGACTACCAAGCCGGCAGAGCTTATCCCCTGATATTGAACGTTCACGGTGGACCCGCCGGTGCCTTTACCCAGAGCTTCACTGGAAATCCCGGGATTTACATGATTCAAACTTTCGCGCAGAACGGTTACGCGGTGCTCAGGCCCAACCCGCGAGGAAGCACGGGCTACGGCAAGGACTTCCGGTACGCCAACTTCAAGGACTGGGGTTTCGGTGACTACGATGATCTTTTGGCGGGAGTCGACAAAGTCATCGAGATGGGCGTGGCGAATCCGGACAAGCTCTGTCTCATGGGTTGGAGCTATGGTGGCTACATGACCTCGTTCATGGTTACCCGCACCGGCCGTTTCAAGGCGGCGAGCATGGGTGCCGGACTTCCCAACCTGGTCAGCATGACCACGACCACCGACATCCCCGATTACCTCGTCGCACATATGGGTGGGGAGTATTGGTTGGACTACGAGACCTACGAAAAGCACTCTGCCATGTACCGCATCAAAAACGTGACCACACCGACTCAGGTCCTTCATGGCGCACAAGATCTCCGAGTTCCCTTCACGCAGGGGCAGGAGTTTTACGTCGCGCTCATGAGGCTCGGAGTTCCCACTGAAATGATCGTCTACCCGAGGACGCCCCACGGCCCCCGCGAGCCCAAGCTCCTCATGGATGTAACACCGCGCATCTTGGCCTGGTTCGAGAAGCACTTGGAGCAGGAGGTGTCCCCGACTCAGTAAAGAATTCCTCAACAAGCGCAGGGCGACACACTACTCCTTGGTAGGCACGCTCCTCAACGAGATTTTTCGTTCTCCGACGATCAGTCTTCGTACTTAAAGGACAAGCCGACACGAGCGCGAAACGCCGTGATTTTACCGTTCTCGACGGTCATATCCAGCTTGTTGATTTCGGCGACTCTTAGATTCTTGAGACGCTTTCCGGCGGTCTCCACCGCATTCCTCGCCGCATCCTCCCAGCCCTTCTCACTGGTCCCTACCAACTCGATGACTTTGTAAACACGGTCCGTCATGACGATTCCTCCTCGTAGGATTCAAATAAAGACACTTTGCCAATCTCGATAGGACTCCCCTTTCAACGGATGTGCTTCGGCGGGGTGGGGTCGTGGCAGGAAGTGTATTCCCGATGGACGAGCGAATCAACCATTCCGACTAGGAAATCTTGCCCGGGCAAGATTTCGAGATGACAAACCATTTGAAGTCCTTCCACGAAGCGCCATAGAATAGACCCATCTTCAGGCCGTAAAGTTGAATCATGGCCCTCTCCGCCGGCAGTAGACTCGGACCCCACGAGATACTCTCGCTTATCGGAGCCGGCGGCATGGGAGAAGTGTACAAAGCCAAAGATACCCGCCTCGACCGTACCGTTGCCATCAAGGTTTTACCATCCCATTTGTCCGACAATCCCGAGCTCAAGCAGCGCCTCGAGCGGGAGGCGCGAGCCATCTCCAGTCTGAACCACCCTCACATCTGCATACTCTACGACATCCAAGACGGCGTTCAACTACCTGGTCATGGAGTATCTAGAGGGAGAGACCCGAAGAATCACTCCCGTCACCGTTCCACGTCGTCCTCAACTGGGCCGCGGAGCTCGAGCAGTGAGTTTGGCCGGTAGTTCGGTCAAAGCTTCTCAACGAATTCGGCCGGCTTCAGAATCGGGAATTCTTTTCTCAGAGAGAGTAAATCGGAATCACCGGTGACGAGAAAGTCTGCCTTGGATACTACAAGTGTGGTAAGAATGGGAGTGTCGGAAGGATCGCGAGGCACCTTCACACCTGCGTTTCCAAGCTCCACGAGCTCCATCCTGAGCATCAACTGTTTGATGAATTTCTCAATGGATTCTTGGTCCCACTGCAGGACTTTGCTGATTTTCGGATAGGCGAGCACACGTCCAATTTCTCTTAGCTGTTCAAGGCTTATAGCAACATCAAATTGCGCATCACGCCAAGCGTTGACGATCTGGCCCGGGACGCTGTTTGGATACATCAATCCGGAGAGGAGCACATTGGTGTCGAGAACGATTTTCACGACTTCGCTGCTTTTTTGCGTGCCGCGCTAACTGCTTCGTCCACCCATTTCATGCCTTTCTCGGGAGGTACGTCTTGGAATGCCGTTTCCAATTCGCCCGCAAGCTTCTCGAAGTCTTCATCGAGTTTTCGGAGCCGCTCGAAGAGGGCAACATCCACAATGGCTGCGACCGGTTTTCCTGCTTTGGTGATCAAAATCTTGCCTTTGCGATACTGAACTTCATTTAATAGCTCGCCGAGGTTTTGCCGGACCTTCATTGCTGATGCTTCATGAATCATAGTAATTACCTTAATTGATATAGCCATATCAATTATAGCATTTTTCTTTCACAAAATGTACCTCATAAAAAAGAGATAGCGACACGGTGTCCATCAGAGCCGTTACTAGCTCATTGCTCTGGACCACCAACCCAACTAGAATCCTTTCCCATAGGGCCGTCTCATTTTCATGGAGCGAAAAAAATGAAGCACTCAGCCATTTCGAGCTCGGTACTTACTTTGTTTACCTGCACTCTAGCGATATTGTGCCTCGGTGCGACCGACACACTGGCCCAGATCTCCGCGGACGACTACGCGCGTGCGGAGCGGATGCTCGGCTGGAACGCGAGCAAGCTGGTGTTCCACACGCCGGTGAGCCCGGAGTGGCTCGAAGGCGATCGGTTCTGGTACCGCAAGCCGGTTCCCGATGGGCACGAGTTCATCTACGTGGACCCTTCGGCCGACGTCCGCCGGCCGGGCTTCGACCATGCCAAGCTGGCTGCGGCTCTTTCGACCGCATCGGGAACGTCCTACGAGCCCTATAGGCTCCCCTTCGAGGAGTTCAAATTCGTTGACGGGACCGGCTCCATCCGGTTCTGGGAAGACGAGAAGAAAACAAAAGACCAACAAGATAGCAAGAAAGAAGAAGAGGAACCCGAGGAGGTGCACCGTCGCTGGACCTGCAACCTGACCTCGTACGAGTGCGTCGGTCCCGAGAACATTCCCAAAGACGCCGACGACGAAGTGAAATCACCGGATGAGAAATGGGTCGCCTTTGCCCGAGAAGAAAACCTCTGGATCCGTTCCATCGAGAGCGGTGAGGAAATCCAGTTGAGCCAGGACGGCGAGGAACACTTCGGCTACGGGGTCGCCTCCGAAGGTTGTTGTTACACGGTCACCGCCCGCCGCGAAAAGACCAAGCTGAGGCCCATCGTCTTCTGGTCCCCCGACTCCAAAAAGATCGTCACCTACAAACTCGATGAGAGAACCGTCGAGGAAATGCATCTGCTCGAGACGCACGAAGGTCGCCCCATTCTTCACAGCTATCGATACGCCCTTCCAGGAGATCCTGAGATCCCAACCTATACCCTGCACGTCTTCGATATCGACTCGCGTTCCCAGGTTCCGATCAAGAACGATCCCATCGAGCTCTTCTGGGGGCCGGGAGACGAAGTGGACGTTCGCTGGTCCTCGGACACGAGCACGATCTACTTCGTGAGGGAATTTCGCGGTCACCAGAAAGCAGTTCTCTATGCAGCCGATGCCGCAACGGGTGACGTTCGCACCGTCCTCGAGGAAACCAACAAGACTTTTCTGGATCTTCCCAGTCATCAAGACCCGCATGAGGATCGGGCCCTACAGGACTGGCGCGTCATTAATAACAACCAGGAGGTCGTCTGGTGGTCCGAGCGCGGCGGGTGGGGTCACTTCTACTTGTTCGATACGGGCACCGGGGCCCTCAAAAACGCGATCACTTCGGGCGGCTGGATGGCACTCAACATCCATCACGTTGACGAAACGAATCGGTGGCTTTACTTCGAGGCCCTCGGTAAGGAGAAAGACCTCTACCCGTATGCCGCCCAGCTTTATCGCGTCAAGCTCGATGGTTCCGGACTACAACGACTGACCAAGGAAGACGCGGCACATGAAATCCATATCTCGGAAACGGGAAGCTATGTGGTCGACACCTACTCGATGCGCGACCAGGCCCCGGTGACCGTGCTCCGCCAGCCCGACGGCCGCGTCCTCGAAACGCTCGAGGAAGCCGACATCTCTCAACTCGAAGCAGCCGGTTGGTCGCCCGGTGAGCCCTTCTCAGTGAAAGCTAGGGACGGCGTGACCGATCTATACGGATTTGTCTACCGCCCATCGAACTTCGACCCGGAAAAGAAATACCCCATCATCGACTACATCTATCCCGGTCCCCAGATCGGTCCCGTTCGGTATCGGGGATTCACCGCTTCACCGGGAGGAAACGCCCAGGCCCTCGCCGAGCTCGGTTTCATCGTCATGCACTTCGACGCGACGGGAACTCCCTTTCGCTCCAAAGCCTTTCACGATGTCTGGTACGGAGACATGGGCGACAACGGTCTCATCGACCATGTGCAAACCATCAAGCAGCTCGCCGCCCGCCATCCCGAGATCGACATCGACCGGGTCGGAATTTTCGGTCATTCAGGCGGTGGTTTTTCTTCGACCGACGCCATCCTCCGTTTCCCCGACTTTTTCAAGGTCGCCGTCTCGAGCGCCGGCAACCACGACAACCGGAGCTACTCTTGGGGTTGGGGTGAAAAGTATCAGGGTTTATTGAAGAAAAACGAGGACGGATCGGACAACTACGAGTCCCAAGCCAATCACTTGCTCGCCGCCAATCTCAAGGGTCACTTGATGCTGACCTACGGCACGTTGGATGACAATGTTCATCCCAACGCCACACTACTCGTGGCCAACGAGCTCATCAAGCACAACAAGGATTTCGATATGCTCGTCTATCCCAATCGCAACCACCGTTACGGCCGGGAGCCTTACGTCATCCGCCGGACCTGGGATTACTTCGTGCGCCATTTGCTCGGCGAAGAGCCTCCGGTTGGCTACCGGCTAGAAGATCCGCCGAAATAGCCCTATTGCCACGAGCAAAAGCTGGAAGTGACATAACACCGTCACCAGCAGAAATGCCACGGTACGGCTCGAACTCCCGGCCGGAGTGCCGCGGGCCTGTCCACACGACAGGAGATCGCTCCTCCCGAGGATGAACCGGCTAATTCAAGCCATTTGGCAAGACGATTGGCATGTCTCGGGACCGGCGTAGCCGTCGCCTTGATTTCCAGACCGTAAAGTTGACCTCCGCGTTCGATGATGAGGTCAACCTCGGCATCGCCGCTCGACTGCCAGTAATAGAGGGATGGCTTCTCTCCCCTCTGCCGAAAAGCCTTGAGCCATTCGCTCACCACGGTGGTCTCGGTCAGCGCCCCTAGACTGGGCCCCTGCAGCACCGACTCCTTCGTATGAAGACCCAGGAGGTATGTCGCCAAACCCGGATCCAGGAGATAGAGCTTAGGGCTCTTTCGAACCCTCTTGCCAAAGTTCCGGTAGTAAGGCTGCAAAAGATAGACGATCTGACTCGTCTGTAGCACGGATAACCACCTCTTGGCAGTGGGACTACTGACGCCGACTTCGCGGCCAAGCTCCGACATATTGACGATATCACCCGTTCGAGAGCCCACGATCATCAAGAAGCGGGAAAACATCTCGAGGTCACCGACCTCGGCCAGGTCGCGAACGTCTCGCTCGAGGTAGGTCTGAACGTAGCTCGAGAACCAGAGGGTACGGTCAACCTTCGCATTCAGCCGGGGTTCCGGAAATCCGCCCCGAAGAATCCAGTCGGCAAGCTCAACCTCTTGTTGTCTCTAGCTGATTTTGTCGTCTTGCGACTATGAAAGACCTTGCGCACCAGCGTATCGATGGTGCCCTTTGATGGTTTCAGCTGCGCACTCGGCGACCGAGAGTGGATCCAGATAAGACCGCGACGCGCCCCGACAGCGTCTGACTCACGCCTTCCATGAGCGAGAACGTTTGGGAACCCGTCAAGAGCCACCGACCGGCCACACGGTCCTCGTCGATTCGGTCTTTGATGTAGTGCAAAAGCTCAGGCGCGTATTGAATCTCATCTAGAATAAGGGTGCCTGGTTGTCCTCGAAAAACCCTACCGGATCGGCCTGCGCGCGAGCGCGCACATCGGGCCGCTCGAGAGACAGATAACTGTGGGAAGACCCAAACTCCTTCCGCAAGAGCGTCGTTTTGCCCGTCTGGCGGGCGCCGGTAACCAGGACCGCGGGGAACGTGGACATGGCGCGACGAATCGTTCTCGCTAAGGCTCTTTTGACGTACTGCAAGCTCGGCTCCAATCGTTCATGCAAATTTAACATAGAAGTTTAAATTTGCAAACACGAGAATCAAATGGCATCTAGGATCCGCCAGGATAGGCCCGGTCGAAACTTCTTTTCATGATATACGTACCACCCTGTAGGGGGAGCGAGTATGTTCGGTCTCATCCAAGATATACGATTCGGGATACGTCAGTTCATCAAAAGGCCGCTTTGGACGCTGTCCATTGTGCTCGTGCTGGGGATCGGGACCGGCGCCAACACCGCCATGTTCTCGGGCTTCGAAGCCTGGGTGTTACGACCTCTCGACTTCCCCGAGCCCGACCGGCTCGTGGCGCTCCACGAGACCGAGCCGAAACTGGGCCGATTCGATAACTCCGTCTCGCCCATAAACTTCGGCGACTGGGCCGCAGAGCACCGGTCTTTTGAAGAGCTGGGTGCCTACCGACGATACAAGTTCAATCTCAGCGACGACTCGGACCCGGTGCGGTTGGACGGAGCCCGCATCACCTCCTCCCTGTTCCCCCTCCTTGGAAAACTACCGGTGCTGGGCCGAGGCTTCACAGAAGAGGACGACCGACCGAATCAGCCCGCTCCGGTGGCATTGGTCTCCGACAACCTGTGGCGCACCCGTTTTGAAGGGGATGCAAATATCATTGGGCGTACCGTGAGATTGGATGGCCGAGTCCACGAAATCATCGGCGTCATGGAACCGGGTTTCAAGTTCCCCGAGTGGGCCGAAGTCTGGACGCCCCTCGGACTCGACGTCATGGGCGGCCATCGCGGCAACCGATGGTTGTCGGTCGTGGGCCGGCTACGCTCGGACACGACGCTCGAATCAGCCCGACAAGACATGAACGGCATTGCGGGCCGACTGGAGCAACTCTTTCCGGAGACGAATCGCGACCACGGGATCTCGGTGGTCACCTTGCGCGACGATTACCTTCCAGACGCGGTGCGCGTCGCTTTATGGACATCACTCGCCGCGAGTCTTTTCGTGCTGCTCATCATTTGTGCCAACGTTGCCAGTTTGATGTTGGCGCAGGCCACGGCCCGATCCAGAGAGACGGCGGTCCGCACCGCGCTCGGCGCCGGCCGCTTTCGTCTGGTCCGACAAAGCCTCGTCGAAGGAGTCCTTCTCGCCCTTCCCGCCGGCGTTCTCGGCATTGAGCTCGGGACGCTCGGTATACATGAGATGTTGAGCTACGTACCGGTGGATCCGCCCTATCTATTCACGATGGATTTCAGTCTCGTCGCCGGTTTTTACACGCTCGCCGTTTCGATACTGGCCGGAATGACTTGCGGTTTGGCACCGGTGATCCGCAACTCGGGCTTTCATCTCGTAGAAGCGCTGAAGAGCGGTGGAGAACGTGCCGGTGGTGCCTCCTCGGGTAAACGGCTTCGGGGTTTGCTGGTGACGGGAGAGATCGCCCTCTCGACGGCGCTTCTCATCGCCGCCCTTCTCATGGTGAAGAGCTTTCTAGCCCTGGAAAGCGTGGACCGCGGCTATCGCACGTCCGACATCTTGACCGCGGAGCTGTCCCTTTCGAACGAGGGTTTCGACGACGCCAAGCAGCGCGTGGCCCAGGTCGAAAGAATCGCCGATTCCCTCACCGCGCTTCCGAACGTGGATGGAGTCGCGGTCAGCAGTCAGCTACCTACGAGTCGTTCCAATCGGGTGTGGGGATTGGTGGCGCAGGGACTACCGTACGAGCCCGGCGAGAACGTGGAAGCGATGACGCAGGCCATCGCCGGTGAATATTTCGATACTTTGGAGATTCCTTTGATTGCGGGACGAACGTTTACCCCCGGAGAGGAACGTCAGGGCGGCAAAGTGGCGATCGTCAGCCAAGGGCTGTCGGCGAAACTGTGGGGGAACGAAGATCCAATCGGGCGGCGGGTGGGGTTATCATCGGCAACGGAAGACGAATGGTTTACCGTGGTTGGTGTAGTCGGTGATGTCGATTACGGCCGCGACTTGGTGACCGGAACCATGCCCGAGGTGCAGTTCTACCTTCCTTATGGCGAGCTGGCCACGAGCTCCGTCAGCATCGTTGCCGGCAGTTCATCGCCTCCCTCGGTCGTCGCGCCTGCGATGCGCCGAGCCTTTCGAGCCTCGGCACCGGGCGTCCCGATCTCCGAGATTCTCACCATGGACGACGCCATCTTCAGGGTCCGCTGGGTGAGCCGCTTCTTCGGCCGGCAACTCGCCATCTATGCGATCCTCGCAACCCTCATCGCGACCCTCGGTCTCTATGGTTTGACCGCAGACTCCGTCAGTCGCCGGAGCCGAGAGTTGGCGATTCGTATCGCACTCGGCGCCAAGCGCGGTGATCTCATACGGATGGTCATCCGCGAATCCATGATGCTGGGCGGGCTCGGCATCGCGGCGGGAGTTTTGATGGCCCTGGGCCTCACCCGTTTCACTTCTCAAATGTTGATGATGGTGAGCACTCGCGACCCCGCTGTTTTTACGATCGTAGCGATACTCTTATTGGCCGTCTCGCTGGTGGCCGGTTTCCTTCCCGCGCGGAGGGCCAGCACTTTGGACCCGAACTCCGCTTTACGTACCGAGTAAGGAGTGAAGTCATTCGTACCCTGAACGTGAATAGCAGCGATATCGAGCTGGATTTTGATACATCCAAGCGGATGGCGGACGCCATAGCCCAGGCGAGCTTGGGCGAGAGCACCTGTCTGTCTTGGTATGACGGCGTCGAGGACCGTGAGGCTCCGGCGCACGTCAGCGAGTGTCACGACGCCTGCGACATTCCCGGATACATCGATTATGCCGTCAACCGCGGCGGTGAGCTCAAAGTCGTCGTCAACGACGGCACCTTCGTCTTTTGCTATCGGTCTCTCGGCGAATTCAGCGATGCCAAAATACCTTGACGAGCGCTTCACGCTTCTGCTATCGTCACGGCACTGAATCTGACGTCCAGAACCTCACCAAAGCAACGAACATCGTAAGCGGTCAAGATCAGGCCAGTAATGATCGTTTTTACGGAGGAAAAAAAGTTATGAAGAAGTTCGCCGTCCTTTTTCTCATGCTTCTAGCCGCGTCGCTCGTGGTGGCCCATCCCCACTTCCGGATGAGTATAACTGCGACTCTGCCTGGTGATGTAGAAGCCAAAGTTTCTTTTTACACCGTTCCGGTCAACATGACCCATGCCGAAAGCGCCGAGAATGGTGCCTTTCTCACACCGGGCAACCCCAAGCTCGAGATCTCAGCGGACCTGAAGGCAGGATCCGTTTCCATCCCCGCCGGAACCTACACCGTTGGGGCGGTCAAGAACAGCATGGACGACTGGACCATGGCTCTATTGCCGGGAGAGATTCAAAGGGGTGAGACCCCTGACACGTCCAAGTTAATCAAGCTCGACACGGAATTCATGAAAACATCCGAGCCGGGCGAGCACTTTTGGGTATACATCGGGCCCGGCGGAGGCAAGCTCGCCGGCAAAGCCGCAGTCGAAATGGGCTTTGGCCCGTTGATTCTATCCGGCGCGTTGAGTGACGCTTCTTAAGACAACCCTGATATAGGCCCGGATCACATCGATCCGGGCCCACGCTCGTCAAGAATCTGGAACTATTCTCCCTCATGTGATGCCGGCTTTGGCCGATGCCGAACGGCACGGGTGCGGAATCATCAAGGAGGTCTCGTTTCGAACGGACGGCCGGGTCGAGACCGGGACGCTCTTCGCCGCGCTCAAGAGAATGCGGGACGACAAGCTCATCGAAGTCGTCCCCCCGTCGGAACGGCCACCACAAGAGGACCGCCGGAGACGAACGCACCGCTTGACAACTTTTGGAAGGGAGAGCTTGCGGGCGGAAACGGAACGATTGACCGAGCTGGTTGGCACTGCGATAGCAAAGCAAGTCCAACGGGCATCCCTCCGTAAAACTACACGGTTGACCCCGAATTTGGACGCGAGGTTCGTTCACGGCGAAGCTCAGCAGCTGAATCTGCAATTCGCACGCCGATGACAATCAAATGGAAGCAGTCGAGCATGTCCCTCGCATTCTGTGGGTCACTCGAATCCTGGGATCCCGATAGGACCTCAGCACAGGTGATCGTTGAGACACATGATTCTACGGCCACGGTCAGATGCAATAAATTACAGATTCAAGGAGGCAAATCGAACAGAAAGTCGTCTCTTTTTAAGTGAAAAGGAGGTTGATTCGAACCTTTAACCCTGAAGCGACAATAAATAAGCGAATCAGCTATTGGCAGACGCAACAAAAGCCATGATAGTGGCGGCTATTCTTGGGAAAGGGGTCTGTGATTTACTCCTATGTGAAGCCGTTCTAATGTGTCTTTACGCAATGGCTTTGTTGGCTCGTGTTCGCTTCAGGGTGAACCCTAATCCGAGTTCACGAAATCTACGCAAATTACTGGAAAAACAGGGACAGGTCCGTTTTTGGTGGACCGTTGTCTTTGCCAAAAAGGGACCTGTCCCCGTTTTTCCTACAATTTACCCGGAGTTTATTGTCGGATTAGGGTTAGTAGGTATCAGTGAGTCGGCCTGTAGCCTGACCCTCCCGGTCTGGGCGGAAACGATGCTAGAATATCGGTATGCAAATTGCGCTCGATCCACCCTATCTCATCGTGAAGCCCGGAATGACCGAGAACGATTTTTATCGCCTCGCCAACGAAGACAGTGATTGGGAGTACCTCGATGGAAGGATCGTGATGCATTCACCCGCCTCTCGAAGACACGAGGATCTGTTCCGATTCCTACTCACACTCTTCAGCGGATTTCTGGACGAGAAAAAGGGCGCGACCGTGCTGGGATCCCGCTATCCCATGCGGTTGGATCCCAACTGGTCGCCGGAGCCCGATCTGATGGTAGTCAAGGACAGCCGCCGGCATCTCATGACAGCCCAACGTTTAGAGGGGGCAGCCGATCTGGTGGTGGAGATCGTGTCCGAGAGCGATCCCCGATTAGACTATAGGGAGAAGCTTCCTCGATACAGAGAGGCGGGAATCGGAGAGATCTGGATCGTGGATCCCTTCCGGAAACAAGTACACGTCGAGACAAGCAGCGAGAAGTCGGAATATCAGGTGGCTAGTGTCTCATCAGGTCGTCTCGAATCCTGCACGATTCCAGAATTCTGGATGGACTGCTCCTGGCTGTGGCAGGAGAAACTGCCTTCCACAATGCAATGCCTGCGCACGATTCTGGGCTGAGCTCCCAGTCGCTATCTCATCACCGGCGCCTTCGGCCGCGCCAGAGCTCCTCTTTGAGTCGCTCAAAAACATTGAAGACGATGGGGCAGACCGAGATGTTATGGACCACCCCAATCAGTCGGAACACGAACTCATCCTTTTGCAGATGTGGATATGAGCGGCAGTCGTCCGGCCGGCCTTCATAAACAGAGCACTTCTTCTCCGAAAGAAGCGGACATGGCGTTGTCTTGAAGGTGAGGCGAGGATCTTCCTCTGCCGGCTCTAAATACTCCGCAATAACCTGTTCGTTCGACGTATCGAGCGCGCCGGCAAGACGTGTGATGTCCTCCGGAGAGAGGAGAGGCAATACGATCTTGCAGCAGTTACCACAGGCGGTGCAGTCGATCTGGGAAGAGATGTCGTCGTAGTGCCCGTGAACGATGGAATCCAGCTCTTCTACCGTGAGATCACTACCCTTGAGGAATCTACGAAATTTCCAGTTTTCGTCTTCCTGCTGTGCGGCAAGCTCCTTGACGCGCTTTAAATCAGTTTCGATTTTCATTTTTCATTTTCCTTACAACGCAAACAGGTAGTTAAATTTCACCGTCAATGATCGGTTTTTGACCTGCAATACCTGGGAGAACCAGTCGTCGAGCTCGTTGTAGACGATGAAAAAGTCGCTCCCCGGTTTGGGTATCCAGTTGAAACGGATGTTGCTGGACAAGTGTTTGTTCTCACTGTTGTATTGGAACAGAGACATCAGAACCACTTCCTTGCGGAACGCGATCTGGATGCGGCTCGAAGCCAGGTGGGTTGTAAAACTACTTTCGGGTAGGACGACCCAATTGACCTCGTAGGTGCCCGAAAATCCCAGGTGAGTATTGATGCGGTAATTTGCCTCGACCGCAATTGTGTCGCGCTCACCGTCCCAAAATCCTCCCGTGGCATAACTGAGATTCAGAGACGTATGGCGTCGTCGGAACGTTCTGAACTGCGTCTCGAATCGGGAGTTATTGTACGACCCCGGCGAAATGACGATGTCCGGCCGGAGCTCAAAAGGCTCAGCAATGGACTCCCGGCTGTTGATGATGGCGAAAGTAAGCTCTTCGCCGCTCTCGAAAGCGGTGGTGAAGTCGAAACCTCGCTCGCGTGTTTCCAGGAAGCCCTGCTGGTTGGAGATATATAGGATAGGGAGCTTGAAGTGAAACTGCCGGAGCCAAGGGGTGGACGGCCGGGGACTGTAGCGGAGCTCACCGGAGTGCTCGCGGCTGTTCGGGCGACGCACGAAGCCCACGCCGGGCCGGAAGCTCTCGCCAAGGTCCAGATAGCGGTAAAAGGCTCCGAATCGATCGGATTCGTAGGCGAAACGACCGTAGGCCGAGTCATTGCCCGACTTTTTCTCAGGCTCGTCCACCCGAGCGAGGAAACCTTCCAGCGACCAGACCCTCTTGAACAGCAGGTTGATGTCAGCACCGAAGACACGGTTATAGGTTCCTCCCCCCTGTCGATTGGTAAAGAGGGCTCCCACGCTCGAACGGCTGAGGAGGTCGCGGCGGACCCGTAGAACCGTGAAGTTCTCGGACGGCAGAAAATCATTCTCGTCGGTTTGGATGTTCATGGCGCCGACCGTGTAAGGTCCCTGGCGTCCGGAAAGACGGGCGCCGGCGATAATCGGCACCGCCTCGCCTAGCGCCGAAAGGCCGATGCGCCGCGTAAAGACCATTTCCGCTTCCCGGCGGATTCCGAACTGGAACATGCGCTCGCCCTCCAGGAAGAACTGGCGCTTTTCCGGAAAAAAGAGCGAGAAGCGAGTGAAGTTGATTTGCTGGACGTCAACTTCCTCCTGGGCAAAATCGGTGTTGACGGTGAAATCCGCGGTGAGTCCGGAAGTGACTCCCCACTTGGCGTCGCCTCCAAATTCCTGTCTCGTTTCACTCGTGTCTTCAAAGGTGTCAACCCCACCGAGAACATAAGGACGCAGCTCGATACTTCGTCCTGTCTTGATATCGCGGAGTCCTCGGAGTCGCCCGAACTCCGCGGGTCGATAAAAGCTCGTGTCGTTGCTGATGAAGGGCCAGGTGACTTCCTCGTTCTTTCGCGGGATGTTACGCTTGAATGCAATGCCGAAAACGACTTCCTGCCCCGGAGCGGGTGGAGGGAATCGAAGGGATTTAAAAGGGATGGTCGTTTCCGTTTCCCAACCCCCTTCGAATCGACTCCCCTTCGAGTCCCAGACGCAGTCCCAGTTCGCATTACGAGTCGCCGGCGTCTCGCCGTTTTGCAGCAAATCCATCTGAGAACCGTTGAGGTTGGTCGCGAACTGGATAGCGCTGCGTTGATCGTTGAAAGCGTCGATCATGAACATGACGACGTCATCCGCGCTAGGAGCTTCGTCCCGAAAGATCGCGCGTGCAACGACTTTCTCAGGCTCCGTGTCATGGGCTCGAAAGCCAATGTAGAGGTTCGTCTCGTCGAAAAGGATACGGACCTCGGTCCGCTCCGTAGCAGGTTCACCCTCGATAGCCTTCCACTGGTAGAAATCGTCTATCGGCTCCGCGTGGGTCCAGGCCGGGTCATCGAGTTTGCCATCGATGCGAAGCTCGCCTTGAACTCGTGTCGCATTGATTTCCCAGGTCCGCGCCTGAAGAACGCGTACCCTTTCGTCGCGAGGGAGATTCTCGAGATTGTCGATTTCGTCAGAGCGACCGGCACCCAGAGCGAGCAAACCGATGAGGGGAACCCACGCGGGAATGGTGGTTGGACCCGACCGTTTTAATTGCACGGGCCGCAATCATATCCCAACCAAGCGTTTTGAAGAACGAGCCAAGCCGGTCAAAGATTTCTTCAACAAGCGCGTATCCGAGCCCCTTGGCCGAAGGCATCGCAGGCTGTACACTACCGCAACGTTCCGATGGATACCTCGAGAACCAAGGTATGGAGGATCGACAATGACACGTACGACGATGAGACACCTCGCGGTGCTAGCCCCGTTTGCATTGATGGCCGGTCTCGCCGGGTGTGCCGCTCCGGCATCCTACGACCTGCTAATTACCAACGGTACCGTCGTGGACGGCACCGGCGCCGCGTCCATGGCGGCGGACCTTGGCATCTCAGGGGATCGGATCGTGGCCGTAGGTGATCTCTCCAACGCCCGCGCGGCCACAGTGATCGATGCCACCGACCTCGTCGTGGCGCCGGGCTTCATCGACATCCACAGCCACGCGGACAGAGCACTGATTCGACCAGAGTATCGTAGCGGCGAGGGATTGATCCGCCAGGGCGTCACCACCGCAATGTTCGGGATTGACGGCGGCTATTCGGCGGCGACCATCAAGGAGCTGAACGACAAGCTCTTGGATCCGGGCGTGCCCATCAACTTCGCTTTCTACGTGGGTCACAACGGCGTCCGTGAAGAAGTCATGGGTTCGGCGCCCCGTCACGCCACGGCAGAGGAGCTCGAGGCGATGCGTGGGATCGTGCGCACCGGCATGGAGGACGGCGCTTACGGTCTATCCAGCGGGCTCATGTATCTTCCGGGCCTTCACGCTTCTACCGAAGAAGTGATTGAGTTGGCCAAGGTCGTGGCGGAATTCGGTGGTGTGTATGACTCTCACGTCCGGGACCCGGCCAACAACTTGTTGGCTTCAATGGAAGAGTGCTTGACCATCGGTCGCGAGGCCGGTATTCCGGCTCATCCGACCCATGTCAAAGCCGTGGGGGGAAAGAACTTTGGCAAAGGCCCTGATTTTGTAGCCTTGATCCAAGAGGCCCGGGACCGTGGCGAGAACGTTACGGTGGACCAATACCCCTACGACGGCGCCGCCACGATGCCACTCCCCGGTCTTCTCGTGCCGCCCATGGACTCACCGCTCCGGGAGCATCTACGGGTTCTCAACGAGGGCACGGCGTCGCCGGAGGAGCAGCGAGCGGCTTTTGCCAAGGCAGAGGCTCTGGGTCAGAAAGCGATGAGTGATCCCGTACAGCGGGCAGCATACCAGCAGATGGCGGAGAACCCGCCGGACGAAGTCTTCAGTTGGATCAAGTCGGTGGGCTACTCGTCGTTCCGCATCGTGGTGACCGGCCACCCCGGCTACGAAGGACAACTCATTACCGAAATCGCCGAGACCGAGGGCCGCCACCCCTTCGACGTGATCGCTGACTTGATCGTCGAGGAGGGCGCCGGGTGCAAGATCACCCTGGGCGCCATCATGGAGGAAGACGTCCGGGTGATCATGCGCGAGACCTGGACCATGATCGCCAGCGACGGTGCAGCTCGGCGGCGACCATCCCCGCGGCCACGGCACCTTCGCGCGGGTGCTGGGGCGTTACGTGAGGGAATGGGGCGTGCTCAGCCTCGAAGACGCCGTTCGTAAGATGACCAGCCTACCGGCCGAGTTCCTGGGCCTCGAAAACCGAGGACGGATCGCCCCGGGCTTCGCGGCGGATGTCGTGGTCTTCGATCCCGACACCATCGTCAACGCCTCCACCTGGGCTGAGCCCACTCTCTACGCGGTGGGTGTGGACCACGTGCTCACCAACGGCGTCGCAGTAATGCGGGACGGCGAGCTCACCGGCGCCGCGCCCGGCCGTCGCTTGAGAAAATAGGGACAGGTCCATTTATTTTGAAAATCGGACCTGTCCCTATTTTCAATATGTAATCCACTTGAGTGATTTCAGGAGCTCGAGGTATTTGTTGAGCGCTTCGAATTCCAGATCCTTGTCGGTTTCGGCAATCACGCAGTTCCGGATCTTGGTCACGGATCTTTGGCCGTTGATGAAATTGAGGATCGCGCGTCTCTGGGTGCGATCGACACCCAATTCCTCGAGAGCGTCAGGATTATCTTCCTGGAATTTCTTGAACCGGTCCCCTCTTTCCAGGTTGAACTCTTTTTCCTTGACGTCGGGGTGAATCGCAGGAATGACCTTGGCGTACTCCTTTTCCGTTTTGCTCATCGCCGGCTTCTTGGGAGCCTTCTCACCCATCTGATCGGCCTTGAGCGCGGCATACTTCAAGATCTGCTCATGAACGCCCTCGAGGTAGTATTGCCACTGTTTGATCTGGTTATCGACGAGTCGCTCGGCCGTCTCCGATCCGGAATAAACTTCTTTGATGGCTTCTGCCGCGCTTGCTTCTCTTTCAACCGCGAACGACGCGAGGTTGAAGGCTTTCTTTACAGCACCCTGTAGATTCTCGGCGTCGGCGTCGGCCAGATATTTAAACGCCCGGGGAAGCTCCCGCTCGCCAATGCGTTTGTAGCCGAACGCCGTCGTCGATTCGAGCAGTCCCTCCAAAACTTCATCCGTGCAGTTGGCGGCCGCCCAAGCGGTGGCGGCGCCGATAAAGGCCACTCGCTTCATCTGGGTCGGGTCGGATTTGTCGGGTGTATCGGTATCGGCGTGATACCACTGGTCGGGCCAAGTGAAGTATTCGATCCCCGGTATGGCTACTGAGGAGTCATTGAAACAGATATGGTCGCTGCCTCCGGTGGCACTGTGAACGAAATAGCGAAAAGCGTCGCGCGAGCCGTTCTTTTCCCACATGGGGCGCGGAAAATACTGGCCTCCGCTTCGTCCCCGGGGAGAGTCGGGAAGATACACGATGTCATTGGTCCGCCAGACGTAATTCATAACGGAATCGGCCAGCCCATCGAGGTAGCTCGGGAGGTGATTGGGACATTCGCTCATCGTGAAGAGGGAATTGTTTTTCCTGAGCGCTTCTCCGACCATATCCATATTAATATTGATGCTGAGCTTGTCGACGAAACCGGGATTCTGCTTGATGTGCTCATAGGTGCCGGATATCTCATTGGGCCAGAGAAAGTAGATGGTCCGTCGAGGTTGGGGAAGGGCTTTCTCCGAAATGAGCTTGTTGAGAGCCCTCAATATCTCTAGCTGCACCGCGCAACCGCTCATGTTGTCGTTGGCGCCCCGCTTCGTGTAGCCTTCGAACAAGTGGGCGGTGAATATGACGCCCTTCTTCTCCGGCTCCGTGCCGGGAATCCAACTGAACACGCTTTCGAACTTTTCCGGATGGGACTCCACCTCGGCCATACACCGGACTTTGAGCTCCTTGCCGCTCTCGACATCCTCCAAAAGCTCGGACCACTGCCGCCAGGAGATAGAGAACCCAAACTTGAGGTTTTCTTTTTCGCCGTAAGCTCCCCGCGAATAAACCACCTGGTCGGGATCGAAATATCGTTCCCGGGTATTGAAAGAAATGACTCCTTTGACGCCGGCGGCATCGAGCGCCTTGGCCGTTTCTTCATTGGCATGAGACCACATCAGAGCGACCTTGCCTTCGTAGTCTTCTTTCACCCCCGCTTCGACCCACTTCTCGACTTCTTCTTTCTCCAAAGGGGGGATATAGGTCAGAGCTGCCGTCAGATCGACACTCGAGGAGTTTCGGGCGACGAGTGCCGTATCGGCGTCGAGCCGGGCAATGAGCTTTTTTTCTGGCTCCACCGTCCAGAGCTCCCCTTTCGGGGATATTCGAACTCACCGTCCCTTTCCAGACGCTGGAGCTCGGTGGTTTCTATGCCGTAAGCGCGAACGAGCTCATGAATCCTTTTCGACTCGTACAGCGTGTCGGTGAACTCCTTCGGGATCTCTCATCCAGGGAGCGCCGGCAAGAGCGACTTCATTGTTGTAGATGACCTGGCCCGAGATCTCGTTGGCCAGGAGTGTGAGGATTTCTTGACTCAAGGGCGTCGCCGGCAGCGGTCTCTCCTCCGGAGGTTGGGACGGTTGGCTCATCCCGGATTGAGACGTCACACAAAACGACAGAATCATGATGAGTCCAGCGTTGCGGAGTAGCGGCAAGTGGTTCATGCGAATTCTCCCTACTTGTTCAAGCAATAGTTCCACAGTCTCTGCATAACCGATTTCCTCGGCGGTTATTCTACTACCTTGATGTTCAACAGATCAGGTTGGGTGTTGAAGGCGGTCGGCGCAGTAGGCAGGCCCGGCTGGGCCAGGTGAAACATCCTCAATACTGCTTCGTCGGAACGAGGCGCTTCAGTTCCTCGACCCAGTTGAGGACAATATTGAAATGGCTCGCAGTCATCGTATCTTCTGACTCGACGGGTGCCACCATGATGAATCGCTGGGCGTCCGGTGTCACATCGAAGTTTCGAACTCCTACCGGAGAAGGTCTGTAACGATCCTCAAAAAGCTCGATGGGAGTACCAAACCCAATCTCCGTTTCTGGTTCGACCCCCACGGCCATCATTGCGTTTCCCTGGCGATAGAAAAGCTCTCGGCCGTCCCGGGACCAGACGGGCTCATCACCACCGTCGGTTGAGACGAGCCGCTTCGGGCCAGTGCCGGGAAATAGCTGGGCGTACACTTCATCCCGCCCGGATTCGTCGGAGACGAAAGCGACGAACCGACCGTCGGGAGAAAACGCGGGCGCCTTCTCGTTAAAGCTGGTTACCGCGAATGGCCGCGGAGCTTCCATCCCACCTGGCGAGATCATCCAGATGTCGTATTGCGTCTGGTACCCCGAGACAATGAGCAGGGTCTGACCATCCGGAGACCAGGAGCTAGGTGCCGCGGAATCTTGCTCCGTCGCCAGCGGCTCGGTCGGCCCGGAATCATAAGCCGGCTTCCAATTAAGCTCTAACCCATTGCTGAACACGATCCGCCTGCCGTCAGGAGTCCATGTCAAGACGTACTGAGTTCCCTCAAAGGTCAACCGTGTTCGGGTGCCCCGCTCCAGGTCGTGAAGCCAGATGTTGCGGCCGACTTCGGTCTCCTCGGAGACGGCGAGCTTCGTCCCATCGGGTGAAATCCGTGGATATAGGTAATCGCTGGCGTCATTGGTGAACGGTTCGGACTGTCCATGTCGATCCACCCAAATGAGCCTGTGCGTTTGGGTGAATGCAGCTAACTCACCTTGCCGATACACGAGCGTGCCCGTCTCGGAGACCGAGTAATAAGGGTGAAGTACGCCAGACCATCGAAATCCTGCGACGCCGTGTACCACCGGAACAGGTGTCCCCATCGTCTCGACTTTTTCTGGATCAAATGCCACAGCCATCAAGTCCCCTGACTGAAAATACACGACGTGCCCCGTGTGCAAGTAGAGTCCGGACGAACCTTCAAAAAGTATGCGGTGCTCGCCGGTCTCGAGCGAGGCGACTGCGATCGATCCACCATTATTTTTACCGACCGTGAAGAGAACGCTCTTGCCGTTCGGCAGGAACTGCGGAGAGCGGTGGCTGAGCTCGCTCGTGTCATGATCGAGCGTGGTGAGCGCCCGAACCGGGCTGCCATCCGACGACACGCGCTGCAAAGGTGAGTTTACGATACCGAGAACAATCGTGCCGTCGGCGCCCCACGTCGCTCCAGCCACAAACCGCACCGAGGCGATTGTGACAGGAGCGCCACCTCCGACAAAGACTTTCTGGAGGGTCCCTCGTGCCTCGAAGCCAATCCACTGGCCGTCGGGAGAGAAGAATGGCGAGCCCGCCCCCTCGGTACCAGGAATCGGTTTCGCCTCGAGCTCGTCCATGATGCGCAGATTGAGCCGACCACCACCGGCGTAAACCAGTTTGTAGCCGTCTGGAGAGAGGACAGGCGTTTCCACCGGGAGCTGTTCCGGTGCGACCGGAACCGCAGCTCGCGTCACTCTTTGTATTCTTGGTGCCGGTTCTTGGAGAAAGCTCCACGCGATGGCGCCGAGAACGCTGCCCACTAGAAGGCTTGCCAACACAATCCCGATGGATCGATGTCGAGGCGTGCCAGGGTGCACGGAAGTGCCCTCGTTTTCCGCGCCCTCCGCAACCCATCCCAACGCTTCGCAAAGGTCGTGGGCGGAGTGCCATCGGTCCTCCGGGTCTTTAGCAAGGCACTTCTTCACGACCAGCTCCAAAACGCGGGGCGTCATCGGCTGCAGAGTCGAGAGCGCCGGCGGGTCGTCCTTTATAATGGCGCTTATCAGGCTCGCCTGGCTGTTGCCCGCGAATGCGCGGTTGCCTGTCACCATCTCGTAGAGCACCACGCCGAACGCAAAAATATCGGTCCGAGCGTCCGCGTCCTTGCCTTCGAGCTGCTCAGGCGCCATGTACTGGAATGTGCCAAGGATGGCGCCCTTTTCGGTGAGTGGCTTTTCTTCCGTGGGAAGCGCCGACATCATAGAAGACGTTTCAGCTGAAACGTCGGTCCGGAACTTGGCTAGCCCAAAGTCCAGAAGCTTTGCTCCCGATTTCGTGAGCATAATGTTGCCGGGCTTGAGATCTCGATGGACCACGCCTTGACGATGCGCCTTGTCGAGAGCACCTGCGATCTCGACGGCGTAGCGTAATGCCTGGTCGAGTGGAAGAGCGCTTTTCCTCAACCGGTCAGCCAACGACTCGCCCTCGATGTACTCCATGACCAGGAAGTCGGTACCGTCCTGCTCACCGACATCATATAGCGTGCAGATGTGAGGATGGTTCAAACTGGAGACGGCCCGTGCTTCACGTTCGAATCGCTGCTTGAGGTCAGGGTTGTCTGCGAGGTGAGAAGGAAGTACCTTGATAGCGACCGTGCGATCGAGCCGGGTGTCTCTGGCTTTGTACACCTCTCCCATGCCCCCGGCACCGATGTGGGTGAGAATTTCGTAAGGGCCGAGCTTCGTACCTGCGGTAAGTGTCATATCAAGGCCAGACTGGACCTGGCATCACTCCTAGCCGTGATTTATACCCATCATAGCTCGACCGCCACAGTCTGAGTTCTTCGAGGAGTGGGACCGATCGATCATGGGGACCTCCGGTTGGGGCAGGATAGTCGTTTTCAGTGAGCAAAGTCAAAGATGAGCGAACGTTTGGATAGTTGGTCCGTGGCGTGATCTGGTCAAAAGGCCCGTCCGTGGTAAAATGGTTAAGAGATCACTAACTCGACGCCAAAGAAGGGCTTTCTCATGAAAAAGGGCGGCACGTATACGATCACACTCGACAATAACGATATTGTTGTTAGGCTTGATCGCGACCTGATCGACCAGGAAGCACTTGCGAGGCTCCTCGACTATGTAGAGCTCGAATCGATCCGGAAACGTAGTAAGCTCACTGAGAAGCAAGCTGAACGCTTGGCAGAGGAAGTCAACCAGGCCGCCTGGGAAAGTTCCAAGCCTAAATTCTTGGAGGGTTAGGTGCCACCAGATGACGAACCCGTCGTCGTCGACACCAACATCCTCTTCTCCTCCCTCCTGAGCGGTCACTCAAGCTTCGCGGAGGTCCTGCTCAAATCAGATCGCGAGTTTTTCGTCTGCGAACAAGTCATTGTGGAATTGTTCAAACGCAAGGAGAAACTCGTGCGATCCAGCGGGCTTTCCGAAGAGGACATCGCCCGCATCTATCATGTACTCCTGCGACGAATCACCCTTTTCAGGGAAGTCCTCATTTCACAAGAGAGATGGTTGCAGGCCCACCGGCTTTGCCGCGACGTGGACGAAACAGACACAGCACACGTTGCTCTGACGCTCGAGCTAGGTGGTTTGTTGTGGACGGGGGATCAAAGGCTCAAGAAAGGGTTGCGACGGAAAGGTTTCGATCGGTTTTTCACGTTGGGTCGTGAGAAGAACGATACATAGTCTGCGCGCTAACCCTCCCACCTAATCCGAATTGAAGACGTCCCTTCAAGAACGTATCATCAATTCTCATTCCACGGCACACGGGCTTTCACCTCTTCCGACCAGTTCAAGACCACGTTGATTTGCGGCGTCTCGGACGTCGTCTCTATTTCCCCCGGCGCCACCATCAGGAAGCGATCGCCGTCAGGATGGATGTCGTACCAGGAAAAATTCAGTCCAGCGCGATACTCTCCCTCGAAAAGCTCGATTGGAGCTCGGTGAGTAAAGGAAGGTGTCGTTTCAACCCCAACCGACATCATTTTATTCTCGACGCGGTAGAAGAGCTCTTTTCCATCCGGTCTCCAAACGGGTTCGCGACCGCCGTTAGAAGAGATCCTTCGCCGGCCACCGCCCGTGCCGGGATAGGGTCTCACGTAGACTTCGTTCCGGCCGGATTCGTCTGACACATAGGCGATCCAGTTGCCGTCCGGCGAGAACATGGCGGCCCGTTCATTCGCCGGCGAATCGAGGAAGGGCTCCGCGGTGCCGTTCTCGTCGAGAAGCCAGATGTCTCTACCGCTTTCAAGGTTTTGAAAGAAAGCCAAGACTCCATCGGGGGACCATGATGTGGCATAGACTGTTCCGTCTTTTTGCAGCAGCAGCTCCGCATCCGAGCTCCCATCCGCCGGTTTCCAGAAGATACCCGCAGAACCGCCGCGGGTGTCTCGAAACGTAACCCTTTCCCCGTCTGGACTCCAAATGGGTGAATGAAACGGGACGGTCAACTCGAACGTGAACTGGCTCAGCGATCGAGTTTCCACGTCGTACAACCACGTGTGGGCAATACCTGCAACCTGGACGATGTCAATGGCTATCCGCTTGCCGTCAGGCGAGATTCTAGGGGACATGTATCCTCGCCTTTCCTCGGTGAGCGGTGAGGCATTCCCACTGCGATCCACCCAAACCAACGGTCGGTTGAGAGTGATGATTGAATCAAACGGGATGTAGACGAGTCCCCCCGATGGGGAGACGCTGAAATGTGCACTTCGCCAACCGGCAACACGGCTGGCGTTCTCAACCAGCGGGACTGAGTTACCCTTCACCTCGAGACTGGCCGGATCGAAGGGTACGGCCAGAAGCGTATCTTCCCGGAAATAGATGAGATGGCCCGTTGGCAAGTAGCGGGGGTCGGAACCTCCATTAACGAGAACATGCCGTTCATTTGTATTCAAAGACTGCGCTACGATTTGCATGTTGTCGAAACCAGCCCCAGTGGTGACAACGAAAAGAAGCGTGTCACCATCCGGGAGGATTTCGGGATAGCCGATGCTCTCTGTGGAGCCCGCGGAGATCACCTCCTGGAGCTCTCCTCCGGTGGCGGGGACTCGCATGATGCTGTCAAAACCAGACACGGTGAAGAAAATATGGTCGTCGGCCCCCCAAGTGACGCCAGTGGGATTCCCTGTGCTGCACAGTTTCTGCGGCGGACCGCCACCAAGAGAAACTTTCTTCAAATCGCCGCCGGCCCAAAATCCAAGCCATTGTCCGTCAGGAGAGAAGAAGGGATGCTGAGCGCCTTCCGTTCCCCGAATCGGCGTCGCTTCCATTTGGTTCAAGGATCTGAGGTAGAGCTTGTCATTGGCCACATAAACGATGTGGGAGCTATCCGGGGACAGAGCCAATACCTTACGAGAGCCCGTTACTGCATCACGATCCGGCCCCGGCACCGAAAAACGAGTGACCGGTGGTGAAGGCGGTACCGACACTAAACTCCAGAACGCAGTCCCGAGGGCAACTCCAACCAGAAGGGTTGTGAGGCTCGCCAGAACGACACGCCGCCAGCTTGTTTGAACGCCCGAGCTTTCAGCACCCTGAGGATCGGCCAGCGTCTCATCGATCTCGACGAGAACATCGCCGATGTCGCGATAGCGTTTCTTGAGGTCTTTCTCGAGGCAGCGGCGCAATATCTCTCGGATCTTTGGATGGAGGTTGGCCGGGAGATTCTTCCACTCCGGCTCGGTCTTCAGAACCGCCGCGAGAACGTCCGAGACCATCTCGCCCTGAAACACTTGGCGGCCTGACAGCATTTCGTAGACGACGCAGCCGAAGGCTCAGATATCCGTCCGCTTGTCCACGGGCTTGCCGCGCGCCTGTTCGGGACTCATGTAAGCAGCCGTCCCCAGAATGACGCCTTCGCGGGTGGCGGCCCGAGTCAGTGTGGGCGAGTTCGAAAGGTCGGCGTCCGCTTCGTCTCCACCAAAAGCTTTGGCAAGACCGAAGTCCAGCACCTTCACTTTGCCCTCAGGCGTGACCTTGATATTGGCCGGTTTCAGGTCACGATGGATGACGCCTTTTTCATGCGCAGCTTCGAGTGCTTCGGCGATCTGCCTGGCGAGGCGGAGAGACTCTTCGACGGGAACCGGACCGCGTCGCAACTGGTCGCCAAGCGTTTCGCCTTCGACTAGTTCCAGAACGAGAAACCGCGTGCCTTCCGAATCATCCAATCCATAGATCGCCGCAATGTTGGGATGGTTGAGCGATGCGAGGAGCTTGGCCTCCCGGTCGAACCGTGCCAGCCGAGTCTCGTCCTGCGCAAATGCCTCGGGTAGGATCTTGATGGCGACTTCGCGACCGAGCTTGCGATCCCGAGCGCGGTAGACCTCACCCATACCGCCCTTGCCGATGGGCTCGAGGATCTCGTAGGCGCCGAACGTCCTGCCAGATTCCAAGCTCATTGATTATCCCTCGGCACGCGGGCCTTTACTTCTTCCGACCAGTTCAGGACCACGTTGATTTGCGGGAGCGAAGATATAGTCTCTGCTTCACCCGGCGCCACCATCAGGAAGCGATCGCCGTCGGGATGGATGTCGTAGGTGATAAGGTTGTTTCCGGCAGCATACTCCCCCTCGAAAAGCTCGACCGGAGCCCGGTGCGTGAAGGTGGGAGTCGTTTCAATCGCAACCGACATCATCTTCCCCTCGACGCGGTAGAAGAGCTCTTTTCCGTCGGGACCCCAGAGGGGTGCACGACCGCCGTCAGTAGAGATCCTTTTCCGGGTACCTCCCGCGGCGGGATAGGGCCTCACATAGACTTCATCCTGTCCTGAATCGTCGGAAACATAGGCGACCCATTTGCCGTCCGGCGAAAAGACAGCCATCCGTTCATCCGCCGGCGACTCGAAGAAGGGCTCGGCTTGACCGTTCTTGTCAAGGATCCAGATATCTCTGGTGGGCGCACTAAGGCGACGACGGTAGAAGGCCAAGACACCATCCGGGGAATATGAATAGGGCGCGATCCATTCTGCTTTGCGCAACAACAGCTCTGCATCGCTGCTCCCATCAGCTGGTTTCCAGAAGATACCCGCCGAACCATCACGCACGTCTCGAAACGTCAGTCTTTCCCCGTCCGGCGTCCAGATGGGATGTGGAAAGGACTCGTTCGACTCGAACGTAAACTGGCTCGACGATCGCGTCTCCAGATCGAAAAGCCACACGTGGGCAGCACCTCCGAACTCGTCGGCGATTTGAAAGGTAACCTGCCTGCCATTGGGAGAAATCTTGGGGTGAGAGTATCCTCGTCGTTCCTCGGTGAGCAGTGTTGCATTCCCATCGCGATCCACCCAGACCAACATCCGGTTTACAAACGAGCTCGAAGCAGATGGGATGTAGACGAGTCCTCCCAATTGAGAGACGCTGAAATGTGCCCTCGCCACCGAGCGTATGCGGCCGACATCCCTCACCAAGGGGACCGCGTTACCTTTTATCTCGAGACTCGCCAAATCGAAGGGTACGGCCAGAAGCGCACTTTCTCGCAAGTAAACCAGATGTCCGGTCGGCAAGTAACGGGGTTGGGAACCACCCTCGACGAGCACCCGCCGTTCATTAGTACTCAAAGATTGAGCCACGATTCGATAGTTGTAACCTCCAGAAACGAATAAAATCGTGTCTCCATCCGGCAGGATTTCGGGATCCTGGGGTGATATTTCGCCGGCCCCAGGGTCGGCGGCAATCACAACCTGCGGCTCCCCTCCGGTGGCGGGAACTCGATAGATGTTCTGGGTATCCGAGAAAAAAACCGTGTCGTCGGGTCCCCACGTGACACCATCGGGATTCGATGTACCGCACAGTTTCTGCGACGGACCGCCACGGAGAGGAACCCTCTTTAGCGCGCCGCCGGCCCAAAATCCAATCCATTGACCGTCGGGAGAGAAGAATGGATTCTCGCCGTCTTCCGTTCCTGGAATGGGTGTTGATTCCATTTGATTCACGGGCCTGAGGTAGAGCTGGTTATTGGCAACAAAGACGATATACGAGCTATCCGGGGACAGAGCCAATGCCTTTTGCGTCAATCTCGTGAACGCGGTACCGTCCGGAAACATCACCGAAAACCGAGCGACCGATGGGGAGGCTCGACTTAAGATTCCACCCGGCGATACCCGCTACGACCGCCGCTAACAATCCCAACACAATCCAAGCGAGCCGCCCACGGTTTCCGGCGGTGGCGGCGGCCGGCGCGGCCGCACTGGTCTCGGTGATCCATCTCAAGTCCCGCATCACATCGGAAGGCGACTGCCATCGCTCGTCGGGCTCTTTGGCGAGACAGGTCTTGACGACATGGTCCAACGCCGGCGGCGACATCGTCTGAATTGTGGAGACCGGAGGAGGGTCGGACGACATGATGGCGGAGATCAGGCTTGCCTGGCTCTTGCCCTCGAACGCCTTCCGCCCCGTCACCATCTCGTAGAGAACCGCACCAAAGGCAAAGATGTCCGTTCGGGCGTCGGCATCCTTCCCTTCGAGCTGCTCCGGGAGCCATGTACTGGAACGTGCCGAAAATGGAGCCTTTCTCCGTCAGAGGCTTTTCTTCCGTGGGAAGCGCCGACAGCACGGAGGACGTTTCAGCTGAAACGTCGGTTCGAAACTTGGCCAGCCCAAAGTCCAGCAGCTTCGCCCCCGACTTGGTGAGCATGATGTTGCCGGGCTTCAGATCCCGATGCACCACGCCCTGCCGATGGGCTTTATCGAGCGCGTCGGCGATCTCGATGGCGTGGCGCAGTGCTTGGTCGAGAGGAAGGGCGCCTTTCTTCAGCCGGTCGGCCAGCGACTCGCCCTCGATGTACTCCATGACCAGAAGTCGATGCCGTCTTGTTCGCCCACGTCGTGAGAGCGTGCAAATGTGGGGATGGTTCAGGCTGGAAACGGCGCGGGCTTCACGCTCGAAACGCTGCTTGAGTTCGGGGTTGTCGGACGAGGTGGGAAGGAGGACTTTGAGGCGACAGTGCGGTCGAGCCGGGTATCTTTGGCCTTGTAGACCTCACCCATCCCCCCCGCACCAATCGCGAAAGGACCTCGTAGGGGCCGAGCTTTGCGCCTTTTCTTAGGCCAGGCTGAGCCTGGTGTCCATCTTTCATTATTTTTCGCCCAAAACGATCCGCTCGAGCTCTTCGAACCAGTTCAGGACCACGTTGATTTGCGTTAGTGCCTCATCGTATCCCTTCACCATGACGAAACGCTCACCGTAAGGAGAAACATCGTACATTCGAGTGCCGAGACCCGAGAACAGGTAACGACCCTCAAAGAGCAAGCGGGGCGGCCCGGCATTGAATGTATGGCCTATCGTAACTGCTACGGCCATCATCCTGTCACCTTCTCGATAGAAGAGCTCTTTCCGTTGGCGTCCACGCCGGCTCGTCGCCGCCTTGGGTTGAAATAGTCCATCTCTCTCCCGGGCCTGGATATGGTTGCACGAAGACTTCACCCTTGCCCGTCTCGTCGGACACGTAGGCTATCCATCGACCATCGGGAGAGAAGGTCGGAGCCCGTTCGTTGGACCGAGTGTTGACGAAGGGTACGGGATTGCTTTGGCTGGGCTTTATCCAGATATCATTCCCCTGGGTTGGATGGGTCTCTCCAAAAGCAAGGTTCTCGCCGTCAGGCCACCAGAAACCGACTTGTTGCCGATTCTCTCGTACCAAAAGGGGTTCCGTAGGCCTGCTCCCGTCGGCGGGTTTCCAAAAAAAGGATACCCTGCCCAAATCCGGAGCGATACGAGTTGAAGGTCAATCTTGCTCCGTCCGGGCGTCCAGCTCAAAGAGTAATTGTTCCCCTCTTGGTCGTCAGGCGTGTGTGCGGTGGTTCCGTTCCAGATCTAATCAATCCAAATGTCTCATGGATCCTCGACTCCGAGTGGGGAGCTGAAGGCCAACCTCTGGCCGTCGGGAGACAGACGGGGATAGAGAGCTCTAACGAGGCGGCGTACCGGAAGGGGTGTCGCCTCTCCTTGGCGATCGACCCATACCAGCTCACGCGGACGAGAATCCGTGGTATGTGGCACGTAGACCAGAGCACCGGAATCCGAGACCGCGTAGCTACTGATATCCAATCCGCCCCGGTTTGAGCTGCTGATACCATCAATAACAGGAAAGGAAGGGCCGCTGAGCTCCAGCCTCGTCAGGTCGAAGGGTACAGCCTGCAATCCACCCGAATGAAAATACAGAAGGTGACCGGTGGGAAGGTAGCGTGCGCTCGATCCCCCGGCGATGAGTACCTTGGACTCGCCGGTTTCCGGCGAAAGAACCGCAACGCTCGAGCCTTCGCCGGTCACGACGGTGAAAAGCACACCTCTGCCGTGGGGCAGGATCCACGGTAAACCGTGAAGGACCTCGCCCTTTCGGGTGTCCAGACGAGTGAGTCGTTCCGGCTCACCTCCCTCTGCCGACACCCTCAGAAGAGTCGGTGACGGTTCTGGGGGAGAACACGATCGAGTCGTCTCGGCCCCAGCTTGCCCCGCGTCTCCAGACATTGAGACATCGCAAATTGTGACCGGAGCACCACCATCCACGGAGACCTTGTGCTCAATTTGTTGCTGGTGAAGAATCCGATCCAGCGGCCATGCGGGTGAAAAAAACGGAACCTGGAGCTCCATCCGTGCCCGGGAGTAACGTTGCGTCGAAATCGTCCAAGGACCGGAGATAGAGCTTTGTAAAACCGTCTGCTTCTCGAGCGACGTAGGCCACGCGTTCGCCGCCGGGCCGGAAACCCTGCTGAATTCGCCCAACTTCAGGCCAGCCGGCAAGGTCATTTCCAGGCGAGTTACCGGCGCCTCCGGTTTTACAGAAAACCACTGCACAAAAGCCCATGTAGCCAGCCCCGCCAAAACGAAAGTGAAGGTCAAATTGAGTCGCTCACGTTTACGGTACCCATTGACGCGGATCTTTTCAACCGACGCGCACCACCCTCCGCGACCACTTCAACTCACCCATCAGGTCGGACGCTGACTGCCAGCGGTCGTCGGGATCCTTGGCGAGACATCGTGCAGCCACGTGGTCCAGAGCGGCGGTGACATCGACTGCAGCGTGGACAGCGGCGGCGGATCGCTGCTCCATGATGGCCGCGATCAAGACTCGCCTGGCTCTTCCCCTCGAAGGCCTCGCTTGCCCGTGACCATCTCGTAGAGCACCGCCCCAAAAGCGAAGATGTCCGTCCGCGCGTCCGCGTCCTTGCCTTCGAGCTGCTCCGGAGCCATGTACTGGAACGTGCCGAGGATGGAGCCTTTCTCGGTGAGAGGCTTCTCTTCGGTGGGGAGGGCGGATAGCACCGAGGCTTCCTGCCAGGCTCAGCGCTTTCAGCTTCGCCAGTCCGAAGTCCAGCAGCTTCGCCCCCGACTTCGTGAGCATGATGTTGCCGGGCTTCAGATCCCGATGGACCACGCCTTGCCGATGCGCTTTGTCCAGCGCGTCCGCGATCTCGATGGCGTAGCGAAGGGCTTGGTCGAGCGGGAGAGCACCTTTCTTCAGCCGGTCGGCCAGCGACTCGCCCTCGATGTACTCCATGACCAGGAAGTCGGTGCCGTCTTGTTCGCCTATGTCGTAGAGCGTGCAGATGTGAGGGTGGTTCAGGCTGGAGACGGCTCGGGCCTCGCGCTCGAATCGCTGCTTGAGGTCGGGGTTGTCGGCGAGGTGAGAGGGCAGAACCTTGATCGCGACGGTGCGGTCGAGGCGGGTGTCTTTGGCTTTGTAGACCTCGCCCATGCCGCCGGCACCGATAGGCGAGACTATCTCGTAGGATCCCAGTTTACTTCCGGTGGAGAGGGACATGATCAGACTTTTCGGCCTGAAGATAGGCTGATTCTAGTTCGATTCGTGGACGGACTTAAGAACTCCCCAAACGGTCGAGCCACACCTTGCCTTACAGATCAATTGCCCTTGCCCGAGGCAAGCGCCATCAGGCGAAGTGCTACGGTTACGTTTCTGACGCCTTTTCTCGTCAATCTTGGCCCTCCTGATGAAGTCGGCTCCGTAGAAGCGTTCTGCCTGAAATATGTTGTGTTCAACGACATAGCACTCGAAGTTGTCCCTCATCGTGGCTACGATAGATTGCAAAGGGCCGTTCGTGGTCGATCTCGAGTCGCGTTCTGGCGCTGCACCGCGTCCCGTCCCGCGCCTGAAACTCGCATTGATATCCCGCTCTCTCGAAAACGCGCTCGCGCACCTCGGAAGGAAAGCAATACGTACGCGTCAGGCACCGGCAATAAAGATT
>CAVROO010000038.1:0-36210 GCA_963722765.1 uncultured Acidobacteriota bacterium
AAGACGGTAAGTCGAGCAAGGGGCGAGCGATTAATCGCGCGGGCTCCTTTGGTTTACTTGGGGCCGGACGCACTGAGTGTGCTGAGCGGAGGCAAAGGGCTACTGTTGGGCTCGAAACGGCCGGATTGGGTTGACGTTCTCGTTTTCGAGCGGCGTACGGAGGCGAAAGTGAGTGGGCTCCTGGGTCTCCGCTTTGATTTCAAGCGTGAGGACTGCGACGTCGTGGGGATCGCCATCTCACACAAAGAACTCGATCAACACGGAATAAGCTGGTCCGAGAGCTCGTGCCGGGAGATGTTGTCATCATCCCGGGGGAGAAAACAACTTCCAAAGGACACGCCTATGTGCACCTTGGCGGCGAGCTAAAGGCGGCGCGGCTGAAGCTCAGTCGAGCTACTTCAACTCGATTTCATCCCCGACGTTAATGATGTCGTAGCTGAGTGAGATCTTGGCGGTCGCTGTTTTCTGCTGGACCGTAAGTACGACCGCTTCTCCAAGGACCTTCCGCTGAACGTTATTGTAGAGATAGCGGAATATCGTAAAGATGTTCCCGGGGATGACACCGTCTTCTTCGCCCAAATCGATGCTTATCAGAAGTCCTTGACCCAAAGATAGGACTCTGGTCGGTCGAAGCAACGATATGCCCTCGAAGCCGACCCGTTTCAGGAGTCATACGGTCTACCGGTGCTTGGACGGGTACGAGAGGAACGGGAATTTGCTCGAAAGGAGTGAGGTAGTCGCCGATAAAGACGTCCAAACAAGCTTGTGTGATCTCGGCGGTGGCGGTTTGGTCCTGAACGGCCAGAACGGTCACCCAGCCCGACCGCTGGATGAGCCAACCGGCGCTACCGAATCGGGTCGGGTGATCGACTTTATCGAGCCGCCTTTGAGTGTAGAATCGGTCGCCTGGAGACAATCCGTAGTCCCGCCCTTTATTGAGATAAACCACGTCTCCCGTTGCGTGCCCGACTTTGAGTCCGCCTTCCTCGCTGCCGAGAATCTTGAGGTCTTCGTTTTCCTTATCGGACACGTAACCGGCACATTGAATACCCACTTCCTCATAAGCGGGAATCAGGCTGGGTCCCATGAGGACCGCCCCGTTGTCCGGGAACACCCGCTTCGCCGGGTCGGCCCGGCTCACCGGGTCGAGCTCCAGGTTCGCCGGGAGCTCCGGGCTCACCGGGAGCACTGGGTTCTTCGCCGGGAGCTCGGACCACATCAACCTGAGGAATGGCCAAAGGATCGCCGGGATAAATCAAGTTTGGATTGGTAATGTAGCGATTTTCTTCCCACACCTGGGGCCATAGAAAAGGATTGGCCAAATATTGATTGGCCAGGTCCCACAATGTGTCACCTCTCACAATGATGTGAAGCTGCGTACCTTCCGGGTAGCTCGAGGGGGCATCATAAGGGGACCAATGAGACGGAACAGCAATACCTTGGGATGGTTCCGGTGTCTCTTCCTGAGCCCAAACGGGGGAGAGACAGGTCAACAGCAGGCTGCAAAGAATCCAACCGGTCACGCGTATCGATCGCGTTTTCACGGCACACCTCCACGTGGAAAGGGACACTTCAGTAAATACAAAGGTAACAGCGCGAACTCACAATTGTCAAGAGGTTTTTTGTAGAAAAACTTAAAGTGCTACTTGAGGGATGTCTTAGCCGCACTTTGGGCTTTTTTGCCGCTTCCGGCTGCTTCCAGTAGCTTTGTCAGCCTATCCTCGGCGTCTTCCCGATGTTCGCTGTCCGGATAGTTGTCGATGACCCGTTGATAGTAGGGCAGGGCCTCTGAGGGGCTGTTACACAGCTCGTAGGCGCTACCGAGATGGAAATAGACTTTGTCAGCGCCGCTATACGTTGGGTAGGTTTCCAGGACGCCCTTGAGACGGGGAATGGCTCCCCGACACCACTTCCGCGTCTTCAGATAGAACTGGCCGATTAGAAACTCCGACTCGGCCAAACGCTCGTAGCATTCTTGGAGTAGAGTGCGCCCCTCCTCGGCATAGAGGCTGTTGCGGTAGAGCTCGGTAAGTTTGTCGAGCTCCTCGACGGCCATGCGGGTGGGCTCCTGGTCCCGGTCCGCGCTGTGGATTTGTTTGTAATATCCAAGGGCGATTTGATACTGAGCGTAATCCGCTCTCGGGTGGTTGGGAAAGAAGGTGAGAAAATCACGATACTCGGCGATGGCCAGCACGAGGTTTCCGCTTCCGCGTTGGAAGAAATAGGAGTCGGCAACGCCGATCCTGGCGTCGCCGGCGAGCTGACTTCGGGGATAGGTGTCCAATAATTGCTGAAAATAGTTCCGGGCATCCGTCCAGTCTTTTCCCTCGAGGGCTCCTCGGCCAAGCTCCAGCAAAACCGTATCCGCCGGCCTTCCTCCGAGGCGCGAATCGTCCGACGGTCTGCTTGCCGCCGCAGGCCACGAGACTGGTCATGATGAGGCCCCAGAACCACCAGGCGCTTGGTTTCGATCTTGAACGTAGGTTTGGCATTATCTGTTAGCTACGCCATTTTGCGTTTCGAATAAAAGCACATATCCCCCCGGATTATAGCCCATGAAACAAGATCGTTCCCATTTCCTCAATACAGCGTGCGAATCCACTCCCACTCGGATTTTAGGCCTTCGCTCAACCCAACCTGCGGCCGATAGCTCAAGTCGGCCTGGGCTCGGCTGGTGTCGGCGAAAGTATCTCGCATGTCGCCCTTTTGCGTCGATTCGCGACGCAAGGTGATTTTGTCGCCTGCGATGCGCTCCGCTTCTTCGATGACTTCCAAGAGCGAGACACGGGAGCCTCCTCCAATGTTGTAAACCCCGCCGGAGCACCCTTTTTCCGCAGCGGAGCGGGTGGCGGCCACCGCGTCTTTTACGAACGTGAAATCACGAGTCTGTTTTCCGTCGCCGAACATCGGAAATTCCTCTCCTCGAAGAGCACATCGAAACAACCGATGAAAAGCCATATCTGGGCGTTGACGTGGCCCATAGACGGTGAAATATCGAAGCGAGACCGTGGGCACGCGGTGGTTCACGAAATAGAGGTGGCAGAGCATCTCTGCCGCCAGCTTGCTCACTCCGTAGGGCGAAACGGGGTGTAGAGGGACTTCTTCCTGCATCGGTAGTACTGCTGAATCGCCGTAAACCGAGGAAGAAGACGCATAAACGAAGGCCTTTAGTTTCGTACCCACGGAGGCTTCGAGCAGTCTTTGTGTCGCCAGGACGTTGTTCTCGGTATATATGGAGAACTCACCGCCCCAGGAAGCTCGAACTCCGGCTTGGGCGGCGAGATGGTAAACCACGTCGGCCTCAGAGACGAGGGAACCGAGATCGATGGTCTGCAAAGGAGCATCGATGAGCTGGAACCGGCCGCTCTCCCTTAACGGAACCAGATTCGCCTCTTTTACAGTTCGTGGGTAGTAATCAAGGAAACAGTCGACGCCGGTCACATTCCAACCGTCAACGGTCAACGATTCGGCCAGATTCGAGCCGATAAAGCCTGCAACGCCAGTCACGAGTGCCTTCATCTATCCACCATTCCAGTTCTCCAGCATTCCATCTTCTAACTTCATTTTAATAGCGCCGTAACATCTTCTGGAAGTCGCCGCGGTTTGCGATCGGTGTCGACGGCAACATGTTGCGTGGAACCCGTTGCCAGGAGATCGCCGCCTTCGACCCTCCGGATCTCGTATTCGAAGTGGACGCGAGCTCGGTTGGGCAAGGTTGCTCGCGTCGTGATCTCCAGGACGTCATCGTAGTGTGCGGGTTTGACGTAACGGCAATGAGCCTCCACGACCGGAAGGAAGAGCTGCCGTTTTTCGATCTCACGGTAGGTCATTCCCTTGTCTCGGAGGTGATTGGACCGCCCGACCTCGAACCAGGCCAAGTAGTTAGCGTAGTACACCACACCCATTTGATCTGTCTCGCTATAGCGGACGCGGAGGCGGCAGGTCGTGTGGCTCACGATGAGACGTTTCGGCTCTGACCGAGAGCGATGAGGTCGCGGGTCGCTCGGGCCGGATCGGGGGCTTTGAAGACGGCGGAGCCGGCAACGACGATATCGACCCCCGCGTCCACCGCCTCACAAATGTTGGTGGCATCGATACCGCCATCCATTTCGATGAGAACGGAAGCCTGAGATCGCTCGATGATGGTCCGGAGCCGTCTCACCCTCTCGAAACTGCCGGGTATGAAGGCCTGACCTCCGAAGCCGGGATTGACGGACATGACGATTGCGTAGTCGATATCTGGAAGTATCTCTTCAACATAGGCCAGAGGAAGGGTGGGGTTAATGGCTATACCGGCTTTCTTGTCGCGGGCATGGATGTGGCGAAGCGTTCGGTTCAGATGATAGAGCGTCTCGGGGTGAACGGCGATCATGTCGGCCCCGGCATCTGCATAAGCGTCGATCCAGCGGTCGGCATTTTCGATCATGAGGTGGACGTCGAGCGTGAGCTCGGTGGATCGTCGAACCGCCTCCACCACCAAAGGGCCGAAGGTGAGGTTTTCGACGTAATGCCCGTCCATGACATCGAGGTGGAGTTGGTTCGCACCGGCTTGCTCGACGCGGGCGATTTCCTCGCCAAGACGCGAAAAATCGGCGGACAATATCGACGGCGCAAGTATCATAACTAATTCCGAATGCCGACGGCGGAGCCGTCCTCTGATTTCCTTCTGTATTCTGCCTTCTGAATTCTGTCTTCTTCTTTAGTACCCTTTACTAACATAAACCACAATTCGATCCCTTTTAGTGACCTTGATACCCGGCTGGGGCGTCTGCCGCACCACGACCCCATGCGGCACACCGTAGTACTCGACGTAGCGAGCTCTGGAGAGACGATGTCCACCTTTTCGCACGTACTCGTAGACCTCGGAGATCGGCTGACCGATGAAATCGGGCATGACGTAAGCGGGCTCCACGTAGCCGCGGGACACGAGAACCGCCACTTCCGCCGCTTCGCCGATCTCTTCGTAAGGTGGAGGATCTTGGGCGATGATGGAGTCTGGCGCATAGGCTTCACTGTGAACCTCCACGACCCGTCCCAGCGTAAAACCCCCCTGCTCCAAAATGAGTTGTGCCGCCTGGAGAGATTCTCCTTCGACCCGCGGTACCACGATGCGCTGAGGTCCGAGACTGGTCCAGACTCTGACGGACCTCCCCTTCTTCAGGACGGTGCCAGGAGTCGGCGCCTGAGATGCAATCAAGTCGGGAGCTGTCTCCGGGTCGAATCGATTTCCCTCGTGCCGAAGGGTCAACTCCGACTGAGAAAGAATCTGATTGGCGGAAGCCAAGCTGCTACCCACGAGGTTCGGGACCGCTATCTCGTTCCCCCGGATTGCCATCGAAAAAGTGATGAAGGAGGAAACGAAGCCGGTGGCTAGAAGACCGGCACCGATGACCAGGTATTCTAGAGTTTTGAATACCCGAGTACGAATATGCTTTCCCGGCTTCTTCGCCAAACGTCCCTTGGGACGAGCGTTCCCGGTGTTCGAGGCAGACCCGGTCGATTCCGGCGTCACAGCTCCAGTAGGTTTTTCATCGCTCGTTTCCATCGCGTGTCTATTCTAACTTGCGGAAGGCTTCCACAGAAAACTGAAGAATCCAGACAGGGACAGGTACCTTTTTTGCTAAACAGAAATCGGCAAAAAACGTACCAGTCCCTTTTCTACCATCACGCCAGATTTGTTGATTCTCATCAAGGTCAGGGTTTTTCGAGGATCGCCGCAAAATAGCCGTCCATTTGGTCTCGTTCGGGGAGGATCGTCAAGAAATTGGAATCGTTCACGAGTCCGTGCGCTTCCACTGGGAAGGACTCCGGTGGTGGGGCGATTCGAAAGCCTGGGTGGTGGTCGAGAAATCGCTGGATGACTTTTTGGTTTTCTTCGGGCTCGGTGGAGCATGTGGAATAGACGAGACGCCCACCACCCTCGAGAATCTCGGCGCATGCTGTCAACAGACGGACTTGTCGAGAGGCGAAATCGACCAGATCTTTTTCCCGGACTCTCCACTTGATGTCCGGATTTCTCGCTAGAGTTCCCAGGCTCGAGCACGGGGCATCGAGAAGGATGGTTCGAAAAGAGCCGCGGAGAGGCAAGGCACCGGCATCTCCGCCCAGCGGTATCAGATTCTGGCAATTCAGTCGGCGAGCCAATGCGGCCATGAGCTCCAGCCGACGTGGGCGCCGTTCGAGGGCGATAACCAGTCCGGGTTCAGTCCATCTTGCCAACTCCGTCGCTTTGGCACCGGGAGCGGCGCAGGCGTCCAAAACTCGATCGCCGGGCCGAACGGCGAGGAGGTGCGGGATGAGCTGAGAACCGGCCTCTTGAATGAAGATGGAGCCTTGGGCGTGCAAAGGACTTCGAGTGGGCTTCCCCTTAACAACACGCAAACAGTGCGGCACGTGAGGGAATCGTTCGGTCTCGATCCCCTCCCCCTTCAATGCCTTTTGAGCTTCTTCGACACTCATTACCGGTTCGACGCGCAGATCCACGGGCGCGGGTGCGTTGTGAAAACGACAACGAGCCTCGGCGCCGTCGAGACCAAGGCGATAAAAGTACCGCCGCGCCAGCCATTCAGGATGAGAAAGGGTGATGGATAAATACCTCAAAGGATCCCCGTTCCGATCCGGTAGGACGGGCTGGTTTGGATTTCTACATACGGCACGCAAAACGGCGTTGACAAAACTCTCTGCGCCCCGCGGGCCGTAGCGATGGGCGATCTTGACGGCTTCATCCACCGCCGACCGCTGGGGCACGCGGTCCAAGAAAAGGATTTGATAGAGTCCGATCCTGAGCGCAAGCAGAATAGGTTGGTCGATACGGCGCGCGGAGCGACTCGCTCGAGCTTCCAAGATATAATCCAGACGGTTTTGCCATCGCAGAACGCCGTAGACGATCTCGTTCGTCAGATCGCGGTCCGCAGGTGTGAGTTCCATCGTCGGCGTTCCGTGAAGCAAAGATGCAGGTTCCGATTGACCACGGGCCACTTCCCGCAAAATGCGGAATGCGGCGTTACGTGCTGGTGATAGGGCGTTATGGCTCGTCATGACCTGCGGTTAGTGCCTCGTTGTTGAAACGACAACGGCGATGCTAGCATATGGCGCGCCTAGCGGGCGGTGGAAACCGGCGGCTGGCATTGATTGGGAGCCTCGAGCCCGAGCGCAGCGTGAGCCCAGTTGATAATGACGCATGAACAGGGGCGAATCGCGGAGCGAGCGCTCGAGGAGCGAAGAGCGCGTGTCCGCCGCAGTCCAAAGGGCGGAGGCGGAACGAGAGCACTCATTAATTCTAGGAGGCATGATGTCCGAACAGAAGTCAGATTCTGTAGTTCCCGTGGAAAAACTTCGGTGGCGCTGTAAACCGGACGTGTTCGACTTCGAGACGACTTCGGATATCGCGTGCTCCAACGAGATCATTGGACAGGAGCAAGCCACAAAAGCCATCAAGTTAGGGCTTGGGATTCCCTCTAGAGGTTACAACATCTACGTCCAAGGCCTCACCGGGACCGGTAAAAAAACCACCGTCAAATGCCTTTTGGAGCAGGTTGCGACGGAAGCCCGGATTCCGGACGACAAGTGCTACGTCCACAACTTCGAGGATGCCGATCGACCCATCATCCTTTCACTTCCTGCAGGGAAAGGATCGGGTTTGCGGCGCGAAATGGAATCGCTGGTCAACTATCTTATCCGTACCGTTCCCGCCGTGCTCGAGTCGGAGGAGTTCCAGAAACGACGTAACAAGATTGTCGAGATGGAGGGGCAGAAGGGCCGAGAGGTGATTCGTCCCTTCGAGGAAAAAATCAAAGAAGAGAACTTCGTCCTCATGGAGATCCGTTACGGGCCCATGACCAAAACGGAAATCGCGCCTCTGGTGGACGGCAAGCCTCGCGGCCCGGAAGAACTGGAAAAGATGCTGGCCGAGGGAGCTATTGAACGAGACGAGTTCGACCGAATTCAGGAAGCGCGGGACTCGCTGGGCGAAGAGCTTCAGGAGGTCTTAAAACAGGCCAAGGAAGTCGAACAAAAGATCGGGGAGGCCCTCAAGAACCTGGTATTTGGATTCGGTGCAGAAATCGTCAACCCTCGGGTCGACGCGCTCAAGAAGAAATACACCGGCGAGAAAGTGAGCCTGTATCTCGAAGGGATTCGGCACCACGTTTTGGAGAACATGGAGCAATTCGTGCAAAAGCCACAGGAGGGGGGACAGCAAGCGGCGCTCGCCGGCTTGATGCCGCAGCCACAAAAAGATCCCTTCCTCGTGTACCGGGTAAACGTTCTCGTGGACAATCGGGCGACGAAACAAACCCCTATCGTGATCGAGACCCACCCAACCTATAAAAATCTCTTCGGAACCATCGAGCGTACCTGGGACCGTGGTGGACACTCCTATACCGATTTCACTCATATCAAGGCAGGAAGTCTCTTGCAGGCGGACGGAGGCTACTTGGTCGTTTCTCTCATTGACTTGCTGACGGAGCCGGGAGTCTACCAGTCGCTCAAGCGCACATTGAAGAACAACGTGGTCGACATTCAAGGATTCGACCCCTACTTCATGTTCTCCGGCACGGCTCTGAAGCCCGAGCCTATCGATATGGACGTAAAAGTGGTGGTGATAGGAGACTCCTATTCGTATCAAGTTCTCTACAATAACGACGAAGACTTCAGAAAAATTTTCAAGGTCAAGGCCGATTTCGACAACGTAATGAAACGGGACGAGGCGGCGGTGAATCGATATGCCGATTTCGTCGGACGCGTAGTGAGTGCGGAGAATCTGTTGCCTTTCGATCGAGGCGCGGTGGCGGCTGTCGTAGAGCAGGGGGTGCGACAGGCCGGACGACAAAGCAAGCTCAGCACAAAATTCAGCGACGTGGCCGACGTTATCCGAGAGGCCTCCTATTGGGCGAAAGAGGCGGACAGTCAGGTGGTCAAGGTCGAGCACGTTGACACTGCGATCGCGGAGCGAGTGGATCGACTGAACCTCGTGGAGAAGAAGATCAGCGAGTTCCTCCGTGACGAGGTAATCCTGATCGAAATCGACGGTGTAAAGGTAGGACAGGTCAATGGTTTGGCCGTCTACGACATGGGAGATTACAGATTCGGTCGACCCAGCAAGATCACCGCGATTGTCGCCACGGGGCGGGAAGGTATCATCAACATCGAGCGGGAGGCGGACCTATCCGGCAAAACACACAATAAAGGCATGCTCATTTTGGCGGGTTACCTTCGTTCCCGATTCGCGCGCCAACGTCCTTTGACGCTGTCTGCGAGTGTGGCTTTCGAGCAGAGTTACAGCGGTGTCAACGGCGACAGCGCTTCATCGACCGAGCTCTATGTCGTTCTTTCCGCTTTGTCGGAAGTGCCTATACGGCAAGATATTGCAGTCACCGGATCGGTAAACCAGAAGGGAGAAGTACAAGCCATCGGCGGGGTCAACCAAAAAGTCGAGGGTTTCTACGACACCTGCCGGCTCCTCGGCTTCACCGGAAAACAAGGCGTCATGATCCCTGCTTCCAACGTGGATGATCTCATGCTTCGGAAGGACATCTTGGAATCTGTCGAGGAAGGCAAGTTCAAGGTTTATTCGGTTCGCAACATCGAGGAGGGGATCGAGATCCTCATGGGAGTTGCCGCGGGAGCGCGGGACGATGAGGGCAAGTTTCCAGAGGAGTCCATTTTCGGCAAAGTCGAGGCCAGACTCGACGAGATGGCCCAGGGACTCAGAGATTTCATGAAAGGGATGCGGGAGAACGAGGACAAGGAGGAGGAAAAAGAGTCGGACGCGAGCGATTGCGGTAAGTGTTCCGATTCTTGAAGCTTCGGTCTGTCCTCATATTTTAGGGAGGTTCTTCGAGGATAAGATGGCGACATACAATACCAACGAGTTTCAGAAGTGGGCTCAAAATCATGATCGACGGGGACCCATGTAGCATCATCGAGAACGAATTCGTCAAGCCCGGCAAGGGCCAGGCGTTCAACCGTGTGAAGATCCGCAATCTCAAGACCGACCGAGTTCTCGAGCGCACTTACAAGTCGGGGGAGAGCGTCGAGGCGGCGGACGTCGTCGAGACCGAGATGCAGTATCTTTACACGGACGGCGAGTTCTGGCACTTCATGAGCCCCGAGACCTACGAGCAGTATCAAGCGGATTCCAGTGCGGTCGGGGAGGGCTCCAAGTGGATCAAGGAAGAGGATATGTGTGCGGCCACGCTGTGGAACGGGCGTATCATCTCGATCTCACTGCCGAATTTCGTGAATTTAGAGGTCACGGAGACCGAGCCCGGGATCAAGGGAGACACCGCGGGCACGGGTGGCAAGAGCGCTACCGTTGAGACCGGAGCGCGCGTGCGTGTTCCCCTTTTCATCCAAGAAGGGGAGCAGATCAGGATTGACACACGAACCGGCGAGTACGTCTCACGCGTCAAGGAATAACGCTCCTCAAAGGCATCAGGTATCCTCATTGTCCGCAGAGTCCACCGATCGGTGGCGGCCTACCGCCAGTTTCGACACACTCCGTTTGCGTGCGACGATCATCGATAAAATTCGTGCCTTCTTCCGGGAGAGAGATGTCCTCGAAGTCGAGACGCCACTGCTTTCCACCGCAACGGTGACCGATCCTCATCTGTCGAGCATGAGCTGCCGGTGCCAAGGGCCGGGCGGTGCCGGTCGAAAACTCTATCTTCAGACATCGCCCGAGTACGCCATGAAACGGCTTCTGGCCGCGGGTAGCGGGGCGATTTATCAGATGGGTAAGGCTTTCCGAGACGGCGAAGCCGGAAGCCGTCACAATCCGGAGTTCACGTTGCTCGAATGGTATCGCCCGGGATTCGACCATCACGAGCTTCTGGACGAGATGGACGATTTATTGAACAAAGTGCTCGGAACGCCGCCCGCCGAACGTTCGAGCTACGCAGAGCTTTTCCGGCGTCATGCCGGGATTGATCCACACGATTCGAGCGCGGGCGAGCTCCGGCGGGTTGCAGGGGGTTTGGGCCTGAGGGAGCTCGAGAATCTAGAAACGGAGGATCGAGATGATTGGCTGAATCTCGTCCTCACCCACTTCATCGAGCCCAAGCTCGGTCGAACGCGACCGAGCTTCATTTACGACTACCCCGTGTCGCAGTCGGCCTTGGCCCGAGTGCGTCCGGGAGATACCCCCGTGGCCGAGCGTTTCGAAGTCTATGTGCGGGGAATCGAGCTGGCTAACGGCTTCCACGAGTTGACCGATTCCGCGGAGCAGCGTCAACGCTTCGAAGCCGATTTACTTCGCCGACAAATGTTAGGCAAAGAGCGGGTACCTGTGGATGAGCGACCTATTGTCGGCTCTTGCGAGCGGAATGCCATCGTGCGCCGGTGTTGCCCTCGGTGTCGATCGTCTGGTTATGTTAGCTTCCGGCGCCGATCGCTTGGCCGACGTGATTGCTTTTCCGATTGATCGGGCGTGAGCAAACAAAGAATACAGAATACAGAATACAGAATACAGAAGGGGACTTGAAGACGGCTTCCCCTCTTGCGCCGGTTGCGAGTCGCCGTCACCATCCGGATTTAGTCAGCTCAGAGGCGTCCTAATAGCTTCATCAATCGATCCGGATAATCGGTCATGATGCCGTCCACCCCGAGATCGATCAATCGCTGCATCTTTTCCCTCTCGTTGATCGTCCACACGTGGACCTCACTCTGTGTTGGTGTGACTTCTCGACAAAATGAGGTGTGACGATATCGAGACGGCCGAGATTCTCCGGGACCTGGAAAGCTTGCCCGCGGGGCTCGTAAAGCGAGCTCATTCGAAAAACATTGAGAAAGTAAAACGCCCGAGTTTCGTTCATAGGTGCGACGGTGGCGACCTCGGGACACGCGGTGCGGAATGCGTCGATAACCGTTTGGCGAAAGGAGGCGACCAGGACGTCGTTTTCCCGCCCGTACTCGCGGATAGTGTCGCAAAGGGATGTCGCCGCCTCGTCGGAGGAGGGTTTGATCTCTATGTTGAACTTCGCTTCTGGAAGCGACTGGAAGACCTGCCTGAGGGAGGGAATCCGAATGCCTTTGCCCCTAAAAGGAAAAGATGCCCTGCTATCGTCGGTCCATTTGTACCCGGCATCGAGCGTCTGGATCTGCTGGAGTGAGAGCTCATGGACGAGACCTTTACCCTCCGTCGTTCGGTCGACCTCGGGGTCATGAATGACGACGACCTCTCCGTCGGCCGAAACGTGCACATCCATCTCGAGAACATCCACGCCCAGATCGAGAGCCCGCTGGAAGGCGAAGATCGTGCTCTCCGGCCATAGACCTCGCCCACCGCGATGAGCGATGACGAGCGGATTCGCGGACGAGAAAAAGGGATGCGGTGGTGCCCGTTTTATGGGTGTCGAAACTACGAGCGCCGCCGTGGCCAAAACAACCATCAAAACGACGGTCGAGATGATTTTGATCTTACGCATGGGCCCTTGGTCTGCGGTCGTTCATTTCACGATCTCGTAATCCCACGAAATTTTCACCTGCGGCTTGAGGGTCGCGGAGACCGAACAGTACTTCTCCTCGGAAAGGGTAATGGCGCGCTCCACGTCTCTTTCCGTGATGTCGGGTCCGATAACCTCGAAATGAAGGTGGATCTTTTCGAATGCCCAGGGCGGAGTCGGTGCCTGCTCACCTTTGACCTCGACTCGAAATCCCGTAGAGAGAGACGTTTCTTGCGAAGAATGTTGACCACGTCGAATCCGGTACAACCCGCCAGTGCAACGAGCAAGAGCTCGGACGGTTTCATTCCGATGCTGTCTTCACCCGGCTTGGAGAGTACGACCGAATGGTTGGTGCTGTCCGTCCCAATGAATTGAAAGTCACGATGCCAAGTCACTCGAGCTTCCGCCATGACAGGTTACCTCCGTTGAGAAAGTAATAAAGGGACAGGTTCCTTTTTTGCGGTATCCGCTTTAACAGCAAAAAACGGACCTGTCCCTTTATCATCCCAACTTCGTTCCGGCGGCGATTCGCTGGCCGCGGGCGAAGTCGGAAGCGGGCATGCGTTTCTTGCCCTCGGCTTGGACCTCGAGGATTCTGAGACGAGTGCCCGAACCGCACCCGACGACGATTCCGTCCGGTTCGATGGACAAAATATCCCCGGGCTTGCCCTTGCCCGGAGATTCGACGACCGATTCGAAGACCTTTAAGGTCCTCCCGCCAATCTCGGAAAAGGCAACCGGCCAGGGACTAAAGGCACGAATCCCGCATGCGATTTCTTCCGCCTTCAGGTTCCAGTCGATGTGTGCATTTTCTTTCTTGATGCGCGGAGCCAATGTGGCCAGGGAATCGTCCTGGGGCTCCGGTGTGAGCTCGTTTCGTTCCCAAGCGGCCAACGTTTCAACGAGCAGGTCCGCGCCGATGGGGGCAAGTTTCTCTTCGAGACTCCCTCCCGTGTCATCTGGCTCGATCGACGATTTTCCTCTTGAGCAAAATAGGCCCGGTGTCGAGCCCTTCGTCCATGAGCATCGTGGTGACACCGGTCTCGGTTTCGCCACGGGCGATGGACCACTGGATGGGGGCGGCTCCGCGGTATGCGGGGAGCAGGGAACCGTGCACGTTGATGATTCCCCTGGGGGGGATTTCCAAAATCGATTTTGGAATGATCTGACCGTAGGCAACGACCACGATGCATTCCGGAGCGATCGACCGGATGAGCTCCACACTCTCGGGCGCCCGGACCTTGACGGGTTGGTGGACAGGTACCGAGTGCCCGAGGGCAGCCGGTTTCGTGGGCGGCATTCGAAGGCTGTGGCCGCGGCCCGCAGGTTTATCGGGCTGCGTGATGAGAGCTTCAATCCGGTGAGAAGACTCGAGAAGTGCCTGAAGAGAGGGCACGGCAAAGCGGCCGGAGCCCATGAAGATGAGTCGCACGATCTACCACTCACCTTGGCGTATCAGCTTCTTGATTCTTCGTTTCATGAGATCGCGCTTGAGCCCGCCCAGTCGATCGAGAAAAAGAGTGGCGTTCAAATGGTCGGTCTCGTGACAGAAGGCTCGCGCTAGTAGCCCCGTTCCCTCCCGGACGATCTCTTTCCCTTTGATGTCCTGGCCGCGGACCTTGACCCACGCCGGCCGGACGACCACTCCGTGGTAGCCGGGAACGGATAGACACCCCTCTTCTTCCCGCTGCTCACCTTCCTGCTCGATGATCTCCGGGTTCGCCATGACGATGGGTTGCTGAGGGTCCTCGCCTGCGGCCGTGTCGATGACGAACAGTTGCATATTGAGGCCGATTTGGGGGGCGGCGAGCCCCACACCGGGGGCTGCGTACATGGTCTGCAGCATGTCTTGAACGAGCTCTTCCAGAGAGTCGGGAAACTCGGTCAGCGGTTCAGCCGGGCTGTGAAGCACCGGGGTGCCAAATTTTACGATCGGTCGTATAGCCATAACGGCCTATTTTAATTAGATCTTCCTGCCGGTTGAAAGTTAGTTTCTTTTGAAATTGGAGCGGCGAAGCCGCCACCGTCTTCATTCTGAGTTCTGGATTCTGAGTTCTGAGTTCTTCTTCTTGAGAATCCCCCCGATTCGTTTCATATGAGACCGGTAGTTGGTCAGGGTCTCCTCGAGGCTGTCGCCTCCGAATTTCTCCAGGGCGTCCTCCGCCAGGGTCAGGGCCATCATGGATTCGGCGACGACTCCGGCAGCCGGAACGGCACAGATGTCGGAGCGGACCTTTGCGGCGGCGATCGGCTTCGTGGACCGGATATCGACCGAGCGAAGAGGCTTGCGGAGAGACGACAGCGGCTTCATATAGAGGGTTACACGCAACTCCTCCCCGTTCGTGACGCCGCCCTCGAGTCCTCCTGCGTTGTTGGTTTTCCGATGCAGTCCCTCGGGTGAAGAATAAAAAATCTCGTCGTGAAGCTCCGAGCCCGCAAGCCGCGCCGAGTCTGCGCCCCGGCCGATCCCCACAGCTTTCATGGCGGGAATGGACATCATGGCTCGCGCCAGCCGACCGTCGAGCTTACGATCCCACTGAGTGAATGAACCGAGTCCCGGTGGGGGAAAGTGGGCCACGACTTCGATGGTTCCGCCCAGAGTGTCGCCCTGTTTTGTGGCGCTGTCGATGGCCTCCATCATTTCGCGCTCGAGCTTCGTATCGGCGCAATTCAGAGGTGAATCCTCTGAAATCGCGAGGATCTCCTCCCACTTCACATCTGGTTCTCCGGCGTTGCTTCCGCAGAGCGGTTTACAGAACCGATACCGGTGACGTGACTTTGGATCCGGCAGTCGAGATGCTCCAAGAACTGTTTGGCCAACGTACCGGCAGCAACCCGAGCCGTCGTTTCGCGAGCGCTGGATCGCTCCAGGATGTCTCGAAACTCCTCGATCCCGTATTTGAGTGCGCCGGCGAGATCGGCGTGTCCGGGACGGGGATTGAAGAGCTCGGGCGCCGAATCCGTGTTATCTGCGGGGTCAGGGGACAGCTTGTGCTTCCAGTTGTCCCAATCCCGGTTTTTGATCCGCAGACAAATCGGGCCTCCAGTGGTTTTCCCGTTCCGGATCCCGCCTTGAACTTCGACGCGGTCCTTCTCGATTTTCATCCGGGCGCCCCGTCCATAGCCTCGCTGGCGTCTCGCCAACTCATGGTTCAAGGCCTCGAAGTCGACCGGGAGCCCCGCGGGAAGGCCCTCGAGGATGACGGTTAGCGCCGGACCGTGCGACTCACCTGCTGTGATAAAGCGTAACATGGTTCCAAGCTACAATAACCGGCGAGGTACAGTCAATCTATCCTAGTGTCCTGTATCAGTGGATCGTTGCATAAAGCTCGAGGTCATTTTGTGTGCTGGCAAGACGTGCCGACGATGATATATCGTGATATTTCGAGGAGGCGCAACGCAGTCAGCGCGCAAAAGGGGCCGAGATTTATGTGACGAATTGCTGACACAGGGCACTAGAACGATGAGCATGAAAGAGACGCTATTACGCCTCACCGCGGTGATAGGAGGTCTTGGTGCCTTTCGCCTGAGCCTCCTGGTCGAGCCCCTGTATCGGGCCCGGCCTCAGACTCTCATCGAGGATACTTCTTTGCTCGTTCCGCCGGGGACAGTTCTGTCCGTGTGCAGTGTGGCCGCTCTCTTTTTACTTGTTTGGATAGGGGAGTCCTCCATCTACAAGAAGTTCATGGGACTGACCTGGAAAGTCGCTTCCACGGAAAACCTCGGCACCTACTCGCCCTTGACGTTCTTGCTCGGGTTCGTTTTGCTCCTATTGCCCGGATTACCGGTGCCCATGGCGGGGTGGTGGTTGTTGCTGGACGCCCGCGCCTGGCTCCTGACTCTGGCCGTCGCAGGCGTCATCTACCGGAAGCTGTTGTTCCTCGAGACCAGAGCCCCTGGCCTCGTTACCCGGTGGCGGTTGCTCGCGTCGTCTGTGGCGAGGAGAAAGGCGACACTCGTTTTCGGTCTCAGTTTTCTCCTGCTTCTCGTCCTGCTCACTCCGAAGCGCCGCTTCACTCAATCCTACGACGAACGTTGGGGAACGGGCGACGAGCCGCGGTACGTCCGGATCACGGCAAGTCTCCTTCACGACGGAGACGCTGATATCAGTAATGCGGCTGAGCTCGTGGGAAAAAGAGCGGAGCCCCTCCGGTTTGTCGCCCACGTGGGGAGGTGGATCCCCGCGGCCTTGGCTACCGCCGGTGAGGCTGTGTCCAGCTTTCTTGGAGAGGCACCGGGGGGTGAGCCTCGCCCGCTCGGCGGACAGGTCATCGAGGGAAGGGACGGTGGCACCTACTATGTGTATTTGCCTGGATTTCCCCTTCTTCTCGTACCTGCGATGGCTCTCGATTCGTTCTTGGATCCCGAAGGGCTCTATCTCACGCTGCTCGTGTGTCTCGGCATCGGGGTCTGTACCACGATCCTCATCGCTCGATTGGCCGAGCCCTATTTGGGCGGTCGGTTCCGATCTTATGCGCTCAGCTTGTGCGTCGGTCTCACCGTTCCGTTGTTCCTCCATCATTTTCAGGTCTACCCGGAGGTGACCGCAGCGTTTTGTTTGAGCACCATGCTGTTGGTGCTGTTGGCGCCGCGGCTCCGTGCTCCGAATACACTCGTGTTCGCTTTGGCCTGCTGTTTGCTTCCGTGGCTTCACACGAAGTACTACCCGATTTGGGGGGTCGGCATGCTGGCCTTCGTCTGGATCGCCTGGCGGGACAAGGTCGGGTGGCGGCACGTCGTGTTGGGTCTGGGACTACCCCTCGTGGCTTGCGGTCTCCAAGGTCTTTACCTATTCCACATCACCGGCAGTATTTTTCCCGACGCTCTGTGGATCCTCAGTGGGTATCCCCGTGAGAGCTCCATCATCAATACCGCGACGCCGCTGGGGCTCTATCACCTCTTCCTCGGACGCTGGCAGGGGCTTCTGGTGTACGGCCCGCTCTATATTCTGGCGCTTCCCGGTATTTTCGAGTTGAAGCGTCGGTCGCCTTATGCCTGCGTGCTTACGTTGAGCTTTGTCACCCCCTATCTTCTGATTGCCGCTTCGCACGACATGGGTGGCACCGGAGGTTGGATTCCACCCGCTCGGTACATGGTGTGCCTAGTTCCGGTACTTGCCATCTGGCTCGCCGCTTGGGTTGGTAAATCCGAGTTTCGGCTCATGCGGTGGGCAGTTCTATTTATCGTGGCGGCGGGTTCCTTCTGGATCGTCCACGGGATGTTGGCCGAGCCCAATTTCGTCTACGACCGGCAGGCGTTCCTCGCGTCGGGTGTGGTCGATCCGTCGCCGGCTCTCAGTAGCGTTTTGGAATCCCAACCCGTGGCCCGCCGAATAGCCTATCCGATGCTTTTGGCTTCGGGACTTTTGCTCGTGGGCTGGTGGGAGCGGCGGAAATCCGTTGCCCTTTTGAAGCTCACAATGGCGCTATTCGCCCTGATTCTCGTCGTGGGGGCACTCACTACGATTTGGAGCCGTCCAGCGGACTGGATTCGTACCAAAGGACCGAGGGAGGCGGTGCGATTGCGACCCGGTCGCGGTATTCACCTTTGGCTTCCTGAATGCCGGAGAGAAGCGTTGCTTCGGTTCGAGGGAGACGGAGGGCCCCACCTCGTGACCGTTCTTGGATTCGGCCTCGACCGAGATGCTTCACATCCCCTCGTCGGGGTCTATAGACGTCGAAGTCGATGTTAGCCCGACGACATGGATAGGGTCCGCGGGAAGTCAGGAGCTACGGTGGGTCGAGGTGAGACTGGGCGAGGGGCAACAGCCGCTAGAGGTTGTAAGAGGGTGTAGATAGAGAATACAGAAGTCAGAATTCAGAAGACAGAAGGGAATTGGAGAGACGGCTCGATGACTCGCCGTCATCATCAGGATTCAGTTCCTCTCCCCAAGGGGGAGAGGATAGGTGAGGGGGAGCTAATTGATCTCTTCTGCCTCCTGCCTTCTGAATTCTACCTTTTGCTACCTCGTTGGCAATTTCAACACAAAGCACGATCCTCGACCAAGATCGTCTCTCGACTTCGATAGTTCCGCCGTTTTGCTCGGCGAGCGCTCGCGCGATGGAAACCCGAGTCCCATCCCACCCAACTCGCGGCTCTTCTCCTTATCGATCTGATGGAAACGCTCGAAGATCCGAGTTGATTCTTCCGGGGGGATACCGATTCCGGAGTCAACGACCCGTATCATGGCGGTCGATCTGGTTTGTACGGTTTCGATTTCGATGAATCCTCCGGAAGGGGTGAATTTGAAGGCGTTGTCCAGAAGGTTGCAAGAACGTGCTCGACCTGGCTTTCGTCAGCCACCGCAGTAAGGCCTTCACCCGCCGTGATAGAAAATCGAATGCCTCGGGAATCGGCCAGGATCTTGAAGCGATCGCCGACACGAGTGACTTGCTGACCCAGATCAATTGGAACGGGATTTCCGGGAAGCCGTCCGGCTTCCGACTTCTCCAAGAGCAGAAGGTCGGCCACCATTTGGCTGAGGCATCGAACTTCAGTCATACACTCACGTATGAGCTTCTCGGAATCGTCCATACACCAAGGTTCATCGAGAGCGGACTCGAGGCGGGCACGCAAAATGGTGAGAGGCGCCTGAAGCTCGTGGACGAGAAGGGCCGTGTCACTGCGTTTTGGGTCGGTCTCGTCTTTAGCCATGGAGGTAAGGACAAAGCCTATGTCCTCGCGTGGGCCTCCTGCAACCTTTTACTTTTTCACGCCTGCGCCCATATTGCTATCATGGTGCATGGCGAAAGACCCAGTTTGTGGGATGAAGGTAGACCCTTTTAAGGCGAAGCACAAGACCATTTACCTCGATGAAACCTACTACTTTTGCGCGGCTGGATGTAAGGTGGCGTTCGAAAAGGATCCCAAATCCTACTTGAAGGCGTCGGAGCAGAGTGCCCCCTCCGGTGGTTTGATCGAGCTCGCCGTGGTTCAAACGTCCGCGGTAATCGATCCCGTTTGCGGAATGTCCGTTGACCCGACTTCCGCGAAACATCAGACGACTCATGACGGTAAAGACTACTTCTTCTGTGCCGCCGGATGTAAGGTCTCCTTCGAGAAGGATCCTCGCCCCTATTTGGATGGTACGGTTCCAAAGGCCATGCCTTCGCAAGGTCTCGTTCAACTGGAAGCTCCCGTGCGTACCGCTCCTACGGTGGCCGCAGAGGGTCTTGGGCAGACCCGTTTGGATGTTCCCGTTCAGGGCATGCATTGCGCGAGCTGCGTAGCCGCCATCGAGGATTCCGTTGGACGGATTCCCGGGGTGTCTAATGCCACGGTGAATTTTGCGACCGAGCGGGTCAGCGTGGTCTTCGATCCCAGCCGGGTCGATCTCGCGAAACTCGCGGGTGTCGTTGCCGATTCCGGGCCCTATCGGTTACTCGTCTCCGAAGGTGGGGTCGCTTCGGAAGATCTGGAAAAGCAAATACGCGAGACGGAATACGGTCAGATCAAAAGGAAGCTCATCGTCTCGGCTTGCCTGACGTTGCTCATCATGGTGGGGAGCATGGTTCCCGGGCAGGCTCTCACGGCTTTTGGGATTGCCGAGGGTGTGCGGCGCTTCGCATTGTTCATGTTGACGACGCCGGTGCTCTTCTGGTGCGGTGGCCATTTTCTTCGAGGGTTTTGGTCTGGACTTCGATCATTGTCCTTTAATATGGACAGTCTCATTAGCATCGGCACGTCGTCGGCCTATCTCTATAGCACCGCGATTACTTTTTTCCCTCAGTGGTTTGGATCGGGTGCGCTTTATTACGACACGGCAGGCATGATCATCACGCTGATCCTTTTCGGTAAGGTCCTCGAGGCCCGTGCGAAGGGACGCGCCTCCGATGCGATACGCAAGTTGATTGGGCTTCAAACGAAGACGGCCTGCGTGATTCGTGACGGTATCGAGGCGGACCTACCGATTGAGGAGGTTCGCGTTGGCGATCTCGTCGTCGTGCGCCCGGGCGAGCGGGTTCCAGTGGACGGAATCGTTTGTGAAGGGACTTCGACCTTGGACGAATCGCTCGTTACAGGTGAGAGTCTTCCCGTCAACAAGGCCCCCGGCGACGCGGTCACCGGGGGTACCGTCAACCGTCTCGGAAACCTCCGGTTCGAAGCAACACGAGTAGGTGGCGATACGATGCTCGCGCAGATCATCCGCCTCGTGCAGGAAGCGCAGGGCTCGAAGGCGCCAATCCAGCGTTTGGCCGACAAGGTAGCGGGAATTTTCGTTCCCGTCGTTATTGGAATCGCCTTTCTTACCTTTCTCGTGTGGTACCTTTTAGGTCCCGCTCCGGCGTTCACCTTCGCCCTTGTCAACGCGATTGCCGTTCTCATCATCGCATGCCCTTGTGCTCTCGGACTCGCTACACCCACCGCCATCGTGGTGGGAACGGGACGAGGCGCCGAGATGGGTATCTTGATCAAATCTGCCGAGACCCTGGAGCGTCTCCAGAGCGTCGATGCAGTGGTTCTCGACAAGACCGGTACCGTCACCAAGGGGGAGATCACGGTCACTGATGTGGTTGCAGTGGAAGGGCGCGACACGCGCGAAGTGCTGACACTCGCAGCTTCCGCCGAAGTGGGCTCGGAGCACCCAGTAGGCAGGGCCGTCGTCTGACTACGCGATACAGAAGGGATTGGTACTGTTTTCCCTCGGACATTTCGAAGCCATCCCTGGACGGGGCGTAAGTGCCGCTACCGACGAGAAGAGAGTCCTCATTGGAAACCAAAGATTCATGATAGAAGAGGGGATTGAGCTCGGTCGCCTGATCGAAGGGGCCGGTCATTTGGCAGAAGAAGGCAAGGGCTCGATGTTCGTCGCTTCTGAAGGCCAGGCGGTCGGACTCATCGGTGTGGCCGATACGGTCAAGGAGGGCTCGGCGCGGGCGGTCGAGGGCCTACGGAAGCTCGGGCTCGAGGTCTACATGATTACCGGAGACAATCATCGGACGGCGGAAGCGATCGCAAAGGATGTCGGCATCGAGAACGTGTTGGCGGAAGTGCTGCCCGATCAAAAAGCCGCGGAGATCAAAAAGCTTCAGGAATCCGGCAAAACAGTGGCCATGGTGGGCGACGGAATCAATGACGCTCCGGCGCTGGCTCGAGCCGACATAGGAATTGCCATCGGTTCGGGCACGGATATCGCCATCGAAGCGGCGGATATCACTTTAGTCAAAGGTGAACTTGGAGGCGTCGTGGACGCGATTCTCCTGTCTCACCGCACGCTGGAAATCATCAAGCAGAACTTGTTTTGGGCTTTTTTCTACAACGCGGCCGGTATCCCCATCGCGGCGGGAATTCTCTATCCTTTTTTCGGAGTTCTACTTTCGCCCGTCATCGCCGCTGCCGCCATGGCCATGAGCTCGGTCTCGGTGGTCACGAACGCCCTGCGTCTTCGCAAGTTCAAACCTGGCGTTTAAGAATAAGATAAATTTAACGCAGAGACGCAGAGACGCGGAGCCGCAGAGCGCGAATAAATCCGAAAGACGACGCGGGTTTGGCGGAAGCCTCTGCGATGGAAGGGAAGGCGTCTTCCTATTCTACAGACTGCCCACCTTCGCCTACGCCAACTAAAACCTATGGCTTCGGCGGGTCAGCCGTCTCGTCCGCCGTCTCGTCCGCCGTAGCGTTGGCGGAGGCGGAAGCCTCGGCGGAGGCGGGTTGACTACTGACTGCTGGCGGCTTGTCCGGCTCGCTGCCTGCTTGATCTGTTTCTTCTGACTGCTGACTGCTGGGCGCTGACGGTTCGTCTGGCTCGCTGCCTGTCTGTTCTGTTTCTTCTGACTTCTGATTGTCGGCTGCTAGGTGCTCGTCCGGCTCGCTGCCTGCTTGTTCTGTTTCTTCTAACTGCCGACTGCCGGCTGCTGACTGTTCGTCCTGCTCGCTGCCTGCTTGATCTGTTTCTTCTGACTGCTGACTGCTGGGCGCTGACGGTTCGTCTGGCTCGCTGCCTGTTTGTTCTGTTTCTTCTGACTTCTGATTGTCGGCTGCTAGGTGCTCGTTCTGCTCGCCGCTTGCTTGTTCTGTTTCTTCTGACTTCTGACTACTGACTGCTGACTGCCCGTCCTGCTCGCTGCCTGCTTGATCTGCTTCTTCTGACTTCTGACTACTGGCTGCTGACTGCTCGTTCTGCTCGCCGCCTACTTGTTCTGTTTCTTCTGACTGCCGTTTGCCGGCTGCTGACTTCTTCCCCGGTTCACTTCCTGTTCGTTTTCTTTGTATCGCCTGCTTGCTCTTGCCGGGCGAAGCCTGGCCAACACCCGGCTTACGGTTCTGCGCAGAACGCAGATGGAAAAACTTCTTGTAGGCATCGTGGAAACGCCCCTCAAGGGCCTCGCCTTTGGTTCCCGGCAGCGGCCCCAGCCGTTCCCAGTTGTCCTTGAGTCTTCGAGCCTGTTGCGTGGCATCTCTCCAGTTGATTTCTTTTTCTCGAGAAGCGTCGCCACCGATCGTTCTGGCCGCGAGCGCGTTCTTCAAGCGTTCCGCAAGGTCGTCGAGGGAGCTCGACGAGCTGGAGTCGGCCTTCGTGGCCGAATCCACGAGCTGTTCCAAACGCTCGCAGATCCGCTGTTTCTTTTTCCTATTCGCGGCTGGATCGAGCTCCGTTCCGCCGAAGTCATGTGCCTCGTTGGAGACGATACGTTCTACTACTGTTCGGAAACGAGACTCGATAGACTCCTCTTGGTCCTTGGGAACCTGCCCGACTCTGCTCCATGAAGACCAGGCCTCTCGGGTTTTTGCTACGATTGTTTCCGGGCCCGGTGGGTCGTCGCCTTCGCCGACCGATAGCAGCGATTCCAGCTCTTTGCAGAGTGACGCTTTTTGGTCGAGGTTTTCCGTCAATTCGACCTCGTCACGTCGCTTGAAGCGCTCGAAAAAGTGATCACAGGCTTTTCGAAAACGTTTCCATACCGCATCCGATTTTTTTCGAGGTACCGGACCGATCTTCTTCCACTCCAGTTGCAGACGCTTTAGCTCGTCTGCGGTTGCTCGCCATTCGGTGGAATCCGCGATCGCTTCCGCCTTCTCACAAAGCTCGTTTTTGGCCTTGAAATTCTCCTCGCGTTCTTTTTTCAGTTCGTTGTAATGATCTTTGCGGCCGTCGAAGAATTTGTCGCAGGCTTTGCGGAATCGCTTCCATACGACGTCAGACTCTTTCTGCGGCACCGCTCCGACTTTTTTCCACTCTTGTTGGAGCTGCTTGATCTGTTCGGCGGTGTTTTCCCAATTCGTAGACTCCACGAGAGTTTCCACTTTCTCGCAGAGGGCCTTTTTTTTATCGAGATTCTCTGCACGTTCTTTGTCGAGCGTGTCGAAGAAAGAGTCGCATCGTTTCCGCACCTCGTCGCGGGCTTTCTTGAAACGTTGCCAGAGCGTCTCTGATTGCGCTTTAGGGACCGCGCTGAACTGTTTCCACTCTAGCTGGATCTCGCGGAGTTGCTTAGCCGCTTCGCGAAGGTCCTTCGTTTCCTGAAGAGCCTCCATTCGGTGTATCAGCTTTTCCTGAAGATCGACGTTGGCCCAACGTCTCCATTCATCTGTTTCCCGGTACTCCTGAACGCGTAGGTGTAATTTCTGGCGGGAATCGGCTAGCTTGGTTCTCCACTTTTTCCGGTTTTCGGAAGGAGGTAGAGGGCCCATGTCTCTCAGGAACGTCTGTGCGTCGCGCATCTCCTTGAAAGCATCCTTGAGAACCAACTCTTCCTTGTCGGACAGGCCGTCCATGTGCTCGCAGAGTCGGCGGGCATGATCGAGCGTTTCTTGTTGACGGGCCTTTTTCTTCTCTCGCTCTCGCTCTTTCCTTTCAGCGATCTTTTCCTTAGCGGCTGCAAAATCCTCCGCCAGCTTCGATAAATCTTCCTCTTGGTCGTTGTCGGGGTGAACCGTCGCTGCGAGCCTGGCCCAGCGCTTTTCGAGCTCGGCCCAACGATTCGAAGCCTCCGCCGAAGCCAGGCGAACGAGTTTCTGTGCTTCCTGGATGAGCAACTCCAGCTGAGAGCGTTGTTCCAGCCATTCCATCCAGGAGCCATGCCGTGCTTGGGCGCGGTCACATGCGGCCCTGAAACGCTGGACCAAGGGTTGGATGGACTCGTCGGCCACCTCACCGAGCTCACGCCAGTCCGCCTGAGCCTTTTCGACTACGGCGAGCATTTCTTGACTGCTCTCGAGTCTTTCAACCCTCTCGCAGATCGCGACCCGCGTCGCCAGACTCTCTTCCTGTTGCTTGAGAATCTGTTCCTGTTCGGCGCGCCGGCTTTCGAGCCTGGCCTTCCTCTCCAATACCGAATCACAGGCCGTTTGGAAACGTTGCGCGATCGTTTCTTCCACGTCGCCTTTACCCGTCAGCTCTTCCCACCTGGCTTTGGCACCCAGAACGGACTCAACGGCACGGTCCAGATTCGTCTCTTCAGTGAGGGCTTCGACTTCCCGGCAAATCTCTTCCTGTGTGGCCTGCCGCTGTTTGATTCGTATGGGATGGTCATCACCGATGGTCTCTTGCAATTTCGCTTCAGCCAATCGTCTAGCGTTTTTGTGGGCAGACTTGTCTTCCGTAATGGCGAGCAAAGTATCGGGGTCGAGGATTTTTTCGACCGCGGACGTTGCGAGCTCACCCGTCTCGCTCTCCGCTATGATTCGGAGGGTGGCCGGATCCTCGATTCGCGTCAGAGCGTCTTTTCTAAGCGAGAGGTCGCCCGCGCTTCCTACGATCTCGGCCAGGGATTTTGCGTCGGTAAGACGTTCGAGAGCGACGCGGCGGATGGCGTCGAGATTTGCTGTCTTGATGACCGTGGCCAGTTGTTTCGGATCCTCGAGCAACGCGACGGCGCGCTCGCTCTGATCGGTATCCTCATCCGAAACGGCTATATCGACGAGAATCGCATTGGCACGCTCTTTGGCGAAGCCACGCAAACTATCGTCGTCGTCTTCGCGGCTGATCTCGAGGAGCAGCTTCGGATTGTCCAGTTTCTTGACCGCGATGCGCCGCACTCGGGGATCCGGATCTCCTTGAGCGACGGCGCCCAGGAGCTCGGAATCTTCTTTTCCGAGCTGACGCACGGCTGCGGCACGAACATCGGTATCACTGTGTTGCCATTTGGGTCGAAATCGGTCGAGTAAGCTCACGGCTGGTGTCTCGCTATTAAGCGGTGGTAATTAAGTAGAAACCTCTCCGAAGGTCGAAAGGGTAATACTATACTCCATTCGCAGCAAATCTATAAAGCGCGAGAATGAGAAAAGAAATAAACGGACCTAAGATGCCACACTCCTTTGCGGAATCGAGCGGAATGTGAAAAAATGCCGCCGACTTTTGAGGAGCAGCAAAGAGGATGTGTTCGTCTAGAACCAGCAACAAGAGGAATGCCTTTGTCCGAACGGTCCAGTTCCATCGTTCTTGAGCCAAATCGCATAGCCTTGGGGCAGTGGGCGCAGTTTAGCCCACTCGCTATTCTCCCGCCACGGGAGAGCATGCCGTAAATTCCAATGTCCCAGGTAGATACAGGTGTTGTAGGTTGTTGGGCAGTCATGGCACGGTCCTTGAAGGAATGCAGCGGATTTTTACGTGCTGCTACTAATCTCTCGATAAGGGTCGAGTTGAATGGAGCGGCTAGGTAGGTGTAAGACGAAATCCTTCGACAACGTATCTTCATAAGGATGGCACATGGGCTTACACAACATTAAGAAGGGGCTACGCCTTCCAATCACCGGCGAGCCCGATCAGTCCAAAGTAGAAGAGGGTGGTTCACTCCGCAAGGTGGCACTTCTGGGTGCCGACTACATCGGGATGCGGCCGACGATGCACGTAGATGTAGGCGACAGCGTCTCTCGGGGGCAGCTCCTGTTCGAAGACAAAAAGAACCCGGGAGTTCGATTTACGGCGCCTGGCGCAGGCAAGATTACGGCCGTTAACCGTGGCCAAAAGCGTGCGTTCCAGTCTATGGTTATCGAGCTTGCCGAGCCCGAGCGTAGCGGCCGGGCGGGTGACGAGATCTCGTTCAGCTCTCACACCGGGAAGCACCCGAACGAGCTCTCCGGTGACGAGGTCAAGGAGCTTCTCCTTGAATCGGGGATGTGGACCGCGCTCCGGGCTCGACCTTACAGTCGGATTGCCAGCCCGGAATCGAAGCCCCGCTCCATTTTCGTCACCGCCATGGATACCCATCCCCTGGCGCCGTCGCTCGACAAAGCGCTCGAGGGACGTCACGGCGACTTTGAAAGAGGGTTGGCGGCCTTGGCGAAGTTGACGGACGGAACGGTTTTCGTTTGCAAGTCGCCGGGCTCGAGCATCCCTGTGCCTTCGGGCGGCAAATTCCAAGAGGAGGAATTCGCCGGTATCCATCCGGCCGGAACGGTGGGTCTCCACATCCACCAGCTGGACCCGGCCGGAGCGGGTAGGTTGGTTTGGCATGTGGGAGCTCAAGATGTCGTTGCCATCGGGAAACTGTTCGAGACGGGAAAGCTCTACGTCGAGCGTGTCATCTCGCTCGGCGGACCGGCTGTCGAACGACCGCGATTGGTCCGCTCTCGTCTCGGCGCTTCCATCGACGATCTCTTGGAGCGAGAATCCCTCAAAGCGGGTGAGAATCGCGTCATTTCGGGCTCGGTCCTCCATGGGCGTTCCGCCGCCGGCGATGTCTTAGGATATCTCGGGCGTTACAACCAGCAGGTTTCCGTTTTGCGGGAAGGCAACGAGCGTGAGTTTCTCGGCTGGTTGGGACTGGGTGCGAATCAATTCTCGGTCGTGAGAACCTTCATATCCAAGCTGATTCCTGGAAAGAAGTTCGATTTCACGACCTCCACAAACGGCTCTCATCGAGCGATCGTGCCGATTGGTGTGTACGAGAAAGTGACGGCCATGGACCTCTCACCCACGTACCTCCTGCGATCGCTGGTGATGCACGACGTGGAAAAGGCCGAGGAGTTCGGCTGTCTCGAATTGGACGAGGAAGACGTCGCTCTTTACTCTTTCGTTGACCCGGGCAAGACCGAATTCGGGACTTATCTACGTGAAGTACTAACGACCATCGAGAAGGAAGGCTGATGAAGCTCGTCAGAAATCTTCTGGACAAACAGGGAAAGCTCTTCCACAAAGGCGGCAAGCTCGAGAAACTGTTCCCGCTTTTCGAGGCGGGGGACACTTTTCTCTTTACGCCGGGAAACGTTACAAAAGGTCCGACTCATTTGCGCGACGGCCTCGACTTGAAGCGCATGATGATGACGGTCGTGATCGCCCTCGCCGGATGCCTCTACATGGCCATGTACAACACCGGATACCAGGCGCATCTGGCGATCTCGAATGGAGCTCTGCCGCTCGAGACCTGGCAAACCGCTGCGATGAAAGCCATGGGATTGGCCTTTGACCCGGCCAGCACCTGGGCCTGCATCGTCCACGGGGCGCTTTACTTCATCCCCGTGCTTATCGTGACCTTCGCGGTGGGCGGCCTATGGGAAGTCCTCTTCGCCGTCGTGCGCAAGCACGAGGTCAACGAAGGTTTCTTCGTCACGGGATTTCTCTTCCCGCTCATTTTGCCACCGACGATTCCCTTATGGCAGGTCGCTCTGGGAATCTCCTTCGGCGTCGTCATCGGTAAGGAAGTCTTCGGCGGTACGGGAATGAACATCTTGAATCCGGCGCTGACATCGCGGGCCTTTCTCTTCTTTGCCTATCCGGCCGAGATATCGGGCGACAAGGTCTGGATCGGGGCCCAGACGGCCACCGCCGATGCCGTCAGCGGGGCCACTTGGTTGGCGACGGCCGCCGAGCAAGGGCAGGCCGCTTTCGCTCAGGGAATCACCTGGTGGGACGCTTTCGTAGGCATCATGCCGGGCTCGATGGGAGAGACCTCAACCCTTGCTTGTCTCGTCGGTGCAGCCATCTTGATCATCACCGGAATCGGGTCTTGGCGCATCATGGTGAGTGTGGTTGCTGGAACCATCGCCATGGGGTTTTTGTTGAATACCGTCGGTTCCGACACGAATCCGTTCTTCAACGTGCCGTTCTGGTGGCACTTCGTTCTCGGCGGCTGGGCTTTCGGCATGGTTTTCATGGCCACCGATCCGGTCTCTGCCGCAGCCACCAACACCGGTAGGTACATCTACGGCTTCTTCATCGGAGTGTTCGTGGTACTCATCCGAGTTGTGAACCCGGCATTTCCCGAAGGCATGATGCTGTCCATCTTGCTCATGAACGTTTTTGCTCCCGTCATCGACTACTACGTCGTGAAGGCCAACATCAAGAGAAGGAATGCACGCTATGCAACAACATAACGTCTTCTATAATCTATGGTTTTGCACTGCGGTCTGCGTCGTCAGTGCCGTGTGCGTTTCCTTGACGGCGGTCATGTTGAAGCCACGTCAAGAGGTGAATGCGGCGCAAGACAAGATGCGGAACGTTCTTGTTGCGGCCGGATTGGCTGCGGACGGGGAGTCCCTCACCTCAGACGAGATTGAATCTCGATTCGCTCCTATCCGCCAGGTCGTGATCGACCTCGAGACAGGAGCGGAAACCGACGTAGACCCGGTGGGTTTCGATCAGTTGAAAGCGGCCGCCGACCCGGCTACGAGCCGGCCCGCTCCGGAAAACCGTGCGAAAGTGAGACGGCTTCCCAATCAAGCGCTCGTTTATCGTCTGGAAGAAGGCGGTGACCTGCAGCTATTGATCATACCCATAGAAGGCAAAGGCCTTTGGTCAACGCTCTATGGGTTTCTCTCACTCGACTCGGACCTGTCCACCATCAGGGGCATCACCTTCTATAAGCATGGTGAAACGCCGGGTCTCGGCGGGGAAGTGGACAACCCGAATTGGAAGGCGCTGTGGAACGACCGTCAAGCTTTCGATACGAACGGCCAGGTTGACATTGCCGTCATCAAAGGACGCGCCGGTCCTGTATCGGAAGACCCCCATCGGGTGGATGGCCTTTCGGGGGCGACGCTGACCAGCAAGGGGGTGTCTGCGCTCGTCCAGTTCTGGCTGGGAGAGAACGGCTTCGGTCCCTACATCAACAAAGCCCGGCAAAACCAGGAGGCCGACTGATGGCTGTCAAAATGAAAGATGCTCTGGTCGAGCCTCTGGTAGACAACAATCCCATCACGCTCCAGGTCCTGGGAATTTGCTCCGCCCTGGCGGTGACCACGAAGATGGATACGGCCTTCGTAATGAGCCTCGCGGTCATCGCGGTCTTGACCCTGTCCAACCTCTTCGTGAGCCTCATCCGGAACATGATACCGACCAATATCCGGATCATCGTTCAGCTCACGATCATCGCCTCTCTCGTCATCGTGACCGACCAGGTGCTGCAAGCCTACGTCTACGAAATCTCGAAGCAGCTTTCGGTTTACGTCGGCCTGATCATTACCAACTGCATCCTCATGGGACGAGCCGAAGCTTACGCGATGCAGAACCCGCCGATTGCCAGCATCATGGACGGAATCGGTAACGGCCTGGGTTACGCGCTCATTCTCATGGTGACGGCTTTCATTCGAGAGCTTCTGGGTGCCGGGTCTCTGTTCGGCTACAAGATCTTGCCGTTGGTGAGTGAAGGCGGTTGGTACAACCCGAACGGCCTGATGGTGATTTCACCCGGAACGTTTTTCATCATTGCCTTTCTCATCTGGGGTATTAGAACGTGGAAGCCTAACCAGCAGGAGGCGGACTGAGATGGAGCACTACATAAGTCTCTTCGTCGAGTGGATGTTCGTCAAGAACATGGCTCTGGCTTTCTTTCTCGGGATGTGCTCTTTTTTGGCCGTATCGAGGAAGGTAGACACCGCCGTAGGGCTGGGTATCGCCGTGACCTTCGTCTTGGGTATTACGGCGCCTATGAACAACTTGATTTACAACTATCTTCTCACTGAAGGATCCCTGGCTTGGGTTAGCCCCGCTCTTGCAGATGTCGACCTCACGTTTTTGCGGTTTCTGACCTTCATCGGCACCATCGCCGCGATGGTTCAAATCGTGGAGATGACCATCGACCGTTTTGCTCCCGCGCTCTACAACACGCTGGGTATCTTCTTGCCGTTGATCGCGGTCAACTGCGCGATTCTCGGCGGTTCGCTCCTCATGGTCGAGGAAGACTACGCTTTCGGGGAGAGCATTGCTTTTGGGCTCGGCGCCGGCGCCGGTTTCGCAATCGCCATCATCGCGCTTGCGGGTATTCGCGAGCGGATGCGCTACAGCAATGTCCCCGTGGGCCTGAGGGGCTTGGGAATTGCGTTCCTTCTGACCGGACTGATGGCGATCGCCTTCCAGTCCTTCGGCGGGATCGAGTTGTAGATCGAGTGGGCCTCGAGCATATGTCGCAGGTAAAGGAAAGAAGAAGGGATTGACGACATGATCACCACCGTTGCTTTGGGCGTATTCATGTTCACCTTCGTGATCGTCTCGTTGGCGGGCGTCATCATGTTTGCCCGATCGAAGCTCGTGGCGACCGGAGATGTAACGATCACCATCAATGACGATCCGGAAAAAGCTCTAACGACGGCGGCAGGAGGAACGCTTCTCGGGACGTTGTCGGCGAACAAGATCTTCATTCCCTCGGCCTGCGGCGGAAAGGGAAGCTGCGGGGTTTGCACGGCCAAGGTCACCGAGGGAGGCGGAACGTTGCTTCCTACCGAAACGGGCCATATCAACCGCGGTGAAGCCAAAGAGGGCGTTCGGCTCGCTTGCCAGGTACGGGTCAAGCAGGACATGAAGATCGAGCTTCCTGCCGAGGTATTCTCGGTCCGGAAGTGGCGTGCCACGGTTCGTTCCAACCACAATGTGGCGACCTTCATCAAAGAGTTGATTATGGATCTGCCCGAGGGCGAGAGTGTGCCCTTCCGGGCCGGTGGATACATCCAGATCGAATGTCCGCCCCACGTGGCGAACTACAAAGATTTCGATATTGAGGAAGAATACCGGGACGAGTGGGACAAGTACGACGTGTGGCGCTACGTCTCGAAGGTGGATGAGCCGGTCACGCGGGCCTACTCCATGGCGAACTACCCCGGTGAGGAGGGCATGATTATGCTCAACGTCCGGGTCGCTTCGCCGCCTCCCCGCGCCCCGGAAGGAACACCACCAGGGAAGATGTCCTCTTTCATCTTCAACCTGAAACCCGGCGACGAAGTCACTATCTCCGGGCCCTTACGGAGAGTTTTTCGCCCGTGACACGGATAACGAGATGTGCTTCATCGGCGGCGGCGCCGGTATGGCGCCCATGCGGTCTCACATTTTCGACCAGTTCCACCGTTTGAAGACCAATCGGAAGGTTACGTACTGGTACGGCGCCCGGAGCTTGCGTGAGGCCTTCTACCAAGATCACTTCGACAAGATCGCTGCCGAGATTTCCCAACTTCAAATGGTATCTGGCCATGTCGGAGCCCTTGCCGGAGGACAACTGGACAGGCTTGACCGGATTCATTCATCAAGTGCTTTACGATGAGTATTTGAGCAAGCACCCGGCACCGGAAGATATCGAGTACTATCTTTGCGGTCCGCCGCTCATGCTCAAAGCTTGCCGTCAGATGCTCGATGAGCTCGGCGTCGAGCCTGAAAACATCATGTACGACGACTTCGGCTAGAGCGAGAGCTCTTTTCGTCCCCCTCTCCGCGGGAGGGGGGGACACCCTACCCATCTCCAGCTAATGCATCCACTCCTCGTCAGGCCCCTACAATTCGCTTTTCATTGGGGTGGACGTTTCGCTCCGAGAAGTACCGCTTTCCTCGCCTACCAGTTGTTCTGTACGCCGCCCCGGCTCAATGGCCGCGTTTCCAGGAAAACCAAGGATGTTTTTCTATCCGCGGAAGCGTTCGACGTCTCCAAGAACGGTCAGACGCTGAAGGTCTATCGTTGGTCCTCCTGCTCAGAGTCGAAGGGATCTCAGGACTCGCTCAACGTATTGCTGGTCCACGGGTGGGGAGGAAGTGCCCGCAGCATGCAGGCCTTGGTAGAGCCACTCAGGGCAAGTGGGTGCAACGTGATTGCCTTCGACGCCCCGGCCCACGGCGCCTCGCAGGGGAGACAAACGACGTTGTTGAACGTTGCTGCGAGCCTACGCGGCATCGCCGGCGAAATCGGCCCGCTTCACGCCGTCGTGGGCCATTCGTTCGGCGGTATGGTCCTGGCAGTGGCTCTAGGGGACGGAGACTCGTCCCGCTAACCTGAATACGGTTGAACGCCTCGTCCTTATCGGTGTCCCCGACAGCCTGAGGGAGATTCTGTCCCGCTACGGAGAGCACATTCACCTCGCTCCGGCGTCTCGACCGCATCTCAAAGCCCGCATCGAGAAACGGGCGGGCCGATCGGTGGACAAGCTCTCGACCGGAAGCTTCATTGCCGCTTCTCGGGTTCCCACGTTGGTCATCCACGACAATCAGGACAAGGAAGTCCCCGTCGCCGACGGCCAAGCCATCGCCGACCGATCTCCCGCCGCGCGATTTCTTCCGACAGAGGGTCTGGGGCACCGCCGCATCTTGAGGTCATCCATGGTCGCCGATGCCATCGTAGAGTTCGTCCGAGACGGCGACAGTCGGTAGGGGACAGCCCGTTGTAATCATCGCCAACAACCCCGACGAGATGGGCGGGGTCATGGAGAACGATAGCTCGGACAAGTACATGCGGCTTATGACGTTTTGCAATGCCTTCAACCTACCCATCATCACTTTCGTGGACACACCGGGTTTCGTGGTCGGTCGAGAGTGGGAAAACCAGGGCATCCTAATCATTACGGAAGAGCCTCTGAACTCCCCTCGATACTTATGCCGCATATGTTGTGGTTACTTTTTGCTTGACTTACAAGAGTGATTTCTCTACATTCATCTTCCCCCCTTCTTCATCCGCAATGGTATGTCTTATATCTTAGGAGGAACCCAATGCGATCCCCGTCACTTGCTGAATTTGTCATTTTACGTATTTTTTTGTTGTCTTTGTCCTGCGGCATGGGAGGCTTCTTCGCGAGCCCCGCGGACGGCCAAATGCTTGTGAATGCAAGAGGTTACCCCATCGAGGGCACGGTTTTCGAGGCCGAGCACCGCACTTCGGAAGACGATTGCACCGAAACGTCAGACCATAGCGGATATACCGGCTCGGCGTACATGGACTTTGGCGGTGACGATGCATGGATTGAATGGGACAACATCGACGTGGCACAGGCCGGCGAATACATTTTGATATTTCGCTATGCCAACAAAAAGTCGAGCGATCGTGAGGCCAAGATCAAAGTCAACGGGGATACCGTGGGCAAGTTGCCGTTCGAATCCACTGGTAGCTGGTCGAACTGGAAAACCGAGTCGATGGAAGTGGCGCTGGACCGAGGCGACAACACGATTTTCGTCAAGGCGACCACCGACAAAGGAGGGCCAAACCTAGACCACATCATGCTGGTGTATTCGGAGGAATACCCTATTGAGGGCACGGTTTTCGAGGCCGAGCACCGCACTTCGGAAGACGATTGCACTGAAACGTCAGACCATAGCGGATATACCGGCTCGGCGTACATGGACTTTGGCGGTGACGATGCATGGATTGAATGGGACAACATCAACGTGGCGCGGTCCGGCGAATACACTTTGATTTTTCGCTATGCCAACAAAAAGTCGAGCGATCGTGAGGCCAAGATCAAGGTCAACGGGGATACCGTGGGCAGGTTGCCCTTCGAATCCACTGATAGCTGGTCGAACTGGAAAACCGAGTCGATGGAAGTGGCGCTGGACCGAGGCGACAACACAATTTTTGTCAAGGCGACCACCGACAAAGGAGGGCCAAATTTAGACCACCTCGTGGTAGTTCCTACGCTTGGAGCGGCTGCGACGGACAATGCAGCTCTTCTTGCCCCTGCGACGTGGGTGAAGGCTACTGCGACAGGGATCTGATTGCAGGTCAGGGCTGCTTTGCCTACCCGATTGGGATGGGAGGGGATACTGCGAGGAGGCGCCGAACGGCGGCGGACTGCCAGCATTTCCCACCGCTGAAGGACACGGCCGCCTTGCCCAAGGTGGGCGGGGCGGTGACGTCTACCACGTGACAACCCTCAATGACCAAGGCGAGGGCTCGCTGCGCGAGGGGATCGAATCCGCGTCCGGACCCCGCACCATCGTTTTCGATGTTTCAGGCACCATCAAGCTCAAGTCGGATCTCATCGTTTCCAAGTCCTACATCACGATTGCCGGCCAAACCGCTCCCGGTGACGGTATTACGCTGCGAGGTGGCACCTTCGGTATCCAAGACGCCGAGCACGTCATCGTTCGTTACCTTCGCGTTCGCTACGGAGACGAGACCGAAGACGGCGATCCGGACGCCATCAGAACCAACAACGTCAAGCACGTCATTTTCGACCACATCTCGGCCAGCTGGGGCGTTGACGGCATCCATGATCTGCGCGATTCGGAGAGTTTCACGCTCCAATGGTCGCTTTATGGGGAAGCGCTTCACGACAGCGTGCATCCCAAAGGCCCCCACGCCATGCTTGCATCATTCCGCGACGTGCAGGATAACATCTCGATTCACCACAACGTCTTTCACAGCAGCCGGCAACGCCATCCGACCCTGGGCGGCGGAACGAATGGCAACCGCGAGGCCGTGGTCGATTTCCGCAACAACATAAACTTCAACTGGGAGGGCGAGACGAACTTCGGCAACCTCAGGGTCAACTTCATCAACAATTACTACAAGCCTGGTCGCAGTACGGATGTGGACGAGAAACCGCTGAGAGTGAAGGCGGAGTTCGCGGAGATCTCACGAGGATATCTACGCGGAAACTACTTCATGGGTAACGACCGGTTCACAGAGGACAACTACAGGGCCATCGACTACAGCGGCGACGGCAAGTACGGCAGCACGACACGGGAGCGCTTCGAGGTTGATCGTGCGTTCGAGGTCGTTGCGCCGGCGACGCATCCCACCGCTAGTCTGCCGGACCTTCTGTTGCCGCGGGTAGGCGCTTCCCTGAGGCGGGATGCTGCCGACAAGAGGATCATCGCTGGGATCATCGACGGCACGAACGCGCTCATCGACTCCCAGGACGAGGTGGGTGGCTGGCCAGAGCTGCAGAGCCTGCCCGCCCCCGTCGACTATGACCGGGACGGCATGCCAGATGCGTGGGAGCTCGACAACGGCCTGGACCCCGATACGCAGGATCACAACGGCACGGATCTAAGCCCGGAGGGCTACACGAACCTGGAAGTGTATCTGCACAGCCTGGTGGTTGCCGACTATGAGTTGTAACCCGCGGCGGCCTGGTCGAGTCGCTTGTGGGGCCCGACCAGGCCGCCGCGGTCATCTGGTCGGGTGAAGTGGCCGAGGCCGCCAACTCCAAGGACGAAGCCACTGTGCTGGAAGAGCGCTGCCAGGAGTACCGGGATAAATACATCAACATCTTCAACCTGATGGCGAACTATCGGTACAATTTCATGGATGACATCATCTGGTTGCTGGGAGCCAATCCTCTTCGCGGGAACCGCGTGGTGTCCAAAAACTCGATCAAATCCAAGACCCGGTGTCGAAAGGCGCTTGAGAGCTGGCGCGCGCGTGCTCGGCACTCCAAAGGAAAGTAGAATCCTTCGTTATGAGCAGGGATCCAACCCTTAACATTCTATTATCGCCGCCGTGGCTGGTTGGAACAAGCGTAACCAACAGGCCGCTATAGTCTACTTGCTCGAGGAAAACAGAGTTCTCAAAGCTCGGCTTCGAGGGAGGAAGGCACACGTATCGGCATAGACTCCTTGAGCTGCGAGCACCGCCCTATTCGCAGTCAAGCGTGCCGGTTCGGTTGATCCGCCTACCACAACGTCAGAGCAGGATCC
>CAVROO010000039.1:0-56687 GCA_963722765.1 uncultured Acidobacteriota bacterium
GGAAGACGCGCCGGTGAGCCACACCGGCTGCGCTCGGGTCGTATCGACGAGCGATGCTTCAGACGACAGACCCGTTATCTCCGCCGTTCCCGACTCGGTCCATCTCCCCTCGAGCACGCCGCCCTCCGCTATGGGGAGCCTCGGATAGGTGACGGTGAAGCGGTCCACGTACACCATGGAATAGGCGGCCCTCGTATCGCCGACGTTTTCGATCTCGAGAAGGTTGTCGCCTTCTTGGAGCACACCGGGGCCGAGCTCGATGTCGAGTGCTTGCGGAACCTTCCCGTCCCAGCTTCGCTCCGCCACCAGCGTTTGGTTGATATAAACCGCCACGTGGTGGTCCGGTGACTCGGGAAAGTCGCTTCCTCCTTGAAGCGCTAACTCGAGCCTTGACGGCTCGGCCACCGGGGCAAGTGCGTTGACCGAAAACCCGTACCCTTTCCTGGCGGGGGCAAACAACATGTCCCACATCCAAGGCTCTTTCGCTTCCAAAAGGGTCGCTTGGTAAAGATGATTCTCCTCGTGCACGTCACGACGATGATAAAAGCTCGTGAGGACACCCGAGGGCGATGCGTCCTCGACCGACATCACGGCGCCGCCCGCCACGCCGACCTCGAGCTCGAAAACCGCCTCATCTCCGTATGGGTTGGCATCGGCTCCCGCGCTCACGAAGTAAAGCGTCGAGCCCGGCCCAAACACTCCGTTCGGAGGCCTGAGGTGATACGACACCGTTTCCCCGAGACGGCTCAACCGCAACTGCGCCGCAGAAATGCCGCGGTGAGAACGCCTGGTGAATAGCTCCTCGTAGCGCACCGCATAAAGACCCGGCGCTTGGGTGCCCAGTCTTGCGACCACGCCGCCGCGGGCATTTTGCCTGCCTCGCCGGCGTAAGAGACGACCGCGTCGTCCGTCGGGACTCACCACCTCGTTCCGATCGCGCTTGGCAAAGGATAAAGTAACGAAGAGCTTTTGGGCCAGGCGGATCCGCTGTCGGGACGCGTCCCAACGCAACGGCGCCATCTCGACCAGAGCCTTTTTCACCTCGCCTTGAAAGGCCACACTCACCACACGAGCCGCTTCCGAGGAAACATCCTTTGAGCTGGCTCGTTTCACCCTGGGACGAGTCCGGCGCCTCAGGCGAACCACGCCGTCCGGGGTGGCGACGATTTCGTTCTCGGAGCCGGCCGGCCGCAATCCTATCGTCTCGACATCTCGCTCTCGTATCGACACGAGCTCGACTTCCCTGCCCGCAAGCGCTTCCACCCACGTTCGCTTTTTCGGAAGACCGCTGTCGCCGACTTCCAGGTAGTCGGGTATCTCGATTCGAACCGAGCCGTCCGGCTCCGGATAGGCCAGGAAGCCCTCCGTGGTTAGCTCGACCACCACCTGATAGCGACCCCGCTTCACCACCCGCAGGTGGTTCGCTTCGGGGTTACCGTACGTAATGACTGACTCCGAACCTTCGTCCACGACGGGTGCTTCGACTTCGTCGGAAGCTCCTCCCTCTTTCGGTATGGCGGAAACCGGGCCGTGACGTTTGGTCTGTCCCGTCGTCTCGATGTCTTCCAGCTCGTAAAAATAGGTCACGCCGTTTTCGAGATCCGTGTCCCGGTAGCTATAGCGCGCTCCCGCGGGTGAAGAGCCCAGACCCGGAATCAAAGAAGCCGTGATCCGCTCGAAAGGTCCTTCCTCCGACAGCGCGCGGTAGAGGTGAAAGCCCAAGTTGTCCATCTCCGAGCCCGTCTCCCACTGAAGCTCCACGGCTCCGTCCAACCCACGCGCAGCGAAGGAGACGAGCTCGACGGCCGTCGGCGCACCCACCCCATAAAATCCTTCACTCGGGTTGGGAGTGGGGTCCGGCGTCGGCGTTACCGCCTTGTCCGGCCACGCCTGGTTGTTGTACGAGGCCCCAACCCAGCAGGCGGAGCGGGCCGTGTCGGAGACGCGCACCTCGTCGACGATGCCGTCCAGCGGATTACCGCCCACTGCACCCATACTGAAAGTGTCGGGCAGAACTGCTAAAAGAGCCGGTTGCCGTAGGGTCTTGGTTTGCAGTCTGTCCATCGATGTAACTGATTAGATCATTTCCGTCGTAGGTCAGTGCAATATACACCCAGGTTCCGCCGGAAACCGCTGAACCAACAGGTGCATCGTAGGCGACGCCCGCGCTATTTCGAAACCGAAACTCCACATCACTGGTGTTTGCTAATTGCAGAACATAGAACGAGTGATCCACGTCACCATTGCGAATACCGAAGTATCCATCGTGATTCCCATGTGGCGCCGGTGCCCTCACCCATCCGCTGATCGTCATTGCGGTCGTCAAATACTGCGAAAAGTTCGGGACATCAATCCGATCCGCATCACCGTTGAAATTCCGTACGTCTACCCACCGCCGATCTGTCCGGCGGCGGCTGTCGAGTTTCCATTGGCGTCGGTAAGCGTCCCGTGCTCGTTGTTGGTCGTGGAATCCTGGTAGAAATCAGCGGCCGTAGAATCGCCTTCGTCCAGATGCCAGACACCCTTGTAGTTGGCGTCCCACACGCCCGTCGGATTCTCGTTGGGAGTGGTCACGGTGCTGTTGCCGTAGTAGATGTAGATGACCGTGTCGGACGTATTACTCACATCGTTTGTGTTGAGAGACGGGATCCTCACCCAGGCCACGAGCTCGCCGGTGGCGTTGTCGTATTTTTCGATCTCGTGGTCGAGGGTGCAAGGTGGGGCGGCCGGGGCGCAGGTCGCAACATCTTCTCCACGGAAGATGATGTCGTCGCCCTCGAGGTCGGTGACGTCACCCCCGTTGCTCGTGTGTCTCAGGTCGGGATCGATAGAGTTGAACAGCATCGGGAAGTCCGCGAGCGTCGCTCCACAAGAAACATCCGAGATCGATCCACCGATCCATCGTGATTGGCTTGTAGAAATCGAATCCCCTAATAGCTCATGGTCTCACTAACAGATCACCTGGTGGCCGGGGAATGAAGGCGCAGTGCTATTTTTTTTTTTTTTTTTTTTTTTTTTTTTTTTTTTTTTTTTTTTTTTTTTTTTTTTTTTTTTTTTTTTTTTTTTTTTTTTTTTTTTTTTTTTTTTTTTTTTTTTTTTTTTTTTTTTTTTTTTTTTTTTTTTTTTTTTTTTTTTTTTTTTTTTTTTTTTTTTTTTTTTTTTTTTTTTTTTTTTTTTTTTTTTTTTTTTTTTTTTTTTTTTTTTTTTTTAAAAAAAAAAAAAAATATATTTTTTTTTTTTTAAAAAAAAGGTCGGCGCCGTCGTAGTTGCCGCTGCCGCTATTGAGGGCGTCGAGGTCGAAGCCGGTGGCCGACCACGTCAACGTCCGCGTCCAGCACCACCGCCGGGCCGCCTTCGGTGAAGGTCGGAGCGCCGCATCGAGCGTCGTCGTCCCGTCGAATTCGGTGTCCAGGAAGAGGCCGGCGCTGTCCCAGCGGTTGATCTGGGAATGGTCTTCCTTGTCCTCCGCCCGGCCGACAACCGTGATCTGACCGTCGGGCTGCACGATATGGCCAAAAGGCTTGTCGTCCCAGGGCGCCGACGAGTGGTCACCTGCCCGTCAGCGACACAGAAGCCGGTATCGGGGCTCGAATCCTGGTTCACGCGCACGGCGGCGAAATCGTTGTCTCCGCCGCCCCGGTCAGCCTCTCCCGTGACCAGGATCTTCCCGTCCCCTTGCACGCTGACGTTGCGTCCTCGCCCTCCTCCGACAGGGATTGGGAGGGCGACGAGCCTTCCTTCCATCGCCGTCGAACGTGAGGTCTGGCGTGCCGTCGCTATTCAGGCGGATGATGGCAAAGTCCGATGGGGCAGTTCAACGTGCGCCCGCCCCGACGATCTTTCCGTCGGATTGCAGGGCGATGCCGAAGGGCACGGCGATGGTGGCGGTAAACGTGAGCGATCTGTTGCCGGTGCCGTTGCCGCCAAAAGGCAGGTCCAGGGTGCCATCGGCATTGAAGCGGGCGATGGTGAAGCGAGGTGCTCCACCCACGGGGATATCCGTCTCCCCCCTGCCGCCCATGACGATCTTGCCGTCGGGCTGCAGGAGCACGGTCTGCCCCGTGTCGTTGCCGCCGCTGCTGAAGTCCGCCGTGGCCTTGCCGTCCCCCCTCCAAATGGGAGGTCGAGCGAGCCGTCGGCGTTGTACCGGACCAGGGCATAGTCCACGCCCGTCGCCCCGTTGTCCGCATTTCCGGAGAGAACGATCTTGCCGTCCGGCTGAATGGCCATATCGAGGCAATTGTCCGCCCCGCCGAACAGGTCCGTCGTCACCCTGCCGTCCGCGTCGAAGCTGGTATCGAGGCTCCCGTGAACGTTGTAGCGAGCGACGGCGCAGTCAGCGTTGCTGTTGCCCGCAACGACAATCTTGCCGTCAACCTGGATCGCCACGGCGCGAGCGACGTCCGTGCCACCGAAGTCGGTAAGGACGACCCCATCACCGCCGCCGAAGCTCACGTCCGGCGTACCGTCCGCGTTGTAGCGCCACAGGGCGAAGTCGGGGAAGATTTGCCAGGAGTATCCCGCGACCACGATCTTGCCGTTGTCCTGGATGACCACGTCTTCGCCGACGTCGATCGAGCCACCGTCCCAGATGATGCGCCCGTCGCCGGTGGCGGCGGTGGTGAAGGTGGGCGGGGTCCACGTCGTCTTCAGGATGGCCCCAGAAACCCCCACCACGTAGCCGGTGGTCGCATCCACCGGGAAATGCACCAAACTCAGACTGTCGGCCGTTCCCAAAGTCTGTGCGACCCAGTTCGCCCCGCCGTCGATCGTCTTCAGGATGGTCCCAGAAGCTCCCACCGCGTAGCCGGTGGTCGCATCCACCGGAAAATGCACCCCGCGCAGCTCGTTGGCCGTTCCCGAAGTCTGTGCGACCCAGTTCGCCCCGCCGTCGATCGTCTTCAGGATCGTCCCAGAAGCTCCCACCGCGTAGCCGGTGGTCGCATCCACCGGAAAATGCACCCCGCGCAGCTCGTTGGCCGTTCCCGAAGTCTGTGCGACCCAGTTCGCCCCGCCGTCGATCGTCTTCAGGATCGTCCCAGAAGCTCCCACCGCGTAGCCGGTGGTCGCATCCACCGGGAAATGCACGCCGCGCAGCTCGTTGGCCGTTCCCGAAGTCTGTGCGACCCAGTTCGTGCCGCCGTCGATCGTCTTCAGGATGGTCCCGGCAGTCCCCACCACGTATCCTGTGGTCGCATCCACCGGAAAGTGCACCGAGCGCACGTCTTCGGTCGTTCCAGAGGTCTGTGCGACCCAGTTCGCCCCGCCGTCGATCGTCTTCAGGATGGTCCCAGCATTTCCCACCGCGTAGCCGGTGGTCGTATCCACCGGAAAATGCACCGAGCGAATGTTTTCGGTCGTTCCGGAGGTCTGGGCGACCCAGTTCGCACCGCCGTCGCTCGTCTTGAGGATGGTCCCAACACGTCCCACCGCGTAGCCGGTGGTGGCATCTACCGGAAAATGCACTCCGCGCAGATCTTCGGTCGTTCCAGAGGTCTGGGGGACCCAAGCGGCCCGGGCCGGCGAGGCCCCCGCCCCACAGACGAGGGTGAAGATCAATACGATGAGCCCCATGGGGGAATAGACCGACCTGACATCCGTTTCCATGACTCTCCTTTTCCGCTCCATCTCGGTCATTCCGGTCCTTCTCACAATCATCTCGCGGAGGGGTCGCAAGCGGCGCGTCGCCCCGCGCGCTCGAGGAATTCGTTCTCCTGCTCCCTGCTGCTGTCGTCGTACGTCCCAATCTCGTGGGTGAGGTTGCAGCTCGAGGGTCCGCCGCGGGTCGCCGGGTCGAGGCCGACGAAGAGGATGTCGTTGCCACCAAAATCGGCAACGTCGCCACCGCTGCCGGCGTGGGCCAGGTCCGCGTCGATGACGCTGAACAGCATCGGAAAGCTCGCGAGCGTCGCGGACGGACTCAGGGCTAGCAAAGCAGCTAGGGTGAGCTGGGCTGACTTCCATCGATGAGACCTTCTCCACCTTATGTCGCACCCCCTGGCCGAGATCGTCCCGCGGACAATGACCGGCTCGGTTGATTGGGCCAACGTCGTGAAAAGAGCTTCATCACCCGATTCATTTCGCTCTGGTTCATTGCTGGTTCCTGCAGACTGCTACCGCTTCAAGCTCGTGATCTGATTTCGTAATGCGAAACAGATGCCAAACATAACGCCACATCCTGGGGTCTAATCGGTTGATTATGCAGTAGTAATGGGATCCCAAAGGGGCGCCGGACCGAAGGTGTGTAGTGAAAGTCAAACAGAGCGCAGGGCTTTTCCTACACTTGTTCCTGGTCCTGGGTTTTGTTGTTACCGAAGTGTCAAGGCAGGGTCTCCCAGCAGATGGTAAATACTCAAAAGCTCCGGGTAGGCTCCCGTTTCGGCATAGGCCTCTTGCGCCGCCAGCACGGCATCTCCCAGGCGGAGTGATCCCCGTGGAAAAGCTCGTTCAAAAGCGCTTTATGGTATCGATGGGCCGGACCGTTCAAGCTCATGCCGCTCGGCGAGAATGCCGCGATGGCACCCTTCGTCTCCGCCTTGACCAGCTCTTCGCTCAGCGAGTTGAAGAACGGAAAATGAAAGTACCCGTTCAAGCAGTTCATGGTGAGCACCAGGGGCTGTTGCGGCTGGAGCGAAAGAGAGCCCACGCTCGAGAGGTCGAGGAGGTTCTCGTTCGCCCAGATATGGATGGCGCCGTGGCCGATGTAGCTGACCACGGAAGCCCCGTTATCGAAAGTATCGAGGACCGCTTGACGCGCCGCCGCCGTGCCCAGCTCTTCGAGAGAGATATGCCGGGGCGCTTTACCGGCCAGCACCGTTTCGGCAAGCTCCTCCGCATCGGCATCAAAATCTCCCGCCCTATCCGGATTGTCGGTGACCAGCGCGATGGTTGTCCCAAGCGAAGCGCCTCCCCTTTCGTAGACGAGGATCTTCTCCACCATGGCGCGCACTTCATCGACACTCGCCGCCGGAAGGCGCCCGATGGCAACATCCGGCAACAGGTCGTCACCGTTGACGGCAGCATAGGTGGGGTCGGAGACGGTCTGTAAATAACTGGTCTCGATCATCAGCGGCGGCACGTGGTTTTCGACATTCATGCCGGAGTAGTTCTTGAAGTCGTAGGTGGCGTCTCCGAGCAAGAGCACATAGCGCGGCGAGGGCGCCTGCCATTGATGGTAGGCGTAAGACAGAAACTCCCGGATTGCTTCGGGACGACTCTCTCCGAATCCGAACTCAGCATAGATCGGTTCGATGGGCACCGCACGGACCGTCAAGCCCTGACCGCGTCGATGCTCGAGCAGAGGCCCGGCGGCGTCGAGAAACGCTTGGGGACCGACGATGATGTAGTCCGCTCCACGGTTGGACGTACGCTTCAACCACACCCTGGAAGCTTTCCGGACCTCGGGATTGTTGACTTGGTCTGCATCGACAACGAGATAGTCGTGCTCCGCTTCGGCATGGAAACGAAGGACATGACCTTCCGAGGAAGCCGCACCGGTGAGCCACACCGGCTGGGCTCGGGTCGTGTCAACGAGTGAGGGTTGGGATGACAAGCCCGTGATCTCCGCCGTACCCGAGTCCGTCCATCGTCCCGCGAGCCGACCGTCTTCCGCCCTCGAAAGCCTGCGGTAGGTGACGGCGTAACGGTCCACGTACACCATCGAATAGGTCGCCCCCGTGTCGCCGACGTTTTCGATCTCGAGAAGGTTGTCGCCTTCTCGAAGCACACCGGGTCCAAGCTCTACGTTTAGCGCTTGCGGGAACTTCCCGTCCCAGCTTCGTTCCGCCACCAGCGTTTGGTTGATATAAACGGCCACGTGGTGATCGGGCGATTCGGGAAAATCACTTCCTCCTTGTAACCACAGCTCGAGACGGGCCGTCTCGGACAACGGGTCGAGAGCGCTCACCGAAAAGCCGTACTCTTTCCTGGCGGGAGCAAACAACGAGTCCCACATCCAACGCTCTTTCGTTTCCAAAAGGGTGGCCAGGTAGAGATGGTTTTCCTCGTGCTCATCGCGATGTAGGTAGGTGCTCGTGGGTGTGCCCGAGGGCGATGCGTTCTGCACGACCATTCGGCGGGCGCCCGCCGCCGGATACTCGAGCTCGAAGACCGCTTCGTCTCCATAAGGATTCGCATCGGCGCCCGCGCTCAAAAAGTAAAGCGTCGAGCCCGGACCGAAACGCGAACCGGCAGGCTCCAGGTGATAGGACACCGTCTCCCCGAGACGGGCAAGCCGCAACCGCGCGGCGTCCACGTAGACTCCGCGACGGCGAGAACGTGTCCCGAAAATCTCCTCGTAGCGCACCGCGTAGAGCCCGGGCGCTTGGGTACTCAATCTGGCTACCACGCCGCCGCGGTTCGGTTGCTTTCCCCTCCGGCGTGACAGACGCCCCCGGCGCCCGTCGGGACTCACGACCTCGTTGAGATCGCGCTTGGCGAAAGACAACGTGACCATAAGCTTTTTCGCCAGACGGAGCTGCTGACGCGACGCATTCCAGCGGAACGGCGCCATCTCCACCAGCGCCTTTTTCACCTCGCCCTGAAATGCGACGCTCACGAGACGTGCCGATTCGGAGAACCGGCTGGGTTCGAACTGGTTCGTTTCACCCTCGGACGGGCTCGTCGCCGCAGCCGCACCACACCGTCCGGTGAAGCAACGACTTCGTTCAATGTACCGGCCGGACGCAAACCGACGGTCTCGATATCTCGCTCGCGGATCGACACCAGCTCCACCTGTCTTCCCGCCAAAGCTTCCACCCACGTCCGCTTCACCGGAAGACCGCCGCTTTCAGCCTCCACGTAATCGGGTATCTCGAGACGCACCGAACCGTCCGGCTCCGGATAGGCCAGGAAACCTTCCGTCGTCAGCTCCAAAGCCATTTCGTAATGACCTTGCTTCACCACACGAAAGCGGTTTGCTTCGGGGTCGCCGTAGGTGATGACCGAAGACGAATCCTCATCTTCCGCCGGCCGGCCTAGCTCGTCCTCCTCGCCGGTCGCTCCAAGAGTCGGTGTCGCAGACACTGGGCCGTGACGCTCCGTGGCTCCCGTCGTCTCGATATCTTCCAGCTCGTAAAAGTACGTCACGCCGTTGGCAAGGCCCGTATCGATGTAGCGGTAACGCGCTCCCGCCGGCGACGAGCCCAGGCCCGGAATCAAAGACGCCGTGACCGGCTCCCAGGGACCCGACACTGACCGCGAACGGTAGAGGTGAAAGCCCAGGTTGTCCATCTCGGAGCCCGTTTCCCATTGAAGCTCTACGGCTCCGTCCAACCCACGCGCGGTGAAGGAGACGAGCTCCACCGCCGTCGGCGCACCTACCCCGTAGAAGCCTTCACTCACGTTCGGCGGGACGGGCGCCGGCGTCACCGCCTTGTCCGGCCACGCCTGGTTGTTGTACGACGCCCCGATCCAACAAGCGGAGCGGGCGGTGTTGGAGACGCGGACCTCGTCAATCCGGCCGTTCATGTCGTGGCTGTTTCCTCCACCATCCCAGGCCCCGATCTGCACCGGTGTGGAGGTGTTGTCCATGGCGACATAGGTGCCGGAAGAGAAGTCGCTCGTCGCGGGCTGGACACCATCGATGTACAGCGTGATGCCGGCGCTCGTTCCGGTGCCATCGTAGGTGCCCGTGACGTGATGCCAGCTCCCGGTGGGAAACGCGGCGTCGGTCTGTCTGCCGATACAATTCGTGTAGTCGCCATCCTCCACGATGAGGGCCAACACACCACCCGAGTTGCGAACGTACAAGTCCCATTCACCCCCGGTACTCGCGTCTTTGGAGACGACGATGTTCTCTGTCGCCGTATCCATAAAGATCCAGGCGGACACCGAGAAAGGACCGTCGGGGTTGAAGCTCAGACTATCGTGGTCGGCGACCGTGATGAAGTCGCTTGTTCCATCGAAATCCTGAGCGCCCGCGATCTCGCCGTTAAACGGGCCGTTTCTCGTCTGGGTGCCGTCGTTGGCGTTCGAGGTGGAGTCGTCGTGGGTGCCGCCGGTCGCATCATCGGTCACCTGCTCCTCCAGGTGCCACACGCCCACATAGTTGGCGTTCCAGACGCCGGCCGGGTTCTCGGTGGGGGTGGTGACGGTACTGTTGCCGTAGAGGAGATAGATGACGGTGTCCGAGGTATTGCCTACATCATTTGTCTTGAGTGATGGGAATCCTCACCCAGGCGACGAGCTCCCCGGTGGTATTGACGTACTTTTCTATCTCGTGGTCGAGGATGCAGGGTGGGGCCGCGCCACAGGTCGCGGCGTCTCCTCCACGAAAGACGATGTCGTCGCCATCGAGATCGGTGACGTCACCCCCGAAGGAGGTGTGTCTCAGGTCGGGATCCGTGGAATTGAATAACATCGGGAAGTCCGTCAGCGTCGTCCCGCAGCTGCCATCCGAGATCTGTCCACGGTCGATCGTGATGGGCTTGGAAAAGTCGTAGGGGATGTCCTCGATCGCCACCGTCCAGTCGGCGAGCTGAGGGCTGGTTCCGCTCTCGGCGCCGTCCACGTCGTCGAGCGTGGCTCGGAGTCTGATGGAAGCGGTCGCGCCGGTGGTGGCGAGGGAGCTGATGTCGATGGAGCCCTGACCCGTTGTTGTCGTCGTGCCGGACAAGCCGGTGGGCGTGCCGGTGTTGTCGAGGACCGCCACCGTGATCTGACCGTCTATGTTGCCCTGGTTCCAGGTCACGGTGCCCCAGCGCGTGTAAGAGCCCAGGAAGTCGGCGAAGGCGATGAGCTCGGTGGTGACCTCGGCGACCGGGACGGTGTAGCTCACCCGTACCCACAGATGATCCAGTCGCAAAGAGGTCCCCTGGCCGCCGCCGCGCCGATGGCGGCTTCGATGCGAACACGGAAGTTGGCGTTCGAGAAATGCTCGGCGGTCCAGCCCGTCAAGCCCCACAGGTTGCCGCTGCCGCCCAACACCTGGTCGCCTGCGGGGTCGGCGGTGACGGTGACCGCTTGGGTATAGGTGGACGAGTCAAAGGTGCCCCCGTCCCGGCTCAGCGTGATATTGGCGTCCACGGTGCGGTTGTTGTTCCTCCGCCAGGCGTTGATCCCCACCTCGATGCCGTCGATGGTGGCACCCGAGGGGATCGAGAACCCAAAATCGCGATACACCTCGTTGGAGGTGGAGGTGCCCGACTGGCGTACGACCCGTCGTTGCTAAAGGCGTTTTCGGGGTCGGTCCACGTCGTGCCTGCGGTCGTCGGCGAGGTGATGCCGGTGTTGTTGGAGCCGGTCGGCGCCATCTGGCGAACGTCATGGGGCGCCGTCTCGTACCAGGCGAACTGATCGGAGGTCTGAGCCGAGGTCACCACGTCGGTGTCGCCGTCGCCATCGAGGTCCACCGCTTCGATCTCCCGGGCGTCATCAGCGTTGGTCGTACCGGTGTCGATGACGTGCAGCGTCCAGCCTGGAGGGGTCGACCCGTCGTTCTCGTACCAGGCGAACTGATCGGAGACATAAGCCGCGGTCACCACGTCGGTGTCGCCGTCGCCGTCGAAGTCCACCGGGTCGATGTCGTAGGCTTCATCGGCGTTGGTCGTGCCGGTGTCGATGACGTGCAGAATCCAGCGGGAGGGGTCGACCCGTCGTTCTCGTACCAGGCAAACTGATCGGAGTTCCTGGCGGCGGTCACCACGTCGGTGTCGCCGTCGCCGTCTAAATCCACCACGTTGATTTGGTGGGCGCCGTCGGCGTTGGTCGTGCCGCTGTCGATGACGTGCGATATCCAGCCGGGGGGTGACGACCCGTCGTTCTCGTACCAGGCAAACTGATCGGAGGCATTAGCCGCGGTCACCACGTCGGTGTCGCCGTCGCCGTCGAGGTCCACTGGCTTGATCTCCCGGGCTTCGCTGGCGGTGGCCGTGTCGTCGATGACGTGCCGGGCGAAATTCATTGCGCCGTCGTTCTCGTACCAGGCGAATTGATTCGGAGAGGAAAGCCGCGGTCACCACGTCGGTGTCGCCGTCGCCGTCGAGGTCCACCGGCTCGATCTCTCGGGCTTCGTTGGCGTTGTTCGTGTCGTCGATGACGTGGAGGGCGAAGCTCATGGCGCCGTCGTTCTCGTACCAGGCGAACTGATCGGAGATAGAAGCCGCGGTCACCACATCGATGTCGCCGTCGCCATCGAAATCCACTGCGTCGATGTCGTAGGCGCCGTCGGCATTGGCCGTGTTATCGATGATGTGCCGGGCGAAGCTCATTGTGCCGTCGTTCTCGTACCAGGCGAACTGATTGGAGGCGCCCGCTGCGGTCACCACGTCGGTGTCGCCGTCTCCGTCGAGGTCCACCGCCTCGATGTGCATGGCGCCGTTCGCGTGGGTCACGCCGCTGTCGATGACGCTCAAGGTGGGGGTCTCCAGGCCGGTGACGGCGTCCGTGAGCGTGTCGTTGACGAACTGCTGGGATGTGGTCTGGTGCCATTGAGGATAGACGGTCTGGGCGGTGTCGACAGTAAAGGTCCGGGGCGTCAACCAGGCAGACAGCGCCAGCGTATCGGAGCGACGGGATCGGACGCGCCACCAGTAGGTTGTGCCGTCGGTGAGCACGCCGGACGGGAAGGTGAACTCGATGGTCTCTCCGCTCTCGAAGGGATCGAGGTCCGCACCATCATCGAGGTTCGTGAAACCGCTGTCCTCCCACGACCGACGGTTCTCGATCAAGGGATCGGCGGCGATGAATCCCCGAACCGTATCCCATTGGATCTCGTACTGGAGGAGCTCGCCGCCGACGCCGACGGTGGAAGAAAACGTCACCGACGGCGTGGCGGTGTAGGTCTTCTCGTTGTCGAACATCCGGTCGAGGGACGGGACCGACTGGGCCAGTCCGGCCGTGGGGATCAGGACGGTGAGCCAGGACGCCAACAACAACCGATGCGTCGTTCGTTTCACACGCTTTTCGTAATGCAAAACCGATGCCAAGCTCAACGCCACGTTTTCGGATCTAATCGGCTGATTTCAATGAAGTTATGGGATTCCGAAAGTTCACCGGACCGAGCTTGCGTAGTGAAAGACAAACAGAACGCAGGGCTTTTCCTACACTTGTCCCTGTCTGGGGGTCTCGACCTTACCGGACCACCAAGGCGTGATCTCCGAGCAATTGGTAGATACTCAAAAGCTCCGGGAAAGCTCCTCTTTCGACGTAAGCCTCCTGTGCCGCCAGCACCGCATCTCCCAGACGAAGGTGGTTCCCGTGGAAGAGCTCATTTAAAAGGGCCTGGTGGTACTTGACGAGGGACAGGCCGGATACAAGCTGGAGTTTTACTGCAGGATCGCGGGGGGCCAATCGACTTGTGATTTACCCTTGACGAAATATTGAGGTCAGTGGAGCCTATCGGGCAGAGCCGAGACATCCTTCAAAGGCCAAACTGAAATTCTCTCCTCCGCTTGGTAGGCTTTTTCTCCCGGATACACAATCCATAGATGGTCCAGCCGCAGGTCCTCTAGAGCGATCCGCATCGAACGCGTGATCTTTGGAGCCTCATTGAACTTGATCTGGACAGCGTGATGCCGCTCGCGTTGCTCGAAAAATAGATCGATCTCGGATCCCCCGTGCATTGCCCAAAAATAGGGCTGCGATGGCTTGACGATCCTCAAAATCTCCTCGAGTACAAAGCCCTCCCATGAAGCACCAACGGATGGATGCCCGGCGAGGACGTTCGCATCCGACAAACCCAGCAAAGTGTGCAGTAGGCCGGAATCTCGGAAGTAGGTCTTGGGCGCCTTAACCTGCCGCTTGCCGAGATTCTCGAACCAGGGTTGAAGTTGCCGAACCATGAAGGTTTCCGTGAGAATATCGAGATACGATCGAACCGTTTTGTCGGACAAACTCATCGAGCGCGACAAAATGGACGCATAGGACCCTTTGGGGGTGTGGTGGGATGTTTTGGAGTTCATCGCTCGGGTCACCGACCACATCCCAGAACCTGGACAGCAACTCACCCGCAATTGGGGTTATTACGCAAACGCCTCCCGCGGCAAGCGCCGACGTCATTCAGAGCTCGTGAGCCCCCATGACCAAGAAGGTACCGACCCGCAGGAGCAGGATGTCGATGGTTGGCGTCACTGCCGCAAGCTCACATGGGCCAAGCTTATTCAGAAAGTGTACGAAATCGATCCATTGCTTTGTCGATTTTGCGGCACAGAAATGAAAATCGTTTCATTCATTACCAAATATCCAGTCATCAAAAAGATCTTGACGCACATAAATTATGAATCGCAGCCACCAGAGCCTCTCGCCCATTCGCCTCCACTCTTCCAAGACACGCTGGTCTGTCTACGTTCCTTTCTGAAGGCAGAAACACCCATCAGGGTCATCACTGAAAGGCGGTGGTCTGCGTCTCGCCATTGTCCAGCTATATTTTTCGCGCCTAGCCGGCTGCGCCATGCTCTTGTGATGATCCAGGGAGCTCGAGCAAGACAGCTCAGCGTCGGTCTCGACATTTCCAAGGCCTTCCCGACACTTTTCTTGACTCCTCGGCGGATAGCAAATTCCTATAAAGTAGCTACTCGCTCCGTAGCTCGGTCGTTGGATCCACCGACGTTGCCCGAAGCGCGGGCAGGGTACAGGCGGCGATCGCCACGACGAACAGAAAGAGGAACGCACCGAAGTAGGTTACGGGGTCGAGGTGCGTGACCTTGAATAGAAGGCTTTCGGCTAACCGTGAGAGGATCGTCGAAGCCGCGAGCCCGAGGGCGGCACCGGCAAGGACTGACGCCATGCCTTGGCGAAAGACCATCCCGACAACTTGGCGCCCGCGTGCTCCGACGGCCATCCGGATGGCGATCTCTCGCCTTCTCTCTGCAGTAACACCGGACATCACGCCGTAAAGGCCGATTCCTGCCAGCAGCAAGGCCGTTATCGCAAAAAGACCCAGCAGCCCGGCGAGCAGCCGACTCTGCTCGGTCGTAGAGCCCACGTACTCCTCCATCGTCCGGAAGGATGCCACCGGTAGCTCGGGATCCAAGGCTGTGACCACTTGACGAATCGATCCCGCTAAAGCTGTTGGATCGCCGGTCGTTTTGGCCACGACGTGGAAACGGAAGGTGCAGAATCCTTGTGTGTGAGGCAGGTAGAGTTGCCAGCGGGCTTCTTGATGGACGCCTCGGAACCTGACGTGACCCACCACTCCGATGACTTCGAGCCACGGGTTTTCGGATGCGTGGTCGCCGAGCTTGAGGCGTTTGCCCATCGGGCTTTCGTCCGGCCAGTAGCGATCCGCGATTTTTTCGTCAACGATCACGACGAGCGGGGCGTCCGCGTTATCTCGAGCTCCGAAATCCCGTCCTGCGAGGAGCGGAATACCCATCGTACGAAAATAGCCGGGCGGGACTGAGTTTGATTCAGCCACAGCCGCTTGGCCTGGTTCCTCCTCCGGCCATCCCTCAACGTGAAAAGTGGGTTGCCAGCCGCCTGGAGCAAACGGGAGAAACCATGGCGTTGCCGCCGTCTCGACACCCGAAATAGCTTGCACCTGTTCCAACAGACCGTTGTGGAAACGTTCGATGGGTCGAGGACAAGAAGGGGAGCTCCCATACGCCCACTGTCTCATAGGAGCGCCTTCTTCGAGCTCAAAGTACTTGGAGTCTCTGCCGTCGGGCAAGTTGATCCGGGCGACGAGGATGCCCTGAGGATCGAGCCCCGGATTCTCGCCGATCATGTTCCAGAAAGTGCGGATCGTCAGGCCGGATCCAACGAGCAGAATGACCGCGAGGCCGACTTCGATGAAGATGAGCCCCCGCCGCATGCGGTACCGCGTTCCGCCTGTCACGCTGTAGCTCCCGTTCCGCAAGGAGTCTTGCAGATCCGTCCTCATCGTTCTCAGAGCCGGGATCAACCCAAACAGGCAGCCGGTGAACAAAGACACGACGAGAGCGACGGCTGCAACGCGAAGGTCGATGACGCATTGAGACATCCGGGGCAACGTCGATCCCAGCTCCGATGCGAGGGTTTGAGTCATCGCATAGGCGAGACTCAGACCTAAAAGTCCTCCAGCCAGCCAAAGAACGATGCTCTCGGTCAGAAGCATCCGGACGAGGCGACCCCCTCCGGCTCCGAGTGCGGTACGGACTGCCATCTCGCGCTCCCGTGTTGACACACGCCCCAAGAGTAGGTTCGCCACATTGGCGCAGGCGATGAACATGAGGCCGCCCACTGCGACCAAGAGCAGCAGGAGAGGTTGGCGTGAGTGGCGCGTTACCCAAGTGTGTAGTCCTTCGATGCCGATTTGAGTTTCCGCGTTGGCCTCCGGGTATTCCTCCTCTAACTGTTGGGCAATGGCGCCGGTTTCAGTGCTCCCGTGCTCCAGAGTGAAACCGGAACCGAGATGTGCGACGACGCGAAGTCCAATCCGATTCCGACGTTCTGTCACAAAGCCTTCATACCGGTTGGCCATAAAAGTCTCGATCGGAAGGAAAAGCCGGACTTCATCGTTTGCCGGCGGGAACTCGAACGCCGGCGGCATCACACCGACCACCGTAACGGGGATCCCGTCGAGAGTAATCATGCGTCCTAGCACGCCCGGATCTCCGCCGTAGCGATTCTGCCAGAAACCGTGGCTGAGAAGGGTAACGGGTGGCGCACCCTCCTTGTCGTCCGTTGTTTGAAACGCTCTCCCGATTAGTGGCTTCGTGCCCAGCACGTCGAAAGCCGAGGCGGAAAAAAGCGCGGTCTCAACACGGGGCTTTGCCCTCGAATTTCCCGTTGCCGGGTCCGATATATACCCACAAGTGCCCGCCTGGCTCGGATGATTTCATGTACTGCGAATCGAGCTTGATCAGCTTGGAAGTGTCCGGTGTCGTTCCCCTTTCGATTTCTCCCGGAAACAACGCCATGGTCCAATCGTCCATGCTGTTTTTGACGGCCCCAACGGTGTAAGTCCCGGCGGGGATGGAAACGGAGCCCGCCTTCAGGTCCGCGGAGATCTCGAGCTTGGGCCTGCCGGGTGTCAGGAAAGCACCCTTCTCAGCGTTTTCGGCATGGGTCATGTTGGCCGGAACGGTGTAAAAAGAAACTTTGGCTCCACATCGCCAGCCAGAGTCGCAGTTATGCTCATCCGGAAGTGTGGATGAGCCACCACTAGCGACGCAGCTAGAAGCATGAGAAACAGGACGGCGAACTTCTTCATAGTAATCTCCTCCAAAAAAATGTAGTTAGCTTGGTGATCCTTCAAAGTCTGATTCAGCTGGCGATAGCAGAAGTGTGAAGCATTCGTCAAGCTATTTGATGCAAATACATTAGGGCTCGAGCTCAGCGAGCGAAAGTAAGCCGCTTACTCGGTGCGCAGAGCCGAGTTGGGGTCCAAGGCGGCGGCACTTCGCGCCGGGATGACAATCGCGAGAAGCGCCACACACTGAACAAAACGTTTGCGTAAGACAGATATTGCTGTGAACGGGCGAAGTGGAGAAAGGGGCGCGGTGGTTCACCTACTTCCACTCGCCCTGAAGCACGAATGCCGCCCAGTAGAAAGGCGACTGCCACTGCTTTTGTCGCCACATCGTGATCTGAGCGCTTCGAATTGCGGCCGCGGGCGTCGAGCCTTCTTTGAGCATGTTTCGGTAGAAAACCTTCATCAGCTCGCCGGTCGCTTCGTCATCGACTTTCCACAGGCTGGCCACCACACGCTCGGCTCCCGCATACATGAAACCCCGGACCATCCCGACTAATCCTTCTCCTCGCACGTTTTTACCGAGGCCGGAGTTACACGCGCTCAGGACGACCAGATCGACGGGCAGGTCTAAATTGTAGATGTCATGAAGCCGTAGAAAACCGTTTTGTTGATCCCCTTGTTCGTCAACCATCGACAAAATGATTCCCGAGAGCTCCGGATGTTCGTTGTTGAGAATGCCGTGCGTGGCGAAATGAACGATGCCATATTCGGCTAGGGTCGGGTCAGTGGCCGTTGCCCGGCTCGCTAGAAAGTCTATGGCCTGGAATCCCGCGCCTGAAGGTGCGGCGGCGATAATGGCCTCGGCCTCCCGCCTCGTGGTTGGTAGTCGCGGTATGTGGACGCGACCCTCTCGCATGAATCCCACGTCTCTCAGCGCCCGAGTGATATCGGATAAGACGGGGGGATCATGCGGAGTGTCGCCACGTTCTCTCTCAGAAGTTTTCTGTCTGTCGGCGCCCTCTCTGCTCAAACGTGGGTCCTCGCGCTCGAAGACCGGATCGGCCAACACGGCGACGGATTTTGAAGCCGCTTTACGCCCTTTCGTCTCGTTCCGAAGCACGGCGAGCGTCGATGCTGATGGCATGCTGACCAGCTCATGCTCGACCACTAATGGGACCGGCGCATGAGTATCCTCGTCCAATCCGGGAACCGGCAAAGCTCCAAACGGCAGATATTGGAGTGCCCCGTCACCGACAACCAAGAGTCTTTTGCTACCCAGTTGATCGGCCACGGGCCCGAGCAACATTCCACTCAGTCGGGCCGCCTCCCGCCAATATCGGGCGTCCGCCTCTTTGACACGAGTACGGTGCGAACGAACGTCGTCACCGGGTAACGGTTGGCGAGCCGTCAAGAGCTCGTAAACGAACCGAGCGGCATCTTCAATTTCGTCGCGGGGCGGCAGTTCATGGCTGGTGTGACCCTTGTTTGTGACTGCCCACAGGAAGCTTCTTTCTTCGCCCAGGGCATACTCCAATAGTAATGTCTCGTCGTCGAGCACTTCGTGTTGGATTTCCGCGAGACTCAATGGTTGCGGTTGGGTCAAGGCCGCATAGCGCGGACTCTTGCTTCGGATGAGCGCTTGGAGTTGCTCGTACTCCATGGTGAGCTCTTGAAGTTCCTTCTTTATGGTGACTAACGCGGCTTCATCAGCCCCGCTGCTCAGTACCTGTATCTGCTGCTCGGCCTTAGCGTTGAGCATCTGCTGTAACGAGCGCTCCTGTTCCAACAAATCCGATGCAATACCTTGTCGAATATCGACGTCGCCCTCCACCAAGCTCTCGAGAAAAGACCGAGCGCGCGACTTCTCAAAGGCCAGCAACGCGTCGGCATCGTGATTCGCCGACTGATTCTGTTGGTGCAATTGCATGAGCAGATCAATGTAGAGCTCGTGGTACCTGTAAATGGAGGCTACATAGGAAGTGCGAAGTCCATGACTTGCCACCTCTGTGCGAAGGGATTCAACGATAGCTAGGCTGCTCTCAATCAAGGTGTTTGCGTCGCCTAGGTTTCCCAAGTCTCGGCTTATCTTGGCCATATTATAGAGAACCAGAGACTCATTGAATCGGTCGGTCAAAGCCCGGTTGAGCGTCAACGCCTCTTTGTAGTATTCGAGCGCCTTTTGCATCTCTCCCATGGCGAAGTAGACGGTGCCGAGATTGTTGAGCGCGTAAGCCTGCTCCCGCTTGTACCCAACGTGTCAACTGAGCTGGAGTGCTTTGTTATAGAATTCGAGAGCTTTTTTCCGTTCACCCATAGACTCGTAGGTTTTACCAAGATCTTCGAGAGCGACGGATTCGTATCTTTTGTTGTTGAGAGACTTGAACATCGAGAGGGCCCGCTCACAATGGTCCAGTGCTTTTTCATTCTGGCCCAGGGATGAGTAAATTCTGGCGATGTCCAGGAGTGTCGCTGCTACTCCCTCATTGTCGCTGACCGCGCGATTGAGGCGAAGCGCCTCCCTGTAGTAATCGAGCGATTTGTCTTCTTCGCCTAATTGAACGTAGACGTACCCCAACCCGGCGACTAGGCCGGCCTCCCAATAAGGATCTCCAATACGATCAAACAAGGGCTTGGCTTCGAAATAAAAATTGAGCGCTTTTTGCTTTTCACCCGTTATTGAGTAGAGGTGCCCAATTGAAGTGAGTGTTATGGCTTTCCCTCGTTTGTTGTCAACCATGGACCAAAGTGCCAAAGCTTCTTTGTATACCTCCATGGCTTTCGATTTGTCGCTCAAGAGGTAAACAAAGCCGCTGTTCATCAGGACTAGAGCTTGCCCGCGTTGGTCGCCGAGTGCTCTCCAAATTTCCAGCGCCCGTTGATAGTTTTTTAGGGACTCCTGTGAGCGCCCAAGATGGTAGTAGACCCAGCCCAGGCTGTTCAGCGTCTGGGCTTCTGCTCGGACGTCATCAAGATTTTCGTTTATGGTCTTGGCCTGGAAGCTAAGGTCAAGAGCTTTGTCGTTCTCACCCAGTTGTACGAGGAGTGAGCTCATGTTGTTGAGACTTTCGACCATACCAAGGCGACTACCCGCTTTTTCGCTTACTCGAAGAGCTTCTTCACAGTACTCGAGCGCCATTTGAGGTTGGCCCATTAGCTGGTAGACCTCGCCGATCGAGTTGAGTGCGTGGGCCGTATAGCTTGACTCACCGGCATCTGTCCAACTTGCCAGGGCTTTTTCGTATTTCTCGACAACCGTTGTTCTGGATTCGACCGTCCATTCCGCTCTCAGTTTTTCGGCTTCTGCATAGGCCTTCTCCGCCGCAATTCGACTTTCGTCTTCAGATAGTGCCTTTCGATGCGTTGTGAGCGCCAACTCGAAGCGAATGGGGGCCGACGGCTTTTTCAAGGTCTCGAGCTCTAGTCGGTAAGTGCCTGAAACTGGTGCAATCATCGATAACGATGTCGGCCAGCTTTGACGGTATTCCCGCATAGTCATCTGCCCACCCGGACCGCCGATCCGCAAGAGCACATCTTGACCCCAGTGATCGAAGAGAAGCCGGACAAAGTCACCGGCATTGACCCGAATTTCATATTGTTGGGCGCGGTCGCCCGTGATCACTCCGTCAACTGGTCGGCCCGCTCGGAGCTCGGGGATATCTTGAGTAGGGCGAGTTTCGAATGCCCGTCCGTTCGTTGGTGTAGCAAGGAAAAGAGTCAAAGCAATAGGGAAGGCCACGATCCTGGCGGGAGCAAGGCACCATGAGTTATACCAGTGACGCTTTTGCTCCTGTACCAAGGATCGTGCTCCCTAAGCCTGGATTTATCTTATATATCCTGACGCGGCATAGCCGCAACCAAAAGGGTGTCGCGGCTCGCCTCGAGCTATCAGCCATCAGCAATCAGCGGTCAGCTCCCGGAAAATTGTTTACTTTTTGCATTCGATTTCACCCATCAGGGACTGATCTACCCGGTTGTTTTTTTGGGCTCCATACATACGGATGGATAGTATTTATTCGGATAGTTCTTCACGTTGCATGTGTGGAGAGGCACCCCTTTTCCGTGAGGTGGATTCTTTCGAATGAGAAGCATGTTCTCATTGAGTAAAGGAGCTTCACGAAGGTAGTCTTTGGATAGGTCCTCGCGTACGCGCACTTCTCGACGAGTTTCTTTGATGAAATCCCCTAGAAAATCACCCCAGTGGCTCTTTATTGAGAAATCCATCTTTCGATAATCCTGTAGAACCGAATCGGATGCGGTCCACGGAAAGTATACAGACATCCCATGAGAGTGCTGAAATGCCGGTCCACTGTAACAGCTAAGAATAACCGCGGCTTCTAAAGCTTCTTTAACCTTCTGGCCAGGATTCTCAGATCCTTTCGTCTTTGACCAGCCAAAGTGAGTCTGCAATAAATCGCAGAAATCCCAGAGATCTACATACTCTTCATTACTGTATGTTTGCGCTTCCCAACGTGCCAACACGATGGGATTCCTGTCTATTGCAATTTGTTTTTGCATTTCCTCGACGAGTCCACGCACAGCACCCGCAAGCGATTCCATACTCTCGAGATGGATTGCGGAAAGGTCTACCGAAATGCCCGCAAGCGCATAGTTCGCGTAGAACTTGGTGTATTCCTCGACTATCGTTATCGCGACCTCTCGTGTAAGAGCATTGTTTGCGAGTTTACCTTCTATTGCACTGAGAATTTCTCCGTAAGGCCATCCGCTGTTCATCACGAAACCTTCGGATCCAACGAGGTACTCGGCCGATTTCCTGACTTCATAGCACACTTCCGCCATGCTCATGTTACAACTGTCCATTCCGAGAATGTGAATTCCTCGCCCTTCCCCTACTGCATCTCTGAGCGCTTGCCCAAGTCGAGGAACACTAATGGAGCTGACAGGGTCATAGTCTTTCAAAAAGCCTCCCAGTGCTCCACTGCCGTGGCCGGACAATACCAGCATGAAATGGTTACCGAATTTGGATTTGGTTTGTTTGATAAATTGCTCGATCATGATGGGGGACGAGGATTCGTCGTTGATTCCTCGTTCCAAGAACTGGTCTTTTTGTCTTCTAGAGATGACTTCTTGCTGAACCTTCCCATCAAGGAGCTGTTCAACTTCTTTGGCCACACGCTGAGTCTCCGTGGTACTGAGGTTGGCTCTAATATGCCACTGATGGTATGTGGGTTCGCCGGTTGACTCCATCGGGTCCTTTTTAAACTCGAAGTAGCGTGGGAAATCGCCAATCGGGTCGAACTGGACCCGTACTTCGAGCTTCTCGCTGGGGCCAACTTCCTTTATTTGCTGCAGGGCCCAGACCATTTCCCCGCTCAAGTTGTTGTCTCCCGCTTGGTACACCATCACGTTCCATTTAGCATCGCTCATTGTATGACTCCTTTTCTTACAAATACTGACTAGAAATTTCGAGCCGGATTTGAAGTTTTTCTGCGAACCACGCTGGCTTGGACACAGAGCGATGTACACGCCGGCCGAGTGTACCGTATCTCGATGGGAAGCATGAGTGTTTAGACCTACCCGGAATGATTGCGGTATTCCTTGATCAACTTGGCTTCACTCAGATATGCGTATAATTGCCAAAACCTTTCGGAATCAGAATTTAGGGCTGGGTTGTTGGTGTCTTGAGTGTAAGTATTTTGTTTTTGAATAGGTTGGAGTGAAGCGTTTCCAGCGCCATATCGTGAGCTTCGTTTTCACGACCCCCGGGTGTTCGATCCCCACACGGTTTTGAAGCCTTTCGATGAGCAGTTCGACTGGCAAGCGGTGGTTCAATCTCCCGAGCTGGACAACGTCGAGGATTTCCTCCGAGACCACGAAGAAAAAAAATGAATCCCTCTGCGCCCAATATAGTCATTTGACATATATGTAATATGACTATAAATTGGAGCGCGGAGGTAGCCCATGGCCAAAAGAGCCTCTCAGTCCGACCGTATCGATGCCCTCCTGCCCTTGAAACCTCAGGACTATCACATCCTATTTGTCCTCATGGACGGGGAATGCCACGGGTATCGGATGGTCAAGGAGATCGAGCGCCAAACGGGCGGTCAGATCCGTATGGAAGCGGGAAACCTATATCGCTCGATCCGGCGTCTGATAACACAAGGACTCGTTGCCGAGTCGGCACGACGTCCCGCCGCTGAATCGGACGACGAGCGCCGCCGTTACTATCGGATCACCGATTTCGGAAAAAAGGTTTTTGCCGCCGAGACGGCGAGGATGCGGTCCATCGTGGAGGCGGCGGAAGCGCGCGTCGGCATCCGTGACAGCGAGGCAGCATCGTGAGCGGCGACGAGCCTGTTCCCGGTCTTCGGTGGTCGGAGCTTGCCTATCGTGCCGTTCTGGTTTTGTTTCCAAAACGGTTCCGGCGATCGCACGGCGCGGACATGATCGAGCTCTTTCGAGATCGATACCGAGAGGTTTACCGTCGCTCCCGCCTGCGGGGGAGTCTTTCCTTTATCGTACGAGCCTTACTCGATGTCGCGCTCCATGGCTTGTTGGCAAGGCGGGAAGAGACAAAGGAAAACAACGACGTTGCGCGAGAGCGGTCAACTAAGGGTTGGCTCCTCGAGACGTTTCGCCACGACCTGCGATACGCTCTGCGGAACCTGAGAAGGTCACCGGGTTTTACAGCGATCGCTATTTTGACGCTCGCCATCGGGATCGGCGCCACGACGGCAATCTTCAGTGTGGCCAACGGCGTACTTCTCCAACCTCTGCCTTACGAGAGTCCCGAGGATCTGGTCGCTCTCTACACCTACTTCACTCCGGAGAGCGGTCGCGATGTTCCGAAGTATGCCGTCGGGTCTCCGGAGTATTTCGAATACGTGGGGCAGCAAGAGAGCATGGAGGCCGTGGCGGCCGTCTCCACCGAGATGCTGACGATTACGGACGGCGAAGGAGACCCGGAGATCGTCATCGCCGGCTACGTCTCTTCGAGCATGTTCTCGGTGCTGCGGGCTCCACCGCTTCTCGGTCGCACGCTGATCGCGGCGGACGACGGCGCGGAACCGAAGCCGGTTTTCGTTTTGGGATACGGCCTCTGGCAAAGACGTTTCGGAGGAGATGCCAACGTTATCGGACAAACCATCGACGCCGGTCTCGATACCGAGTCGGAAGTCCGAGGTGAAATCGTCGGCATCATGCCGGAGGGCTTTGGATTCCCCACCCCCGACACGGAGCTTTGGACACCGCTCGCTCTCGACCCGGCCCGCACGTGGAGAGGCGGCCACTGGTTCTACATGATCGCCCGTCTCGCTCGAGACGCGACCTACGAGCAGGCCGAGGCGGAGCTCGAGACCATGATGGTCAACTGGGCCAAGGTCTATCCGGAGCACCATACCGGACACGGCCTCTACCTGATGCCGCTTCTCGATGACGTCGTGGGCAGCGTCCGACCCGCGATCCTTTTGCTGTTGGGAGCGGTGGGGCTCGTCTTGTTGATGGCCTGCGCGAACGTGGCCAACCTTCTCCTCGCGCGCGGTGAAGATCGCCGCCGGGAAGTCGCGGTCAAGAATGCGCTCGGAGCGGGGCGTGGCCGTCTGGTACAGCAGTTGCTCACGGAAAGCCTACTCCTTTCCACTTTGGGCGGATCGATCGGTGTCGTACTCGCCCACGTCGGAATCGATGCTCTGCTGGCTCTCGAAGGCGGTTCTCTTCCGCGACTCGAGCTCATCGGACTCGACGGTCGGGTCCTCCTTTTCACGCTCGGCGCCGTGATTCTCACCAGCCTCATCTTCGGACTGATTCCCGCACTTCACGCTTCGTCTCTGGATTTGTCGAGCGCGTTCAAGACCTCGAACCGCTCGGCCATATCGAGCCGGCAACGGTTGGTCTTTCGAAAGCTTCTCATCGTTTCCAAGTCGCCCTCGCGCTCATGCTCGTGATTGGCGCAGGTCTCGTGACGAAAAGCTTTCGCCAATTGCTTCGAGTTGACCCTGGATTCCGCACCGACCATCTGCTGACCGCCCGCCTTTCCTTACCGGCGGCGGAATACACGGGCCCGGAGGCCGTGATTTTCTACAACCGAGTCAAAGAAGAGCTCGAAGCACTTCCAGATGTGAAGAGCGCCGCCATCGTCTCACGCCCGCCCTTATATATGGACCGATCCGCAAGCCGCTTTCACATCGAAGGCCGTGCCGATTCGACTCCCGGCGAAGCGGGGTGGAGAGCCAGCCACGTCATGGTCAGTCCGGAGGCGTTCGAGACCTTCGGTATACCCCTCCGCCGCGGCCGGCTTCTGAACGAGGCCGACCGGGCCGGCGGCCAACTCACCGTGGTCATCGACGAAGAAATGGCTCGGACGTACTGGCCCGGGGAGGATCCCCTCGGGAAGAAGATCCGTTTTGCTCGATCCGACGGACCCTGGCACACCATCGTCGGAATCGTGGGCAACGTGAAATTCGACGGACTGCGCATCGAGTGCCCGACCTACTATCACAATCACGCGCAAACGGCGACGTGGGCCGACTTTCATGCTCGTACGATGAGCGTCATCGTTCGTACGCGAGGCGAGCCGACGAGCCTTGCCGGTTCTTTGCGAGAGATTGTGCGATCTCTCGATCCGAATCTCGCCATCGTCCGAATTCAAACGATGGACGACCTCGTTTCGAAAGAAGTGGCCCGGCCGAGATTCTTGATGACCCTCCTTGGCGTGTTCGCCTCGATCGCTCTGGTTCTCGGCGCCGTCGGCGTCTACGGCGTGATGTCTCACGGTGTCGCTCAACGAACCAACGAGATCGGCATTCGCATGGCCTTGGGAGCTCGAGGCGGTGAAGTCGCGATGATGGTTCTCCGGCAGGGAATCGGCCTTTGTCTGCTCGGTATTCTCGCAGGTCTGACGGCAGCCTACGGGGCTACACGCTTCTTATCGAGTCTTTTGTATCAAGTCAGCAACACGAATCCCACAGTCTACGCCGCGGTGGCCGTGATCATGCTGCTCGTAGGGTGGACCGCTTCGTATCTTCCCGCCCGAAGGGCCACCAAAATCGATCCTCTGGTCGCACTTAGGGAAGAGTGATGCGTATGGTTGACACCCATCCCCAACGAGTGTAGGTTGGCGCCACGAGTGGCGCAACACTCACTGAAAACAACCCACCCATCCACTCGAAACTTCGTTGTTGGGGAGAGTAATCATGAAGCGCAGTTCTTTTCTTGCCGGATGCCTGGGTGCAGGCACCATCGCTCGCACCGAGCCTTTGACCAAGGGGAGCGAAACACCAGCGGAGCCACCCAAGATCAAGGAATACAGGACGCTTGGCAGATTTTCGATGTGTTGTTGTTGGTCTACAACTACCTCAAAAGGGACATGGGACAACGAATTCTGCGGGCCTGCAGAGAAAAGAATATAGGGACCACATTGATGAAGACGGATCCCTTTGGTGGTGGGGCGTTTAGCTACTTCAATGACATCTACACCGAGCAGGAAAAGCAAGGCCGAGAAGCACCCGGCTGGATCAAGATCCTCCGAGAAAAGAACAAGAGACAAAGAGAATTAGCCCTGAAGCGACAATAAATAAGCGAATCAGCTTTGGCAGACGCAACAAAAGCCATGATAGTGGCGGCTATTCTTGGGAAAGGGGTCTGTGATTTACTCCTATGTGAAGCCGTTCTAATGTGTCTTTACGCAATGGCTTTGTTGGCTCGTGTTCGCTTCAGGGTGAACCCTAATCCGAGTTCACGAAATCTACGCAAATTACTGGAAAAACAGGGACAGGTCCGTTTTTGGTGGACCGTTGTCTTTGCCAAAAAGGGACCTGTCCCCGTTTTTCCTACAATTTACCCGGAGTTTATTGTCGGATTAGGGTTAGCTGCTCCCTTTATTGAAAAACACAATCTGAAGAATCCGATTGAAATCAGAAACGCCGCCATCCGATTCGCCCTCGACAACCCGGACGTCCACTCCATCGTCCTCACCTGTCGAAACTTCGACGAGGTCGAAAGATTTCTGGCTCTTTCCGGAAGTCGCTTTACGGAGATGGATGAAAGTAATCTCAGCGCACATGCCGACATCCGTTACAAGGCGATCATCGGGCCCGAGATGCGGGCTCGAACGTTGGCGAGGCAACGAGTTGAACACCGAATTGGGTGCGAGATACTCAACAAGATGACCGCGCTCGGGATGCCCGATACGTGCTGCGCCGGGTGACTCTGCGACCGGCACAGGGAGGTCAGCGATTTGCTCAGGGCCGTGCAACAACGCCTATTGGGGGCGAAAAAACTGTGACGTTGTTTTTGCTCCGGACGAAGGTACGGTGCGGGTTGAGCGGTTGGAGATTGCAAACTAACGCAGACTTGTTGACTGATGTTCGGCGTAGCCGCCTGCAAATGAAATCCAATTTTTTAGACAAGAGGAAGGGATGGACACCCTTACAGAAATACAGCAGTGGTACCATTCGCAGTGTGACGAAGAATGGGAGCACCGGTACGGTGTATTGATCGAAACGCTCGATAACCCTGGTTGGCTGGTCAAGATCGATCTGGCTGGTACACCGTTGGCAAGCAGCTCATTCGGCTTGGTCGAGGACCTCGAACCAGAACAAGATTGGATTAGCTGTAAAATCGAAGAAAAGCAGTTCAAGGGTGCGGGCGGACCCTATATGCTACGCAAGATACTGGACACATTTCTTGACTGGGCGCGAACCATCGAGAACGAAAAAGACGCTCCAACACCCTAGATGAAGGTTATGGCAAAAAATAGCGCTCTACTTGGCGATGATTTAAAAGGACCGAAACTATGAAAGGAACGATTCTTTTTTGCCTTTCCACGTTGCTGCTTTTCGCGGGAACTTCCCGTGGTGAGAACGCCGGGGAAGTGGGAAAAATTGCCTTCCGTTCCTCCGACAAGGAGCTCAACGAGGCGTTCGAATGGGCGAAACAGCAAGCTCTCGCCTACGCCTTTGAGGACGACCCGGTCGGACATTGGTATGAGGCGGCTCTTCCGGGAAGAGAAGCCTTTTGCATGCGGGATGTTGCCCACCAGAGCATGGGCGCTCATGTGCTCGGACTGACGCAACACACAAAGAACATGCTTTTGAAATTCGCTGAGAACATCTCCGAATCGAAAGACTGGTGTAGTTATTGGGAAATCAATCGTGACGGGTTTCCCGCTCCGGTGGACTATGTAGATGACGTCCAGTTTTGGTACAACCTGCCGGCTAATTTTGATGTTCTCGATAGCTGCTATCGAATGTACCTCTGGTCGGGTGACCGAACCTATCTCGAGCACCCGGCCTTTCTCAACTTCTACAAACGCTCCGTTCGCGACTACGTCGAACGTTGGGATTGAGATCTCGATCGAATCATGACCCGCAATCGCATCATGAACACACGGGGGAGGCTCGATCTGAATAACAGATTCCAAACGAACCGAGGAATTCCCAGCTACGACGAGGGCGGCACCGACTTCGTGGTTGCGCTGGACCAACTCGCTGTCCAGTATGCCGGCTACGTTGCCTATGTTCGAATATTGCAGCATCGTGGTAAGCGTGGGGAGGCGGAGGCTTTGATGAAGAAGGCTTCCGAGATGAGATCCTTCGTAAATCGCGAATGGTGGGACGGAGACAAGAAGCGTTACTACTCGCACCTCGATACCGAACATCGCCTCGTGCACCGCGGCCCGGGAAGAGCGGTTCTCTACTACGGGTCTGCCGGCGATGGAGAACAGACGAAATCGATTCTGGATGGCATCGTTTCTGAATCAAAGTCCATGGGCGTCGAAGCTCTGACCCACGTGCCGGAGGTGCTCTACCGCTACGGTCGTCCCGAGCCTGCCTATCGTGTGTTTCTGGATTTGACCCGTCATGAGCGCCGCGAATACCCGGAAGTCTCCTTTTCGTTGGTGGGAGCCTTCGTGACGGGAGTCATGGGAATTGACCTCGAAGGTCACCCGCCGAGTGAAGCGCTTACCTGGGGCGGTTATGTCGACCGATTCCTTACGACTTTGCCTGGGTTGACAACAACCACCGCCTGGGCGGAACTGCAGAATCTTTCCGTCCGGGCAAACGATCTGTCGGTGAGGCACGAGGGCGTGAGAAAAACCGTTCTGACGAACAACAGCGGACCCTCGTTTCTATGGAAAGCTCGCTTCCCGGGTTCCTTCGAAACACTGCTGGTAGACGGCGAAGCGGTTCAGGCCACACGCGAAGAGCTTTTTCCCGGCGGACCCGAGATCTCCTGGATTCGGATCACGGTCGGCGCCGGCGAGACTATGACGGCGCAGACTCCGGAGTGATAGTGCCAGAGGAAAAAACGCAAAGACGCAAGGTGGAATGAAACCCTGACGCGGCATAGCCGCAACCAAAAGGGTGTCGCGGCTCGCCGCGAGCTATCAGCCATCAGCAATCAGCGGTCAGCTCCCGGACAATTGTTTACTTTTTGCATTCAATTTCACTCATCAGGGACTGAAGAAGACGAAATCTGCTTTTTTCGTACGCCAGAATTTATCTCACCTTGTAAACTTCGTCAGCCGTGTTAATCTCATAAGAAATCAATATTTCCAGTATCGGATGCATGTAGAAAAGGAACGTGAGATCGCCGGCCGGGGCGTGCGAGAGGCATTTTGGGACGACGGCAGTGAGTCCATCATCCTATGCGATGAAATCGGGATTACCTGCTTAGACTCGCGGCAAGAGGTCCGGTGGGAGCTGCCGCTCGACTCCGTCATTTTGAGTGCCGATTTCGCTTGGCAGGAGGGCCTCGTCGTCTGCATGACCGATGTGGGCGAATTACTCGCCGTCACGCGTTCCGGCGCACTCGAGTGGTCTGTGAAGGATTCCCATGGGGGAAGTGTCGCGACTCGCAGCCGAGGACAACTGGTCGTTTCGGCCTCGACAGCCGGTGATCTTCGTTTCTACAATCGTCGCGGCAAACAGATTCGATGTGTCTCGTTGGAAAAAACCGTTGACTATGTTCGTTTTACCCAGGACGGCAAAGGGACGGTTCTTGTGGCCAACTCGGTGGGCTCTCTCCTCTGCCTTCATCCTCAACGCGGTGAACTGTGGGGGTACGAGCTAGGACCCTATTTGAGCGGTGTGGTCACGGGGGGCAATAAGCACATGATTTTGTGCCCGGCCTATTCGGACGGAATCTACGCCTTCGAGCCGGACGGTGTGTCCATCGGTTTGTTCGACTTCCGTGGCACGGTTCGCGACGTATGCATGGGGCGGCTCTCGACGACGATTCTCATCAATAACGACGACAAGAGACTTTTACTCCTAGACGAAGAAGGCCGACCGGTTTGGTGTTATGAAGGGATAGCCGATCTCGACCGGGTGTTCATGTCGTCCGATGGCGCACGCATCGCTTGTACGGACGGCGCGGGAACACTGCATGTTTTTCAATGTGAGCCGAGTCGCAGCCAAGATAAAACACTCTTCGAAATATCCGACGCTCCTTCGTTGCTGACGCGCAAGAAAGCTTTATGGTCCAGGACGATTCCGGATCGTGTCGGAGAGGTCGGCCAGCTTGCTATACAAAATGACGGAAGGGTCGTAGCGGTCCTCGGCCGAGGCGGAGAGCTCTCACTATACAACTCGAAAGGCAATCATCGTAGGGTGTCCGACCCTATGTTGGGTGCTATCGATCAGGTTCGCGTGAGCCACTTGGGGAATATGTGGGTCGTTAAAGGCGCGAAGGGCATTGGCGTTCTCGATGTAGATACGGGTGTGGCGAAATTCACTTTGGACGGTCAACTACGGATTCGTCTTTCGGAAAACGGTCTGCTCGTGATCGCCTTCGACCGTCACACGGTTTATTTAGGCGACAAATCGGGCCGCTTCGAGAAGAGCAAGACCTTCCGAGATGAGATTCTCGATGTTCGGTTGGCCGGGGGCGAGCGGGCTTTTTACTGCCTTTTTGCGAACGGACGGCTGGCAAGATTCTCCGGTAATGGACAATTGGACTGGCATAAGGAGATGAGCTCCGATCGGCCCACGAAGTTGGCTTGTCTGAACCGATGTATCTTGATAGGTACGGAACCGAGCGAGCTTGTGTGCTTGAACCGAGAAGGCGAAGAATTGTGGAAAACCCGATTTGAGGGTCGGATTACGAGACTCGAAAGCTGTGGGACTTGGATTCAAGTCTATGAAGGATCTCAGTCAGTGAGCTTGGTGGATCGGAACGGACGAACGTCGGGATCCCGAAAGCCGGTTGTCTGCCACACGACCGACTATGCCGATCGTGCTCATGCCCTTGCCTGGCGGGACAACGCTCTCGTGTGCGAGAGCCTGGAAGGGGAGACACTTTGGCAATTTCCCCTGGAAGGAAGGCTCGACCATTTGGCTGTGGCGAGAAACGGGCACTACCTCTCGTGCCTATCGTCTAACCAGATCCACTATCTGTGCCTCAACGACGATCTGCCCGTGGCCCGGTCTGTGAGGTTCCTGGAGTTATAGATAATTGTCTGGAGGTTGATGTGCCCCGTTCCGTTCTCGATGAAATAGAAGTACTCATCCGATCTAGATACCCCATCCTCAACTTGATTACCTGGGAAGAGGAAAAGGCGGAGCGCCTACTTGCGCATGTTGCCGAGCGCCTGAGGAAGAAAGTAGTCGTGTGGTCACGTTCCGAAGGCTTTCGAGAAGATCTGGGAGTCGTTCAGACGGAACGTACTAATGTCGAAGAACCGGTGGAAGCGATTCGCCAGGTCATGAGCTCTGCCGAGCGGGCGATCTTCGTCCTTCACGATTTCCACACCCATCTCGACGATCCTCTGGTTGTTCGACACCTCCGAGACGCTGCGAGAAAACTCTCGAGGAGTTACAAAAGTTTAGTACTCGTCGGGCCGGTCATGAAAATTCCCGAAGAGCTGGAGAAAGATATTGCTGTCGTCGATGTACCACTCCCCACGGAGGCCGAGATCGCATCGATTTTGAAGACCGTCTTGGACGCCGCCGAGGAGCATCCCGATGTTTCGATTTCCAAAGATCCGCTCCTAACCGAGCAGGTGATTCAAGCCGCCAAAGGCCTAACCGAAAAAGAGGCGGAGCGCGTGTTTGCCAAGGCGGTCGTCGATAACCATCGTTTCGGAGAAGAAGACATCCAGCTCATCTTGGAAGAGAAAAAGCAGCTCATCCGAAAAATCGGGATTCTAGATTTCTACGACCTCGCCGAGAATATGAGCTTGGTGGGAGGGCTCAGTGGGCTCAAGAAGTGGCTTCAGCTTCGATCGGAGGCGTTCAGCGAAAGGGCGAGACAATATGGTTTGCCTGAGCCGAAAGGTCTGCTGCTGCTGGGAGTCCAAGGATGCGGTAAGAGTCTGACCGCCAAGGCTGTTGCGTCGCACTGGAAATTGCCCCTACTGAGACTCGATGTAGGATCTCTTTTCAGCTCATACATTGGACAATCGGAAGCCAACATGAGGAAGGCGATCAAGCTGGCCGAAGGATTGGCTCCGGTGGTCGTGTGGATGGATGAGATCGAGAAAGGTTTCTCCGGCACCACCGACGTCTCGAGCTCGGATAGCGGGACAACGAAAAGGGTCTTCGCCTCGTTTCTAACCTGGATGCAGGAAAAAACCGAACCGGTTTTCGTGATTGCCACAGCCAACTCGATTCGGGGACTGCCGCCTGAGCTCCTTCGCAAGGGACGATTCGATGAGATATTTTTCGTGGACTTGCCCAAAGAAATCGAGAGAGAGGAAATCTTCCGGATCCACTTGGCGAAACGTAAGAGGGAAGCGGAACGTTTCGAGGTCGGCCAGTTAGCGCGGGAATCGAACGGGTTTAGCGGTGCCGAGATCGAAGAGGCCATCGTGAGTGCCATGTACGATGCCTTCGCTGAAGGGCGCGAAGTCGAGAGCCGAGATGTTCTCGGAGCGCTTGCGGCTACCGTGCCACTTTCAGCGACTATGGCGGAAGAGATACAAGCTCTACGTGACTGGGCCGCCAACCGCACCCGTCCTGCTTCAGGATAGACCTTACCCTGTCTGCTTTTTACAGGTGATCCAGGTCACCGCCAAGGGACGGGTTTGGTTGTAAGGTATCGGAACACCGAAATACAACTGAATAGGAGGGAACCGCCATGTTCGAGTACCCCAATCGCTCGCGGAAGATACTGTTCGCCTGCCTCCTGTCCCTCGTCACCGCTCTAAACTCTCCCGCAGCGGCTCAGGTTTTCAAATTCGAGAACATATCCGAGCTGCCGGGTGGGCCGGGAAACGGTAACTACCCTACTATCAACGACTACGGTGACGTAGCCTTTTTTCATGACTACATTGTATACCTCTTCGACCGGGATCTCGGGTCTTTTCTGAACATCAACTCACTTCCGGGCGCGCCGACGCGAGGTTGGTTCCCCAAGCTCAACAACTTGGGCAATGTCTTGTTTGCCGATACGGATACGGATGACCTGTGGCTTTACGAAGCGGCAGGACAGACCTTGACCCATATCTCCTCGTTGGCAGGCTATCCCGGCAACTCACAAGCGCATGACATCAAAGCGACGATCGACATCAATGACTCGAACCAGGTGTCCTTTCATAGCGGGGACCGAAATGTCGGGGACGTTTATGTCTACGACCACTCGACGGGCGATTTCCTCAACGTCACGGATCAGCCGGGCGGGACGGGGCGGGGAAGGGACACGGCCATCAACAACGTGGGCCAGGTCGCTTATGGGGGCTTCCCCGACATCTACGTCTACGACATGGGAAGCGGCACGACAACGAACATCACCGATCTTCCCGGCGGTCCAGGAACCGGTCTCGGCGCTTTTTCATTCAATGACATGGGTGATATAGCGATCTTCAGGCCCGAAACCTTGATCTACTACAAAGCGCTGACCAGCACCTTCGTCAACATTTCGGCACTGCCTGGTTTTCCGGTAGGCGTGGCATCCAGCTCAGCGAATGACATCTCGAACGGCGGCGAGATCACGTTCTGGCGTGATGCCATCTATTATTTCGACCCGATACGGCAAAATTTTACCCGTTTGAACGGCCGGGGCATTGTACCGAGTGGCGGGTTGGGGAGCAGTATCAACGAAAACGGTGAGATTGCATTCGGAGCGGGCAACGCCAGCGTCGAGGATATCTTCATCGCGACTCCGGTCGTTCTCGCACCTCCGACCGGATTGAGAATTCGACGCTCGCTGGGATCTCCGACCTACAGGCTTCTGCGCTCCCTGAGGCGAGCCCCTTCCAGACGGTGATCAGTTTTCTGAGGAGCCGAGGGTCTCGAAGACATTCTCGAGTGTCGAAGCCGCGCCTTCCGGCTCGTTGCCCATCACCAAAACGATGACCTTTTCTCGAAACGCGGCGACGATATGTTGTCCCTCTAAATCTTGTGCTGTGAGTTTACCGTCGGCTACAAGCACTTCTTGGAATTTCTCTTCCCGAGAGAAATGCTCGCAAGCGGTCTCGAACCAGCGGGTAGCCTCGTCTGGGCTCTGATAACGGAACACGAATGCCGTGCCGTCTTCGAGATCGGTCCGGAGACCTTCCTCAACACCGAAAACGTTACCCTTCCCGAAATCGTAGGCGTTGAACAACGCCAAATTGCCTTTCATGTAGAGGGTCGAAGACCCGTGAAGAATTTCCGAGAGTTGTGGTTTAGTGCCTGAGTCGCTCACCGTCTGCGTTGTAGCTTCGGCCAGCGCGATGAGCCCTTTTCGAGTTTCGGTCTCGGTGTCGAATCCGACTACGGTGATGAGAAATGGGCCTTTCCAAACATTCAGGTAGTAATCCTGTAGGCAGGACTCGTCCCCGATATCCGCGTTTTCACAATTCTTACCTTGCTTGAACGTAAAGATTCCGTAAGCCGCGCCTGGGTCCGCCATTTCATAGACTTCCAGGTTGAGAGAACGGCCCGCGTCATCTTCATAAGATTGCACCACCGCGCGCTCGAAGCCGTATTCATGGTAAATCTCGGCTCCGCCGTTGATGAGAAGAAAGAGATCGTCCCCTTCCACGAACTGTGGCGGTTCCGAAGGTTTCCAGGCCGCCGCGTCACCCGCCTGAGGCAAGTGTCCGAGAAAGGGATTAGACTCCTCGGGCGCCTCCGAGCACATCGCGAGACAGGCCACTGCGGCGACGAGAAGCACCCATACCATCGATCGGTTTCGCATTGGAGCTCCTGAGGGGTTTGAGATCAGGCTTGAATCTCCCGGACGTCTACTTTGCCGAGATCGGTTTCTCCCAAGCCATGCTCGTAACCCTTGTTGATCATGATAATGTCTTTCGCGTTCAAGCCCCACAGGGTGCAGCAAAAACTGTCGATGGCGATCCGGTCGGTGCCGGCGACGACTTTTTGCGGACGAATGAGCTCCCCGGGACCGAAAGGGCCATTGGTCGTAATGAGCTCGGTGCCGTCGACGACCGCCAAGTCGGGCGTGATGACGGTATTCAGGTCGGCAATGCATTGATCGAGGTGAGCGATGGCATCGATATCGGTTTGCCAGTTCTCCTTGTGAAACGTTCGGTTCGATTGGGGCGAGTTCAGTCCCATGAGATTTTTCATGGTGCCCGTGAATTTATTGCCGGCATGATCCTTGGTAATGGGCATGTCGATCAGAACATCATAGTTGGAAAGATCGGACAAAACGCGAGCTTCTTTGATCCCTATTCCTTTGGGAACCTCGATCGGTGTAAAGCGTCCCTCGTCCTTCGAGTCCACGAGAATGAGCTTTCCTCCTTCGTCCCTGACGGCCTGGGCTAGACCGGTATTCTCCCAGTTCTGCTCGGGTAGCCAGCTCAGACAGGCGACCTCTTTGGCTCCCGCTTCCTTACACATACGAACGACGGATGCGACGATAGCGGGGCGCGTATAGGCACCGGGGTTGTTTCGTTGCGGGTTGGCCAAAATCGCGACGGTGGCACCTTCCGCGACGAAGCGTCCCATACCTCCGAGCTCGTCAACCGCTCGAATCGTGTTGTCGAAATAGCTTTCTCCGGTGACGACGGAAACGATGTTGCCTGCCGGTTCGGCAATCTTGGCTGATTCCTGCGGCTCGGTCTTCGCGGTTTGATCTTCTTCTTTAGAACAGGAGAGCAAACTCGATCCTATGAGCGAGGTGGCGCCGAGGGCGGCTCCTTGTTTCATGAACGAACGACGACTGATTTTATCGGACATAGTGCGCTCCTTTCCTGGGACCTGTCGGAATTCGAGCAATTGAACCGCGAGGAGATTACCACACGAGAGGTAAGTAGGCCAGGCTGCACCTGGCAAATCGTGTCATCTGGAGGTGATGGGCAACGAGACACTCACGACGAAACCACCTGCTGGGTCGTTGGCGCCGTGAACCGTTCCCCCCATTCTTTCGACGAGACCGCGAACCAATGCTAGGCCGATTCCGGTGCCTTTCGAGGTTCGCGTAAGCTCGTTCTCGCCCCGATAAAAAGGCTCGAAAACGCGGGGAAGATGTCGCGACGCGACGCCCGGGCCATGATCGGACACAACCAGTGACACGTTGTTGTTCAATCGGCGGGCCGCGAGCTTGATCTCCTTGTTCTCGGTTGCGGATGAGTATTTCAGTGCGTTGTCCATCAAGTTGAAGAGCACCTGGAGCAGCCCGTCTCTATCGAAGCGAACCGCGGGAAGGCCGGGCTCGACGTCCATTCGGATCGCGAAGCCCTTTTCTCGGGCGTGTGGCTGGAGGATATCGATAGCTTCCTCGAGAACCGGCCCCACGTCTCCCGCGACCAAAGTGAGGGGTCGGTCCTTCCTCTCCATGTGCGCAAGCTCCAGCACGTTGTTGACCAGACGTGTCAGGCGCTCCGTTTCCGCGGTGATAACTTGGTAGTATCGGACGCGTTTTTCTTCCGAAGGTACGAGTCCGTCACGTAGCATCTCCCCGTACATCCTTATCGATGTCAGAGGAGTCTTGAGCTCGTGCGTCACGGAAGAAACAAAGTTGTGGCGTTGCTCGGCGTAGGAGACGACGACGGTCACCATACGGTAGAGAGCCAGTAACCCCAGCGTGGCGACCAAAACGACGAGTGCGGAAAGCGTATAGATGTAGGTCGAGCCGCCCCAGTCTGTGAGAGGCTCGAGGGAGAGAATACCGGCCACCTGGTCGAATGGCTCCGCAAACCGGCGTCGGTATTGACGACGATACGATTCCTCGGGTTGGAATAGTTCGAGCTCGGCTGGATGAACCTGCGCTCGTGTCGATAGGTCGCCTTTCTCCAGAACGACGCTTTGAAGCCAGGTTAGCAGTTTGGGAGTCTCGATGATCATCCCTTGCAGGTATCTCTGGCCGTCGATTCGCGCGGTTCGGTACAAAAGGAAGCGCTCTTCGCTGATTCCGCGACTCACCATGGGCTCGAGCACAATGTTGATGAGAGCTTGTTCTTCATCGAGAAGGACGTTGTAATCCTGCACGTTTTTGGTCGTTCGTTGTTGTCGTTCCTCGGCGGCTCGGTTCAAGGTATTCAGCGCCGCTATGGATTGTTCATTCTGAGACGGGTCGGGCTCATAGGCTTTCGCTTTTGCAATATCATCCTTGCGTTGGGGCAAGGGAACCGTTGTGCCGGGGATCTGTTTCAAGACGTCGCTTGCCGAGGCGTTACGCTCCTTGATTTCCCAAGAGGCCATCACCAAGTTGTGAATGCGTTCGACCGAATCTCCGTCCCTTATATAGGGTGTCGTCACGGATCCTTCCGGCTCGATCTGAAAGTAGCCCATGACAAAATCTTCGGGTTTCGGTGACAAAATCGAGCTGCCGGGCGCGTTTTGATAATGCTGAACTGGGCGTTCTTCCTCTCGGCGCAAAAACGAGGAGAGCTCCCGCTCCATCTCGTCGAATACTCGGTCGGCTAGGATCTGATGCCGGAGCTCTTGCTCGGCCTCGATTCCGTCAAGAGCCGGTTTGATGAGAAGTATGGTGGCTAAGAGAATAGAAGCGCTCACAAGCCCAAAGAGCAGACGGATATTTCGGAGCGAACCTCGATCACGGAAAATCGACTTCGACGTCATTCACCAATCACCCGTTGTAGCGGTAGCCGGCTCCCCGCACCGTCTCGATTGACACGCCCGGTTCGTCCCCCAACTTTCTTCGAAGTTTGGCGATGTGCATGTCCACCGTTCTAGTTTGAACCTCTTCCACGTTGGCCATACCCCAAACGTCTTGCAGAAGAGTCCGTCAACTGACGATGCGCCCCTTCTCCCGAAGGAACAAATCGAGGAGCCCCACCTCACGCAACGTCAGTTCGACCACGCTTTGGCGACTTTCCGCGCGAAGGTTGGCGCGATCCACCTTCCAAGGACCGAAGCAGAACTTCGCTTCGACAGGTTCGAGTTTTCCACTCCGCCGTAGTAGAGCTTCGAGTCGAACAACGAGCTCGCGCACGGAAAAAGGCTTGGTAACGTAGTCGTCCGCTCCGCAGTGAAATCCCTCGACCACATCGTCTTCCGAGCCTTTGGCGGTCAGCATGAGGATCGGCTGAGTGGGGAGCTCCTGCCTCAATTTCCTGCATACGGTAAAGCCGTCAATCCCAGGCAGCATCACATCGAGGAGCACGAGAGCAAAATCACCCGACCTAGCCTGCTCCAAACCTTCCTCGCCGTCGGCTGCAGGAGTTGGCTCGTACCCACGATATTGAAGGATGTCACAAACGCCTTCTCGAATACTTTCCTCGTCTTCCACGACAAGGACCTGAATTTTCTCTAATGCGCGCATGTTCACTCTATTTTAACCGGAAAGCTGCCAGACGCTCTGTAAATGAAACGTAAAAGGAGGAGCTCCTGAGTTTTACGGAGCATTTGCACCGCCCGGCGGAATATCGGGTTACAAATGAAGTAGAAGGTTAAAGCGAACGATGAAAGGAGAAAGGCAATGAACGAGAACAAAAACAAGTGGAAAGGACGGAGAACGCCGTTACTGGTAGTGCTCATGCTCTTGCTGGTTACTTTCGCGGGGCGTGCCGCTTTTGAGAGCGATGTCTTTGGAACCGAGGGATCCGGCGGAACGATTTCAGTGAAAAGAAACGGCGTCGTTTTTTCGGGGCGTCTGAGCCAGGGCGCGGTGCTCCTGAACGATGACGGCAAGGTTCAAATGGAGCTCGGTCTGGAAGCGGAAGAACGCGAGTGGTTGAACCACCGGCGGACACCGACCGATCTCGTTGTGATTCTCGATCGGTCCGGATCGATGGACGGCGCGAAGATAGAAGACGCACGTGCCGCGATACGGGAATTGATCGCTCAGCTCGATGGGGACGACCGGTTTGCGCTGGTCACCTATTCCGATGGAGCGCATCTCACCATACCGCTCGCGCCGGCGTCGGACGAGTCGAAGTCCGGGTGGACCAACATCGTTCGATCGGTTCGTCCGGGGGGCTCGACCAATATGAGCGACGGGATCGATGTCGCGACGAAACTCGTCCAAAGAGTGTCTGGAGAAAGACGGGCCAAGCGACTCATCTTGATCTCGGACGGGCTCGCCAATGCCGGAGATTCCGGCCATGAAGGTTTGACGAGTCGAGCGACAAGCATCGCACGGAAGGAGTACGTCCTCTCCTCTGTGGGTGTGGGAGCCGACTTCAATGAGGTCCTTATGAGTGCTCTGGCGGATGCCGGTACCGGGAACTACTACTACCTGGAGAATTCGGAGGAGCTGGCGAGTGTTTTCGCAAAAGAGTTCGATGCAACGAGACAAACCGTCGCGACCGCCGTTGCCGTTGTGGTCGAGCCGGGAGATGGGGTTGAGCTCTTGGATGCGGCCGGTTACCCGTTGGAGCGTGACGGCCGGCAGGTTCGCTTCCGTCCCGGGACACTTTTTTCAGGGCAAGAGCGGAAAATATGGCTGACCTTTCGAGTTCCTAACAACGAAGTTGGAGAGCATGACCTGGGGAAAATCACCATGACCTACCAGGCCGAGGGAAAGCAGCACCGGTTGTCACTGAGGGATGTCCCTCGAGTGGCTTGCGTGGCGAAGGAGAAAGAGTTCTTCGCTTCGGTGGACAAGGAAGCTTGGGAAGCGGCGGTCCTTGATGAAGAGTACAACCGGCTGCAACAAGATGTGGCCCAATCGGTTCGGGAGGGAAGACGTGATGAGGCCCTTGCTCGAATCCACCAATACCGCGATACCACCAGCACGATGAACGAGAGGATCAAAAGCGAAGCCGTCATGGATAACATGTCGCAGCTTAGGGCCCTCGAAGTCGAGGTGGATGACGCGTTCCAGGGCGCGAATCAACCGGAAAAGCAAAACCTCCTCAGCAAGACAAAGCAGGCAGCGGGTCGTGATGGGCGGCGGAAGGGAAGCAAGAACTAGAGAAGGAGGTGGATCATGGGACTCTGGAATCGATTCTCGACGTTGATGAAAGCCGATGCTCACGGAGTGGTAGACGCCATCGAAGATAGGTCGCTTCTGCTTCGCCAGCATCTGCGTGAAGCTGAAGGTGAACTGGACCGGAAAAAGGCACGCCTCGAAGGACTCCGTGTGGAAGAAAAGGAAATTGCAGACAACCTCGAGCGGACGGCGGAGACCATCGCTGGGCTCGAAGAGGATATCGACCTGGCCATGGGAGGAGGCAAAGAGGATCTTGCCCGTTTCGCAATAAAGAAGCTCTTACCCTTCGAGCGGAGACGAAAGGCGATGCAGCAACGCACTAAGGGAGTACACGAGGAGATCGGCGCTTTGGAGGAGATCGTGGAGCGGCAAGAAACCGAGCTCGAGAACCTGCGCATCCGCGTCAAAGCCTATCTGGCCCAGACCGATCGTGAAGGTTTCAGCCTCGGTGATCCCTTTGCCATGCCGGTGGTGCCCCTAGTAGAAGACGAGGAGGTCGAGCTCGAGCTTCTCAGGCGTAGGCAAGGGAAAGCGCGCAAAAGGGAGAAGGCTGATGTCTAGAAAGAATTTCGTACGAAGTCTAGCTTTCGGCGCCGTTGCTGCTCTCGCCTCCGTTCCTTGGTTGCTGATGGCACGGTCTTTCGTGGGCTCACAGGATGCGCTACGAATTTTTCTCGTGATGCTCGTACCGATCTATCTGGTGACGCTGGCTGCAACCTGGTCGCGAGGCATCCGATTCGGCGCGCTGGCGGGCGTACTGGGTGTCGTTGTGCTGGCGTTGGCCCCCGATCCCTTTTCGGCAGCGGTCGGAGCCGCCGTGCTCCTTGGCGTCATGCGTAGCGGCTTCATGTATCGGAGTCGTCCGGGAAGAGCCTTGCTCATGGAAATGTTTCTCCTAGGTGGAGGTCTTTTCCTTGCTCAGACACTTGGCGGAGCCAACAGCCTGAGCATGATCTTCGCTGTTTGGGGTTTCTTTCTGGTCCAGAGCGTCTACTTTCTAATCGGGGGAATCGGGGAGCGGGCCGACGAGCCCAAGACCGTGGACCCGTTCGAGCGCGCGTGCCGAGGCGTCACCCAAATCCTTGAAGAACGCTCTGCGTGAGTTGAAATGGGTGACGAATGTATTAAGAAAGGAGGCGCCCTGGAAAGTCAATTACCGCATCGATGCGATGCTGGAGCACGCGGTGATGCACCCCCTCCGCCACCGCTTCCAGTTACTGGAGTTGATGGATAAAGATTGTCGCTTCAGGGTCAATTCTGCTTGAGGGTATGGCTCGTTAAGTATAAAAATAGGCGGGAGATCTGTGACGATGAGAAATCTCTTTTCTCCTGTTTTCGGCTCCTTCCGTTGGCTGGTTGGGCTTCCTCCCAAGAATCCTCCGTCCAAGATTAAGCTGTGGTTTCCGTTGATGTGAAACCTTGCCCTACCGATAATCCCCGGTTTGTGCTAGCATTTTCGAAATTGAAATCTGACTGGGATGATTGAGTTTGCTCAAAAAAGAGCCGGGTCCCGAGTATTTCGGTGTGAACCGCGGCTCCCGGGATTGGATGGGAGTTTCTTTAGATGATATGCCGGCACTGCGGTAGCGACACACCTGCGCCGGCGGGATCGTGTACCGTCTGTGGCACTCCCTTTGAATCCCGCGATTCGGCGTCGCCGCCGGAGCCGCCGACTGGATCAGCGGAAATCCACGACGAAGAAGCTCACACCGCCGTCAAACGCGACGCTCCTGCCGCCTCCGACCAACTGTCGGAAGCTCCTACGATGCAGCCAATTTCCGGGCGAGGGGACGCGGCCGACGATGAAGCTCTCACAAGCGCTGTACCCGAAACCGGAGGGACTGCCGCAAGAGCCGGTCCACTGGCAGTCGGCGAAGCCTTTGGCGACCGGTATCGGATTGTCGAGCTCCTCGGGGCGGGAGGAATGGGCGCCGTTTACAAGGCCTGGGACGCAATTCTCGGCATAGTGGTAGCCATCAAGGTCATCCGCCCCGAAGTGTTGTCCCATCCGGTGGTGGCCCGCGATTTAGAAAGCCGGTTCAAACGCGAGTTGTTGCTGGCCCGCATGGTCACCCACAAGAACGTGGTTCGGATCCATGACCTGGGTGAGATCAATGGTATCAAGTACATTACCATGTCGTACGTTGAAGGCGTCGATCTGGACGGCATACTGAAGAAAGAAGGCAAACTGCCGGTTCCACGAGCACTCCGAATCGGCCGTAGGATCGTCGCCGGGCTCAGAGCCGCCCACGAAGTCGAAGTGGTTCATCGGGACTTGAAGCCGTCCAACATCATGGTCAACGTCGAGGACGAGCCACTGATCATGGACTTCGGCGTTGCCCGGTCGGCTTCCGCCGGCGTTCCTGAGCCGAAGCACGACCCTCATTCCCGGCCGAAGCTGAAGTATCAGCCCGGCGTCACCATACCGGGGACCGTTGTGGGTACCTACGACTATATGGCGCCCGAGCAGGCCAAGGGCGAGGAAGTTGACCAGCGTGCCGATCTTTATGCCTTCGGGCTGATTCTTTATGACATGCTGGTCGGTCCGGAGCGTCGCAAGTCCCGAACAAAAGAATCCACCGCGCGGGAGGAGCGGACCAAACAGGCACCCCTGTCGGCTCGGAAGCTCGACCCCGGAGATCCCGGAAGCGTTGGACCGTATCGCACTTCGGTGTCAAGAGCGGGATCCCGCGAATCGCTACCAGACTGCGGAGGAGCTCGAGGCGGAGCTCAAGAAGCTCGACGAGGAAGGCGAGCCCCTACCGGTGGCGTGGCGCTTCAGCCGACCCCAGATCATAGCCGCGGCGTTGTTGGCCGTCATCGCAGTTGTGGGTACCTGGTGGTTGACACGCACAACACCTCCCCCGGTCCAACCCGACCCGGTGACTGTTCTCATCGCCGACTTCCAGAATCGTACCAATGATCCCACGTTCGACCGCACCCTGGAGCCGATGCTGAAGCTCGCGTTGGAGGATGCCGACTTCATCACCGCCTACGGCCGGACCGAGATCCGCCGGGGTCTTGGCGTTCGGCCCCCCGAGAGCTTGGATGACATCGCGGCGCGGGAGATCGCTGTGAATCAGGGCCTGGGCGTGGTCCTCTCCGGCTCGGTGGACCGTCAAGGCAGCGGCTACCGGCTCTCGGTGACTGCGGCTCGAGCGGTGACCGGCGAGGTGATCACGCGTGCTGAAGAGTCGGCGTCCGACAAAAATCAAGTATTGCCTGTAGTGGCGGAGCTCGCGACCGAGATTCGCGAGGCGCTCGGCGACGAAACGTCAGACTCGGCTCGACGCTTCGCCATGGAAACACTTTCGGCCACGTCTTTGGAGGTGGTGGGCGAGTATGCAGGGGCGATGGAATCCTTGTCCCGCGCCAAGTACGGTGACGCCCTACAGGGGTTCTCGAACGCCGTCGCCTTGGACCCGAACTTCGGCCTCGCGTATGCCGGCATGGCCATTGCCTCGCGGAACCTGGATCGACAGGAGGATGCCGAGAAGTACGCCCAGGAAGCTCTGCGTCATCTCGACGGCATGACGGAGCGCGAGCGATACCGCGCGCGAGGTCTCTTCTACATGGTCACGGGCGACCATCCGGCCTGCGTGAAGGAATACGGCGATTTGATCGCCCGCTATTCAGCGGACGCGGCGGCACGCAACAATCTTGCGCTCTGCTCGACGTACTTGCGAGACATTCCCCGGGCTCTGGATGAGATGCGGCAGGTGGTAGAGATCCTACCGAACCGTGCGCTCTACAGGGAAAACCTGGCGCTTTACGCTAGTTACGCCGGCGATTTCGAGATGGCGGAACAAGAGGCAAGTGCCATGAAAGAGCCGGGGCTGTTTGGCTTGCTTGCCCTCGCCTTTGCCCAGGTGGGACAGGGCCAGGTGCCTCGAGCGACCGAAACCTACCAAGAGCTTGGGAACATCGACGCGCAGGGTGCCTCCTACGCGGCCTCCGGTCTCGGCGACCTGGCGCTTTACGAAGGCCGTCTCTCGGACGCGGCGCGGATTTTCGAGCAAGGCGCGGCTGCAGATGTGGAGTCCGGGGACACGTACCGAGCCGCCGCGAAGTTCGCCGCACTCGCCTATACCCAACTCGTGCGGCAGAAGAAGGTTGCCGCCGTCGCTGCTGCCGAAAACGCCCTGGCGAATAGCGAAGCAGTGAAGATCCGATTCCTGACGGCAAGAGTCTTCGTCGAATCGGGCGAATTCGACAGGGCCCTATCGCTGGCCGAAAGCCTCGCCTCCGAGCTCCAAGCCGAGCCTCAATCCTACGCCAAAATCATCGAGGGTGAGGTCACGTTGAAAAACGGAGATCCGCGCGAGGCCATCAAAATCCTGACCGAGGCTACCGGTCTTCTAGACACCTGGATGGGCCACTTCGATCTCGGGCGGGCGTACTTGGAAGCGGGTGCGTTTCCGCAAGCCGACTCCGAGTTCGACCGCTGCGTTGCGCGCCGTGGCGAGGCCGTGTCGTTGTTTTTGGACGAGGAGCCTACCTACGGCTATTTCCCACCCGTTTATTACTATCAGGGTCGTGTTCGGGAAGGGCTGAATAGCGAGAGCTTTACCGACTCGTATCGCAGATACATCGATATCCGCGGGGATGCAGGCGAAGACCCACTCCTGTCCAAAGTACGCCAGCGCGCGGGGCAATAGCGCTCCGGCTCTGGGCGCATCTGCTGCGGAGCCGAGTCGCCCAGAGCCGGCCGCTAGTTCTCACACTGCCTATTTCAATACAATCGTTCCGCCCTCGAAGGTCTGGCCCGTCTTCTGACTTATGATCTCGACACGGTAGGATCCCTTTGGCAGCGGATTGCCGATGTCGTCATCGGTCTGCCAGTTAAAGTGCCATACCCAGCCTGGGCTCGACGGCGTCCGGAACGAGCTACTGCCGGGATCTTCGGCGGTGAAGGTCAATACTCCCGGCGCCCCCGACGGACCCGTAATCGTGATCTGGGGGTCCGCATCTGAGCTATCGACGGGGACATCGTCCATCGTGAACTTCCACTCGAGTGGGATAGAGCTACCGGATCGGAACCTCTTCCTGGGTGATGGCGGAAGGTTCTTGACGGGCTCGAAGCCGTAGAGTTGCCCGTTCACCGTAATCGTAACTGTCGATAAACTCGAGCTCCGGCTGGTGTCGACGTCGTTTGCCGTGTAGGTGAAGCTGTCGTCACCGGCGAACCCTTCATTGGGAGTGTAGGTGAACGAGCCGTCGTCGCTCAGTGTCAACGTGCCGTTCGCCGGCTCATCGACGACCTCCGCCGTAAGCGATGGGCTATCCACGTCGGTGTCGTTGTCGAGCACACCTGAGGCCGCGACATCGAGCGGAACGCCCGCGTCAGTGCTGTAGCTGTCGTCTTCTGCCACCGGCGTATCGTTGACGGCTGTGATTGTAACGAAGATGGATGGGTTGCTCATGGTTCCGTCGTTGAACTCGGCGACGACGAAATAGGTAAACTCGCCGTTCGGGAGCTCCTCGGTATCGATAAAGGAGTAATCGACTTGGCCCGACACAAAGGAGACTTCCCCAACATCGACCACGACACTGGCCGGTGTGATCGTGTCACCTTCGAAGCGACGGACGAAATATCGAGAGACGCTCCCGACGTGGGACGCTTTCCAGTCCAGCCGAATCCTGTGGCATTCTGCCGGCGTCAATCCATCGCATTCATCGTCAATCCCCACGACCGATGCCCTCAATTCATTCGCGGGACTGTTTGCCAGCTCTCGGGCAAGGTCTTTGTCGAGCTCGAATAGCCCATCGTCTGCGCCGACCCCCAGGTCTCCACGGCCCAAGTCGCCCCGACCCAGATCACCTCGGCCCAGGTCGCCCCGGCCCAAGTCGCCACGACCCAGATCGCCCCGGCCTAGGTCACCACGGCCCAGGTCTCCTCGACCCAGATCGCCTCGGCCTAGGTCACCGCGGCCTAGGTCACCGCGGCCCAGGTCTCCTCGACCCAGGTCTCCACGGCCCAGATCGCCGCGACCGGTGTCAAGGGACAGTGGCCCCATGAACGCCACGAGCTCTCCCGTTGCAGGTTCCTCGATATAAAACCATCCCCCCACATTTCGCCGGCTGCCAACCTGGTTGAGGCGGAGGTTGTCCCAGTCGTTCGACGAAGCGTAGAGCTCAGTTGTGTCGCCGTCGAAGTTAATGTCTTGAAAAAAAACCGAGTCTGACTCTCCGTTTCCATTCCAGTCGATCGGTTCGGCCACGCCGTTTGCGTCGAGTCGAACCATGGGCACATCCGTCTCCAACAGCGGTGAGCCATCACAATGTCTCGTCGCCACCGGGATCCTCAGGATGTCGCCGATCGTCCCGGGGATCAGAGGGGCATACCAAGCGGTCCGGTAGGAGACCAAGCCCAAGGCTCCGGGATCGCTCAGCCCGGTCTCATCGAATCCCGGGAGCGTTTGGCGCGAGTAATCGAGGTGAGGCACGCCGTCTTCGTCGATCAGCCCGCGCAACTGGAAGAGGTAGTTCATGACGCTCAAGTAATTCGTCTTGCAGTTGGGCTCGAGCATGTCTCCGCCGTGCCTCCGCCCCAAGTTGTGCCCCCACTCGTGCATCAGCGTGGAGGCTTGCCAGAAGTCGGTCCCCACGGGGCGGCCCTCTAGATCATCAAAGCCCCCGAGCGTCACCATGATGTCACCGCCAGGGAAGTCGGCAACACCTGTGAACGTTTGAGGCACGTGGTAGTCCGGGTTCTCGTCTTGACATGCCTCGTCCGGGAAACCATCGGCCCCAATACAGGCCTCCTTGGGTACACCCAGAGCGTGCGCGAACAACGCATAGCGGAACATGTCCTTCCGGTTGCGATCGAATCGTCTCTCACAGGATTCGCCTGCACCATCATTACCAGGCGCATCACAGTCGTCCTCTGGCACGGTACCGTCGAGCAGTGCGTCTTTGAAGTATCGAAAGCCGCTCTTCCAGCCCACCGTCCCGGGATACTCGGAGAACTGACAAACCCATGGCGGGTCGTCCGGGCCGCGGACGCATACGGTGTCCAATTCGTTCATGGCCTCGCCACCCCGGGCCAAGCCCTCCGGAATGATGTACGGACCCGCCTCGCCCATTTGATAGTTGTTTCCAACGTCGAAATGCACGTTGATCCCATTCGTACCATCGGGATTGTAAACGGGCGCGTCCTCGAACGCCTCGCCCACCATTTTCAAAGCCGCGGCCGTGGGCAAATGTGTATGCTCGGGCTCCGGCTCACCGCCGTAGGTTACCTCTCCAGTGGTCTCCATATAGCCCACTTCGACAAAGATGTCTTTGCGCATCGGGTTCGCACCCATGGCGGCAAGGTTCGGAAGGGGCAGGCCATTCGGATCGGTGAGTTGCTCTAGTTCCCATCTATCCAAAAGGCCATCTTCGTCGGTATCTTGGACCTCGGTCCGGAAGATGATTGCGCCCCAGCTGAGACAGTCGGAGGAGCCGATGCCCACGTCGTTGACGGATGTTATCAGTGAGGGCCCACTCGCAGGGGACGTCGCGAATGTGTAGTTATCCCAGTCGGGCCCTTGCGAGGCCCGGAATGGGTTGATGATCACGACGTTCCCGTCTACCAGCAGGCGTTCTGCCTTGTTGACTTGTCCGCTGCCGACAATATGCGTCATCTTTCCTTCGGCGTCGGCGGGATCGTAGAATCCTGCAATGGTCTGAGACATCATCGGCGTGCCGTTATCTATCGTGTAGCCGCCGTCGTAGATGACGATCGCATTCAGCGGGGTCAACGGGTCCGGGTTCCGGTAAATCACGACCAGGCTGGCGCCGAGGGCGTTAGGAGTTCCATTCCCGTTGCCCGAGTCGGGTGCCTGAATGGAGTGCGGCCCGTTTACGACGTGCCTGCCGGTGCTCTCATCGACGCGAATGAACCGAAGGACGTCGGCGCGGTAGGTATAGGTTCTTTTCGATCCGCCAGACTGACCGGTGCCGCCTCCGGAGCTCCAGCAAGGCGACGTACCGCCCGGGTCGAGCACTTTTGCGAGTGGGCCGTCGGGTGTGCTGAGGGGAAAGCCGTTGAACGTTGCCCCGACGATACCGGATTCCGGTCCGTCGCTCTCCGTGGACACCACTTGCCAATACAAAAACGCAGCCAGGATCTCCGCATCCGTCGGCACGTCGCTCATGTAAATCGTGCCGGTGGCGATGCCGTTGACACCCGTACTGCTCAGCCCCACACCGCCGACTTGGTAGTCGCCGGTGATGAAGTAGTTTTTGAAAAAATTCAACGCGTCGCCCTGGGCTTGGCCTGGTTGTGCAGAAAGCAAGACGAAGCCGAGAGCAATTGCTGCTACAGATTTTCGACAATTAAAGTACACAGGTATACTCCTCCGCTCACAAGTCGGGCGGCCACGGTAGTTCGATGTACCCCTCCCAGCCATAGTGGCCGCCGATGGTCTCTCCCCCGTGTGGGGAGACCGCAGAAGGGAACTAGTTAATATGCCCTAGCTTGGATGCTTCCATTTAATACCAGACGTTTAAACATGTCAACACAAATGCATATTAACTTGAATGCAGTTAAACTATTGTTATAAATAAGAATAGACGCAATTCAGCCTCACTGCACTGCCGGCGTTGGACATGGAGCCAAGCTCCTCCCAGGTGATGTAGAGACGGTTATGTAGTGCATTATAATTATTAAAGAAACGGCGTCGATTTCGGGGATCTTGTCCTACGAGCGAGGCCGGCCTATGGTTTGCCGCCAGGCACCCGCCTTCGCCGATGGCGACTTTCATTTGTTGCCATCGGCTTCCGCCTACGCCAAGGCTACGGCGGACAAGTCGGCGGACAGGTGGCGAAGGCGGGCGGATAACCTGGCCGGACTACTGGATCTTCTCGAGCTCGACCTCGTTGACCGATGTCCGGAAAGGCGGAAAGCCCGAGCGTTGCGAGCCCGAGATTATTTGTACTGCTGGATTTCGCTGTTTAAGATACAAGCTATGATTTTCACGAGATACTCTACCATCGCGGTGGCGGCGTACTTTGCGTCTGTCACGTTTTTCATGACGACTCTCCAGGGGCAGGAGTGCGACCCCTGTGCGACGCACGAAGACAAGAATGTGGAGGTGGCCCGGGAGAAGCTTACGGAGGCTTTCAAGCTATCCCTCGAAGTGCCTGACTGTTCCGGGAGCAAAGGCCGAACCACCTGTCTCGAAATCGACCGGTTGCTGGAAGACGTTCTGTCGGAAGTCGATGGTATCTTCCAGGGAAACGTGGAGCCCACCGAGGTCGAGTGCCTGAGATGCGATCCCACACCGCACCTGTGGCCGGTGGTTGACGGTGCCCGAGCGCTCATGGAACTGCTCGAGGGTAAGGGCGTGGAAGGTTTCACGGACTCACGCAAGTCGCTGGTAGAAAGGTTCGACGTTTGGAAAAACTATCGCTGTCCCTGCTCGGATGCTCCTGTCGCAGACAAGCGCCCGAAAATCAACCGGGAGACGGAAGCGCTCAAGGAGATCACCCGTAAATGCGGGGGGATATTCGCTAACAATAAGAGGGGACTGCTCCAGGTTTTTCGCGTTCCCGATGAGCACAAAGGCTGTTACCAGACCCGTGCATGCCGGGAGGCTACAGTCCACAAAGGCTTCGAGACCAAACCAGGATTCTGGATCTACGACGGCGAGTTTTGGTACATCTTCGAGGAACGGCGGGGAAACTCGGGTCAATGGGTTTCCTGCGAGCGTTGAAGTTTTCAAGAAACTTCGTCGTCGTTCATGAGGGGCATCGCGGGCTCGAGGGGTGGGAATAGTCCGCCCACATCAATCTCGATCGCGTCAAACGGCGGCACACGCGGGGAGTCACCGTCGCTCCACGCGCCAAGCCTCACCCACTTGCCGGACTGACGCTCGAAGGCCTCGAGCGTGCGCTCCTCCACATCCACGATCCAGTAGTGAGGAACACCGGAACGGAGGTACAGATTGGCTTTGACGACCCGGTCGTGTTTCCTATTGCTTGGAGACAACAGCTCGCATATCCAGTCCGGAACGACTTCGATCGGACGGGAACGAGGAAAATCCTGCATGCGTTCTCGGCGCCACCCCGCGATATCCGGTACGACGATTTCGTGAGTCTCAAGCATTACATCGGGCTCGATTAGCAGCCACCATCCACCGGGACCGCCGCGTCCCCTATGAAACGGAAAAGAAAGCTCTGAATACAAGAGTCCTTGCGCGAGCCCGTGACTTGGTAGCGGCCGCGGCGCACCTTTGATCTCGCCGCCAATCACTTCGTAAGTAATTCCGTCATCGGGTGTGGCAAGGAGATCTTTCCAAGTCGCGAGCCGTCGAGCCGCTTGTGCCATATCCATATTCTATCTCCATAGACAAACTGCAGCTATTCGAGTTCAATAAGAAAGACGATAAAAACGGCGACGGGTCTCCCACATTTTCGGAGAAAGACGTCATTTCTTTTGTAGGGAACTCACCACGGCGAACGCCGTCCACAAAATTAGCCTGTCATATAAGTGTTTATTAATCTATAGGATACGTTTCTGTGGCGGATGATCGAGTTTGGTGTCTTTTTTGCATCTATGGGTTGAGGGACAAAATCTATGCAAACGAAATCCGCGGGACGTCTCGGTACGGCCACGCTCCCACGGGTCGTACAAGACCTCTGGCGAGCTCAAGCGAGCGGTATCCTTCACCTGTCGCAAGACCCTGCCAACAAGAGGGTCTATTTCCGAAAGGGTGACATCGTCTTTGCCGGCACCAATCTCGAGCACGAGCGACTCGGCGAACGTTTGGTGCGGGAAGGAAAAATTCCGCGTTCCGTTTTGGACCTGGCTTTTCGCGTGGTCGAGCGTTCCAATGAACGCTTCGGTAAAACGATTGTAGAAATGGGCTGGGTTAGTCCTCAAGAGATGCAACAGCGTGTGGCGGAGCAAATCAAAGACATCATTTTCTCGGTCTTCACCTGGGAATCGGGCGAATATCGGTTCGAGCGGTCGGACAATCCAGTGGATCAGGATCTTGCGCTAGAGCTACAAACGGCGGAAGTCATCTATGAGGGGGTTCGACGCATCAGCGACGTGAGGTCGATACGTGTCGGCATCGGATCCTACTCGCGAATCTTGGAGCTCGCCAATGGCAAGCGCCTCGATATTCCGATCAGCAAAGAGGACGGGTACATTTTATCCAAAGTCAACGGCGCAACCACCATTTCTCAGATCTTAAGTGGGTCTCCTCTGACACAAGAAGAGACACTCCGTCGAATCTATGCGCTGTTACTGGCCGATGTTTTACGGATCGGGAACCCCGGCGCCCAGGCTCACCCGCCCGATGGTGGCGCCGAAGCTGCAACCAACGGTCGGTCCGTTTCGGCGAAGCGCGACGAAGTCGACGAGACAAAAAAATACCGAAATGGAGTGGAAGCTCGTTACGCGGCCATGAAGTTAGGAAGTCTCTATGACCGATTGGAAGTGGATTCAGGCGCATCCACCGAGAGGATTCTAGAGGCCTACCAATCGGTGATGAAGGCCATCGAGCCCGGCCCCTCGCTTCGAGGCAATATTGAAGACCTCCAACCTCGTTTGGAGAAGATGCAACGGAAGATCTTGGATGCGTACAAGACTCTCACCAACCCTGAGCGGCGCCGAGAGTACGATTTGTATCTGAAAGGAACTTCACCGGATGCCACGGCCGCATCGGAGGTGAAACCCAAAAAAAACGGAGCGAGGGAATCGTCCGTCACAATGGCCTCGCGAGCCTCGAATACTCCTTTCGACTCCGACCAAGAGCCATCTCCCGGCGAGATAGGAAAAAGAGCTGCAGAGCCTCATTATATTGATGCCAAAAGGCATCTCGATGCAGGCTTGTATTTCGAAGCCATTGGTTCGTTGAACGAGGCGCTTCGTCTGGATCCGGAAAACGGGAAATATCATCGACTGTTGGGTCAACTCCTGGCGCAGAATCCGAGCTGTGCCAAAGCGTCCCAGCAGCATTTTCAGAGGGCCATCGAGATCGATCCCGACGACACGAATGCCTATCTGGGGCTGGCGGATCTCTTCGAGGAAGCCGGCCTTGCCGTGAGGGCGAGGAGGGTTTACGAGAAAGTGATCACCATCGAGCCCGAGAATGAGGTGGCTCTCCGAAAACTCAATGGAATCGCGAGTGTGCCGTCGATGACCCAAAAGGTGAAGAGTCTCTTCAGTCGATGAGAGTCTAGTTTTCAGGTCCGATAATTCGCCAGGACAGCCCGGCCTACATTTTTGAGACTTTCCCTCGCCATTCCTGCCGATTTCAGGTAACAGTGTCATCCGCACGTACTCGAGCGAGAAAGCCGAAGAGACCGGTCCGGCGGGCTTCGGAGCCCCGCCCACCGGCGATACGCAGCTTTCGAAAAAAGCCGGCATGAATCGATTCGCCTGGGATCTCAGTTACCCCGGTGTAGAGCCTGTCAAAGACGCCGTGACGGCCTTTGCCGGCAATCCCCGCGTCGGGCCCAAGGCTTCTCCGGGAACGTACAGCGTGCGTGTGACCATCGACAACTGGACTCAGACCCAGCCCTTCGAGATCGAGGCCGATCCGCGCTTGCCCACGAGCCAGGCGGAGTGGGAAGAGCAGCTCGAGCTCGGTCTCCAGATTCAAGGCCGCGTCAGAGAGCTCTATGACGAGATCCGTCAAGCGCGTTCGCTCCGGGAGCAGGCTCTCCACGCAGCCAAGCGTCTCGAAGAAAGAGGAGAGGGGAATGACGGGAATATCGGAGACGCGGCCCGCGCGCTTGCAGACAAACTGACCGCTATCGAAGTCAAGCTCATGCAAACCAAGAACGAAAGTCGCCAGGATCCCTTGAACTTTCCGCCCAGGCTTGATGCACAGTTCCTTGCTGTTTACAGCGAGGTGGTGAGCTCTTATTTCAGGCCGACCGACGGCGCGCGCCAACGCTTTCGAGATCTGGAACAGGAGTTCTCGACGATTCAGTCCGAACTGCAGCAAGTGATGGAGACCGACGTTCCGGCCTTTATCGAAAAAGTACAACAGCTTGGCGGAGGGCCCGTATTCGTGACCGGCCGGTAGAGTCAAAATCGTCCAGCAATTGGCAGCGTGCCATAATCATTGGGATGCGTCACTTCCTCGCGCTACTGATCTTGGGTCTCGTGATACCGGGTCCCGGCATTTTACAGGGTGAACAAGAGCGCCCGCGGTTCAGTGTGTCCGTCGATGCGGTTTACCTCAACGTCGTCGTGACCGACTTCTCAGGGCGATTTCATTCGGGATTGTCGGTGGAGGATTTCGAGGTCCTCGAGGACGGAGTCCCTCAGAAACTCAGCTTCTTCACGAACGAAGTGACCCCGGTTAGTGTCGTGCTGCTGCTCGATACTTCATCGAGCATCCACCACAGTCTCGACGGTGTAAAGAAAGCAGCGAACAACTTTCTCCGTAGAATGTCGGACGAGGATCGGGCCGCCATTGCTTTCTTCAATGAGGACCTTCGGTTTGTTTCACCTTTCACGAATGACGTCAAAGCGTTGAGGCACGCGGTTGGGTCCATGAAAGCCGGCGGCGCCACGGCACTGTATGACGCCGTTCTCGGATCCCTAGAGCGACTGTCGCGCATCGAAGGTCGCACGGCTTCTTTGGTCTTCAGCGATGGCGCCGACTCGCGACCGGACAAGCTTGGAAGCAAGGCGTCGATGGATGAAGCCATTGAGGGTGCAAAAGGATCAGAAACGAGCATCTACCCGATCGGTTTCTTGGGCGCATCGCCGGAAGGGTATGCGATCCATCGGGATTTCCTCGATGAGCTTGCTCACGCGAGCGGGGGAAAAGCTTTTTACCCGGAAGACGTCAAGGAGCTCAACGACGTTTTTTATCAAATACAGTTGGACGTGCACAGCCAATATCGAATGGCTTACTCGCCGACCAGCAAGGGATCGGATGGTTTGTGGAGAACGATTGAAGTCCGTATCAAAAGCTCAGCCCCTCTGAATGTTCGGACCCGACGGGGATACTATGTGAATCATTAGGTCGGGACTTCTGTTCTAGCTAACTAGCTTAGCTAGCTAGCTAACCCTAGCCAGGTAAACCTGAAAGCTTCCGGAGCGCATTTCTTGTGGTACCGTCTGCCATCGCCCCTTCAGCAGACCACGGTGCTCACCGGTGTAAAGGGTTCCCTCGCTTCGCTCGGCGGCTTTGCCGCCCTTGACACCGGCTCCGCTCCGTGGTCCGAGCAACTATGGGCGATGGGCGGACGGGTGGGCTCCGGACTCCGGGTTGTCCTCAACAGAGTCTTGGGTTCGCACCAACCTTACCGAGCTCCGCAAATGCCTTTGCTCCCTTGAGTAACGTTGCCACTGTCGACTACCGGACGCCGCTTCGCTTTCAGCTTAGCCGCGTCGTATATCACCCTCAGATGGTCCGACGCTACCCTTCCGTGACGGCGAGTTGTCCTTCGCACTAGCATGAGCCCGCCCTTCTACGGTAAAGCATTAGTCAGCAAAACAACCCCTCACCGATAAGGAGGACGGGCTCATGGAGCGATTTTTACAACTTTTTGGCGGATTTGTCGATTTCACCTATGGCGTCTGGGACCGCATCGTGCTCCGTGGATACTATGAACGACTGCAGCGTCCTGCAAACATCGTCTACTTTTTCCGTGACGTCTGCGGCATTTATCCCATCACACCTGAGGTTCTTTCCAGCCGCACCAACCACTATCGGAAGTGGTTGGATGGATATGCCGCTCAACGCGGCATCCCCATCCTCTCGGCTCCCAAGGGGGTTCGCAAGGAAGATTTCGTCTCGCCCTATTATCGCCGCTTCGGCGGCGAAGAAGGTGTCGTGGTCATCTTGAAGAGCATGGAAAAAAGCCGAACCTTTGTTTCCTACGAACCCCGATACCCCGTACCGAGCGGAGAGGAGTACCGTCAGATTCGCAATGTTCACGGAAAACACTTCTTGCACTACTACTTCTATATTCTCGACCCCGTCATGGGGCCCATGAGCTTGAGAGTGGCCTCCTACCTTCCTTTTTCCGTCAACTGTTATTTCAATGGCCATTCGTTCTTGGCCAACCAGCTCCGTCGTCGCTCCATCCGCTTCCGAAAAGACGACAATGCCATTGTCGGATGTGACGAGCCGGGCGTGTTGTCGGAACTGGCGAAAAAGCTCGACGCTAAGACACTACGTGACCGAGCCGACCATTGGACTTTCCGGCTTGCTCCCAGCTTCTCCAAGACCCAGCGCCGAGCCTGTCAACTCCACTACCAGTGGTCTGTAGCTCAAATCGAGTTCTCTGAAAACATCTTGTTCAAACGCCGCGCTCCGATGCGCGCTCTGTTTCGGCGGGCGACCGAGATTGGTGTCGCTCTCGGTGGGGCAACTCAAGTCCGTCAGATCTTTGGACGACAGGTGAACCGCCGCTACAACGGCAAGCTCGAAACCGTTCTCGAGCAGCGTGATGAAGGCTTTCCCGTACTCCGCGCCTATTACAAAACATCCTTCGTCAAACAGTACGAAAAGGGCAACCGTCTGCTGCGCACCGAAGCCTGCCTCAATGACCCCAAACACCTTAATGTCGGCCGTCGCCTAGGAAACCTCCCAGCCCTTCAAGACAAACTACGGACGACAACCGACCGCTACTTACAACAACAAGCCGAGCTGCTCGACTCCACCGTCGACACCGGAGCTCTGGCAAAACTCGCCAAGCCCGTTCAACGGGCTCGACGTCGTGTGCCGGGCATCAAGCTGAACGACGACCGCGTACTCCGCCTTCTGGAGACCCTGCTCTATACCGGAAGTCTGCTCGACGACTGGACAACACGCGATTTACTCGAGCGTGTTTGCCAACGCCATCGCATCAGACAAGACGATTATCGGCTCGGACAGCTTCGCTATGACCTGAGTAAACTTCGCGCTCATGGTCTCGTGACGCGAGTCAAAAAACGTAACCGCTATCGTCTCACCCAACTTGGAGTGCGCCTCGCCGCTGTGCTCGTCAAGACACGAACACGCCTTCTTGGTCCGCTTGTTGCCATCTGTGTTTCCAAACGCACCAACCGCAGCACCAACCGCAGCACCAACCCGAGTCAGGTCGAGGCTGACCTGAGAAATGTCGACAAAGCCCTCGATGGTCTTTGTCATTCGTTAGGCTTGCGCGCCACAGCCTGAGTAGTCCCTTTCCCATCGGTTTCGCTGCCGACCTAGAGACACCCGTGTGTCGGTTCTCTCCACACCGCTCTGATTTTCCCCCAGATTCGATGCAGCTTCTCACGAAAAGGTGCGTTGCGTCTTGCGAGTACGCCTTTCGGCGAACTCGCAAGACGAACGGGCTTCTTCAACACAGAAAAGTGCAAACAAAATCTTCGTTTCTGACTGGTTAG
>CAVROO010000040.1:0-43408 GCA_963722765.1 uncultured Acidobacteriota bacterium
ACCCACCGAAAAAAAGTTGGGGGAAAACTACAGGTGGTCTAGACGGCGGTATATTTCTCTCCTGTGTCCGACCTTTACCACTACGACAACCAGGACATCCTCTTCGACGGTGTAGATAATTCGATACGATCCGGATTGGATGCGCCAAAGGTGTGGGTAGCCTTGTAGTTGTTGTGCAATCGGCGGCCTCGGGTTTTCTGTCAGCAATTCAGCCTTTGCGATGATCTGTCGTTGGTGTTTTTTGGGAAGTTCCGTAAGCGATTTTCGAGCGGCCGCGGTGAATTCGATTTTGTAGGACAATGTGCATCAAAGCCCAAGGGCAGCTTTAACCTCCTCGATAGGGAACCGCTGTGGGTCTTTCAACGCTTCCTCAGCATCCAAGGCATCGATGCGGTCCTCGATCGCTTGAAGCAGCCTGAGATCCTCAAGCGACACCAGCACGCAAGCATCCTTGTTCCGCCGGTGCAGGATGATCCGTTCCCCCTGGTATTGCACGCGGTTGATAGCATCCGACAAGTCCTTCTTTAGATCCGTTGCGCTTAGGCGAACCATCGTTTTTTACCTGGCTTCCTTAAAGTTTTAAAGTATTATTCGTATCTTAGATACATTATGTACAAAAAGTACTTTTATGTCAAGAAAACTCCATCTCCCCCACCTCCCCAGTGATGCGGCTAAGCCGCGCGCACACCGGGACGAACCGGGAATTCTAATTGTCGCTCATCGTTAAGTACCTGATTCTATAGGGGAGCCATAGAACAGGCGGGATCTGTACCCAGTCCGCTCGATCCCGAAGTTAGGGATCTTTGATGATGATACCGTTTCATGTGAATGCGTCTATAGCGCGGAAGCTCCTGTATTGCCTCCCAAGACTCCCAGCCGACGGTTCTAGCAGGGTATGACACTTTCCGGAAGGGCTAGTAGCAGTAACGTAAAAATCTTATTATTCCCAATAGTATCTATGTATATCTAAGTACGCTTCTCAGCAGCCGTTTCTTCACCTCCGGACTGCTTTCAGCGTTTCTTCGATAAGCAGGCTCGTTATCCAAAGTTCAAGAAGAAGGGTTACGAATGTTCTTTGCCGAGTCCCGAGCCGTCGAAATCACAACGGAGCGGATCTCCGACTACATCCATTCCCGACAGAAGGACGGTGCGGCAAACGCTTCCATCAATCGCGAGCTTGCCGCGCTCAAGCGTATGTTCCGTTTGGGGGAGAGAGCCGGAAAAGTGGCCCCCTTTCTCGCTACGGAGAAGAATGCCGCAGACGGTACGATCAGTTTTTGGACTCCTAACGCCCCCTGACTCTTAATCTCACGTGCTTGTGGTCAACGGGATTTTAAGTCCTTGGTCTTTCCTGGCTTGGGTACGGACTTGCGATCACATTTAGCGTGATTTACGATTGTTTTAATAAATGACTCCAAAAGTCATTAATAGGAACAAAAGTAAACATGATGGCAAAGCGGCGGCTGGGCGACCTGGAGCAACGACTCCTATCGTATGCCCAGTTCAGAGGAATGACCGTGGTCCGTATCGGCGAGCTCCGGTCTACCCTCGAACTGACAACCGAACAGGAGCGCAAAGTACTATCGCGACTCGCCCGCGGCGGCACAATCGTGCGTCTCAAGCGGGGGATCTACCTCGTGCCGCCACACCTGCCGCTGAACGGAGTTTGGAGTCCAGGCGACGCGCTAATTCTTAGGGAGCTCATGACGGCCTCCGGGAAAGGTCGCTACCAGCTTTGCGGCTGGCCCGTTTTCAACCGATACGGATTTACGGAACAGGTGCCGGCGCGAATTTATGCTTATAACAATCGGATCTCGGGCGACCGAATCATCGCCGGAACCGAGTTCTGCTTCATCAAGGTCCCCAACCGGCGTCTCGGTGCCACAGAAGCAGTCCAGACGCCGGATGGGTCCAAACTGATTGTACCCACGAAAGCACGGGCCCTGCTGGACGCCGTCTTCGACTATGCACGGTTCGGCACACTTCCTGAGGCCTTGGACTGGATCCGTAGTTCCCTCACGGAAGGCGAGACCTCGCCGGACGATCTGGCTGACACCACCCGACGCTTCGGGAACCAAGGCACGATACGCCGAATCGGCTTCATGCTGTCGGGATTTAATATTTCGCAAAAAGCGGTTCGCCGTCTGCGGCGTGCTTTGAGCAGTAATGCTTCGCTGATTCGCCTTGTGCCGGGGCGCCCCGCAAAAGGACCCGTCGATCGGGAATGGGGAGTGATCAACAATGAGTAGATTCCTGGTAGGGGTAACAGAGTGGCTGGACGACCACTCTCTTTTCCGCGAAGCCGTGACGCGGACGGCAAGGGAGACGGGATTCGCAAGCTCTTTGATTGAAAAAGATGTTTTCTGCTCCGTTACTCTGGCGGTCCTCGGATTGGGACTCCCAGAACACGTCGTCTTCAAAGGTGGAACATGTTTGAGCAAGGTCTACACGAACTTCTATCGTCTGAGCGAAGACCTGGATTTTGCGATCTCGGCACCTCTCGATTCCAAGAGATCGCAGCGTCGAGCTCTGATCGAACCTGTCAAGGACATCGTTGACACCATCACGACTCGATGTCCTCACTTCGCAGTCCGGCAAGCGCTTCGCGGGGCGAACGTGTCGAACCCAGTACGTGGCCACCTTAGAGTACGAGTCCCGCATCGATGGCAAACCGGCTGAGATCAAGATCGAGTTCGGGCTTCGAGAGCCTTCACTACGCAACGCGTCGCTGCAGGATGCGGCGACGTTGCTCCTGAATCCGATCACTGGCAAACGGGCATTGCCTCCCGTTCCTGTGATGGCCATGGCCCATTTGGAGGTCTGGGCAGAGAAGGTACGAGCGGCGCTCACGCGCCGCGAGGCTGCCATTCGTGACTTCTTCGACTTGGACTACGCACGGGAGCAGGTGGGAGTCAACATGCAGGAGCCGGAGTTCTGTTCTCTTGTTCGTCACAAAATCTCCGTCCCGGGTACGGGGCCAGTGCAACTAACCCCGGAACGTCATGACGCTTTGGACGCCCAAATCAGCACAAAGCTCCGACCGGTCATCCGTACGTTAGACAGGGAACGCTTCGACTTAAACAGAATCTGGCAAGCCCTTCTGGATTTGGAAAAAATCCTGTAGACGTAACCTTCACGTGCTACGTGTCTTCCGCTCAGATTCTTTCAGAAGAGTGAGCAGCTCTATGAACTCTGCATATTACTCCGAAGCCTGCGAAGCGTCATCGCTTCAGAGTTCGCAAGAGTCGATCGTAGGACGAACCGTCGTGTGTGCAAAGCCGGTGGAAATCGAGGAAAAAGCTGGTACCGAGTTGGGTCTCGACTGCCAGCCGTAACCGGCGTTTAGGTCATTCGAGCGAAGGCTGGAATCCGCGTGTCCTAAGAACAGGGGATTTTAAGTCCTCGGTGCGGGTGGGACCATGGTCCTCTATGGTCCTGGAGCGGGATTAGCAATGTGAAGAATCAATAACCCGAAGCAAAGAGAGTCGAAGAAGATTCGCCGCCTCCCGCCAGTTGGTCCGCATTTTCACCTTCGGCGCTCCTCTGGCCATGGAGCACGAGTGTGACTGGGCCACGACCGACAGCGACTTTGCAGCGCTTCGAAGGCCTGCGTTCGAGGCACCCCCTCGGTCCGGCAATAAGTTCTCTATTGAAGGCTCTCCAAGGTCCCTCGAGAGCGTAGAACCCCGATAGCTGTCATCTCCTGTGCCGATGGCGGCCGCCCTTGTCCACTACAAATACCACCGAGATGCAGGGAGGACTGACCGGGAAAATGTCGTCATAGGTATTGCGAGGTTCTTTTTGAACGGAGGCAACCATGCCGACTCGAAAACTTACGGGGCAGAGCGTTAGAGCTCTGCAGCCGATTGACGGGAAGCGCACGGAGTACTTTGACCAAAGCTTGCCGGGTTTCGGCGTACGGGTCAGTCCCTCGGGACACAAGAGCTTTTGTCTGTTCTACCGGAGAGGTAGACGGCTGCGGCGTTATACGCTTGGGCGATTCCCGACCTTTTCACTGGCCCAAGCGCGAGTCCTGGCTCGAGACGCTCTACTCGAGGTGGCGCAAGGGGGCGACCCGGCTCTAAAAAAGGCGGAAACACGCCGGGCGGATACCTTCGCGGAGCTTGCTGACGAGTATCTGGAACGGCATGCAAAGCCGAACAAGAAAAGCTGGAAGCAGGATCGACGCGTTATCCTAAAAGAGCTGAATCCACCGTTAGGGAGGATGCTGGCCGAGGACGTCACCCGCGCCGATATCCGTAAGCTTCTCGATAGGATTGTAAGGCGCCCAGCGCCCAGCCAGGCGAACACGGTCCATACGATCGTCCGGAAACTTTTCAACTGGGCCCTCTCGCAGGACCTGGTCGAAAGGAATCCGTGCCACGGCTTGCCGCGCCCGGCCAAGGTGCGACAACGACACCATGTTCTTTCCGAGGGGGATATCCGCAAGCTCTGGGCGAGCTTGAGTGCGGAATCTTGCCGCACGGCGGCAACGTTCAAGCTTCGTTTGCTCACGGCTCAAAGGGGCGGCGAAGTCGTCAGCATGCGATGGCGGGAAATTGATTTGGATACCGCTTGGTGGACCATACCCGCCGAGCGAAGCAAGAACGGACTCCCTCACCGAGTGCCTCTGTCTCCGCCGGTATTGGCTCTTTTGAAAGACCTTCATGAGCAAGCGGACGAATCCCCATGGGTTTTTCCGAGCCCAAGAGGTAACTCGTTCATGAAGGATACCCACAAATTCGCCCAGCGCATTCGTAAAAAATCCGGCATCGAGTTCCGAGGGCATGACCTCAGGCGTACCGCCGCCTCATTCATGACTTCGATGGGAATTCCTCGATTGGTCGTTGCCCGGGTTCTGAACCATGCCGAAAGAGGGGTGACGGCGGTTTACGACCGACACTCTTACGATCCCGAGAAACGACGAGCGCTGGACGCGTGGGCCGGGCGGTTGGAGGCCATCGTTTCCGGGGAGAGCAGAAAAAGACACGAAGCCTCCACGGGTGGTGAGTACGGTCCCCGAAAATGGTAGCCGGCTTTCGGTGAAGTTGGAGCCGGACAACGAGTACGTGATCTCGCGACTGCCTGTTTTCGACTGGCCTACACGTGCTCGGAGAATTTGAGCTTTTTAGGCTGCGCTAGTCTTTCGAAGTCGCTGTACGCCAGCTTGATGAGCTCCGTGTGATTCCCGGCGTTGAAGGCGATCTCCTCATCTTCGGCCAGGCTCTCCGCCACGTAGGTGTCCATGTCGTAGAGATTTCCAAACGGCGGCATGGCTCCGATTTCGCAGCCCGGAAACATGTCCTTGAACTCTCCTTCACCGGCCAGTTCCGCGTCGCTCGCGCCGGACACCTTTTTGAGCAGACCGAAGTCGATCTTGAACGAAGCCGGCAGGACCGCCATGGCTATCTTTCCATCCAGCTTGACCATGACGGTTTTAGCGATCTCCTTCCCAGGAATATGGGACGCAGCCGCTATCTCCTGAGCCGTATAGGCCATCGAATGGGAGACACTCACATACTTGACCCCGTTGGAATCCAAGAAATCTTTGAGTTTCTGGACTGGCATGGCGACACCCTCCCTTTCAGGTTATGGGCGCTTTCTTGACGAATCTCGCGCCCTTTACAAATCACCTCGCGGTCGGCATCGACTGGAGCGAAATTCACATCCGGCAAGGAATGCCGATTTCTAGGCGTAGATTACACCAAAACGTCCGGTGAATGCTAAAATTGCGGCCTCCCAGAGGCCTGACGAACAGGAGGGATTCGAATCTTGTCCGAGCTTTCCCGAGATATGCTGAGGCGTCCGCCGGAAGAAACCGCGCGACTGCTCGCCCTTTCATTATTGGAAGAGGCCGCCGACGGCTCAGAGAGGATGAAAGAGGGCAAGGATCCCGAGGCGTTACATGATTTTCGGGTCGGCCTCCGCCGCATGAGGAGTTGTCTCAGAGCTTATCGACCTTACCTTGCGGGAAGCGTTTCGAAAAAGCTTCGCCGGCGTCTGAAGGAGCTGGCATCATCCACCAATCAGGCCAGGGACACGGAAGTAGGGCTCGAGTGGCTCACACCCCAGATTGAAAAACTCACTCCCCAGCAACAGATCGGAGCTCGGTGGCTCAAAGAAAACCTGGCCGCCCGACAGTCGAGCTCACAGGCGCCCTCTATCGAAAAGCTTCTCGAGCAGTTTCACAGGCTTCGTAAGGACTTCAAAGAAAGGTTGACGATCTGCGCCTTTCGAATCGATCCGGAAAAACCGGAAGATCGCCCCACCTTTGTTTCGGTGACCGGCGGGTTGCTCGTCCAACATGCGAATACGCTCGAAAAGAAGCTCGCCGAGATTCAGAGCGTGAACGATGACGAGAAGATCCATCAGGCTCGGATCAGCGGCAAACGCCTGCGTTACCTTCTCGAGCCTCTCCGAAAAGAGGTTCCGGGAACGAAGTCCCTCGTCAAGGCGATGAAAGGTCTCCAGGATGTGCTCGGCGAGCTCCACGACGCCAAGGTCATGGACGAGGAGCTTTCTTCCTCGCTCAAATCTTCGGCCGTCGAAAGAGCCCTCCGACTCCAGGAGACGCTCGAGCGCGAGACCGAGATCCCCAGCGATGTCGACTGGGAAGAACGTTACGGTCTGTTGGAGCTGCTTCGCCTCTCCAAAGAGCGAGGTGCCGCGCTCTTCGACAAAGCCAACCGACTTTATCTCGGAGAGGAGGGCCGGGCCCTTTTCCACAGCCTCGAGGAAATGGGAAGGCAATTGAGCGCCGGCTACGGAGATTTGGAAAAGTGCCGTCGATTCATTCTCAATCGTCTTCCGGACCGGGTCAAAGAGGTCAAAAGCACTCTTATCGATGAAGGTTGGCTCCCCGGTAGGCCGGCTCGTGAAAGCCTGAAACGAGAGCGTTCGGAAGGCAAGCTCACCTATTCTCGGATCACACGAGCCGAGCCGGAATCCCGTCCCGTCGTAGAGACCCTTTCTCGGAATTACTTCACGACGCTCTGGCCGCTCACCGAGAAGCGACGGACCAGAAAACGCACTTACGAGATCGCAGACGGAACTTCGATTTGGTTCGTCCACGCCTTCCAAGACCGAGACCTCGTCCTGGCCGAGCAGACCCGGATCCCTCCCGGAGCCCCCAGCGAGCTCCCCGAATGGCTCGCGCCCTTCGTGAAGCGAGAGGTGACGGGAATCGCGAGGTATGAGAACGTCGCTTTGACCTCGGTTGGCAGAGGCTCGAAAACGAAGAGAGAGCCTCCTTCGCCGATAACAGCCAAATAAAAGACTAAGAAAAAGACTCAACGCAAAGACGCAGAGACGCGGAAACGCAAAGCGAGGTTAAGCGTCAAGATCGAGGGTAAATTGCAGGAAAAACGGGGACAGGTCCCTTTTTGGCAAAGAGAACGGTCCACCAAAAACGGACCTGTCCCTATTTTTCCAGTAATTTGCCTCGGTAAAAATGATTAGCTTAATCGACGTTCGGAACTTGGAATACCGCGCGGTCTTCCAAGCGAACCGCGGTGAGCGGCCCGCCCCATACGCAACCGCTATCTAGGGCGATGATTCCTGGCTCCATCCGGTGGCCGAGGGCCGCCCAGTGGCCGAAGACAATAGTTGCGTCGCGACTCGCGCGGTCCGGCATCTCGAACCACGGGATAGATCCCGGCGGGGCAAGCTCCGGGGGCCCGCTGAAATCATCACCCGGTTGACCCTCTTCGGTACAGACGCGAAGCGTAGCCATGGCGTTGGCGATGACGCGAAGCCGGCGGGTTCCGGCAAGCTCCTCCGTCCAAACCAACGGCGAGTCGTCCTCGTATAGGCATCTCAGTAAATCGCGTCGCTGAGAAGACCGAAGGGCTTCCTCCACTTCCCTGCCGAGCCTTTCCGCTTGCCCGACACTCCACGCCGGAAGCAGCCCGGCATGTACCATGACGAGATCCCCCTCACGGTGGAGCAGGGGGAGCCGGCTCACCCAATCGAGCAGATCGTCCCGGTCCGGCGCATCGAGAACCGGACCCACCGTATCCCGCGGCTTGGCGACACGAAATCCTTCGGCGAGCGCCAAGAGGTGGAAGTCATGATTGCCGAGCACCGCAGTCAGTCGATCGCCGAGACCTTTGGCCCAGCGCAAAACGGAAAGTGAGTCGGGCCCGCGATTCACCAGATCGCCGACCAACCACAACCGATCCCGCTTGGCGTCGAAACGGATCGTCTCGAGCAAACGTGTCAAGGTTTTGAAACACCCTTGGATGTCGCCGATTGCGTAAGTAGCCATGTTCGATCCAATATTACCGGAAGAGAGTCGACTCAGACGATGGAGGAAAAAAAGAATCTCAGCCAACCGAGCAAAGATCCGGACACGCTTCCCATTTCTCCTTCGGATATCGCCATAACAGACCCACTAGAGAATCATTTCGCCAGCATCGATCTCGGCTCGAACAGCTTTCATATGAAGATTGCGCGCCTCACCGAGCAAAAGCTCGATATTCTGGATCGCTTGCGCGAACAGGTCCAACTTGCCGCCGGTCTGGACGAGAACAAGAATCTCACCGAGGAAGCTCAAAACCGAGCCATCGCCACCCTGGAAAGGTTTGGTGAGCGGGTCCGAGATATTCCCCGAAGTCGTGTGAGAGCCGTGGGCACGAACACGCTTCGCCGAGCTCGTAACACCCGTGTCTTTTTGGATCGCGCTTTGGACGCCTTGGGACACCCCATCGAGATTATCTCCGGCCAAGAGGAAGCGCGTCTCATTTACCTCGGTGTGGCTCACAGCCTCTCGCAAGGAGCCGAACGGCGCTTGGCGGTGGACATCGGAGGAGGCAGCACGGAATGCATCATCGGCGAGGGATTCGAGCCCAAGCGGGTCGCCAGTCTATATATGGGTTGCGTTTCCTACTCTCGCGAGTTTTTCCCCGACGGAGCTATTGAATCCGATCTCATGCGACGGGCGGAAACAGCCGCCCGAGTGGAGCTCGAGACCGTCCAACGCAAGTTTCGGGCTGAGGGATGGGAATTGGCAGTGGGGTCTTCCGGCACCATCCTCGCCATCGACCGAATCCTGCAACAAAACGGGTGGAGCAAGGACGGAATTACACCGAAAGGCCTGAAGAAGCTTCAGAAGGCGGTTATACAAGCGGGCCATGTGGACGCCCTCGCCCTTCCCGGCCTCGAAAAGGCCCGTGCCCCGGTTCTTCCCGGTGGCTTGGCCATCCTGCGCGCCGTCTTCGACAGCTTCGAGATCAAGCGCATGCATCCCGCCACAGGGGCCCTTCGTGAAGGCGTTCTCTACGACTTGGTCGGACGTAGCCGAGACGAGGATATTCGAGACCGAACCGTGGGCGAGTTCATCGGTCACTACCATATCGACCGAGCGCATGCGGAAAGGGTGGAGCAAACGTCGGTCCAATGCCTGAAGCAGGTCGCCGGAAACTGGGACCTCGAAGAACGCGAGCTAGGCCGGCTACTCATGTGGGCCGCGAGACTTCATGAGATCGGTCTGATGATCTCCTACAGCGGGTATCACCGGCACGGCGAGTATCTGATCGCCAACTCCGAGATGCCGGGATTCTCTCGAAACGACCAACAGCTCATTGCCGCTCTGGTCCGGTACCACCGCCGCAAGCTCGATCGTTCGCCCTTCGAGAATCTTCGAAAGGTTTCCGGCACGCAGGCGCTTCGCTTGTGCATTCTGCTGAGACTCGCCGTCCTGCTCAACCGAAACCGCAGCCCCCAACCCCTTCCACCGTTCAAGCTCCACGCCGACGGGGACCGGCTCGAGATCTACTTTCCTCAGAAGTGGCTCGACGATCACGCTCTCACCCAGGCCGACCTCGAGGAAGAGTCCCAGCTGTTGAAAAAAACGGGCATTGATATCTGGGTCAGGTAGAGCCAAGGGCTCGGCAATTCAATACTAGAGCCCTTGGCGAGAGAATACAGAATACAGAAGGTAGAATTCAGAAGGGGACCTGAGAACGGCTTCCGCTTTCGACGAGGCTAGTCGCCGCCGTCATCCGGATTGGCTATCGCTCGGTATTGCCTGCCACCGCTGATTATTTCTCAGCTTCCCGAAGACAGGATGCAGAAGGGTCGAGGCGGTGCTCTTCATGACGGCGGGACTCGCCAAGCGTTTTTAGAGGCGGTCACATCGACATCAAAAGTATGATTCCGAATGACGACAGCGAAGCTGCCTCCATTTTCCTTCTGTATTCTGTATTCTTCATTCTGTATTCTTTTTACCTACCCATACCGCGGAACGCGTTCATGACGTCCATCAGGTCGTCGCTCTCGTACGTCACTTCCCAGTCGCCCGTTCTCTTTGCACCGGGGTAAAGCGCCGCTTGATAGACATCCTCCTCGTTCTTCAGCTTCACGACCAGCTTGTAGGGAGGGCTCAGTTTGTAAGGTTTGTACTGTTCAACGTTCCGAAGCGCCTTTTCGACTCCGGCGCGTATCTTTTCTTGCGAGATTTCGGGATGGAGGTTGAGCGCTGCGCCTCCGATTCCCTTCTTGACGGCAACCGTCTCGACGTTTCCGAATAACGATTTCACCTGCTTGCAGATGGCGTCATCACCCGCCACGAAGACGACGGGCACATCGTGAAAACCGGCCATGAGGGCATTTATTCCGGCCTCCGGAAGGGACACGCCGTTGACCGAAACGTCCGTGATTCCGCCGGTCATCGTATGTTCGAGCAAAGCATCGGCCGTTCCCGCTTTGGCGTGGTAGCCGATGAAGACGACTGCATCGAAGGTCTCGTCAATGCCCTCCACCATGCTTTGAGGTCCGCCGGACCAATTGCGAAGGAGCTTCGCTTCCTTGTTCAAAAGCTCGGGAAGGATATTGCGAGCCGAGCCGTGAGAGTCTCGTACCCAGACCTCCGTCGCTCCGGCTGCCAGCGCACCTTCGACCGCTGCGCTGGCCTCCTGGGTCATAATCTTTCGAAAGAGATCGTAGTCTTTTCCCGACCGACTGACGTCTTCCCAGTGGGTCACACCGGTAATGCCTTCCATGTCCACGGAAATGAAGACCTTGGGGCCGCTTTGGGCGCGCGCCAAGGTGCTGACTCCCAAGAGTACGAGTGCCGCCAATAATCGTTTCATGCATCCCCCTTTATTTGACTCCTCTAGAAACTAGTCGGCCGGCTGGCTGTGGGCACGACGGACGATATCCTTCAATTTGCCCCCGATCATGTTACAGGTCAGTATGACGGGTTTCTGTGTGACCTCGATTTGGATGGTTTGTCCCGTCACGGTGTAGGTTCCCATGATGGGTCCAATTGGAGTCGGTATATAGTAGGCACCTTCCGAGCTGTCACCACTGAACTCACCGCCGGCTTTTTCGATCGCTTCGTCCACTCTCCGAACCAGATCTTCAGCGCTAATTGGAAATTCGAAGCTGAAACTGCATTTCGCCATTCACACACTCCTAAGGGCCCAACCAAGAATAACTTCCCATTTTGGGCCGCCGATCCATCCCTCCTGGCTGCGTTGCTCGAAGCTCAAATATCTAGATATTCTTCACTCCCCGCGCCTTGCCAGCCGGGCGCCCCGCCTCGAAGACTCGTTCGGGACTACCGGAACGCGAATCGTAGGGTCAACTCTCCGCCCGAAAAAGGGAACCTATTTTTGGCCGGACCCTTGGAACCACGACGAACGTTCGCCAGTGAATATCACGACACGCCCATCGATGGAAATCCCTTTGCTTTACACAACTTTACAATCCGCACAAATTACAGAAACGCTCCGCTCCTAAACTGAAGGGTAGAGGGAGTCGTCGAAACGCTCCCGGATCAGAAAGGAGTACAAGAAAAATGGAAGAGAAGAAAGTCCAACACGAAGACAAAAAACAGCGCAGGAAGTCTCGTCACGGTTTCTGGGCCGGATGGGTCCTAGGTGGTATCGCCGGTGCGCTCCTTGCAGGAGGTCTCCTCTTGACGAGTCCCCAGGCCCAGGCGGCCGGACAGTTCCTGCGGGGTCACGGACACTACGGGCGTCACGGTGGTCCTCCCAGCCCCGAAATGATGCGAGAGAAATCCGACTTCGCCGTCGATTGGATTCTCAGTCGGGTCAACGCGACCGAGGAACAACGCCGACAAGTCAAGACGATCTTCGGTAACTCCATCGACGACCTGGTGCCGGTGGTAGCCGAACATCGCGATCACCGCGAGGCCATGATCGCCGAGCTCTCGAAGCCGAACCTCGACCGGGACGCCATCGAAGCCATCCGCAAGTCCGGTTTGGAGCTCGCCGACGAGGTCTCGTCTCGCTTGGTCGCGTCTTTCACCGACGCCGCCGAGGTGTTGACCCCGGAGCAGCGGACCGAGCTCATCGAGTTGGTAAAGCGCTTTCATGAGTGAGCCCTGTCCAACTTGTTGAAAGCAACGTCGATATGGAAGGATACGATGGGGGACGGGCCGTTCGGGTTCGTCCCCCTACAGGAGATCCCTCATATGCCCGAGCGCGTCTTGATGATCGAAGACGATGAAGCCCTTGCTGATATGGTTGCGGAATACCTCGGAGAAGCCGGATACCAGGTGACGTCGAGGGGGGAAGCCATGTCCGGCCTGGAACTGATACGACGGAATGAGTTCGATGTGCTCATCCTCGACGTCATGCTTCCCGACCTCGACGGATTCGAGGTCTGCCGCAAAGTGCGCGCGGAATCGGATTTGCCGATCCTGATGTTGACGGCCCGCGGCGACGAAACGGATCGCATCGTTGGCCTCGAGCTCGGCGCCGACGACTACCTCCCCAAGCCCTTCAACCCGCGGGAGCTCCTCGCTCGTCTCAAAGCTATCTTGAGGCGCCGTGGCGCCGCTCCGGGAGCAAGAACACTTCGATTCGGCAACCTCGAGATCGACCGCGAGGCCCGGATCGTCCGAGTCGAGGGACGGGAACGGTCCTTGACGAGCTACCAGTTCGACTTGTTGGCGGCACTCGCAAACAAGGCCGGTCGAGTAATGTCCAGGGAGCGATTGATGGACTCCGTCAAGGGAGAGCCACTCGAAGCTTTCGATAGAAGCATCGACGTTCATATCTCGCGAATCCGATCCGCCATCGAAGACGACCCGAAGCACCCGCGCCGCATCCTCACGATCCGCGGAGCCGGCTATGTGTTCGCACAGAGTCAAGACGAGTGATGCCGACAAGGAGTTAGTAAAATGCGACGACTCTACCTCCAAATTTACTTGTCCTTCGTCGGGATCTTGGTGCTCTTCGGCGTTCTCGCCGGCGTCGGCCTCGTGCTCGTGGCACCGACCTTGCAGAACGTCACCCTTTTCGATGGCTTAGGCAGCATGATGGGTGAGATTCTGCCGGGCCCCGACCGGCCGGTGTCGGAGCTTCAAGAAGCAATCGATCGATTTGGAAAGCACCTGCCCGCCGACATCAATATCCGAGGAACGAACGGCGCCTTACTCGCATCGGTCGGCGAGACCCTGGCCGCACCTCCGCCCGGTAGGGAAAAAAGCGGATGGCTGCGAGCCTACGGACGAGGTCCCGTTGCCGCCTTCCGACTACCCGATGGACGCTGGCTGATTGCCCGCTACGTGCACGACCGACTTTCCCACGGCGTGGGGACCCTCTTAGTTGTAGGGACTCTGGCGCTCGCGATTGCCATCGGCGCCTTTCCGGTCGTAAGAGGGTTGACGCGTAGGCTCGAGCGTCTGCAAGCTCGAGTGGAACAACTCGGCGCCGGCAATCTTTCGACACGCGTCGAAGTCGAAGGCGTGGATGAGGTCGCCGGTCTGGCCAAAAGCTTCAACCGCGCCGCCGATCGCATCGAGCGTCTCGTCGAGGCTCAAAAGTCTACGCTAGCCGCCGCTTCTCATGAACTGCGTACCCCGCTGGCACGGCTGAGCGTGGCGATGGAGCTTCTCGCCGGGGACGAGCGGCCGAAGCTTCGAGAGCGAGCCAACAAAGACATTGCCGAGCTCGATGAGTTGATTGGCGAGCTTCTTCTCGCCAGCCGGCTCGACACCGTGGACGCACCCGACCGGACCGAGGAAGTAGACTTGCTCGCCCTTCTCGCCGAGGAAGCAGCCCGTTTCCGGGTGAGTGTCCATGGAGAACCGGTCGTCATTCAAGGTGATCGCCGCCTCCTCGGCCGTCTCATAAGGAACCTCCTCGTAAACGCCGAGCGATACGCGGGAGACTCGGTGGTCGAAGCTTCGGTGACTCCACTCGGCGACGGCGCGGTCCTCCGCATCTACAATCGCGGACCCGGTGTTCCGGAAGAAGAAAGACAAAGGATTTTCGAGCCCTTTTATCGTCCCGCCGGAGTCAGGAAATCAGGAAACAAAGGTGTGGGACTGGGTCTCTCACTCGTTCGACAAATTGCCAAACGCCACGGCGGCGACGCCCGTTGTCTACCTCGAGACGGCGGCGGCTCCGGCTTTGAAGTCACTCTAGGGATAAATAGGTAGGCCAGGCTGTGCCTGACAAGAAAGAACTCAAGAACTCAGAACTCAAGAACTCAGAATGGGAAAGGGACTAATCCGACAATAAACTCAGGGTAAATTGCAGGAAAAACGGGGACAGGTCCCTTTTTGGCAAAGACAACGGTCCACCAAAAACGGACCTGTCCCTGTTTTTCCAGTAATTTGCGTAGATTTCGTGAGCTCGGATTAGGGTTCGCCCTGAAGCGAACACGAGCCGACAAAGCCATTGCGTAAAGACACATTAGAACGGCTTCATTTATGAGTGAATCACAGCTCCTCTTCCCAAGAATAGCGGCCACTATCATGGCGTTTGTTGCGTCTGCCAAAGCTGATTCGCTTATTTATTGTCGCTTCAGGGCTAACTTCATCGGTGGGTGCGTTGACTTCCTTTTTAGGCTCCTCTGCATAAGCGCTACCGACCAACAACAGTCCGACGATCAGAACAACGGAAGTGCAGTGGTTACTATCCAATGAACTCGGCCTTTCCGTGGAAAAGTGCCCCCTCCTTTCAAAACCAGCTCGGCTGCTGGAGCTGCTGGATGGGAACTATGTGCTCTCTGACAGTTTTTGCTTATAGTTGTATCGAGCCACGCAGTGCCGAGATGAAATCTTTGAATCTTTCCTCCGACATCAATCGACTAGTGATCTTAGGTGATCCTCACGGGGACCTTGCCGGGGTCGAGAAAGTTTATGAAATCGAAGAACGGGCGGATACGTTCATCTGTTGCGTCGGCGATGTCGTGGGATATGCCGACGGCCCCGCGAGCTCCAGGCTATGCCGGTTCTTCGAAGGGCGCGGCACGCCAACGGTCGAGGGGAACCACGAAGACTGGGTGAGACCCAGTGGGCGGCTCGCCATCGTCACGGAAGGAAACGAGTCGAAGCTCAGCCGAGAGGCCCATGCGTGGATCAAGAACCTTCCTGAATCAATTCGCTTGGCTCGAGATGACGGTGAGGTCATGGCGATCATCACTCATTCCATCCGCGACCGCGGCTGGGATTGGATTAACCAGGACAATGCCCATGCGTTCGTCAAGACGCTGGGCTCACCCCGGCTCGTTTTCGCGGGTCACAGCCATCGGCCGAAATTCATCACCATCAGTGGTGACAACGGGGTCAGTTGCGAATCTTTCGACTTTCGCGAAGCGGACTCTTTCGAGAAGGCAGTCCCGAAAATCGGAACGCTATTGATAGACACCGGCTCCATCGGCCGCCCAGAAGCCACTGAAAGAGCGAACACCAAGCTGCGGCATGACGGCAGGCGTTTCGGGACTTACGCCGTCGTGGATATTGGAGCCGAAAGAGTATCTTTGAGGCGCATCGTCAAGGTAGGGTGATTTTTTTTACAGTTGCCAGGTGATTCGGCCAGCGGATAGAATCCCGTGGCAAGCTCGGGGGCGAGACGAACCTGATTCGATCCCCTTCAGAACCCCCTTTCTTTTCACATCACTATCAAGGAGGTAGGGATGGTTTATTTACCACAGTTATGGCTTCCCATTTTGCTGTCCGCGGTCTTCGTCTTCATCGCCAGCTCGATCATCCACATGGTTTTGGGCTATCACCGTAGCGATTACAAGAAGTTACCCAATGAGGACGCCGTGCTCGAGGCCATTCGGAAGGAAGGAGTGAGTCCCGGCACTTATGCCTTTCCGCACGCCGCGACGACCAAGGAAATGGGCACGCCGGAAATGATCGAGAAATACAACAAGGGGCCGGTGGGTTTGGTCACGTTCCTCCCGAACGGACCTCCCATGATGCCGAAACACTTGGCGTTTTGGTTCGTCTATTGCTTGGCGGTCGGGTTCCTCGCCGCCTATCTAGCTGGACGAACCCTGGAAACGGGAACTCATTACTTGACGGTTTTTCGGGTCGTGGGAACGGCCGCTTTTCTCAGCTATGGCGTAGGCAACGTGGTCGATTCGATCTGGAAGGGCCAGTCCTGGAGCGTGACGGTTAAAAACGTTATCGATGGGCTGGTCTACGCACTACTGACGGCCGGGGTGTTCGGGTGGCTGTGGCCACGATGATGAACGAACGATTTCAGCTCTCGTAAAAGAACACCGCAAGACGGAGTTACGACACCACGTCGGACGTGCTACGTTTTGCGGGCTTGCTTCCCATCAGAACGAGATGACCAAGGTGATCTTCACAATCGTGTCCAGATTCTTTTTTCTGGCAATTGCGGTTCCCACCTCGTTCGCATCGCCTTGGGAGGGATCGATGTCAAAGAGATCGAACTCCTCGAGGGCGGGAAGATGGTAGTAGATAAACTGGACGCCGGCCCGGAGTGCCAGCATGTCAGTCAAGCCGGCGGTGACTGCATTGGTGTTGTTGAAATTCCAATCTTTTGCCGTCGTCAGATTGGAAAAAAAGATCAGATCGCTGTCGAATTGAGAGCTCTCGCTGATCTTCGTCATGAGGTCATAAGCCAGGCGTAAGCTTGGAAACCTTTTGTCCCTCAAAGGATCTTCGATTTGATCCTCACGAGAGCTGAAAGCCGCGGTGTAGTCGGTCGTGAACTTTAGACTGTTCGTGTCTTTCCACCTGTTACCAGCGCCCACATAGGCGTTAACGCGATTCTCGATACCTGCATCCGTATCTCGCTGCCAACCCGCTCCGGTTAGCCAGTAGAATCGCTCGTGGATCTTTTTGTCGAAGCGCCCACTGACATAGTATCTTTGGTTGTCGCTCTTCAACTCGGGATAAACGAGCTCGAAATCGTCTTCCGTTCCCACGGCAAAGGCATCGTCTGCATCCTCGGTTCGAAGTGCGCCCAAACGAAAGGACAGATTCGAACGTTCCCAAGCGTGGCTGAGATTGTCGTCGAACGTAAAGGTCGATTTCGGCGAATTACCGGCGGTTACCACCAGTCCGAGATCGGCGACGTTGGACCAGCCCAGTTTTTTCTCCTCTTCCTCCTGGGCCAAAGCCCCACCCGCACTCATCAAAAAAACGGCCGGCGCTACAAACACGAGCCGTAGAATTCGATTCATTTCCAAGCCTCCAGTTACAAAACAGTCGCGACACGAGCTCCGAGGACTTCGGTCCTCCCGCGAAAAACATCCAACTGACATTAGCCACGCGGGCGCTTAAATTCAACTTTTCTTGCCCAAGCCCTTAAAATGTGTCCTGAAACCAGGGAGCTGCAAAAAAGGGGATCCTCCCAAAAGCGGCCTCCCCTCATCGAGTAACGTTATGAAGAACAAATACTTGGCAACAATTCTCTTGTTCTCGTCCTTCGTTCCATGCTTCGCCGGGGCGCAGGGAATCGACGTTTATTCCCGGCCTCTGCGGTCGGAGCGCAGCCACGACTATGACGTACTACACTATCGGATCGAGCTTCGCTTAGAAGAAGAAACGAAGTCTCTCCGGGGCAAGACAACGATTGTTTTGTCGCCCCTCACCAGCGATTTCAAGAGTTGCGAACTGGACGCTCGGTCCTTCGTTGTCGACAAAGTCGAGGCGGCCGGGCCGCTCGAGTTCGAGCACGAGAACGGGAAGCTCACCGTCCATCTCGCCAAGCCGGCCGACTACGGCCAGAGGGTCTCTTTTACCGTGACCTATCATGCCGCCAACTTGGACGTGGATGGAGCGGAGTACGGGTTGTCGTCGAGCTACGACCTTGGGCTCGATTTCAAGGAGCAAACTCCGGACAACCCTCCCCATATCAACACCATGTCCTGGCCGGAGGGCGCGAGGCACTGGTTTCCCTGTTACGACCATCCCAACGACCGGGCCACCCACGAAGTGATCGCCACCGTGCGCGAGAGCTACAAGGTTTTGTCCAACGGCCGTCTGGTGAGTGTCACCGACGGCCCCGAGCCGGGCACCAAGACGTGGCACTGGTCGCAGGCCCTTCCCCACCCGACCTATCTCTACATGCTCGCAGCAGGCCCCTACGTTGTTATCGAAGACTCCCTCGGCGATCTGCCCATCAACTACTGGGTCTACGAAAAGGACGAAGCCGATGCGATGCGGTCCTTTCACAAGACCCCTGAGATCATCGCCTTCTTCAATGAGGAGTTTGGGTACACCTACCCTTGGGCCAAATACGATCAGGTCACCGTGGCAAGATTCGGCGGCGGCGCGGAGAGCACGAGCGCCACGATACTCGGCCAGTCCACCATCCACGACGCGCGGGCGGAGCAGGACTTTCCGAGCCACAGCTTGGTGGCCCACGAAGCGGCGCACCAGTGGTGGGGGGACTTGATCTCCTACCGGGCTTGGGCCGAGACCTGGGTCAGCGAGAGCTTTGCCACTTATAGTGACTACCTGTGGAGTAAACACGATCTCGGCGAAGAAGAAGGCGCCGTCAATCTACTTCGTAAGAAAAACTCCTACCTCCGTGAAGCGCACCAACGCTACATGCGTCCCATCGTTTTTCGAAGGTGGAACTACGCCAACGAGAACTTCGACGCCCACACCTACCCCAAGGGCGCAGCGATCCTTCACATGTTGCGATGGATCATGGGAGACGACGCCTTTCGCCGCACCCTATCGCACTACCTCCACAAGCACGCGTTTCAACCGGTGGGTACTCATGACTTCATGAAATCCATCAAAGAGGCGACGGGTCAAAACATGGATTGGTTCATCGAGCAGTGGATCTTCCGGCCCGGGCACCCCGTTTTCGATGTCTCCTACGATTGGAATAGCGGATCTAAGAAGCTCAGCCTTCGTGTCCGCCAAACGCAGGACACCACCGGAGAGATACCCGTTTATCGGACGCCGGTTGTCATAGGAGCTCACACGGCAACGGGAAAGACGTCAAAACGGTTCTGGATCGAGCAAAAAGAAGAGGTCTTGGAGCTCGACGTCGAGGAGAAGCCCCTTCTGGTTCGATTCGATGAAGGCAACTACTTATTAAAGGAGTGGACCTTTACGAAGTGGACCGACGAGCTCATCTACCAGCTCGGAAGCGACGACGTCATCGGCCGCGCCTGGGCGGCGGCGGAGCTCCTCGGGCACGGCGAGGACCCACGGACGATTCCGGCTCTCGTCGAAGCGGGTCGATCGGATTCGTTCTGGAGCGTGCGACAGGCGGCCGTCGAGACCATCGGCAAGATCGATGGTCGAGGACAAATCGGTTTCTTGAAAGAAAAGAGTGAAGACGTAAGCTCCAAAGTTAGAGTCGCCGCTCTTGCGGCACTGGGCGACACAAGTCAAGCGGACCTCGTGTCGTTTTTCAAAGCTCGTTTCGAAGCCGACGACAGTTACCTCGCCCAGGCCGAGGCTTTACGGTCCATCGGCAAAACGGGAGACAAGAGCACCATCGACTATCTGGAAAACGCACAGAAGATGAAGTCCCCACGAAACGTCCTCAGCCGTGCCGCAACCGAAGCACTGGAGCGAGCTCAAAAATAGCAGGAGTTGAAAATGGCCCGCGTCGTTAAATTATGTGGAATCGTTGTCGCGTTGGTTCTTTTTGCCGGAATGATGGCTCTCGCCTGGGTCTACCTCCAGATCCATGAGAGCCTGCCGGTTCTCGAGGGAGAAGTGCGAGTGGAAGGGCTCTCGGAACCGGTAACCGTCGAGAGAGACGATCTAGGCGTGCCCTCGATCCACGGCGAGAACCGTCTCGATGTCGCCAAGGCCTTGGGATTCCTTCACGGACAAGAGCGCTTCTTCCAAATGGATCTCATGAGACGTCAAGCGGCTGGGGAGCTCGCCGAGCTCATCGGCGAAGCGGTCGTCCCGGTGGACCGCCGGAATCGCATCCATCGTTTGCGCCCGTTGTCCGAACGCATCGTCGCGCAGACACCGACTGGGGAGCGCGCCATTCTGGACGCCTACGTGGAAGGCGTCAACGACGGACTCGAAAACCTCAGCGAAAAGCCTTTCGAGTATCTATTGCTCGGGCTCGAGCCCGAGCCGTGGAGCGCCGAAGATTCCGTCCTCGCCATCCACGCCATGTTCATGGTGCTCAACGATGAACGGGGGCGCCGGGAGGCGGCCTATGACCTCGTTTACGAATTGTTGCCCGAGGAGCTGTCTCGATTTATCTGCCCCGATGGAACCGAATGGGACGCACCGGTGGTCGGTGAAGTCTACGGAACCGGCCCCGTCCCCGGCCCGGAGATCGTCGACCTTCGTCATAGCGCGGCGGAGCCGCAACCAAAGCGGCTCCGCCGCGCGCCGTCAGCTATCAGCTGTCAGCCGTCAGCGGGTGGAGGCCGCAACATTCACGCGAACGACGTAAATGTTGCGGCACAATTCTATAAAGCAATCCCCCAATCGGCGGCTCTCAGAAATGGCGAGTCTGCCGGAGCTTTTTATATTGGCAGCAACAACTGGGCGGTCGCCGGCTCCCGAACCCGGCACGGCGGAGCCATACTCGCCAATGATATGCACCTCGGTATTGGGGTGCCTAATACTTGGTATCGTGCTGCGCTCGATTGGAAAGACGAGTCCGGTTCGTCCCGCCGGGTCGTGGGCGTGACACTTCCCGGCTCACCCGCCGTCGTGGTCGGGAGCAACACGCACGTCGCCTGGGGATTCACAAACACCCAGGGGGATTGGGTGGACCTCGTGATCCTCGAGACGGATCCCAGTGATCCCGAAAGCTACCTGACGCCGGAGGGATATCGAAAGCTCGAGAGGCATACGGAGACGATCGCCGTTCGAGACGCCGAGCCCCAGACGTTCGAGATTGTCTCTACCCTTTGGGGGCCCATCATCGATCAGGACCATCACGGCCGGTCTCGAGCCCTTCGTTGGATCGCCCACGAAATCGATGGCGTCAACTTCGGCCTTTTGGGGCTCGAGACCGTCGAGACCGTCGAGGAAGCACAGGCCGTGGCCAACCGAAGCGGTATTCCTCCGCAAAACTTCGTCTGCGTCGATGAGAATGGAAGCATCGGATGGACGGTCATGGGTCGAATCCCGCGGCGCGTCGGCTTCGACGGAAGACTCCCAAGCTCGTGGGCCGATGGAACACGCACCTGGGACGGCTGGCTCGAACCGGAAAACTACCCCCGGATCGTGAACCCCGATCCGGGCGCCGTCTGGACCGCCAACTCGCGGGTCACCCGTCGGGAAGATCAGGCCAAAATCGGCGACGGCGGAATGGATATCGGTGCCCGAGCGACCCAGATCCGTGACGGCCTGTTGAGCCTCGACCAAGCGGATGAAGACGATATGCTCGCGATACAGCTCGATGACCGGGCGCTTTTCTTGGAACGCTGGCGTGAGTTTTCTCCTCGAGGTATTGAACGAAGAGGCCCTTCGCAACCAACCTTCAAGGGCTCGGTTCCGGAAACTCGTGGAAGAAACCTGGACCGGCCACGCCTCGGTTGACTCCGTCTCCTACCGCCTCGCAAGAGGCTTCAGAAACTACACCTTTGAACGGGTCTACGGATGGCTGACCGCAACCTGTCGGGAAGCGGACGAACAGTTCAACATCTATTTACTCGATCAATGGGAAGGCCCGCTCTGGAAGCTGGTCCACGAACAGCCGCCTCATCTGCTGGACCCTCAGTACGAATCCTGGAACGACGCGCTCCTCGCCGCCGTTGACGACCTCATCGAGTACTACGAACAGGAACAAGGGGAGCTATCCGAAGATCGGACCTGGGGTGAAATGAACACCACCTCGATTCAGCACCCGCTGAGCCGGGCGATTCCCGCCCTTTCGCGGTGGCTCGATGTTCCGCCCCGGGCGCTCCCCGGCGACAGCAACATGCCGCGAGTGCAGTCACCGGGCCACGGCGCATCGGAGCGCCTCGCCGTTTCGCCGGGACGGGAAGCCGAGGGGTATTTCCACATGCCGGTCGGCCAGAGCGGCCATCCCCTTTCACCTCACTACCAGGCCGGGCATGAAGCCTGGGAAGAGGGCCGGCCGACACCGTTTTTGCCCGGTGCGGTCGCACACGTGTTGAAGTTATCGCCGCAATAGGACACCATCCAAGCGGGTTCGTTGGAGCTTCCCGTAGCCTAACTTTCCGAACGCCTTGAATCCGGAAGACGACGGCATAGCCGTCCTCCTGTTCCATTCTGAGTTCTCGAGTTCTCGAGTTCTTTAAGCGGTTCCCAGCTTATCCCTCGTCTTGTGAAGACGTCGCTTGAGCTCGCCGTTCCAGGGAGGAATGACCACGGTGACGTCTCCCTCGCACTGCGCCTGGCAGGAAAGACGAATAGGAGGACGCGTGTCGTTCGGGTCGCTGACCTGATCGTAGCCGAAGTAATGTAGACGCTCTTTCTCGTGGGCGGCAAGCTCGGACATCTTCTCCTTGCCGCTCACGATTCCGACCCAACAATAGCCACAGGAGGCGATACGGCACTCTACGGGAATCGGCCCGGCCGGGCGGCGGTAGTCCATGGATAGGAACTCGCGGTTCGACCCTCGAGGCCGCCGACGCGAGATCTTCTCCATGCATCGCTTTAAAGGACTCGCCCTTTTTATCGTCCCAAACGACCCTATGGGGCTGACGAGCTCCATGGAAAAAACTCGACAAGCTTCCACCACCGCGCGTTTTCTCCCGATTCGCCACGACCTTGTCGGGGGACTTCTTATACGGGACACCCGCGGCCGGCTCATCGGCGACAGCAGCCAAAGCATCGAAACCCACTTGCTGCAACATCATGAAGGCCACCGCGGTGATTCCCAAAAGGAGTGACTCTTCGGCTTTCACTTCTGAAGCAACGTTCCGAGCCACTCCACGAATCTGCTCCTCGAGCGGCGTTCCGTCCGGCTGCTCCGCGGAATCGGCGTGAGACAGAACCGATTTTTTAACATCCGGCCAATAGCGGGCCCCGTAAAGGAACTCCACCGAAGAGTCGATTTGCTCGCTCAGATGCCACCGGCCCTCGAGATCCATGATCCGCGCCATCTCCTCGGGACCGGCGGGATCTTCGAGTGCTCGAGTCAGCTCGACGGGCCAAAAGCCGAACCAAATTCGGGTCGCCATCCGATCGACCGGGTGCACGGAAGCGGAAAGGCGGTCGAGAACCTCGTTCCACTGTTTTTGGTCGTGTTGCTCGAGATAGCTAACGAACTTGCTTTTTTCAGTTACGCTCATGGTTCAAAGAACTCCCGTATGCAAAAAAATGTCGCGAGGATATCCGATCTCTCGCGGGTTTATCCTAGCACAGCGCGTGAGCTCGTTTGGAAGCATCTTGAAAATGCGCTAATGATATAGGGGCTCTTAAGGAGAGAGCTCCGTCATGCCCATGCACCTGAAAATCCTCGCCCACCCCGTTTTCGTGAATCTCGGATTCCACATGCCCATGATCGTGGACCTTTCGCACCCGCTCATCATGCTCCAAGGTGAGAACGCATCGGGTAAATCGACGCTACTACACTCGCTCTATTACGCCTTTCGAGGTGAACAAGTCGACGGCTACGTCTACAAAGCCGAGCTCGAGAATATCGAAGCGGCCAACGTTCATCTTTTCGACGCCGAGCAACACAATCCACGCATGCAGGTGGAGTTCTTCGAGAACCAGCCGGAAATGAAAGAGTTCCTCAAGATGGCCAGCCACGGGCAGGTCATGCTGTCCATGTTCCGAGAAAGCTTCCCCAAGCTGCCGGACGGGTCTGTGCTCCTCCTCGACGAACCGGAGATGGCCCTTTCCCAATCCAACCAGCGGCGCACCCTCAAAATGCTGATGGAGCTGGTTGACCAGAAGAAGTTCCGGATCATCGCGGCCACGCATTCACCGGTGCTCCTCGAGGCCAAAGAAACCTACGTTATCAACCTGGACAAGCACATCAATCGAAACGTCATCCGAGCAGATATGGGGTCCGAGGGCGAGAGCACGCTGCACTAATTCGCGAGTTCAAGAACTCGAGAACCCGAGAACTCAAGGACTCAGAATGGAATAGGATGACGGCTCACGCCGTCTTCATCAGGAAATAAGCCTTAATTTTCGCTATTTATTCTTTTCGAGCGACTATTTTACCTATAAACAACTGTAAATAAATAGCTTAGGCCACATCAACCCGCCTTGCTAGCCGGTGTACCGTTCAATTCACTATGGGCCAGTCCAAAGCCAGGATTGGCTAATTCATTGATTTCTTGTGGCCCGATGCCGGTTTCTCCTCTATTCTCTTCTTCGTGTTGAAGAAGTGTACTCTGTTTAGCGGCTTTCGCTGCGTGCGTGCGACAGATTCTCAGGAAGGTAGGCAATGCATAAACCAGTCAAATATTTCGAAAAGGCATTATCTTACGTAGCGAACGGGGCTTGGTTCGCTTTCGAGCGTATGAATCGAGTGAGCCCCAATCCGTCTTTCACGCCCACCTGGTCGGACAAGCCGCTCCAGAAATCCTGGCAGAAGACCAAGCCGACCCTCGGTTGGCCTCGGACCACCGACTCCCTCTGCCCGGTTTGCATTCCTGAGGCCCGCAACAAGATCTTGAACGGCGAAGCCGACGTCGAAGTTCTCAAGAGGGAAAAAGTCGGAGAGATCAAAGCGCAAATCATCGAGCGCGACGGCAAGATCATGATGGTCAAGGATTGTCCGAAGCACGGGCATTTCGAGGACGTCATGTCCATCGATGTCGATTTCTTCCGCCATCTCGAGCAGACGTTTCCCGGCCGCGACATCCGGGCCCACAACGACGAAGACCTTCACGATCACGGAAGCAGCACGGTCAAGCACGGACGCGGCGCTATTTTGACCCTCGACCTCACCAACCGCTGCAACATGATGTGCGATCCCTGCTTCATGGACGCCAATCAAGTGGGATTCGTGCACGAGCTCACCTGGGACGACATCAAGCAAATCCTCGACAACTCCGCCCGGATCAAACCGAGGCGCCAGATGTCGGTGCAGTTCTCGGGCGGCGAGCCCACACTATCGCCTTACTTCCTGGACGCGGTTCGCTACGCCCGCAAGGTCGGATACATCGCCACCCAGGCGGCAACGAACGGAATCGAGTTCGCCAAGAGCCCGCAGTTCGCCCGTGAAGCCTCGGAAGCCGGACTGCGCTACGCCTACCTCCAGTTCGACGGCATCGGCAATGCGGCGAACTCCCATCGACACGTGGGGAACCTCTTCGACGTGAAGCTCCAGGCCATCGAGAATCTTTACAACAACGGCGTCAACATCGTTCCGGTGACCACCCTCATCAACGGCATCAACAACGAACAGGTGGGCGCGCTGGTTCGCTTCGCCCTCGACAACCCCAAGCGGATTCCGTTCCTTTCGTTCCAGCCGGTTTCCTTCACCGGCCGCGACGAGGCGGTGAGTGACGAGCGACGGGCGGCACAGCGCTACACGCTCTCGCACCTGGCCCACGACGTCAAGGAGCAATGTGGATTCGGCGAGCCCGCTCGCGACTGGTTCCCCATTTCATTCCTGGGTCCCTTCACCGATTGGGCCGACCTGGTCCACGGACCGGAGCGCGACTGGGGTCAATTCAGCCTGCGGATGCCACCCCAATTGCGGCACGGGAATGGCCGTCATGGTGGACAAGGAGACCAAGGAATCGGCTCCGGTGACCGCCTTTTTGAACGGCGACCAACTGGCCAAGGACATCACCAAGGTCAACGACGCGGCTCGCGGAAAGTTCCTCTCCGGCCTGGGGATGGCCCTTTCGGTCATGAGGAATTACGACCCGTTCCAGGCTCCCACGCACTTCACGTTGAAGGCGCTCCTCGAGAAGTTCGACAAGACCTACGGGGTCACCGGACGGGACTACGGCAAGGTCACGGCGGACCGCACGTCGAAGACGTCATCAAGCGGCGCAAGGACCGCTGGAACTTCCTGTTCATCGCCGGTATGTGGTTCCAGGATCTGTTCACCTATGATTTTCGGCGCACCGAGCAATGCGTGATTCCCTACGGCACCCAGGAAGGGGAAATTTCCTTCTGCGCCTACAACACGGGCATCGGCTGGCGGAATATCGTCGAGAAAATGCACCAGTCCGCCACCCTCAACAAGTGGTACGAGGAGCGGGGACGTCACTTCATCTATGCGGGCAACAAGAACGTGAAGCTCAACACCACGGCGCACACCCTGTTGTTGCGGGATGAGGACGTCCATCACGGCGTGCAGACCGACCTCGACGAGATTGGGGTCGCCAAGACCGCCCGCGATGAGAAACGTCGCGCCCGTGATGAAAAGAAGGCCATCGAAAAGACGCCCGAGGACGAGCGCATGGAAAAGATGTACAGCGAAGTCGTCCTCAAAGAAGAGTCGAAAGAGCAAGTCCGGACTCGTTCAAATCGACGTCTAGGACCGGAACCGACCATCGAAAAGGCCCGCCGGCATCGGCGGGCCTTTTTTTATTGTTCCCCTTCTATCCTCCTCACGCTATGTTATGTTTGCAGCCTCTCGAGCTTTGGCAACGTTATGAAAATATTTGACCGTCTCATCGCCACTACCCTTCCCTTTATCCCGAAGCCCATGATCCGCCACTTTGCGAGTCCCTATCTCGCAGGCGAGACCATCGACGAGATGGCGAAGACCGTCGCCGCTGTGAACGCCGAGGGGTTCATGTCCGCCGTCAGCATCCTCGGCGAGTTCGTGACCCAGCGTGAAGAATCGACAGGCGGCGGTCGAGGAGTACAAGCAAGTCCTCGCCACCATCAACGAGCGGAAACTCGACAGCAACATCCACATCAAGGTCACGCACATGGGTCTCAATTTGGACAAGGAGTTCTGCTACGAAAATGTACGCGAGCTCCTCACCCGCGCACGGGAACTAGGTAATTTCATTCGCCTCGATATGGAGGACTCACCCTCAGTCGACGGCACGCTCGATTTGTACGAACGTCTACGGCAGGATTTCGACAACGTGGGCGTGGTCATCCAATCCATGATGAGGAGGAGCCTCGCGGATGTTCGGCGGCTGGCCGAGATGAAGGCCAACGTTCGCGTGGTCAAGGGGATCTACATCGAGCCGCGCAAACTGGCCTATACGGACCGGGAGATCATTCGAAAGAACTACGTTCTGTTGCTCGATGAGCTTCTGAGCGCCGGCTGCTACGTTGGCATCGCGACCCATGACGAACAGCTCGTCTGGGAGGGGATGCGAATCGTCGACCGGCTGAGCCTCGACTCGTCCCAGTACGAGTTCCAAATGCTCCTGGGAGTCAACGTACCGCTACGCCGTATCATTCGGGACGCCGGCCATCGCCTGCGCGTCGCCATCCCCTTCGGCCGCAAGTGGTACCCCTATTCCATGCGACGTCTGAGGGAAAATCCGACCATCGCGGGCTACGTCTTCAAAGCCATGTTCAAACGCGATTGATCCGGCTCGGCGTCGCCTCGCAAACCACCAGAGGAGGTCTTAAACCATGCGGTTCAGCAAGATGATTACAGCCGTCGATGCCCACGCCTGCGGCGAGCCGGGCCGCGTCATCACCGGCGGCGTCATCGACGTCCCCGGCAAGACCATGTTCGAAAAAATGGTCTACCTGAGAGATCACGCCGACGACCTTCGCACGCGGATGCTCCAAGAGCCGCGGGGATACCCGGCTCTGTGCTGTAACGTCATCTTACCGCCTACCCATCCCGAAGCAGACGCCGGCTTCGTCATCATGGAGCAGGTGGAATATCCGCCGATGTCGGGGACCAATACCATCTGCGTCACGACGGCTCTCATCGAGACCGGAATGGTGAAGGTCCAGGAACCCGTCACCGAGCTCACGCTCGAAGCTCCGGCTGGGCTCATCAAAGTCAAGGCCGACGTCGTCAACGGCAAGGTCAAGCAAGGTCACCTTCGAGAACGTCCCGGCCTTCGCCGTTCACCTGGATGCGAAAATCGAGGTTCCTCACCTGGGAACGGTCACCGTGGACGTCGCCTGGGGCGGGATGTTCTACGTCATCGCCGACGCGGCCCAGTTCGACCTCAAGGTGCTCCCGAAAGAAGGAGCGGAGATTGTTCGCGTCACGGAGATGATCAAGGCCGCCGCCAAAGAACAGCTTCCCGCCGTTCATCCCGAGAATCCTCAGATCTCGGGTGTGTCCATCGGTGAGCTAACCGGTCCTCCGACCAATCCCGAAGCGGTCGCGAAAAACGCCGTAACCGTTTCTACGGGAATCCTCGACTGGGACCGGCCCGAGACCTGGACCGGCGTGCTCGATCGATCGCCATGCGGAACCGGTACCTGCGCCAGGATGGCGGTGCTCCACGCCAAGGGCAAGCTCGGTTTGAACGAAGACTTTCCCCACGAGGGAATTCTGGGAACGATCTTCACAGGTCGTCTCCTTCGGGAAACCAAGGTCGGAGACTACACGGCCGTTGTTCCCACGATTTCCGGCACCGCATGGATCACAGGCTTCGCGCAGTATGTGGTCGATCCCGAGGACCCCTTCCCGAACGGCTTCACGACCGGAGACATCTGGGGCTAGGGTCATGCTGAATCTGACCGACCGAGATCAGGCGCTGCTCGATGGCGAGCACGGTCCCGCCGCGAAGATGGCCATGTCCATCCTCGTACGCATGGCCGAGGTCTGGGATGCCGACGAGCTCATGGACATCACCCACGCCCATATCGACAGCACCATCTATATCGGAGAGGCGCGGCCTCGAGTACGCCGAACGGCTCGCGAGCCTGGGCGCCAAGGTGTCCGTGCCCACCACGCTCAACGTCAGCGGCGTGGATGAGCATCATTGGAAAGAATGGGTGGTGCCGACCGATTGGGCCGAGAAAGCGTACCGTCAGATGAAGGCCTATCAAAGCATGGGCTGCACACCCACCTGGACCTGCGCTCCCTATCAGACGGAGCACAGGCCCGAGCTCGGGCAACAGATCGCCTGGGGCGAATCGAACGCCATCAGTTTCGCCAACTCGGTGATTGGCGCCCGCACGGAGCGGTATCCCGATCTCTTCGACATTTGCGCCGCCATTACCGGGAGGGTCCCTGCCGTGGGTCTGCATTTGACCGAAAACCGCGCCGGGCAGATTCTCTTTCGACTCGTCAACGTACCTCCTGCGGTCCAAGCGGATGATTCTTTCTATCCCGTTCTCGGGCTTTTGATGGGACAGATCGCTCAAGACAAGATCCCGGTCGTGGACGGATTTTCGGTCTCTCCCACCGAAGATCAACTCAAGGCCCTGAGCGCTGCAGGGGCTTCTTCAGGCTCCATCGCCTTGTTTCACATCGTCGGCGTGACACCCGAAGCACCAACCAGGGAAGCCGCCTTCCAGGGACGCGAGCCCATCTCGGTCATCGACATCCCCATGGACCGTCTCAGGCGGGCAAGACGAGAGCTCACCACGGCCGCCGGCGAAAAGCTGGACATGGTCGTTTTGGGTAGCCCGCACTTCTCATTGGCGGAGTTTCAGAAGCTTGCGCCGTTGGTCGAAGGACGCAAACGCCATGACGAGGTCGAGTTTCTGGTGACCACGAGCCGGGGCATGCGTTTGCTCGCCGAGGAGTGCGGCGCGCTTCAAGCCATCGAGGCCTTCGGCGGAAAGCTCACCGTCGATACCTGCATCCTCGCCACACCCATGCTTCCCAAATCCATCAAAACGTTGATGACCAACTCGGCGAAATTCGCCTACTACTCTCCGGGACTCCTGGGGACCGAGGTCGTCTTCGGGCGTCTCGAAGATTGCGTTCGTTCCGCCATCGAGGGCCGCGTCGTCCGCGACGAGTCGCTATGGGAAACTCCGAAAGACTGATCCGCGGAAAGCCGGTCGTTGCCGGAAAGGCTTCGGGTGAGGCACTGGTGTCGGCAGAACCACTCAGCTTCTGGGGAGGCTACGACGCCGCGACGGGCGAGATCATCGACCGGCGTCACCCCTTATCCGGCGCCGTCGCCGCCGGTAAGGTCCTCGTTATCCCCTTCACCCGAGGATCGAGCACAACGACAGCGGTCTTGCTCGAGGCGGTCAAGGCGGGAACCGCTCCGGCGGGGATCATCACGGCTCGGACCGACACCTTTGTCTCCCTCGCTTCGATTGTCGCCGACGAGATGTACGCCAAACCCATTCCCGTCGTTGCCGTGGAGCGGGAAGATTTCGAACGGTTCGAGACGGGTCAAAGGATTGAGATTCACCCCGACGGAAGGATCGTCGTCGAGGTTCAGTAAGGTTTCTCAACGGACACAGCCCGGCCTCACTTCTTCGTCAGGAATACTCGCTCGTCCGAATAGAAGTAAGGTTCGTGTGGGTCCGCCCCTCTCCCGCCTCATGGGTGCGTCGTCGTAAAGACGAGGCATGTCGTCTTGGTTGGCAAGACGCAGGCCGAGCCTCGCGGAAAGGCGGGCCATCCGCACGGCGGACTCCAGACTCCATTCGGCGCTGTAGTGATCACGCTGCTTGTGGTTGACCTTGGCCAGATAATCTTTCCACCATTGCTGTCCTTTCTCCACGTCGCCATCGACCGAATACCCGTCCATGAGATAGACCACCGGTACCCCACCCAGAATGAAAGGGCGATGATCGGAACGGAGAAGCAGCGATGCTGAGGGGGAGAGGGGGGGCAGCCACTCCTCAGCGATCTCGACTCCTTCATCACGGGCGGCCTCGGTGAGGGTTTCCTCGAGTGTGGAAAAGCCCGCTCCAATAGCCAGGAAATCGTTCAACCGCAACTCCGTGCCTCCCACCGTCGTGATTGATGGCGGCAGCCGTACTCTCGATGGGCACAACCGGATTCTTTACATAAAACCATGAGCCCAGAAGGCCCTTCTCTTCAGCACCTACCGCCGCGAAAACCACGGACCGCCGCGGCTCGAGATCCACCAAAGCCTCTGCCGCAGCCAGCATCTTCGCTACCCCTAAAGCATTGTCATGTGCGCCATTGAAAATTCGATCTCCCAACTCGTCGGGCTCCCCCATGCCCATATGATCCAAATGGGCGGTGTAGACGACGGCTTCGTCCCGCAGGTTTGGATCACTGCCGCGGAGAAGGCCGATAACATTCCAGCTTCCGGTTCGACCGATCTGGTGGGATCGAATCAGGCTCACTTGCCCCACCGGCTTTGCCTCGCTCCCCGCCTCGGCGAGCTCCTTCACCTTTTCGGGGTCCAAACCCCAGGCCGTGAGCAGACGTTGTGAACCCGAGGGGCCCACGGTAACTTCTGAGCGAATGGAAGAAGCCGTGCCATCGGCTAGGACCATGGGCATGCCTCTGGAACGACGCTGCCATGCTTCGACATCATCCCCAATCCGGAACGAGACCACGGCAGCCGCGCCGCGGCGGATGGCGATTTCGTTCTTGAGACGGGCCATCAAACTCTTTTCCCGGTCTTCGGACCAGTCCGATGGTGCTCCTGGAATCACGAATACGATCTTGCCTTCCGGATCCGCTCCGGCGTAGTCGTCCCTATCTTCGCCCACGATCCCGTAGCCTACGTACAGCCCCTGGCCTTCGATCTTTGCCTCCGAGCCGAGCCAGTCGGGATCGAAGACCGCCTCCGGATGCTTCAAGCGGATGGAGCCTACCTGGAGCTCGCTTCCCAGGTCCTTTTCTCCCACCAAGAGCTCGAAAGGCTGGAGATAAGAGGAGCCATCCACCGGTGAGAGGCCTAGTCGATTGAACTGAGAGGCAACGTACTCCGCTCCCAATCTCGTAGCCCACATCACCCGTACCGCGGCCGCGCAACAAATCATGGGAAAGAAAACCTATATGGCTTCCGATGAGCGAGGGGGTGATCACATCGAGCGCATCGTCGATCGACTGGCCAGTTTGGCTTTGACAGCCTAGGAGCAAGAGTGTTGTGAGGCCAGAGGCGATCCGACGAAGCCAGAGCGAGTACCGATCTGATTCGGTATATTTTGTCGAGCACATCGATCTATCCTTCCTCGATTTCCTTCTTTGAGTTTGGGTCCCGCATCTTGGGTCGCCGCTCGGGACGCGATAACGAGCGAGATAACAGTCACACTGAGTATGGGTAGACGTAGCTACTGCATAAATGCCCCCCAGAGCTCCTGCACTTCGTCCGTGAGCCCGGTCATCTCCCAACGGATCAGAGAAATCGGTACGATGCCGGCGGCCAGAAACTCATCGTGGAACTCTTTCAAGTTGAACTTGTCGCCAAGCTGCATGGCTCTATCCGCAACCAGCTGATCCATTTGGATCTTCCCCATCTGGTAGCTGATGCCGTACGCCGGCCGACGCAAGTAAATCTCCGCGTTGACACGCGCCACGTTCTCATCCATGAAAGGCGTACGGTCGACCATATAGCGTACCGCATCCTGGACGCTGAACTCGTTGGTGTGCATATGGACTTCGGCTCGGTTCCTTACCGCTCGGGCGATCTGGAAGATATAGAAGAGCTCCCGCGTCCTCGGTAAATCGTCGAGTAGCCCCGCTTGAAGAAACATCTCCTCCAAGTAAAGCGCCCAACCTTCGGTGCGACCGTAGTCGCTGTTTTTTCCACGGATCGGCCGCTCGTCGTGCCGCTTGACCAAGGCGTCGAAACGGTGGCCGGGGATCACGGCGTGCACGTGATCGGGACGCGGATCACGAAACTGGATCTCTTCCCAGAAGTTGCGTTTGTCTCCGCTTCGCTCGATCCAAGGTACGTTGTGGCCAAACTCACCCACGAACTCCGGGATGGTCAGTATGCCTTCTTCTTCGATGAAGCGCCGAATCTGTACATCTGCTTGGCGAATCCTCTCTTCGTAGTCTTCGGCGCTCGAGGCCGGCTCGAGAATCGGCGCGTCGCGGTTTTTGTTGTGCTCCAACTTTAGAAAGGTCCATCCTCGATGTAGCTCCCGGTCTCCAATCGTGATGATGTCTTCCGTGGTGAAGGGCATGTAGAGGACGTTCTTCAAATACCAGTTGTAGTCGTCCTTCCCAATGCCGGCCGGTTCGTTCAGCTTGCCCTGGTTCTGCTCGAGCCAGTCCCGAAATCCGGTGACCGCTTCCTGCGCGACTTTGGCGACGGGAGCCAGGTCGGCATGGTGTTTGTCGAGCTGCTGCACGAGGTCTTCGTACCACCCAACCGTTCCCATGGGCGGTACCGCACGATAGGGATGCCCGTGCCCGACGCCATCGGGGTGATTGAGATTCCTCAGTGCCAATTTGACCAGCTCACCGGCTCCCTCGGTCAGGTTTTTCTCCGCTTGCGCGAGAAAAGCAGGCACCACTCCCAATCGAGTCTCGAGCTCGGACAGCTTTTCCTCGGGTAGCGGGAATTCCTGAAAGGTCAGTCTCTGCACGACATCGACGTAGAGCCCGGGATCGCGGAACCACGGCCGCAGCACTCGATGTTTGAAATCGAGATCATTGAGCTCGGCACGCACGAGAAGAAAGTCGACTTTTTGTGGGACCGGCCAGCCTTCGGGGTCGATGGCCTCCAGACGATTGAAGAAACCGACCAGGTCTTGTTTCTGCGCCTCTATCGCCGCTGGGCCGTAATCGGGGAGACCGTCTTCGACCACGGGTCGACGAAACTCGAAAATCTCTTCGTCCAGTTGGACGAGAGCCTGGTAGTCACCCGCACCGACACTCTTTTGGCACGACAATAAAGCCAGCATCATTGAAACGGTTGCGGTCACGGATAGGATTCGGCCCTTCATGGCATACCTCCTTTGAGAACAGCTCGTTTTCTCCGACGACAAGCGGGCCTCCGCGCCCATTTTTTTTCGTACGGAACACCTATTAAGAACGACCACGACCGTCGTCAGGTCGGTAACACCATTGAGGCATTCGCCCACACAGAGACCTCCTTCAGAGCGGCTCTCGATCCGTTAGTGGTATGCGCTCGCTTTTACGCAATTCAGATTCTCAAGTGGTGCAGATCCGGAAGGAACAGTCACTTCACACTTTCCCGTCGATGTTTGTGGTCACGGGGTAATGGAGATTACGTTGCGCCGACAATGCTACTTTTCCTAACAAAGGTCTGTCAACTTTATTTTACTCGTCGGTTAAAAATAGCGACAGCGAACCTCTCTCGATCTCTAAGAACAGCTTCCGAGGTGTTGGCTTGACAGATAACTCCCTATCTCTTAGAGTTTGACCGGCTAGTTGAACATCACGGAAATATGTCCGGTGTGAGAGTCATCAACGGGAACGACGACGAGTGGACGGGCCGGACCCTCACCATACGCCAACGGTCAGTAGGCGCTCTATCACAATCGGCGTCCTGAAAGGCAGGCCATGGGAAAGGCTGTCTTCGACAAAGTCCTCGTAGCAAACCGTGGTGAGATCGCGGTTCGCATTTTCCGCACCCTGGAGCGTCTGGGTGTCCGAACGGTGGCCGTTTACTCCGACGGGGACAAGGATTGTCTCCATGTGCAACTTGCCGATGAGGCCGTCCGGATAGGTCCGGCACCATCTATTGAAAGCTACCTCAACCAACGATCTGTTTTGCAGGCGGCGTCCAGCTCGGGGTCCCAAGCAATTCACCCCGGTTACGGTTTTCTTGCCGAAAACGGAGATTTCGCGGAGGCCTGTGAGAATGCGGGGCTCACGTTCATTGGACCGACTCCCGAGAACATTCGCCTCGCCGGAAACAAGTTGGAAGCGCGCCGGGCACTCGATCAGGCCGGCATCGCCGTGGTACCCGGCTCCGTGGAGCCTTTGCCCGATGTAGCGACGGCAAAACACCTATGTAGGGACATGGGCTACCCGATTATGCTGAAGGCGGCGGCGGGAGGCGGTGGACGGGGTATGCGAGTCGTTTCCGGTGAAGGCACCCTCGCAGAAGAATATGCGATGGCGCAGGCGGAAGCCCGTGCCGCTTTCGGAGATCCTACCCTTTACGTCGAGAAACTCGTGAAGGGTGCGAGGCATATCGAAGTCCAGGTTCTGGGTGACGGCTCCGGCCAAGGGATTCACCTGGGCGAGCGCAATTGTTCGCTCCAGCGCCGGCATCAGAAGATGCTGGAAGAAGCCCCTTCGCCGGCACTTTCTCCCGAAGTGGCTCGGGAACTGCATCGATCGGCACTTACGGCGGTGAAGGTCCTTCGCTATAAAAACGCCGGCACCGTGGAGTTTTTGGTTGACCGGAACCAGGACTTGTTTTTCCTGGAAGTCAATGCTCGAATTCAAGTCGAGCACCCCGTTACCGAGGCGATTACCGGTGTCGACCTGGTGGAAGCGCAGATGCGGATCGCCGCCGAGGATCGTCTTCCCTTCCCTCCCGAGACCATCGCGTTCCAGGGCCACTCCATCGAATGCCGCATCAATGCCGAGGACCCCGACGATGAGTTCCTCCCTCAACCGGGAAAGATTGAGACCTTCCGCCCACCCGCTTCGAACGGCGTGAGATTCGATTCCCACGTTTACAAGGGATATACCGTGCCCTTCTACTACGACTCACTGTTAGGGAAACTGATCACCCACGGCGCCGATCGGGCAGATGCCATCGAGAAAATGAAGGATGCCCTGTCGGAGCTCACCATCGGTCCCATTCGGACGACGATTCCGTTTCTCCAACGCGTCCTGGATGATGACACCTTCCGGCAAGGCTCCTATGACCTTGATCTGTTCAAAAGGCTTGTTCCTGAGGACGAGGACGATAGCGCGTGACGACTGCCGGCAGGGTTTCTCGCCGGTGTTGCGAGGCAGGGGATTGAATCGATGTCGACAGAAGTGACACCGAAAGCAACGCGTCGACAAGCGCGGTTTAGTAAAAAGCGTGCCTTGATCATACGAAGCGCTGCTCAGGCCTTTGGGCGTAAAGGATTCCACGCCACGACCCTGGATGAGATCGCCGCGGACCTCGACGTGACCAAGGCAAGCCTCTACTACTACTTTGCGACCAAGGAAGATCTCCTCTATGAAGTCCACCTCTTGTCGATGCAGGAGGTCACAGAGGTACTGGAGAAGATACGGGAGCGTGGCGGTCCCCCGCCCGACCAACTACGGCGCGCCGTGCGCGAGCATCTACGCATCATGGCAACTCATTATGAAGGAGCTTTTCTTCTCCAGCAGGAATACGACTTGGCTCCCAGTCGCCGGGACGAAATCAGACGCCTTCGCGACAACTACGAAACCATTTTCCGCAATATCCTCGAGGAGGGGGAACAACAAAGACTTTTCCGGGTCAAAGACGTTCACGTCGCCGCGCGAGTGATTCTCGGTGCCATCAACTGGCTCTTGAGGTGGTACCGTTCGGGAGGACGGTTGTCGGTTGACGAGATCGCCGACGCCTACATCGATTTGTTTTTCTACGGATTACTCGCTCCCTATGCCCCGAGTCGGCCGCTCGATACGGACATCGAAGAAAAGGCGGATGAATCCCCCATTTATTGAGCGCCGTCTACTCCGGTCTAAGGACGACGAACGCGCAGGGTGGAAAACAGCTCTTTCATTCGCGCCACACCTTCTTGAATCTCCTCCTCGGAGCACGCGTAGCTGAGACGCAAGTAACCTTCTCCCGCCTCGCCGAATGCCGAACCGTGCACGGCACCCACTCCCATCTCGGTCACCAGTCGCATAGCCAGCTGCTTCGACGAGATGCCGAAGGCACGGATATCGGGGAAAACATAGAACGCGCCCGGCGGCGTTTGAACCCTCACTCCGGGGATCTCCCGAAGCAGCCCCACGATCCGATCCCGGCGGCGTCGATAGGCCTCCACCATATTCTCGACGCACTCCTGATCTCCGTCGAGCGCTGCGATGGCTGCTTTCTGTACGAACGAGACGGCGCAGCTTACTGAGTAGAGATGAACGCGGTTGACGCTTTCCACGGCTCGAGCGGGACCGCACAAATACCCGAGTCGCCATCCCGTCATGGCGTAAGCCTTGGAGAGACAACCCACGGTAAGAACCGTCTCCTCCATACCGGGGAGAGAGGCGGGACTCAGGTGCACGCCGTCGTAGATGATCTTTTCATAAGGCTCATCCGAAAGCAGCCACCCCTCCCGCTCCCGCGCCAGGCGAGCAATGGCTTCGATCCGGTCCTTGGTCGTGACGGCACCGGTCGGATTGTGAGGAGAGTTGAGGATCACCATACGCGTTTTGGCGGTCCATAGGGACTTTACCGTCTCGGGGTCCATGGCAAATCCGTCCTGTTCACGGAGCGGGCAGAAAACAGGGATCGCGCCGGCGAGACGGATGATGTAAACATAGTTGGGCCAAGCCGGATCCGGAAGAATGACCTCCTCACCGGGATTGACCAAGGCAAGCACCGCTGCGCTGATCGCCTCGTTGGCGCCGCAGGTGACGACGATTTGCCGGTCGGGATCGGCGTGAACGGCGTTGTCCCGAACGAGCTTTCTCGCGATGGCAGCCCGTAGCTCGGGGATACCGAGACTTCCGGTATAGCGGACGAAACCGGACTCAACCGCGTCGTACAACGCTTGCTTGATGTGCCGGGGCGTATCGAAGTCGGGCATGCCCAGGTGAAAGGGAATCGGTTTTTTAACGGGATGAGACCAAGCGTTCAAGGCCTCGAGGATCTCCCGAATTCCCGAGACCTCGACCTCGGAAAGACGCTCCGCCGGACCACGAAAAGGACTCATGAACTATCCTAGTATCGGTAGCATTTCGATCGAAGAGCAGATGCTTGCGTCAGCGAACCAGCCACCCGCCGTTGACCACTAGAGTATGTCCAGTAATGTAGCGGGCCTCTTCCGAGCACAGAAAAACACAGGCGGCCGCGATGTCTTCCGGCTGACCAAACTTGCCCAGAGGTATCTTTTGCATCGCCGCGGCGACCGACGCGTCATCCGGAAAACAGCTCCGGGTCATCTCCGTATCGATGGTGCCGGGAGCCACCGCGTTGACCCGAATATTGTACTCGGCGAGCTCGCTCGCCAGGCTGGGCACCATTTGACGGACCGCCGCCTTGGACATGTTATAGGCGGAAAGCTCCTGGGAGGCACCCGATTGAAAGGCGCAAGTCGACGCCAGTTGTACGATGGAGCCCCGCCTCCGGGTCGCCATGTCACGGGCGCATTCGCGAGCCATCATGAAGGATCCGCGGGCATTCACCGCCATGACTCGGTCGAAAAGCTCCATGTCCGTCTCGAGGAAAGGTCGCATGGGGGCGATACCGGCGTTGTTGACGAGACTATCGATCCGACCAAAGCGTTGCCTGGCTGCGGCTACGGCGCGCTCAACGTCCTCCAATCGAGTGACGTCCGCGGTCACCGGTAGCGTAGAATGGCCCCGCCGAGTCCAGCTTGCTCGCCGTCGTCTCGACCTGCGATTCCGCCAGATCCACCAGGACCACCCGCGCTCCTTCGGTGAGGAAACGCGCCGCGACAGCGCGCCCGATCCCTCGTGCAGAGCCCGTAATCAAAGCGACTCGATCAGCAAGCGATCCGTCCATTGTTCTCATTTCGTCAAGCCCATCTCTTCGGCCAGATGGAGAGACGTTCCAACCGCGAGTAGAAAATGCCGAGCCTGCTGCGAGCTGTTAACAAAGCTATTTCTTGTTCCTTCTTCCATAGGTGATATGGATGACGATACCGATGAGGACGTAGAGAATCATCGTGCCGAAGATGAACAGCCATTGCGGGAGAACACTCATTTCTTCCATGGATTCTAAGCCTATCTCATGGTAGCAGCCATCCGCCGTTGACGACCAGTGTTTGACCCATCACGTAGGCTGCATCCTCCGAGGCTAAAAAAACCACGGCTCGCGCGATATCCTCGGGTTCAGCGGGACGATTCAGCGGTACCTTTTCCTCGACTCGAGCCGCCATTTTTTCCTCTCCGCCGAAAAGAGACAGAGTCATATCCGTTTTCACGAGACCGGGCGCTACCGCGTTGACACGGATGCCAAAGGGCGCAAGCTCCACGGCAAGCGATTTCGTCATCATCGCAACGCCCCCCTTGGAGGTCTCGTAGACCGACTGTCCCGCAGACGAGACGAAGGCCGAAGTGCTCGCCAGGTTGACGATAGCCCCACCGCCCCCTCTTTCATCGGCTTCGCGGCTCGTTGACTCACGAAGAAAACCGCTTCGAGGTTGACCCGCATCAGGGTAGCCCAGTCTTCGTGACTCACTTCACCGAGGGGCTTGGAAAGGAAAACACCGGCGTTATTGACGAGGATGTCGAGTCTTCCCGAAGAGGAAAGGGCGGTCTCGATCATGGAATCGACTTCATGAGCATCGGAGATGTCCCCGGAAAGCGGTACGACCGAGATCCCTCGGTGTCTATCGTGTTCGCCACTGCGGGCAAGTCGGCAACGAAAACGCGAGCTCCCTCCCGAGCCATCTCGAGTGCGGTGGCGCGGCCGATGCCTCGCCCTCCACCCGTTACGAAAGCGACCTTTCCCTCGAGTCGCACGTCTAGCCTTTCCTCGACTGAAGTTTCATGAAAGCGTATATCCGCCGTCTACGGTCAACGTCTGACCGGTTATATAGGAGGCTCGTTCGGAGACTAGAAAGGCGGCCACAGCCGCCACATCCTCGGGAGTACCAAGCCGCCCGGCAGGGATGGAAGCGACACGCCGGGACGTCGCCTCCGGATCGCTTCTCACCGAAGACATCTCGGTGTCGATATGACCGGGAGCGACCGCATTGACTCGAATCCCGAGTGGCGCGAGCTCGAGCGCCAAGGCGCCGGTCATCCCTCGAACCCCTGCCTTCGCGGTCGCGTAGGCAGCGAGTCCCGGGAAGTGCACATCGCCTGCGACCGAGGCGATATTGAGCACGGTACCGCCCGTTTTCGACTCCGCCCAGGCATTCACGACGTCTCGAGTCAGAAAAAAGACCGCTTCGAGGAGGACCTGCATCTGCTGGTGATAGTCCTCGAACGTCGTCGAAAAGAAGGGGGCACTTCTTTCGATGCCGGCATTGTTCACCAGAATGTCGGGGAATCCTACCGCGCTGCCGCCGATCGAACCGAGCGCCCGTTCCCTTTCCGCCTCCGAGGTTATATCCCCGACCCAAAAAAAGGCCGTGCCGCCGAGAGACAGAATCTCCTGAGCCACCTCTCTAAGCTTCTTCTCTTGGAGATCGATCAGGCTCACCGCGGCACCCTCCCGGGCCAACCTGAGGGCGATGGCTCGCCCAATCCCTTGGGCGGCACCGGTCACCAGTACGGAATGCCCGGTGAGACTTGCTTCGGCTTCAGACACGTCGATTTCTGTCGGCCCATCGAAAGTGGGGCAGAATCTTGCCCCAAATGGAAGACAATTATAGATGATTCGATTTTGACTTTCGAGTCAACTATCGGTAGCTTCCGCAGATACGGCGACTCGTTCCGCTCAGAGAGCGGCTTGATGGGATTCGGAGGGGAGCATGAAGAAGAAAACAATCTTGACGATACTGTTGGTGCTGGCGGCGTGTATCGAAGGTGCCGCGCAACCCGACATCTGGGAGGCGGCTCGGGGGCGTCGGGCCAGATTGATGCAGGCGATGGATGACGGTATTCTGATCGTTCAAAGCGCCGACCGAAGCCAACCCAACCTCTACGAGTTCTTTGTTGACGATACGGAAAGCCACGATTTCACTTACTTGACGGGGCTCGACCATCCCGCCCCCCGGCTCCATTTTGGTCTTGAATCCGGGCGGCGAGACCCACCGGGAGATCCTCTACACCGCCGACGACATCGAGCTCATCAAACAAGTCACCGGCCTCGAGCATGTCTTCCCCCATTCGCAATTCATCGAGGATCTATCGAGCGCCATCACCGATTTCCGCAACCTGCGGATCACCCAGCTGCGGTTCAAGCCCATCGCTTCCGATCTGGCCCGTAGCTTGGGCGACGATCGCAAAGTCATCTATCTCAACTATCCTCGCTTTACCAACCTGAACGAGCCCTCCCATCCCCGATTCGCCTTCGTCTCGAGACTCCGCGAAGCCTCACCGGAGATCGAGATGCGAGACGCCGGCGACCTACTGGATCGACTCCGAATGATCCAGGACGAGTACGGTCTGGCCCAGCTGCGACGAGCGGTGGAGATCACCGGTAAGGGATTGATGGAGGCGATGAAGGTCGCTCGGCCCGGCCTGACGACGAAGCAGGTCATGGAGACCGCCGACTATATCTATCGCTTGAACGGCGCCCGCCTCGGCTTTCCGACCAGTGTTTCATCGGGCCCTCCCGACCACCGGATCGTCTACACCAACGCGAGGGAAGAGATGGAAGCCCGAAGCGGCTCGCGCCCCATCGAGTCGGGGGACCTCGTTCATTTTGATACCGGCGCCGAGCACAACTACTACTCGGCCGATGTCCAGAGGGTGGTACCGGCGGATGGGACATTCACCGAGAAGCAACGGCGAATCTACGATAAGGTCGCCGAAGTCCAAGAGACGGTGATCCGGAACGTGAGGCCGGGCGCCACTTGGTGGGAGCTTCACAACCTGGCGGTGAAAATGCTCGAGGAGGCCGGCGGCTGGGACGAGAGCTACACCTACGGCATCGGACACTTCATCGGAATGGACGTCCACGAGCACGGCGACTATCTGGCGCCTTATCAGCCCGGAATGGTGCTCGCCATCGAGCAAGGGGTGGTGGTCGACGGCATCCGAGTGGCCTTCGAGGACGATGTGCTGGTCACCGCCGATGGATACGAATGGTTGACCGAGTTCATTCCCATGAGGGCCGACGAGGTGGAGACGCTTCGACGTGAGCCCCCGCAGGTGGAACCGGAAAAGCTCCTGCTCGAACCGAGGTGAGCTTGGATCTCAAAGGCCCGCAAGCGGGCGGCGTTTTCTCCCATGACCTGGCGCGAGCGTCTCGAGCTTACTGTTTAGCGGCGCGAAGGAGTTGGCCCGCAATCACAAGTTGCTGAATTTCGCTGGTCCCTTCGTAGATGCGCAGAGCCCGAATCTCCCTGTATAGACGCTCGACTTCAAAGCCCTTGGTCACTCCGGCGGCGCCGTGAATTCTGCACCGCCTGATCGATCACCCGCTGGGCCGCTTCCGTGGCGTAATACTTGGCCTGCGAGCTTTCGAGCGTGACACGTGGTTTGAGGCCCCGGTCCCGAGTCATGGCGGCACGGTAGACGAGCAGGCGGGAGGCCGTGAGCTCGGTTGCCATGTTGGCGAGCTTCATCTGGACGGCTTGAAACTCCGATATCGTTTTGCCGAAAGCTCGGCGTTTCTGGACGTAGGCCATCGATTCGTCGAGCGCTCTTTGTGCAAAACCCACCGCGCCCGCTCCCACGGTGGTGCGGAAAAAATCGAGGGTCGCCATGGCAACTTTGAAACCGGCGTTTTCTTCACCGATGCGATGGCTGGCAGGAACACGACAGTCCGTGAACACCGGCGCGCCAATCGGGTGGGGGGCCACCAGGTCGAGGCGCTCGCCGGGAAAGAATCCCGGCGTCCCCTTCTCGACAATAAAGGCCGAGATCCCCTTGTTTCCCGCCTCCGGATCGGTTTTGGCGAACACCGTATAGACATCAGCATCGGGAGCCATGCTGATGTAAGTCTTCTGCCCGTTGAGCACGTAGGAATCTCCGTCTCGTCGAGCCTCGAGCTTGAAATCGGCGACATCCGAGCCGGTATGAGGCTCGGTCAAGGCAAAGGTTGAAACCAGCTCACCGGATGCGACTCGGGGAAGGAAGCGTTGGCGCTGCTCCTCACTGCCTGAAAAGGAAATCGGCCCCGAGCCAAGCCCCTGCATGGTGAAAATCAACTCGGCGTTGGGGCAGTGGCGAGCCAGGGTCTCCCGTACCAGACAAAAGGAAACGAGGGACATCGGATCGGGAGCATGGAGAGGCCCCGAGCCGGTAGCGTATTTTCCGGGAACCGTCCAATCGAGGAGCCCCGCATCGGCTAAGCAACCGAGAATCTCGCGGTTGACCACGTTGGTCTCTCCAACCTTCCGCTCGAGCTCTCCCAGCCGACCTCGACAAAGCTCTTCCGTCATCTCGAGAAGCGCTCGCTGCTCCTCTCCAATCAAGGTGAGTAGAAATTCCATGGCCGTATACCTCTCGTTCGACGCTCTCCTATATCGCCGGCTAAAGTACCGTCTGTTGACGGGACAGTCAAACCGGCGGTAGTCTTAGCTTGCCAAGAAATGGAGGAAAAACATGAGCTCAACCTACGCTTTGGGTTGCTCACTCGCCCTCAGCGGACCGGAAACGAACTACGGCGAACAAATGTTGCATGCTCTCGAAATGGCCGTCGAGGACGAGAACATGTCCTCTTTGAAACTCCGCGTCGAAGACGATGGATCGGAGGAAGGTAAAGCACGCGCCGCAGCGAAACGACTGGCGAGCGATCC
>CAVROO010000041.1:0-32147 GCA_963722765.1 uncultured Acidobacteriota bacterium
CGAAGCGATGAAAAAAAGAGCGCCCGATGATTCGAGGATATTTCGAACTACTCTTTTCTGACGGGCGCCAGGCGAAGCGAGGTCGCCAAGATCGCATGGGCGGACGTGGACTATGACCAGCGGGTTGTTACCCTCGAGGCGAAAGGCGGTCGAACCGCGCATCGTTCCACTATCGCAGGAAGCAATCCGAGTCATTGAAACGAACAGACCGCTCGCAGGACATACGGACTTCGTTTTCCCCGGACCGAAAGGCGTCGCAATGAACAATCCACAAAAAGCCGTGAGCCGGTTGCGCGAACGCTCGAAAGTGGACTTTCGGATCCACGATATTCGACGAACCGTTGCCACCGGCCTTTCTTCATCGGCGTGCGAACGGACGTTGTAAGCGCGATCCTTGGACACGTTATTCGGGCCCGGAAGCGACCCGAACATACGACGACACCACCGAATACCGGAAATGAGAACCGCGCTCGAGCGGTGGGCCGTTACTTGCAAGACATATCGTACTCGGGAGAAAAGCAGAGGTAGCGTGGAGTTCATGAAATGAAACGAGAAAGCCGAAGCAGGCGGACTTCTTTCCGACCCAAAAGCGACCGAGCGGGCGAAAACAATTATCCTAAGGAACCTGCTCTCGTTCGTGAACAGAGCGTGCCCGAACGCTATCGGTTCCGGGAGATGTCTACTCGAGAAAATCAGCCCATTGAAAAAGGCGAGATCCCCTCGGTTCAGAACCAATACCGTGGCATTCAGTCACAGCTGGAAGCTCGGAAATCCAACTGGTAATTCATAATTAGAGATGACCATAACGCCAGGTTCCGCCTCGAGCAACCGACATCAAGCGCCATCACTTCAAAAAACAGTCGCTATGGGCCGGCGTCGCCATGCTATGGGACGGAGGGAACCCGTGAGATCTTAAGCCGTTGAGACTGTGGTCTATTCTTCATGGGAAAGACGAACAGAGCAAGTATGTCCGAAGTGTGGAAAAAAAAACGGGACACAAGCGAAATAAAGTCGAAAAAAAGATGAGTCTACGCTAACTCGCCTCTTTTCCCTTCCTACGCGTTCATTTTCCGAAACGCTACGCTAACTCGCCCGAAAACCCGAAATTAACGTTGCCCTATCGCATCTGTAGTTGTCTCTTTGCCATTGACATCGAGGCTCATAGCTCCTAGATTGAGACCATGAACAGCCATTGGAGGTTATGAAGTGAATACACAAGAAAAGATTATCCGTGAGCGAGCCCGCCGGGAAATCACCGGATCCCCAAAGCGACTTGGCGCGATACGAAATCGAACAGCTCGTACCCCGGCGCGTGAAACTTGGCCCTCGGTTGGTTGGATCGCGGTGTGGAGCTCGAGGAATCGATGAAATTCGCGAAGCCGTCACAGGCTGAAAAAGAAAAGCCCCGGAGGCGACCGGGGCGGAGCGTGGAGCAATGCTATACCGATATTTTACACGACCAACGATCCCGCGGCCAACTGTCAGCGATCTCGAGGCGGAACGGTTCGCGAATCGACATCGAGCGACTCAACCCAGGGAGATATGGGCTGAGCTGGCAACCGTCGAGGCCGAGCTCGCCTCGCGAATCTTCCAAAGAAAACGACCACGCCTAATTTGGGGCGATCCCCCGGTGACGGATCGCGAGTGGCTCGAGAAACGCGCACGCGGCTCCGGGCCGCGCTGAAAGGGCGGAAATGTCGCAGCGTGAGCCCATGCCTTTCGAGACACCCCCGAGGGGAAACCCGACGGCCCGCTTTTTGAGCGACTCGACAGAAGACCACTACCGGCTTGATCGTCCCCGACGCGGAAATCATTCTCGACGTTGATCGCATTCGCCGGGAACGTCACCAGCTCGTCGGCGAACTCATGGCTCGATGCGACCTCAAAGGGACACGCGCTCTCGATGGAGTCCTCAGCGTGGCCGATTTCAACCTGAGTTCCATCCGGACCAGGCAAGAGCGCGCCCGCTATTTGGCATCGAGAGCAAACACGAGCGGTAGGGAAGTTGATTGGACCGGCTTGATCGAGCAGCTCTGTCAGCAAGTCATTGCCAGTGAAAGAGCCGGCCAGCCGGCTGTTGATCTTCGCACCGTACCTCGGCCTTCGCCAGTTAGAACTCACGAGGTGTCCGGCTTGGTATTCCCACAGAAGCACTTGAGCCTCTTTTACGGTGACGGTGGGGCCGGAAAAAGTTTGATTGCTCTTTGGTTCTTAGGACAACTCGCACAGCGTGGGGTTCGAGTAGCTCTCTTCGACTGGGAGACCGACCGGGACGAGCACCGGGTGAGACTTGAATCACTTTTCCCCGATGGTATGCCCAGCGTTATTTACAATCGATGCGACAGACCGCTGACCGTGGAAGCTGACCACCTGCGGCGTGTTGTCCGGGACAAGGGAATTGAGTTTGCCGTATGTGACAGTATCGGTTTCGCATGCGACGGACCGCCAGAAAGCGCCGAAGTCGCAAACGCCTATCTCCGCGCAGCCCGTTCCCTCCGCATCGGAATTATCAACATCGGGCACCATTCGAAGGGTGAAGGTGGCGACAAGCGGCCCTTCGGAAGTGTCTTTTGGTGGAATGGCGGCCGCTCGATTTGGCTCGCGAAAAAAGCCGACAGCTCACCAGGCGAAAATAGAGCAACCGTTGGATGCTTTCACGCGAAAGTGAATGGCCCGCTGTGCCCCCCCACCGGTTTTGAAATTACTTTCGAGGGCGAGACAACATCCCTACACCGGGTTGATGTTGCCGACGATGCCGACCTCTCACAGCATCTTTCTATTCGCCAGCGCATGATCGGAGCCCTCAGAAACGGCGCCATGGCTCGCGAAAAACTGGCTGAAACCATCGGTGCCAAGCCCGAAACAATCAAAAGAACCGCCAACCGGGACAAAAGAAACTTCGTTGTGCTCGATGGCGGCTTTATCGGCTTACGTGAGAAGAACTTATGAGGTGGGACAGCTGTCCCGATTAAGTGGGACAGTTTGTCCCGGGACAACGGGACAGGACACTCTCTCTCTCTATAGAGAGTGTCCCCCTGTCTTGTCCCACCTAGGAAGAAGAAGAGGCTTTTAAGGTGAATACCGAAAATGAGGAATCAAGTGGAGAGAAAATGGCCCATGAACACAAAAGTCTCAACGCAAATCGAGGAAGTCTACCGAGCGATGACAACACAGGCGAATTATCGCCCGGCTGCCCCGAGCGACGGATTCGGATACATAACAGTACCCACCGATGATTTGGACCTCGACTCGGAGGCCAAAAAGTACGCGAGCCAATGGTGGCGTGAAGAGGACGACCTCCGTTTCAATATCGGCTGCTGCGATTTCAGAACACGCAAGGCCACTATCTTTCTCGTTGAGGCCGCCCGGCTGCTTTGCGGGTGCAGCCCAAAGCTGGCGCGCAAGCTCGTGCAAATGGCGCTCAAGGAATTGCAGTGAGGCGGGAGAGGCAAGATGAAAACCAACCAGAACCAGAAAGCGGCGAAACATAGAGCTGACCGCGATCTCAAAGCGGCGGCTTTCGACCCAACGAAACCGCTTCGACGGGTTCGAGGGCGGGCGAAGCACCGGAAGCCGGAGGGCGAGAAGGCCGTACGGGCTTTACTTGAATCAATGCCAATCAACGGATGGTGGGGGAAACGATGAGCAAACGACGGCTACGACTAGACCGCGCCCGCCGGCAAGAGGCCAGGCGACAGCGCAAGAACGAGAAGCGCAAGCCCCGACAGGTCGAGAAGCGGGCCGTCAAGCTCTCACCGTTCAGGGGTTGGTCGGTGCGATGACGGTGTGGCATATGACACACAAGGGGTATCAACGCCAGTGACACCCCTTCAGGAATGCAGTCAGCGCGGCTGCCACCGCCTCGTACCCCAAGGCCCGCGGCACCGCTGCGCTGAGCACCAACGCAAGAGCGCATCGAGGCGGGGATCGACCAGCGGTGGAAGGCGCTACGCCAATCGTTCCTCCGTGCGAATCCGCTCTGCGAGTGCGGGGCTCCAGCGACGCAAGTGCATCACATCATTCCGAAGTCGAAAGGTGGCAGAGATGACCAGTCGAATTTGGCTGGACTCTGCGCCTCTTGCCATTCTAGAGAGACAGCAAAGCGCGACGGTGGCTTTGGTAACCCACGCTAAGTCTATATGTGTCAAGGGGGTACACCCGGTCAACGATTGCTGGGGCTGCAAGCATCTGGCAGGGACCGCCAAGGCTTCGCTTTTTTACGTCGCAAGTTTCCAGACTTTTTAGTCCAAATTAGACAAACATGCGGAGGGCAAAATGAATTTATTTCAAAAGCTGTCAAACGGCACAAGGAATTTCTGGAAGGACACGATCGCCATGCTTCCCGCCGGCCTCAGCCCGGAGGCCCAGAACGCGCTCGAGCACGCTACTCCCCTACTGTTCGTGACATTTTCGCCGGTTGAGTTTCGAGCCGTTCTATCGTGGCCGGGAGGAAAAGCGCTGAAGTCCCCAAGAACCGGCGCCGTCGATACCGACTATCTTTTGAGCGTGAGTGAATTCGTGACCGCCTGTCTCCGTCGATCGGAACGGAAAAGGCTACGGAGGCGCTCGCGCAGGTCGATACAGGCACAGCGACGTTACTATGCGTTTTGACCTACTCGGGCGCGTCATGCCGCATGATACCGGAGGGCGAGCTGACAGAAGGCAAAGAACTCTTTGCTCTCGAGGCGAAAGAGCATGTTCACTGAGCTTGTAGTTTCAACCGGCGGACTTCTTTGCGAAGCTTCCAGTTTTCGTCACGTAGCCGCTCGATATCCTCGAGTGCTATGGCGAGAGATTCCTGGAATTCGCTTTCATCCGCCAGACGGATGCGTATCGGGTTATCGACCCGGTGCCACGAATCGTCCTTCGTTTGGAGAAACTCCGAAACGCCCTTCGTCAACATGTTCAGGGTAAAGTCTTTTACCTTCGCTTGCTTAAGGTAATGGCTAGACGTTTCCTCCGCACCGGCGTGTTTCAACGCGGTACGAAGTAGTTGCAGGTAGCCGGTCCAGGAAGTGAGCTTCGAAACGACGGCTCATCGTCACGTGGCCGCGCTCGAGGCGGTTAGAATATGGAAGCTGCAAGCCATCGGCGAGCGAGCTCCCGTTGGGTGAGGCCGAGACCTTCCCTGCGCTTTCGGATTTCTTCCCCCGTTAAACCATGTGGCATGTGAACAGGATACCCTTTGATAGCACTAAAAGCAATAGACGATAGGTTTATTTCTGTGCTAGAATAGATTCGTTCGAGCTTTTGTTTTGTTCAATTGGAGGCTTGGCCTCGTCCGTCGATGGGGCCGAGCCGCCCTCCCGCCAGTCCGTCGATTGGTGAGTGAAGCGGGATGCCCTCCAAAACAGATAACCACGGAGGCTGGAAACGTCCGTTGATGCTTTCCGGTCGCCTGCGCACCGTTCCATAGAACGGCCCGCGAAGACGAATTCCCTCCAACAAACCCCGCACACATCTTGTGCAGAGGAGGGATTCTCATGTATCCCCGAAAAAAGAAAACCGCCACTTACTACTCCGCCGAAAACGGAAAGCTGAAACGGCATTTCGAATTCCAAAAGGACAAGCAGCTCGCGAGCGAGCATTTCGACCAGCTCCACGCAATAGGCGACGCCAGTTTCAAAGCCGCAAAGGCCAGAGGGGCGCGAGCCGGCCAAATGCCCGAGAGAGTGTTGGACGATGCGATCCAAGCAGAATTCGAAGCGATGGAGGCCCATCAAGCAAGTTGTATCATCTGGCCTAGCTCATTGACTTCGAGTGAACCACCCCGGCGCGGGAGCGGGCGCCTGTATGCCGACATGTTCCCCGGCACCGAGATCAGCGCGGCTGGATGGAGCACTGAAGGTGAGTTTTTCGAAACCATCGGGCGCGGCCTCGCTGATCCACGTTTTCGAATCGGCGCCACCATGACCGAGCTTGCGCCGGCCACAGGTGGATTCTCCGTTCCGACTCAGTTCGTGCGCCGCTGGCTGGGTCGGAGCTTGGAGAATGAGATCGTTCGACCGCGGTGTCAGATCATACCCATGACCAGCGACTCGATGAAAATTCCGGCGTGGGACGACACCGACCACAGCTCGGGTGACTTCGCGGGCATCAAAGGTGCTTGGTTAGCCGAAACAGGCACCGCCGTGGATGACGACGCCGCGGTGCGGCTCAAAGCCTTCTATGCGCACAAATTGGCGCTGTTCACGAGGGCCTCGAGCGAACTGGTAGCAGATGGCGTCGGCTTTGAAGAGCAACTCGGCCAGGCGATGATTGCGAGCGTCGGATTCAACCTGGATGATGCTTTCCTGACCGGAAGCGGCGTCGGTAAGCCGATGGGAATTCTCGTTGCAGATTCGCGGGTGACGGTATCCAAGGAAGTCGGGCAAGCGGCATCGACGATCGTTTTCGACAATTTGAAGAAAATGTTCGCCAGGATGTACGCGAAAGGCGCGACCCGAGGGTTTTGGTTGGCGCACCCTTCCACGACTCCTGACTTGCTCGGGCTCTCATTCACCGTCGGCACCGGCGGCTCTCATGTGCCGGCCATGTCGGAATCAAACGGCACGTTCAGGCTCTTGAGCCGGCCGGTTCTGTTCTCCGAGAAGATGCAGGAGATCGGGACGGAGGGTGATATCGCGTTTGTCGATCTGACCCAATATATCGTCGGGCTGAGAAAAGAAGTCTCGATCGAGAAGAGCGTTCATGTTGGATGGCAAAACGACACTATCGGATATCGTTCGATCATGAGGGTGGACGGTCAACCTTCGTGGAATGCCGCGCTGACTCCGCGGCGCGGTACCGATACGCTCTCGTGGTGCGTGACGCTCGAGGACCGCTAAGCATCTTCGGCTGACACGTTTAACTGTGCCGGCCGTAGCCCCTGGGGGCAACGGGTTGTCGTCCCCCAGGGGGCGCTTTAAGGAGAACTCATGGAAGACCCAATCGAAGCAATGGTGAAGCGCCTGGAAGAAAAAAATGCGCGGCGCGAGCGGGAGGTAAAAGAGCAAACCGAATTTGCGCTTCGGAAGCTTTTGTGGCGAGGACATCGTAATGACACCGGCGACGGCGACCACCGACAAAGTCCGGTTGCTTCGTCGGATCGGCCTCCGGAAATGAAAGAAGGGGCCCGACTTCCTTCAGCTTGGACTCCTTGGAGATAGGTAACATATTGTTACTTATCTTTTTTCCGGGTGGAGACGCCTTTTCCATGTGCTTGCAAAGCTCACCGATGCGTTTTGCCGTGGTGAAATGAGGCGTTGTCATACTCAAGAAAAGCGGGGACCCTAGACTAAGGACCCCCGCTTCAAAACGGCTTAGAATCGAATCTAGAGCGGTTTTATTGGCGTCTTCTCTTTGCGATCCACCGCAGCTTTTTCTTCCGGCTCGAGCTGCTCGTACTGCTCGGCCTGGCGCATGCGGCGATAAGCCGTCTTTTCAGGAACCCCTGCCAAGCTCTTCCGCTAATTGGGCAACAGTTGCCCGATTTACAATAAGAATTATTCCCTTTATGGCGAATTGCCCAACTCTTTGGCTGCCTCTGCCACAGTGGCAGAGGCGCGGCTTAGGCCGACTTCCTTCAGCTTGGACTCCTTGGAATTCACTTAGTGACATATTGTCACTCGGTTGCCTTTTGCCCTGCGCCTTCTCCATTTGCTTGCAAAGCTCACCGATGCGTCCCGTGGTGAAACGCGGAATTTCCAAGGCAAACAAAAAGCGGGGACCCTAGACTAAGGACCCCCGCTTCAAAACGGCTTAGAATCGAATCTAGAGCGGTTTTATTGGCGTCTTCTCTTTGCGATCCACCGCAGCTTTCTCTTCCGGTTGGAGCTGCTTGTACTGCTTAGCTTGCAGTCTACGACCACGAGCGGTTCGCTCTGATACGCCGACTTCAGCCGCAATACTTGAGACGGAATCACCGGCAATAGCTGCCGGTGATCCTTCTGTTGTTGATACTTGCCGCTCCCGGTGAGAACCCCCTTCACCGAGTTCTTCCGCAACTTCTATAACCGTTGTAGAAGTTGCCTTGTCATTTCGTCGTCGGCCGCTGCAATTTCGGTTTTGGCAAGATTGCCAATTCCGAATTTACTTGTGATTTCCGTGAGTTGTGCAGGACTGAGGCAGACTTCCTCCCCTATTTCCTTGTTCTCCCAGCACGCAAGCCAGAGGTTAAAGATATTGCGGTCGCGAGCTGAGTTTGTCCAGAACGGCAGGTTTGCCATCTTTGGAAAAAGTCTCGATGAGGCGTCCGTGACGATCACCGTCGCCAAGGTGGAGTGAACACCCTGTCCCCCCGGTGATCAACCGAGGGTAAGGCGACGGCGGGTTGAGGATATCAGAGAAAGTTCGACAAGACCGAAAATCCCGATCGAAAAGTTCGGTATTTGTTGGGTATTTTGATTTTCTCGGGAGGGCTAATCTCTGTAAGTCGTTGATTCTATTGGTGTCCCCAGCGGGAGTCGAACCCGCGTCTTCGCCGTGAAAGGGCGAAATCCTAGGCCACTAGACGATGGGGACACCCATCGAAGGCCCTGCTTCAACAAGCGAGCACTGGTGGGCCGTGTAGGGCTCGAACCTACGACCCCCTGCTTAAAAGGCAGACGCTCTACCAGCTGAGCTAACGGCCCCGACAGTATTCTAGGCCGTTTGCGGAGATTTGGTCAATGCCGGTTGGGCTAATTGTAATGCCTCCAAAATCATTTGAAGCAGGCTACGGATTCTGTTCTCAGGTACCGAACCAGCGGTCCAGAAGGACCTTCCACGCCCCATATCGACAATGGTCGAGTCTCGGTCGGGGCCGGTAGAGACCATCTCCACCGGAACCCCGCAGAGCTCCTCGAGAGTCTCGAGATAGCGACGTGCATTTGCGGGCAAGGCCTCGACATTGGTCGCGCCTTTGGTGGGTTGTCCCAGCCCGGAAGCGTCTCGTACTCGGGCTCGCACTGTTCGAGCGTCGAAAGCTCTCCGGGGAACTCTTCGACCGGTTCGCCTTTGTAGCGATATCGGGTACAGACTTTGATCTCCTTCGAAGACCGTCAAGCACATCCAGCTTCGTGATTCCGAGCGCATCGAGACCGTTGATACGATTGGCATAGCGAACGACGACACTGTCGAACCAGCCGCAACGCCGGGGTCGCCCCGTCGAGGCGCCATACTCCGCTCCCTGCTTTCGGATCTGGTCGCCCAGCTCGCCCAGCATCTCGGTGGGAAAGGGTCCGCCGCCCACCCGCGTGATGTAGGCCTTGGTGATTCCGAGGATGTGGTCGATGGCCTTGGGACCGATGCCAATGCCGGTGCAGGCGCCGCCGGCGGTGGCGTTGGATGACGTCACGAAAGGATAGGTGCCGTGATCGATATCCAGAAGCGTGGCCTGGGCTCCCTCGAACAGAACGGACTTGCCTGCTTTCCAGGCCCGGTGGACGAGAAGCGACGTATCGGTAACGTGCGGGAGAGCCACCTCTGCGAAACGCGTCGAGTAGGGGCTTCAATCGGCCTCGACCTCGATCGGGTTCCCTGCTTCCGTGAGCCGTGATCCAGTCGTTTTTTTCCGCCACCAAAAACTCGAGCTTCTCTCGAAGGCGTCCGGGATGCCTCAGGTCTCCGACACGAATGCCGCGCCGGCCGATTTTGTCTTCGTAGGCCGGCCCGATGCCCCGGCAGGTCGTACCGATCGGTTGTTCGACCCAGTCGTTCCTCGGAGATCGCTTCGACCACGCGATGGTAGGGCAGGATGAGCTGAGCCCGGTCGCTCAAAAATAGACGCTCCCCCACATCGATTCCGAGCTCCCGAAGTCCGGCAACTTCTTTGAGAAAGGCCTCGGGATCGACCACACAGCCGTTACCGATGACGCTGATCGACACCCTGGTGGAGCACCCCCGAGGGAAGGATGTGCAGGATGAACTGCTGATCGCCGACAACGACGGTATGTCCGGCGTTGTGCCCTCCCCCGTATCGCACCACGACCTGGACCCGCTCGGAGAAGAAATCGACGTATTTTCCCTTCCCTTCGTCGCCCCATTGCGTACCCACAACGATGACGTTCGGCATAGACCAACCTCTAAACGTGATTTTTAGCGTACTTAGTCTATCAAAAAGCGATGGATGTCGTCTCTCACCGCTTTTCCGATCGGGTCATCCTGTCATAGTATTCCAGGTCATGGGCATCATATTGACAGGCGCCGATCTCACTCTCGAAGAGCTTCGCCGGGTGGCTTACGACCATGAGACGGTCAGAGCTTTCCGACGACGCTCGGAGGAAGGTCCAGGCTTCGCGTCAGGTCATCGAGAACATTCTGGCCGGCGATCGCGTGGTGTACGGGGTCAATACCGGTTTCGGAAACTTCCGCGACGTCATCATTCCCCGGAAGGACCTAGACCAACTTCAGATCAATCTCTTGCGAAGCCACGCCGCCGGAGTCGGAGATCCTCTTGCCCGAACCGGTGGTTCGTTCCGTGATGCTGTTGCGAGCCAATACATTGGCCGCCGGCTTCTCAGGTGTGCATCCCGACACTCTGGATTGCCTCTTGAAGTGCCTCAACGCCGGCGTTCACCCGATTCTGCCCGAGAAGGGATCGGTCGGTGCAAGCGGCGATCTCGCTCCCCTTGCCCACCTCGCGCTGGTTCTGGTGGGCGAAGGCGAGGCTATGTTCCACGGACGCAGAGCTCCCCGGCCGAAAAGGCTTTGGAAGAGGCGAGAATTGCTCCCGTTTCACTTCACCCAAAGGATGGACTGGCTCTTATAAACGGCACCCAGGTTATGTCGGCCCTTCTCGCCCAAGCGCTTCTGGAAGCCCACACACTCATTCGCTCTGCGGACGTCATCGGCGCCCTGACTTTAGACACCCTGCTCGGCTCCTTCGTCGCGTTCGACCCTCGAATCCACCAAGCAAGGCCCCATCCCGGACAAATCCTATCGGCGAGAAACTTGAGGAAACTCATCCAGGGCAGCGAGCTCAACAAGTCTCACGAAGACTGTGGGCGAGTTCAGGACAGCTATTCGCTGCGTTGCATGCCTCAGGTCCATGGCGCAGTCCGCGACGCTTTAGTTCATGCGGAGCAGGTTCTTCTTATCGAGATGAACAGCGCCACCGACAATCCGATGATTTTCGCCGAATCTGGAGACGTTCTCTCGGGCGGAAATTTCCACGGACAACCGGTGGCACAAACGGCTGACTTCGCAACCATCGCGCTCGCAGAGCTTGGAGCCATTAGTGAGCGGCGAACCGAGAGGCTCGTCAACCCACAGCTTTCAGGATTGCCACCGTTTTTGGTCAAGGAGGGCGGTCTCAATTCGGGATTTATGATGGTGCAGGTCACGGCTGCCGCTTTGGCATCCGAGAACAAAGTGTTGGCACACCCCGCCAGCGTGGATAGCATTCCGACATCCGCCAACCAGGAAGACCACGTCAGCATGGGGGTCACCGCGGCACGGAAGGCGAGTATCGTCGCCCGGAACGTGGCCCGAATTCTTTCCATCGAGCTCCTCTGTGCCGCTCAGGCACTCGATTTGCGTCGACCCGTTGACGAGCTCCGAGGCCTTGGAGTCCGTTCACCGCCTCGTTCGGAAGTCCGTCGACTTTTACGAGGTCGATCGGGCCCATCAGCCCGACATCGAGGCGGTGGACAATCTGTTGTGGGATGGGAAAGTGCTCGAGACTGCGGCCCAGGCGCTGGAAGGCCTCGAGTAACTCGTTGGGTCAGGCATGTATATCTTGAATTCTTAAAATGCACATACCTTTTGTTTTATATGGATTAGGCTGGGGTCAGACATTGAATTCTGTAATTCTTGGATAATGAATCGAACCATCGGAAGAACCGAGATCGTCGAGAAATTGCTCCAGGCGGTTGACGCCGGCCGCGAGCTGGTCTTTCTCGTTGGACCCCGCGGTTCGGGCAAGACGGTCGTACTCGAAATGCTGAAGGAGCGTCTCTCGGACTCCTCGCCTACAGCCTTTATTCAGATGGAGCCTATTACGGCATCTCCCGAAATCCTCTGCGAGCGGTTTCACGAGCTCGGGAAGGACCAGCTCATTGAATCCGGGCAAGCAGCATCGTTCGAGACACTCCTGTCCTCACTCAAGAGCACCCGACATGGCACCGTTTTTCTCCTCGACGAAGTTACCGAGGTCAGGACACTGTCTTACTTTCCCGGTGTTCGTGAACCCATGGAGAGTTTCATCACAGCGATGGTAGCGAGCCCTAGCCAATTCGTGGCAACCAGCCGATTTCCTACATTGTTGGCCAATCATCTCGACAAGCTGTCCGAATCGGTTCGAGCCGGAATCGACGTCTTGCCACTCCCGCCTCTAGCTCCGGAAGAGCTCCGGCAATCGGGTATCCCGAACGGAGAGATTCTCGCGGCCGTGACGGGCGGGTTGCCGTCCCACATGATCCCGCTCATCGAGGGACTGGAGGACGGCTTAGATCTACGCAAGGCATTGACCTTCGAGCTCGAGCCCGGTGGCCACCTGGAACGTGAGTGCCGAGCTACATACGGGGAGCTTTTGCATCGAGCACGCGGATACGGCGCCTGCAAGGCCGTCCTGCATGTTCTGGCTACGGAAGAAAATCTGACGCTCAGCGAGATCGCGCGGCGGCTCGGGCGCACGGCGGGCTCGACGCGCGACTACCTGCGATGGCTCGAGGAAGTCGAGCTCATCGCGGCCCGGAAGAAACGATTCGCTTTCGTGGATCCGATCCTTCGGCTCTGGCATAGACTCTACGGTCGAGGGTACCGGCCCTCGGAACGGGATATCAGAAACGAAGTGGTAGATTACATCGAAGGGTTCGGAGAAATTGTGGAGCCGGTCACTACGGTAAAACCTTCCGAGGATCTCATCGAAATCGACTAGTTGTTTGCACGATTGCCAGGCACAGCCTGGCCTACTATCCGCAGAAGTGATTTTTCTTCAGTGCAGTTCGGCCGCAACCGTCCCGAGTAACTCGGTGAGCACTTGGTCGAGATTGAGGGCGAGTCCCTGTATGGTTTTCACAACTTGACCGTTCCGGTCAATGATGACCGTGGTCGGCAACATCTGAACCCGGAATTGGTCCGAAACCGCCTCGTCCGTGTCGAGCAATACGGGACAGGTAAGCGGTCGCTCTTCCAGATAAGCTGTCACGGCATCCCGACTGTCGAGGGCAATCGTAACGACTTCGACTCCCAAAGAGCGATAGCTACCGTAAGATTTCGACATCTCCAACAGATCGATCCAGCAAAAGGGACACCATGTGGACCAAAATTTCAAAACGACGATTTCGTTCGTCTGCGTGAGGCTCGAGAGATCCATCTGGTCGCCGTTGACTCGTTCCAAAACGAAGGGGGGCGCCGTTTCGCCCACGCTGATGACGTGACCGGTTTGGTTGAGGTAGGTATGATCTGCATGATCCCCGACCGAGCTAAACCCGGCCAAGGAGAGGACGAAAATGTATGTGGACCTTTTCACATCCTCCAAACCTTTCTAAAAAGTGAGGATGTCGAGCCCAGGTGATAATCCCTACTCTAAACATAGTACGGGAGGCCGAGCAGGTCAACAACAAACGAAAAAAGCGCTATTCCAACCGGAGAGCACCGACAGGCTCGACACGCATCGCTCGACGCGCCGGCACCAGGCTCGCCAAGAGTGTGGCGGCTGTAAGGATCAAGCACACGCCCGCAAAGGTCCAAGGATCGGTAGCGGTAACACCAAAGAGAAAGCTCGAGAGAATCCGCGTAAGGGCCAAGGCTCCAATCAGACCAATCACCAGGCCGGCGAAAGCCAAAGCTAGTCCCTGCCCGACCACGAGCCGGAGTATGTCTCGCGGTGGGGCGCCAAGCGCCATCCGGATTCCAATCTCCCGGCGGCTACGGCTCACGAAGTAAGCGAGAAGACCATAAATTCCTGTAACCGCAAGGACGAGCGCGACAGCGGCGAACAGACCCAGAAGAAAAGTATGGAATCGTGGCCTCGCAACGGAGTCTCGAAGCGTCTGATCGAGCGTCGCCACCCCGAAAACGGGAAGGTTCCGGTCAAGCTCCCGTAGCTGCGCGCGAACCGCGGGCACCAGAGCGAGAGGATCGGCTACGGTGCGAATCACAAACGTCATGAATGGGAGCGTCGTTTGTGTATAGGGAAGGTAGAGCTCGGGCCGGGGATCATCAAAGAGGTTGTAGTGGTGAACGTCGCCGACGACTCCGACGATTTCGATCCAATCTTCGCCATTGAAGGAAATCCTTTGTCCCAGCGGGTCGTCGCCCGGCCAAAGCGTGTTCGCCATCGTTTGATTGATAATCGCCACTTCGGGCCGTTCGGCATCATCCTGAGAAACAAAGTCTCGGCCCCGCTGTAGCGGAATGCCCATTGTGTGGAAGTAGTCCGGGCTCACGATCTGATACCCGGGTGCCGGTCGCTCCTCGGGAGGCGGTTCCGGTCGTCCTTCGATCACAATATTGAATCTCCCGCTGATGTCGCGGCTGAGCGGCACACCCAAAACGCCGCCTACTGACATCACTCCGGGAAGGTTCTCAAATCGCTCGAGTGATTGTTTATAAAAAGCAACCTTTTGAGCGTCATCAGAGTATTCCGTTTCGGGCAGTCGTACTCTCAACGCCAGGACGTTTTCCGCATCAAACCCCGGATCGACGCTTCGAAGATATAAAAAGCTCTGAATCATCAAGCCGGCACCGGTGAGTAAGATCAACGCCAATCCGACCTCGGCAACCACGAAACTGCGAAGCATACGTCTTTTTTCGCGTCCCAGGGCAAAGCCTGCTCCTTCTTTTAGTGAGCTTTGAAGGTCGAGCTTTGACGTGTAAAGTGACGGCACCAAGCCGAATAGTAGCCCCGTGAAGAGAGAAACGACGAGAGAAAAACTCAAAACTCCCCCATCGACTTCGATCTCCGAGATTCGCGGGAGATCTCCTGGCTCGATCGCTAGTAGCAGATCGGTACCCCAAATGGCGAAAACAACCCCAAGCGCCCCACCGAGCAACGAGAGTAGAAGGCTTTCGGTAAGCTGTTGGCTCACGAGCCGACCACGAGTTGCACCGAGAGACGCTCGGACGGCCATTTCCCTCTCGCGACCGCTGGCGCGGGCCATCAGGAGATTGGCAACATTGGCACAGGCAATGAATAGTACGAAGCCGACAGCTCCCCAAAGGACCATCAGTGCCGGCCGGACCTCGCCGATCGACTGTTCGTGCAAGGACACGAGCTGGATCCTGCTGTCAGTGTTCGTATCCGGATAGGAATGCTCCAGTTGAAGAGCGATCACATCCATTTCCGACTGTGCCTCATTTAGAGGCACATCCGGCTCGAGTCTACCGAAAATTCGAAGATAGCTAAGGTTGCGCAGAGTGGTGAGGTCTTCGATTTTTTCATACAGCGGCTCCGGGATACCCCGTGGGGCTCGGGTCCAAGCCTCGCTTACCCACGTGCTTCCTCCCTGTTGCGGCCAACCGAATCGAAACCACGCGGGCATTACGCCGATGATAACGTGCATTTTGCCATTGAGCGGAATCGTCCGCCCTACCCATTCAGGATCACCGCCGAAACGCCTTTGCCAGAGGGCATGACTGAGAACGACCGAGGGCTCGTTAGGTACGCTGTCTCCCAAGAGAAACGTCCGCCCGAGTTCTGCGTCGACTCCCAGTACTTCGAAGAAGTTCGGCGAGACTTCGTTGCCCCTGATCCTCTCCGGCACATCTCCGTGGGTGAGATTGAAGCTTCGGCCGAAAGATGCGGCGATTCCGGAGAAACTCCGACTGTGTTTTTGCCAGTCGTTGAAGTTTGCGGGGGACGAGTTACTTAGTTCGTCTCGACTTTTGTTCGTTTCCCATATCGCGACGAGCCGTTCCGGCTCCGGGAACGCAAGGGGGCGAAGAACGATACCGTTCACGACGCTGAATATGGCCGTGTTGGCCCCGATCCCCAGGGCAAGGGTGAGTACCGCTAGGACAGTGAAACCGGGCTCTTTGAGGAGCATTCTCAAACCGATGCGAAGGTCAGAAAGGATCATTAAGACTCTCCCATACATTTTGTAGATTCCGTTTCGCAACCTTCATGCCAAGCGTCAACTAGGCCAATATCATTGCGATTTTGATGCAGGAGCACCACTCGAGAAGAGAATTATCCTCATTCTTTTCCCGGGATTGAACAAGTTCTGGCCGCTATCGGACAAGGAACGAAATTCGGGTATAAAATACGAGGTTTGGGTATTGGAGATGATGGACACGATTATGCACCTGGAGCAAGAAGAAACCCACACAACCCCTGAGGAGATCAAGACCCTCATCCAGCGCGAGCTCGAGCCTCATTTCGCTGAGCTGGCGCTTTGTCAGTCGTCCGAGGAGCTTCGGGCCCATCCCACCTACCAGCGTCTGGAACCTACGGCGAGAAAAGTACTCCAAACACCTGAAACCGGAAGCTATTCCGCAGAAACGGCTCCCGCGAAGCCTCATTACCGCTTCCTGTCCTGGAATCTCGAGCGGGGGATCGAGCTCGACGGGCAAATTGAGGCTTTCAAAACGCACGAATATCTAAAAACCTGCGACGTGCTCCTTTTGTCGGAAACCGACGTCGGCATGGCCCGATCGGGAAACCGGGCTGTGGCGCAAGACTTGGCCAAGGAGCTCGGCATGCACTACGCTTTTGCTCCCTGCTATCTCAACCTGGCAAAAGGCTCAGGCGTCGAGTACGACGTGCGAGGGCAAAACGAGCTCGGCCTTCACGGCAACGCGATCTTGAGCCGTTATCCGATTCATAACGCACGTCCCATCGCGTTGAAAAACGGAAAAGACAAAATGGCCGGCCGGGAGAAACGACTGGGAAATCAGACGGCTCTGACTGCCTGCATCTCGTTTCCCAACTACGACCTCACCGTGGTCTCCGTCCACCTCGATGCTCAATCCACACAACGACACCGGCACGATCAGATGAGCGATGTCTTGAATGGTCTGAACGAGACCGGCCCGGTCGTTATCGGTGGAGACTGGAACACTACGACCTACAACTCCTCGCGCGCCTTCCATGCCATCATGGGATTCTGGCTACGAGTCTTCATGGGTGTGGACCACGTCATCAACCACCATTATCTCCACCCCTATCACCGATTCGAAAAGCAGCTTTTCGACCTACTGGAGTCGGAAGGTTTCGACTACCGTCGGTGCAACCTCCTCGGCGAGCACACGATCTCTTACGACGTATCGGATTTGAAGACGCGTAAGAACCTTGGAGAGTGGGTGCCCGGTTGGTGTTTCGCGTTTATCCGTTGGGCCCTTCGCAACCATGGCGGACAATGTCCGCTCAAGGTCGATTGGTTTACCACGCGCGACGTACACTGCGAATCGCCCCGCGTTTTCCACGAGTTTCGGGAAGGACGAGCCGTTCCGCTATCGGATCACGACCCCATCGGCGTGGATATTACTGTTTGAAAATGGGGACAGGTCCGATTTTCCGCGTGAAATATGCCGATTTCTCTAGACAGAAGTTCCCCGAGGACAACGGGCGCATCTCATTAAGGACAAAAGACATCTAGTCATGAAGAGCTTCCCTTTACTGGGAACAGCCCGAGGAGCTGCAAGGCTTGTTTCTGAATGGGATTCGGCTCCGTCAACTTAGAGAAAGTTGGAGCCGAGCGATCTGTTTTGAGCCGGCATTTGTTGCGGCAACGGGTGGCGAGTTCCTCCAAGAGCGTGTCGAAACTGTGAATGGGTAGTCCGTCCGGCGTGAGCCGCATCGTCTTTTTCTTTTTCGCCGAGAGCGAGGGCTTGGCGGGAGCCACCGGATCGCGTTTAGTTCGGTTGTCGTCCAGTTCTTCGTCAATGAATAGCAGCGGCGCCAGGGCCTTTCGCATGTGCCACTGAACATAAAAGGCAAGCATGCAAAAGAAGATGTGTGCCCGTACGCGCTGGGCATCTCGATGGCGGATGGGTCGCACCAAAAGGTCGATGCCCTTCAAGCAACGAAATGCCTGTTCAATCAGGGTGAGTCGCTTGTAACTACGTACGGTGTCCTCGGCCGACAAACGCTCCACAGGTTCGCTGGTGCGGATGACATAGATGCCGTCGAGCTCGGACTCCCGCCGGATACGGTCTTCGCGTCTCGCGTAGTGGAACGCGCTATCTTCAATCGTCAGCTCAAAGTGCTTGCCCATCTTATAGTGATGGAGCACCTTTCCGACTTTTTTGCCGATCTCCGCCTTGTCCAATGGTGTTTTCGTCCTCCGGGCGACCTCTCGCACGATCTTGTCGAGATCGGCTTCGGTTGCCTTTAGTAGGACTTGTCGCTTCCGCCGTCTTTCCTCCGCCAACAGCGGGTTGTAACAAGCAATCAGACGCTCACCGGGAAACTCTGGGGAACTGATCTCCGCAAGGTTTTTTTCGTCGAACAACGACAGCTGCAAACACTCGGTGTCGACCAACTTGCGGATTGCCTTGGAGCGCAAGGATGAGATCCAGCCGAGTCCTGGGTAGTTTTTAATCATCTCGATCTGAGTTGAGGTGAGCATACCCCGGTCGCCGACCAACACCACTTGCTCGAAGCCCGAAGCGTTGGCGAAGCTTCTTCACCTGATCGGGAACCGTGTTGGGATCCGCGGTATTACCTGGATAGACGTCCACCGCCACCGGCCGGCCTTCCCGATCGCCCAACACTCCATAGACAATGATGGGTTTGCCCTTCTTGCGGTCACGACTGTAACCGAAAAGCGCTAGAGGACAGGTCTTCCCCTCATAGTAACTGCTCGTCACGTCGTAGAGGACCTGAGTGCCCTCGCTCAGATGCCGAGCCGCCAGCTTCTTTTCTATCCGAGACTGCCTTTGGAACAACCAATCCATCGCTGCATAAAGATCGTCTTCGTCGGCATCGGCGACCCCGAACTCTTCGGCCAGTGTGGTGGTGTGCCATAGCCGAGTGGTGCCTAGCTTTGAGCTCGGGTGGATGAGTTGTTCGGCGATCATGGCGAGGATCAGATCGCGCTCGCGACTCCGTTTCGAGCCGATGAGCATATCGAGGCCAATGTTTTTGATGGTTCCGAGTACCGCCTCGACATGGCCGTGGGGCCGTGTTTCCACGAATCGATGACATCATCGGCCGCCATGACGGGCTGGTTGTCTCAGCACGCGCCTAAGGGCATCGATTTTTCATCCGGCCAGTCGGTTAGATTGGCGACGGTGCGCTTGCGAATACGTTTTCCTTCGCGCCAACCTTCTCGCAGCAAGACGGTAGGGTCGTGAGTTTCGATTGGGCACGATATCGACATGCATGACAACAATTATAGCTTATTATCCTTCTATGTCAAGCTATATATTTAGTATTACATGACAACACATACAAACGAAACACTTCTCTCTTCCTCTTTATAGTCAATGGATTAGACCTGTTTGGGCTTTGTTTTTCTAGAGGAACTTCTGTCTAGATCTTCATCCCTAGAACCCCCTTACCCAACATGGCGAGCGTCTTCAGCTTACCGTAACGCTCCGTCATGATCTTGACATAAAGGGATTTTCGGTCTTTTGGGGGAACGAAGTCTTCGGGTTTCTTGCTGAGCGTGATGGCGCCGGAGGGACAGGTGGAGATACACAAGCCACAGCCGATACATCGATCGAGAAGGATTTCGGCCGTCTCGTCCACAACGACCGCCTCCATCTGACAACGCTCGACACAAGTCTCGCAGCCTGCACATAGCTCCGGTTCCACTTCGGCATAATAGTTCGTGTGGAACAGTTCCGCGGGCCTCGGAAAGAGCTTGGCGCTCGTGAGAACACCGCAGCAACAGCCGCAACAGCAACAGACATACTGAGGATTTTGGGTATTCTCCGGCTGAAGGACCATACCCTCCGCGTCGGCCTGTTCGAGCAACTCGAGCATCTTCTCTCGAGACACCTCCTGGCCCGTGCCGGAATCGATGCAGGAACTTGCTGTCTTCTCGAGGGTCAAACAAGTCCGCCGAATGTCGGTCTGTTGACACGATTTCTCGAGCAAATCCATCCCCTGGCGGCAGACACAGTTCATCACCGCGAAGGGACCTTGGGAGCTCCGAACATGTTCTTTGATATCGTCGTACGTGCCGACTTGCCTGTCGATGGTGACCGTCTCGTTGATAGGAATGGTCCGTAGTTGGGGCGTCTTCTTGGTATGCAGGGCCTTTGCGAAGGCCTCCTCCATATACTGGACGGTTTCGGCTTCGGAGCTCCTTTGTCAACCGATCCACTTGGAGCTCGTAGATGCCGACGGCATACTGTGCTTTACTGTATCGTCGGCCACCGTTTGAGGCCCGCCCACGGCTCATAATGACGCCTTTTTCCGCCAGACGTTCTAGCACCTCTTCGACGTCCTTGACCGTCAACTCTGTATCGCCAAGCCGAGCATGAATTTTGGTCGCCGGCTCCGACAAGACGCTCAGCTCGAGCGCGATACGGGCTTCGTCGGGAGTGAACAGGCGTTTCAAGATGCGGATCTCGACACCCGATTCTGTCGCCGGAAAACCGATGGGCATCTTATCCAAATGTTGCTGAAGCTTCCGATAAAGCTCGGTCTCTTGGCTCACCGCTCGCCCTCCCTCCCAAAAGAAATCAAAAAACAAGGGGTCAGACACAACCACAAAACAGCGTTAAACTGTTTGTAGATAAAACACTTAGATGCCAAAATCGCCTAGCCGAGAAATCAAGATATCAAAGTCTGACCCCGGTTACTTGAGTAATTCGAGGAGCTCGACTTCGATGGTCCGTGGGTTGACGGCGGGGTTGAAGCCCATATGCATTTTTTGGATGCGGCCCTCGCGATCCAGTATGTAGGTTGTGGGCATGGCATAGATCTGATACGCGTTATCGACCTTGTTGGTGCTGATCAGATTCGTGTAGCTCACGTTCCGAGCTTCCAGGTATTCCTTGAGATTCTCGACGGGAGGTCGTCGGTCTTCGACATGGACACCGACGACCTCGACTCCCTCGGAGCCATACTTATCTGCCAAAGACTGAAAGAAAGGAAGCGACATCTGGCAGGGACCGCACCAAACCGCCCAGAAGTCGAGGATGACGATTTTTCCCTCGAAGTCGCTTCGCGCGACTTTTTTCCGCTCACGTCCTCGAGCTCGAAATCATAGCCTTTCTTGCCGATAAGACCTTGTGATGAGTCGGCCCGTTGCGGAAGCGCACACACTAGAATCAGAAGCGCGCATATCGCGAGGGTCTTGTTCTTCATTTGGCGCGACTCGGCTTCGGTCGGATTCGTTCTTCCGCGAGCCAGCGCTCCGCGTCGATGGCGGCCATGCAACCGGTGCCGGCAGCGGTGATCGCTTGCCGGTAGACCCGATCCATCACATCGCCACAGGCGAAGACACCTTCCACGGAAGTGTGGGTATTCCAAGACTGAACTCGGATGTAGCCCTTTTCGTCCAACTCGAGATCGCTCCGAAAAACCTCCGTGTTGGGCGTGTGGCCGATGGCAACGAACACAGCACCCAGCGCGATTTCCGAGATTTCTCCCGTCTTCACGTTCTTGACCTTGATCCCTGTGACTTCGTCCTCGCCGAGCACCTCCTCGACAACGTGATTCCATACGAACTCGATTTTCTCGCTCGAAAAGGCCCGCTCCTGCATGATCTTCGATGCTCGTAGCTTGTCCCGCCGGTGGACGACCGATACCTTGCTGGCGAAACGGGTAAGAAAAAGCGCCTCTTCGAGGGCGCTGTCTCCCCCGCCGATGATTGCCATGTCTTTGTTCCTGTAAAGCGCCCCGTCGCACGTCGCGCAGGCTGAAACGCCACGATTCTGCAGCCTTTTTTCGGACTCCAGGCCCAGCCAGTTCGCTTTGGCACCGGTCGCAACGATGAGCGCGTCACCCGTAAAGGTCCCTTCTCCGGATTCCACCGTAAACGGTCGGCTCGAAAAATCAATTCTCGTCGCGTCGGTGTGGATCACCTCCGCTCCAAACCGCTCCGCTTGTTTTTGGAACTTGGTCATCATGTCCGGACCGGTAACTCCCTCGGGGAAACCCGGGTAGTTCTCGACCTCGGTGGTCAGCATGAGTTGACCTCCCGGAAGACCCACATCGGTATCCATTCCAGAACCAGCCAGAATAATGGGACTCAAGTCCGCCCGGGCGGCATAGATAGCGGCCGTATATCCGGCCGGTCCACTGCCGATAATCAAAATCCGTGAATGTTTGTGGTTCGGTTCGCTACTCATGAAAACTCCCTCAAAAACAGGCCCGGTTTTAGCACCCGGAACGGTCAAGGACGTGAAACTCGACAGAGATTAGTCGCGCACGTAAATGGATTCACAAAATAACAACGAGTTAACGGCAAGTCAAGCCAATGGGTGTGCGCCGAACGTGTTATCTGTTGATATAGTAAGACCTATGCCGACAAAAAGTCACTTTCGCCCGAGCCGCGCGAAGGGCCAGAGTTTTCTCAAAGACCGTGCGGTGATCGATCGAATTGTGGCTGCCATCGAGCCCCGGCCGGACGATGTGTTTGTCGAAATCGGTGCAGGCGCCGGACAACTCACCGGGCCGATACTCCATGCCGGACCGAAGCGCATTCTCGCCGTAGAGCCGGAGCCGGTACTTGCCGACCGTCTTAGTATGAAAGAGATCGCCAACAAGCTGGAAATCCTACAACAAGATTATCTCGCGATGAGCCTGTCGTCCGAGCTCGAGCATAGAGGACTCGACAAGGTCCGGGTCGTAGGCAATCTGCCCTATTCGGCCGCGTCGCCCATTCTCCTGAAGCTCCTGACCGAGCGTAAACACCTCATCGATCTGACGCTCATGTTCCAGCTCGAGGTGGCGGAGCGACTGGTTGCTAAGCCGGGAACCAAGGCATATGGTTTTCTACGGTGATGACACAGCAGGCGACACGACCCGAAATCTTCTTTTCCATCCCGCCCCGAGCTTTCGGCCTCAACCCAAAGTCCACTCCGCCATGGTGCGATTGGCTTTCAGGCGCCGAAAACGAAGCGCCCGTGGCGGAGCCCATCGTTTTCCAGGCGATGGTCAAGTCTCTCTTGGCTCACCGCCGAAAGAATATCTCCAACAATATCAAACGATTACGGTCGGCCATCCTCGATGAGTCCACCGTCCGACTCGGCCCTCGACCAACTCGACATCGATCCGAGCCGTCGCGCCGAAACACTTACCGTAGAGGAATTTGCCGCGCTTTCTCGCTTTTGCACTTCTCGACAATAAGATGTTTTGATAGTATTGAAGTGGTTTCTCAGCATATGGTTAGCTAACCCCTATCGATTAAATGGAGAAATCAGTGAACATGTACTCCGACACGCCTCCGCTCGAGATCGTCCCTCTTGGCGGGCTGGGTGAGTTCGGTCTCAATATGATGGCCATATCGTTGGGAGACACGATGATGGTCATCGACGTGGGACTGATGTTCCCCGATACCGAGCTTCTCGGCGTGGATCTCGTTATTCCGGATATGACTTATTTGCGTCGAGAACCGGGAACGGCTCAAGGCCGTTATTCTCACCCACGGTCACGAAGACCACGTCGGGCGCTTCCCTACCTCTTAAGCGAGATTTCCGTTCCGGTCTATGGCACGCGACTGACTCTGGGCATGATTCGTAACCGACTGGAAGAACATCCACTTATCAGAACAAACCGAGCTGCGAATGATCAACCCGGCAAAATGCGAGATCATCGGCGCCTTCAAGGTGGATTTCATTCCGGTCACCCACAGCCTGGCGGATGCGGTGGCATTCGCCATCGAAACGCCGCAAGGCACGGTCATCCACACCGGTGATTTCAAGCTCGACCAAAGCCCTATCGTGGGGAATCCTTCGATATTCATCGCTTGGCTCACTACGGCAAGGACGAGGTTCTGGCTCTGCTCTCGGACAGCACCAACAGCGAACGACGAGGGCAAACGGGCTCGGAAAAGATCGTGGAGGACGCATTCGAGGACGTGATCTGTCGCAGCCGATGGTCGCGTTTTTGTCTGCTTGTTTCACGTCGAGCACTCACCGAGTTCAACTGACCTTGGATCTAGCGGCAAAATACGGAAAGAAAAGTGGCGCCTCGTCGGTCGAAGCATGACGGAAAACACTCGAACCGCGATCGACTTCGGATATCTGAGACGTGGCGGACGACGTTCTCATCCGCCCTTCGGACATCCGCTCACTTCCTCGGAACCGAGTTCTCGGATTCTGGTTTCCGGAAGTCAGGGCGAGCCACCCTCCGCGATGTCTCAAATCGCCATCGGAAACCACAAGCATGCCGCGATCGAGCCCGGCGATGCGGTGATCCTCTCTGCCCGGGTGATCCCCGGCAATGAGCGCGCCGTGTCTCGGGTCATCAACCACCTTTATCGCCGAGGCGCAGTGATCGTGCATTCCTCCGTGGCTTCGGTCCATGTTTCAGGCCACGCCAGCGCTGACGAGCTCAAGCTCATGTTGAATCTCGTCGCGCCCGCACTATTTCATTCCGATTCACGGTGAATGGCGACAACTCGTCACACACGCCCGCATCGCCCGAGACCTGGGCATCCCGGATGAGCAACGTTCTTCTTGCCGAGGATGGGGATAGGGTCGTCTTCGACGAGGAGGGTGGACGGATTCCGGGAAAGGAGCACAACGGGAAGGGTGATCGTCGATGGAAGCGGCTCTAGGCGACGTGGAGGACATCGTGCTTCGTGACCGAAAGCACCTATCCGCCAGGCGGGATCGTCATTCCGGTCGTGGTCATCAACTCCAGAACGGGTCTGTTGGAGACCCCACCGGATATCATCACCCGCGGGTTTCTGCCCGGCGAGGACGAGCGAGACATTTGTTGGACGAGGCACGAGATTTGGTGATATCCACACTCGAAAGCTCCTCTGCGGAAGAAGCCACGGATTGGGGGCTGGTCAAAGACAAAATCCAATCGGAGCTGCAGACGATTCTTCCGCAAGCGAACACAAGAGCGGCCGATGATCCTGCCGGTGGTGTTGGAGATATGAGTTCCGTGAGTATTTCCGCGGCCATCTTGCTGGGTATGATTCAAGGACTTACGGAGTTTCTCCCCGTATCCAGCTCCGGGCATCTGGCCGTGGCCCAGCATTTTCTTCCCGGATTTCACCAACCCGGGCGTACTTTTCGATATCATATCTGCACCTAGGAACACTGCTGGCGGTACTGATTTATTTTCGCTCCGAGGTCAAGCTCCTCTTGCGACGGGCTCACACCCGGGAAGTCCGGCAGCTCGGGACGACGTTTAGATATCATGCTCGTCATCGGCACTATCCCGGCTGTTCTGGTTGGACTCACTTTCGGCCCGTCATTGGAGGAAAGCTTCACCCAACTTGCAGTCGTCGGGGTAGGACTCTTCGTCACTGGGGACACTGCTGTCTGCTCTCAGCGCGATGGACTCGCGACAAGATCGCGGTCTCGACAAGGTCTCTGTGCCGAGCGCTGATTGGTTGGGTCTCTTCAAAGCGCGGCACTGGTTCCCGGCATTTCCCGATCCGGCTCGACGATTGTCGGCGGCCTGGCACGAGGCTTCTCCCGGGAAACGGCGGCGCGTTTTTCCTTTCTCTTTCCATCCCCGCTATTCTCGGTGGCAACGGTCTACGAGATTCCAAAGGCCCGATCTCCTTCCCGACGATGCCTGTGGCGAATTATGTTGCCGGTTTCTTCATGGCATTCGTCGTCGGTTACGTCGCCATTGTCGTCGTTTTGCGATGTCTGGCGAATCGAAGGTTTCATTTCTTTGGCTACTACTGCTTGGCAGTAGGAGGTGTGATACTTGGCTACGTCGCGTCCAATCTATCGTAAGAACGAGATGAACGAATCCGTCGCCAAGGAGCGCCTCTCCGAGATCGCGGGCGTGGCTCTCATGGCGACTGGCGTTGATGGTCGTTAGCTTGATGTCCCACTCCCCCGACGATCCCGGTCTGGTATTTCAAAGAGACCTCCCGGCCACACGACAGTAACCTCATCGGACCCGTTGGTGCCTTCATGTCCGAAGCGCTCTTCAGCTTCTCGGGCTGGCCTCTTACCTTTTGGCCGCCCTACTGGCGGTGGTCAGGCTGGAGCCGTTTCTGGTGCCGAGAGGTCGACTCACCGGCCACCAAAATCATCGGCCTTGCCAGCGCAACGGTGAGTCTCGCCGGACTCCTTTCGTTTCTGCAGGGGAAATCCCTATCAATGGTGAGCTCTTCCCTGCCGGCGGTGCCGTGGGACACCTTTTTTCCTCCTATCTGGCCTCCGCTCTCAATCACGCCGGAGCGTTCATCCTGCTGGTCACCATGCTGTTCGCATCGCTTGTCGTTGCCACAAGTTGGTCCATCAGCCGAGGCGATCAAACGTCTCGGTTCTTGGCAACGGTCGAAGACAGCCGAGATCATGACGGCCTTTCATCACTTCCAGGAAAGTCGCCGCAAGGAAAAACTCCGCCGCCGGGTGGTTAAGAAGCACGCCAAACGAGCGGCTCGAAGAAAAGAAGGTCGAAGAGAAGAGCCAAGATAACGGCCAACGGACAGAAGGCAAACCGGCCAAGGTCAACGTTAGAGCAAGAAAAAGAAGAAACAACAACAGAACTGCTGCCGTTCACACCCAAGAAGGGGCGCTGGACCATGCCTCCCTTCACTATCCTCGAATCCCGCAAGGAAGAGATCAAGGTCAACGAAAAAGAGCTCATGGAGCGGGCCAAGTTGCTTACAGCAGCGTTGCCGAGAGTTCGCGGTTGAAGGCCAGGTCCAACAAATCCATCCCGGCCCGGTGGTCACGACTTACGAGTTCAAGCCCGATGCCGGCATCAAGTACAACAAAATCACCGCTCTTTCCGAAGATCTCTGTCTCGCCCTCGAGGCCGAGTCGGTCCGTATCGACCGCATTTCCGGCAAATCAGCGGTTGGAGTAGAGATCCCCAACAAAGAACGGGAAATCATCGGATTGCGAGAAATTTTGGAGTCCGACGTCTTCCAGTCCAGCTCATCGAGACTGACCATGGCTCTCGGAAAAACCATTGACGGCGCACCCTATGTCACCGACCTCACACGGATGCCTCACCTCTTGATCGCCGGAGCGACTGGAAGCGGCAAATCGGTTCTACTGCAACAGTCTCATTTGCTCGGTACTCTTCAAGTCGACCCCTGACGAGGTCAAGTTCATATTGATCGACCCGAAACGACGTTGAGCTGGGCGTTTACCAGGACATTCCGCACCTCATCACCCCTGTGGTCACGGACGCAAAACAAGCCAACGAGGTCCTCAAGTGGATCGTCTTCGAGATGGAAGGCCGCATTCGAATGCTGGCCTCCGAAGGGGTTCGGAACATCGACCAATACAACAACATCCTACGTGGAGCCATCGAGGCGGGAGAAAAGAAGGAGGACGAGAACGGCGACCCCCTTCAGCCACTGCCTTATATCATAGTTGTCATTGACGAACTGGCCGACCTCATGCTCGTGTCATCGTCCGATAGTGGAAGACTCCATCACCCGCCTAGCGCAAATGGCTCGGGCGGTGGGAATCCACTTGGTTCTGGCGACCCAACGTCCTTCGGTGGACGTTATCACCGGTATCATCAAGGCGAACTTTCCTTCGCGTATCTCTTTCCGCGTACCCACACGGGTCGATTCCCGGACCATTCTGGACTCGAACGGGGCCGAGCAGCTCCTCGGCAAAGGCGACATGCTCTTCTTGCCTCCCGGTTCGGCTCGACTCATCCGTCTCCACGGCCCTTACGTTTCAGAAGCCGAAGTGGGACGCCTCGTTTCTTTCTGGAAAAAGATGGGCAAGGCCGAGTACAATCCTGCAATCCTTCAAGCACAGGAAGAGGGCTAGCTCGATTCGGGAGATTCGAAAAAGACGAGTTCTACGACAAAGCCGCTCGCCTGGTCGTCGAGGCCGGATTTGCATCGGTGTCCCACTTGCAGCGGAGAATGCGGCTCGGATATAGCCGGGCGGCCCGAATCGTTGATATGCTGGAGGCAGACGGCATCGTAGGCCCTCCAGACGGATTCGAAAGCACGTGAGGTCTTGGTTGGCAAGGATTATTTTGATGAGGTGGACCGGCAACTACGTTAGAAAACCAGCTTCTGTTGCCGCTCTGTGGGCGTTACTGCTCATCGGTTTCCCCTCTATCGGTTATTCCGGCCAAGTCCGCCCAAGCGCTTTACCAGGAAGCCGTCAACGCCGAGAAGCAGCTCGAAAAATCAAAGAAGCTCCAGGCAGACAAGAACATCTGGTACAAAGTGGCCCGGCGCTACCACAAGGTTGTTCTATCCCATCCCCAAAGCGGCTACTGCGACGATGCTCTGTGGTTCGAAGGAGAGCTCTATCGGCGTGCCGACGAGAAGTTTCGAGAACGCGAGGCAGTGGTACGCGCCCTCGATGCATACCATTTGTTGGTCAAGGGATATCCGAGCAGCAAGTGGTGTCGCAAGGCCCACCTTCGCCGCGCCGATCTTTACTCTGAATCGCCTGTCGGACAAGAAATCGGCCCAAACCGAGCTGCGGGCGGTCCTGCACCGCTGGCCGAAAACATCCGAGGCCGGTGAAGCACGTCGCGTCCTCGCCCGTCTCGACACAAAAGTGCCGCAAAAAGTCGGCTTTGCAACGGTCGCGTGGGCGTCCAAAAAGTCCGCCATTTCACCGGAAAAGAGTACACCCGGATCGTCATCGACACCGATAAAGAGGTCAAATACACTCAAGCGCGTCTGACGAATCCCGACCGTATCTACTTCGATCTCAAACAGAGTCGATTGGCCGATGAATTGGCCCCGGGAATCTATCCCATTAGCGATGATTTCCTGAAGCAAATAAGGGTCGGCCAGTTCAGTAGCGATGTGGTCCGGGTGGTGCTCGACTTCGAGAGCATCAGTCAATATCGGGCCTTTTCACTCCATAACCCGGACCGGCTCGTCGTCGATATTCTGGGGATCAAACCCGAGGCTCCAACCAAGACGGCCCAGCGGCAAACCTCACAGACGACGTCACCACCTTCCACGGGCCGGACCGAAGTCGAGCCTCCGATTCGCCCCGAGCCACCTTCAGGGGCGAGCACGGAGGGGCAACCTACCGGTGACGGCACCGCCGAGACGGACACTGCTGAAGATATTCCCCCGCCTTTGCCTCCCGATCCCACGCCCGACGGACGATATCCTTTGGCCCGGCAACTCGGGCTCACCGCACGCCGCGTCATCATCGATCCAGGCCATGGAGGGCGGGATCCGGGGACTCAAAGCCGCACGGGAATCAAAGAAAAGGACCTTGTCCTCGATATCTCGAGACGAGTCGTCAAGCTTTTAGAAGCAGGCGGGGAATATGAGGTCATCATGACCCGCAATAGCGACACCTTGCCTCCTCTCGAGGAGCGTACAGCGATTGCAAACTCACGCAACGCGGATTTGTTCGTTTCGATCCACGCCAACGCCCACCCGAATCGAAAGGTGCGCGGCATCGAGACCTTCTATTTGAACCTTGCCACGACCCCCGACGCAGAAGAGACGGCGGCGCGAGAAAACGCCGTAAGTACGGGGCGTATCGCCGAGCTTCAAGGGCTGCTGCATCAGATCATGAACAATAGCAAAATCGCCGAATCCAGCGATTTTGCCCATCATGTCCAGAATTCGATGGTGCGAAACGTGCTCGGCACGAAAACCAAATCTTCTCGGAACCACGGAGTCAAAACGGCACCGTTTTATGTGCTACTCGGTGCCAATATGCCCAGCATTTTGGTCGAAGTTTCCTATCTCTCGAACTCTGAAGACGCTAAGTTGTTGTCGTCCAATCAGTATCGCCAGAAGCTCGCCCAGTCCATTGCCGATGGAATCCAGGCCTATACCGGCTCACTCAAAAAGGTCGCCCACCGTCCCGGTGAGAAATCTGCGGTGGGAAACGGCGGAAAGAAACCGTGAATACTTTGTTTGACGACCCGCTGAACGAGCGCTAGCATAAGGTTGTCATGGTTCAATTGCTTTCATTGCTAGCCTGGGCACAGCAAAACGGTATCACGTACATCAACATCACCCCCGACGAGCCCGATCACAATATCGCCTGGGTCATCCTCAGCACGTTCTTGCTCATCGGGATCTCGGTGCTCATCATGGTGCTGCTCGGCACCGGGATGGGCTTTTTGAGAATAATGGTTTACAAGTTGTTTCCAGGCAACGAGTGGAACGGCCCCGAGTCCGAGCCCACGATCCGCCTCCACTTGCTTGACCGATCGCCCAAAGACCCCGCAGCCAGTAATCAATAGCCTGTTCTGAAAATGGGGACAGGTCCTTTTTTAAGTCGTGCTTCACGCCGGCTCGTAAAAGATGATAACCCGCCGTTCGATTGCGGCCCGTGTCCTTGGCAAAGTACAAGGCCCGGTCGGCAAGCTCAACGAGTTTTCGTGAGCTATCGGTGTCTTCCGGAAAAATAGACCAGCCAACGCTGACGGTGACCTTGCGGCGCCCCCCCGCCGGGTGTAACGCAGCAGCAGAAATGGACTTTCGGATGCGCTCGGCAAAATCCCGTGTCCCGTGATAGGTCGCTTCGGGCAGCAGAATAACGAACTCCTCGCCTCCGTAGCGGGCGAGCACATCACCTTTACGAAGTGCTCCGAGAAGAATTTCCGCAACTTTCTTCAGGACCACGTCCCCCATCGGGTGCCCATACGAATCGTTGAGCTTCTTGAAGTGATCGATATCGAGGAGAATGAGCGCAACGCTTCCTTCTCGCCTCCCTACGCGGGCAACTTCTCTTTCCAGAGCTTGATGAAAATACCGCCTGTTGAAGAGCCCGGTGAGGCTATCCGTGGCCGCCAACTGTTCGAGTCTTTCGTAGACCCGGGCGTTCTCGATAGCTACGGCCGCTTGGTTGCATAGAATCTTGAGGACACGGATATCATCCGGGGAGAATGCCTTGCGGCGATGCGTCACCAGAACCGTTCCGCACACTCGATTCTTGGCATGGAGCGGTATGCCGATGAAGTTGGCTTTCGCGGTCAGAGTCTCTTCTTCAGTAAGGACCGGCATACCGGTTCGGAGAACCGTATTGACGTGCGACCTGTCCTGCGATCTCAATATCCACCCTGCCCAGTTCGGTGAGTCCAGAGGAAAGTCCGAAGCCTGTATTTTAGGGGGATAACCTTCGGCAACCGGGACATTGAAATGGTCATCACCTTCTTCGAACAAACAGATCGCGCAGGTCTCGAACCGAGTGACTTCACGGCAGAAACCGAGGACCTGTTGAAGGATTCTGATTCGACCCGCAAAGCTTCCGAGAGTGACGCACTCGCCTGGTAGAGACGGCGGAACTCATGGGACTGGAGATCGAGATCGGACAATTGTCGAGTCGACGTGAGCCAATGGGACATCTGTTCGGCAAAGCTCTCCGATAGGGTCTTACGATGTCGGTCGAAGTGGTCGGCATCGTCGTGATCCATGACCAGAACCGATTGGGGGCCGGCCTTGCTACGCACCGGAACGGCAACGATGGTGGCAACCCGAGAGTTCTTTGAATACCAGGGAAGCTTGGGTAGCGGTCGGTCCTTCTCGCTCAACGTTATCAATCGGTCTTCTCTAAGCACTTGCTCCAGAAGACCGCTCTCGACCGCTCTGGGCTCGGCCGAAACACGATTCTCGTTGGACATGGAGAGTCTCAAAATGAACGTGTCAGAGGCCTCTCCTGCCTGCAAAAGATAGGCACTTTTGGCACCCGTCGCCGCGCGGGCCAAACTCAGAAGATCGGCCAGCCGGCGATCCAGCTCCCGCAGATGCTCGACACGTCCCAGGCGCTTTCCCTCTTCCGATAAAGGCGAGGTCGCACCGTCTTTTTCGCTATCGGAAAGGTGTCGAAGACCAAGATCGAGCCTTTTCAGCTCAACTTCCGCCTTTTCGACGCGGCGCCTTTCCTTGCGCTGCATAAAACTGAAGACCAAAGCTGCAGCCGTGACTAGGCCTAGAAAGAGAACAAGATTCTCGGCATCACCCGTTGGATGAGCGAGCCAATTGCTCGTCTCGATAACGGAAACGGCTCCCAATAGCGGCAGGACGAGTCGAAAAGGAAATCTCGATGCCGCCAACCCGGCCAGAAACAGATAAAGAACTTGCCAAATCGATCCGAGCCCGCCGCTCAGCTGCACGAGAAAGTTGATTCCACAGGCGAGCGCCAGCAGGAAAACGAGTTGATCCCAGTCATTCTTGCGCTTCAGGGCAAAATGGAAGGTAGCCAGCCACAGTCCACCCACGAGCGCAGGGATG
>CAVROO010000042.1:0-47282 GCA_963722765.1 uncultured Acidobacteriota bacterium
ATTGAATCCTGATGTCAACGGCTCAGCCGTCCTCCTCAATCTGTTCTCGAGTTCTGAGTTCTTTATTATTTAATCCTATTAAACGCCTCGATAACATCCAGCAGGTTGTCGCTGATATAGGTCACTTCCCAGTCGCCGGTGCGCTTCGCGCCGGGATATAAGGCGCCGGTGTAGACTTTCTCTTCCCGTTTCAACTTCAGGACCATCGTGTACGGGGAGCTCAATTTATAGGGCTGGAACCGATCGAGATTCCGGAGCGCTTTCTCCACACCCGCCCGAATACGATCGCGGGCCACTTCCGGATGGAGGCACAAAGCCGCGCCGCCGATGCCCTCCTTGACCGCCACCGTCTCCACATCTCCCAGCAGATCACGAATCTGTCGACAGAAGGCCTCGTCGCCGGCCGCGAAGGCAACGGGGACATCGTCAAGACCGGCGATGAGAGCGTTATATCCGGCTTCCGGCAACGACACGCCGTTGATGGAAAAATCCGTCACGTTGCCGGTCGAGGTGTGCTCGATGATGGCATCGGGAGTTCCAGCCTTGGCGTGGTAGCCGATGAACATCACCGCGTCGAAAGACTCATCGAGGCGGTCCATCATGTTCTTGGTCGCTCCCGATACGCCGCGGAGGAGCTTGGCTCGCGGGTCGAGCAGATCGGGAAGGATGTTCCGTTTGGCACCGTGCGAGTCCCGGACGATGATCTCCGTTGCTCCCGCCGCTACCGCGCCCTCGATGGCGGCATTGGTCTCCCGGGTCATGATCTTTCGGAACAAGCCGTAGTCGTCTCCCGATCGGCTGCATTCCTCCGAGACGACGACTCCGGCAAGCCCCTCCATGTCAACGGAAATGAAGACCTTGAGACCTTCTTGAGACCCTGCGTTGAAGGGAATACAAACCAGGAATAGGATCAAAAACATTCGGAACATCTTCGACCTCCTCGACTTAAGAATCAATCTTCTTCCACGCCTCGATGAACTTCACCGCCGCGTCAATGAATTGTCGGGCTTGTTGGCCGCCTTGTTCCGCCGTCGCCTTGGCCGTGTCACCCAGCGTAAAGACTCCTGTGCTCGACATCTCTCGCGAGCTCGCCTGCTTTCCCGTTTCCTTCGGAAGATAGGTGCTGGCCGCCAGAAGCGATTCCATACCCGGGTCTTTGTCTTGACTCTTCATAATGGCTTCCGCGACCGGCGGAAAACTAAGTTTCGGCTTTTCCGACTTGGTGAGGTCCACAAGACTACCGGCGAGGTAAAGCATGGACGCCGTTTCGCCCTCGCCGGCGTGGCCGTCGTAGGAAGCCGTGGGTGCAAGCGCAGTCCAGGGAGGTTCCGAGATACCGCTCAGGTCAACGGCGACAGCCTCAGTGGTTTGATTGATACGGTGAATGACCTTGGCGACGGATGTGCCATTGCCACCATGGCCGTTATAGATGAGTACCTTCCGGAATCCGTGTCGGATCAGGCTTTGTGCCGTTTCGAAGACCACTGCTTCGAAGGTCTCGGGGGACAGGGTCAAACCGCCGGGGAAATCCATGTGGTACTCCGACAAACCGGCAAAGACGGCGGGCGCCACGACGACCTTGGTCTCCTGGGAAATCAATTTGCAGATTTCGATGGCAGCGTACAGATCGGTACCGAGCGGCAAGTGTTTGCCGTGCTGCTCGATAGAGCCGACCGGGATGAGGACCATGTCGGTTTCGGTGAGAGCCTCTTCCACCTCGGCCCAGGTCATGTGGGGCAGATAGTTCGCGACCTTGGTTTCGCGGAAAAGAGGGTTCGAGTCGTCGGCAACAGCCAACTTCGCCGAAGAAGCGAGAAGGGCCAACATCAATGAGACGGTACCAATCACTTTCATGAGGTCTCCTTTCATTCGGTAACTACTCGGCGAAATCCTGTGGCGATCTGTTCTTGGTCCAGGTCCGAAAGCGAATCCGGACGAGGTCAACGAACATGCGCGCCGCGTCGTGGACCGGATGCACGCGGCTTTCAGGAACGTGACGCCAGGTGATCGGAACCTCGACGATCCGATAGCCGAGTCGCTCCGCCAACCGGAGAGATTCCACATCGTAGGCGAACCGATCCACCCGACATCGAGAGAATATGTCGCGCGCTGCAGCGCCTTTGAAAAGCTTGAAGCCGCACTGGGTATCTTTGAACCGAGTCAAATTAGTCGCTCGAACCATCCAGTTGAAGATTTTTCCCATCCGCTTCCGGTAAATGGGAAGACGAGTCAACGCACGGGACTCGGGCAGGCCGCGCGAACCGCAGGCGATACTGTAGCCGTTGTCGAGCCAGTGCTCGAACTGTGTGATGTGCTCGATCGGAATCGCCAGGTCGGCGTCGCAGACGAGTACCAACTCGCCTCGACTTTCACCGACTCCTCGTCGAACAGCAGCTCCCTTTCCCCGGTTCGATTCAATGCGGAGGACTTTGATCTCGGCCGCACCCCGCTCTTCCACCACCTGTGCCGTTCCGTCGCTGCTCCCGTCATCGACGACCAGAATCTCGAATGTACTTTTCCCGGAACGGAAAAACTCGAGAAGCTCGTCCAGAGTCGAACCGATGCGTGACGCCTCATTGAAAGCGGGGATGACGATACTGGTTCTCGGATCGCTCACGGAACGTTCTCCTCCGTGGCGCTCCTCAAAGCTTCTCTCACAGTCTCCAACCCGAACGTGTCTCCCAGCGGCAAGTCCGACAGGGTTGCCATAACTGCCGCGGCTAGATCGGCCTGGTCATAGGGCGGCGGCGGAGCCAGATCCCCGCGACGAAGGGCTCCAACCACCTCATTCAGGAAGTCCAAATACGCACGGGCTTCGGCCCGAAGATTGTATGTCTCTTCGACATGCTCCCGTGCGAAACCTCCTATGGCCTCGCGTAGATCGGGTCGCCGAGCCAGAAGAGCAAAGGTGTCGCTGATCTCCCGCACTTCGGGAGGCCCCAGGTCGATGCGCGCAACCGTGTACTCGGGAAACTCGGCGAAGGGTCCGGTGTTGGAAACGAGTACGGGTTTGCCCATGCCGAGGGCGCGTATCAAGGTTCCGGAAAGCTCACCCGTAGATGGAAACCGAAGATTAACCACCACGTCCGAAGCGAGCATGTACAGATAGAAACGGTCCATCGGTTGATGGCCCGTGACAATGACTCTCCCCACGAGTCCCGGAGCGGATTGAAGCTCTTCGATGGGGAATCCTTTTTGAACTTCGCCGACGATGATGAACCGAGAGTCCGGCCACTCGCGCACGAACCGCCCGAATCCACGGAGGGCCTGCTCGATGCGCTTAGCGCGCGTGACCAAACCGAAAGACGAAACGATGAAGCTGTCCGGAGGCAACTCCAGGATTCGGCGGGCCTCTTGTTGATTCTCTGTCGGAAGAGGAGGAGGAGGCGCGTAGTGATGGGGAGCTCGACCAATGTGCTTTCCCACCGGTATGGAGCCGAAACGGCGCTGAAGCCACTTCTGCATGAAGCGGGTGAGAACCAACACGCCGTAACTCCGTTCCACAACCCGTTCGCAAAGCGGGAATCTCGAACGAAGCAGATCGCTACCCAGAGCCGCCGCGATCTGGCGTCCCAATGCCGCACCCCGATCTCCGTAAGCCCGCTTCATCTCCGACACATAAAGCTCGACATTGGCTCGTTCCACGGAAAGACCGAGGAAAAGATGTTGCAGCACGAGATCGTGAAGCACAACAACTCCGGGGACCCGTAAGGCGGTGTTCAACGCGTAACGGTGATAGGAGCTGTTGCCAACCTGGTAGAGATTTATGTCGAAAGGTTCGCGCGCCGCGACCTCTTCAAACTCGTGCGCCATGTGCCATGGGAAGCGGTCGCGGATGGCAGGATTCGTGGGCTCATACCCGTCCACGAACAAGGTGATATCCGCCTCCTCGGCCAGGTAAGGAAGCAGCTCTTCGCTATAGTCGGCAATTCCGGTGCTTTGGGGGGCAAGGGGGCTCCAGTAAGCGATTTTCATCGAAGCGGCGACGTGAGAGATTCTACGACATGGTCCCAACCGATGTTGGATACCGATGGCCGGCCGGCCTCACCCATTTCTCGGGCGCGCTCGCGATTCGTGTAGAGCTCGTTGATGGCCCGCCCCACGGCTTCGGCCTTCGGCTCGACGACATACCCGCTTTCACCGTGGTCGACGAACTCCAAGGTACCTCCCGAATCCGTACAGGTGATGACCGGTTTTCCCGAGAGAAACGCCTCGACCGTCACATACCCATAGTCTTCGTCCACGGGTGCGTAGGCGACGGCAAAGGCTCCGGCATAGAGATCGACAAGCTCCTCCTCCGATACGAATCCCGCAAAGACCACGCGATCGCCGAGGCCCAATCGTTCCACTTGGCGCTCGAGGTTCTCCCGTTGCGGACCGGCGCCGACGAGAATCAGGCGAGGACCCGGATCGACGTATCGAAAGGATTCTATCAACAGATCGCAACGCTTGAGTGCTTCGAGACGACCGGCAAAGAAAACGTAATCGCCAAAGGGTCCCGAGTGATACCTCCCGGCGTACCGGGGCGGAGGGTAAAGCGGCGTCGAATCAATGTTGTTGAATCGCTCGAGCCGCTTAGAAACGTTTCGGGAAATGGTAAAGACGTCTCGAGACTCCCGTAGCGTTTTGTTGTCCATCCGGATGATGGTTTGTCGGATTTCCTGCTCTTCCGGATCATCGGTAAAACTGCAGTAGGGGGTTCCGTACAGGTCATAGACTTCCCGGTGCTGATGGAAAAGCCATGTTACCTTGACGGGATGTCTCACCAGGTAAGACGGAAACTTGGTGGGTATGACCATGTCGATGGGCATACCGTTCGATTCCGTGAGCTCGATCCATCGCCACAACAGAGCCTGTTTCACCAAGTCACCGACCGGGTACCACTTGAACGGTACGTTGGCTACCTCCACGCGGTAGCCACGGGCTCGGAGTTGCACCGCGAGTTCCCCGACGAGGATCTCGGCTCCACCGGTGATGAACGGAGCTTGCACGGCGCAGAGGCAAATCGTGTGACGCGGCATGGAAGGTAAACCTAGGTTCGGTCCTCGGAATTCGCCTCCCGAGCCTCGTTCGACGAGAGGCTTTTCGACACACGGGTCCCGAGCTCTACGAGCTCTTCGCGAATCTCACGGAGGAAACCTTCGAGATACAGATGATTCTGCTCGGCCGTCTCGAAAACGTAGTCGATTCGTTTCACGAGATCGTGGACATGCTGAACGAGCTCCTGCTGGAGAATGAGGTGACGTTCATCAATCTCTTCCATGCGCTTCCCATGGAGCCCCAAAATCTCGTCGTAGTGAACGGAGAGATGATCGATCCGCTTGTCTACATAGTCGACGAATTCGTTGTCGAACTTGACCTGTGCCGAGTTCAGCTCGGCCTGGCGCTCGACAAAAGGTCCGAGTGCAAACCGCAGAATCCGTTGCACGGGGCCGCGTAGCGGCGCAAAAAGTCGGCCGAGTTTCCCCTGGGGCGGACTCACGAGTGCCGCCGAAACATCCCACCGCTCGTTGAGAAGGCTCCGATCGGGAGACACGGGCATTTCAGGTTTCGCGGGTTCGGTCACTGGATCGAGTCGGTGTGCCCTCGCTTCGGGCTTCAGCTCAGAAAGAGGCTCGTTGTCGGGTCGAGCTTCCGTTCTGGCTTTGTCCCTCACCTCACGGAGCGCCCCCACAACCTGCTGTTTCGTCTCGCTGTCGGAATCAGTCACTGGTCAGGTTTCTACCGCATTCTGTTCCGGCCTGTCAACAAAGTTGGTCTCGGATCCGTGTTGGCCGTAGACAAATACCGAGGCTCGAGGCTCGAGATTTCAGAAGCTTTCTGTCTTTTTTGTTGCAATCCTCATTTATGTATGCATAATCGTGTATATATTACTAATTTGGTCAGAATATGACAGCCCAAAAAACAAAGCCGCTGTCAGTTATGAAGTAAAAAGTGGACAGAGAGTGTAAAGATTTCGACCTCTCAACAGTACATGAAAATGAAACCTATTTTCTTAAATTGCGTCTAAACATCAAGATAGCGTGTTCTGGTCCCTTGGCACAAGATTTGTAAGGCATTTTCACTAGAAGGGGCTTGAGCGAGAAAGGATACATGATGAACTCATCAAGGACAGAGTACTCCGAGCTCGAACTTGGGTTAGAGGCGGCCTCGGCAGAGCCCGCAGAAATTCCAGAACCCGAGCCTGGGTCTGGTATTGAGCTCGATGCCTTGGGGCAATATTTGAAGGAAACTCATCGGTACCCGCTTCTCAACCGCGAGTCCGAGCAACAAGTGTCTCGCGCCATGCGCAAATCCGAGAGCCGTCTCCAGAAGAAATCCTCAGGAGCAGGAAGTCGTGCTGCACGCCGTGAGTTCGATGCGACCCGCCGCCGCATGATTGAGAGCAACTTGCGTCTGGTAGTGTCGATTGCCAAGCGATACAAGAACATGGGAATGGAATTGAGCGATCTCGTGCAGGAGGGCAACATCGGCCTCATGCAGGCGGTTGAGCGTTTCGATCCGCGGCGGAATCTCAAGTTTTCGACCTACGCGACCTGGTGGATTCGTCAGGCCATTACACGGGCCCTTTCTCAGAAATCTCGGACCATCAAGGTTCCCATCAACAAGCTCGAGCTCGTACGTATGGCCACTCGGGCCAAGGGCAAGCTGGAAGAGCGGCTGGGTCGAGAACCGAATATGAAGGAAATTGCCAAGGCCGTGGGCGCGCCCGAGCACCAGGTGGACCTGGCTCTCAAGTCCATTCCCCACCTGGAGTCGCTGGATGCCCTGGCCGTCGAGGACGGCAGCCCGCGCTGGGAGCTTCAGTCCGACGAGCGATCCGAATCACCCTGGCAGGTGGTTGTGGACCGCGACATGCGGGAAAAGGTGAGATCGGCCCTCGAGCTCTTACCGCCGCGTCAACAGCTCATCGTTCGGATGCGCTTCGGTATTGGATTCAATTCCGAGTACAACCTCGAAGAAATCGGGAAAGTCCTCAACCTGACGCGAGAACGGGTCAGGCAGCTCGAGGTCGAGGCCCTGCGCCGGTTGCGGGCCGCTGGGGATCACCGGGCTCTGAACGACTTTTTACGCAAGTAATTTTTGACTCACCGGCCGTGGATAGCTTGGAACGAGCTGTCCACGGCCTTTTCTATTTGGGATAGGTCACGGGCCGACTCCGCCTATTAGAGCTATGAGGGTCGGTATCCAATTGAGAAAAACAAGCACCGCCAGTGGAATGAGAGACAGGTCGAGCAGGCGTCCCGGTAGCCGCGAAACGCGGCGGGCGGCGGGCACGCCGATCCACACGGCCCTATAGGCTGCTTGGAGAATCAAGTACGCGAACAGGACCGGCCCCAGTCGATGAAAGGCAAAGCTCGAGCTCCAATCCCCGCGCACGGCGGCAACCAACGAGCGAGTCAGGCCACACCCGGGACAGGGGATTCCCGTCGTTTCACGGAGCATGCACAGTCCGGGGAGCGTGATGGGGCCCAATCTCAGCTGCCCATTTGAAGGGGTCAGAATCAAGGCCCCCAGGAGGATGGCGAGGCAGGCGGCGAGCACAACCCAATGAGGAGCCGTGCTCTCGTCAAACGGAATTTGCTCCCGTGCCGGAGCCGCTTCAACCGACATCTTTTTAGCTGAAACTAGTGGAAGGCGGCTTTCACCTCGTCTTTCATCAAGACGACCAAAGCCCAGATACCCATGGGAAGCCCAATGATGCAGCAGGGACTGATGCAAGGCACCATGGCCAGGATACTGGCGGCCACCGCAAGGCCCCACTGTTTGAGCTTCTTCATCTCCATGGAAGCATAGATGATGACGCCGGCGATCAGAAGACCGATCGAGGCGGTAACGATGCCAACCCCCCCGGACATCCAATTCAGGAATTGTTCTTCACCACCGGACGCGGTTAGCGAGCCCAAGCCCGCTCCCAAAATGTTTACGAAGAGTCCCAAAAGTTGCAGGGCGCCTCCGATAATGGCCGTGATCAGAAGTCCGATTGCGGGGCCCGAGACCTCGGCGGCAATGCGCGACGGCGGAATACGGCCGGGTACCTGTTGAGGCGGTTGGTACGGAGTAGATGGCTGCGACGGAGTCGACGGCGGCGGTGGCGGCGGCGGTACACTCGACATAGAGAACCTCCCTTTTTGACTTGCTCGGGACTTTGGGCAGAAACTGTGTAAGTTCCTTCTATTGTCTCGACTTCCGAGCCGGTTTTCAATTGCGGCGCAGACCTCGAATCAGCCAGTCAGCTTGAGCCGCAACAAAACGTGGTGCTACCATGCGCCAGCACTAGATAGATCGGCTCGCCGAACCCCGTGCTGCACCGGCGCTATCCGCAAGGAGAAGTTATTCATGTCCGCCCATACCATAAGAAAATCCATAGAGAGTCGCGGCAACAGCCACATGCTCGAAATCACGAGCGAAGTCTCAGAGGCCGTCGCCGGCACCGGACTGCAAACCGGCATTGCTACAGTTTTCGTCACCGGCTCCACGGCGGGGATCACGACGATCGAATTCGAGCCGGGGCTGGAGCACGATTTCAACGCCGCCTTCGAACGACTCTTTCCCCGAGACCTCCCCTACCACCACCACGAGCGGTGGGGAGATGACAACGGACACAGTCACGTCCGGGCATCCACCTTGGGACCGTCTCTGACCGTTCCTTTTCAAGACGCGCGACTGATGCTGGGAACTTGGCAACAGATCATTCTGATCGATTTCGATACGCGTCCACGGACCCGGAACTATGTAGTTCAAGTTCTCGGTGAGTAGGAACATCTGGAGCACACCATGAACCCTTTGACCGACGAGAAACTCGAGACCTATGCTTTGGACCACACCTCCGCAGAACCGGAGCTTTTGAAGCGTCTCGCCCGCGAGACCGAGGCAACGATGGAATCCCCGCAAATGCTGACGGGGACGATCCAAGCAACGCTACTGAAATTGCTGGTCGGAATGCTTGGAGCCAAGCGTGTTCTCGAGGTGGGTATGTTCACCGGCTATGGCACTCTCACGATGGCCTCGGCGTTACCCGAGGAGGGGAAGATTCTGACCTGCGAGACGAATCCCGAGGCGGAAGGCTTGGCGCGACGGTTCTTCGCCGAGAGCTCTCACGGTCACAAGATAGAGATTCACATGGGACCGGCTCTCGAGACCATCTCTGCGATGACGGGTCTTTTCGACTTCGTTTTCATCGACGCAGACAAGGGAAACTACCCCGCTTACTACGACCTGTGCTTCGAACGGCTCCGCCCAGAAGGCGTTATGGCAGTCGATAACGTCTTGTGGAAGGGCAGAGTTCTCGACCCGCGAGATGAAGATAGCCGGGCGATCGTGGAGTTGAACGACCGGATCCAAGGCGACGATCGAGTCGAGAACGTTCTACTACCCATCCGCGACGGGCTGACGATAGTGAGAAAGAGACCGACTTGACTCCTTTTGGAACGACTGACTTTACGTCTTCTGAACAACAATGAGTGCGAAGAGGGAGAAAAAGGGCTCGAGAGGTTTCTCTAGGGCTCGGATCAAGGGATAGGTGAATCCGGGGGCCAGTGATCGCAGCGAGACACCGCCCGAGAAAAGATACGACGCCGGCATCAGCAACCGTTTGCTCGAGATGCGCAATCTCGGGAAACGTTCGCGGAACACCTTGGAATCCCTCTCGAAAACAATCCAAGGAAGCGCTCCATTGGCCGAGGAGAGCGGGCCTTTGCCCTCGATTTGCCAACCCTCGGCACGGTCATCGAAAGGCTCGTGGTGAAGTCTCCGGTAGACGAATCGACTCCAAGCCGTGTTCCAGGGTTCGACCATGGCGAGAATTCCTCCGGGACGAAGCAGTCGTTCGGCTTCTCTGAGAAATGCCTCGCAGTCGGGAATGTGGTGAAAGACGTTCGTCATGACGAGGCCCCGAACGGCGCCGTCCCCCAAAGGTACTTCCTCCGCTCGACAAACGACATCCATACCCGTGAGAGCCAAGACGTCGCTCGCGAGAACAGATTCACCGAACCCGGCCTGGGCGTGCTCCTTGAAGAATCCTCCGCCCGAGCCTATTTCGAGAATCTCACACGAGCCGTTGGGAATAACTTTCAGGAGTAGGCCGTACCACTCCTGGTAGAGGCGGCGGAGCAGCTTTTTTTCTCTCGTGATCCGCCTGCGAAGGGACGTCGTCTCGGGGTCGTCGAGATCGCGCCCGCGAACCAAAGGATGCTCCAGCCAATCCCATTTCATACCCGCAGGTTCCCTCCGGTCACCGAAATTTGATCTTTTTCGTGGCGAAAAGGACCATCTTCAGAAGCAACCAGCCGTGACTCCATCGCGAGATGTTGGTGTCACCGTAGGATCGCTCGCGGTATCGGATAGGCAGGTCTACCATCTTGAGGTTCAATCGGGCCGCTCCGAAGATGAGATCGAAATCCCCGAAAGGATCGAACTCCCCGAAATAGTTCCGGTTGGCCGCGATCATTTCATAATCTCGCTTTCGCAGCACTTTGGTACCGCAGAGTGTATCCTTGATGGGTTGTCCCAAGATCCAGGAGAACGCGAGGCTAAAAAACTTGTTACCCATCAGGTTGAAGAATCGCATGGCCTGGTTCTCCATGGGGTAGACCAAACGAACGCCGTTAATGAACTCGCCCTTCCCGCTGACCAACGCGTCGTAGTACTTCGGTAGCTCTTCCGGCGGCATGGTCAGGTCCGCATCCAGAATCATGAGAATGTCACCGGACGCTTTCTCGAACCCCAGACGGATGGCATCGCCTTTCCCTTTGCCCGCCTGTTTATAGACACTGGACCTAATGGCCGGATATTCAGAGATGCAGCGTTCGATTTCCTCGTAGGTTTCGTCTTGGGAGTGCCCTTCGACGAAAACGATCTCCCTATCGCGACCCAGTTTGGGTACGCGACGAAAAATGTTCTCGATATTCCCCCGCTCGTTTCGTGCTGCAACCACCACCGATACCGTAGGCTCGGCGCCGGGATCCTGCCTTCCGCGCCCAACGGTTTCTTCATTCGCGAGACATCGAGCGATGATGAAGTTGGTCAGGTTGAACAGGTTGAACGGCCATAGTTTGGCGAGGAAGCGATTCGTGAACGAGGACAGCACCGGGATTTTGATGGGTAGCAGCAGATCGCTGAAGGTTCTGAAGGCCTCGTAGCCTTCGAGAGCCAGAAGGTTCGTAATGTCTTCGGTGGTCAGCCAGTTTTGCTGCAAAATCGGCCGGGCCATCCGTAAGCTCCTAGCTAAGTGGAGAGCCGGCTGCCAGAGACGGCTGTAGGTGTTGATGTAGATTCGGGTGCTCGAATGGCACCACGGTCTCATCGCGTGAAAAAGGGCCTGCACGTCCCAGATGTCGTTGAGCAGATCCGACAGGATGATGACATCGAAGGGTTCCCGGGGTTCGAACGCAACCGCGTCGGTGCAGTAAAACTCGAGATCGGGATGACGAGAGCGCGCTTTCTCAACAAAGTCTTCACAGAAATCGACACCCACGCCGTGCGAGGGCTTGACGGCCGCCAGCAAATTGCCGTCGGCGCAGCCGATCTCCAGAACCCTCTGGCCGGGTAGAATCAGATGAGCGAAAATCTTGGTCAATAACGTACGGTACTGCCGGCCCGCGCTGTAGGCGCGCTCGGGAGCTTTTGCGACCTTGGACCAAGCCGCTTTGCGTTTCTCGTCGTAGTCTCCTCGGTTTCCGTAAAGGGCAGACGGCCTCCGCAACGCGGGCGTTTTCCGCAAAACAACTTCTCCGGAAGTACGACTTTTCATGCGTGGCTCCTTCGAAAAGATCCCAAGTGTGGTTGACCGATCCTTACATCGGCTTTCTTGCCCGAATCCAAAGAGAGCCGGCAAACTCGCGAACGACGGGGATTGCCTCCAGGACCTGGCAGAGCCACCGAACTCCCGGAATGAAACGTTCGGGCGTAGCGGGGTGGAGCCAGTCGAAAGGTATGATTTCGATGGTCTCGAATCCCACCCGGCGAAGCTCCCGTGAGAGGGCAAAACGGACGAAGGCGGTCTCATCCGGCGAGACGTAAGGAAACCAGCCTCTGGCATGTCGCTCTAGAAAAACCTGGGGGTTCAGCATGTTGGGCTCGGCAAAACTCATGCGCCCGCCCGGTTTCAATAATCTGAAAATATCGGAGATCGCTTCCGGGATGGAGAGGTGATGCAGTATCGACGAGCCTATGACGGCGTCGAACGGACCTTCTCGATCGCAGTTTTCGAATCTCTTTTCGATGAATTGGACTCTATCTGCCGGAAGCTCCCGTGCCCGTGCGCGTTTCAATAGTTGAGGGGATAGGTTGACGGCCGTGATGTGGGCTCCCGATCGAGAAAACATCTCCGTGAACACTCCGCTTCCACATCCGATCTCGAGTACCGAGATCGTCCTCGCCAATTCGCCTCCGCGGGCGATCAGCTCCGCTCTGCGATTCGCTCGCATCTTTCCCGCCGGGGTAGCCCAGCCCCACAGCTGCTCGGGATCGTGCTCGGAGAGAAACTTGCCGTGTTGTATCTCTCGATCGGACCTGGTCTCGTCCATATGTTTTTTCACGGCGGCCCTGTGTTCATCGAAACATCGAATCCTTCGGCCCTTGTCAATCCGATGCGCTCTCCCGGATTATTACCGGAGATTCCATTTGCCCGGGCTCGTCGCAGCCCCATACTATAGCCTTACAATGACAGGGAACCCAACACCCGAAGCAGACAGTCCGTCTAGCACGCCCGCGGTGAAAAACGACGGATCGTTGCGACGGTGGCAGAGGATTCTGCTCTTATTGGTGCTCTTCGCCGGAGTCTTGGTACAGGCGCTCAATCCAAGGCAATACAAGCTTTCGGCCCAACACGACCCGCAGTTTCACCTTCAAGGATACCGCCAGCTCTTAGAGGAGGATTTTCTCGACTACTATTCACCGCCTCTTTACCTTGCGTGGTACCGGCTTCACAGTCTGGTGACGTACCCAAACAGCCTCGGGTGGGTTTGGAGCTGGTATTCGGAAATACCGTTGCGAGTCGTGGTGGGCCTCGGCAATTTCAACCTTTTCATCATTCTTCTCATCGGAGTTTGGCGACTTGCGGGCTATGCCGGCGTCGGCAGAGATCAGAAACTCGCTTGGCTTGCAATTACGGTTTCGCTTCCGCCCCTTCATCGTTCCCTAAACATGATACGTCCGGAGAATATACAACTCGCTCTGACTCCCTGGGTCCTTTTGTTCGCGCTCGAGTGGTGGGACAGCGTACGTCGGCACGGTTTTCGCGTCACGAGTCTCTCGCTCTGGTTGTTCGTGGGCTCCGCGTCGTTGGTGGTTTTTCAGAAAATCACGGGTATTGTCATTCTCGCCGCTTGTTTTTTAGCTTTTCTAATACGTGCAGTTTCGGAGCCGAGCCGTACCAAGTTTCGCGCGATCGTCCTTGGTACGCTCTTGACGACAACCCTCATCACTTCCGCCGCAATCGCGTGGCGACTTTCATCGGGTTGGTGGATCTACGAACATCACGCAAGCGATCGACCGAGCTATCAGAGCCCCCCTCCAGTGGCGTTTTTCTACTCATTCCCGGTCGAAAAACTCTGGGAAAAGCCCTACCGAAATCATGCCCGCGGAAGTTTCTGGGGCATTTTGGCGCTGGATCTTTTCGGTGATTATTGGCGTTACGGATGGGACCACTACATCAAGGGGCCTTCCGCCTTTGAACCGGGCAGCCAAGAGGAAAAGCTGGATACGAGAGATACTCGTCGAAGGATCGGCTTTGTCACGTCCCTTAGTTTTGCGTTGTTCTGGTTCCTTGGATCCCTTTCCACTATTCGTACGTGGGTCATGCCTTCGGATCCGGACGACCGGATTGGCATGCTCTCGAAAATCGGTGCGATCCTCGTCGTTGCGTCGTTGGCGACTTTGGCGGCGGCGTCCATTAAGTTCTTCAATCCCGGAAAAGCAGACACCGTCAAATGGGAGTACATCGTTTTCTGCTTACCTTTCCTGTCGTTACCTGCGGCGGCTTTCTTCGAAGGAAAAGAGTCTCTATACAGACGGGTGATCGCTTTTTCGCTATTACTCGCTTTGTGTTTGGTGGGGCTTTATCAGAGCCGCGTCTTCTGAGCCGGATGTCAGGAGAGAGCCGGTTTACTACTTGATATAGCCAAGAGCCCTCAAGGACTTGATGGCATCTTCGTCCCATACCGGCGCCTCGGCTCCCGCCGTACCCGGGCGGCAAGACCAGGAAGGAACGAAGCCCGTCATCTGCTCGACGATCTCGGGTCGCAAGGCAGCAAGATCGTTTGTCTCGAAAGGGTTGACCGAAAGATCGTAGAGGAAAGCCAGTGGCGCTCCCTCATTTTCGACATTCTCCGAGGAGGCGGTCGTTTCATCGAGTCTCGCTCTGTAATCCCAGGTACCCGCCGAGTCGGTGCGCACTCGCGGAGCGTAGATGAGTTTGTATCGGTCCGAATAGAGCGCCTTGCTGTAACCAATGGTGCCCGGCCGGATGTAGTATTTGTTTGGACGAAGAGCGGACTCGGCGACAACTACCTGTTCATACTCGCCCGTCTCGAGTCTCTCGACTAGATCTCGTCCCCGCACCGGTTGCTTCCTGTCGAGCTCCTCTTCCCCAAGGCCCAAAGACACGATGGTTGGAAACAGGTCGAGGAGAGAAACCTTCTCTCGGTGAAGTCCATGAAATCGGGAGAGCTCCGACTCACGAGGAAAACGAACCACTAGGGGCACCCGCGTCATGTATTCATAGGGGCGAGCACCTCCGTGAGCATAGGTGGCCTCGCCCTGCTCGCGAAAGCTCAAACCATGATCGGATGTGACAATCGTAACGGTGTTCCGCGTCAATCCCCGTCGTTCGAGATATTCCCAGACTTCTCGAAAGCACTCGTCATAGAAGCGGTTATCGAAGACATGCTTCATGAAGGCTCCGGGAGCATACAAGCGTCCGTATTTGAGACGGAGTCGGCTATGCATCGTCTCGAGGAAGCGTTCGACGTTATCCTCGCTCGATAGCGGCGACAGCAACACGCCTCTTCGTTGGGCGTTCATCATCAAAGCTTTCAAGTACCAACGATGGTATAGGGCTGGATCGGGCAGCGCGACGGGCGTGCACATGTGAAGATTCAGGAACATGAAGTATGGCCGCTCGTCACCGTTGAACACATGTCGGTCGAATTCCTCGCCATAGCGGCGACGAAAGTACTCCGAGCGCTGAAACATACCTTTGAGTTTCGGGAGGTAAACATCGTTATCGGGGTCGTAATCGGATTCTTTTGAAAGATCGAAGTGAATCTCACCGCGATTGAAACGCTGGACCAAGTCTCGGAGCTCGTCCATCGACATATCTTCCATTCCCACCAACGGGTAATGATGTTCGATCTCGCCGGCCTTTGAACCGATGTTGCTATAGGAGCCGTAACGTTCGAAATCACCGACCACGTTGAACTGCTCGAAGCCCCGAATCAGTGACTTGCGTATGTTCTCAGAATAGAAAAAGGGGTGGTCGGGATAGGCAATCGTATGGTAGCCCGCCGATTTAAGGATCTCCGCCAAGGAGAGGAAATGGTCAGGAAAAGAAGAGAATCCAGGATTATAGTAGTCGATACCGAGCTCACAGATCGTCAAGCCGGAAAAAATGGCCGCATGAACCGGCACCGTCCAACAACCCGGAGACACGGCGCTCTCGAAAAACGACGCCTCGTCCTTGAATGCGGAGAGGAAAGGAGTGTCGTTTCGACGGTTCGCGAAAGGGCCAAAGGAAAAATCATCGCGCCGTCGCGCGTCATAGACGACCAACAGGATGTTGGGACGGTCGGATCGATCCTCGGGCGCATCGTTATCGAACCAAGCACCGGTCAAGCTCAAGTTTCCCCGATCCCTCATCAGTCCTGGGAATGCGACCAGACCCGCCACCACGGCGATGAGAACTGCGCTCAACAGCAAAACAATACGTTTCGACATCATTCCTCTATGTGGGAGCCAATACCTGGCGTAGGAGTATATATACGTCCTCGAAAGGTCCGCAACGACGGAAACCTTGTCCGGCCGAATCCATGGATCGGACGCGTAGAGCCGCTAGTGCCCTGTGTCAGTAATTCGTAGCCTAAATCTCGGCCCCTTTTGCGCGCTGGACTTCGTTGTGCCTCCTCGAAATATCGGGATATTACTTCGTCGGCACGCCTTGCCAGCACACAAAATGACCTCGAGCTTTAGACCACGATCTACTGATACAGGACACTAGATTCCGTCGCGCAAGGCCTCTTCCGCTTCGGCCTTTCTCGGATCAACAAGTTCGTAGTCTTTGATCTTCTTGTCAAGGGTGGGGCGCGTGATGCCGAGGATCTCACTCGCGCGGGATTTATTCCAACGCGTGTAACGCAGCACGTGGTCGATGTACTGCTTTTCCATTTCCTTGAGAGACATGAGCTCCCGGGAGATTTGTCCTTTGTCCGGCGCGGTCAGGGGAAGGTACTCCGCAACGAGAACATCACCACGGCACAAGGTCACAGCCCGCGTCAAGGCGTTCTCGAGCTCGCGGACGTTGCCCCTCCATTCGTAGTTCATGAGGATCTGCATTACGCTGTCGGCAACTTTACGGACGTTTGTGTGCAGTCGGCGATTGATTTTCTCGAGGAGATAGACTACGAGCGCCTGGATGTCGTCTTTCCTCTCCCTCAGCGGCGGAATCTTGATCTCGACGACCTTCAAGCGGTAGTAGAGATCCTCCCGAAACTTTCCCCGGCGAACGGCATCTTCCAAGTCTCGATTGGTTGCGCCGACGATGCGAGCTTCCGTGCGTTGGAGTTTTTCGCTTCCCACGCGAGAAAACTCCCGATTCTCCACAACCCGCAAGAGCTTCACCTGGAGTGAAGGAGAGATGTCCCCGATTTCATCCAGAAACAATGTGCCGTTTCCCGCCACCTCGATCTTTCCGCGGCTGTCCCTCACCGCCCCGGTAAAGGCGCCACGGACGTGGCCGAAAAGCTCGCTCTCGAGGAGCCCTTCCGCGAGCGCCGTACAGTTGATGGCCACGAAGGGCTCATGCCGGTTGCCGGAGTTGTAATGAATCGCGCGGGCCACGAGCTCTTTTCCCGTGCCTGATTCCCCTCGAATGAGCACGGTGGTCTTGCTCCGCGACAGCATGCCAATGGTCTTATAGATCTCGCGCATCTGCGGCGTCCGCCCGATGATGTTGTCGATGCTCCACTCCCGAGACGCCTCGGTAACGATGTAGTCCAGCTTGGTGTCCATCTCCTGCATCCGATGCGCTTTGCGGATGGCAAGAATGAGCTCGTCGTAGTCGATGGGTTTGCAGATATATTCGAACGCGCCCAGCTTCATGGCCTCGACCGTCGTTTGCATGTCATCGAAAGCCGTAATCATGATGACGTAGGCCTTCGGATCGGCCTCCCGGATTCTCTTCAGGACTTCGATACCGTGGAGACCGGGGAGGTTGATGTCCAGGATGACCAAGTTGGGTACGATTTCCTTGTAGAGACGCACTCCCTCGTTACCGTCTGCGGCCACGTGAACATCGAATCCCTCGCTCGTGAGATGAGTCTTGAATGTCTGGCGTATCAGGCGGTCGTCATCGATAACTAAGATAGATTTCATGTCGTTTCTTGATTGACCTCGCTCAATTCTGACTCTTCGACTTCTGTAGGATCATAAGCCAGTTCGATGGTTATTGTCGTTCCTTCCGACGGTCGACTGGAAACATGGATTGTGCCCTCGTGGAGCTCGATGACCTTGCGTGCATTGGTGAGTCCGAGACCGGTGCCCATGCTCTTGGTCGTGAAGAACGGTTCGAACACGGACCCGATATTCTTTTCGTCGATACCACAACCGTCGTCGGCGATCTCGAGGACCGCAACCTTCCCGTCGTTGCTTTCCTCGAGTCGGGTTCGAACTACGATTTTTCCCCCTGTGGCAACCGCTTCCGCCGAGTTCAGCACAATGTTCAGAAGCACTTGACGCAGGCGGTCTCCATCGACCCGGATGGGAGGAAGATCGGCGTATTCCCGCTCCACCTCAATACGCTTGTCTTCGATGTGCTCTTCGGCGAAGGTCAGTGTGTCTTCCATCAGTTGGCGCGCGGAGAACCAATCCTTGGTCAATTTTGGTGATCGTGCGTAGCTGAGGATGTCCTTGACGAGGCGTTCGACTTGACGAATTCCGCTTTCTGCAATCGACATCTGATCCCGCTCGAGCTGACTGAGCGAGGGGCTTTTTCCTACTTTCTGGATGTTGAGCTTGATCGCGGTGAGCGGGTTTCGAATCTCGTGAGCCATGGCGGTGGCCAGTCGACCGATGGTGGCGAGCTTCTCGGCATCGGTAAGCTTCCGCGAGGTCTCCTCGATTTGCCTCCGATCTTCCAGGATTTCCGCCGTCATTTGATTGAAGTTGGCAGCCAGCTCGCCGATCTCGTCACCGGGAGGAATGTGGATACGGTGGCTGAGGTCTCCCTCGGCGACCTTGACGGTCCCCTCGACCAAAGTCTCGAGTGGGCGGCTGATTCGCTCGGCCAACAACACCGAGCCGAGGGCGCCCAGCGCAAGGCCTAAAAATCCCAGGCTGATGAGTCCAATCCGGGTCTTTCGTATCTCGGCATTGAGCGGCTCGAGGGAAAGACCAAGCTTGACCGCTCCCCAGAGCCGGTCCTCCTCCCCCACCAGAACGGGTGCAACGACTTCGAGGACCGGTACGTCGCGCTCCTCGGTTCGAAATCGGACTTCCCCCATCAAGACCTGACCTCGCGTGAGGCGGCCCATCTCGGGACCCATCTCGAGAAGCTCGGGGGTGAAGTTGCGGCGAGCTTCCTCGTTGGCGGCCAGTGCCTTGGCGTCCCGGTTGAAGATGATGGCATAGAGCACGTCCGCGTCTTCCGCCGCCCGTTGCATGTTTTGTTGCAGCGCCAGGATGTCGTAGAACGTGAGAGGAGTGACGGAAAGATCGGCTATGGCTTGAGCCAAGGCCGCGCCGTGCTCGCGCATTTGCGTCCGAAACAGATCGGTCTGCCGGCGTTCCACGAAGAACACCACGACGGCCATGAGAAGCGTAATGAGCGCCGTCGAGCTGAGTATGAAACGAGTGCGAAGACGCAGAGGGGCCCTGTGGAGCATGGGATCTCAGAACGTAACGGTCGGCTCCGTTTCTTCCTCGGCCCACCAAACGCGGTTCAACCGAACATAGTTGGGCCCCATCGGAGAGATCGAAAAGCCTCTGACCCGCGTCTTGATGGTGTACCGGAGATGATCGTAGTAGAGCGGGATGATGGGCGCTTCCTTGGTAAGCACGATCTGCTCGATTTTATGGTAGAGCTTGTTCCGAACGCTGTAACTGGTTTCCGTCCAAGCTTGGTCGAGGAGACGGTCCACCTCAGGATCATTAAATCCGGATAGGTTCGAGGGCGAAGCCGAATAAAACAAAGGCCGCAAAAAGTTATCCGGATCGGGAAAATCGGCAATCCAACCCGACGTGCGGATCACGGGACGCCCTCCGAAATCCATATCGTCGTCGGTTACATACTCCTGCGCTGGTACTTTCTGGAGATCGATTCCGATATTGGACAAACTTCTCTTCAAGCTTGCAAGAAGCGACTCACCGCTATCATATCTCAGGATAGTACGGAATCTCGAGCGGCGGCAGCCCCTCTCCGTCGGGGTATCCCGATTCGGCGAGTAGCTCCCTAGCTTTTTTCAGATTACGCTTGTACTCGGACGTGCGAGGGATGAAACCTGGAATTTCCGGCGGCACAACCGATGACGCGACGGGGAGTCCCTTCCAGTAAGGATTTGAATCCAAGTAATCTCGCTTGTCGATCGAGTAGGCAATGGCGCGGCGAATGCGCGGATCGTCGTAGGGAGCAACATCGATCGGCAGCAAGAGGTAGTACATCGTAAGCAGTCTGACCTTCTCGACCGGTGTCCATCCTTCGAAAAGCTCCTGTGGTGTATAGGGCAGGTAGTCGAACATCTCCTCGTGCGTTCGGGTCACTTTTGCTTTCTTTGCGTTCCACATCGAGCGAAAGGTGACGGCGTCGACGTAGGGCTTTTTCCCGAAATAGCGCGGATTGGCCTCGAGGCGAATCGCTTGAGGCATTCCGTAGGAGACGGGAACGGCGGGGTCCTCATCTCGATTGATCCAGCGAGAGAACTTAAAAGGCCCGCTGCCGACCGGCGCCAAAAAGAACTCGTCACCGCGCTCGAGTATCTCCCCCTTGGGAAGTATCTTGGAGCAATACATGCTCAGGACGGATAAGGCAGGAACGAAGGGACTGGTGAAGCGAATCTGGAAGGTCTTTTCATCGAGGGCCCTGAGGCCGCTGACGTTTTTCGCCAAACCTTCGTGGAACTCTCGGGCGCCTTCGATGCGACTGAAGTAGTGGTAGTTGTTGGCATTCAATCCGGGACTGAGAAGGCGCCGGAAAGAATAGACGCAATCCTCGGCCGTTACCGGCCTTCCATTGTGAAATACGGCATCGGGACGAAGCTCGAACGTGTAGGTCATACCGTCATGCGAGATTTCCCAGTATCTCGCCAGTGACGGGACGACGTTCAGTTGGTCGTCCAGGGCCGTCAGCCCGTCGAAAATCTGCTGGACGAGCATGATCTCCGATCCGAATTGAACCCGAGCAGGATCGAGCGTGTGGACCGGTTCGTCCATCAGCGGGACTCGGAGTGTGCCGCCGGGAATCGGCTGTGGCAGATCTTCCGCCAGAGCGGGACCCCGGCTCGGCCGCGGGGCCGTGGCAAAAAAGAACGCAGCCGCCGTGACGAGAAATAAAATGAGTGAGCCGGCAGGAATGAGCCAAGAGCCGGAACCGGAGCGAAAGTGCATTTTTTGCGGAGTAATGTTCGAGGACATGAGTGGTTCGCTTTAAAGGCTTCTATTTTCAGCGACTAGCGGGCCCTGTGTTACTACCTAACAGGGCATCGAGCGGAAATCACCTTCCGCCCGAGAATCCGAACCAGCTCCCTCGCTGAACCCAGATTAGAGTAACACCGGCTCGTTGGCAAACGGCAAACTGTAGGCGGCTCAGAACTTCATCACACCTTCGGCAACTTCAACGGCCTGCCCGCCGACGCGGACCTCGCCGGGCGAGCCGGGCTCTCCATCGACCTCGACGTGAATCGTGCTGGGGCGGCCCATTTCATAGCCTTGCTCCACCACGATATGGGCAGTGGGCGCCATCTCGGCCACGAGGCGGTGCCGCACGAGATAGGCACCGAGAGCTCCAGAGGCACTCCCTGTGGCCGGATCCTCGGGAACTCCGAAAAAGGGAGCAAACATACGAGCGTGGACGTCGCTCTCCGAGTGAACGGTCTCACGGGTAAAAATCATAAAGCAGTCCGTTTCGAGAGAACGGAAGATCTTCTTCATCGTCACGAGATCGAGCTCGATCTTTTCCAGTTCTTTCAGCCCTCGAGCCGGAACTATGAGCTGAGGCATAGCGGTGGAAACGACTTGGGCGGGAAGATCGTCGTGAAGAACGTCGTCCTCAGCGAGACCAACGGCCGAAGCGATGAGTTTCCGGTCTCGCGATTCGGCCAGGAACTGAGGCTCGGCCTGTGTCATGACCACCCGTTCGACTCGACCTTCCTGGTGGTGAATGTCCACAGGAAGCGTGCCCGCTTTACATTGCTGGAATATCCGTGTCGGCTGATCCTGAAGCTCGATTTGGCCTCGCTCCGCCAGAATGAAGAAGGTGCCGACCACGGGGTGCCCCGCCAAGCGGCACTTCGGCCGCCGGCGTGAAAATTCGGAGCTGAAACTGAGCCTTCGGATCCGTCGGGGGCAAAACGAAGGTGGTCTCCGAGAGGTTCATCTCCCGGGCGATGGCTTGCATCTCTTCACCCGTGAGCCCGGAACCGTCCGGAATGATGGCAAGAGGATTACCCGTAAAAGGGCGGTTCGTGAAAACGTCGGCTTGAATGAAATCTACTTTTTTCATGGGCGTATGATAGCAAACGCGCTCGATTCAAATGACATGCGGATTATGGACATGAGCTGCGGATTATGGGGGTTGACGTGCAGATTGTGGGCATGACGTGCAGATGCTCACGTGCCCAGCTTCCCCTTGGCTTCCACGACTCGCTCCCGATCCATATCGCCTTCGCCCCAGTAGTCCACGAAACGCTGGTACTGTCTGCGGGCTCCACCCAAGTCACCTCGGCTTTCGTGGATCTTGCCAAGGAAGTAGAAGCTGCGGACGTAGTAGATGGGCCATTCCACTCGCTCGACCGTGGCCTCAGCGATTCGGCCGAACCAATGGGCTGCTTGGTCATCGTCACCGGCTTCGAGATAGGTGGAGGCCAGGGAGTACCAGATGGGAACGTAAGGTTGCGGGCCGATCCTAGGTTGCCCCGGGACGCCACTGATTCGAATCGTTTCACCAGCCCGCGCAAAGGTCCCCAAAATCACCTGCTGCGCGCCGCTCTTTTGCGCCACCTCTCTTACGATATCGAAGGACGTGACCGGTTCATCGACCTGGCCGGCCTCTTTGAGCAGTTGGTACATCCGGTCAATCGTGACGACCTTTATTTGCTCGAACTGCGAAAGGTCCGTTACCATCATGTCCGCGATACCCGCGCGCAGCCAATCGAGATCCGGATCTTGGCTGAGGTTGTCGAAGAACAGAATGGCAATCGTGGGTTTCGGAAATCCCCACCGAGGTGTCCGGAGGCTGCGGCTCGGGCCAGAAGAAAACCAGAACCAGGACGGCCAATAAGGCCACCACCGCTACAGCGCCAACCAGCAGGCCTTTCCTGGATGCCGGAGAGACAGGCACCTTCGTCCCCGACTCCAGCTCCCGCCTCACCGCGCGCAGATCAACCACCACTTCTTTGATGCTCTGGTAGCGCTCCGCCCGGTCTTTCGCCAAGCACTTGTGGACGATGCGCTGGAGCTCGGGTAGGGAATCCTTATGATCCGTGAGGTCCAAGCTTGGAGCCGGCGTATTAATGATCGCGTTCAACGTTTCCGGTGCGCTCGGACACCGAAAGGGAACCGTACCCGTCAGCATCTCGTGAAGCACGATGCCGACGCTGAAGATATCGCTCTGGGGATCGACCTTCTCGCCGCGTGCCTGTTCGGGTGACATGTACGACACCGTGCCCAGAATCACGCCGGCGTCCGTCTCTCCTCGGAGCGGCGTTTCCACCGCGCTGACCGTGGGTTGGAAGGGCTCGGTGATCCTATAGGCCTGAACGCGACATTTCAATTCAGGCATGTTAGTTTCACACTCGGATGGAAGAAAGGACGATTCACTTTTGTCGGTTCGAACGCCCGCGGTGAGTGTCTTGCTCCCGTGCTACAACGCCACGGTTCATCTCGACGAATGCCTGGAAAGCTTGTTCTCGCAGAGCTTCGCCGACTTCGAGATCGTTGCCGTCAACGACGGGTCCGAAGATAGAACGCTCGAACGGCTGCGCAAGTACGCTCAGACCGAACCACGGTTCCGCGTCTTCGCGAGACTCCACCGAGGCATTGCGAAGACGCTCCGCGCTGCTGTTGATGAGTCGCGGGCGCCGCTTCTCGCCCGCATGGATACGGATGACATCTGTCACCCCGAACGTTTTGCTCTTCAGGAAAGCTTCCTTCGCGAGCATCCCGAGGTCGATGTTGTCGGTTCCGGAGTTCGCTTGTTTCCGCGGGAAATCCTCAGAGAAGGATTACTCCGCTACGAGAGTTGGGTCAACGCCACTCGAGCTCACGAGCAGATGATCCGGGACCTCTTCGTCGAAAGCCCGCTCCCCCACCCTTCGGTCATGATGAGGCGCAGTAGTTTGGAGCGAGTCGGCGGCTATCGAGACGTGGGGTGGCCGGAGGACTACGATCTCTGGATGCGGATGGCTCAAGCCGGCTGCCACTTCGCGAAAATTCCGGAGGTCCTTCTACACTGGCGTGATTGGCCCAAACGGGCCAGCCGCACCGACGAAAGCTTCAGCGACGATAGCTTCCTCGACCTCAAAGAACATTACCTGATGGAAACAAAGCTGAAGGACTGCACGCAAGTCGCGATCTGGGGTTCCGGCCCCGTGGGAAAGCGGTGGGCTCTGAGGCTTCAAAAACGCGGAGTCGAGGTCACCCATTTCATCGATCTCGATCCACGAAAGATCGGCAAGCGCATCCACGGTGCCGAGGTCCTTGCGGCAACCGATGTGACGCAGCTTCGAGGCCGGATGATTCTGGTCGCGGTGGGAGCGCTCAGTCGGCAGAGAGATCTCGCTGTTGATCCCTGGCTCCCCGCCCGTTCGGAAATACGCGTGCAACTCGGCGACGCGGGATTCACCGAAGGCAACGACTACCTTTGTATCGCCTGAGAACCATCAGCACGTCAGGTGGTCCAAACCATAGATGGCTGCCTTTGCCCCGTCTCGAATCTCGACAGGGAGCCTCCTACGCCGCTTTCGGACGGCTCTTTTATGTGGGTACTCGACTTGTATCGCGTTAAGTTGTAACTATGAATACGGGCGGGAACGACATACTCGGCCTGGCTCGTTCCGCCCTGTCGATGCTTCTATTGGTCGTCCTTACGGGTTGCTACAATCCTTTTTCGGTCGAAGGACGTATGAAGGACTATCTGTATCGTGTCCGTAACACGACGGGGGTCTCGGCATACGGGCCGGAGCTCGAGGTACCTGCCATCGAACGGTATCCTCGAAAAAGGGACCGGGTGTGGATCCTCAATGAAGCCAGAGTCGGTTTGCTCGACTATCTGGCAATGGGTGATTGCGAGCTCCAATCGAGGACTTACTCGATTCCCGGGTTTTTCCGGGATTCGTTCTTCGGAAGCTGTACGACGATGACCGTGACATCGTCCGTGGCTGCGTTCGGGGCACGAAACCGGTCGGCGGCGTCATGGATGATAGACACGAGATCCGCAGCGGAGCCGTTCCTATTTTTTTTGACGACTTCGGCGAGACGATCGGTGCCGAACTCTTCACCCTCCTGATTCTCCGCTTCCGCGATCCCGTCCGTGTAGAAAACTATAATATCTCCCGGCTGGAGGTCGATCTCCTCGATTTCATAATCTCCGCCGGGAAGCAAGCCCACGGGTGTTCCGCCGCGACTCAACCAGGTAACGTCACCGTTGCCGGACCGCATGTGAAGCACCGGTTGGTGGCCGGCATTGGAGTGGGCCATTTTGCCCCCCTTCACATCGAACACCGCATAGCAGAGCGTTACATAGGAGGCCGGCTCCAACGCGTCGAAGAGAACGTGATTCAACTCTTTGAGCACATCGGCCATCTGGGTGTGGTGCATGGTGAGCGTTCGCATGGCGATCTGCACGGCCGGCATGATCATGGCGGCGGGGAGCCCCTTGCCGGCGACGTCCGCCACGACGACTCCGAACCGATCGTCTTCCAGCGGAATGAAGTCGTAGTAGTCGCCTCCCACCGCCTTCAGGGGTTCGGTTCGCGCCGCCACATCGAGCCAGCCGGTAGGAGGCTCGTGCTTATCCAGGAGGTGCTGTTGAACCGATGCCGCCATCTTGACCTCTCGAACCAGCTCGTCTCTCTGTTCCCGGGCCTTGTCGAAGAACGCCGACCGCGCGGTTCCCAGTCGGTGAAGCGCGGTCACGACGCCGAGGAATATGGCGCTCAATACCCAGTCACGAATGATCAGAGCCCAACTTGCGAGCTCCGTAGGGCCCAGCCACTGGCGAAGCACGACGCAGAGGACGACGAGTACCAGAGTGATTCGCCAGCGATGAGTCAGTGCGCTGTAACTAAGCGGTATGAGATAGAGGTAGCCCAGCGATATGCGCGGACCGAACATGTAGTCGCCGCTCGCGATAGCGGCAATGGCCAGCAAGATCAAAACGGTCTCGACGCGCTTGATGCGACGCTCGAGACGTGTGATTTCTCCCATTTCTAATTCGACAACCCACCGGTCGGACCAAGCTCGTCTGCCTTGGACGCAATTTCATTACAAAAACGCGAGCGTAGCACGTTCCTACGGACGAGAGCAAAGTGTGAAATACAAGGATCCGCAGCGGCGCCGGATAGAGTCCGGTGCGGTGATACACGTCGATGAAGTTGACACCGATAGCCTGAAGACGTACCCGGGCTTCACCGGGTCCCGGCTCAGGCAAGGGGATATCCTCGAGACACATGGCCTCGGAACCGCCGAATTGATGGACACGAATGGACTTCATAAGGTGGACTCCACCTGCGGCACAACGACTTCGAGCGCTGACGGTTCGACCGTGATTCGCACCGGGACGGACTGGAGGTACTCGCCGTCCGCAAACACCTCCGCCGGCTCTGAAGACTCGATGGTGACGGATTTTGTTTGGGTGTAAAAGACCGCAGGGTGGTCGAGATGAGAACCGCTGAAGACTCGCGGGAAGGCACGTAGAAGCCCGATTCTCGTCACTTCCTTGACGATACACAGGTCGAGCAGACCGTCCTCGAGAGAGGCTCGAGGTGTGATCCGCATACCACCTCCGTAGCGATCGGTATTGCCTGCTACGGCGAACATGATGGGACCTTCAAAGGTTCCCGAGTCGTAGGTGATGCGGGCGGGAATGGGCCGAAAATCGGTCAGGGTTCGGAGGAGCGCGAAGACGTAGACGCCCGTGCCGGAGAGAAAGGGCACCTGCTTTTGGGCTCGACGCGCCACCTTCGAGTCGAAACCGGCACCGGCAATACCCAGGAAATAACCCGCGTCGGTCCTACCGACGTCCACCCGGCGTCGTTCACCATGGAGTAACGCCCTAATGGCACTATCCAGATCGGGCATCTCCAGCATGGCGGCAAAGTCATTTCCCCGCCCGCATGGAATGAAGCCCAAGGCGGGGCGCTTAGCCGCAGGCGTCCGACAGAGTCCGTTCGCCGCTGCGTTGGCGGTCCCGTCTCCACCCACCGCGACCAGGATGTCGCAATCTGCCTTTGTGGTGGCTTTCGCTCTCTCGACCGTCTGCTCGAACGAAAGAGTCTCGATGCACTCGACGTCGGCACCTTCCTTCTCGAGCAAGCGAGCCGCTTGACATCCATGACGGCCGCCATCCAAACGGCCTGAAAAGGGGTTGACGAGCAATAAAAACTTCACTCCCGAGACTCCGAGTTGATGCCCTCCCATTATTGAATCGGCTCAAAAAAGCAGGCTATTGAAGAGGCGTATTGGACTCAACCGAATCCATTGTACTCGTCCCGGTGCTTGCAGAAAACCAACCGCTGGACTCGCAGAAACACCACGATGTGAGCCCAAGACCTCACGTCCCTTATAATGCACGCTTCGAAGGAATATTGTGGATTACCGAGAAATGATACGTGACAAAGGGTTCGTTATCGCTGCGGGTGTGACGGCGACCCTATCTTATGTTCTTGTCTGCTTGTCTTGGTTCGACCACGACCTTCCCCGGCCTCCTTCGGGGCTTCTCACCGTGCTTCTTGTGGGGGCTTTCCTTCTCTCCTCCGGGTTTCTGCTCATGCGCCGCGGTTTCCCGAAGCCATTCAAGGACGGCAAAGACAATAGAACTCTTTGGGCAGTGGTTGGCATCACCATCGCCAGTCGTCTTCCTTTTTTAGCCGGCGCCTACGGGCTTTTCAGCTCCGATGCCGCCGTCCAGGGCGTCATGGCTCTGCACATCGCCGAGGGCCGGCATCACCCGGTGTTCCTCTATCGCTGGTCCTACATCGGGACTTTGAAGGCCCATTTGACGGCGCTTTTTTCATGGGTGAGCGGAGAGCCCGTCTTGAGCTTCGCGCTCGTCGGCATCTTGACATACGCCGCTTTTGCCGCCGCGGTCTTTGCCTTGGCTCGTGTCGTGCTGCCGCGCGGGGAAGCCCTCGTCGCGTCGCTCTACATCGTGGTGGCACCATCGTTTCTGACCTCTTGGGGGATGCACAATGAGGGCAACTATGTGGACGTCCTCGCCTTCGGCACAGCCATGTTGGTTCTCGGTTCTCATATTCTGAGAGAACCTGAAGGAAGGCTTCGGCGAGCGTTCTGGATGGGCATCCTCGGAGGCCTCGCGTTTTGGGCGCATATCTTGGCCACCTACTACCTTTTGGCGGCCATGCTCGTTCTCGTTGCCTGCGATTGGAGTTTCAGAGGAATTCTGACCCGACTGACGGCCTTCCTGGGAGGCTTCGTGTTGGGAGATTTTCCCGGGGTTCTCTGGAACGCGACCCATGAATGGCTTAGTTTCAGATGGTGGGCGCTCGACCAGAGCGAGTCCGCCGGCCGAGTCGGTCGAACCCTCGGCCAGCTCAAAGGCGTTTTCACGACGTCTCTCGCAGTCCTCACCGGATGGTGGCCCATAGAGTCCCCGCCTTGGCCGAGTGCGCTCTGGCGTTGGGCGCTCCTGCTCGTCGTACCCGTTTGTTTGATCTATTTCTGCTTTCGCTTTCGTCACGTGCTCCGCCAACTCTTACGAGGCCGCCTGACACCGGAGTCCTACCTGGTCGGTTTTGCCCTCCTCGTCATTGCGGTTTTCGCCCAGAGCAGCTTCGGATGGATGACCGAAGAGCCTCGCTATCTACTGTTTCTCTTTTCCGTAGTGCCTGTTTTTCTCGCGGCGACGCTGGGACCCATTTGGCGCCGCACGCCCTGGATAGCCGGGCTCATCGCAGCCCTCATCGTTTTCGTTAATGTATACGGAAGCGGCGCGTACTGGCTCCGCGCCGTCGAAAGCGACGCGATCAATCGGAAGTTCGTCCAGGAGGTCGAAAGTTTAGGCGTACGACACGGCCACACCGACTACTACATTTCTTACAAATACAACTTTCTATCGCATGGACGTCTCGCTTGGACCACGGCCCTTGGCCCCGCTCAGACCGAATGGTACATGCCCTATCGCGATGAGGCGGCGAAGGCGGAAGAGGTCGCTTTGATACCAAGGAGCTACCGGTTTGCGCGACGGATCGGCCGGCGTTTGGACGCGCGAGGGGTCACTTACCGTCGCAAAGATCTGCTCTATCCGGTTTTATTCGACTTCAGTGAAAAAGTGAAGCTGGAGTGGCTCAGGTGACTAAGAATATGGGTGGAAATTCAAGAACTCGAGAACTCAAGGACTCGAGAACTCAGAATGGAAATATGAGGACGGCTTCGCCGTCGTCTTCAGGATTTGCTATCGCTGCAGGTTATCGGAGCTTGCGGCCATTCAAGTAGCACGGCCTTTTAAGACGGATTTGATTTCATCCAAAGTATAAAGCCGGCCGCGACCGGCGCCGTGGCAGGTCTTTCGGACCTCCGACCAGGTTTCGGGAGATTCGAGGGTCTCACGCCAAAAGGGGAAGGTCCGGCACTGTCGCGGCCGCACCGAATAAATCTTACAGCCCTCCTCCCAGAAAACGCAGTCACCGTTCGGGCGCATGCGGAAGCTCACATCGCCGTCCGAGTCCCTAACCAAATAGCGACGCCGAAACGCGTAGGTCGAAAGACCTAGACGCCGAGCGATTCTTTCGATTTCATTACGGGCCGGATAAACCGACCCCGGCTGGCCCCCACGACAACAGTTGTTGCACTGGCGGCAGGAGAAGCGCAGGCCTTTTTCGTAAAAAGGCGGTTTCTTACCGCTCATGGTATCGGACGTTTCGGCGGCGGTTTCGAGCAACGCATGGCTTTCCCGAATGATCTCGAGAGCTTCTTCCGGCGTCGCCGCGATCTTGAGCGTCTGCAGATCTTTCTCCGCAATCATTCCCTGTGGAAGCAGTGTCCCGCGAATCCAGTCGAGCAAACCGTTCCAGTACCCGTCTCCCATGAGAACGACGGGAAAGGGCTTAATCTTTTGTGTCTGAATCAACGTCAGTGATTCGAACAGCTCGTCGAGCGTCCCAAAACCGCCCGGGAGGATGACGAAGGCGGAGGAGTACTTTACGAACATGACCTTCCGCACGAAAAAGTACCGGAAGCTCAAAACGGTCTTGATGTTGGAGTTGGGCTTTTCTTCATAAGGAAGCTCGATACAAAGGCCGACCGACTCCCCACCTTCTTCGAAGGCACCTTTGTTGGCCGCCTGCATGACGCCCGGTCCGCCGCCGGTGATAACCGCAAAGCCGTTCTTGACGGCCAGGCGCCCCACCTGTTCCGCCAGGTCACAGTAGTGATGTTCGGGCGCAACACGGGCCGATCCGAAGACCGATATCGCCGGGCCGATGTTGGCCATGTCATCGAAGCCCTCGACGAACTCCGACATGATCCGGAAGATACGCCAGCTGTCTTTTGTAATGTCTTCCAGAAGGAACTGTTTTTCCATGGATGAAAGCCCACCTTTTTTAGGATTGTCTTATTATTATAAGCTGCTTACCGAAACGCCGCCACGTGGCTCCCGGTCAAGGTATAATCTGCGCTTTTGAGTCCGCCATGATACGTTCGCTCGGATCCACAGCTGGAATATTCGTTCTATACGGGTTGTCCCGATACCTGGACAACCTCACGCGTCTATTTCTCCGGCAAGAGACCGGGGCGGCTTTTGTTTCTTCGATCTCCCGGAACTGGAGGGCAAGTGAGGCGGTGGCCGAGGTTGCCCACAATCTGGGGTGGGGGCTTTCCGCTTGGACGGCTTTGGTCCTACTCGCGGCCTGGCTCTGGCGACAGCCGCACCGAGAGACGGCCGAATGGATCTCGCGTTCGTTCGTGCCTTTGCTCCTTTCCGTGGGTCTCACCACCTTGGCGTCATTCTCGCTAATCCTCTCGCCTCAGTTTCCGTACGGGATCAATCTCGCCTTGACCGTCACCTACGAGGGAACCTTTGCGACGATACTCGTGTGGTCGCTGGTCGGCGCGCTGCTCCTTCACGGCGCGGCTCGCCGGGCCCGGCCCCCTCTGCAGTTCAATGTCTCGGACCGCGGCGCCCGCCGCCGTCTGCTCGTGGGCGCAGCGGCGGTGGTGGTTGCAGCTATGGTGGTCTTCGCCTGGGCTACGCCGTCCTGGATCTGGAAGGACGGAGCGGGGCAAGGGAACATGTTCAAATACGTCCGGATGGCGGCAGCGCTTTCGGGCTCCGGTACGCTCGATATCGCCCAAGCGGAGGGCGCCGACGAGAATGCCACCGCTGCCGGATTCGTGTCACAACTGCCTCGCATGGGAGCTCGGTGGGTGAGCCGCTCTGGAGAGCTCATTGGGGCCCTCGCAGGTCATGCCGCGAAAGGGGAGCTTTACCTAGGTGAAGTCGAGGCGACAAAAGCCAACCGGTCGATGTTTAGGAGCCACCGGGGCGGTGTTTACTACATTAATGCACCCGGTCCCGGCATTCTTCTCGTCCCGGCTTATCTCATAGACCGTGAGCTCAATCGTCGGCTGGGTTGGGATCGACAAGTGGCGGTCATACTGTTCTGGCACCTTCTGGGAGCACTCCTGGTCCTCGAGATGATTCGGGCCTCCCATCGAGTTGTGGGGTCCTGGGGGCCCGGTGTCATCGGAGCTTTCGCCCTGGCGATCTCACCACCCATCTTGCTCTACACATTTCAAATCTACCCCGAGCTTCCCGCCGCACTCGGCCTCTTGTACGCTTTTCGCAAGCTCATCATGGAGGACCCGCCGACCGGGCGTGGCGCCTTCGCCGCCGCCGTCGTTCTCGCCTTTTTACCTTGGCTCCACCAGAAGTACTCGGTCGCTACGGTTGCTCTGGGATTGATGGCCGCGGCACGTCTGTTGCGAGACAAGAAAGGCGGCCGCCGCGTTTTGCGACTCGCCCTGCTTTTTGCTCCTCTCGTTTTGTCGGCCTTTTCGATCGTGGTTTACAACCACGCGTTGACGGGAAGCGTTCTCCCCGACGCATCATTTCGGGCTGTAGGGCGGACTTCCTTCGATCCGAGCAACATAGGACGTGGTTTTTTTGGCCTTTTTTTCGATTCCGAAAACGGACTGTTTGTCTATGCGCCGATCTACCTTTTGGCGCTCGTCGGCGTCCGTTCGTTCACCCGTCGGCACTCGGATCTCTATCGTCCCTTATTGGTCGTCTTCGTTACCTACATGGCCGTGATTTCTTCCTTTCCTTATTGGCCGGGAGCCGTGAGCAGCGTGGCCCGTTACATCTTGTCGGTCACGCCTTTTGCGATCTTGCTCATCGCACCCGTCATACGTCGGTCCTTCTCCGACGGAGTGTTGGCCGGTGCCGGGCTCGCTCTCGCGTCGGCTGCCTGGTCGGTCACCGCCGCTTTCCAAAAGGATATCGTCCACAGCTTACAGCCGTCCCTCTTCTTGAGCCGCATGCTTTATAGCGATCCGCTCCAGTACCTGCCGAGCTTTCTCAGCCCGGGTTTTTTGGGATCCGGACCGGCCCACTTTTATAAGCTCGCCGCAATCGGTATCGGCTTGATACTTCTGGTCCATCGCCTCAGCCCACGCGTGGATCGGGAGACCCGTTTGTATGACGAAGAAGTGAAGCGATTTGCCCGTCACACCCTTGGGGGAGCCGCAGGAATCCTAGCCTTCATTATTTTTGCCGGAGCCGTTTTGGAACGCGTTCCTTCCAACCGGACAGACAAGAAAGGGCCGGAGTATCGGCTCGTCCAATCCGGTCGTCCCGGATCAGATTTGGAGATTACCGCCGACGGCGAGTTCGGCTTCGAACAAGGAGGCGTGTGGGTGGGCGGTTACTCTTCGACACGCTTTGTCGTGTCGTCTCCCCAAGCAGTCCGTCGAGTGCAAGTGACTCTACAAAACATTCCTAGGCAGAACAAGATTTTACTGTCTCCTAGGGGAGCTCAGCACCGAGAAGTTACGCTCGACCCTTCCGAGACTCGGGTCCTCGAGCTCCCCCTTATGAACCCCTACGTTTTCGAAGGGCCGGAAGGTAAACGATACCTATATAGTGTGTCCGTGCGGTCGCGCGCCGGATTCGTTCCGAGCCGTGAAGCCGACGCGGACGAACCGGACGACCGGAACCTCGGGGTCTTCGTAGTGATTGCGGGACGCTGATCGAGATATGAGCATGAAAAAAATCGACATCTATTCAGATGGAGCCTGCGAGGGCAATCCTGGACCGGGTGGTTACGCTGCCATTATCGACGAAGACGACGCCCCGCGGCGTGAAGTCGTTGGTGCAGAGCCCGACACCACCAATAATCGGATGGAGATGCTTGCGGTGATCCGCGCTTTGGAATCGCTTTCCGGGCGCTCACAGGTCCGGGTGATTACCGACTCCCAATATGTCGTTCGGGGAATGACCGAGTGGATTCACTCGTGGAAGCGCAAAGGTTGGATGACGGCTTCGAAGCAACCGGTCAAGAACCGTGATCTATGGGTTCGACTCGAAACGCTCGCCGGGCAACACGAGGTTAAGTGGGAATGGGTCCGGGGCCACAGCGGTCATCCGGAGAACGAAGAAGTCGATGCGTTGGCCAAAGAAGCCATTGCCCGAATGTTGGCGGGGGATTAAGAAAACCGGGACAGGTACGATTTTCTATACGAACAGAGACATTGTGAAAATTGGACCTGTCCCTATTTTCTATTTGGATGTTAATTTTTCCTTTTTCTCGGCGAGCGCTCCCCACTCTTCGTAGAATTTTTCCAGCTTGCCCTTGAGTTTCTCGTGGGTTCCCACGATCTCCGATGCCGCCGCCTGATCGTCGTAGAAACCAGGGACGGCCATTCGGCCTTCCAGGCTGTCAATGGCTGTCTCTGTTTCCTCAATCGACTCCTCGAGTTTTTTCAGCTTCTCACTAATCCTCTTTGCCTCGTTCTTGGATACGGTGGGTTGGGGTTTACTCGGCTTGGGCGGTCGCGGTTTGTCCTCAGGACGGTCCAGAGATGAGGGGGTAGCTTCCTCGGGTCGTGCACGTAGATAGTCCTCGTAGTTACCCCAGTACATTCTCGCCGAGCCATCGCCGACTTCCAGGACTTTGGTGGCCAGAGCATCGATGAAGTACCGGTCGTGTGAGACGAAGACAATCGTGCCCTTGAAGTTTCGAAGGGCGTTCAGCAGCACTTCCTTGGAGTCGAGAATCGAGGTGGTTGGTCGGCTCGTCGAGGAGGAGCACATTGGCGGGATGTAGAAGGAGCTTGGCAAGCGCCAAACGACTTTCTTCACCTCCCGAGAGAACCTTGACTTTCTTGTCCACGTCGTCCCCACGAAAGAGGAAGGCTCCCAGGATGGTTCGAAGCTGCGGCACCAAATCGACCGAAGCGGCCTCCATCAGGTTTTCGAGCACCGTTTTTTCGGGGTTCAAGTTGAACAAACGTTCCTGACTGAAGAAACTCACTTCCGCCTTGTGCCCGAGCTTTCGTTCCCCCGAGTCGATGGGCTCCACGTCGGCCAAGATACGCATCATGGTCAACTTCCCCGCTCCGTTGGGTCCTACCAAAGCAATCCTTTCCGCACGCTCCACGAGGACGTCCACTTCCTGAAAGACGATCTTGTCTCCGTAGCTTTTTGTAATACCCGAGAGCTCGAACACGATACGACCGCTCCGGGTCGGTTCGGGAAGGCGTAGATGAAGGAGCTTTCTTTCCGGTGGAACTTCGATGAGCTCTATCTTCTCGAGCATCTTGACCCGACTTTGAACCTGCGCAGCCTTGGACGCTTTGGCTCGGAAACGGACAATGAACCGCTTGTACCGTTCGACCTCCTCGCGTTGATGGGCGGCGCGGGCTCGAAGTTCCTCCAATTTCTTTTGCCTCACCTCGATGTAACGGGTGTAGTTGCCGGTATAGTCAACGAGGCGGCGCCGATCGATCTCGGTGATCCGGGTGACGACTCGGTCGAGAAAAAACCGATCATGTGAAACGAGCACTACGGCATAGGGGTAAACAGCGAGGTAATCCTCCAGCCAGTTACGGGCCTCGAGATCGAGGTGATTGGTCGGTTCGTCGAGAAGCAGAAGGTTGGGCTTTTTCAGAAGAAGCTTGGCCAGAGCGATACGCATCTGCCAGCCCCCGCTGAACGTTTCCGTCGGGGCCCTCTGCTCGTCTTGACTGAAGCCGAGTCCGCTCAGCACTTCGGAGACCTGTGCCTCGAGGCTGAAACCGCCCCGTCGTTCCCACTGCTCCTGAATTTCCCCGTACCGGTGAAGCACTTCGCCATACTCCGGGTGGTCTGGATCGAGCTCTCCCATTCGCTCTTCGAGCTGCTGTTGCTCGTCGCGAAGCGCGAGGAGGTCGGCGAAAGCCGTCAAAGCTTCCTCCTTGAGCGTTCGACCCCGGTGCTCGAGACCGTCTTGCGGGAGGTATCCCACCGTCGTAGCGCGGGGCATGACGATGTCGCCTGAATCGGCGGAATCGATGCCGTTTACCATCCGAAAAAGAGTGGTTTTGCCGGAGCCGTTGGGGCCGGTGAGACCGACGCGATCACCCGCCGATACGTGCCAGGTCACATCCTGGAAGACAACCTGACCGGCGAAGGCCTTGTGGAGTTTGTGAACTTGAAGCATGGGCAAGAAAAAAGCCGGCTCACCCCGAGCCGGTCGATGGCTATTATAGCACGCTTCCCCGCCCTGCCAGGCGTAGCCTGGCCTACGTTGACAGCCTTCGTGTCGCTTGGCCATAATCGCACCATCATGAGACGCCTACCTTCGGTCTACTAATCATCGCTCTGCTCGTTTCCTCCCATTTCGTCATCGGCACGGTCTCGGTCTTCCCTTGGCAGGACCCAACCGACGTCGCGGAAGCACACAACAATCGAGGTGTTGCTTTCATGGAGCAGTTCAATTTCAAAAATGCGGCGGCCGAGTTCGAAGCACTGGTCGCTTTGAGACCCGACTCCGCGCCGGCCCTCAACAATCTGGCCACCGCCTACTTCAACCAGCGTGACTTCAATCGCGCCCTCGAGACGCTGCTCGAGGCCAAGCGTCTCGATCCGGAGAATCTTCAGGTGCACTACAACCTGGGCATGATCTACAAGCTCCAGGGCAAATCCGCCGATGCCGTGACGGCCTTCGAGTTCGTCGCCGCACGGGATCCCGTCGATCCGATGACGCACTACTACCTGGGAACGGTGTACGCAAATTTAGGCAACCTCGAGGTCGCGAAGACCCATCTGCGAAAAGCCATCGGGTTCCAACCGGAGAACGAAGCCGCTCATTTCGGACTCGGTAACATCTTGATTCGCCAGGGCGAGGTTGAAGAGGGACGACGGGAGCTCGAGATATTTCGCCACCTCAAGGAAAGCTTCCCCGCATCTTCCGCCGGTCTCCAATACACCGAGATGGGACGATATGCCGAAGCGATCGAGACCTTTTCCGAGCCTTTGCAGCCCATCACGCCGGAGACCATCGAAGAGCCGGAGCTGCAGGTGGACGGATATCAGCGCCGACGCGGGTGTCGAGATGCCGTCGCTACCGAAGCCCGAACCTCTACCGGACTCCATCGCGGCAGACGAGCTCGGCGCTACTTTCGTCGAGAAACGATTGCTGCCCCATTGGGGATCGGCGGTGGCGTTTCGTGATCTCGACCTCGATGGTGATCCGGATTTGTTGATGCTGACGAAACGGTGCGCCGGTCTTGTTCACGAACGAAAACGGGCGCTTCGAACGTGCCGAGAGCTGGGCTACCGACGGAAGGCCTCTTCGTCGCTGCGACGATCGGCGACGTGGATAACGACTTGGATCCCGACATTTACTTCGCCGGCGTGGGACCCAATCGTTTGTTCTTGAGTGACGGGAGTGGTCATTTCGCGGGGGCTCCGGACGAAAGCTCACCGGGCGCTTTAGACAACGATGTGTCTGCAGGTGCAACCTTCGCCGATGTCGACCACGACGGCGACTTGGACATCTATGTCTCGAACTACCTGGCTCCGGACTTCGACTCGGCCGGCCGGGACGTCCTTCGAGTACCCCTCGATCTGAAGGGTGCCCCCAATCGACTCTACCGGAACAACGGCAACGGAACCTTCAGCGAGATCGGCGGCGAGAGTCGTACCGACGGCGGGTCGGAGCGCAGCCTAGGTGCGATCTTTTCCGACTTCGACGAGGACCGAGACATCGATTTCCTCGTCGTCAATGACGGCTCGCCCGCCCAGGCCTTCGCCAACGACCGCATCGGCACCTTCACGGAAACCGCGGTGAAATGGGGCATCGAAGGATCGGGGCGGTTTCGGGGGGCGGACTCCGCAGACTTTGACCAGGACGGCCACTTCGACCTCTTCATGACCGCCGAGGGAGGTCTTCTGAACAGGCTGCTACGCGGCTCGGCGGCTTACGGTTTTCGTCCTGACGTTGTGTCCCCACAACTTCTCTCCGCCGGCGTTCCGGGAGGACGTTTTGGTGCCGCCTTTGCCGACGTGGACAACGACACCGATCTCGATTTGATCGTCGTTGTGAACGAAGCCGACGTGCTCGGCGGTCGTCTACAGGAACACACCGACGGGATTCGAGCGGGCGGGCGAGCTCAGACCGTCCGATGCCGACTCGGGGGAAGCACGTTCCTTGTCGGTCGCCGACGTCAACGGTGACGGCAGGCTCGACGTCGCTCTGGGAACGACCCGCGGTCGCGTCCTACTGTTCCGTAACGAGACCGATAAGGTCGGTGGATGGCTCCGCATTGCGGCGCGGGGTCTCCGCAGCAACAAAGACGGTTTCGGTACCAAGATAGAGGTCAAGGCGGGACGAGCACGCCAGAGACGAGAGCTTCGCGCCTCGAGCGGGTTTCTTTCACAAAACGACCAGCCCCTTCACTTCGGACTCGGGTCACATGCCATGGCGGACTACATCCGCTTTCTTATGGCCGGGCGGCGTCAAACAAATCGAAATGGATGTCAATGGCGGCCAAACCATCGCCATCGAAGAGCTGAATCGAAAAGGGACTTCCTGTCCGATTCTCTACGCCTGGGACGGTAGCCAAGTCCGCTTCGTAACTGATTTTCTGGGCGGAAGCGCGGTCGGTAACCTGCTGGCTCCGGGCCAATACAACTACCCCGACACCCACGAGATCGTCAAGGTCGAGCAATTCGACTTGAAGGAACGCCGAGGGTGGTACGAGATTCGATGGGTGAACCAGCTCGAAGAAGTCATGATGTACGACAAGGCTGCTCTCGTCGCCGTCGATCATCCCGCCGAGCTCGAGGTCTTTCCCAATGAACGGCTCATGCCGGCTCCTCCCTACCCCGAGCCGAAGCTCTATGGCGTACGTGGGCTTCGAACACCGCTCCGAGCCGTGGACCACAAGGGGAGCGACGTGACGTCCTTGATCACCGAAGTGGACCGACAATATCCAGACGGTTTTGACCACTTCCATTCAAAGGTTACGCCGACAACCACGACACTGACGCTCGACCTCGGTCCGATTCGGGCCGGCGAGCATGTGGTCCTTCTACTTTACGGCTGGGTCAACTACGCCGACTCGAGCTCGAACCTTGCTGCAGCTCAAGCAGGAGTCGTCTGCCGTCCTCCCTATCTCGAGATCGGGGACGGTTCCGGCAACTTCGAGCCCGGCCTCGCGCAGATGGGATTCCCGGCAGGACTTCCCAAAACAATGCTCGTCGACTTGGACGGCCTCGTGGGACCGGAATCTTCCACGGTCCGAATCACGACCAACATGCGGTTGTACTGGGACCGAATTCAGGTCGCCACGGTCGTACCGAAAGCGGAACTGAATGTCACCGAGCTTTCGGCCGACCGTGCCGAGTTTCAGTTTCTCGGATATCCAACCCCATACCAGCCCGATGGACGGTCCCCCAATATCTACGACTACTCCCGTGCGACCGAAACGGAGCTCTGGGACACCCATGAAGGCGACTACACCCGATACGGCGACGTTCGAGAACTGGTACATCATGTGGACGATCGTTACGTCATCGCCCGTCATGGAGACGAGCTGGCTTTGTCGTTTGACGCCCGCACGTCTTCCCGAGCTGCCCGACGGATGGAAACGATCGTTTCTGGTAGTCGCCGACGGTTTCGGAAAAGACATGGACCTGAATTCGGCGAGGCCCGACACCGTCGAGCCGTTGCCATTCCACGGCATGTCGGCGTACCCCTACCCCTCCGCGGAGCGATATCCGGATTCGGAAGAGTACCGGCGCTATCGCGAGATCTACAACACCCGTCGATACAGGACAAACATGCGTCCGGCCGCCAACCAAGAATAATTGCCGCTTGACCCTCCTCAAGCCGGTCGCTATGATGCTTTGATGCAGGTTATCTACGAAGGGGTCGGACTGTCCCGCGAGCGCGATTTGACGTGGCGCGAAAGGTTGGTTTTACTCAAAGGCAAACTACGTCGCGCCTACTTGTTGTACTTCCGGCCGGCTTACGTCGAAGCGAGTTTGAAGCGACGTGTGGGTTCGTGTGATCGAACCGGGGCCTGTTGCCACTTGATGTTCTCTTGCCCCATGCTCAAGTGGTCGGAGCAAACGCCCTTCTTGTCGCATCTATTCCCATCGAACGAAAAATTGCACCACCTTTCCTATCGACGAGCGGGATCTCGAGGATCGCAACATCATCAATCCCTCCGAGCCTTGCGGCTTTTCTTTTAGGTCCAAGGAAGACAACTCCGAGCCGGAGGTGAATGAAAGGAAGGCCGAGACCGTTCTACATGAGTGACACCATCGAGCGGATCTTCTTTTCACTATTGTTCCTCTTCTGCCTCCAGGGATGCACCGAAACTCCAGTCGAACAACCACTGTCTCTCCTAGAGGTCCCTCACGTCACCTTCTCCGAGGGTGCTCCGATCGCTCAAGAGTCGCCCGTAGTTCTTGGCGGCGAATCGAGGCCGTGCCTCATCGCTCCGACCCCCGCGGAGATGCGATTCCGAGTGAAAGGTCCCGCCACGGTCGTCGCTGACCTTCGCGGTCGGCATCGTGCCTCCACCCATGCCTCCACCCTGGAAGATGCCGGAGATAACCTTTCGGGAAAGATTCTTTTTCGGGTAAGCGCCGGCAAAGAGTCTCCCGACGAGGTCGTCTTCCGCCGGGAGATTCACGTTTCTCGCTCGGACCAGTGGATCGATCAGCTCGTCGAACTTGAGGCGATTTTCCGGCGAGGAAATTTGGATCAATTTCGAGACGGCGCATGTCGGCGCCGACGAATCGGTCGAACAAAATACTGTTGGTTTTTTCGCGGAGCCCGTATTGCACGACCAACTTGGGGTATCGCAACGGACGAACTGTGGTCATCGTGTCGATCGACACGCTACGTCGTGACCACGCGAGTCTATACGGGTACCGCAGAAAGACGACTCCCGGACTCGAGGACCTCGCGTCCGAAGCCGTCGTTTTCGACGATGCGGTCAGTACCTCTTCATGGACTCTTCCCGCCCATGCCTCTTTGTTCACGTCGCTCTATCCGTCCTTTCACGGAGCCGTCACCCTTCACCAGGGTCTCTCCGACGAACTGACCGGTTTGCCGCGGCTACTCGATGAACAAGGTTTCTTTACTCAGGCCATCGTGACTCATCTCTATCTGTCCGAAAAGTACGGCTTCGGGACAGGTTTCGACCGGCTCCTCTTCATGCCGGAGACTCGCGCGGAGCAGGTGACCGACCGAGCGATTGGAGTCTTGAGAGCCAGGGGAGATCGGGATCTCTTCCTGTTCCTCCATTACTACGATCCACATTGGCACTACGATCCCCCGGCTCCTTACGACCGTACCTTCGACCCCGACTACTCGGGCTCGGCAAGCGGCATCTGGTGGGATTTCAAGGAGCACACCCCCGAGTCCATGGACCCACGGGACCTTCACCATATTCTGGCTCTCTACGACGGCGAGATCCTCTACACCGACACTCATCTCCAGCGTTTCTTTCAGGAAATGAAACGACTGGAGATGTTCGACAAAGCGCTCGTCGTCGTGACGTCGGATCATGGAGAAGAGTTCGGGGACCATGGCGGTTGGGAGCACCAAAAAACACTTTACGACGAGCAGCTACGTGTCCCCTTGTTGGTCAAGCTTCCCGGCGGAGAAGCACGCGGGCGCCGAGTCGGAGAACAGGTGAGCCTCTTGGATATCGCTCCAACAGTCGTGGAGTATCTAGGATTACCTAGCCCCACCTTCTTTTCAGGGGCGAAATCTTCTTCCCCTTGAAAGAGCTCGGGAGCGACGTCGTTTGGTCGGAAACGGAACATACGGTGGACGGCTCGCACAAGCTCTCCGTGCGGCGGGGCTCGGATAACGAGAAGCTCGTTTTCACTCTCCTTGGTCGTGGACGCGAGGAATCGAGTGTCGAGCTCTATGACCTCCCGACCAATCCGGTGGAACGTGTCGACTCTCGCAGCTACAGATTCCGACTTGGTCGATAAAGATTGGACTCGGCTGATCGAGTTCCTCGACTCGGCGACCGACTGGCGAAAAACAAAAAGCTCTTCGGTCCCCGTGGAACTGTCGCCCGAGCAACTTGACAAACTCCGCTTGCTAGGCTACGCGACGGAGCCGCCGTCGAGAAAGTAACTACCCGCCAAGGTCACTTCTTGGTATCCTAAAGAGAGGCTTCGTTCAGGCTGATGACGGCACTGGAAACGGAGCCCAAAGGTTCGTGTCTTGAGGCACAGGACGATTCGATGCAGGACCATAAGGCGAAAGTCCGATCTGAGCTTTACCGCTTGCTCCTCGACGAGGAGGCGGGAGTGGCCTGCAATCTCATCCCTCGAATGCTCGCCGACCCGGAATCCTTGACCCCGGAAATTCGCTGGTGCATCTTCTACCTGGTTCGAGGCATGGGCTGTCTCGCCGGCCGCAACGGTCTCCTAGGAGACGGTACGATTCTGGACACGGTCGTGGAAGATTTCGAGACCGTTCGACTCCAAAAAGAGCGTCTGGACTGGTTGTGGTACGAGGTGATTCGAGAAGACGATGATCACTGGCTAAACCGATACGAGTCCACCGATGTAGGCTATTCTCTAAATGAGCTTCGCTGGCTCAACGACCTGCTCGGAAAGCTCTGGACCGTGGAGCGCGAACGTCTCGCGCTGGAGGAGCCTCCCCTGCCGCCGTTAGCGCTTCGCGAGAAACGACGTTTGCGGGCAGAAGCGAGTCGACTCGCAGAAGCTCAGCTAGGAAATCAATAACTTCAAAGAAAAACGCCAAGGCGCAAGGACGCCAAGCGGAGCTTAAAGTCCGCGTTCCATGGGCACCAGATCAGGTACTTTTTTGGGGGCAACCGTCTTTGGCAAAAAAGGTCCCGCCTAAGCCCGTTCGAGCTTCGGCGAGGTCACAGAGGCAAAAAGACCCGGCGACTTAGAGCCACCGGGTCTTTCAATCTTACTTCCGAAACGCCCTGACGTCCCTTACTTCAAGTCGGCAAGGAACTTCTTGATTTCCTCGGCCTGTGGTCCCGTCGGTTGAAGCTTGAGGTACGTTTGGAAATGACGACGGGCCCTCTCCAAGTCTTCAGCTTGAAAGGCGAGGCTCCCCAAAATGTAGTGGGCCTGCGCGGCTTGGGCTGAGTTGGGTTTGAGCTCCAGAGCCGTTCTCAGATGCGATTTCGCCGTCGCCTGGTTGCCGGCCCTTATCGCGATGGGACCCAGTATGTAGTGAGCATCGGCGGCGTGGGAACCGTCCGGCTTTAACTCGAGGTATTTCTCTAGACGCGTTTTGGCATTACTGAAATCTTCGTTCCCGTAGGCGATGTGACCGGAGTAGTACCACGCGATATCGAAGCTCGGCTGCAATTGAGTGGCCTTAACAAAATGGCTCTCCGCCACGTCCGCATTCCCGGTTTTGAGCTGACTCATCCCCAAATAGAATTGGACCTCGAGATCATTTGGTTTCGCATCAGCCGCCTTGTTCAGAAGAGCGATGGACTGCTCATACTGGTTCGCGCGCGCGTAGGCTAAACCGCCATTACGCGTCGCTGCGACGATCATATCGGCGGCCTCCGGATTATTGGGTGCCTTGTCCAAGAACTTGCTGAAATTCTCTGCAGACTTCGTATAGTCCCGTTTGTTCTGGTAGGCAAAACCCAGGAAATAGTAGCTTGCAAAGATACTTTGGTCCGCGCCCACCGCCGCTTCAAAATTCGTAATGGCAGCATCCCAGTCCTTCTTTTTAAAGGACGACTCACCATCTTTAAATTCCTTTTGACCAGCTTGCTGGGCTGTTGCCGTCCCAGCGAATAGTGCGAGGACAGCCACGCCTACCCACTTTTTCATTGCAAAGTCTCCTTTTTCAGATAGTGCGGTATCACCGGCTCCTTGACCCGGGCGAGAGACTACCATAAGGGCCAGCACACGGCAAACCCGCAAAATACATAAGCTCATGAGGCGTGGAGGACGCCTGGCGTCACCCCGAACCACGGGTTTCGAGGAAGACGCATTCGAGCTAGCCTCTAATTGTACTATAGCACGGCACTCGAAATGTAAGGACAATTGATGAGTCGGGGGTGGGCGCACCGGACCTACTTGCTACTGTCTTCGAAGCGTCATAGAACTATAGCGGTGGCCGGGATTCATGCAATAAGAGTAGGGCCACCGGGGCTCGAATCTCTCTTAGCTTGCTCAACGAGCTCCGACGCCGCGGCGGGCGCTACGGATTGCTGGCGCTTTGCGCCGCCGGCGCATTGGGATTCAGTATGGTCGTCGAGACCGAATGAGGATGTAATTCATGTCAACCCGCGTTCGACGTATCCTGAGCGTTTTATCCCGGCACGGCTTAACTAAGGAGCTTGGGGCAGAGGGACTAAAGCGTCCACTCGAGTCGGAAGTTCGCTATTCCGGAGAGCGCCTCTCCAAAGCCCGGGCGGAGGAGTTGCGTTCCGCCATCGAGGAGGTAGGAGGCATTTTTCCAACCCTCGGTCGTCTCCTTTCGCTCCGTCCAGATGTCCTTCCGGCAAGCTACATCGAGGAGTTTTCGAAACTTCAAGAACGAGAAACGGCCGTGCCAAGTAAACAGGCTATTGCAGCCATCGAACACGAGCTCGGTTGACCACTCGACACTCTCTTCAAACGATTCGATGAAAAGCCGAACCAGTGGTGCGGGTCTCACTCAAACCCATCGCGCCGAGTTGAAATCGGAATACGCTGAGTCCGGATTTGCCGATGTCGATGTCGTGGTGATCAAGCCCGGGGTCGACGTCTTGCTCCGCGAAGATCTAACCGCGCTCGATGAGATGGCGGCCTTCGTATCGCGAACCCGGGCCGGTGCGCAGCTCGACTTGCCACGCCTGCGGTCCGAGCTCGAAGAGAGCCTTCGAGGAACACTCGATTTGCAGCAGATCGCCTATGACCGGGAACGGCTGCGGAAGATGACGGCGGAGTTCGGACGGCTCCGCGTTCCTCGGGTGTTCAGCGCTCTCTGCACCCAGAACGTTCTAGTTTCGGAGTATGTGCCGACAGAAGCTCCTGACATATCGACGCTCCTCGGGAGAAAGGATATCGCCGAGCAACTTTGGCGGGCCTTGCTGAAGCAGATCTTGGTCGAGGGCTCGTTTCTAGGACCTTCGCGAGGTGAAGAGCTTCAAATCGATGAGGGAGGCCGAGCGGTCCTTACAGCAACGAGAGGCTTGATCCATCTTTCTCGCGAGACGCAGCTTCGACTGATAATACTTCTTATCGCGCTCAGTGAAGGAGACGGAGATCGGGCGGGAGCAGCGTTTCGGGAGATGGGCACTGCGGGCCGCGAGTTCAACGAACAAGCTTTTAGCAGGGAAGTAAGTCAGGTCGTCTCCCGTTACAGAGACCGCTCTCCGGGCGAAACGGCACTGGCGCTCGCGGAGCTATCGACGCGACACGACATTCGCTTTCCGCCGGAAGTCATCCACCTCGGCGAGTCGCTCTTTGGTATGGAGCGCGTGATCAAGGGGCTCGATCCGAAGATGGAATCCGGGATGACCCTAAAGGAGACGGCTACGGCGGCTCTAAACGATCAGATCTCACGCGAGCTTCAAACACCTCGATTGTTGTCTTTGGCTCTCGAGATTCGGTCCTTTCTGTCGGATGCACCATCCAACTTGCGAAGGTTTCTCTCGCGGGCTGCAACGAATGGCGTTCAAATCGGGGTCCGGCTGGAGGACGGTGATGTCATTGAAAACGCCGTTCGAAAACTCGGCAGGCATGTCACCCTGGGGCTGATTTCTGGCGCACTTATCGTAGGCTCGGCATTGATGCTGCAGGTAGAGTCGGCTCCCAAGCTCTTGGGATATCCCGTTTTTGCCCTCTCGGTTTTTATGGCCGCGGCGGGACTCGGGCTTTACGTAGTGGTGAGGATACTGAGGGGAAGTCTGTAAAACCAAGAACTCAAGAACCCTGGACCCAGAACTCGGGAATGGAAAAAAGAGGACGGCTTCGCCGTCTCCATCGGGATTCAATGGCGGAGCTGGAACGTAACGAGGAGAACTTAACGCAGAGACGCGGAGCCGCAGAGCGCGAAGGAAAGAGGTGGAAATAGGGCCCAACCCGAGCCCCTGCCCGAGCCCGAAGTCAATACTGCCACAGCGGATTATTCTCAGCTTTCAGGAGACAGAAGTAAGCCCCAAAAAAAACGCGGCCCGTCAGGGGAACGGGCCGCGGTTGAAGGCCTTCCTTTTTCTATTGCGTATCGAGCGTTGCTTGCGGAGAGGCCTCCGCCACCTCAAGGGGAGTACGCGACCTCGCCCGGGCGCCGAGCATTTTGCCGTCTCGTTCACCATCCCGGTGCATCGGATCGAGCCGGACATCGATGCCACGCTCAAACTTGTTCTTCAGGCGAAGGTGCACGTCGTTGACCTTACGGACATAGTCTCTGGTCTCGGCCGCCACTCGACCACTCCCGGCCCTATAGTATCCAGCATTCAGAGGGCCGCCGTTATATTCCGCGAGGACCATATCCGCATCGTTATATGCAGAGAAGAGGATATCCAGGTAGAGAGCGGCCATCTCCGTGTTCTTCTCGGGGTCATGCAACATTTCGTCGGAGTACTCCCAGTTGAGCGTTCGCGCCAAGAGACGCCCCGTGGAAGGCCAGAATCTGGTAGAGACCCTTGGCGTTCGCCTGGCTCGTACTCGCGGTGTTGTAGCCGCTTTCCACAATCCCGATGGACAGAAACATGAGAGGATCCACCGATGGGTACTTCTCCGTCGCACCCATGACGAGCTGTGCGTAGTCGTAAGCCTCGTTGAGACTCACCCTCGGATTAGTCCGCATGATCTCATCACGCACTCCAAGGAGCATTTGCTGCCGCTTGGAGTCGAAATTGATACCTGCGTCGAGTTGTTGGATTTTTTGTTCCACCCGTCCCATGGTGAGCTCCAGCTCTTTGTTGACCTCACTCACCCGGTCGAATGCGTAGAGAGCCACCCCAATGGCCGTTGCCAAAAGAATGGTTAGACAAATCAGGGCCGTGGACTGCCAATTATGGCCCTGGCGGATGATTATCGATGTTGCTTCGGGCCCTGCTGAGGCCTCCGTTGTCTTTTCTGTTGCGACTTTGTCTGCTATATCTACTATGTTATTCATTATTTTATTCGTTTCAGCCATTCCCGCCCCCCGTGAATGGAACTCGATGTTCTACCTTATTTGCCCACCAACCGTTACTGGTTGGTCGGACTCGTGTGCCACAGGCACTCCGGCAGACCGTCTCCCCAAAGTTTGTAAAGCACTTTTTTACCGGCCCCCATAACCAGTAGGATTAAGCCTGTTCGAGCCACCCTCCGGAGAGGGCGTATGATTTCATTATCCCGAATGAAGATTGCATTGGCCACTAAACCGTCCACAGGCTTCCCCATTAAGAGTGCCGGGGCATCCGTACATCCTTAGCGCGCAGCTTGAATACAATCAAATATTTCAGCACACGCACTACATAATGTGCCCGACTGTCCAACCCCCCCCAGATGTAGCTGTCGATATGTGGGCGGAGTATAGCACCGCGATTTTCCCTAGTCCAGCGAAAGCGGTTCGACGATCATATGAACCTTAGCGTGTGCTTTTCCCTACGAATGATTAGCAACCCTTTTATTTTCAACTCGTTATACGTAAAAATAACAAGAGGTCCCAAAACGACTAAATTCGATTTTCTTCGTGGACCCGGCCCTTTTTGTGTCGAGCTAATAAGATAAAGACGACAAACACCCCTCATTCCCTCCCGCATACGCTTTAGTTTCTTTTTGAGGTCCGCGCGAGGAAGGGCCCTTCTGAATTGTCAGAGGACCCTTGCGTTGGGGTTTGGTTTAATCTTTGGTAGTGCTCGAAGCACCGGCCGCGGGACCGCTGTCCTTGGAGCGGCTAGATTTTGTTGGGGTTGAATCTTCAGAAAAAGACTTCTCGGACGGTTTCTGTCCCTTCCGAGCGTAATCCGTAATATACCAACCCGAACCCTTGAACTGAATAGCGGGCGAAGAGATTAGCCGTTCCACTTTCCCCTCACACTTTTGGCATGTTGTGAGGGGGGAATCGGACACCTTTTGAAGCACTTCAACGCGGTGACCGCATTCCGAACATTCGTACTCATAGATAGGCACAGATGTTGTATAGCACGAGGGGGGGGTTTTGTCAAGACGACGCGGCTACGCG
>CAVROO010000043.1:0-45336 GCA_963722765.1 uncultured Acidobacteriota bacterium
ATTCCAACGACAATGGTCAGGGCCACCACGAACATCTGCAAAAACTGCTGCGCACCCACCAGTAACTCCCCTCCCGCCATGGACGCCAGGCCACGAAAACCGATGCTGCCACTGACCAGCATGACGATGGCGGGAATGAGCACGATCGAGGTCGGCCGTCCCGTTTTCCTGGCCCAGAGGTTGGCAATGACCACGGCAATGATGGTGCCGACGAGATTTCCAAGGTTGGCGTCCAAGATCGAACTCCCTGCCATAATCCCCAGATAGGCGATGCCGGACACCAGGACAGCCCAGGGCAGATCCCGGCGCGATGTCTGGAACACCAGGCACAGCCCGACGAGAAGCAGGGGGAAAAGTAGCTGCGCCCAGAGCGGATCGACCGGCGTCGTCGGTCCAGCTGCCGCCCCGGAGACCACAAAGCTTGCCGCGACGATGCCAAGCCAGCCGCCAGCGATCTGCTTGACAAGGCAGATCAGGCCGCTCATCAGGTTTGCCGTGCCCGATACGACGTGCTGCGCCACCAGTTCCCCAGCACCGAGGCTGATCGTGTATCCCGGAAGGATGATCGCGACGGCCGAGAGGATAACCAAGACGAGATTAAGCTCCGGCACCCAAAGCTTCACGACGGTTGCCAGAATGCCCACAACGAACGCGGACGAGAACGGCAGCCACGCTATCGCGGCGGCTCCGATACGTCCTGAAAGCAAGACCAAGCCGTAGACGAGCATACTGAACAGCGTTGCGTAAAGGGTGTCGGACCATCCACCGCCCAAAATCGGTGCCAGCCCCAGCCCGACGAGGGCGTAGCCCAGCATGCTCGCCAGCTTTCCCCACGGCGGCGGTATCAGGTCGATGGCATCGAGACTAGCAGAGGCGTCTGCGAGTGACAGGTTCCCGGCTTCCAACTCGTTCAGCAGGTCGCCTAACCGGGCCAGCTTGTCCAGATCGATATCCGGGGCCGGCGTAGCAATGACCTCGACGCGCTGAGGAGACTCGGGGCTTTCCCGCAAGGCAAACACGATGTCCGACGGGGTCGATCTGAAGACGCCCCGGTAGCCCAACTTTTTCGACAGGCCCACGAGGAACGACTCCAGCCGGATTGCGGTGGATCCATATCGATGGGCCGCAATGCCAACCTTGACGATGAATCGCCAGGCATCCTCGAAGGAAACCTTGAGAAAGGTTCAGTATGAGATTTTTGTGAATCTTTCATTCTGTCAGTCTTGATTCCTTGGTTGACGTCGCTCACCAGCACCTTTGAGGTATGTCTTTTCCTGCAACCAAAATGGCTGCGGCACGCATATAGCTACTTACTATGTTTGTGTCGTTTTGTTGAGGCCGGATGAATCCGCTTCACTGAACGGTGTTCTTGTAAATCTTTCCGTCCTTCATAATCATGACGAAGTTTTTGTGCGGGTCGGCAATCAGGTCGATATTTTCCAGAGGATTACCATCAACCAGGATCACATCCGCATAGGCGCCTTCCTCGATCACGCCGAGCGGTCCTCCCGGGTAAGGGTTGCGAGGCCCGCACATTTTCACCAATTCCGCATTGTCAGAAGTGGCCATCTTGAGCACGCCATAAGGAGTGAACCATCGCTTCATCTTGGCCAACATCTTGCCCTGCTTCGCCGCTTGAAGCGGGATCGAACAAGAGATCGGTACCGAAGGCAATTTTTACACCTACCTCTTTCGCCAACTTATAATTCCTGTCAGTTCCATCTGTTACTTCCTTGGATTTGGATAAAGTTTTGCACGTCTATGCCGCGCACAGGGAGACAACGAGCGGTGGGATCGTTTCCACAAGTTGAGGTTTTTGGCTTCACGTCAATCCTCTCCTTGAATTCTCGACTTCACGGTTAGAACGCGTACTTGGTCATGATCTGCAGACGATGGGCGACGCCGAAGCGGTCGTCGGTGTTCGTCCGGCGGCCGTACATGTACTCGATGCCTGTGCTCGAGTTCTCCGTGATCGAACACAGCACGTTCCGTGCACGGTGATGCTCGCTTTCATGCGGTCGGGGGCGCGGAGCTCGGACGGGTCGAAGTCCGACCAGGCTGCGTGGACGGTCAACGACACGCCCTTGCCGAAAGGATGCCCATAGCCCACCGCCGCGCTCGCGGCCGGCATCGTGTCGAGCTCGCCCTCGGGCGTCAGCGTGGCACTCGCTCCCTGGCCGATGAGCGCGATGACGCCGTTGCCGGATCCCTTACCCAAAGAGGAGTTCCAGAGGACATAGCCCCCATACGGGAACGTCCATCTCCCGTTGAACGCGGCGCCGAGCTGGAAGGCGGTCGCGTCGGGACCAGCGCCTTCGCCGTCCCAGCGAAGCTGAGTGGCTCCTCCGCCCAGCATGAAGAAGCTCGAGCCCCACTCCCGGTCGAATCCTCCCCGCGAACACGGGAAGGTTCTGGCTCGGTATGCCCGTCTGGTTCGGGACGTTCTCGATGCCGGGAAACTCCTGCATCTGGATGCCGACGGTCCATTTGAATCCTTCGGAGACGCGCCGCTGCCAGCGAATCTGGGCCGCCCGTGTGCCCGCCAGCGCGTCGCCTCCGGCAAAATCGATGAGGGCCGGAAGCGCCCGGGTACGGCGGTCAGAAGCCCCCACGTTCGTCCCGCGAGAAGACCTGCCGTAGACGAAATAGGCGTGCCGCAATCGCGGATACTGGTTGAAGGCTCCTGCGCTTCCTGGAAGAAGTCCATTTCGAGAAAGAACTTCTGAGGTGGGGCGCCTTCGGTCGTTTTCCGACCTCGAAGCTGAAGCGCGTCTCTCTCGCGAACATATTCATGTAGCCGCCGACCTCGGCCTCGGGCGTGCCTTCCACCGGGATGGTAGCGGTGACGAACTGAAACCGGTCCCCCGTGCCGCTGAAGTCCTGGAGGTAGTCGAGCTTGACGTAGCCGTGAATCCCAGGACGATAGCCCGACCCGAAAAGCGGCCAGGACCTCGGGAACTCGTCATCGATGAGGTCCTGTCCCGTTAAGGGGCGATCATTGTCCCTTAGGTCGTTGGGATCGTTTGAAGCTTGGTTCGTCGCCTGGGCGGAACCTGGCTCTGGGACGCGTTTTCCTGCTGAGACGACTCGTCGCCCGGCTGCGGTATCGCCAGCGCCTCCCTTCGCCGCCGAGGATGACTGCTCATCCGGGCTCGCAACCGAGGACGTCGTCAGGGTCGCCAAGGCCACGATGAAGGCCACGACGGCGGTGATGATCCGAATCTTCTTATTGACTTCCATGTGTTTCACTCCGGTCCTCCTACCGACGTCTCCTCCTGGAGCTTCTCAACACTGAGGAGCGGCAGGTGCAGTCCGTACAAAGTCGTGAGCACGCCGTTCAGCTCTGCTTGGTCGTGGATCCGCCCCTCCAGGGTGGTTCGTGGCGGACCTATTTCGGGATCCGTCGTCGCGATCAACAGGCCGGCCAGCCGATCGCTCCACTCGGCGCTCAAAACGCCCTGAATTACGATGCGGTAGGTAGCGGGCCTGCCGAAACCGAAGGCGTGTAGACTTTCGTTGCTCGTGATCGACATGAGCCTGGAATTTAGCGTGGACCCAGGCTCCGCGAATGCCTCGAAACAAGGCAAAAATAAGGTAGGTAATGTTGTGAGGATCTACTCTATTGGCGGGATCTCCAAGATTCCCAACGCGGCGGCTTTTTTTACCGCCTTCCTCCGACTGTTCACCCCGAGCTTGCGATAGATCTGCTTGAGGTGTTGGTTCACCGTGGCCGAGGAAACGCCGAGCGCCTCCGCGATCTCTTTGTCGCGGAGGCGCTTCGCGAGCAGCTCGAGAACGTCCCTGGCGGTTGGTCAGCGAGTCGATTGCGACCGGCGGCGACGAAGGCGGGCGGGCCGGCAAGAAATAAATAGGCGACGGCCTGTCTCTGTTCTCGAACACCGCTAGAAGATGGCGGGCGAAATCCGGGCTCTCCATCCGCCCACCGGCGCGGTCGAGCAACTCCGCCATCGTCGGCCCGGCCTCGATGAATGGGCGGACGAAGCCGCGCGGAGCCGCCAAGGCGATGACCTCATCGAGAGCCGAATGCGCCTCCTCCGTATGCCCCTTCTTCTCTAATGCCACCGCCTGCAGAACGAGGACTTCGATCATCTGGGGGATGAAATGTAAAGCTTCGACTTGACGGCGCACCGGGAGAAGCCGTCCAAGCGCCTTCTCCAGGCTTTCGCGGGTTCCCGAGGCAATCCATGCGCGGCACTGCGTCAGGACCGGGACTTCCAGGTAGAAAAACGTATCACTCGGGACGAGCTCGCCATCGTAGGCATCGGCCCAGCGCACCGCCGCGTCCACGTCGTTCTGCAGCAACGACAGTCGTGCCTGCGACGACTCGGCCAGTTTGAGATGGTGCGCTCACGGGTCTCCTTAGCCAACTCGACCAGCTCTTTCAATGCAGCACGGCGTCGTCGAATCGGTCGAGCGCCTGAAAGGTCAAAATCCGCCCCGCGAGAGCGTCCATGGTAAACCTGCGGTTGAGGAGGTTCCGTTTCTTCGCCGCCAGGTCGAAACCGCGCAGAGCACCCTCGAGCCGGTAGGCTTCGAGCTCGGCGATCGCGTACATGTACCATCCCGTCCCCTCGATAAGAGGCGAGCCGTCGTGTGTTGCCATGTCAACGGTTCGTGCGGCGTCTCGCGCCGCGGCAAAGAGATCGCCGGAAAGCAGTCGAAGGAATGTCAGGTACGATGCCGGCGAGAGCTCGACCCGGCTACCGCATACTTGACACGCTCCTGGAGTGATCTGACGGCGAGGTCTCCCTGGCCGATCAGGTGCCGAGCAACAGCCGCATAAAACACCAGACGGTTTTTCAAAAGTCGGGAACCTATTGTTTTCGCCGCTTCGAAATGCCTCAGCGCGCCTTCACCGTCGCAACGGAGCCAAAGCAATAGCAGACCGCGGTGAAATTCGAGCTCGGCTGCTAAGTCGCCATCGAGAGGTTCGTCCTCCAAGAGTGACTCGACCTTCTGGATGATGTAAGGCATTTCCTGGGGGCTATACTGTTCCGTCAACACCAACAGCCGAGCCATCAGAAGTTCTGGCTTTTGTTGCCGGATATCCTCCGGTAGCATGTTCAGCCATCGTTCCACATCGCACCAACTGCCCCGTTCCACGGCGGAGAATCGATGCCGGGCGACGATTTCGGCCGCGCGGTCGGGAGCCGAGGCCTTTAGGGCATGACGGATGGACTCTTCGATCAGGGCCTGACTTTCGAACCAGGTGCTGGCACGCGTATGAAACGCGGCGATCTCAGTTGACGGGAGCTCTCGCTGGAGCTGCCGTTCCAGGAATTCCTTCAAAATACTGTGATACCGAAACCAATTGCCTCGGGCATCGATGGATGTGACAAAAAGGCTGCTTCGTTGAAGCATGTTCACGTAGTCGTGGCCGCTGAGCCCGCACGGCGCCGAGCCCGCTTCCCCTCCAAACACGACGTCTAAAACCTCGGGGCAGAAGCGGTCGAGAATAGAGGACTTCAGCATGCAGCTACGGACCTCGGGCAGTTGCTTCGCCAGGACCTCCTGAAACAGGTACTCCTGCGTGTGGGGGAGTCCCCATGTAGGCCTTTTGCGAAGGCGTCCGGGTCATCGACGTGGGGCAGCCTCAACGACAGAAGCCGCAGTCCTATCGCCCAGCCCTCGAGCTCCTTGTCCAGATTAGCCAGAGCCTCTTCGCTGACACTATGCCCTGCCGCTTTGTCCAGGAACTCGACGGTCTCGGCCCGGTCGAACTTCAAGTCCTGAAACCGAATGCCCGCGGCTCGTCGGTCTCCCCACAACAAAGCCACGGGCAGAGGCGGATCGTGCCGGGCGGTGATCACGACGTGAAGGGACCGCGGCGGATTCTCCAAGATGAACCCAAGAAGCTCGTGCACAGGTGACGACGGTCCAATGCGATGGTAGTCGTCCAGGATCAGGACGAATGGCGCGTCGATGGTATCCAGTTCGTTGATCAGTTGCCCGCCTATCATCTTTATAGGCGGCAGACTGGGCGCACCGATAAGCTCCCGTGTTGAGGGGCAGGCGTCGGGCGCTACGGTTTCGATGGCGGCGAGCACGTAGGCAAGGAAGAGCCTCAGCTCGCTGTCGCTTTGGTCGAGCGACAACCATGCACAGGGAAGCTCTTGCCGTTCGGCCCATTGGCTGACGAGCACGCTTTTGCCGTAGCCGGCAGGAGCCGAGACCAGGGTAAGGGGCACTTCGAGGGTCCTGTCCAAGATCTGGAGCAGACGAGGGCGATCGACCAAGTCCGAGCTCAGCCGGGGCTTATAGAGCTTGGTGCGGATAATTGGCAGACTTTGCCGCTCAACGTCGGACTCGTCCTGACGGCCCATTTTCTTTCTTTTGCCCCCGCTCCCGGGCATATTAGACGTTTATATAGTTAGAAAACAAGGATTTCAACGCCTTGCTCGAATCGCACAACCGTATCGTCCGATGAGGGTAGAAGGGCATTGGATTCCGGCAGCGTCTAAGGTGGCGCCGGGGCTCCGAGGGCAGGATGCAAAGGATCGGTTTTCGCTCATTCAAGCGGTGGTCTGGCACGCAGCAACGGGCCCGAGCTCGCACGGCATTCTGACTGGACGAAGTGCTATCCGACCTTCTCTTCTTGGAGTCTTTCCTGAACCCAGAGGTTCAGCAGGGTCTGGGGAGAGACACCATGACGCTTCGCAAGGTCGCGAATCTTGTCTGACAAAGCGGAATCGATCGGATAATAGTTCACTTCGGGTTGGAGATTTACCGAAAACTCCGCGGACTCGATTTGGTCCAAGATCTCATCGAATTCTTTGTGATCCCAATACTGTCCCATATCCTGGAGCGTTTGCCGTCTTGTAAATGAAAAAGACGACCAAGTGTCTTCCCACCTCGGTCCGTCCCAAAGCAGCATAGACGTTCTCACCTTCACGGTGACCTTTTTTCGACGAACCGAAACTTGGGTTTGATCTGAAGCAGCTCCCAGACTTCGCTTTTTCTGCACCGTGCTCGAACAAGATGCCACTCGCAACCGAATCCACATCCGCATCGTCCAGGACTGGTTAAAGAGCCGAAGCGGCTCGTGCTGAGTAGCTGAGAGCGGTTTGTCAGCGGTCGTAGACTTCTCGGCGATGGCCGATGCGGACAACCCGTACGCGACCTTGCTTTTCCTCGATCGCGCAAACGACCCGGTAGGCTCCTACGCGATAGCGCCATAGGCCGACTTTTTCCCCGCGCAGCGGTCGCGCAAAGCTTCTCAGGATCTTCCGCCGTAGAGACTCGTTCCCGAAGGTATCTAAGGATTCGCTTCTGTATCGGGGGATCGAGGTGTTCAAGTTCGGCGAAGGCAGCGGGGTCAAACTCAATCGACCAGGCCAAGCCGTCGCTCCACCTCGTCGATCGGGATTCCGGGGAGGTTTTTCTCGAGTCGGTTTATTGCCAGGAGATAGTCTTCCTGATCTTGTAAGAATTCCTCGATGGCGAGCCTGGCGTAATAGCTCTTGGAGCGGCCTGTATTTCTGGCAAGCTCGTCAAGGCGCTTTTCCAGGTCGGCAGGTAGTCTCAAAGCCAGCATTGTTTCACCTTCGTAGGTGCTATACAAGTATAGCATGACACTATAGCGCTCACCTAAATTCCCCCACCTTTTCTCAGATAAATTCCCCCCCCTTTGTTGAGAGTTTTATGCGCATGAACCTTGAGAACGTACTCTGCGCTGAGATTTAGTTTCGGCGTTCCTCCTTTCAATGAATTACTCCCTTGCCGTAACCAAGACGTGATATGTGGGCAAATGGCTGAAAAGACGAGAGTTACAAGTCATTTACCCGCGCCGTAACCAAGATTCGATAGACCGAATCGGTTCGTGACCTTATCTTGTTGAGAGATTTTTAAAAAGTAACGGCCCGGACGGGATGCAAAGAGCTCGATTTTGCCAAAGGGAAGCAGCCGTGAGCCAGGATGTGGAGATCACAAGCATAAATCTGCGGTACGAAAGCTGCCGCATGAAGCACGCCGGCGCGGAGAAGGCCCTGCTGGCCTCCATGGTGGAGCATGGCATTCGTGAGCCCCTGCAGGGGGTTGACTCGGGCGACGCTCGGATTCTGCTCAACGGATTCAAACGTTACCGATGCGCCAGAAAGCTCGGGCTCGGCATGGTGCCTTACGTGTCGTTGGGTTGTGACGAGGCTTTCGGGATCATCCAGCTCATCCGCATTGCCAACTCGAGAAGCCTGTCTATGTTGGAGCAGGCCAAATTGATTGACGAGCTGAGGAGTGTGCACGCCATGAGCGTGTCGGAGATCGCCCGTCTCCTGGAGAGGAGCAATGCCTGGGTCAGCATGCGGGTCGGCATCCTCCGGGAGATGAGCGCGTGCGTGATGGACAAGATATTCAGCGGAGACTTCCCTGTGTACGCCTACATGTATACGCTGCGGCGTTTCATACGTATGAACGGCCTAGGGAAGAAGGATGTAGACGAGTTCGTCCGTGCGGTGGCGGGAAAACATCTGAGCATTCGCGACATCGAACTGCTTGCCCAGGGGTACTTCAGGGGATCGAACGAGTTCCGCGAACAGATCAAAAAAGGGGATATCAAATGGGGATTGAATCTGCTGAAAGAAAAGGCCCGGTACGACGATGCGTGCACGGAGGCCGAGCGGAAGTCGCTCAGGGATCTCGAGGTAACACAGAAATACATGCAGCGGGTCACCTGCACGGTCAAAGACGGCAGGTGCGGTTCCAATGCATTTTACGCTCAGGCTCACCTGGTGGCGGGAGGGATCCTGCGATGCCTGGAGCTTTTTTCCAGAACCATAAAGGAGCTCCATGATCGGTCCGGACAAGCGCAAAGCGATCGTCACCCTTCATGAGGAAGGCATGAGTTTGCGGGAGATCAGCCGTCGTTTGAAGGTGAGCCGGAAGACGGTGCGCGACATCATTCAGCATGGCGGTGCCGTGCCCGACACGGTGCGCAAGGACAAAATCGAGGTGGACCCCGAGCTTCTCCGCAAACTTCATGCCGATTGCGGGGGGTGGATTCAGCGTATCCACGAAAAACTCACCGAGGAAGAGGGGATCCAGATCGGGTATTCCACTTTGGTCCGGAGGATGCGGGAGCTTGGAGTTGGGCAGTCGTCGGCTGGGCGGTGCGGACGCGTTGCCGACGAGCCAGATTGTTACAAAATCACGCTTCCGATGAGTGTTCAGCTTGCCCGGAATGGGCGTTCAGATTGGATGGAATCCGTGTTCACCTTCCCCGGAATCGGTGTTCACCATGCTTTGGAATCGGTGTTCACGATGGATTGGAATCGGCGTTCAGGATCCCCCGGAATACGCAAATCCTCTTCTGTGTAGGAAAGAATCATTCCTACATGGGCTTCTTCAAGCGCGTCTGAGACGATTGGGCTAAGACGTCTTATCTCGCGTTCAAGCAATAAAAAAGTGGGAATCTTTTCGTCTTTATCGATCAACTCTTCGAGCGGGCGGCGGGCGAGTTCTGCGCTGCGTCTCACGTCATAACGCACTAAATCCTGATACTTCTCTAACTTTTCAATGAGGTGTTTGCACCTAAAGTAGCCTGGTGGAGGCGGCACGAAATGTCTTCGACGTTCGGGTTGCTCTGACATTCTCTCTTCGGATTTCTTTCGCGACTTTTTCCAGAAAGACCTGTTCTCTTCGTTCGGCGGGCCGACGTCTTCTATTCGAGACTTGTCGTGGGCGCGATTGAGCCGTTGATGTTCGAGAAGAAGAAGCCGAGACGACGACCGTCTTCGAGGTGAAGCGTCAACTTGTCGTTCCCGACCAAAGGGAATATATCGTCTGTCTCGATGACGCCCGTAATCGACTTCAAGCCCTCAACGGGTTCGCTGTCGGGTCGAGTATGAAAGAACTCTTGCGAGACGGTGAGGCTATATCGAGCTTCGTCTCGTATACGTTTTTCACCCTCGAAGATTTCACCCGTACCGCTGACTCTCTCGACAACGGAACGACTTCGTTTTTGCATTCGTCTTCTCACTTATCTAGGTGATGAGAAGTTTGCCATCAGGCTACGATTCTTCTTCGCCGTCTTCTAGTTGCTTTCGTTTGGCACTAAGTTCTCTACGTTGACGGCGCTTGCCAAGTAGGAATGCAGCGACGATTGCTGTGATGTCTCCGACGATGAGAACGACAGCAAAAATCGGCCAGCCCGCTTAAGCAAAAACGGACGCAACGGCGAGAATCAAAAGCGATAGGTAGAACGCGTACTTCTGACCGTTAGACGCCAATCTCAGATTTCCCTCTGTTACGGTCGTCTCAAGTTTATGTCGGTGCTTTTGCTGCTCCTCCGCCATTCGGAAGATGCGTTCAGCGCCCTTGGGAACGAGAGCGTCGTATTTTTCTAAGGTTTTCGGATCGGGCAGAGGTCCGGAATGAAACGACGCTTGCGCAATTACTTGCTTGATGATTCTCTGGAGGGGAACGCCTGAGACTTTTTTCTCCGATGACGGCTCAAGCTCGCTTGGCTCGTTGTTGGACGCAGGCGCTTCTTCGTCGCCCTTGCTCATGAGGTTCTATTTCGAGCTATCGTTCTCAACGTCGCATTGACTCGCGGCAACCTTTAGGTCGTTGCCTACAGCGAGCCAATCCGAATACGTGGCGCGAGCGTCTGCTTCTTGCTCGGTGTCTGAGGAGTTGTACTCATCGAACGTCGCCCCCAAATCGAGGAGACGAGCGACTCCGTAGAGGCCGCGAGGACGAGCAAAAAGGTAATCTGTCATGGCTAGTCACCAATCTTAATCAAGAAAAAAGAACGTGCGAACGACCGTCAAGAAGTTTCCTTCCCTCTCATTATACCTATACGCCAGGGGAGCGCTCAAGGTTCAAGAGAGAACCTTCCGGCATCTCGACCCTGAAACATATACTTTTTCAGAAGTGCATTCAAACCGCATTCGGTTTCGTCATCGCGTCTCGGCAAGTTGTTGAGACTAAAGGGGAATGGTCCAATTGGTGCCGAAGGGGGGATTCGGCCCCCACGGGTTGCCCCACTATTGGGTATTTGGCGGGAAAGAACCTTCTACCATCAACGACTCACGCAATAGGATGTAATCCGGATGGTTAATGGCCAGCAGCGCAACGGTCGCGCGACCAACGGGCGTGCGACCGACAAGGAGGGTGCCGTTCCACTCGAAGTGTTCATGCCAGTTATCTCGGCGGGGGTGAAACAGGGGAACCATTTCCCCGGTATCCGAATCAATGCTGGCGATATTTGGCCCCTTGTGTGAGTTACACCGATAGCAACTCAAACAGAGATTACCGGACTCCGTTTTGCCGCCATGTTGCCGGGCGATGATGTGATCGATAGGAAAGGTAAAGAAAGGATCTTGATTCTGATGAATGCGGCAATATTCGCAGCGATATTTTGCCCACTCGCGAACGAGCTTCCGCAAAGCGGCGTCATTCAAGCCGGCCGGTCCTTCAGGAGTCTACGAGCTTTTGATTGAAGGATCGCGATGAAATTGCCCGCAGAAACGAGTGCTTCGTATTCCTCTTGCTCAACCTTGGAGAGTTGACCTTGTTCTGACTTGCGAGCCAGCTCTTCAATTCGTTTTTGAACCGCAGACGAAGCCCGAAGGTTGATTAATCGTTGAGCCACCTCAGGCGTGAAACAGGCCCCGACCGGTTCGAGCAATTCATCCAGTACCGTGTTTGCCGTACTCATAAGGCCATCATAGCAGAGTTGAGTAACCGGAGGTACATAGGTACATCCGTCCCTGGACTTCTTTAAGTGATTGATATATTGAGTGTATCTTGGTGCCGAAGGGGGGATTCGAACCCCCACGGGTCGCCCCACACGCCCCTCAAGCGTGCGTGTCTGCCAGTTCCACCACTTCGGCACTCGGGTGGCGCGTTCGGCGATTCCGTGGTCTACGGAGACGCCGAAGCGAATTCGACATTATAACAGATGACGAGCTTCGAGAAAGAGGCTCGTCATTCTATCATTGCGATTCGGGCTTCTTGCCCTTGGGCTTTCCCTTTGGTTCGGGAGTCTCGCCGGGCTCGCCGGCTGGCGGCTCCACCGCGGGCTCGGCTCCTGCGTCCGGTGTCAACTCCTCGCCCTCCTGCGGTACACCTGGCAGCGCCGGTGTTTCACCTTCGGTGCCCGGCGTCTGTTCCCCTTCGACTGCCGGCAGGAGGCGCCGAGTCGGGGACGACCGATCCCCCGGAGATGGCGGGCCGGAAATAGGAAAGGCCCAGAGAGGTGAGCATGAAGACCACCGCGGAAATGGTCGTGATCTTCGACAAAAGTGTGGCCGTTCCTCGGGCACCGAAAGCAGCTGAGCTGCCTCCTCCGCCGAAGGCGCTTGCCAGATCCTGGCCCTTGCCCTGCTGGGCCAGAACGACCAGGATGAGAAACAAGCTCGCGATAATGTGAATGATGTTGAGTACGAGAGTCATGGTGACTTAACTCCTCCGCTCGAATCCGCAAATTCGGGTAAACGAAGCCGCATCGAGGCTGGCGCCTCCCACGAGCGCGCCGTCGATATCCGGCTTCGGCCATGAGCTCATCAATATTATTGGGTTTGACGCTCCCGCCATAGAGGATGCGTACGGAGCCCGCGGCTTCTTCGCTATAGAGTGTCCCGAGCCGAGCTGCGAATCGCTTGGTGGACTTCCTGAGCTTGTGCCGGTGTCGCGGTACGTCCGGTACCGATGGCCCAGATCGGCTCGTAGGCGATGACGAGGTCGGGTAGTTGGCTCTCCGCCACGTCGTTGAGAGCTCCGTTCATCTGCCGATCGACGACGACGAACGTCACGCCTCGGTCGCGCTCTTCTTCCGTTTCGCCGACACAGACGATGGGGTGAACTTGTGAGACAGGGCGGCTAGCGTTTTGCGGTTGACGTTCTTGTCCGTCTCAACGAAGTACTGGCGCCTTTCGGAATGTCCCAGGATGACGTATTGACACCCCGCGTCTTTGAGCATCATTGGAGAAACTTCTCCGGTGAAAGCTCCCTGGTTCTCCCAGTGCATGTTCTGTCCGCCGAGGCCGATGTTGCTACCCGCGAGGGCCTCCCGCACCGCGGCGAGGGCGGTGAATGGGGGCGCTACGGCTATTTCGACCTCGGTCTTGTCTCGGCAAGAGCTCACGAGCTCCGTGCGCCAGGGAAGATGCCTCGTCGATCCTCTTGTGCATCTTCCAGTTGCCGGCGATGAACGGTTTACGCATCGGTAAGCACCTCGACTCCGGGTAGCTTCAGACCGGCGAGAAACTCGAGCGATGCGCCGCCCCCGGTGGATATGTGGGTGATTCGGTCGGACACTCCGGACTTGTGCACGGCGGAAACGGAATCACCGCCTCCTACGATGCTGGTTGCGTCGCTGGATGCAACCGCCTCGGCAACCTCGAGTGTCCCTCGAGCAAAGGGCTCTTTTTCAAAGACTCCCATCGGTCCGTTCCAAACGATGATCTTGGATTGGCGGATGATGTCGTTGTAGGCGGCGACGGTCTCCGGGCCGATGTCGAGACCCATCCATCCGTCCGGGATTTGATCGATGGGCAACGGTTTTCCTCTCCGCGTTCTCATCAAAAGCTGCGGCGACCACGTGGTCACTGGGAAGAACGAGCTTGTCGCCGGCACGGTCGAGGATTTCGCGTGCGAGCTCGAGCTTGTCTTCCTCGACGAGCGATTTGCCCGTCTCGATTCCTTTGGCGCGGAGAAAGGTATAAGCCATGCCGCCGCCGATGAGGAGCCGGTCGACCTTGGCCAAGAGGTTGTTGACGACTTCGATCTTGTCCGAGACCTTGGCTCCACCCAGCAGGCCGGTAAACGGGTGCGGCGGGATCGGAAAGAGCCATGTCGAGATAATGGAGCTCTTTCTCCATGAGGAAGCCCGCCGCTGCCTCGGGGAAAGTGCTCAACCATTCCCACCGTTGAAGCATGGGCCCGGTGAGCGGTTCCGAAGGCGTCGTTGACGTAAACGCTCGGCGAGCTCGGCGAGCTGCTTGCGCGAACTCCGGGTCGTTTTTGGTCTCGCCCGGATTGAACCGCACATTCTCGAGGAGCAGGATGTCTCCGTCCTCCAGCGCGTCACGCGTTCTTCTTGGCATCGGGGCCGACGGTTTGCCGATGAAAACGCAACAGGTCGACCGAGAAGCTCGGACAGCCTTTCGGCCGCGGGCTTCAAGCTCATCTCCGGGTTGGGTTTTCCCTTGGGGCGTCCCAGGTGGGAAGCGAGTACCACCCGTGCGCCCGCCTCGATGGCGTACTGGATCGTGGGAATGGCGGCCCGGATTCGGGTGTCGTCTTGGACTTGTGACCGCCTCGAGGGGCACATTGAAATCGACCCGGATGAAAAGGCGCCGACCGGATAGGTCTAACTGGTTGACAGATAGCTTCTTCATGGTTCACCAAAACGACCAGTATATTCTCTGTCCACCGCCAAGTCAACGAAGGCTTGGGGCTTACCTCGACTCCATTGGAGTCCAACCTATGGTACCCTTCGGCCGATTTGAGGGGGGGGAACATGAGTGAAAACGCCGACTGTGTGATCATCGGCGGCGGCATTACCGGCGCATCCATTGCCTACCATCTCACCCAACTCGAGCAACTCAACGTGATCGTGTTGGAAAAAGATGCCCTTGCGTCCAAGGCCACAGGTATCTGCCCGGGAGGGGTGCGGCAGCAGTTCTCGATCGAGACCGCGTGCCTCTATGCCCGTGAGTCGGTGCGTTTTTTCGAGAATTTGGACGAAGAGCTTCATCCCGACTACCCGTTGCCCTTCAAACAAACGGGTTATGTCTTTCTGGCTCACGAGGAGCCCACACTGAACGCATTCCGGGCCAATGTGGAGCTTCAGAACCGGTTGGACATTCCCTCGGAGATTCTCGGGCCGGACGACGTGACGAAACTGGTCCCGGGACTTCAAACCGAAGGTCTACTGGGAGCTTCTTTTTGCGGCACCGACGGTTTCCTCGAAGATGCGACGGGACTCACGAGACGCTGCTCCGCCGCGCGAAAGAGCGGGGGGCACGGGTGGAGCTCGAGTGCGGCCTGGGGATCGAGCTCTTCGGGGACCGTGTCGTCGGCGTCCTCACCTCCTCGACTTTCATCGAATCTCCGATCGTCGTCAACGCCGCGGGGTGCGACAGTCCCGTTTTGGCCCGACCGCTCGGCCTCACCCTGCCGATCGAGGTGGGCCGCCGGCGCTTGCTCTACACGGATCGACAAAGCGAGAGAGTTCTCGAGCCGCTGGTGGCCGCAATGGATATCGGGTGGGCCGGCAAACAACTTATCGACGGTGTCATCTATATGGGGTACCTGCGCGAGACCACGGAAGATCTCGACGATTGGGCCTATACGGAAAAAGCGGTCGAGACGTCGGTCGAAGTGTTCCCCGGTTTTCAAGAGATGAGCATCAAGCGACTCGTCAACGGATACTATGACAGCACGCCCGACGGGCAACCTTTTCTAGGTGGAGTCGACGGGCTGGATGGATATTTCCAAGCGGCGGGGTTCAGCGGACACGGCTTCATGTTGGCTCCCGCCGTCGGGCAGGTCATGGCGGAGCTCATTTTAGGACGTCCGCCGTCCCTTCCCGTGGAACCCTTTTCCTACAAGCGCTTTCAAGAGGATTCGGCACAGGACCAACTGGTGATTTGAAATGTTGAATATTCGCGGCTCCTGGCACACGGAAAACTACATTATTAAGGATGGGCCCACCCACCGAGTGAAAGGGCTTCTTTTCTTTTCGGAAAAAGATTGGTCGGTTTTGTTCTTCATGATGGATGAAGAGATGAAGCCCCAGTTCGGGTCCGGAGAAGGCGGAGCCTACAATCTGGATGGGGAGCGGCTGGATTTCACTCACCAATACCATCTCGAGGCCGGGCACGAGAAGCCCTTGCGTATGGAGGTCCGAGACGTGAAAGAAGCCTTCAACGAGGCGTGCCGGGTCGAGCTCGAGGGCGAGCAGATGACGATACACTTCCCGAGCGGGAATCAGATGAAGCTCCGCCGCAGCTCTTAGTTTTTTGGCTTTTCACTTTTTGGGGTCTGACCCCTTATAATCTCCGTGAGGTGAGTCACATGAGTAAGTCTCAGATGGGTCCTCTTCCTGGCGTTGGCATTGACCTTGACGGTTGGTTCGCCAAACGGCTTTGCCGAAAGCCCGATTCCAACCACTGACCTTCCGGTGGTCATTACGTCCTGCGGGCAAAGCCCCGGCGCGACCATGATCAAAGTCATCTTCATGAAGTTGAAGCTGCCGCCGAGCTCGTACGAAGAAAACGGTCTGATCACGGCGGACGAGCTCAAGGCTAGGAAGGATGCCGGCAATCCGGTCAAGACCCTCATTATTACGATGGGCGCCAGCCTCAAGGGCATGGGCGCGGCGGGAATCTCGATCGAGGACGAGCTCGCCCGAACCGCCGATCTCCTCGAGGAGGCGCGCAGCCAAGGGATCACCATCGTGGGCGCCCATATCGAGGGAATGAAGCGCCGGGCCCAGGGCGCATCCGCCGGCGACAACACCGATGAACAAAGCATCGATGCCGTGGCACCCAATTCCGACCTGCTTGTGATTAAAACAGAAGGAAACAGCGACGGTCGCTTTACGACGATCTCCGAAGGGAAAGGTATCCCGATGGTGGAAGCCGAAAAGACGCTCGATCTCGTTCCTGAATTCGAGAAACTGTTCAAAAAGTAGGCCAGGCTGTGCCTGGCGTGGTGATTTTGCTGAAGCGCTCAGAACGACGTTATCCCGGTACTGCACTGTAAATGTTCACTTCCACTGCCATCATCCTGCTCGTCATGGTGGTGGTGTATGTCGTAGCCAAAGCGGCGAAGCTCTCTACCGAGCTTTCCATGTTCGCGGCGGCCCTTGCGGGTGCGGTGGCAGGAGGCTTCGGTATTCCCGCCCGCCACATCGTCGAGGGCGCCTTTACCTACCTGGACATCATTCTCATTTTCGTGACCGCCACCCTTTTCATGAACATCTTCAAGGAGTCGGGCGGAGTCGCCTATCTGGTTCGCGGGATCCTGAGCAAATTTCACAATCAAAAGTCGATTCTCTTCGTCCTCATCACGTTTCTCTTGCTCGTTCCCGGCGCCTTGACCGGTGCGGGAAGCGTCACCGTCCTGATTACGGGCGGTATGATTGCCATCGTTTTGAGCTATATGGGGTTGTCGAGGCCCCGCGCCGCGGCCATCATTTTTATTCTGGCCGGGCTGAGTGCGGCGGCTCCTCCGGTCAGTCTTTGGGCCATGCTCACCGCGGCCGGTGTCAACATGCCCTACGTGGGATTTTTTCTCCCTCTGCTCGTGCCCTGTGTTTTGTTGTCTCTCGCGACCATTTTCATCCTTGGGTGGCGCGCCCAGCCCGTGGACCTGGAAAAAGCCCTAGCGGAGCTACCGGAGGCGCCCGATAAAATGAACGGGATGCGGGTGGCCCTACCTTTCCTCGTCTTCTTTTTCCTCGTTCTTGCGGGAAGGTTATGGCCGCACGATTTGCCTATCCTCGGGCTGCCGTTGATGTTTGTGGTCGCCGCGGTGGTGAGCCGCCTGCTGTCTCCCGTCCGTTTGAATGTCCTTCATATCTCACGTGATACGGTTCACCAGCTCCTGCCTCTCATCGGCACTTTGACCTGTGTAGGGATTCTGGTTCAGATCATGACGTTGACCGGCGTAAGGGGATTGATTGCGATCACGATCGTGACACTGCCGCTGGCCGCGGTTCTCCTCACCCTCTTCATCGTGCTGCCGGTGTCCGAGGCCGTCCTCATGTGGGGAGCGGCTCCGGTACTGGGCGTTCCGCTGGTCTTGCTCTTCAACACCATCGGTCTCAATCCCATCGTGGCTTTGGCCGGTATGAGTGTGATCTGGCCGCTGGGGGACGCGCTGCCTCCGACAGCCATCATCGGCCGGTTGACCGCGGACACGGTTGGGATGAAAGAATCCTATTCACAATTATTAAAGGAGTGCCTCGTTCCGGCCGTCCTCATCATGGTGGTGGGGACCCTGATGGTATACTTCAGTAAGTCTTTGTCTTTCTTGACTTTGTTGTGAGTCTGATTCGATGGTGATCAGCATTGTTTATTACCTGTTGGTGGCGGCCGTCGCCGGCCTCATGATCTGGAACATTATCCGGAGCAAGAAATGGCAGGACGAAGTTCTCTACGTCATCGTTCTCATGCCCTTTCTGCTGAGGTTGTTGAGGCTGAAGTAAGAGCATGGTCTATCTTCGCAAGGCGGTGATCCTCATTTTGGGATTGCTGCGTCATGATTCCGGCCGGAGTCAGCTTCTATCGAAGCCGTCATCTACCGGAACCGGTGGTTTTGGGACCGGGTGTCACGGGAGTCAAGAAACTCAGCAGTTATTTCCCGGAAATCGAGGGAACCGTCAACGACGCCAACATCTACTTCCTCGAGGGGGATCGAACCTGGTGGGACGATGCTGGTTCTGGGCGGGACGCACCCGGAAGAACCGGCGGGGCGATTGACGACCTGGATTCTCACGGAGAACGCCGTGGTCCAACAGGGCCGGTTGATCGTTGTCAACAGCGCGAATCGTTCCGCCACCACCGTGACTCGACTAGGTGGGGCTTATCCGGCGGAATACACGATAAAGACCGACTGGGGGGAGCAAACCTTTCGGATGGGGGACCGGTGGTCGAATCCTCTCGACCAGTGGCCGGACCCCGAGGTCTACATCCATTATCCGAGCCGCCAAGAACTGGCTTACGTGGATATCCGAAATTTGAACCGCACTTGGCCGGGCCGCGCCAATGGGACTTTAACCGAACAAACTTGCTACGCTTTGATCGAGCTCATCAAAACAGAAAAGGTGGACATCGCTATCGATCTCCATGAGGCGGAGCTACAGTACCCGGTGATCAGCACCATCGTGGCGCACGATAAGGGACAGGATCTCGCCGCGATGGCATCTATGATGATCTCGAGCGAAGAGGGTTTCAATATCGGCATGGAGTATTCACCGGGCGCGCTTCGGGGTTTGTCCCATCGCGAGATCGGCGATCACACGGATGCGATCTCGCTTCTGCTGGAAGCGCCGGAGCCGTTCCTCGACGCGACCCGCGGCCGAACGGACGAAGCACTTCTGCTCACGGGAAAAGACGAGTTCGTGGTCGAGGCGGGAAAGCACGGTCTGCTCTTCGAGCAGATCGACGAAAAAGGATGGCCTCTCGACCTTAGGGTGGGTCGCCACTTATCGACCTTGTTGAATATCTTCGATCTTTGGTCCATGGAGAATCCGGACCGCGCCATGGTGGTGCAGAGGTGTCCCTCGCTACGCGGAGTTGGTCGAGCGGGGTACGGGGTACTACCTGCGTGATCCGTCCAAAGCCGATTTCAATCAGCTTCTGTATGAGTAGTTTTAAGGAAACCATAAAAGGAGACGTGACATGAGATACGTAGGCGTGTTTTTGGCGGTCCTACTCCTTCTCGTAACGATTCCGTTCATCGACTTCTCGAGGAATGACTTCGTTCCGGCGACCGACGAGGTCTTTGCGGAAGAACAGGAAGGCAACTGTTGGCCGGACTGTTTCAGCTGCACCTCTGTTTTGGTCACCAAGGAGGCCTCGGCCGACGGTTCCATGATGACCACCCATTCTTGTGACGGTACCTACGAGTTTCGACTTCGAGTCGTTCCCGGGGGCGCCCACGCGGACGGTGAGATGCGGCCCATCATGAAAGGCGGGGGACGCGGCGCCGATATGCCGCAGGAAGTCAAGGTCGGCGAGATCCCGCAGGTCGCCCAAACCTACAGCCGTTTCGATGTGGCCTATCCCTTCATGAACGAGAAGCAGCTGGCCATGGGCGAGACCACCTTCGGCGGCCGCCGCGAGCTCTACAATCCCGAGGGCAAGTGGGACATCATGGCGCTGCAGCGGATCATTCTCGAGCGTACGGCGACGGCGCGCGAGGCGATTGCGCTCATGGGCAAGCTCGTGGCGGAGGACGGCTATGGTGATTTCGGTGAGTGTTTGACCCTCATCGACAAGGAGGAAGCTTGGCTCTTCGAGATCTTGGGCGCAGGGCCGCTCGAGATCGGCGCCGTATGGGCGGCCAAACGGGTTCCGCCGGGTGAAGTCGCGGTTCACGCAAACCGCAGTCGTATCACCGAGATCGACCCGAACAACCCCGACTACTTCATGTTCTCCGAAAACGTTTTCTCTCTCGGTGAGGAGATGGGTTGGTACGATCCGAGTGCGGGCAAGCCCTTCCGGTTCAACTCCGCCTATGCGCCGAGCGAGTCCATGGGAAGCCGGCGGCGGGAGTGGCGAGTTCTCTCCACACTGGCGCCGAGTCTCAATCTCGATCCCTGGGCCGAGGAGTATCCTTTCTCCGTCAAGGCCGAGACGAAGGTCACCACGACGCAGCTCAAGACGTTCCATCGCGACCACTATCAGGGAACGGAGTTCGATCCCGCGATGGAACCGGCGGCGGGACCGTTCGGTAATCCCAATCGATTCGCTACCCAGACGAAACTCCCGAAGGATACATGGGCTGGGAGCGGACGATCTCCATCTTCCGCTGCTCTTACTGTGTGGTGCTCCAAACCCGTGATTGGCTGCCGGATCCCGTGGGCGGACTCGCCTGGTTTGCCGAGGACAATCCCAAGACGGCTGTTTTTGTTCCGCTTCTACGCGGGTATCAAGAAGGTTCCCGAGTCCTTCGAGATCGGCCGCCGCGACGTCTTCGACCGCGGCTCCGCGTGGTGGGCTTTTGACTTCGTTTCCAATTGGTCCAACCTCAAGTACAGCTACATGTCCGAGGACATTCAGAAGGCCTACACGCACTGGGAGGATACCTTCGAGAATCTACAGCCGGCCATCGAAGCTCGCGCTGCGGATCTCTATAAAGAGAGTCCGGAAGCTGCTCGCGAATATCTGACCCGGTACTCCAATGACATGGCGCAAAGCGTGGTCGATGACTGGTGGGCCTTGTCGGACCACCTGGTCATGAAATACAACGACGGTTACGTCAACTCGTCGGGTGAGCGGAAGTCGGTCGGCTATCCGCAGGAGTGGCTCGACGCGATCGGCTTCGGCAAGAAGAAGATTTTGACGAAGTCCAAGAAACCTACGGAAAACTAAAAGTCTGCAAGGTCCGGTAGAATCGTTGTTGGTCCTACCGGGCCTTTTTCTTTTACCTCCGTGGGGATTAACCCATGGGGATGACGACACCCTTCTCACTCTAACCGCTTCAAATTCAAGTATTTCTACGGATTTAACCGAATGGCCTGAAACTTGCGTACTACCTAAGATTGATGAGCCAGGAAGAACCCCTTCGCGAGCCGTGCTTACACTGCGGTGAGCCGGCAGTGCTTAGTGCGCGCGTGTGTCCGCATTGTCGCGGCAATCTTCTCGTCGATTTGATCCTCGAGCAGCCTGTCCGTGATTCTAAGGCTCGTTTTCAATTGGCTCGCTCCTTGGGTCGGCTCGGAGGTTCGTTTCAGGAACTACAGAAAGTGCTCGGTTCGCCGCGGCCGGTGGTTCTTCACGGTGTGACTCGGGCGGTGGCCGGAGCCGGACGAGACGTCCTTCAATCTTCAGGGCTTCGCGCGACTCTCGCGACGTCGGCGCCGAAAAAAAGTCCGCCGAAGCTCCCCTTGCTCATCGCCATGTCGGGTGCGGCGGTGGTCGTGTTCGCCGTTGTCGTATGGATGTGGATGCCCTCGGGAGAGGAGTCTACCGGGGCGTCTAGTACAGCCGGGCAATCTTCCGAAGAGCTCTCGACGCAGGAGATCGCGGAACGAGTCACTCCTTCGATCGTATCGCTGACGTGCCGGCAGTCTGTTGGCAGCGGGTTTTTCATCTCGGAAGAACAACTGCTGACCAATGCTCATGTCTTGTGCCCCGCCGGTGAGACCATCACCGTGCATTTTTCCGATGGACGGGAACTGCCGGGTGCGGTTATCGATCAGGCTGAAAACTTGGACCTGGCGCTCATTCAAGTTACGGGAGCGGCCGCGGTACCTTTGCCCGTTGGTGACGCGGCCCACGTGAGCGCCGGAGAAAAGGTGGTGCTCATCGGCACTCCGCTCGGAATGGACTACACGGTTCACGAAGGCATCGTGAGTCACGCTGCACGTAACTTGTTCGGGACGGCGTATATTCAGGTGGATGCCAACGTGAATCCCGGCAACAGTGGAGGGCCGCTCTTCAACTCAGGGGGTAGCGTCATCGGTGTCATCAGTGCGAAAGTCGAGGGGGCCGAAGGGCTCGGCTTTGCTCTTCCCATCAACTATGCCTACAGCGGCCTGAACTTTGTCAATGCGCCGGCAACCGATCTCACACGTTGGACGGAGCTCATTCATGAGGTCGAAAACGCGGAACGGGATGCGGCGCAGGAAGCAGGTCAAGCCTTCGTCGACCCGGCACTGACGCAGGTCTTTTTCGATGAAAGGCAAGGACTTCTCGTCATCATCCTCAAGCGCTCGACGTTCATTCCTTCGCCGGGCGAGACCATTTATTACAGCATCATGAGAGATGGGATGACGATCTGTAACAGCACGGCGACGGTCAACCAGTGGATTGGCTTCGAAGATGCAGCAGCGGCTGGTGACGTTCCCCAATTACCTCAATTCGAATGGCTCCGGAAACACGACCTGACCGCGGACCTTTACTGGGGGCTGGCCTATTTCCATGAACCGAAATGCCTCCACGAAGGACATCTCGTATCCGCCACCTTTGTTCTGGAGCAGGCCGATCCCAACTACGACCGCACCACGATCTTGCCGAGACAGTAATTTTTGGAATTGTCGGGAGCCGTGAAACGGCTCTTGCCTCAAGTGGTCCTCGAACCGAATGCGAAAAGCGCGGTCTCGGTCCAGGACAAGAATTCCGTCTCGGAAAACACGATGGCAGAGGTCGGCAGAAGCATGATTCAAAACGACGACGTCTACCGGCCGATGAAGCGTTGCCTCGATATCCCCCTTCATTGAAAGAGAGGGGGCATCCAAGCTCCGAGGAGGAGGCTCACGATAGAGCACCCCGATGTCGATGTCACTTCCCTGGGAGTCGGTACTTCGAGCGGTACTACCGAAAAGGTAGACCGTGACGGCACCACGATAGTCCGCTCGAAAATAGTCTTGAAGTTGATCGAGAGGTTTGCTCATTGTTTTGACCGACTCATGTTCTATTTCTTACTCAATCGTACAATACACCGTGCCCCAAACTCCATTTCTGTCAATTGGCGTGACTAAAGCGATGTTACCTTTGGTGACAAATGGTGTTGAAATCTTTGATCACGTGAGCAAATCTGAATTATAACCTTGATTTCGGGCCATAATTGGTATAACTTATACTTGATTTATCGCCATAGAATTAATTATTGATCCCTGATTTTGAACCATAAAATGGATCAGTAAACCTTGATTTAGAACCATCAACTCGGAATTGGGTATGAAGAGGGCTGTCGATCGTCATCTAAAAGCCTGGCGAACCGATCGCGGACGCAAGCCGCTTCTCATCCGAGGCGCACGGCAGGTCGGGAAGACCTATACGGCCAGAGCTTTGGGCGCTTCCTTCGAAGAGCTGGTCGAGGTGAATTTCGAGCGGGAACCGGGGCTCGGTCGCGTGTTTGAGACCGACCTCGATCCACAGCGTATCGTGCGAGACTTGAGGTTGGTCACACGCAAACGCATCGAGCCGGGGCGCTCGCTGCTATTCCTCGACGAGATCCAGGAAACGCCGCAGGCCGTGAAATCGCTTCGGTACTTTTTCGAGGAGATGCCGGAGTTGCACGTTATAGCAGCCGGTTCGCTGCTCGACTTCGCCCTCGAATCGACGGGGATTCCTATTGGACGGGTTGATTCGATGTATATGTATCCGCTCTCGTTCACGGAGTTCCTCTCTGCTACAGAAGACGGGATACTGGCTCGAGCACTCGGAGCGGTTGAAGACATTCGTCAACCTGCTCATGATCTCCTACTTAGGACGGCTCGGGATATACCTGGCGATCGGTGGAATGCCTGAAGTCGTGGCGAACTGGGGTAGGCACGGCGATCTGGCGAGATGTCGCAAGGTGCTTGCCGGACTTGCGGAGAATTACCGCCAGGACTTTACGAAGTATGCAAAGCGGCATGAGATCAAGTACGTAGATCTTCTGTTCAAAGAAGCTTCCTCCATGCAGGGCCGGCGTTTCGTATACTCCCACATTCCCGGCGAATTTCGCGCCCGCGAGCTCGCTCCGGCGCTCAGCCTCCTCGAGAAGGCGGGCATCGTGCATCGAGTGCTCCAGTCGCCCGGGAGTGGATGTCCGCTACGAACAGGAGCACGGGCGGATCGGTTCAAGCTTTTATTTCTCGACGTTGGACTTACGCAGGCACTTCTTGGACTGGATACCGCGGAGCTTGTTTTCGATGCGAAAACGGCAATCACCCATCGAGGGGCTATCGCGGAAGCTTTCGTGGGGCAGGAGATGATAGCCTACGGATTCCCGTGGGTTCAGGTAGAGAGCTTTTCTACTGGCATCGTGAGACCAGGAGTTCTAGCGCTGAGGCTCGACTACCTCCTCGAGGATGAAGGTAAGGTCATCCCCATCGAAGTAAAGAGCGGCGGCCGTGGAAGCCTCAAGAGTATGCGTTTGTTCCTCGAGAAAAATCGCGCGCTCAGTCCCTTCGGGATTCGGTTCTCCACGCACCCATTCTCGGTCGTGGACGATCTTCAGTCCTGGCCACTTTACGCGGTTGCGGGAGTGTTCCTCCAAAAACAAAACGGCGGGATGAGATGAAAAAGGACAAGATTGGAGCACGTCCAAGACATGTTAATAATGGTAGTGGTCGATGAATTGAAAGCAGTGTCGGCCGGAGATACTATTAAGCTCAGTGACTTAGGATGAGGCGCCCGATGGAGATTCAACTATGAGATTCAGGACTGCGGGTGTTATCGGATTCACCGCGTTTCTCGCCCTCGCCGTGCCGGTCCTCGCCGCGGGCGAAAGAACCGCCGCGGGCGGACAGGCCGACCTCTCCCCGGAGCATCGCAAGTGGCTCGAGGAAGAGGTCGTCTACATCATCACCGACAAAGAAAAGGACATATTTCTCCAGATCGAGACCTACGAAGAAAGACAAAATTTCATCGAGGCGTTTTGGAAGAGGCGCGACCCCTCGCGCGCCACCCCGGAAAACGAGTTCAAGATTGAACACTACCGGCGCATCGACTACGCGAACACACACTTCAGCAAGCATACCTTTCGCCCAGGATGGAAGACGGATCAGGGGCGGATGTACATCATCCTCGGTGAGCCGCGTGACAGGAAGGCCTACGAGGCCTACCAATATTTGGTATACATCGACCTGTGGTTTTATCAAGGCGACGTCAACAAAGGTCTGCCGTCGTTTTTCTACCTGATGTTCTTCAAGCAGCACGACGTGGGGGAGTACAAGCTCTACAGTCCTTTGATTGATGGACCGATCTCGCTTATCCGTGGAACACCCGGGTTCTCGGACGACGCGAGAGAAGCCGTCCGAAATGCTCAGCGATGTCTCTACCGACATCGCTCATGCGTCCCTGTCGTATGACACGAGCGATTCCCCGGACTTTTATACCGGACGACCGTCGCTCGGTGCCGAGCTCGTTATTGCGCGGATTGAAGAGTCTCCCAAACGCGCGGTTCGTACCGATTATGCCGATGCCTGGCTCCGGTATCGGGACCGGGTATCGTCGGAGTACTCTTTCAATTTCATCCCGAGCCGCGGGGTCTTCGCGGTTCTGGCGGGCCCGATGGGTGCGCCCTTTCTCCATTACAGTATCGAGCTCGATCCCACCTACTTCGTCCTGGAAACCGACGAGACCAAGTTCTATACGACCCTCGATGTCAGTCTCGAGGTGACGGATCAGGACGGGAATCGGGTCGTTGCAAACGACAAGGAAGTGTACGTGGAGCTGACCGAGAGCCAGATTAGGCAGCTCGATACGTTTCCTTTTGCCTACCAGGACGACTTTCCCATCGTTCCGGGAAACTACTCGGTCAGCGTGATTTTGAGAAATCGCACGGTCCATCAGTACACGGTCGTCGAACGACAGCTGACGGTGGATCCGGTTGTCCCGAATGAGCCGGGACTGGGAGAGCTCATTCTGGGATTCGGGAGCGAACAAACCCTGGACGACGCGGAGGAGGGAGAGCTTAGGACGTTCCAAATCGGGAAGGTGCGTATCCACCCTGCCGCGGATAACATCTTTACTCTGGGCGAGACGCTTCACGTATTCGCCCAGGTGCTGGGAGCTTCTCCAGAGGACAAACTGCAACTGGCGATCGTCGACGAGGCTGGCACGATGGTCGAGGAACGTTCGGTTCCGATGAATGTTAGACGGGAAGGGGCGGTCATCGAAACCTTCGAGTTGACGGACATGACGGGAGGTCGCTACATCTTGCGTGGGCAGCTCGTCGGCCCGGAGGGCCGAGTCCTGGCCGAAAAGACGGCACCGGTCCAGATTTCTCCTCGAAACGCGCTCGCCCGGCCCTGGGTTCATCGACGCAGTTTCGATACGAAGGTCCCCGGATTGCTGCCGCTGGCTCTTGGTGAGCAGCTCTTGGCTCTGAAGAGAATCGAGCTGGCGCAGAAGGCCCTCGAGGTGGCCGTCGCTGCGAACAATCCTGACTTGCCCCAGGCCCGCTGGCGACTGGCCGGAATCTACATCGGTTGGCGCGAGCCGGACCGAGCTCTCGAGCTTCTTCAGCCGCTGGAGACTCAGTTCCCGAACCAATATGAAGTGGTAACAGGACTCGGTTTTGCGTACTACTTCAAAGAGGACTTTGCCCAGGCGGTGGACTTATCTGGAGCGGGCGGTCACGATTCGCCCCCCCGGCACCTCTTTGCTCAACGCTCTCGGCGACTGCCATCAGCAGTTGGGGAATTCCGACCGTGCGAAGCAAGCCTTCGAACGATCGCTCGAGCTCAACCAGGATCAACCAGAGATTAAGAAAAAATTGAGCTCCATGACTACTTCCTCGGGCAAGAGTGGCTAGGGGGCGCCGGGAGCTTCCAGAAGCTCAAGCTCATGGGGCTGGAATCAGTTCGGCGTCGAACTTGGGCTAGTTACCATACCCCAACTCATTGTGGAGCTCGAGCAACAAAGACTCGAAGCGGTCCGAGTTGCCGGACAAATAACGCCACCAGGTATCCGATTCGCTTCGATCGCCTAAACGCAGGAGCTCCGTCAGAACATCGGTGGATTCCTCGAAACGTCTTGCCTGGTGGTAGGCGTGGCTCATGGCGACGACCGCGACTTGACTACTTCCATCAATCTGCATGGCGGCTCGGTAGGAGTCGATGGCTTTGTCGAGTTGTCCCTGTGCCCTGTGGATGTCGCCCATCAGAAGGTTGGCGACGAAGATTTGGACCGGGTCGTCGGTTCGTGAAAGGACGTCCTCGAGGAGAGCGACGGACTCGTCGTATTGCCCGAGAAGCTTCAGAACATGGCCCAGCCTGAGACGCGCCTCGATATCTTCGGGGACCGAGGCCAGGAGCCACCGGTACTGTTCCTCGGCCATGTCGAGGTGGTCGCGGAACTCGTCATTGAGGAGGCCCGCCGCCTCGCATACCGATCCGTAGGCCAGTCGAACCTCCCGATCCTCGGGGTATCTCTTCGTCAATTCCATCAGGAAAGGCACCGCCACGAGGAACTGTTGACGATTCTGGAAATAGTAGGCCATGGCCAGGTTCCACCTGCGGTCGAGGTCTTCTCGTCGTCGGTCGTCTTCGATGCGTTTCAGGCAAGCCGCCGCTCTCGAGATGTGAAGGCTGGCGTCACTATCCGGGAGCAGGGCGGCATCGGTGTGCATCACGGTTGCCGCAACGAGCTCGTCGTCTTCTCGGTCCCGCAAGCGCTCGACGGCTCTATAAATGCCTCGACGTGGTATCTCGGCGAGCTCGTCGAGGGCCGCCTTTGCGATCGCCCGACTGATAGCTGTCGAGAATCGAGAAGTACTGATCGACGATAGGTTTGAGCTCGAGCTCCGCCCGGAGAAGTTTGAGCCTTTTCTCGACGCGAGTGAGGTCGGCGCCGGCTGGAGCGACTTCGAGATAAGACTCGACGGAGGCAATTTCCTTATCCATGATCCCCTTTCTCGGCGTGGATACCGGCCAGCAAAAGGTGGACCTGAGGTACGCGGCTGTAATCGCGCTCCAGTGCCTGCTCGGCGGTTTGTTCGGCCTGATTGAGGTCACCGCTGTCGGCCTGCATCTTCGCCAGGGCGAACAAAGGCTCGGCGCGGTCGGGCTGCGACCCACTTGCCCGGAGCAAGATTTCTCGGGCCTCGTCGACTCGGCCCATTTCGAATAGGACTTGACCGAGGCAGAGATCGGCGCCCATGACGGCGGGGTCGAGCTCGTGGGTTTTTTCGAAACACCTTTTCGCTTCGTCCAGTTGCTTGGCTCGCCAGTGGTAGATACCGAGCTCCATCCAAGCTCCCGCGAACCCGGGCGCCATCTCGATAGCACGCTCCATGGTTCGGATGGCACCTTCGGTGTCCCCGCTTGCGCGGAGCCGACGGGCTCTGACCATTTGCTCTATGGCTTCGGGAGACGGTGATCCCTCTAGGGAGGCTGACGCACTAGCTTCACCGGACCCCGAGGGTTGAAGCTCGAAAAAAAGCTGGTGCCGCATCCCGAGGGTGACCGTAATCTGTTGCTGAGCGTTCTCGAAGCCGGTGAGGCTCACACGGACACGGTACATGCCGGGGTCGTCGATCTGGAAAACGATCTCTCCGCGAGAGTTGGGATAGCCGAAATCCTCACGACGAATTCCATAGACGAGCTCGACGAGAGGTTGCTCGTTGCGCTCTCCACCGCCGGGGACGCTCACTTGAACCACCAGGACGGTCGGCTCGGGAGGCCTTTGGAGCTCCTGGGCGATCGCCGTGTTGCCGGCAAGAAGGCCAAGAAAAATAGATCCGATCAGGGTGATGAACAGTTTCAATTAGGTTGCCTAAAAAAATAGGGGGCCCGAAGGCCCCCGTTTGGTAAAGTCGTTGTTCTCCTAACTCGTTAGAATCTCAAACGAGCGCCGAGGAACAAACGCCTCGGGTTGACCCATCGGACTTCGTCCCCGAAGGCATCGGCGCCTTCTCCGGCGACGAAATCCATCGTTCGAGTGGGACCCTGGCCGTTAACGACGTTGAAGACGTCGAGGAAGAACTCTCCCACCAGATTGTTGCCGAAGTTAGCGATGTACTGGGCCCGCAGATCGAGCTGGCCCCAGGACGGATTGTCGAGTACGCCCACGGTATCGGGGGCGATCCAGTGTCGGGTGATACCCGCGTACTCGAATTCCTCCATCCCCACCTTGTCGGTGCGAGCCGGTAGGTGCCGCGAGGAGGCGTTGAACGTCCTGCTGAGCCAAATTCCCGAGTTCCAGCGGTAGAAGCCACCGAGCTCGAGGCCGAAATTCATCCGGTAGGTGAACGCCGCCTTCATCATGTGGTTGATTAGACCCGGCTGCCGGCCGTACTGATTCGGGGATTCCGGATCAAGCCAGATCACGTCACCCTGGAAGTCGGCGTTGGAGTCGGAGTTGGTGTTGCCCTCGGCGTCATTGTAGGTATAGGCAAACAAGCCTTGCCAGTTGTTGGAGTAACGTTTCCGCCAGGTGAACTCGATGCCCTGGTAGTCCCGTTTGCCGTTATTCAGCGTGGCGATGACGAAGTTCGAGCCCGGGTTCTCGCTGTAGCCGAAGTATTCGAATCCCAGAAACATCGAGTCGGGATGATCGATGGGCCCCGGATAGAGCGTGGAACCATCGGTGGCGTAGGCGTAAAGGGCAAGGTCATAATCCTCGAGGACATCCCGGGTGCGCCGGTTGGTGTAGAGCGCTTCGAAGCTCATGTTGTTACCGAGATCGATCTCGTAGCCGAACTGGAGATCATCCGTGAACGGCGTCAGGGTCGTTTCCGCCCACAAGGCGTCCGGCTGCGTCGGTCCGCCTCGGGTCCGGTAATTCACGAACTCGTCAACGGCCCATACCTGCTCTTCGCGGGTACGTCCGGAAATGGATCCTGCGAAGTTGGTCATGCCGCCGCGGACGGGATCGAAGTACCGACCCCAGAAAGCGGAAACCTTCTGACGCCCGTCTCCCTTGATATCATAGATGGCGCTCAGCCGGGGAGCCCAGGTATACGGGAATCTATACGAGACTTCACCGAGCGTGTTGTAATGCACATAGCGCTCGACACGTAGGCCGGCATTGACCACCAGCTTGTCCCATTGGAACGTATCTTGGGCGAACATGCTGTAACCGCGTGACTTAGTGAACTGCGAGCCATCGGCGACCTGTTCCGTCCGATCGTAGTTGATGGCGCCATTGGGATTCCCAGCCGTGCTGTCATACACCATGTTGGCAGCGAGCTCTGCCTGAGTAATCGTGCCGTCCCTATCCGTGTCGTAGGCATTGTAAAACTTGGCCCGGTCCGGGTGGGCGTCGATGGTCCTGATGAAGCCGCCGAAGTCGCTCGCGTTGGTAGGATCGAACTGCTGGTTTCCTGAATAGTCTCCGCTGATGAGCTCTCCCGCATTAATTCCTGTCAGACTGTTGTCCAAGGAGACCCATGTAGCAGGGGGCGAACCCAATAGGTACGAATCTCGAAAGTTCGACCTCTCCGTGTACTCGAATCCAAATTTTAACTCGTGCTGCTGGATGCTGTGATTGACCGCCCCATGGAAGAGCTGCGTATCCCGCTCGTCGATGATACTTTGGCCCCAGCCGCCCAGTTCCTGGTCAGCCCGGGTGAAGTCATCGCTGGCACGGAAGAAAAGGTCGTTCTGCGCCTCGTCGATGACCGAGAATCGAGAAACCTCGCCGTTGTGCTTGTTCCAGCCCACGTCCATAAGCGTGTCGGTACCGAAGAGACGCGAGTATTTGAGGTTGAAACGATTCCCGCCCTGATCCCGTGACTCGTCTCGCGCGTTGGACGTATCCGGAGCACGCAGACCGGAGAACGTCGTCGGATCGCTCAACCAGGTGAAGCTGAACGTGTCGTTGGCGGTGGGCGAGAAGGTGCCTCGAACGTAGCCTTGGTTCTCGCTTCGATTCACGGTGCGCAGGAACTGGCTGGTATCCGTAGCCACCACATCGTCGTCGCGCTCCACTCGGCGGTAGCTGGCGTAAAACCAGGCTTTGTCCTGAATGATCGGGCCGCCGAACGTTCCGGCGGCATCGAAAGTGGAGAACTTTTGATCTGTCAGGTTCTCGTTGCTTGCCTGCAGGGAGTCGTTCTGGAAGAAGTAGTTCACGGATCCGCTGAAGTTGTTGCTGCCCGCTTTCAGGATGACGTTCGACACCATACCCGGGGTTCCCACGAACTCCGCCGGGATGCCGCCGGTGATGACCTTCTGCTCTTGAATGATCTCGGTGTTCAAGTTGGCGCCGAAGGTTCCCGATATCGGGTCAGTCACGTTGATTCCGTCGATGTAGTAGAAGTTGTCGCGGGAGACGCCCGTGTCGCCGCCGACGTCACGGTAGTTCAATCCACCCTTGGATGCCGGGTTGCCTTCGGCGTCGGGGTCATCGGGCATGACGCCGGGAACGAGCTGCAGGTAGCTCTGGTACGAGCGACCCGTGGGCAGTGACTCCGTCAGCTCGAGCGTAACGTCCTGGCCCTTGATGGAGCTCTTCGTGTCCACCAGAGGTGTTTCCGAAGTGACGGTCACGGTTTCTTGGATGCCACTCAGACCCATCGTGGCGCGAATCGTGGCCGTGTGTCCGGAACGAACGAGAATGTTCTCGTGGCTTGCGGAGCGAAGCCGGGCATGTCGATGGTGACCACATAGATGGCCGAAGGATCCATGGCCTGTAATTGGGCTTCACCCGCGTCGTTGCTGACCACTTCTCGTGCGGTGACGGTATCGGCTGCGGATGCGGATACCGTAGCGCCCGGTAGGCGACCGCCTTGCTCGTCTTGAACGACGACCACGATCGTGCCCTTGGTGACGACCTGCGCCGGCGCCATGACGGCTGTAAGACCGATGGCTAGGACACAGAACAGAATTGCGTAACGATTCATGAACACCTCCTGATGAAACGACTTCTAAGTTGAAGCCGCGGAACCTAAATTGAAGGCGGCTTTGAAAGAACTCGGCGGGATCACGGCTCGAGGATCAAACGATGTCCAAGCAGTCCGAGTCGTGCAAATTGACTCTTGGATGGAAATGCAAGCTGGTTTCTATCATTCGCCGGATTCTTTCAAGCTCCCCGGTAAGGATTCTAGCAAAAAGTTTGCCAAGAGTAACTGACTTGGTCTCGGACGATTGGGCTAAGTAATGTTGATTAGTTGTGTTGATTTTGAGCTACATTATTTGTGATCTTTGCACTACTCCTGCTTGAAATCATAGTTCCATCATTTCGTAAGGAATCCAATTCGTTGGATTGACTATGGTATAGATGGTGTTACATGTAAGAGTTCGTGTGCCTTTGCGTTGTCTGGTTGCGCCTATTTTGTTGTAAATAATAGGCTTGCCCGCTCAGGCAGGTCGATTCAGTTGGCAAAATGAATATCCTAATTTATGGATGAGAATCCATTTATTTGGATGCCCCTATTGAATCCTTGGAAAATGTTGGGCGGTTGGTTCTGAAAACTTAATTATTTCTTGTCCTGCTTTCGTCGCCCGCGCATCACCACCTGGTAGTCGGTGACGTGGAAGGGCATGTCTTCGGAGGAGACCTTTCTCGACGAAAAGATTCAAAGTATTGTAGACCGTGGCCCGCGAGACCATGGGAAACTTGCGACGTACGCGGGTCAAAACCTGTTCCGCGGAAGGATGTTTTTCGGTGTGCAAAACGTACTGTGCGATTGCGGCCCTTTGGGCAGACGGATTGATTCCGTGCTCCTGTAAGAGACACGGAGCTGGCATACGGAAAACACTAAGCTTAGGGCCCAACCAAGAATAACTTCCCGTTTTGGGCCGCCGATCCATCCCGCCTGGCTGCGTTGCTCGAAGCTCAAATATCTAGATATTCTTCACTCCTCGCGCCTTGCCAGGCTGGCGCCTCGACGCCCGAAAAAGGGAACTTATTTTTGGCTGGACCCTTAGGGCGGGCCGGAATCTCCGGCCCGTCATCCCACCCGAACGTCATGGCGCTCCCTTACTGAAGAGTATCGCCATCCGCCAAAACAGCAGCCACTGAAAAGCGGTCGCGACACCTAGGCAGGCCGCCAGAATCTTGAAGCCACGTCCTCGTAAAACTGCGGCCTCTCCCTCGATAACAGGTGTGTCACGAATCACGCGTTGCCCCGGTAGCGGAAACACCCTGGCACGCAGGACCTTGGTGCCAAGAGCCCAAAAATAGACGGCGAATGCAATCAACGGTGCCGATAATACGGTGGACACCAGCAGAACAACTACCTTCATTCGTTTCGCGAACTCGGCCGGCTCGGATAAAAGCCAGTCAATGAGCGGCGCGCGATATCGCTCGAAGCCAACGATCAGCAATGCGCCAACAAAGGTGCCGGCCATGACGAGCAGCACCGCTTGTCGTCGTGCAGCAGGATCCGCTTTTCTTATCTCGGTCATGGTTTGCAATGGCCTTATGTTACTTGCTATCTATAACATACACTTTCGGACGGGAGAGTTTATGAGACCTTGGCTTGGCCGGCATCTTCTTGTGGCCGTTCTGCTGATGGTTCCTATCGCCGAGGGTCAGGTCACCATTACTTATGTTGCGAACGAGGGCTTTCTCCTGGAAGGGGATGGAAAGAAGATCCTCATCGACGCCCTTTTCGAGGGTATTCGATATTATCCCAGACTTCCCGACACACTGCGTCCGGCGCTCGAAGAATCGACGTCTCCTTTTGATCAAGTAGATGTGATTCTTGCGACCCACTACCACGCCTTGGACGGTCTCGATTTCAACCTTCGAAAAATCGCGCGACCCTTGGCCGCGGGCGACGGTCGCTACGAAAAGGGTTGGAGACAGATAAATGCAGTATTTCCAACGAATACCCATGATCCCTCCGGGTTTTTTATTCCAAAGCCAGGTAGCGTTAGGTTATCCTTGGCGGGGTAGTCGTGCAACAAAAATGCGCCATGGGCATGGCAACTCGTTTTTCTTTCCTGGAGGATAGTGCTTTGAGAATCACTATTTTGCTGATAGCCCTCAGCGTCACTTTGGCGGGAACGGCCCAAGAGGAGGCACAACCGCAGGAGCGTACCTTTGGCGGAGACTACGACAGTCTGAATCCCGAGCAGCAAAGGCTCATCGAGGATTGGATCCGGCGTTTCAACCAGGTAACAGGGGAAGATGTTGGTCCGGAACCGTTCTTCGACGAGTTTGTCAAGCTCTCGACGAAGACGACTTTTGATGCCGTTACGCACGCCCTCATGACTACGAACCTGACGGACGAATCGGGGCGGCCGCTGGGTACGGCTCTCGGTCTCGTCAAGGAACTGGAGACGATTCGGGGGAAAATCAAAGGAGCGCGAAGCGACCGGCAATTTCGCATGTACGTGGTATTGAAGTCGGACGCTCTCGAAACTCTCAAAGTTTGCCGGGAGTTCAAACGAGACGCCGACAACACTGTCTTTCACAAAGGCTATCCCATTAATTACCGGCAGACGGGTGAGGTCAAGGTGCCTTCGATTCAGATCTCCATCGCCCCGGAAGGTGATAGAGCCGATATCGATGTGGATTATCGATCCTCCAAGTTTCCTGCGGCGCTCTTCAACGGCCATTTAACGGCTGCGAACTCCGATGTCCGTGCAGGAAACAACCACGAGCGCCACAACAGTCGATGGTCGGGCTTCGCTGATTGGTGGCGCGGGCTTTTCGGCTTCAACTTCCGCCGTGACTACGAAGACACGATCGATGACCGAACGTACCATATCCCCGAATTCCCGCGCGCGGGCAAGAAAAACATCGACGTGGCGGTCCACGACTTTTTGACCTCTTGGCTCATCGAGCAGAAACCCGGTGAAGCAATGGCCTACATCTCGGAACGGGCCTACCCTTGCGTCGCCCTCAATCGCTTCGACGATCTGGCTTCCGATCGGGGCATGGCTCCCATGCATCTCTTGGCCGGGATGCGTGCCGTTAATGAGGAGCTGGGGCCTCAGAAGAGTTTGGAAGGTCTGACCCTCGGCGTGCGCCTTGTGGACCCATCGTTGAAGGTGGTGCAGCAGCCTCACCATGCTCAGTTCGTACTCTATTCGGTTCCCGATGACGTGGTGCAGACCTTCGACTGCGCGGCGCGAACGAGATTGGCGAGTGAAACATCGGTTCCGGCACGCCGGAAATACGGGGAGTATTTCGGCTCGGTCTTCCATATCAAGGGGCCGCAGGGACAGGGCGGGACGGTGGCTTTGATTTGGGCCAAAGAGTCCGGGTACTGGAAGATCATTTCCTACGAAACCGAGCCGAACACAAAAGACGAAACTCCCGATCTTCGCCAAGTGGAAGCTCCCCCTGTGCCCGAGCAGGCGCGGGAAGCTGCTGATGCCTCCTTCGCAAAAGCGACACGGAATTTTCTTCACAAGTGGTTTATCGAAAAAGACTATGATGCGGCCTTCCAAGCCTTCTCCGCTCGATGCTATTCCTGCTACAACCTCTACCGTGCGGATGACCGTCCCGAGGCACGCTCGCCCGAGGAAGCGGCCCGCTATCTCCGGCAAGGCCTGGAAAGGACAGGTGAGCTGGTCGGCGAGTGGAAACGTCTTGATACGCTTTTAGTGGCTATCGAGCCGATCCATCCCTTACTACGGAGCATGAGCCATCCCGACGAGGCAACTTATGCTTTGATTGCGTCGCCCGATCTCGTTGGGGAGTGGGCCGATTGCGCCCGGCGGGCTCGCGAAGAGCCTTTTCCCGAAAAGATTCCACTGGAATACGGTAACTATTATGGACTCTATTTTCAGTTCCGTACCGAAGGTGGCGAAGCGCCTGTTTTACGCCTCCTCTGGACGAAAGAAGGCGGCGATTGGAAGATCGTCGCTTACGATATCGTGGTTCCGTAGAGATTTCAGGAGAACGATATGTTGAAGAAGCTCGCAATTGTCCTCGTCCTCATCTTGGCGATCGCCGTCTTTCTCGTCGCCCGCGATTGGGACTCCCCGGAGCTCGGCCAGGCAATTCTCGATCAGGTCGGTGATGCCACGGGAATGAAGATGACGGCCACCGGGTTTCGTTTGAATCTTCTCCGCGGGTTGGTACTAGAAAACGTCGAGGTCTCGTCCCGAAGCGAGTGGGCGAGAGCTCGATGTAACGCTGGACCAACTCATCTTCGAGCACCGACTCGGGCCGCTTCTTTCCGGAACCCTTGCCATTGACCGTGTCGTTCTCGAGCGACCCCAGGTCTTGCTCGTGGAGCCCGGCGGCGGGAAGAGCCTGCGGAGCCGACGGAGCAACAACCGCCTACGGGTGGCGAACCAAGCGAACCGACCGAGAGTGAAGGTGAAACACCCCCGAGCGAGCAAGATCGGCCTTGCCCTCGAGGTCCAGCAGATTCTCGTGAGCGACGCAACGGTCGTCATGAAAAAGAAAGGGGAGGAGGGCGAGACTCGCATCGAGGGGCTCGACTTTCTGATGGAGAATCTCACCTTCGATCCCAAGGCTCAGTCACTGGCGGCGCTGGCCGCAGAAGGGCAACTCGACATCCGCAGGGTGGCTCTCGATAACCTGGAGCTCACCGATACCCATAGTCGATTCCAGCTCGCGGACGCCCGTTTCGCAATGCCGACCCTCACGTTCGCCACGAAACACGCTCAGTTCGGCGCCAATATGGATGTCGATTTCAATCCGGTTCCGTTTACCTACCAGATGTCCGCCCAAGGCGACCCGCTCGACCTCAACGGAATGATGGGTGCGAGCGAGGGATTCGGTCCGGCGAAAACCCAACTCGATGCGGAAGGTGTGGGATTGGAGACGGAGGACGTCAAGGCCAGCGGTGGTTTCCAAATGGCGGAAGGAGAGTTTCCCGCGGCGCCCGCCTTTACGGGTATCGACGAGGCTCTGGGAAAGAAGGTGATCGTGGGCTCCCGGTACAAGGCCACGGAGGCTAGGTACCGGCTGGTGAACAACATCCTCACCTTGGACCCATTTCGATTCGAGTCCGGCGACGCCCGGTTGGATCTCGCCGGGACGGTCAACTTGGAAGGTCCCGTCAACTTCAACTTATCGGTCGCCACGGCGCGCGAAGGACTCAACATCGACGGTGTGGGCGGCGATGTCCTAGACCTTCTGGCGGATGACGATGGGTGGGTTCCCGTCCCGATCACTATTACTGGGACCCTTGAAAATCCCAAGGTCCGGCCGGACGCAAAAGCGCTTTTGGAGCAGGCCGCTCAAGGAGCCAAGCGCGAGGTCACGGATAGAGCAACAGACGCGATCCGCGGTCTTCTGAAGAAAAAGAAGCAATGACCCGCCGGTACGTGCGAGCTTTTCTTCTTCTTGTCGGGATACTCGCCGGCTGTACCGCGTCCGACGGTACGGGGCCGGTTAACATCGTTTTCATCTCCATAGATTCTCTCCGTGCCGATCACGTCGGCTGCTATGGCTACGGGCGAAACACGACGCCGGTCCTCGATCGTCTTGCCGCCCAAGGGGCAGTGTTCGAGAACGTAGTTGCAGAAACCTCGTGGACTCTTCCCACGCACGTTACGATGCTGACCGGCCTCGGCAGTCTTACCCACGGCGTGAACGAGTTCGTTGGATCTCGAATAAATCCGAGCACCGTGACCTTGGCGGAACGCCTGCAACAGGCGGGCTATCGGACTTGGGGTGTTTACAGTGGTCCCTATTTACATCCCGTCTTCGGCTTCGGTCGAGGGTTCGACAGCTACGAAGGTGTTCTAGGCGACACGGGGCTCGACGAACAGGATTTCGATCTCGGGCAAACCGGCGCCGATCGAACCATTATGGCGGAAAGCGCCCGATCGCATCGGATGGTGACGAGTGACCTCGTGTCGGAGAAGGCCACCGAGCTCATTCGCGCGCAGGGGGGGAGCAAGTTCTTTCTCTTTCTCCATTATTTCGACGTTCACTACGACTACATTCCTCCGGAGGAAATCTGGAGACGGTTCGATGCAGACTACGATGGGACACTGACCGGTGAGAACTTTCGCCGCAACGCGAGATCCATCCGGATATGGATCCTCGGGACCTCGAGCACATCCTTGCTTTGTATGATGGCGAGATTTACTACACCGATCGTTTCATCGGTAAAGTGTTGGACGCGCTCGAAGAAAGCGGATTGGCCGACGATACTCTGGTCGTGGTCACTTCCGATCACGGGGATGAGTTCTTCGAGCACGGAAACAAGGGGCACGCCCAGACACTTTTCGACGAAGTGCTCATGGTCCCGCTCATCATGCGTTTACCGGGCCGGATCGAAGCGGGGCTCCGAATTCCGGAACAGGTCAGCCACCTCGATATTGCTCCGACGCTCGCTTCCTTCGCCGGGTTGGAGGCCGATACGTCCGACGAGGGGCGGGACCTCCGTTCGGCCCTGACGATGAAAGGGGCTTTACCGACGCGAGGGGCGGTGTCGAGTCTCAACCGCACCGGTCGGCTCTTGTCCTACCGGAATCCCGGCATGAAATATCTTTTCCACCGCGGCCGATCGGAAATCACGGAACGCCTCTACGACTTATCCACGGATCCGGAAGAGCGGGTGCCCTTGCTGCAGAAAAGTGAGCTCAACCCGGACCACCGCCATAGCCTTGCCATGATCCAGCGTGCTTCCCGAGCCACGAATCAGGCAGAGATTCTCTGCCATCGCTTCTCGAGACCTCGGCCCCCCCGCCACCGAAAACCCCGAGATCCCAGAGGAGCTCCTCGAACAACTCCGCTCCCTCGGGCTACATCAAGTAAAGTTGAAAATTTCCTAGGGAAAAGAGGATACCCCGGGAGGTGTTCGACGGTGGGGGCCCCTCCCGGGGTTGGTGTGATTTTGTTGGCGTCGAGCGCCGATGTTTTACTAGTTGTCGTTTCCGATATTATCTATAGCACGAATTGGGCCACTTCTTGGGTAATCGTATTAAGTGTTTTATTTGCAATGGTTTATATGCGGTCTGACTGTTTTTGCCCGGCAGGCATTCTTTCAAAATTGAAACGCTATCTGCTGTAAGAATTTACAGTCGCCATTTAAAAATTAAATGACTTGCGCCTACTGGAGTCTTTGCCGGAAAAAAACCGTCAGAAAAAGGAGCGTAAAGTACAAGGCGGCGAGGACCGGGAAGGCGAAAGTGGTGGTCCGTCGGCCGAGTCCCTGCCCCGGGGCCGGCAAAGGTACCGGATCCCATGGCAAACCGTGGCTTTCCACGAGTCCTTTGATATAAAGGAGGTGGATCACCGGGACGCCGCGCGCCACCATTTCGTAAGCTACCCCTCTTTTTTCTTGGTCTGGGAGTGTTTGGGTGCGAACGAGACCGGGCTTCCATTTCAAAATTTGATGGGACTCGCCGAGGTTGGCCCAGGCGCCACCGATGTTGATGAATGCGCGAAGGTTTTCGGTTCGCGGCGGCCTGGTAGAGCTTCAAACGCGCCTCCACGTTCTGCCGAAGCTCCGGTTCTTTCAGGAGAAAGAACCCCCTCCGGTCGATTTCCGCTTCCAGTTGCGACCGTAGCTCCGGTCGGCCAGTCCTCACCGATATCCCGTTCGCCGCCCAGGGAAACAGCGATAGGCGAAAAGTCGAAGAGTCCGGCTTCGCGAAGACAGCTTTCCATTTGGAGCCAATGGAACTCGGGGTTGTTGGCTCCCCACTGCGACGTGCCCAGAGAGTAGATGATGAGCGGTCGTAGCTCCATCGCTTTCGTTGCCGATAGTGTCGCGAGGATGAGCCCCGGAAATGACCCGGATGCCCCAACAGCGACGGGATCTCCTTCCCTTGCGCCGGCCTCTTTCAGCAGGTGGACGATGAGCGCTGCCATTTCGGGATTGGTTGTGGTCCGCTTCGCCGGAAGCAATCCACGGGTCGTGGTCAGAGGAGAAAACTCGAGACCGATGAGACCGGTTCGATTGGGGTCGGCGGTCTCGTCGATGGGCAGTCCCTTCTCGAGCCGACATTCTTTCAAGATCCGTGTCGCCTCCCCCATGAAGCGGGATGCCATAACCGATTGCCGGGTTCGTTCCGTCTCGTCGAGAGGGAGAGCTTTGATGAGCCAAAAGGAAACCAGGCTCAGTCCACACAGAAGGTATATAGCGGTCGGGCTCCGGTCCGCGTCTTCTTTCCGAAAGCGTGACATGGTCATTAAAACCACAAGACGAGCCGGATGATGAAAGACGTCGCTATCGCGACGGTAAACAAAGAAGCAAGCGTGGGCAGGATCCTTTGTTTCTCCAGCGTGTTGGCCAGGAGTCCCGGGATGAGCCATCCCACCACCAGGAGCTCGGTCGGGGTAGCGACGATCACCGGCGCCACCAGCACCCAAAGCTGCGCCCACATAGCTCCAAGGAAAATCATCAACGCAAAGCGGCGCTTGCCGAACAAAATGAGATAGCGGGACATAAACCGGTATGAATATAGACATAGGAATGCGATGGCGACCGTGACGAGAACGCGAAGGGGTTGGTCCACCTCGAGGGCCATGTATCCAGGAACGATGATTCCGCCGGGGTAGATCTCGAAGATCTCCACGTAGAGCACGGCGAGTATCAATCCGACGAAGAGCGTCTCATAGGTCACGGGCGGGCTCCTACCTCGTTCCACTGACTCAACATTTCTTTACCGAGACCTCCCATATTGCCCATACCCACCAGAACGATTTCGTCCTGGACGGCCCTTTCTATCTCGGACATGATTCGGTCGGGTTTGTTCTCCCCGACAACCTGGACTTGAGCGTCGAGCCGCAGCTTCGAAGCTATCGCCGAGGCATGATCGCCGCACAGAAATACGTAACGAAGCTCGGGAAAGAGACCGTTCGCCAGGGCGTCGCGCCACAGAAGCGACCGATCCCCACGGTCTCTTCGGAGGCTGATGAGACCGGCCAGGTCTTTGGCGGGGAGAAGCCTTTGTTCCAGTATTCGGTCGAGCGCCTGACGTGTCGATTGGGGGTCGTTTGCCGCGAACAAACTGACCATGTGCCATGTCAGAGAATCTACGCCTACTTCGGTTCTCCAGACTCGTGGCGCACCAAAATCCGGCCGGGCCTTCTGCATGCCGCGTAGCGCCGTTTGCGTGTCGATGTTCAGAAGGTCGGTCACTGCGAGTGAGAGGCGAACGTTTTCTTCGAGCTCGTTGGGAAGCCCCGACCTATCCAATTTCTCATTTTCGTGCACTTGGACGATTCTTGCCTCGTGTTGCTTGGCCGTCTCTTCAAAAATGGGAAAGTAATCCTTTTTTGGAACCACGACAGTAGCTTTTGGGGAAATCGCGGCGGAAAGACTTCGAGCCACGCTCTCTCGCGATGATCCCATTTGCGCCACGTGGTCGGGGCGAACGTTGGTCACAACGAGAATGTGCGGTCGGATGAAGTGCGTCGATTCCGTGAAGATGTTCTCGGGGTGGATACTCATCATCTCGGCGATCAGGGCCCGCACACCGAGAGTGGCCCCCAGTTTCAATAGGTTCTTGTTTTCAGCTATAGACGCCGGACCTCGTCGAGGGATCACTTCCTCGCTTCCGTCCGGCAAGAGGTGCACGGGTCGTGAGCCCGTTGTCTTTGCCAGGACCGTGAAGCCGGCCTCTCTGAGCGCAGCGGTCAGGAGCCGAACGACGCTTGATTTGCCTCGGGTACCGGTCACTCCGATGCGGAGAGGGATACTACGTATGTGTCGGTCGAGACGCCGGCGCTCGACGGCCAGGTAAGCGATGAGGACGGACAGGCAGCCCCCGATGAGCAGGATTTCCGGAATGGCGAACCTCCTTTCTCCTGTATTCTTTCACCGGTCACCGGTTACTGCCAGGCACAGCCTGGCCTACACGAGGCTGTCGAGGACAGTACTAAGACGTCGTCCTTGCCTCGTCAATCGGTAGTAGGTTGCGGGTGGATAGTCGTCCAAGAATCACTCGCTCGACGACCCCTGCGCTCTGTAGAGTCTTGAGCGTCAAGGCCAAGGCCCGAGCCGTGGAATCCGGCAACTTCGCTCTAAGCTCAGAGAATCGTACCCGCCCCGAGCTGAGCGCGAGCGCTACCGGCATCGACCACTTTTTCAATCCTACGTCTTCCAATTCCAGCGACCGGAGAACGGTTATGAGCCGAACGCACCAAGGTCCGAGTTTCGTGCCACCTGTGGTGAGAAGGTATTCGGGGCGCATGGGATGCCCGTGTCCGGGATTTCGTCGGACCCAGCCTTGCTCGGTCAGAGCGATGAGTGTGTGCCGGAGCGAATCGCGGCTCAGACCGAGACGCCGGACCAGGGTGACGAACTTCGCTCCTTTCGAACGATGGAGCTCAGCCAAGATGGGAACCGCCCAACGGTGGTGGAACAAGACCACCAGCCGAGTCGACTTTTTGTGTTGCACCCGGACATTTTATCTTGACAGGAAAATATATCAAGTATAAAATCCGTACCGATTCGGTCCTGCGGTGGACCTGAGTCGAAAACAATCCAAAAAGGAGATCGAATATGGCATCCTCTCTCAAGTACGACGGCGGCCTGACCTGTGCATTGAAAGTAACGGATCTGGAGAAAGCCATTCGGTGGTACGAAGAGGTTATGGACTTCCAGCTACTCTACAAAATGGATGACATGGGGTGGTGCGAGCTCAAAACGGGGGTCGCGGGCGTCAACGTAGGCTTGTCGCAGGTCGAAAAGGCGGGCGGCGACGGCGGAGCGACCTTGACTTTCGGTGTCGAGGACATTGACGAAGCCCGCAAACAAATCGAAACCAAGGACGTTCGATTCGACGGCGACACCCAGACCATTCCCGACATGGTCATGTTGGCTACCTTCTATGACCCAGACGGCAACGCGCTCATGATGTATCAAGATCTTCAGAGAAAATAGAGCAGGATAGCTTCATCGAACGAGGGGAGAAGGGTCTCCGCGTTCTCGTGCAAGGCTTCAAAGACGGAAAGCTCGGTGAGGGCGACAGTTTCGAGTATGTCCGAAAGTGACCTGGAAGAAATCAACTTTCATTTTCTGTCCAACATGTTCCCTTCGACTTTGCGCCTTGGCGGCTTTGCGTTTATTCTTCCTGCGATTCTTGTGTGAGAGTTTCTGGGCATGAAATCCTGGATTGAAAACCTGTGGCCTTCCGCGTCTCGACCGGTCATCGGTGTTATTCACGCTCCGGCTCTCCCGGGTGCTCCCCAATACTGTGGCGATGTCGAGTCGGTCCGCGACCGAGTGGTACGAGACGCAGAAAACTTGCTGGAGGGAGGGGTGGACGGCCTCCTTCTCGAGAACTACGGGGACAGTCCGTTTTATCCCGGTCGTGTTCCTGCAGCCACCGCGACTCACATGACGGCGTTGGCTTTCGAGATACGACGGCGCTTCGACATTCCGTTAGGTATCAACGTTCTCAGGAACGACGGGCGAACGGCGCTTACCATCGCTCAAGCCACCGTTGCCCATTTCATCCGGGTCAACGTCTTGGGGGGCGCGCGAGTCACCGATCAAGGGGTCGTTTCGGGCATCGCTCATGATCTTCTCCGCGACCGAAAGTCACTCGGTGCGCTTCATGTGAAGATTTTGGCGGACGTCAACGTCAAACACTCGGTACCGATAGGAAGGGTCAAGCCGGAGACCGAAGCCTCCGACCTCATAGAGCGATGTGGTGCGGACGCTCTGATTGTCACCGGACCCGCGACCGGCTATGAGCCCGAAGAGGGTGAGCTTCAAAGGGTCCGAAAAGCGGTCGGCGATCTACCTGTTTTCGTAGGTAGTGGTGTGACACCGAGCTCGGCGGACTTGTACCGGAACCTGGCGGATGGTTTCATCATCGGGAGCTATTTTAAAGTCGACGGAAAGGCTGGAAATCGGGTCGATGTGAAACGAGTTCGGACCTTGATGGAAGCTTTGCGCTAATCCATATCGATTCTCGACAGTATCTCGGTCGCCAGCCCCATTCCTTCATGAAGGAGTCTTGCCGCCAGGATCGCGGTGAGGTTATGAAGGTCCGTAGACGGATTGAGCTCCACCGCGTCCATGCCCACCAGATTCCAGCGACTCCTTTGGAGGAAGCTCGAGACTTGCCGGGGCGTCAGTCCTCCCGGCACGGGATGGGATACTCCCGGAGCGAATCCCGGATCGAATCCATCCAGATCGACGGTGAGGTAGACGGGGGCGTTATCGGGAATATGATTCAAATCGGGTAGGGGACCTTCGAGGTCTTTGGCAAAATAGATACGGAGCCGGTCCCGATGTTGCTCGACTTGTTCTTTTTGCGTGTCATTGAGCGTTCGGATCCCGAGCTGAGTGACGGACCCGACGTGACTCATTTCCAGCAGCCGTGCCGCGACACAAGCATGGGAACCCTTGCTTCCCTCGAAGTCAAAATATAGATCCGGGTGGGCATCGATTTGAACCACGTGGATGGGCTCGCCGAGAACGGAGTAGGCCTCGACCACGGGAACGGTGATCGCGTGATCGCCGCCGGCTATGAAGACGCGCTTACCCTCGCCAACCAAGGACCGGATCGCGTCACGATAGGCATTGGCGCGGATTTCCCAAGGTTCCTTGGTCTCCAGGTTTCCAAAATCGAGCACGGATTCGGCCAGGTTCACACCGGACTCGGTCGTCGAGTTGAACGAGTGTCCATCGTAAGCGTTTCGGATGGTGTCCGGGCCGCGAGCGCATCCGGAGCGGTACGACGACTGGGAATCGTCGGGAATCCCGACGAAGACGAGAGGGACGGCGCGGTTCGATGTGAAGCAGCCGGCGAAGGGAATCGAGGAGTTCGGTGTGCTCATGATAGAAGGATTTTAACCCTAAATGCTTTTGTCAGAAAACAACGGCTTCTGGGCATATTCTATGTGTCAAATATTCGTTTTCACAATTCGATTAGTGATCTAGATTCCAGCGAAAAAGGGTTTCTCATGCTATCCTAATTGTCTTCCCCCAGGAGGCAAAAAATCGATGGCTTTTTTTGACCCCAATCCCCTTCTCGAAACTATGCTCGATTCGGCTCCGGGTGTTTCAGATCTTAACCTTTCTGTGGGGAGACCCCCTCAGATTGAGGTGGATGGTCAGCTCAAGCCGATATCCTTTGCGGGGATCGATCGCTTGATGCCCTATCACACGGAAGTCATCGCCATGCGCCTCATGAGAAATAAGAAAGACCTGGTGGAGCGCCTGGTTCAAAAGGGGTCTGTCGATCTTTCCTACTCGCTGATGCAAAAGACTCGGTTCCGGGTCAATATCTTCTCCCAACGAGGTACTTTCTCCATCGTTTTTCGAGTTATTCCGAACGATATTCCCACCATCGAAGATCTCGGGTTGCCGACCCAGATCAACGAGATCGCTCGGGAACGTAACGGCATCGTTTTGGTC
>CAVROO010000044.1:0-79275 GCA_963722765.1 uncultured Acidobacteriota bacterium
GAAGCAATACGTGTACACCAAACCGTAGGTATTGCTCGAACCCACCATCGGGACCGCGATGCCGTTATTGGGAAGGGGAGTCGCTTCCTTTTCCTCGTTCCTTGGCGCGGGTACTGCCTGATTGGCACGAACCACTCGCACTACGAGGGAGATCCCGACGATCTGGAGGCCACCGACGAAGACGTCCAGACGCTTTTGGACGACATCAACGAAGGTTATCCCGCCGCCGGTCTCCGGCGTGAAGATGTCCGGTTGGTGCATCGCGGAATCTTGCCCATGGTTCCGCCGCAGGGAGAGGATTCGGACGGCGTGACCCTGGATAAGCAATATCGAATCATTGACCATCGAAAAGAGGGACTAAACGGATTAGTGACGGTTGTAGGTGTTAAATACACGACGGCCCGGGATGTGGCGGAAAAAGCGGTCGATCAGGTGTTCGCTCATCTGGGAACGGAACCTCCTCGTTCCCAAAGCGCCGAAACACCGCTTCACGGGGGAGACATCGAGAGATTTTCCGACTACCTTGAAGGTGTGTTGAAAGCGAGCCCGTGTGGTCTCAGCGAGGAGGCTCTTCGACACCTGGTGAAGACCTACGGCTCGAGCTACCGCGAAATACTCACCTATATCGAAGAACATCCGGAGACGGCCCAGACGGTGACGGGCGAATCTCCGGTTCTACGTGCCGAGGTCGTCCACGCGGTTCGGGAAGAGCAGGCGCTCGATCTGCCCAGTGTGGTATTGCGCCGGACGGAATTAGGTTCGGCGGGCCACCCGGGACGATTGTGTCTGGAGACGGTGGCGGAGATCATGGCGCGGGAGCTCGGGTGGAATCGAGCGAAGGTCGAGGCCGAACTCGAAACGATGGAAGAGATTTATCGACGCAGGAGTTGATTTGGCGGACCACAAGAGACCGGGAACAATTGCGAGCCTCTCGAGGCGATGAAGTCCCCGCGGACGGCGGCGGTCGCCCTTCTGTCCTTTTCCTCAGGGTTGCCTCTGGGCTTGGTCTGGATCGCGATTCCCGGATTGGATGCGGGATATCGGTGTCGACATCCGCATCGTGGGGCTCTTCACACTGGCCCAAGTTCCCTGGACTTTCAAGGTCCTCTGGTCGCCACTGATGGATCGCTATGTGCCTCCGTGGATGGGACGACGGCGTGGCTGGGCGGCCATTGCCCAGGTGGCGCTTTTGGTTTTGACGTTGATGTTGGCCGGAGTGGGCAATCATCCGGACAGTCCGTGGATTGTCGGCGCTCTGGCGCTGGCGATCGCCTTTGCCTCTGCTACCCAGGACATCGCCATCGACGCCTATGCCGTGGATGTGCTTCGGAAGGAAGAGCAGGGTGTCGCGGTAGGTGCGCGCATCGCCGTTTATCGGGGCGCCATGTTCGTGGCCGGGGGGATGAGCATAACGCTTGCCGGGATGTACTCCTGGCCTCTGGTGAATGTTTTTTGGCGCTCTGCTATATGCCGATGCTCTTCATCACCTGGAGGGCTCCCGAGCCCGAGACCGAGCAGGTCGCGCCGAAGAGCTTGAAGACTGCGGTCTGGTATCCGTTTTTGGGATTTCTTGTCTCGTCATCGGGCACTGGAAATTCTTGCTTTTGTTTTCTTTTATAAGTTTGCCGACAACCTGGTGCAGTCGTTGACCCGTCCCTTTCTCAACGACATGGGTTACAGCTCGTTTGATCGAGGGGTTGCGCTGGCCACGATCGGCCTTGCTGCGATTCTCATTGGAACGTTTTTCTGGGCGGCGTGATGACCACCGTTATGGGGCTCGGACATTCCTTGTGGGTGTTCGGATTCCTTCAGGTCTTTTCCAACATTGGCTATATCCTCGTGGCCGGAAGCGAGGTCAACCACCCGTTGATGTACGGTGCGACGGGATTCGAAATGTTCACCTCCGGTATGGGAACCGGGGCTTTTTCGGTTCTCTTCTACGCATGACTCAGAAACGCTTCTCCGCGACCCAGTACGCCTTGTTCTCGAGCCTTTTCGGCCTTCCACGCATCGTAGCTGGGCCCATTGCCGGATATTTAGTAGATGCGGTGGGGTGGAGCACATTTTTTTGGCTAACGATTCCTTGCGGCATTCCGGGGCTCCTATTGCTCGCCCGATTCGTGCCCGTCGGTGTAAAGGAGCCGATGTTCACGGTTGAGCCGACCAAGAGCCGGGAGCCTCTTTCGTCCGGCCGGCTCGTTGTGAGGGGACTCGCGGGGGGGCTCGTGGGTGCGGTTCTGGCGACTTTGCTTCTGGCCACCGTCGCAGCGCTCAAAGCCATGCGAGGCGACGGTGGCGGTGGATTCGAGTTAGGGCCGGGGTTTTCTGCTTTTCTACACCCGGCGGGCGTGGCGGACTGGGTTCAGATCGTCGGCGTTGTTATTTTCGGCGCAATCTGCGGCTTGTTTGTCGCCGCCGTTTTTGCTGCACGCCACGGTACCGGCCAGGAACTGGCGGCTGTAGAAGATCGATGAGGTCACATTATCGAAGTGTCTCGACTTGACACAACGGCGCCCAAAACGATAGTTTTAACCTCATCTCGTGGTTGCTCATCACCCCACGTGGTCGCCGGATCACGTCGCGACGGTGGAAAAATGATGCGAAACTGGAAGCACGAATCGAGCTCACGTTGATCCACTGATTTCTGAAAAAGCTCCCGAGTACCGGCTCCTTTGTTTCACCAGGAGCGACCCGATGGGCGATGGGTCAGGATCAGCCCTTCCGAGCAGGGCAAGGAGGACGATCCATGCGTACCATTGCCAGTCGAACATTCATTCTCTTCATCCTTGCCGGTTTGGTTGTCCCGGTGCTTTGGGCACAAGCTGACAAATACCCGACGGTTGCCTACAAGAAAGCGGACGATCATATCGGGGAAATTGTTTGGGTGGAAGGAACCGTCCTGAAGATCGAAAAAGAGACGGAGGGTACGTACTTGTGTTTTCACAACAACAAGAAGTACATCAAGGTTCTGATCCCAGCGAAGTACCTGGAAAACTTCGAAGGCGGTTTCAAATACCGGTACGTGGGAAAGAAGATCAAAGCCATCGGAAAAGTCAACAAATACGGCAACCAGTTGATAGTCGGCGTCAGTGAGCCGAAGCGTATCGAGATCGTCGAAAAGGAAACGTAAGAATCTGGTAAATCCAATCCAAAGCTGTCGAGCCACCGCCTGCTCCTGCAATCTTAGGGCCCTGCCAAGAATAACTCCCCACTTGGGCTGCCGATCCATCCCGCCTGGCTGCGTTGCTCGAAGCTCAAATATCTAGATGTTCTTCACTCCTCGCGCCTTGCCAGCCGGGCGCCCCTCCTCGAAGACTCGTTCGGGACTACCGGAACGCGAGTTGTAGGGGCGCCTCTCCTCCCGAAAAAGGGAACTTATTTTTGGCTGAACCCTTAGGTCTTCGGGTGTGAATCCGGAAGGCGCCGGCAATCTAACCTGCCATCTTGTTCGCCGCAGGCTTCCACCTGCGCCAAGTCTTCGGCGGACCAGGGACGAAGGCGTAAGCCGGCCTCCTTTTTCCTTCTGTCTCCCGTATTCTGTCTTCTGTATTCTTTTTAAAGTATTATCTCCCCGTTTGAGTGAGGAGATTCCTGTGAGCGAACGAAAAAAAGTCATTCATCCCTATATCCCAAATTCGGTCCCGGAAGTTCAGCGGGAGATGCTCGAGGAGATTGGTGCGGAGAGCATCGAAGAGCTCTTCGGCGATATCCCGGAGAGCCTGCGTTTCAAGAGGAAGTTGAAACTACCCGAAGCGCTTTCGGCGGAGCTCGAATCTCAGTCGCCACGTGGAAGGTGTTCTCGCGGAAAATCGCAACTGCAACGAGTACACGAGCTTCCTCGGCGGTGGATGCTGGCAACACTATGTCCCTGCGATCTGTGACGAGATCAACCATCGTTCGGAATTTCTAACCGCCTATGCCGGCGAGCCGTTCGAAGATCACGGCCGTTTCCAGGCGATGTTCGAGTACGCGAGCATGATGGGCGAGCTACTCGATATGGATGTGGTCAACGTGCCGACTTACGATTGGTGTCAGGCGGCTGCAACCACCATCCGTATGGCGGCGCGTATCACGGGGCGAAACGAAGTCTTGATCGCCGACACGATCGGCCCGGAGCGACTTTCGGCCATTGCGAACTACTGCAAGGGAATCGTCGAAATCAAGTCCGTCACGCGTTGCCCGGAGACCGGACGAGTGGATCTCGATGACTTAAATGAGAAGCTCTCGAATCGAGTCGCCGGGTTCTACTTCGAGAATCCTTCCTACCTGGGGTCTATCGAGGACCAGGGGCAACAAATATCCGATGCGGTCCACGGCTTCGGCGCTTTGAGTCTCGTCGGTGTGGATCCGATGACGCTTGGTGTCCTGGTTCCACCCATCGGCTACGGCGCCGATATCGTGTGTGGTGATATCCAACCCTTCGGAATGCACATGCAGTACGGAGGCGGACAGGCTGGATTCATCGCCACGCGGGACGAAGAGCGGTTCGTTATGGAGTATCCGTCGCGTCTTTTTGGCATCGAGTCTACGAGCACGCCCGGCGAGTACGGTTTCGGTGATGTCACTTACGATCGCACGTCCTTTGCCGATCGGGAACATTCCAAGGAATTCATCGGGACGGCCACCGCACTCTGGGGAATTACGGCGGGTGTTTATCTCGCTCTGGCCGGGCCAGAGGGTATGCGGGAAATCGGTCAAACCATTCTTCAGAAATCGCAATACGCGGCGAAGAAGCTCGCCGCGGTAGCGGGGATACGGTTTCCTTTGCCTGGCGCGACGCCTTTCAAGGAATTCGTCGTCGATTACAGTCCTTCCGGCAAGATGGTGGAAGAGGTCCATAGAGCGTTGCTCAATCGAAAGATATTCGGAGGGGTTGATTTGACCAAGACCTTTCCGGAGTTGGGACAGGCAGCCTTGTTTTGCGTGACTGAAGTCCACACTAAAGAACAGATCGACAATCTCATCGCGGCTATGAGTGACGTCCTAGGATCATAGCTTCGGAAAAACGAAACGCAGAGGCGCGGAGCCGCAGAGTGCTAAAAAATAAAGCAACGCAAAGGCGCGAAGACGCCAAGGCGCAAAGCGCGAGTGGATGGATCGGAAAGAAAAAGGACCAAGAGGGCAGACCGATGCGGCGGAACTCGGCCGCAAGACCGAGCGAAACACGGTATAGAAATAGCGTGAAAAAAAAGCATGGCAGGTCGCTTGATTTAGCAGACGGCGACCTGAGCGGCCCTTCAGGGCCGCCGGCCGGGAGGAATGGCGCGGAGCGATCGAGCGGAGCGCCAGGGAATCCGGCCGTAGGAGGCTTGAGCGACACGAGGAGCGAAAGCCAGCGAGCGAGGCTGCGAGGCCGAGCGAAGCACTAATTAATGCCGCCGCCGGAGCAAAAAAATGGGTATGAACCTAAAAACCAAACTAAGAAAATTCCACCAAGCCAAATGGGACGAGCCCATCATCTTCGAGCTTACTCGTCCCGGCGAGCGGGGCATTCTCATGCCCAAGGCGGAAGACGAAATCGCAGATGAAGTGGGAGACGGCTTTTCCGCTTTACCGGCTCACATGATTCGCAAGGACCCCCCGGCGCTGCCGGAGCTCTCGCAGATGCAGGTTTTGAAGCATTTTCTGCGTCTCTCGCAAGAAAACCTCGGGGCGGACTTGAACGTCAACATAGGCCAAGGCACCTGCACGATGAAGTACAACCCAAAGGTCAACGAGCGGTTCGCGACATCGGCCGATTTTGCCGCTCTCCATCCGCTCCAACCGGACGACACGGCCCAGGGAATTTTGGAAATCATCTACAAGTTGGACACTTACTTGAGAGAGATATCGGGCCTCGACCGCTTCTGTTTCCAACCAGGCGGTGGATCCCAGGCGATTCTCGCGATGAGCTCCATCATTCAGGCTTACCACGAAGCCAAAGGCGAAGCGGATAGGCGCAACGAGATCATCACCACGATCTTTTCGCACCCGTCGGACTATTCCGCCGCCTCGGTCAAAGGGTACAAGGTCATCAACCTATACCCGAATGAAGATGGGCTCCCCGATTTGGAGGCCCTGAAAGCCGCCGTGTCCGACCGAACCGCGGCACTGTTCATCACCAATCCCGAGGATACGGGTATTTTCAACGCCGAGATCGCTTCGTTTACCAGGGTTGTTCACGAGGCCGGTGGATTGTGCGGGTACGATCAGGCCAACGCGAATGGCATCTTGGGCGTGACTCGGGCCAAAGAAGCGGACTTCGACCTATGTTTTTTCAATCTTCACAAGACGTTTTCGTCACCCCACGGATGCGGCGGGCCTGCTTGCGGGGCTCTGGGAGTTCGCGACTCCCTTGCCGAATACCTGCCGGTGCCCCTCGTTGAGCTCGATGGAGAAAAGTACTCGTTGAATTACGACATTCCCAAAACGATTGGGAAAATTCGCAGTTTTTACGGTGCCACCGGCGCTGTCCTCAGAGCCTATGCTTGGATCAGGAGCCTGGGAGGTGAAGGGTTGGTCGAGGCATCGCGGGTGGCCGCACTGAATAACAATTATTTGTTCAAAAAGGTCCTGCGTATTCGCGGTGCGAACGCACCCTATGCCGAGGGACGCCACCGGATTGAACAGGTCCGCTATAGCTGGGAACAACTCTACAACGACACGGGGGTGAATACTTGGGATGTCACGTGCCGCATGGCGGATTTCGGATTCCACATGTGGTCGAGTCATCATCCTTTTGTTGTCCCGGAACCCTTCACGCTCGAGCCTACCGAGTCTTATTCCAAAGCGGAGCTGGATGAGTATGTTGCCGCACTCCAGCGCATCTCGGATGAGGCCTATGAGAATCCCGAAACGGTCAAGACGGCCCCGCACGCGAGCGTGATCCACCGGCCCGGCCACGACACGCTCGATGACCCGGAAAAGTGGGCGGTGACTTGGCGGAGCTACCTCGAGAAGGTCGCGAAAGGGAAGAGAAAAAAGATCTGACGTGAAACGACTCGGTTTGATCGTCAATCCCATCGCCGGGATGGGCGGCAAGGTTGGACTCAAGGGCACAGACGGTGAGGAAGTTCTTGCCCGGGCTCTCGCACTCGGGGCCCGTCCCGAGTCGGGTGAACGAACGAAGACGGCGTTGGGTCGGCTCCAATCCTTCCCGGGCTCTGTCCTGATCTTCACCGGTCCGGGCGAACTGGGCGGGGAAGTGGCGCAGGAATCAGGGCTTTCGGTCGAGATTTTGGATATTGCCGTCGAGGGCACCACGACGGCTGAGCATACGCGAGAGATCGCGGATCAAATTCAAGAGCTCGACGTCGATCTACTCCTTTTTGCCGGCGGGGATGGGACCGCCCGAGATATCGCCGGGGTCGTTGAGGATCGGATCGTAGCCTTGGCCATTCCGACCGGAGTTAAGATGCACTCGGCCGTTTTCGCGGTCAATCCTTCTCGAGCGGGCGACCTCGCGGCTTCATGGCTCAGTGGCGAGGTCGCGCGGACTCGAATGGCCGAGGTGATGGATATCGACGAATCGCTTCTGCGTGAAGGGCGGGTTGCAACTCGACTCTTTGGGTACTTGAAGATCCCCGACCAACCGCGACACCTGCAAGGTCTCAAAACCGCCAGCGCGGCGGACGAAGAATCCAGTCAAGGGAGCATCGCGGCGGAAGTCACCGAGCGTATGGAGAACGAGCTCAACTACGTGGTTGGACCAGGTACGACGACGGCTCGGATTATGAAAATGCTGAACCTGGAATACACCCTTGTGGGTGTGGATCTCGTGAGAAATCGATCCTTGGTTGCCAAGGACGCGAGCGAGCAAGATCTCCTGGCGCATGTCGAAGCGGGATCCGCTCGGATCATCGTGACTCCGATCGGCGGACAAGGTTATCTTTTCGGAAGAGGGAATCAACAAATCAGTGCGCGAATTCTCCGGCAAGTCGGGCGAGATAACATCCTGGTTGTTGCAACTCCGGAGAAGCTCAGCGCGCTTCGCGGTCGTCCCATGCTCATCGATACAGGGGACGCGGAGGTTGACGGCGCACTCTGCGGCTACTACAAAGTGGTGACCGGCTACCGAGCCGAGAGTGTTTACCGCGCCACATGCTAAAGAAAAACGCAAAGGCGCCACGGCGCTAAGACGCAAAGAGAAAGGACTCCCGCGTCTGGCCTGACATACTCGAGAGATTTCGGGGGATGTAGGACAAAAATATCTTGTCTTCAGTGTTTCAAAGAGGGGTTGGTTCAATATCTTTTAACTGATCGCGCTTTGCGCCTCCGCGTCTCCGCGACTTTGCGTTGACTTCTAAGTTTTCTAGATAGGAGAATCGTTATGACTCGACTCGATGGCAAACGAGCACTCGTTACGGGCGGTGCCAGTGGTATCGGAGCCGCCACGGCGGCGCGGTTTTTAAAGGAAGGCGCCCGAGTGTGCGTTTTGGATCGGGACGCGGACAATGGACGGAAGGTCGAAGAAGAGCTCCCATCTCTTTCTGGTGTTCTGATTTGCGACGTTCGGGACCACAAGCGAGTTGGAGAAGCTTTCGATGAGGCCGTCGAAAAAATGGACGGTGTGAACGTCGTTATCAATAACGCCGGTATCAGCATTCGTCACCGTTTCCTGGATATCGCCCCGGAAGAATGGGAACGCGTTGTCGGCGTCAACTTGACCGGAGTTTTTCATGTAGCGCAGGTTGCCGCCCGCTACATGATGGAGCATGACGGGGGAGTCATTCTCAACACCGCTTCCACCAACGGCATCATTGGTATCCCATACTACTCCGACTACAACGCCAGCAAAGCGGGCGTCATCGAGCTGACTCGATCGATGGCGCTCGAGCTCGCTCCGAAAGTCCGGGTCAACGCGGTTGCACCAGGCTACGTCCTTACGCCGATGCAGCGGGCCGAATACACGGATGAGATGCTCGAAGAGGTCAATCGGAAGATTCCCTTGAAGCGCCACGCTCAACCGGAAGAAATAGCGGCGCTATTCGCCTTTCTGGCTTCGGAAGAGGCGGCCTATATCACCGGGCACGTCTATCCGATTGACGGAGGGGAGCTTGCGGGGGGACTGGCCAGTCGCTGATTAAGGGTCCAACCAAAAATAAGTTCCCTTTTTCGGGTGGAGAGGCGCCCCTACAACTCGCGTTCTGGTAGTCCCGAACGAGTCTTCGAGTCGGGGCGCACGTCTGGCAAGGCGCGAGGAGTGAAGAATATCTAGATATTTGACCGACGAGCAACGCAGCCAGACGTGATGGATCGGCGCCCCAAAATGGGGAGTTATTCTTGGTTGGGCCCTAAGTCCGGAAGCCTTCTTCCTGTCTCATTGTGAGTCCTCGAGTTCTTGAGTTCTCGAGTTCTATTTGGGCGCGACATCCACCTTGAATCGCGTCAGCTTTTGATGAAGACGCTCGACCTGGTCGGAAAGCGAATGGGCGGATTCTGCCAGCTGAGAAGCTCCAGAGGCGTTCTCAGTAACCATTTCTTTCATTGCCTTCGCCGTAACCATGACCTCTGCGGTGCCACGGTGAAGCTCACTGGCCGAGCCGGCAATTTGCTCGGCACCTTTCGTTTGGATCGATGCGGCGGATTCGATCTCGGCGGTAAGTGTGCTGAGCTCGTTCACCACCTGATCGATGGCCTGTAGCGCTTGGGCCACATCGTTGGTGCGCACGATCCCTTCTTCAACGGTCTGCCCGCTTGCGGTCATGACGTTGACAGCGGAGCGAACCCGAACGTCGATATCTCGGATGAGTGCGGCGATTTCCGAAGCGGATTTAGCACTTCGCTCGGCGAGCTTCCGGACCTCTTCGGCGACCACCGCGAATCCGGCGCCGTGCTCACCGGCGCGCGCCGCTTCGATAGCCGCATTCAACGCCAACAGATTGGTCTGCTCGGCGATATCTTCGATAACCGCCACGATCTGGCCGATGTTCTCGGCACGGGAGCCGAGTGCCTCCACGATCTCGGCGGCGCCACCGATGGCGGAGCTAATTTTTTCCATCCCCTGTGACGCCTCACCCATGGCGTGTCTTCCGGTGTTCGTCAACTGCGCGGCTTCCCGAGCAACGAGGACGAGGCGTTTGACGTTCCCCGCCGTCGACTTGATGGAATCACTCATTTGACCGAGCGAAGACCCTTGGCTCGTTCCTCCTTCTCCGGCGATCTTCCCGATGGAAGAGGACATGTGTCGCATCGTACCCATGAGCTGCTCGGCGGATTGGGTGGCTTGTTCGCCCATACGGGCCGACTGCTCGGCGGAAGCGGCAATCTCAGCCGAAGCGGAGGCGGAGTGATTGGCTAGGGACTGCACTTCGGAGACCAGCTCCTGTAGGGTCCAGGTCATGGTCTCGAAGGTGCGACCGAGGATGTCATCTTGAGAAACGGTCTTCCCTTTGGTCGTGAGGTCGCCCCCGGCGATTTGCTCCGCCCGCCCCGACATTCGCTTGAAGTAGCCGGTCATGTTCTGCAGGGAGTGACGGAGGCGATCTCGATCGGAACGTGGCTTGAGCGCTTTGGGCATTCGCCCTTTGGCTACTTCATCCGCAAGTTCGGCCACCTGCCTCAGCTCTTCCGACATTGTATTCAGAGAATCGATGAGATCGGCCAGTTCGTCTTTCGCTGGAGCGTCAATATTTCCAGAGAGCTCTCCCCGCGCGATCGCTTGTGCCTGGTCCGAAGCTGCCTTTACGGGAAGTACAACCATTCGTGAAACGATTCGAGACAAAGCCATGGCGGCTCCGACGGCGCCTAGGGCGATCGCGAAAAGAGCCCAGCCGAGCTGAGCCACGGGACTGAGCGCCTCACGGGACGATTCCGTTACCAAACAAGCTCCGGATTGACTGGAGCCTCCGGCGAGACCGGGTAGAGGCGCGTAACCTACCAGCAATTCTTCTTCTTGGTCGAGGCTTTCGTAACCATAACCGCGACCTCCGGCGAGAGCGGATTGGACCACACCTTCGGCCGGTAGCGATGAGAGCAGGATACGGGCACGATCTTCGTCGGCGACGACGCGGCCCGTGCCGTCGATGAGGATGATACGGTAGCTCGTGTGTCCTCGCTGTTGAGCATGTTTCCGAGTCTCTTGGACCAAGCTCAACACTTTGTCCCAATCGAGCTCGGCTACCACTGCACCGGAAACGGTTTGATCCATGGTGCTCAATACGGGAGCGGCGAAGACGACGTTAAATCCTGACTCACCTCGCCGAACCCCGGAGACGGTGGGTCGCCCGGAAAGGACTGCGTCCAGATCTTCACGGGCCACCGTGCTTTCGCCGCCGGGGGAGCTCGAGGCCACGCGTTCACCGTTTCGGTCGTAGAGGTGAAGCGCGCGGTATTGAGGATAAGCTTCCTTGAAGTCGCGAAGATATTCCTCCGACTTCTCATAGGAATTGAAAACCAGAGCCCCTCTGAAAACGGATAATCTGGTCCAGGTTGCTGCATCGGCCGCCGCCTCGGTCATCATCCGGTCGGCGGTATTGCTGATCTGATAGGCCTGTTCCTCGAGATACTCGGTGATGCGCGCCTCCAGACTACGAGATGCCAGCACGTAGGCCACTGCTCCCACCACCAGGAGTGGTCCAAGCGATAGCAGGAGAAAGTGTCGAAGTAGAGATCCGCGAAGACCGCCACGACGTTTCATTGGTTCAACGCATCCTTTCGAGTTTTTCGAGGTTGAGAGTTACCACCAAGACTCCGATGGCCACGCCCTGGTCGAAGACCGGAAGAGCGATTTGAACGGCGTAGGCCTGGATGCTTTCATCGAAGCTGACCGGATCCACGTGATAGGAGTTTCGACCTCCACGGATGGCTTTCGTGAATTTAGCCTCGTCCCCTTGCCAATAGTCGGAGGTTTTATTGGTCATTGCCGCATTGGCACCCAATCGATCGGTGAGGAATGCCTCGGATATCTCGGGCAGTTTCGGTTGTAGAGACCGGAGCCGTTCCGCAGCGGGATTGGTAAGAATGGACCGCATGAACTCGTCGATCCCGGCGGTGGACTGCCATCGTGCGTCGATTTCCTGAATAGAGCTCGTCGAGCGTTGCCGGGTATTAGCTTTTCTGAGGGTTGTCAGGATGACGGGGTCCTTTGCCCATTGGCGCAGCGTAGGTATCCTCTTCTCGACCTCGTCTTGAAGTACCGAGTCTACTACTTGTGCAAAAGCTTTCGTCAACGTCAGACAAAGGATGACACTCAAACAGGTGAGAAACATTCGCTTCATGGTCACCTCTCGCTGCTCGACGGTCCTATGCAACGCTACTCGGCAAGCTCTCTGCGAGTTTTCGGAACTTATTGAGATACAGCTCAATCTTTTCCAGCGCTTCGGGTGTCGGTTCGAGAAACTGTAGTCCAAGGCCCGCGGACGAATTTTCCGGTTGGGATTCGCTCTCGCCTCGAATCCAGGCGACTCGGGCATCGAGCTCGACTCGACCTAGTTGCCACGGCAGGGAGAGGATCAGTTTGAGTTTGGTGTCCGTGGGGACCGACTGCCGGATCGCCAAAAATGCACCTCCCTCGCTGAGGTTCGTAACGTAGCCTTTTTGGGGTGGTCCTTCCTCGAAAGCAAAGTCGACCCGTATCAACAGAGGACTAATGCGTTGATGTTGCCGCCTAGCGTCCACTTTCGACCTCCGTGGGTACGGCCTGCGCTTCCTCTCCGATCAACTTGGACTCGAAGGCGCGCAGTTTTTGATGAAGGAATGCATTTTCGAGCGTCATTCCCGCCTGACCCATGAAGAGCTCCAGACCTCGTAGCTTACCGATCGGTCTGCCACTGCCGGCATTGTCCCCGTAGAGAATGACCAAAACTTCTCCATTGTTCAGCATGGGAACCAACACGCATTCCGTGGCGCGGCCACGACCGATGCCGGAATAGAGGCTCGCTTGGAGACTATCGAGCTCGGCGCTGAACCGCTTCGGCTTCCCACTGTACGCGACCTCGGCGAAGGGACGCGCCTGGCTGATATCAAATTGGATTTTTCGGGCGATCTCAACGGCGGCTTGCTCGGACGAAACGAGTCCGAAACCTCCGAGACCGGAAGCCCGTTCATCTTTGATGAGAAAGAGAATGCCACGGTCCAAGTATTTCGAAGCGACCTCGAGCACGAGCTGTGATATGTCGCTGGAGCGCTTGGGCTGAACGAGCTGTTCCGTCATGGAAGCGATGAATTCCAAGAAGGGGGCGCTGGTCCTGTCTTCTCCAGTGGCGGTGCGGGTGACGGGTTCATCCTCGTCCGCGGGAGTGGACCCCAAACCTTGCACCAGACGGATGAGGACTGCAGCGAAGGCCTTCAAGTCTTTTTGATATTGCACCGCGTCCAGTTTGCTGAGCGCCGGTTTCAAAGCGACCTTGTTGATTCCTATGGATTTGGCGCGAACTCTAGCTTTCGGTGAGAGTTTTTCCGTCATGAGAAGTACCGGAGCCTCGATTCCGGTCTTTTTGAGAGAACGGGCAAGCTCGAAACCGCCTCGGAAGCTTTTTCCGCTCGTACTGGGCATACCCAAATCGGTGACCACCACCAGCTTTTGACTGGAAAAGGAAAGCTCGCTGGCCATGCCGATTCCTTCCGAGGTGCTGGTAGCCGTGTAAACGCGGTATCCGGCGGCACGTAGCGCCGCGCCGACCGTGTCTCTTACGGGAGGCTCGTCGTCTACGAGAAGCACCGAAGTGACCTCGCCCGCCGATTCCTCGGGAGGAGGTTCCACGGCTTTTATTTCGACGGTTTGCGGCCCGGATTCACGCGGAGGCGGCGGAGGAGGGGACTCAACTTTGATGGGCGCCGCTTCCAATAGTTCCGAGGTCATCTCGCGTCCCTCGTCCCGGTCTTTGGCCAGATCGAGCAAGAGCCCCTCGGGATTGATCCCATCTTCCAGTGAGAAAGGAACGATGGTCTTTCCCTTGAGCTCGGTCGGTACCGTCGCCGTCACCTGGAAGTGGAACCGTCCCTCTTTCAAACCGGCCAGCTCTTGGAGCGAGATCTCGATCTGTTTTTGGAGGATCTCCACCGGATGACCGCCATGGGGGTCATCGGCAATTTGCTTGAGGTACTTGATTGTGGACCAGGAGTAGGCGCAAACGACCAAGCCCTGTTTGAAAACGACTCCTCCTCGACCTTGGGGACCTTCAATCTCGAGATAACCGGTTTTCTTCGAGAAAGCCACAATCTGAAGCATGTCTATGAGAGGGAGGTCTTCTAGGTGTCCCTTGAGACCCGATTTGTCCGTTTGGCTTGGCTGCAAGTCGTGTGCTCCGTTGGTCCTTCGGCTCTTTGTTGCGGAAGCCGACCGTCAAGCGAGAAGGTCTTTGACCAGGGTTTGAAGCTTGGCGCCCGATATGGGTTTCAAGATGTAGGCATTGGCGCCCAGTTCGAGTCCCTTGTCCCGCTTCGACTCTTCGCCTTGTGTCGTGATGACAATGATGGGCAGATCTTGTTTAGTCTGGCGCGCGCGAATATGAGTGATCAACTCCAGACCGTCCATCTTCGGCATGTTGATATCCGTCAAGACGATATCGATGGGCTCAGAGTCGAGCCTGGTCACCGCTTCGGTTCCGTCCGATGCTTCGATGATGTTGAATGCGTCGCCCTTCTTGAGCGTCAGGGTGATGAGCATCCGAGTCGTCGCCGAGTCATCGACCACGAGAAGGTTTTTTGTGGACATGGGTCGTTCCTCTTAGAGTTTTGTTACTTTCACTAATTCGATTTCATGAGCTGGACGAATCCCTCGATCGTCTTCAACTTTCGATCCTTGGCGTTGTGCAGGCGCGCCGTGGCCAGGGCCGTGGCCGCATCGGCGGCCAGTAGTTGCAAAAGCTGGTGATCGACTGAGGAAAACCGAGGTTTTTGGTTCAGTAACTTGTAGATCACGATGACACCCACCGCGTTGCCGTTCATATTCAGCGGTACTGCCGCAAGAGGCAGCCGCGCCTCCACTTCCGAGCTTCCGTGTGGCTCGAAATAGAAAGGCTCGGAGGTCGATGCAACCTCTCCTATGACACCCTCACCCGCCGGCAAGGTGTCCGAAGGAAGTCTGTCTTTGATTCCCTCGCCCACCATGAGCTCGAGTACTTTCTTCTTTTCGTCGAGCATGAAGACGCCGAACTCCTCGGCTCCTACGAGCTCGATGAGAATCTCCAGGATGATTTTCATGACCTCATCGGGATCGACCGTGGCGTGAAGACGATGGCTTGCGACATAAAGGTTTGTGATGGCTTCGTTTTGTTCCTGTACCTGAACGCACATGTTCGCGAAGTCCAGGTTCTCCTTCTCGAGGGTCTTGACGCGCCCTTCCAAATCGGCGACTTGTTCCATGAGGCGATGATTTACATCAAGGAGCTTGGAAGTATCCGAACCTACGATGCGCTCCTTGATGGAGGAATTTTCTTTCAGGAGGCGGGCAACCTCCTTTCTGAGGATGGAGACTTCCTCTACCATGGCCATTCCCGTCTTTTTCTTTTCGACCAACCCTCTTTCTCCTATTACCCGGTAGTGATGGCTACGTTCACCACGATATCGCCCAGGGGGGTTCGGAGCGGAACGACCAACGTTTCCAACTGAAGGCCTGATATGGTCATTTTGTCACCCATGAGGAGTGTCGGCGGAGAGACCTTGAGCTCGTGACCGGCGTCGTTGAGGATAGAGATCGCTCGGCCCGTGATCATACTGGCGAGCTCCGACAGTGTATCTTGTCCGAGATCTCCGAACTCGGACATGGGCTCACCGTTCATTTTTTCCGCGACGGCCATGGCGCTCGCAAGTGACATGTCGAACAACACTCTTCCATGTGCTTCGCCGGTCACCCCGACAATGGAAGTGACTCCCCGGCTTACGACGGACTTGGACGCGAGCGTCGGCTCGCCGGGGGACGCCTCGGTGGACAAAACTTGTTCGAGAACTGTTTGCGCGGCATCCACGAAGGGACGTATGTACGTGTATCGCACTAGCTCTCCTTCAAGACGAAGCTGACGACCGACGCTGCTTGTTCCGGTTTGACCGGTTTCACGAGAAAATGTTTTGCGCCGGAGGCGAGCGCCTTTTTGATCATGTCTTGGTATCCGATGGAGCTCACCATGACCACTTTGGCGGACTTGTCCTGAGCCAGGATACCTTCGACCGCCTCGATGCCTTCCATCTCCGGCATGGTGATATCCATCAGTACGAGGTCTGGACGTAGTTTGGGATACTGCTCGACCGCCTCACGTCCGTTGGTCGCGAAACCGGCGAGTTTCCCGCCGATAGCGACCATCATCTTTTCCATGTTGCGGCATGCGAACTCCGAGTCGTCCACGACCATGAAGCTGAAGCTTTGTTCTTCCATCGATCGATTAACATCGTCCTTCATGAGAATCTCCCTGGTCCCAAGTCGAGTGAATTGAGATAGGGTCCAATCTCGGAAAGAGGAAGGACCTTCTGGACTACGCGCCGGTCAATGGCTGCTTTCGGCATACCGAAAACGACGGAAGTCGTGCGGTCCTGGGCCAGTGTGTGCCCGCCGGCATCTCGAATGAACTCGATTCCGTCGGCCCCGTCTTCCCCCATCCCTGTCATGATGAGACCGACGGTCTTTTTTCCGTATGCTTCCACTGCCGAGCGAAACAGGACGTCGGCCGAGGGTCTCATCCCCTGGACGGGAGGGGATTTGGATAAGACCACCGTTGGAACGGACTGCATCCGTTGGACACGCAGGTGGCTCCCACCGGGAGCAACGAGAGCCCGGCCGGGGATGACGGCGTCGCCATTGGCGGCTTCTTTCACCTCGATCGTGCTCAAATCCGAAAGATGCTTTGCAAACATGTTCGTGAAGCCCTCCGGCATGTGCTGTACGATGAGCAAAGAGGCGGGGAAGTCGGCTCGAATCTGGGGCAACAGGTAAGACAAGGCGTGGGGGCCTCCTGTTGACGCACCAATGACGACCAGGTGGCCTGCTCCGTTCGGGCCGGCGGCCGCAGAAACCGGTGTCGGTTCTCGCAACGTTCTCGGCCGGATATCGGGCCGGTTTATCTTTACTCCAGATGCGACGCGTATCTTTTCGATGAGAGTGGCCCCGAGGGTACCGAGGGGAGCAGAAAGTACCCGTTGCGGTTTCGTTACGAAGTCCACCGCGCCGGCCGATAGCGCCTCGAAGGTAATGGATGCGCCCTCTTCCGTGTGAGCGGAGACCAAGACCACCGGTATCTGGAAACGATCGACGATTTGCTCGAGTGCCGTGAGTCCGTCCACATTCGGCATGTCGAGGTCGAGTGTGACTACATCCGGCTTGAGGTCCTCGACTTTCTTGAGCGCAAACGACCCGTCCATCGCCGTGCCTACCAACTCGATGTCGTCTGCCTTCGAAAGGATCTTTGTCAGGATCTTACGCATGAGCGCAGAGTCGTCAACCACCAGGACTCGAATTGGTTTTCGTTTCTTCACCGAGGCACTTCCGTTCGTCGTCCTATACGGCGTTTCCTCTCGATCAGGCCGCGCAGGTTCAAGATCAAAACGACTTTCCCATCGCCCAAAATGGATGCTCCTGCGATGCCGGGGCTCTTCACAAGAGGATCTTCGAGAGGCTTTACGACCAGTTCATGCTCGCCGAGTATGCGATCGACTACGAGACCGACACGTCGCTCCGCCTCGCCCACGAGAATGACGAAGGCACGACCCGGTCTCTCTTCCACCTCGTTTCCCAGCTGAAGCGCTTGTTTCAAATTCAGCAGTGTGACCACGCGCTCGCGTAGCTGGATGACGCCCCTTCCGAGAACGGTTGCCGCTTCTTCCGCGAAAAGGCGAACGATCTCCAACACTCCCGAAAGCGGTATGGCGAAGGTTCGACCCGCCGACTCCACGAGGATGGCCCTGAGAATAGCCAGGGTGAGAGGCAGACGGATCAAGAAGCGTGTTCCTCTTCCCGGTTCGGTCGTCACGTCGATGGTGCCTTTGAGCGTCTCGATGGCTCTTCGTACGACGTCCATACCGATTCCGCGGCCCGAAAGGATGGATACGTTCTCCCGAGTACTGAAGCCGGGCTGAAAGAGGAAATTCAAAATGTCTTCCCGAGGTAGGGACTCGATCTCTTGAGAGGTAGCTAGTCCGAGCGCCACGGCTCGCTTGCCGACCTCATCACGATCGATACCCCTTCCGTCGTCTTCGATCAGAATATGAACGTGATTTCCCTCGTAGAATGCGGCGAGAGTGAGTTTTCCCGTGGCGGATTTCCCTGCCGCCACTCTAGCTTCGCGAGGTTCCAATCCATGATCAATGGCGTTTCGGACCAAGTGGAGCATGGGCTCATGGAGGGCATCGACGATGCTCTTGTCCAGTTCGGTCTTGGCGCCTCTGACTTCGAGCTTCACTTCTTTGTCGCCGCTCTGGTGTGCTAAATCTCTTACGACCCTCGGAAAGCGACGAAAGACGTGGTCCACCGGAACCATCCGGATCTTGAGAACCACGGCCTGGAGCTCGGTCAGCGTGCGCTCGAGGAAGTTGTTGGCCGTATTGAGCCGGTCCGTTGCAGCTTCGTCGGCTTGAGAGAGCTCGGAAAGCGCCTGGCTGACCATAGAGCGACCGATGACGAGCTCACCCACTAAGTTCATAATCCGGTCAATCTTTCCCACTTCCATCCGGAGCTGATCGGAAGAGGTCGGAGTCGAGACACTCGGAGTATCTGATTCGTTAGAGGTCGGGTCTTCCACCTGCGGTTCGGGTTCTAGAATCACTTTGTCCATCGTCGCCGTTGGCTTTAGGCAAGGGACCTTCGTACGGTTCGGCTTTTATACGAGCGCTGACGCCGGCAACCCGAGCCGCGCGCTTGAGCGTATCTATATCTGCATCCGTTTCGACGATGAGGGTCCAGGTCCGAGACTGTTCAATCGTAGAGCTTTCGGGGTCGGGTGTGGTCTCGTGGATGGACGCCAATGGCTCGAGCCGTTGACGGATCATGAAGGCACCGGCCGAGTGCATTTCGCATTTGCGCTGAAAGGAGACCGTGACTTTGTAGAGATTCGCCTGGAGGATCTCCGGCGAGGGCATGGCCTCATCCAAACGCTTCTGGAGAGGGCCGATGTCCATCGGTTTTTGGGGGGGCTCGGAGCAATAGCTTTCGAGAAGAGAGCTCATTCCGTCGCCGCAGGCGAGCAAGAGATCGATCTGCTGTCGTGCCGGTCGCTGGTTGGCTTTCTTGAGAGGTTCCAGGAAATCTTCGAGTCGATGGGCCAGCTCGGACAGGCGGTCGAACTCGAGGGACATGGAGTCCCCCTTGACCGTGTGCACGACTCTCTGTAGGGACTTGAGCGGTCCTCCCGGCTCGGACGAGCCTTCGAGCTCCAGAACGTACCGGCCGTAATCTTCCAGGAGCTCCGTGCTTTGGGCGCGGAACATCTCCTTGAGTGCCGTTACTTCCTCGAGTGAAAGATGCGTTTCCTTCGTCATCCCGTTTGCACCTTTCGATAAGCCGTGCCTTTGTTTCGGTGCACAAACTCCAGCTCATCGGTCATACCGAGAACCGATTCCGAATGGCCAAGAAAGAGGTAACCGCCGAGTCGCAGCGCATCGATGAACTTGCCGAGCACCTTCTTCTGCTCTTCGGGATCAAAATAGATGAGGACGTTGCGGCAAAAGATGATGTCCAGTTCCCGGAGACCGTTCTCGTGCTTGAGGTTGTGGAAGTCGTAGATGACTTGTTTCTTGATTTCGTCGCGAACCTCGAAGCCCTCGGGATGAGCCCGGAAATATCTTTTCAGACGAGTCGAATCGATTTTTTCGAGGCGGCTGGGTTCATAAATACCACGACTCGCTTTCCCCAAAACGGAGAGTGAGAGATCGGAGGCGAAAATCTGGACATCCCAGTCCATGCGGTTGGGAAGCGTTTCCAAGACCGACATAGCGATGGAAAAGGGCTCTTCACCGGTGGAGCAACCGGCACTCCAGATCCGAAGTTTCGATCCGTTCCCGGTTCGATTCGACCGGATGACATCGGGAAGTACGACCTGCTCGAGAAGCTCGAATTGGGGCTGATTACGAAAAAAGCCGGTCTCGTTGATGGTAAGAAGATCGAGCAACCGCATGAGCTCTGCTTCTTCATCTGCGCCATCGCCCTGCAGATACCGATAGTACCGATAAAAGCTCTTCAGGTTCACGGACTCGACCCGTTTTGCAATGCGCGAGCAGAGAAAGCTCTTCTTTCCGTTACCGAAGAACAGTCCACATTCCTTGTGGATGAGGTCCCGAAAAAGTCGGAACTCGTCCTCGGTCATCTGAATGTCTATCAACTCGCCTCCACTCCGACCGGTTCGTTTACGGAGTTGGCCGTCGCAGCGGCGGCAACCGCTTGGCCGACGGTCAGGACCTTTCGGAGGTTCAACAGGATGGCGAGGCGTTCCTCGAGCTTGGCGACACCCTCCAGATAGTCGGCTTTGACACCACCGATCATGTCCGGCGGCGGTTCGATGGAATCAGCCGGAACTTTGAGAACGGAAGTGGCGGCGTCCACGAGGAAACCGACACTGACACCGTCGAGATGAATCACCAGAATTCGACTGGCGGTCGTTATGTCGGATGGCGTCTGGCCGAGTTGTCGCCCAAGGTCAACGACAGAGACGATTTTTCCGCGGAGATTGATGACGCCCAGCACGAATTCCGGAGCTCCGGGCACCGCGGTGATCTCTTGGACGCGGACGATTTCCCGGACGGCAAAGATGTCAACACCAAAGGTCTCTTTACCAATTCGAAAACAAACGAGGTGGGCCGGCTTCATGGTCAACTCCTTCTGGCTCGAATCCCCCCGTTGATGGGTGAACTACGGCACATCGATCGACAGTTGTACATGGTCATTCTCGGAGTTTTCTAGCAATGCATGTGCCAGTGGAGGGGTACCCCTTTGGTTTCATTTTGATATTCGAAGTGCCGCCGAGGCTTGACCAGAGAGTGTCCGAAGGGAGGGGGCAGGGTGTCGATAGCTGTTTCGGAAGAGGTGTTTGTGGGCTATGTAGGACAAACCCATCACCCCTTCCGGAGCGGTGTAGGAGATTGCCAACATTTGGGAGTGGGTGGATCCCACGTGCTGGCGGCGCTTACAGATCGCACCGGGCCGAGGTTTGCACAAGGCGAAGCTTTTCAAGGGGAAGTGCCTGCCTCAAATCGCCGCTCGGGTCGTGGCACAAGCCTTGCAGCAGTTGCTGCGTACCCGTGAATTCCGTTCACGCGGCACTCTAGTCCAATATCAACCGATCGATCTCGACAGAAGAATGAACGATACTTCGAGATCATTCAGGAGCGAAGCGGTGAGCAAAGCACTTTCTCAGATGTCGATCCAGAACAAGTTCCTACTCTACGTCGGTGTGGTCATGGGCCTGTTCTCCTGCTTCACCCTTTACTTCTTCCCTGCCCGGCAGCGAGAAGCCAGTGAAGATTCTCTTAGTAACAAGGGACAAAGCATCGCTCAAACCTTGTCTATCAATGTCGCCGCCGGTGTGGAGTTCGAGGATCAAGCTTCTGTTTTACAGTCCTTCGAAGGGATTCGGGCCGACGAAGACGTCCGTTATATCGTGGTTTGGGACAATCGCGGCACTGAGTTTGCCGCCTACGCTGTGGATACCTCCCAACCCGAGCACGCCTCCGGGGACACAGCCTGCTCGACCTGCCATGGGTCGGGGCAAGCCAACGCGACCATCGTTCCAATCAATACATCGGATATTGAGAGCCGCTGGGAAGAGAATTATCTCAAGGTTGTCGGACCCATTCGCAACAACTCGGGAGCTCGTCTCGGAACGCTTCAGCTCGGTGTGTCCACGGAACGGATCGACCGCTCTTTCCGCTCGAGCATTTTGACAACGGTGGCTTTTTGCCTTGCCGTAACGGCTTTGGCGCTCGTGGTGATGTTTTTTCTCGGGCGACAGATCACCGCTCCGATACAGAAACTGACTGATGCTGCGGAGCAGATTGCCAACGAGGATATGGCTTCTTTCGCTGACGAGGTCAACCTCGTCGCCGAAGGCGATCTCACCCGGCACGTGAGAACGACGCAAAGGCACGTTGCTACCGAGGTTGGCGGTGAGGTTGGTCGAATGGCGGGCGCCTTCAACCAGATGCAGCAAAAGCTCTCGGACGTCGCCAAGGCTTTCACGAATATGTCGGGTGGCCTGAGAGATATCGTGATCCACGTCCAGCAGGCGGCTGACGGCGTTGCCGGGGGAAGTAATGCGGTAGCGAAGGCCAGCGGCGCGGCGGTGCAAAACAGCGAAGCCACGGTTTCGGCCGTCGAGACTATCACCGCAACGATGCATGAGATGAACGCCAACATTCAGAACGTGGCCCGCAGCACGCAGTCTCAAGCCTCGTCAACGACGGAGACCTTGGCTTCCATCGAGAGTCTTCTCCAGTCCGTACAAACGGTGGCGAAGGCTGCTGAACGACTCGTTGACATCGCCAAACGGGCCGACGGCGCGGTTCGTGAAGGGCACGATGCGATGAAATCGGCCGCCAACGGAATGGAGGAGATCAAGGAGGTCAGCGGAACCTCGTCGCGTTTCGTCGAGAACCTGGGAACCACTGCCGAAGACATTGGAAAGATCGTTGGGGTCATCGAGGACATCGCCGAGCAAACCAATCTTCTCGCTTTGAACGCCGCCATCGAAGCGGCTCGAGCCGGGGAGCACGGGTTGGGATTTGCGGTCGTAGCAGAAGAAGTTCGCAAGCTTGCCGAAAGAAGTGCAAAATCGACGGGGGAAATCTCCGATCTGATTCGCAACATCCAAGCCCATGTGGCCGAGGCGGTGCGGAACATGGCGCGCACCAATGGGATTGTGGAAAAGGGTATGAAAAAGACCGAAGATCTCAGCGCGAGTCTCCAGAGGATCGATTCTGCCGTCTCTGAGGTGGCCAAGTGTTCTATGGATATTGGGAACGCCACCGCCGAGCAATCGGCGGGAGCTCAACAGATCGAGCAATCGACGGGAAGGCTCGCCGAGCTGACGCAGGAGATCAGTGCCGCGACAGAGCAGCAATCGTCTGGAACGGATCAAGTGGTGCAGGGTGTCGAGCGGATGAAAGGAATGGTTCAGCAGAATGCGGACAATGCGGCCGAGCTCGCTTCATCGGCGGAAGAGCTTTCACGCCAATCGGCATTGATGCGCCAGTGGGTATCCCGATTTCGGCTGGGAGACGAAGACCAACGCTCGAATTGACCCCGAACCCTAATCCATGAGAGTGTGAACTACTTTGAGACCGGGGTTGAGTCACGGCCTTCACGCGAAATTCCACTTCTCGATTCTGTTTGCTTTGACGTTCCTTGCCGGGGAACCCAGTCTCGCAGCCCCTCTTTCTCACCAAGCTCGAGATACGGAGACGACGAAAACGGCCGGCGACGAGAATATCTATTCTGAACCCAACGAAGGTTCGGTGTCGGAGTCGTCTGAGTCGTTTTTGCCCCGGTGGTTGAAGCTAGGGGGCCAGTTTCGACTGCGGGCGGAAGGGCGGCGTGATTTTCGCCTCCAAGGTTTGGATGACAATTACCTGTTGAGCCGTCTTCGCGTTCGTATGGGTGTTCGCCCGACATCTTGGCTCGAGCTCACGCTCGAGGGGCAAGATGCTAGAGTTGCTTCCTCGGATCTGGGACTTTCAAAGCTCGAGGATCCTCTGGACGTCAAACAAGCGCACATCGTCGTCAACATGGATCGACTCCTCATCCAGGTCGGGAGGCAGGTGCTCACCTACGGAACGGACAGGCTGGTTGGAGCGAGCAACTGGTCGAACACGAGTAGGAGCTTCGACGGAGTCAGGATGCAGTTGGCCTTGGCCGGCGGTCGCCTGGACTTTTTTGCTTCTTCCGTCGTGCAGGTGGATCCGAATCGATGGAACGAACGAAAAAAGGGCGAAAACCTCTACGGCGCCTACACGATGTGGCCGAACCTTTTTGAAAAGGGAAACCTCGATGTCTACTTTTTAGCCAAGACCGTCGAGGAGGCTACCGATCCCGTCGGTAACCAGGGAAGCGCAAAGGTTTACACGACAGGGGCACGTCTCGTGAACCGTTCCAACCGTGTAAGCGGCTGGGAATTCGATCTTTCGTTGGAAGCGGCCAGACAGTGGGGAAGCCTTGTTTCCCATGACCTATCGGCTTGGGCGGGATACGTCATCGTTGGGATGAGTCCGCAAGAATGGCCCTTGGGGCCCCGTTTTTCAGCCGAATTCAGCTATGCTTCCGGAGACAAGAGGCAAAGCCCTGAGACCATTGGAACCTTTGATCAACTCTATCCTACGAATCACAGCAAATACGGTATCGTGGATATGGTCGGTTGGCGAAACATCCAAGATCTTCGTCTTGGGGTGGAGCTCGACCTCATACGCGGTCTAAAGGTAAGTTTCGACTACCATTCCTTTTGGCTGGCCAGCGCTTTCGACCATCTCTATGCATCCTCAGGATCCATCGTCGTCCAAACTCCCAACGGGGGCGTTGCCGACCGACATGTCGGTCAGGAGACCGACATCATAGCCCTGTTCCCCTTAAAGCGTTATCTTGTTTTGGGAGCCGGCTACGGGCACCTCTTCGCGGGTCCTTTTCTTCGGGAGAACACGGAAGGATTGGGAACGAGCTTCGCTTACGTTTTCGTGCAGCTTACTTTGTAGCCCAATCAAGAAGGAACGCAAAGTCGCGGAGACGCAAAGTCGCAAGTGAGGTTATTGGCGTCGTCGGTCAACTAGACCCGCGGTTTTCACTCCACATGGCGTCTTGGCGCCTTGGCGTCTTTGCGTTGATTTATTAGCTTACCCACCCGCTAGTCCGCCGCCGTCAACCACCAGAGTTGTGCCCGTTACATAGGTGGATTGATCGCTGGCTAGAAACAACGCCGCTCGGGCCACCTCGTCAGGCGTGCCGATTCGACCGAGCGGGCGGGCGGAGCCGCCGGCCAAGAGTTCCGCTTCGTCCTCACCCAACTGGCGGGCTTCTTCACGAAGCATGGACGTATCCGTGTCGCCCGGGCACAAACAGTTGACCCGGATGCCTTCGGGGCCCAGGTCAATGGCCATCGCCTTCGTGAGAAGCACGACGGCACCTTTGCTGGCGCAATACACCGCCGCCTTGGGACCGCCTACCAAACCCCAACCCGATCCCGTGTTGATGATGACACCGCCGCTCGATCGCAGAGCGGGGACTGCGAACTTGGACATCAGGAAAACGGATTTTGAGTTGATCGCCATCACGTGATCCCAATCTGCTTCGGTCAGGTCCACAATGCTCTTCCGCACGATAGTGCCGGCGTTGTTGAACAAGATGTTCAACTTCCCGAAAGTCTCGACAACTCTGTTCACGGTCTTACGGCAGTTATCGGCGACCGTCAGGTCGGTTTGCAGAAATTGAGCCTTTTGACCTTTCGATTCGATTTCACGCGCGACTCGTTCTCCCCCTGGATCGATATCGACGAGGGCGACGGAGGCGCCTTCTTGCGCAAAGAGCAAAGAGGCGGCCCGGCCGATGCCTGATGCCGCCCCGGTAATGATTGCTACTTTTCCTTCGAGAATCGCCATCTCAAATCCTCAAGAAAAAACGCAAAGGCGCGGAGACGCGGAGACGCAAAGTGGAAAACAACCTGGAGGAATTTGTCGTGTTGGTCGTCTGTTCTTGTTTTTTCATTGCCTAACTAGCTATTGCACTCTGCGACTTTGCGCCTTGGCGTCTTTGCGTTGATCTCTTCCGGTATTAGGCCGGGGGGAGTAGGAGCGTTCTCACGGTGCCGACCTTGTCACGGGTCTCTACTATGATCTGGGCTTTGAGGTGCTTCATCACGGGTTGAGTCAGGCCGTACTCGATTTCGCGAAGGCGTCCGTCCATCGGCCACGCGAGATAACGGGAAGGCGGGCTCCGAGGAGCCAAGCCAACTGCATTATCGAACACAGCGACTCGTACAGCTTTTTCTGTGCCCTGTGCGAGCACTTGAATGATGCCTCCGGAAGGTACACCTGCCAGGGAGCGTCGAGCATCCTCGACGAGCTGAGCCAGCACGCTCCAGAGCAGAAAGGGCTCGGCCCGTACGGGAACTAGACTCGATTTTGCTTCGACGTGAAGTCGGATACCGACCTTGGATAAAGATTCCCGAAACTCGCTGTCGAGTTGCCCTATCAGTTCGTTCACCGAGATGGGAGCCTTAGCCGGCAGCAATCCTACGCCCAAACCCATGACCGACTGGTGCATATTTTTGAGCTTGAGGATGTTGTTCTCGATTTGAAGTAGATTTTCGGCCAATCCCTCGGTCTCACCGCTTCGGGCGCGAAGCCGTGCAACCGCCGACTCGATTCGCGCCACAGGCTCTTCGGACCATCGCACGGCGTGCTGAGTCACTCGACCCAAGAAAGTCTCTTTCAGAGATCTTCTCGATTCGATCGAAGCAAGAGAGTTGGCGGCTACATCGAGGGCCGCCCCAAACTGCAGCGCCGAACGTTCCAAATACTCGAGAAGGGTCGTGTTGGGGATAGGGGCTTCTTGAGGTAGGAAGAAAGACAGCAAGCCCACCGGCCTGGACGTGGCCCCGAGAGGCAGGGCGAGCACGGCGACGCAATCTTGGCCGGCCCGATCCATGGCGCTGTCGAGGGGACCGGACTCACCTCTGCGCTGAAGTGTGAGTTCGCCTGCCTTGAGGAGCGTGGATCCCACGGCCCGCACATCTTTTTCCGGGCCGCCCAGAATCGGATCGACCTCGAGACCTTGCAGGATGACGGTCTCGAGATTTCCATCGGGTCTCGAGACGGCGAGAGAAGCCATTGGAGTATGGAGACTCTGCGCCAATCGAGCGAGGAGCGTTTTCAAAGGTTCATCTGCGGATGAGCTTCGGCGCGGCGAGCAAATCCCTTGTCATATCGGCCACGGCGGAGAGCTCTTCCAGCCAACGGAGGGCTTCGTCCTTTTCTTCGCGCAGCCGACTGAGGTGATCGCCCAATCCCGACGCCGCTTCGGCGTAGCTTTCGACCAGAGATTGTGCCGCTTTGGGATCTTGTAGCTCTGCGGCCGCCGATGGCGAAGGCTCCACGTTCTTGGAAAACGGTGGTGCGGCGGGCGGTGTCGTAGATGGACCGGCGTTGTCAGCAGGCATTTCAGTTGGGTTGACCGCTACCGCTCCGGAAAGCCTCGTTCGGGGCTGGGACGGTGTTTTTACTTTGACGATCGTTGCGGGTCGAGCCGGCGCCGGGGGCTCGGTCTCGGCCTCGAGCTCTTTGAGCTCGTGTCTTTTTTCCGCAATGCCTGAGACTCCGAAGGTCTCTCGCATGGCCCTCTCGGTCCACTCCATCGACGAACGAGGATCATTCAGAGATTCGCCGATGTTGTATCGAGTTGAACAGCTCGGTCATTGTGCATCGCAAAGCGGCGGCAAAAGATTTCAAGACTCCTTTTTCATGGATGGCGATAGCCGGAAAACTTTCGGAACGTCGGGCATTCAGGCCCCGCTCCATGACCTCCACGTCGGTCGTGTTGGGAAGATCTCGCTTGTTATATTGGAAGACGATGGGCAGGGTGGACGGATCCGTTCCGTGCTCCAGCAGATATTTGGTCATCTCCTTCATGCTCTGAAGATTTTCATCCCATCGATCCGCGGCGGAGTTGGCGACGAAGACGATCGTGTCAGCGTTTTTGAGGAGCATTTTTCGAGTCGCAGCGTAGAGGCGTTGCCCGGGAACGGCGATGATTTGAAACCGGAGCTCGTAGCTACGAAAGGCCGGCGTGGTCAGGGGAAGCAAGTCGAACAAGATGGTGCGATCCTGCGCCGTGTTGACCGAGACCAGATCGAGTCGCTTGTCTTCGAGAGCCCGTCGATGGAGTGCCTGCAGGTTGGTGGTTTTGCCGCCCGCCGCAGGTCCGTAATAAAGGATTTTCGCGCGTATGAAGTGCTCGCGATGATTGATCTCTACCACTTGTTCCCCCGGTTCATCTTACTTCCATCCATGGTCGATCTTCACTATATCTACGCTTTTGTCAAGAGCGCCCTGATCTGGGTCCCTTGTACTACGTCCATGAAAAGACTTCTTTTTGATATTCATCACACTTGCCTGTTGGTCGAACCTCGTTGCCTTCGGGGGAAGAGTGGTTTACGCGCGGCCTTGGTGCCGGAATCAACGTTGTGGCCACATGGGGGAGTTTCAACGAAAAAGGCAACGTGAGCCGTTTAACACACTACAATGGGTGATCTAGCCAACACGGCTTGGTCCCGAGTCTGGTCCAATAATTTGAATCAATGCCGACGTTTTCAGTGTAAAAGAGGTGGCCTTTTTTGTGCCGATACTCACATGTGTATCACCGCTGTGACACTTTCGGCGGCGTTGTTCGGAATTAGGTCAATCTGTCCGAGCATTTGACCTATCCTTTGCTTTCTAGAATAGATGGCTCATTGATTTTTTGTGTAAAATACCCCATTCAAATCAAGGGACTAATATAACGAAGTTGTTTGATTTGAGATATTTACTTGAGTTGATATGATTGGCATGACCGTTGCGTAGTTGAAACAACATAATTCGAATGGGTGAGTTATGACCCAGGGTGCTTTGCCTAGGGCAAAGAATTCAAAAAGGGGTCGTCATGAATGACCGAGACGTGATGGACGTCTTAATGGACACAGCGGACGGTGCCTTTGCCGTCGATTCCGACGGGCGGATCCTCATGTGGAATCGGTCTGCGGAAGCGATAACGGGTATGAAAGCGGCGGAGGTCGTTGGAAAATCCTGCTGTGATGTGACCCGTGGGCGCGATCCCTCCGGAAACATGGTTTGTTTCAAAGGTTGTCATGTCCGCACGATGGCCTTGCGAGGAGAACAACCGACCAACTACGACCTGGTGCTATCTCATGCCAACGGCAAGAAGCTATGGCTGGATGTCAGCACCTTGCTGGTTCGCGACAAGGAGGATAGTTTTCGAGCCCACGTTCATCTTTTCAGTGATGTCACGTCGCGGCGAGAGCTGGAGACCTACCTTCGTCGTGCGTTAGGTGAGCGGTTCGAGACCTTGCGTGATCCCATTGAAGCGATGGAAAAGCTGACGAATCGGGAGCGGGCGGTGTTGAAATTGCTGGCTTCCGGTCTTCCGACCCACACCATTGCCCATCGGCTTTCGATCAGCCGCGCTACAGTACGCAACCACACACAGAACATTCTCAACAAGCTCGGTGTGCACAGCAAATTTGCGGCGGTGGCTTTGGCATATCAGCACGGTCTCGTCCAATAGGAAACTCTGCTCGAGAAGGAGTCAGTTCAAGTTCGCCACGGGCCGAATGTCCCGCACTTTGTCTGCCCTTCAGAAACGTTTAGACTCCGGCGGTCCCAGTCCACGAGATTGGAGCTCGACGAGCTCCGTCTCGCTGCAATTGATAAAACGGAGGCAACATGGATTTCAGCACATTGTCCTTGCTTGATGCACCATCTATCAAATCGCCACCTCCCGGCCCTGTTTCAACGGAATACCTGGACTAACAGTCGATCCACGAAAGCTCCGCCGTTTCTTATCCCAAAGGCATGCCGATGGCTATCCGTCGCGCCAAAGGCGCCACGGTGGAAGACGTGGACGGTAACAGCTACATCGATTTTTTCGGTGGCGCCGGAGTGATGAACGTTGGCCACTCCAATCCTCGGGTGATGGATGCTGTTCGAGAGCAACTCGGCGAGCTTACCCATGCTCTTGATTTTCCCAACCCAAGTCGGCAGAAACTCGTCGGGAACCTCTGCGGCGTGATGCCCGAGGCTCTTTCTCGATTTCACTTTGGCGGTCCCACCGGGTCCGATGCGGTGGAGTCGGCGGTGAAGCTTGCCAAGCTCAACACGGGGCGATATCCCATCATTGCTTTCGAAGGGTCGTACCACGGAATGACGGCGGGAGCGCTCTCACTTTGCAGCGGGAAGTCCTTCAAGGAGGACTTCCTGCCGCTCATCCCCGAGGTCCACTTCGTTCCTTACGCCTATTGTTACCGTTGTCCTTTCGGCAAAAAGGCCGGCTCGGTGTGACTACGAGTGCGCCGGTTATCTCGAGCACGTTCTTGAAGATCCCCATTCCGGCGTGGGCACGCCGGCGGCCGTCATCGTGGAGCCGATTCAAGGTGAGGGAGGCTCCATCGTTCCTCCCGAAGGATACATTCCTCGTTTGCGGGAGATTTGCGACAAGCACGAAGTCCTGCTGATTGCCGACGAGGTTCAGGCGGGATTCTGCCGTACCGGGCGAATGTTTTCTTTCGAGCACTCGGAGGTACGATTCCCGACATCGTTACCATGAGCAAAGCTCTTGGCGGCATCGGCTTGCCCATCTCCGGCATCGCATATACCGAAGCGCTCAACACTTGGCCGGCGGGGAAGCATATCGGTACGTTTCGCGGAAACGTCATAGCCTATGCCGCGGGAGCGGCTGCCATCGAGTTCATGCTGGAAACCGATTTGGCGGACCACGCGCTCAAACTGGGCGAGCGGATGCTCGGTCGGTCTGCGAGAACTGGAGCGAGACTGTCGCATCGTCGGCGAAGCCCGCGGCAAGGGACTCATGCTCGGGGTCGAGCTCGTGAAGGACAAAGAAACAAAGGCGCCGGCGCCGGAGATGGCGCGACGGGTCAGAACCGCAGTGCCATCGTCGCGGATTGCTGATTGAGATCGGCGGTCACTATGACAACGTGGCTCGTTTCCTGCCGCCGCTCATTTTAACTAAGAGTTGGCCGAAAAGGGTGTAGAGATTTTCGCGGAAGCGGTGCGCGAGGTGGAACGGTCAGAATGAGCCGGCCGGGGACATCGAACCGAAACGCCCACAACAAGAAATGACAGCGGAGTGTGAGATATGCAGATGCTCATTGCTGGTGAGTGGATCGACAAAGAAGAGAAGATCGAGGTTCGGGATCCTCACGATGACGCGTTGATTGATACCGTACCGAGGGCTGACAAGGGGGACATCGACAGGGCGCATGCCGGCGCTTTGAAGGGATATGAGATCGCCCGCCGGCTGCCGACACACGAGCGTATCGCAATCCTGGATGGTACGGCGCGGTACGCGCAAGAACGATTCGACGATTTCTGCCTTACCATTGCCAAGGAAGGTTCCAAAACGATCCGGGAAGCGAGGAAAGAAGTCTCTCGCTGTCTGAACACGTTGTGGGTCTCGGCGGAAGAGGCTCGGAGAGTTCAGGGAGAGACCTTGCCTTTCGACAGTTTTCCGGGAGCCGAGAACAAGGTCGGCTATTACTACCGTTTTCCGGTAGGGGTCGTCGTTTGTATCACGCCGTTCAACGATCCGCTGAATCTCGTTGCTCACAAACTGGGCCCGGCCATTGCAGGTGGAAACTCGGTGATTCTAAAACCGGCCACGGTAACCCCACTGTCGGCGATCAAGCTCGTCGAGGCTTTTCTCGCCTCAGGTCTGCCTCCCCAGATCATCAACTTGGTTACGGGAATCGGTTCCGAGATCGGCGACCCCTTGGTGTCCGACGAGAGGAATCGGATGATCTCCTTCACCGGGGGAGTCGAAGCCGGAAGGCACATCATGAAAACGGCCGGTTTGAAGAAGATTGCGATGGAGCTTGGAGGCAATGCCCCGGTCATCGTGTGGAACGATGCGGCTCTCGATTGGGCGGTGGAAAGCTCGGTATCGGGCGCATTCTGGGCGGCCGGTCAGAACTGTATCGGCGTCCAGCGCATCTTGATTCACGAGGAGATCTACGAGGCGTTTCGAGATCGGTTTGTGGCGCGTACGAAAAAATATCGGATCGGCAACAAGCTCGACGAGGATTGCGACATGGGGCCGATGATCCACGAAGACGAGGCCTCTCGGATCGAGGCGTGGGTTGACGAGGCGGTCAACGAAGGGGCGACTCTGTTATGCGGCGGGAAACGCCGGGGTACGTTGTACGAGCCTACGGTGCTCGAGAACGTGACGTCTTCGATGAAAGTGGACCATTGCGAGGTCTATGCGCCCGTGGTCAGCTTGTACCGAATCTCGGATCTGGACCAGGCGATCGCGCAGGCCAATAACGTCGCTTACGGGTTACACTCGGCGATCTTCACGCAGAATCTCGATATTGCCTTTCGCGCCGTTCACAATCTTGATGCAGGGGGAGTCGTCGTAAACGAGAGCACGGACTATCGACTCGATTCCATGCCTTTCGGTGGCGTTAAGGGATCGGGGATTGGCCGGGAGGGCGTTCGGTTCGCGCTGATGGAGATGACGGAGCCCAAGGTGGTTTGCTTCAACCTCGACAGAGCGCCCCTAGCCCATTAGCCCAAACTGATTCTGGAAGAAAAAACGCAAAGGCGCCAGGGCGCGAAGACGCCAAGGTGGAGGGAAGTTGGTCGGACGGTGCCCATTTTGATCTGCAATCGACACGTTGACACAATGACTTCTACTGACTGGAGAGCAGATAACTTCACTTTGCGTCTCTGCGTCTCCGCGACTTTGCGTTGAGTCTTTCTCTTATGAAATCCAAAGCCTATTGGCCCGGAGTCATCCAACATTACCTCAAGCTCATCCAGTTGCCTCCGGAAGCCGAACCGATCACGCTTCTCGAGGGTGCGACACCTCTGGTTCCCGTCCCCGACCTGGCCCGCGAGTGGGGAGCTCAGTCGGTCTGGGTGAAGTTCGAGGGATTGAATCCAACCGGTTCCTTCAAAGACCGGGGGATGACGGTTGCCGTGACCGAAGCGGCTTTTCGTGGCGCGAAATCGCTGGTTTGTGCCAGTACGGGCAACACGGCCGCCAGCGCCGCCGCCTATGCTGCTCGTGCCGGTTTGAAATGCCTCGTGTTGATCCCGGAAGGCAAAGTGGCGGCGGGGAAGCTGGCCGGCGCAATCGCCCACGGGGCGCGGGTGGTTCAAATCGACGGGTCGTTTGACGACGCTTTGAGCTTGGTGCTGGAAGTTTCCGAAAAGCGACCGGTTGCCCTGGTCAACTCTCTCAATCCCTTTCGCCTGGAGGGCCAAAAAACGGCGGCCTTCGAAATCTGTGACGTTCTCGACCGAGCTCCGGACTGGATGGCTTTGCCGGTGGGAAATGCCGGCAACATCACCGCGTACTGGATGGGATATCGTCAGTACAACGAAATCCATGGCACCGGTCTTCCTCGAATCTTGGGCGTGCAGGCGAAGGGAGCTTCGCCACTCGTTGAGGGACGTCCTTTCGAGCGGCCGGAGACCGTGGCGACCGCCATTCGAATCGGTAAGCCGGCACGAGGTGAGCAGGCCCTCAAGCGGCCGATGAATCGGGTGGTCGAATCATAGCCGTAACCGATCGCGATATTTTGAGCGCGCAAAAACTGTTGGCCGAGCAGGGTCTTTGGGTGGAGCCGGCCTCTGCGGCGGGGATCGCCGGTATGATTCAGGAGATAGGCTCGAATCGATTGGATCTGTCGGGGCTTTCGGTTGTTTGCATTTGTACGGGGCACGGGCTCAAAGATCCCAACATCATCACGGAGCGGTTCGATCCGCCGGAGACCGTTCCTGCCCGACTGGAAAGCATCGAGGAGATTTTGACCCCATGAGATTGGTTCGACTCAGTGTCCCGGCATCGACGGCGAACCTCGGTTCGGGTTTCGATTCCCTCGGTCTAGGTCTCGAGCTTCGCAATTCACTCGAGATGGAGGTGGTCGCGCAAGGCCTGGATATCGAGATTGAGGGCGAAGGTGAGCGGGCCTGCCGCGTGACGAAACAAACCTTATGGCTCAAGCCTCCGAATCGTTTTTCCGACAGATTGGGAAGAAACCTTCCGGGTTGCGACTGCGGGCCACAAACCGCATTCCCCTGAGCTCCGGACTCGGGTCTTCGGCGGCCGCCGTGGTGGCGGCTGTGGCCGCCGCCAACCAACTGGTGGATGGGGGCCTGTCCAACGACGATCTCCTCTCGTTTGCGGTTCGTATCGAGGGACACGCCGACAATGCCGCCGCCTCGATATTCGGCGGTCTCAATCTGGTGCGCGCGGACGGGGACGTCGTCGTGTCTCGTCAGGTGGAAATCCCCGAGCTCCGGGTCGCGGTGGCACATCCTGATTTCGGCCTTTCTACGAAACAAATGCGTCAGGTGCTTCCGGAGCGAGGTGCCCCTCGAGGATGCGGCATTCAATCTGGGGAGCGCTTTGCTTTCTGTAGAGGCGCTCCGATCCGGCGACTATTCACTTCTGGCGCAAGTGATGGAGGACCGCCTCCATCAGCCGACGCGTGCCGGTCATATCCCCGGCTACGCGAAAGTCACCGAGTCGGCCAGGAAAGCCGGTGCTGCCGGGGTGGCGCTTTCCGGCGCCGGCCCTAGTCTAGTGGCTTTCGGCCCTTCGGGGCACGAAAAGATCGCTCAGGCGATGGTGGAAGCATGGGCGGACGTCGGAGTGAAGTCACGAGGATTCGTTCTGTCGGCGGCCCGGCAGGGAATCACCCGAGAATAGACCCGAGCATTTGGTGCTTCCGCCGTTTGTGGTTAGGATTGTGGGGGCTTTGGTAAAATCTTAATCCGCAACGATCGTCTCTTAGGGAGGAATGAAAGTATGAAAGCTCGAACCGTCGTTTTATTCGCAATGATTCTGTTGGGCGTCGCCGCGAACAATGCTTGGGCGCACTGCGAGATCCCCTGCGGCATTTATGATGACCACATGCGGATCCACATGATCGAGGAGCACATCACCACGATCGAGAAGTCCATGAATCAAATCACGGAGCTGAGTGGTAAGACTCCCGTCAATTACAATCAGCTCGTCCGTTGGGTGACCAACAAGGAACACCACGCCGACGAGCTTCAGCACATCGTGACTCAGTATTTCATGACGCAGCGGATCAAGCCGGAGCAAAAAGACTACGAGAAAAAACTGAGCGTGCTCCACAAGATGCTTTTGGCCGCCATGAAGTGCAAACAAACGACCGATCTTGCCAACGTGAACACCCTGCGAAATTTGACCCAAGAATTCGAGGGGATGTACTTCGAAGGCCAGTAGGTTGAGAGTTTGAGCTTACCCGGGCTCGGGCTCAGGCACGGGCTCGGGAGCAAAAATCCCGATGATGACGGCGAACAGCATCGTTCAGAGCGGAAGCCGTCCTCCGTTTTCCTTCTGAATTCTGACTTCTGACTTCTGTCTTCTTATCTAAACCTTAGCGAGCCCCTCCTCCAGCGCCTGCAGCAGATCCTCTACGTCTTCGATCCCCACCGAAACGCGGATCAATCCGTCGGTGAGCCCGCCCTTTATCCTCTTTTCGGCCGGTACACAGGCATGGGTCATCGATGCGGGATGCTGGATGAGGGAGTCGACGCATCCCAGAGAAACGGCCAGGGTGAAAACCTGGATAGTGTTCATGAGCTTGCGCCCGGGTTCCAGGCCGCCGGCGATATCAAAAGAAACCATCCCGCCGAACTTTCCTCCCATTTGCCGCTTGGCCAGCTCGTGATATGGATTTGACTCGAGGCCGGGGTAGTAAACCCGTTCGACCTTAGGATGCTTTTCCAGATACTTGGCGATGGCCATGGCGTTCTCACAATGCCGGTCCATGCGAAGAGGAAGAGTCTTGATTCCGAGGTTAACCAGCCATGCGTCGAAAGGACCGGGATTACCGCCCACGTCCTTGATGACGTTATAGGCCAGATCTTTGACCTGATCACTCGTGGTCGTCATAACGCCGCCCACCACCGTTCCGTGTCCGCAGAGGTACTTCGTGGTCGAGTGAAGCACTACATCCGCTCCCAGTTCGAGCGGCCTCTGGAGATAGGGAGTCGCGAAGGTATTGTCCACGATCACTTTCATGTTGGGATTGACGCTCTTGACGATTTTGACCAGCGCCGGAATGTCGGTGATGGCCATCATGGGATTCGTGGGAGTCTCGAACAGGAAGGCCTTGGCATTGGGATTGGACTTGACGACCTCTTCGACGGCATTCAAGTTCGACGTGTCCGCCTCGACGTAGTTGACACCGAATCGCGAGAGGACGGTCTCTGCCAAATGCTCGGTGGCGCCATAAACCACGTTGCCCAAAATGATGGTATCCCCGGCGCTGGCAACGGACAGCAACGACGAACTGATGGCGGCCATACCGGAAGAAAAGGCAAGGGTCGAGACGCGAACCTCGGGATTCGCGTAGCTTGACTTCGCGGCCCTCGAGGGCGTTCATCTTCGCTTCGAGCAAGAGGACGGTCGGGTTGCCAAGGCGGGTGTAGACATAACCAGGCGTGTTCCCGCAAAAAATATCGGCTCCCTGTTCGGCGTTCTCGAAAACGAAAGTCAACGTTTGGTAGATGGCTCCCGTGTGGGATTTGTGTTGGGGTTGACCTACGTGCTCCCCCGCGTGCAGGGCCCGGGTCGCAAATCCACAATTGAGGTAATACTCCTCCAATTTGGCGGTCTTCGAATCTTCCATGGTGGTTTCCCGTCCTCCTCTGGCCAATGAAACGAAAGGCGTTGTCTCGAGGGAGTAGACGGAGTGCAACATTACTTTTTGCCGCTCGTGCCGCGGGCGAACTTGATGGCGGAGTTCACTCCGATCGCGTCTTCCGATGAAGGAGGTGTCGTCGTTTTCTCCTCTGCGCCGAAGAGGCGAGGGTTGTCACGGATGGACTCGATGGCGACGAGAACGTCTCGACGACTGATTTGTCCCAGCAGTTGTCCCTTTTCGTCCATGACCGGGATCCGGCGAATCGGATTCTTCATGAACAGGGAGACGACATCGATGATGCTGGCTGTAGGTTTGATAGTCGTAGCCGGACAAGTCATATAGTCCGCTACCTTACCCTCGGGTAAACCCTCATAGGCTCCTGCGGTCAAGACCTTGAGACAGTCGTACTCCGGACAGGATGCCCAGGAGATTGCCTTCGCTGTCGACGACGGGCGCGCCGGAGATACCTTTCTTGATCAGGGTCCTCATGGCCTCATAAATATCCATTTCGGGCGAGAGAATGACGAGCTTTCGCGTCATGACGTCATTCGCAGTGGGATCGGGCATGCCTACTCCTTTCGGAAACAATAAAAGCGTATATATCTACGAACCGCGATATAGAAGCGCCTTCATTTTGCCTTTTTCAGAGATACTTCAGCAAGTGAATTTTTTCCTAGAAGTCACCGAAGACCGAGCAAGGAAATGACGCCGAGTGCCAGAACCTTTGTTGCATCGACCATATCAGCGATACGGCAGTATTCGTCCGCCTGGTGTGCGAGCTCGAGAATGCCCGGCCCGTAGGCAACGCAGTGTTCGACGCCGGCGATATTCGCGACGTGTTTGTGGTCGTAGGTGCCGGGGCTCGCTACAAGCTCAGCTTCGGTGCCTCGAACATCAGCGATGGCCTGGGTGAGTGCCGCGGTCAGGGGCGACCCATCGGGAGTCACGACGGGATGGACGACGAGAGTATCGTTGATTTCCAATCGCCGTCCCGCGCTTTCATCGGAAAAGCGCTCCACGAGTCGCACGATTTCGGCTCGGGCGGAATCGAAACCTTCCTCCAACAGGAAACGTCGGTCGAATACGGCTTCACAACGATCGGCGACGCATGGACTTTGAAGGTTTTCACCGCCTTGACCCCCCAGAATGGAGTTGATGTTGATCGTCGCTTGCCGCGCCTCACGAGGGATTACGGGCATGGCGGTCCGGCGCTCTTCGAGCGCCGGGATGAGCTCGTTTCGGATGGCTTCGATAAGAGCGGCCATGGGCTCGATGGCGTTTTGACCGAGAAAGGGCATGCTCCCGTGTGCTGTCCGGCCGTGGGAGGTAACCTTGAACCAGTAAACGCCCCGATGGCCGGTGCAAATCCTATCGACTCCCAAGGGCTCGGGAATAATGACGTAATCGGTCCGGTCCCGGTGAATGATCCCGCGCTCGGCCAATCGAGCCATTCCCGCGTAGCCACCGGTTTCTTCGTCCACGGTCGCACTTAGCTCGACGCTACCCCCGAGTCGAAGCCCGGCGCGACGGATGGCTTCTACGGCGTAAACGGCCGCAGCCAGCCCGGCCTTCATATCCGAGCTACCCCGGCCGTAAAGGCGCCCGTCACGAACTTCTCCTGAGAAGGGCTCCACGGTCCATCCCCGACCGGCGGGAACTACGTCTAAATGCCCGTTGAGGTGAACGAGAGGGCGCGCCGAGGCGCCGGACCGGCGGCCGATAACGTTGATGCGAGGATAGGCCTGGGTGTGCTCGGGCCGCCCCTCTCCATCCAAGTACTCCACATCGAGGCCGTGTTGTTCGAACCGTCGTCCGATGGTTTCCGCGCACTCCCGATAAAGCGCTCCGGGAGGGTTGACGGTGGGTAACCGGATGAGCTCGGCGGCAAAATCCACCAGCTCATCGCTGTCGGCCTCGATTTGTTTCAAGACGGCATCACGTCGGTCTGGCATGGAACTACAATATCAAATAGTCTTGTCTCTGGGAGACAAGTTGTTTGGGGTTTGGTACTCATGAAAATAGCCGGATTAGCCATCGGAGTGTGTTTGATTTTTCTAGTTTCGATAGGGATTGAAGGGGCCATGCAGAGACAACCGCCTTTGGGCCTGACGGCCGTCACCGGAATTCAAGTCGGCCATCACACCTTGGCCGAACGCCCTACGGGGTGTACCGTGATTTTGGCGGGTGAGGGGGCTGTTGCCGGTGTTGACGTGCGGGGATCGGCTCCGGGAACTCGGGAAACCGATCTGCTCAATCCGATCTATACGGTCCAAGAGGTGCACGGTGTGGTTCTGTCCGGTGGGAGCGCCTTTGGCCTGGACGCCGCCTCGGGTGTCGTGCGCTTTCTCGAGGAGAAAGATATCGGCTTCGACGTAGGGATTGCCAAGGTGCCGATCGTCCCCGCCGCCATCCTTTTCGACCTCGGCGTCGGAGGTAAGCCCGGGATCCGTCCCGACGCGGATTGCGGCTATCGAGCGGCTCGAGCCGCGGGCACCGGGTCGGTGATGGAGGGAAACGTGGGGGCCGGTGCGGGCGCGACCGTGGGGAAGGTCCTGGGCGCCGAGCGGGCCGTGAAATCTGGAATCGGTACGGCGGCCTTCCGATTCGACAACGGTCTCGTGATTGGTGCGCTCATTGCCGTCAACGCCTGGGGAGACGTCATCGACCCGGCGACGGGAGAGATCGTCGCCGGCGTGCGGACCGAGGACGGTCGAGGATTTGCCGATGCGAGGAAGCTGATTCGTAGCGGTGCGCGTCTAGAGGGTCGAGCCGGCCAGAACACCACGATTGGTGTGATCGCGACCAATGCGAAACTCGACAAAGCTCAGGCGACCAAGATCGCGCAGATGGCACAGGACGGTCTGGCGCGGGCCGTGCAACCGGCGCATACCCCTTACGACGGGGATACTCTGTTCGCTTTGGCGACCGGAACTTGGGACGGGCAGCCCGAGGTTTTGACCATTGGCGAAACGGCCGCGCAGGTAACTGCGGAGGCCATCTTGAGGGCTGTGCTTTCGGCGGAGTCCGTCGCCGGATATCCGGCGGTGAAGGACCTCGATGGACGATAACCCTTGAGGGTCAACCTTGAATCTCCATCTCGTTTTCCTACTTTCTTACTCGGTTCTCCTGGTTCTGTTGGGAGTCTTTGTCGGGCGTTTCGTCAAAACCTCGGGAGCTTTCTTCGTTGCCGGGCGACGATTGGGTCCTGTTCTTCTCTTCTCTACGTTCCTCGCCGCCAATATCGGTGCGGGCTCGACCGTCGGCGCCGCCGGACTCGGGTTTCGGGATGGTATTGCCGCATGGTGGTGGGTGGGCTCAGCGGGCATCGGGTCATTGCTCCTCGCGTTTTGGATTGGGCCTCGGATCTGGAAAGTGGCGTCGGAGCATGATCTTCGGACGGTGGGAGATTTTCTCGAGCTTCGCTACGGAAAGTCCGTTCGGGGAGTCGTGGCGGCGCTCCTCTGGGTTGGGACCTTGGCGATTTTGGCCGGACAGCTCATCGCTCTTTCCACGGTGCTCGCGGTCGTCGCGGGGATACCCAAGCCCGTCGGCTGCCTGCTGGGTGGGGTGGTCATGACGGCCTATTTTGCCGCAGGGGGGTTGCTGACCTCGGCCTGGGTCAATCTCGTCCAGCTCGTCGTGCTCCTTTTGGGATTTGCCTTGGCAGTGCCTTTCGCGCTTTCCGCTGTCGGTGGTATGGAGGCTATCGTTCGGACCGGCTCTGCCGCCGGTGAAAGCTACCTGAATTTTTGGGAAGGTGGCAAGTCCGGTTGGACCTATGTCGGCCTTCTCGTTCCGGCTTTCATCATCTCGCCCGGGTTGCTCCAGAAGGTCTATGGTGCGCGTGATGCACGAACGGTCCGATGGGGCGTGGGAGCCAACGCGATCGTCCTGCTGATCTTCGCCGCCGTTCCACCCCTACTCGGAATGATTGCGCGAGTGAACCATCCGAACTTGATGAATCACGAATTGGCTCTGCCAACCGTTTTGATGGAGGAGCTCCCGCTTCTGCTGGGGGCATTGGGATTGGCCGCCATTTTCTCTGCTGAGATCAGCTCGGCCGATGCCATCTTGTTCATGCTCTCGACGTCGCTCTCCCAAGATCTCTATCGTCGATTCATCAACCCGAGTGCGAGTGACACCCTCGTTCTGAAAGTGTCACGCCTGGCAGCGGTCGCGGGCGGCGTCCTCGGCGTGATCCTGGCCGCTGCGTTCTCGACGGTCATCGATGCGCTCAGCATTTTTTATTCGTTACTGAGTGTGAGCCTGTTCGTTCCGATCGTGGCCGGACTCTATCTCCGTCGCGGCGGCGCCCCCGAAGCCCTGGCAGCGATCGGCACGGGCGTTTCCACCCTGCTGGCCGTCCACCTCCACACCGACGGCCAAGGCTACGGTCCCTGGACCCCCACCCTGATCGGCCTCATCTTCGCGGGGTCAATCTTTGCTTTCTTGAATTACCGCCATCGGAGTAATGTATCTAAAGTAACATAAACACGACATTTACTAGGATCTAGAATTGGGGTCAGGCTTTGATATCTTGATTACTTTGAGGCATGGAAGGGAGCTGCAATGGTCAAGGATGGTTCGCTTTTTCGATTGGACGGGAAAATCGTGGTCGTCATCGGCGCCGGTTCGGGCATTGGAGCTGCCGCGGCGGTTGGATGCGCAGAACAAGGTGCCCGTGTCGTGTGTCTGGATATCGACGAGGAGGCGGCGGCTTCGACGGCAAAACGAATCGCACGGGACGGGAGCGAATCCGAAGCGGCACAACTCGATATTAGAGACCGCGAGGCGGTCGGCGCGTCCTTCGACCGGATCCGCACAAACTCTGGTCGCATCGACGTGGTCATTTGTACGCCGAGTATCAATGTTCGAAAAACGATACTCGACTACCAGCCGGAAGAGCTCGACCGGGTCATCGACGTGAATCTCAAAGGCAGCTTCAACGTGCTCCAAGCTGCCGGAAAGGCCATGGTCGGGGAGGGGCAGGGAAGTATCATCCTCTTTTCTTCTATCCGCTCATTGGTCGTCGAGCCCGGCCAAGGCGCCTACGCCGCGACCAAGGCCGGGATCATCCAAATGGTGAGAACTCTCGCCGCCGAACTGGGCCCGTCCGGTGTTCGAGTCAACGCTATCGCTCCGGGAGTTGTCGATACGCCGTTGACCGCACCCATCAAATCCAAGCCGGACTGGTACCAGGCCTACGCCGACAAGAGCATCATGAGGCGGTGGGCTCATGTCAATGAAATGATTGGCCCGACGGTCTTTCTCGCATCGGATGCTTCGAGCTACATGACCGGAAGCGTCCTGTTCGTGGATGGAGGGTGGACGGCTGTTGATGGTCGATTTCAACCGCCAGGCATGTGATGAGCTTAGGGCCTTTGTGAGACGACGAGCCACTTGTTAATCCCCTCGAGAACGCGAATAATGGTGATCTAGAAAGCCAGTTCAATTTAAATACGTTCACCTCCAGGAGTCCGAGTCGTGTACGCTCCCGAGCTCATCGGTGTCTACGTCATCCACACACTACTCGATATCCTTCTCGCCTTCGTTCTCTATCAGTTCTATCGCAACTACGGCCGAAGGTATCTCCTTTACTGGGCTATGAGCTGGACGGCGCTCTCTGTCCGGCACGCCGTAGGCATGTTCTCAAACTGGGGTGCGACTCACCTGCCCCCTACGGATCCCATCCGCATCGCTGCTTCGGCAATCTCCCTCACGGCGGCACTGCTTCAGGTACTATGGTTACTCGAGGGCGCTTATGAGCTTCAAGTGGCCGAGTCCCTATCCACCCGCACTCGTAAGATCCTCCTTCTGACGGCACTTTTCATCGGTCCGATGTTGATGGCCATCTCTACACCGATGGCAACGGGTCCACGGATCATTTTCCGGATGGGACTACACTCCCTCATTTTGGGAATAGCCTTCGTTGGTGCTGCCGCCGCCATCGCCATGCACGGCGGTTGGAGGAAGGAGGTCGGACGCCGCATCATCAGTGTCGCGTTTCTTCTTTACGGTATTCAGCGGTTGATGGGCTTTATCCTCACCCTGAGCATGGTTTACCCGACGCTTCGTGCCGTAGGCGGTTTTTTGGCAACGAGACTTCTTTTTCTCGAGTTACTTGATTTTTTCCTGCATACGATGATGGGACTTGGCATGGTGATCTGGTTTCTCGAGGCGGAGCGTAAAAAGCTCTTGGAAGCCGAAGAGAAAATGAGGCAGTCTCAAAAACTAGAGGCGGTAGGACGATTGGCGGGAGGGGTTGCTCACGATTTTAACAACATTCTCACCGTCATTTTAGGTTACAGCGAACTGCTCAGCATGCAACTGAGCGACGGCGATCGTTCCAAGGATGCGCGAGAGATTCATCGCGCCGCCGAACGGGCTTCATCTCTCACGAACCAGCTATTGGCTTTTAGTCGAAAGCAGGTTTTCCAGCCTCGAGTTTTGAACCTGAACGAAGTGGTTACCGGTATGGACGGTCTGCTTCGAAAACTGATTCCCGAAAGCATCGAGCTTAGTATCAATTTGGGACAAGACATCCACAACGTGAAGGCCGACCCTTCCCAAATGAGTCAGGTCTTGATGAATCTCGTCTTGAATGCGAGGGATGCAATGCCCGACGGCGGCCATTTGACCGTAGGGACGACCAATGCCTTCCGACCCCACGGCGTCCCATTCGACAGTGTTTCGCACGGGGCCGGTGGTTCCGTCGTTCTTTCGGTGGCTGACACCGGAGTCGGGATGGATGAAGAGACAAAATCCAAGATTTTCGATCCCTTTTTCACCACGAAGAAACTGGGAGAAGGAACGGGGCTTGGGCTATCGACGGTGTACGGCATTGTCAAACAAAACGGCGGCCATATCGAGATTCAAGGCGAGCCCGGAAAGGGGTCTTGCTTCGAAGTTTTATTACCGGCCGTAGACCTGCCCGCCGATGAAAGCGAAACGAAGCCCTCAACCGATGTGAGAGGCGGCGAGACGGTCCTCCTCGTCGAGGATGACCGCGGGGTAAGAGAGTATCTTCATGGGGCCCTTGAATCTATGGGCTACGTCGTTTTGGAGGCGTCGAACGCCGATGAGGCCATGCGGTTGTCCCGCGAGCACCAGGGGGCACTGGATCTACTTGTTACGGATGTCGTCATGCCGAAATTGAACGGAAAACAACTGGCCGAAAAACTCCGAGACTCCCGCATGGATCTGCGGATCATTTTCGTGTCGGGCCACACAGAACGAAAAGAGCTCGGAGTAATTCTGAACAGCAACGATTCTTTTCTCCAAAAGCCGTTCACCGGTGAGGACCTGGCTAGACGGATTCGCGAGTCATTGAGTTCTCCAGGGTCCGGCAACTCCACATAAAAGAATTCAAGAATCGGCGCATCGGCTCCCCTCAACGGGCATCCCTACGCAAAATTTCATGTCTGACCCCAAACAATCATTTTGGGGGTAGTGGACCGACGAAGAGAATGCCAAGGTTGACGCCTATATGTAGAGTAGGACTCCGTGGGTGGGGGTGTTGGTGGCGCGGTAGATGGCCTCCATGTAGGCGGCCACCTGGCGGCGATAATTGTCCTGGCCGATGTCGGGGCGGAGGTCGGTCTTGAAGTCTACGACGACCCACGGTGAGTCGGCTGCGTCGCGGAAGGCGAGATCGGGGACGCCTTCGATGAGAGTCCCGCCGGACTCGCGACAAATAACCGGCGTTTCGCGATGGCAAAGGTCGTTTCGGTCCGCGGCGGCGGCGCGTCGCATCAGGGGATGCTCGAGAGCGCGGCCGGCGGCTTCGATGGCGGCCTCAATCTCTTGTTCGCTCGAGCCAAAGACACGGCCCAAAGAGATGGCAAGAGGGCGGAGTTGGTTTTGGTCGGAAGCGAGATCCGCTGCGGCGAGTACTTCGTGAACGAGCTTGCCGAATCCTTTTCCGACGGGACGCCCCTCGGCACGCTCGACGACCACGACCTCGACCTCGACCTCCTCCTGCCTGGCATCCGCCGTAGCCGTTTCAGCTCGTCGAGTGACGGTCGTCACCTGCAACGATTGCCGGCCGGCGTTTTCGATCAAGGCTTCCCGCCTTTCGCTCCATTGGCGGTTTAGTTGTTTACCTTTGTCCGCCGAAGGGTCTTCACGGGCTTCGAGGATTTCGTGGCGCCGAATACCTGGTTTTCCGGCCGGCGAGTCATCGAGAAGGTAGGGATCCCACCAAACGACATCGTGCCGACCTTGACGCGGCTTGTGTGAACCGGGCCGGATTCCCTCGCCGGGAAGGACCGGTGATTTGGAGGGGCGATCGATCACGGTGTCGTTGCCGAAGCGTGGACACCCCGGTGCCACGACAGGAAAACGGTAGGTTTGACCTTTAGGATAAAGCGACGGGTTGAGCGCCGCCACCCAACTCCGAGCTCGGGGCTCATCGGCTACGGTCGGCACTACGAGCAAGTCGCGGGCGCGCGTGGCCGCGACGTAGAGAAGCCTTTGGCTTTCTGCTTCTTCACGTTTGCCTTCGACTTCCTCGTGATCGAGGAGCTCCCACGGAGCGTGTCCGGCCAGACGAACCGCGAAAAGTTTCCGATTCGCATCGACATGGCGGGATGCCTAGTCTCCGATCGAGCAGGCAATATCACACAGGATGACGACCGGAAACTCGAGCCCCTTGGCCCGATGAACGGTCATCATTCGTACCCCCTCAACGCCCTCTTCGATCAGAGGCTGTTCTGTGGTTTCGCCCTCCTCGGCCAATCGTTCCAGATGCTCTACGAAACCGCGAAAAGACAATCCTCCCGACGATTCGAAGTTCCGAGCCAGTTGGAGTAGACGCAGAACGTTCGCCAACACCTGGTCCCCGGCTTGCCACAAGGCGAATCCGGCTTGAGCCCGTGTATCGTCCAGGAGTTGGCGAATCGTCAAGGCAATGGGCCGATCGTTTCGGCCCTTGTGGAGGCGGGCCAAGATGTCGAGCGCGACGACAACCTCGGCATCCGATTCGTCGAGGTCGTCCGGCAGTTCCCGAAAAGGATGAAGCGGGCCATGCCGGGTGCGGAAGACAAAGAGAGCCTCGTCGGTGAATCCGAAGAGGTAGCCCCTCAAAGTTGCGTAGACCGAAAGCTCGTCATCGGGTCTTTCGATGGCGGCCACGGCGTTGCGCATCGTCTCGATCTCTTCGCGCAGATGAAATCCTCTGCCTCCCACCAGCACGTGCGGGATATCCCGAGACTGGAGAGCATCGACGTAGGGTTGCGTGATAATCTGGTTTCCGGAGACGAACCGGCGTAACAACAGACAGATATCCGACGATTCCACGGGCCGAGGCTCCGCCGTTTGCCGGGATGTAACGAGCCACCCGCTGTCCTCGACCAGCCAACGGATCCAAGAGGCGACCGCGTCCGGCTCCGAGCGCTGAATGGCGTAGTTGGCAAGATTGCCGTAGTTGCTGTAAGGCCTCGGGATGGGAAGTGCCACAACCGATGGCTGTCCTTCGATAGGCTCGCGAAATCGATCGATGGGGACATATCCGGCTTGTCCGACTTCTTCAGAGCCCGTCATCACGGACGAGATCGAAGCGTTGACCGCTTCTTGAATCCCGGGTACGGCTCGGAAGCTCACGCTCAAGTGAACGAGTTCGGCTCCCTGTTTGATGAGCTGTCGTTTGATTTGCTCGTAAAGCGCCACATCGGCGCGGCGAAACCGATAGATGGATTGCTTGGGATCCGCCACGATGAACAGCTTGCCGGGGATAGGATGAACGCTTTTGCCAGTCCGAGAATTCTGGGTCGTCCGAGGCCAGCAACAGCAGGATTTCCGCTTGCAGGGGATCGGTGTCTTGAAACTCATCGACGAAAATGTGGGTGAAACGGTGCTGGAGCTCTCGGCGGAGCTCGACGCTGCTGAGCAGCAGGTCTCGTGCTCGAACCAGCAGATCGAGAAAGTCGAGAAGTCCCGCCTTTTTCATGATAGCGATGTATCTATCTACGAGCTCTTTCAGCTCTTTTTGAAGATGAGCTGCGAGATCGGCGCCCGATTTTTTTCGGAAGTCGGTCAGCGCCTCTTTGAGCGAATCCCGCTCTTCGAGCAATTCGCCGCGCGATACACCTTCTGCATAGGGGCCTCTTCCTTTCCACTTACCCAAATCGAGTCCCGGCAGTCGGTGCTCTAGATAGTCGTAGTCCCGCTGGCTCGAGGCCTGTTCCCGCCGTTTGAGCTCCGCCGCGAAAGACACCAGTCCCGCGAGGTTACGATAAAGATAATCTTCGGGATTGCGACACTTTGCAGCTTTTTCGGCCAATCTGAGCAGACGGTCTACCGTTTCGTTGATGAAGGGCTCGCGCGCAAAGGGCCGGATTTCCCATAGGGTGGGAAAGTCCCGTCGATCGACGAGGTCTCGGCCTGCCTGGTAGAGGCGGTTCACCGGTCCGATATCTCGCATCAAAGGTCCGCGAAGAAGGCGACGGATCCCCGGCGGCGGATCGCCGAGCTTTTCCTCGAGCCATCGATCGAATGCCTTTCGATACAGTCGTTCAGCTTGGTCGTCGGTTGCGACTTCGAACAGCGGGTCAACGTCGGCTTGAAGAGGTCTTTCCTTCAGCAGATCGGAACAAAATCCGTGAATCGTTCCGATGTGGGCTTCCTCGAGTTGGGCGAGACCCTTTTCGAGTCGAGCCCGCGCTTCACCCTGGGCATCTCGCCGCGCCTTCTCGATCTCGGTCCGCAGTCTGAGCTTCAGCTCCCCGGAGGCTTTTTCCGTGAACGTAACGGCGACGATCCCGGCGAGCTCACCTCGCCCCTCACGGATGACCTCGATGATCCGGCCGACCAAAGCGGTGGTTTTACCGGTTCCAGCGGCTGCCTCCACGACGAGAGTTCGATCGAGATCGGTACGGACCGTCTCCCGCGCTTCTTGATCGTCCAACTCGATACTCATGGTGTACTCAAGAAGAAACGCGGAGGCGGGGAGACGCAGAGACGCAAAGCCCGGATCCGGCGAAGCTCGTCCAAAGGAGCAAAATTTACTTTGCAGCATTGCGCCCCCGCCTTCGCCGAGGCGCTACGGCGGGCCCGCCGCAGGACTTTCGTAGGCGGGTTGGCGCCTTTGCGTTGAGCTCTTGAAGTGTTCACGTCAGGTTCCTCAGCCAGTTCAAGGGCGACAAGCGCGGATCCCTCTGTTTCTTGTCTGCCTCGATCTGGGCGTGGGGTCCGCACACCGGCCGATAGTCGCAGTAGTTGCATCCGAGCGGCGGTTGAGGAGACGCGGGAAAAAAGCCTTCTTCGATGATTTGGTCCAACCGCCGTTGAAACTCCTTCAAGACATCGAGAGCTTCATCATCCGGCTCCACGATTCTTTGCTGATAGCCGCCTCGTTCCGTGCAATAGTAGAGGCGGGACGCGGCGACCTGAGATCCCGACATGGACTCGAAGGCCAGCGCATAGAGAACAGGTTGTAAGGTCTGCCCTCCGTTGACTACCGCCCCAGGCGGTACCCAGGCCTTGCCGCTCTTATAGTCCGTGATGCGTACCTTGCCATCGTCTCGTTTTTCGATCAGGTCAATGGCCCCTCGCAGCCGAAAACCGATGGGCAATACGGCTTCTTCGAGGACACTGGCCGGGTCGGCGGGGCCCCGTGGACGCATTCCAAATGTGTACTCCCGGTGAATCGGCAGCCAGGTATCGGATGCCTCGGCTTCTTTTCGAACCCAGCCCCGTAGATTGGAGCGGATGTCGTCCAGTTCGTCGCGCCAAATGCGTTCGATCGCTGGAGCAAGCTCCTCCTTGAAACGAGACGAAACGAGGTCGAAGGTCACATCGCAAACCTCGAGCGCCCTCACGAGGTTTTCTTCCCGGATTGGCAGAAGTCCGTTTTGCTCCAAAGCCACCGAGATCTCGAATTGAGCCTCGTGGACGATGCTGCCCCGAGTGAGAGCGTCCAAATGAGTGACCGGCTCGACGGTATCTCGTGGCCGGAGCTTTTGTAGGGCATTGAGAAAAAAACGGTAGGGACAGGCGGCGTACTTTTCCAGTGCCGTGACCGAGTAGGCGCGGGCTGCCAGGCGGTGTTTTCCGAGCGCGTCGATCGCTTGGGATGATGGGTCGAGCATCCCGTCCGAAGAAAAGAACTTACCGCGGCGGCTTCTCGAAAAACGGGTCCGGAGAGAACGGGCAAGGGCCGAGTTTACCGTCACGAGATAACGACCCGTACCACGTGCTTCCTCGACGTTCGTATCGGGACGTAACGCTTCGGCGAGAAACGCGAGATCCAGCTCCGTCTCGTCGATGGCCTTGTGAGCTTCACGTGGGGCCGGCCACCCGAGACGGGCTCCGCTCGAAGCGGCGGCTTGTTTCTCTAGGGCTTCAAAATCGGGCAACTCTCCTTGACTCGCGCGAGCCACTTCGAGGAGATAAAACGAGGGAACCTTGGACCGACCCTTCTGCAAATCCACGGAAGGGTAACTGAACACGATCTTTCGACGGGCCGCACCCGCCGCGAGGCGTAGATACATTCGCTCTCGGGCTATACGGTCCCGCTGGGTCGGGAGCAAAAGGGAAAGCTGGACACGGTCCGAATCGAGTAACAGCGGATCCTCGGCGATTTTTCTCGGAAACATCCTTTCCGCTAGACCGGGAACGAGCACCACGTCGAAGCTCACGCCTCGTGCGGCTTCGATGGGAGCGACCCAGACGTGGCCGTAGCGATATGGAGGCTGTTCCTGCGCAAGCTCGGTGAGGCGGTCGCTCAGGACCTCTCGTACTTCAAAAAGCTCGACCGGTCCGACAGATTCCATGGGCCGTAACTCTTTGAGAATCGCCAGGACGCCATCCGGGGAGACGAGCGCACTTTGGGCAAGCGATTCCAGGCTGTCCAACCAATCGCGCCAGATGGCGCGATTGGGAAGCTCGGCCAGCATCTCGATGAGGGGAAGAGCGAACTTCTCGAGGTTCGTCAGGTTCTCGAGTCGCCGGGCGAGAACCGAGGCCTCACTGCCTTCGGGGTCATCGACTCCCTCGAGGCGTTTTTTCAGCTCGCGCTCGAGCCCCGAGAGTCGTCTTTCCCATCGGTTTTTTCCCCCGATGACGGCGGCATCGACCAGTAGCTTTTCCCATCGCCAGGGCACACGAAGTGTGCCCTCGATGGCGACTTCGCGTTCGGGTTCCGGTACTTTTTTAGGTTCCGCAAACAAGTCGAGTTGAAAAGGTTCTCCCTCGATCGGTGCTGCGGCCGGTACGAACTCATGAATTGGTGCGACCCAACGGTCCTCAGCTTCGCGGGCCGGAGTCCCCTCGGCATCCAATTGGGGCAACTCGGAAACCTGCCCGAGAGAAAGGTACTCGGCGAATCGACTGGCGCTGAGCTGCTCCGCCGCGCAGTCGAGCAAAGCGAGAAAGGCGCGGCCGGCCGGGTCCGGACGGCGTGTCCCACTTGCAAACAAAGCCGGTATTCCGGCGCGGGCTAGAGCGTCTTCGAGCAGCGGCGTGTAGGCCTCCGGCGATCGAAGGAGCACGGCCATGGAGTCGAAGGGCGTGCCTCGTTCGGCTTCGGCGTGGATTTCTCTTGCAATCTCGACGGACTCCTGAGCTTCTCCGGGAGCCGAGACAATTCGGACTTCGCGGGATACGTTCTCGGGAACCGAAGGTGGAGATTCCTCACTGAAGAGATAGCTCTGAAGCCGCCGAACGGTCTCGGAGACGCCTTCTCCGGGCGCTATCGATTCCGCGGAACACTCGAGGGATTCTTCAAGAGCTTGAATGACGGGCATGTCGCCGGAGGGGGCGGTGGCGAGAACATCGGGAGCTTTCTCGACCAAGGTTGCAACGAGGCGTTTCTCCAAAGGTGTAGAAATCGAGACATCGAGACACAATGTGGGAAGCCCCAGAGGTGGTCGATTCGTGCTCTCGACCGCCGCGATAGCGGTTTCCAATACCCGGGCACGATCGGCGACCCCGGCGGTCTTTGAAATCCTCTCGTAGCGTGCGAGTAAGTCGGCCAAGACATCGGCGGTTGCCAAACTAGAGGTGCCGACTTCTCGCGAGTGAAGCTCGTGAAGTCTCAACTCGCCGAAAGTGGACGCGAGTGCGCGGGCGAATCCCGGCCATCGTGCAACCGAGGTAAAGGGTCCCAATCGGTTTTCGGAAGACAGTTCTTGTACCGCGCGCGCGGCGATGGCTTCCTCAGCAAGACGGCGATGTGGAGCCAGTCCGTCTTCGACTAGTTGTGGTAGCGCGAGCTGGTAGGCAAAAACGTCGAGGGTCAGCCGCCTCACGCCGAATAGGGCGCCACAACGGTCCGCCAAAGTGCGGCAAAGGTGATCCGCCGACTCGAGATGCGTGCAAAGAATGAGGATCTCGCCCTTGCCGGACACGGCCTCGAGCCATTTTGACGCTTCGGCGAGACGAACCGAGGCGGTGGGGGACTCGACGATCCGGCGTTGGGGCATGATTCGCCCGTCAGTGTATCAAATCAGCGATTCGGGAAGCCAAAGCAGAATACAGAATACAGAATACAGAATACAGAATACGGAAGGGAACTGGAAGACGGCTCGATGACTCGCCGTCATCATCAGGATTTAGCCGCTTTCCGTCGTATCCAGGCGCTTGGCCAACACTTCGTGGCCCTTTTCCCGTGCCATGTCGGCGGCCTTCTTACCTTCGTTCGTTTCTAGCCCGGAGCTCGCGCCGCGGGAGAGCAGGAGCTCGACGAGTGGTTCGTCACCGTTGTGAGCCGCCGAGTGAAGTGCGGTAAATCCTCCGCTCTGGCAAGCGTCGATTTCGGCTCCGTGATCGAGGAGCAGTTCGACGATTTCCCGCTGGCCGCTTGCGGCCGCGCTATTCAAGGGCGCGACGGACATGGGATTCTGGGAGTGGGCGGAAAGGTCGGACCCTTGCTCGATGAGCAACTTGACACAATCGGCATGACGAAAAAAAGCGGCAAGATGAAGTGCGGTGAAACCATCTGGAGACCAAGCGCCCGCCAGGCTCGGATCGTTGCGCAGAAGCTCCTCGACCCGGCCCGCGCGGCCCAGTGCCGCCGCCTCGAAGATATCGAGTGAGGGTCGGTGGCGAAGGAGCACATCCACCATATCCAATTTTCCCCGATAGGCAGCCTGGAGGAGCACCGAGACTCCCGCATCGTCCTTTGCCTCGCCAGCGTCGGGGTCGGCCTTTAATGCGACTTCGAGTGCCTGCAGATCGCCCTTTTCGACAGCCTTTAAAATATTCATCCTCATGGTCGGTGGTCTCCAATGTTATAATTAGCTTTGCTAATCAAAATTATTAGCATGGCTAAATAATTATGTCAAGATGTTCGGAGCCCCAAAAAGCCTCCACGCGGGTTGAAGCCGTGGCCGAAGGACTCCATTCCGTTGCCCTTCGGCTCCTTAGGCGTTTGCGAAAGGAGGACGAACGGGTGGGAGTGGGGCCGGCGCGCCTGTCGGTTTTGTCGATTTTGGTTTTCGGGGGGCCGTGCCGGATGAAGGACCTGGCGGATGCCGAGCAGGTCAAACCTCCAACGATGAGCCGAATCGTTGCGGGTCTCGAGGAAGCCGGTTTGGCGCGGAGGCAGACCGACCGGTGTGACGGGCGCTCGGTTCGCGTCGAGGCTACGGCAAGGGGCCGGAAGCTTCTCGAAAGGGCACGGCTTCGTAGAATTGCGGTTCTGGCAAACCGATTGAAGCGGCTTCCGGCGGAGAAGCTGGGAGTTCTTGAAGCCTCGGTGGATATTTTGAAGAAAATGGATTGATTGATGTTCTTCACGTCCGGGACTTCTCCGGGGACTTGATTTGAATCGAGGCATGTGGCTGAACTACAATCTTTGGCTGGTTGGTTTGATGGATTCTTTGATGTTCAACAGTTGGTCTTACCCTGAAGGGAGGGTGTCATGAAACTGCGCCCGGCATGGATGGCGGTCGTTCTTCTAGTCACACTGTCGCTCGCAACGGTTCCTGTTTTTGCGCAGGGAGTTGCCGAAAAAGATGTTCCGAAAATGATGGCGGAAGCGGAAAAGAAGATCAGTGAGGGGAAACCTGCTGAAGCCAGGGAAAACCTCGAAAAGATCGTCAAGTCCTTTCCGGACAACGGTATGGCTCAGCTTCTCATGGGTGATGTCTATTGCGAAATTCAGGAATGGACGAGCGCTTCCAGTGCCTATCGTAAGGCGGTCGCGAATTTGACCGGTGCCGACCAGGCCAAGGCCAACGCCGGACTCGCGGAGGCCTTGACGAAACAGGCCAAATACGAGGGAGCCATTACTGCTGGGCAGGCGGCTCTCGAGGCGAATCCGTCGAGCATCAAAGCTCTGACGAGCGTTGCCTTCAGTCTTGCCAAGACGGGAAAGCTCCAGGAGGCGGCCGATATGGCCCAAAAGGCCTTGAGCTTGGATGCCAACAGCCCCGTTGCCAATGCGACCCTGGGAGAGGCGCTCCTGGCCGACAAGAAGTACGATGATGCGGAGCGGGCCTTTAAAAAAGCCCTCCAGATTGACCCGGAAAGCGCTGAGTCCCACGCCGGGATGGCCGATATCTACCTTCGCCAAGAGAAGTACGACGATTCGATCGCGGCTGCCACGAAAGCGCTCGAGTTGAACGACAAGCTGACGCGGGCTTATGCGCTCCGCGGTATGGCCAATAACGCCAAGGGAGAGCCGGGTGCCGCCTATTCCGACCTGTCGATGGCGGTAACGATTAATCCCGACGACCCGGATGCGCAATTCGCGTTTGCTCAGGTTTATTTGGCACAAGGCAACACGGGAATGGCGGGTGCAGCCTTTCAGAGGGCGCTGAATATCAATCCGGCCATGACCGAGGCCTATGAGCCGCTCGCCAAGATCCTGATGGATCGGGGTAGCTACACCGAGGCGACGGAAATTCTCAAGCAAGGTACCGAAAGGCTACCTGATTCGGCGCTACTCCAGTACTACATGGGCCTTGCAATGTACTACCAGACCCAGCCCGACGCCGCCCTGGCGGCATTTCAGAAAGCCAGTGAGCTCGATCCGAACATGGCCGGAGCTTTGGCTGGGCAAGGCAAAGTCCTGGTGGACAAACTGGATGTCGCAAGTGCTTTGCCTTTGCTTCAAAAAGCTGTGGAACTCGAGCCGGAAAATGTCGAGTACCTTACGGATTACGGCAGAGCCCTCGCGACAAACAAGCAGTTTGCCGAGGCGCTTCCTCCTTTGATAAAGGCGGCAAGCTCGCCCGACTACAAAGATTATGTGGGATTGTATTATTTAGGATTCTCCCAGCTGAACGAGGGCAACTCCGAAGAGTCTATTGCTGCTTTTAACCGTGCTATCGAGGCCTACCCAGAATGGGGTGATCCCCACAGAATGCTCGGCTGGGCTTTGTATGGCACGATTATGCCGGGTTGCCCGTGTGGTTCCGAGGATGAGGAAACGGTCAATAAGATCTCGGCAAGCTACGAAAAAGCTAAAGAGCTAGGAGTGGATGATCCGGACCTCAAGGAGCGATTGGACGCTCTCAATTCGGGTGAGAAGATCAAATAAGCCGATAGGAATAGCCCTTCAAACCATCAAACCCGAGGGTTGCTGTCTCCTCTTGATGAGGCGGCAACCCTCTCTTTGTTCCTGGGTTAGAGAACTCGAGAATTCGAGAACTCAAGCAACTCAGGATGCCGTAGCCGCGAGCAAAAGGTTCGTCTTCTGTATTCTGCTCTGACTCTACTTTTGATTGAGTCTCCAGTCGTATTTCATGAATTTGATGCTGGGAGAGGTGGGTTGCGCGTCGATCCACTGCCGGACTTTCTCACTTGAATACTTGCGGACAAAGGAAGGAAGATCCTTTTCAGCACCCTTGTAGCCGTCTGAGACGAAATCCTCGCCGTACCAATCCATGATTCGAGTCAGTACGAGCTCGTTTCCCTCGACACGCACATAGTCGGGCGAGCTCAAAACGCTACGGGTGACGTCGCCAAGTTGCTGTTCGACGGTTTCGCCTCGGAACGCACGCGTAGGAATGGGGGGGCATGAGGTGGAAGCACAGTTGACGGCGAAATGGATCCGCGGGTCTTTGAAGTAGGGTCTCAGGATGTTGTGCTCCATGTTGTTGAGGCTGAGGCTATAGCCGCCGACCTCGTGCGCCGGGAGATCGAAGACCTCGGGAATATCGCGAATGCTCGCAATCTCGATGGACCCATCCGGAGACACTCGCCCCAAGATCGTTTTCACCGTGTACGCGTTATAGGCATTGGCGAATAGCGCGAGTATTTCGTTTTCGGGTAACGAAGTGAGGTCGACGTCGGCCAGGCTTTGAAGGTACCGATTGAGTTTAGATTCGTCGGACTTGAGGCCCGTATAGTCGAACTTTCTACCCCCTTCTTTCGCGTACTGGGTCAAGATCTCGTCCCAAAGGCTGTGTTCGAACCTACCGGCGCCCTCAGCGATACCTATTTCGATGGCGCTTGCCACGTCTCCTTCGATGAGCTCAGCTCGAGGAGCAAGGCACGCCACGGTGAGAAGGGTGGCCGAGGCTCCTGCGGCGAACGTTGCTTGCTTCATACCGGCAATTTCCTTTCGTTGTCTCAATGATTACACACAAGGTGAACGCCGACCTATGAATCTTTCCACATGTCTGTGCGTATCAATTCCGAGCCCGAGCCGCCTGCCCACCGCAGCCTTCCGCCGTCGCCAAGGCTTTGGCGGACAAGTGGCGAAGTCGGGTGCCCAACGGCGACCGCAAACTCTGGTACATAATGGGCTTTCATGGTAGATTTAAGCGGAATTCTAGTATCCTGTATCAGTAGATCGTGGCCTAAAGCTCGAGGTCATTTTGTGTGCCGGCGAGGCGTGCAGACGAAGGCATATCTCGATATTTCGAGGAGGCACAACGAAGCCAGCGCGCAAAAGGGGCCGAGATTTAGGTGACGAATTACTGACACAGGGCACTAGGTTGAGAACTCAATGTACGAAGCCTTTTACGGCTTTCAAGAAAAGCCCTTCAACCTGACTCCGGACCCGAAATATCTCTATCTTTCCGCCAAGCACACGGAAGCTTTCGCTCATTTGGAGTTCGGGCTCAAACAGAGGGGGGGATTCGTCGTCATCACCGGAGAGGTGGGGACCGGCAAAACGACCCTCTGTCGCTACTTCCTCGACCGTTTGGATGAGGATACACATAGCGCTTTCATTCTCTATCCTTCTTTGAGCGCCGTAGAATTGCTGCGGTCGGTTTGCGAGGATCTGGGGATTAGCGAGCGAGGGTGGACGGCAAAGGAGTGGGTCGACATTCTCCACCGCTTCCTGCTCGAAGCCAGGGCCGAGGGTAAAAACATTGTCCTGGTCATCGACGAGGCGCAGAATTTGGAGATCAAAGTTCTGGAGCAGATCCGGTTGATCTCCAACCTGGAAACATCGACGGAAAAACTTATCCAAATCGTTTTGATTGGTCAATCCGAGCTCAACGGCCTATTGTCCACGACCGATCTGAGGCAGCTTGCCCAACGTGTCACGGCCCGCTACCACCTCGGCGCCTTGAATCGCGAAGAGACCACGGATTACATCCGGCACCGTCTTGGTGTGGCGGGAGGGGGCGGAAAGGTTTCATTCACGCCGGGTTCCCTGCGGGTGATTCACCGATTCTCACAGGGCATTCCGAGGCTCATCAACCTCATCTGTGATCGAGCACTGCTCGGAGGATACGTTCGGGGACGCCGAGAAATCGACGCGAGAATGACCAAGCGCTCTGTCTCGGAGCTCGAAGGTGTTCGTCAGCAGTTTGCGCGCCGGAGTTGGTTCCACTCTTGGCTCTTTCGGGGCGGGATTGCGGCTCTCTTCATAGCTGCAATCGGTTGGTTTTTTCAGCCCGAGGCGAAGCGTTTGAATCCTTGGGCCACTGCCGGGGCGGCCGAAGGCTCGGAGACCGCTACAGAAACGTCCGTCACGGCACCGCCCCCTACGATTTCGTCCCCCGCGGAAGCAGAACCTGTGTCTGCTGAAAATATCGAGATAGCCGATGCAAAGGGCTTCGAGACTCGGCTTCAAACACTCTCGAGTAACCTATCGCGTCGGGGAGCCGCTGCGGCTCTCGTGGAGCTCTGGGGTGTCGAGATCGGGGGAGGTGTGGCTGCACTTTCTCCCGCTGAGAGCTTGGACGCCATGGGCGCGCGCATGGGGCTCGAGGTGACGGAGTTGAGAACTCACCTGAAACAAATTCGAAAGCTCGACATGCCCGTCATCATCGAGCTTTTTCATACAACCAGGACCGATACCTGTTTTGCTACGCTGATTCATTTGGACGAAGAATCGGCCAGTGTCGCTTTCGGTCCGGGAGACGTTTCCCGAGTTCCCATTGATGCTCTCGAAAGTTTCTGGACGAGACAGGCCTACATTTTCTGGAAAGACGAGGAGGACCTGAGCTCTCTGGCCCCCGATGACGAGAGAGTGGTGGCTTGGTTGCGCGAAGGTCTAGAGGAGACGGGTTTTCTTTCGGACAAAGATTTGTCTCCCGACGCCCTGCGGGCGGACCTTGCGCGGTTCCAAGGGGCCACTTATCTCGTCGCGGATGGCGTTGCCGGCCCAAGAACCAAATTGACCCTCTACAGTCTGTCTGGAAAATATCAGGTACCGCGACTCATCGAGCCATGAGCTTTATATTGGATGCGCTCAAAAAGCTGGAGCGCCAAAAAGAAAAAGAAAAGCCCTCACAACCCGGTGACCAAACCGTGATGGTGGGCGGTCGCCGGTGGGGTGATAAACGTGCGGGTATCGCCTTTGGTTGGGGCAGCGTGATCGTAGCCGTGGCCGCCTTGGTGATTGCGGGTTTGGCTCTTTACCGTTCCCTGACACCATCCAGGGCGACATCAAATGGTGCTTTGCCGCCTGTCGCAGAGATTTCGCCACCGGAGTCACCGGCCCCTGAGCCTTCCGCGGGCACAGCAGATTCCGAAGATGTGAGTGAGCCCAAACCGGAGAACCCTCCTCAACGAGAGCCGTCTCCGCTTGCTCGCCTGTTCAGCCTGTTCAAGATGACAAGAAAAATAATTCCGTCGATCCGCTGGATATCGAAGACCTCGAAGACATCCGAATCAGATGAGGTCGAGACCGCCCCACCTGTCCGGTTGACCGGCAATGCGAAGGCGGAGCGTGCGGCTGAACAAGCGAAAGAGGAGCCGGAATCGCCGACGTTGGAGATTCCCGAGGGACTTCCAGATCTCGTGTTGCAGGGCACGTCGGTTGTGGACGGAAAACCCATCGCCGTGGTGAACTATCAGCGGTTGTTCGAGGGAGATACGATCGAGGGTGCCACGGTGATCCGAATCACCGACCGGTCCGTCGAGCTCGAGTACGAGGGGAAGAAGTTCACCCATTCTAAAAGGGACAGGTCTCTTTTTAAAAATGGGACCTGTCCCCTAATTTCCTTCGCGGGGAATGCATATGTTGAATTGGCTCCAAAACCAGAGTGAATCGATGCTCGGGATGTTGCAGCAAATGGTCGAGCAAGAGTCTCCGAGTACCGACAAGGAAGCCGTGGACCGATTTGGCGAGAACCTGGCTTCTTTGTTCGAAGAAACGGGAGCCTTGGTTCGCACCATCGAGGTCGAAAACTTCGGTAACCACCTTCTTGCCGAGTGGGACGGTTCAAGCGATGACCGGATACTCGTTATGGGTCACATGGATACGGTCTGGGAACTGGGGACGCTCGAGAGCATGCCCTTTCGGCTCGACGAGGGCCGTGCTTATGGTCCGGGCACCTTCGATATGAAGGCGGGTCTGGTACAGCTTTTGTTCGCGGTACGGGCGCTCGCCGAGAAGGGAAAAAGACCGGGTGCGAAGCTTGCGGCGCTCATCAACTCGGACGAGGAAGTGGGAAGCTCCACCTCCCGGTCCTTGATCGAAGAGCAGGCACGACGAAGCCGAACCGTGCTCGTACTGGAGCCGTCGCTCTCGCCGGGTGGAAGGCTCAAAACGTTCCGCAAAGGAGTGGGTGTTTTCCATCTCGAAGTCGAGGGTCGTGCCGCTCATGCCGGTCTCGAATCCGCGAGGCGGAGCCAGTGCCATCGAGGAGCTGTCGCGACAGGTTCAACGTCTTCACGGGATGACGGACTACGACCGAGGCGTGACGGTCAACGTAGGAACGGTTCGCGGTGGCACGCGGGTCAACGTCATCGCCGCCGAAGCCAAAGCTGAAATCGACCTGCGTGTGTCTACCATGGATGATGCTCGCGAAATGGAAAGGGCAATTCTAGGTCTTCAGTCCACACTCGAGGGCACCCGCGTCATCGTCACCGGCGGTATCGATCGACCTCCTCTCGAGCGTACTCCGGCGGTCGTCGAGCTCTACTCATCGGGCGCGCGACATCGCCCAAGAGCTCGGTTTCGAGTTGGGAGAGGGTGCGGCTGGGGGAGGTTCCGATGGGAACCTGACTGCGGCTTGTGGTATTCCCACCCTGGATGGTATGGGAGCCGTTGGTGACGGCGCGCACGCCGCTCACGAACACGTCATCGTCAACGAAATGCCGAAACGGGCCGCCTTATTGGCCGGCTTACTCGAGGTGCTTTGAGCTCGACTCCACTAAAAATATAGAATAGCGCATCATCATATGCTCGTACTGGGACACGTCGCATCGGCGACGGTGGCGGCGCGGTGGGCCAGCAAAGCCGCCGACCTTCGATGGGTCATCTTTTTCGGTCTTCTGGCGGACCTCGTCAACAAGCCTATCGGCTTGGTGATCTTCAGAGAGACCATCAACAACGGCCGCGTCTACTTCCATTCTTTGCTGGTGAATATTCTATTGACGCTTCTATTGGTGGCCTTCCGCAAGCCCCTGGTGTATCCCCTCGCGCTGTGGATTCACCAATTGACCGACTTGATGTGGACCCGTCCGTCGGTGGCGCTGTGGCCGTTCACCGGCGGCTTCGGCTATCGGGACCTACCGTTCGACCAGTGGGTCTACTCCGCACTCGGCCCTTATAACGTTACAACGGAAGCAATCGGTGTCGTTGTGGTGACGGTCGTCGTTGTTCGCTATCGACTGTACAACAAAAATATTCTTCTCGAGTGGATTCGTACCGGCCGGCTTCCCGGCGATCCCGTTCGTGAATCCGGAAACGGAAAACCCGTATCGCCTTTGGTGCGGGTTCGGAGATCGACCCCATGAACGACAAGAGCAAGGATTCGAGACTCGACCTTTTGAGAAGAGCATTCCGGCTCGAAGTCTTCACGGTAGCCTGGAATCTCGTAGAGGGACTCGTTGCCATCGCTGCCGGCGCCGTAGCCGGTTCTGTGGCCTTAGTGGGATTCGGCGTGGATTCTTTCATCGAGACGACGAGCGGTGTCGTGGTCGGGTGGCGTTTCCACCGCGAGATTCACGCAAAATCCGACGAGCCGGTGGAAGCGCTGGAGCAACGGGCGTCGAAAATCGCCGGAGCTCTGCTGCTCGGTCTAGCTGCTTACATCCTCGTTGACGCAGGGCGTCGGCTATTAGGTTTCGGGCCGGAAGCGAAGGAAAGCCCGGTGGGTATCGTTCTGACCATTCTGTCACTCATCGTCATGCCTCTGTTGGCTTGGGGCAAGCTAAAAACGGCGGCTGCCCTCGGGAGTAAAGCTCTCCGCGCCGACGCCTTCGAGACCATCGCTTGCGTCTGGCTGTCTGTTACGACCCTGGTCGGCCTCGTTTTAAATGCCGCCCTAGGTTGGTCCTGGGCCGATCCGGTTGCTGCATGTGTACTGGTGCCGCTGATCGTCAAAGAAGGATTGGAAGGATGGAGGGGCGAAACCTGTTGTGACTGATTGAAAGTCCGACCCGATTTATCGTAAGACACACCTCTGGTATCATAAAACAAGATCTAAAAATCATTTTGCGACCATGAAGAAGCTGATTGCATGTCCGGAGTGTAAGCGGCAATGGGACGTGACCCGTTACCGTGTCGGGCAGAAATTGCGCTGTGTCTGTAACCATATCTTAACGGTGCCCCGCGTTCGTTCCCACACACCGGAGATTCATCACTGTGCCGCTTGCGGCGGGCCACGGCCTCCGGCCTCCATCGAGCCGTGCAAATATTGTGGAGCCGTTCCGGACCGAGACTCCGCCAATCTCAGCCTCGTCTGTCCCTTCTGTATGCACCGTATCACGAAGGGTAGCCATTTTTGCTCGAGCTGCGGACAGACGATTCAAGCGGGGCAACTCGATGCAAAGACGGGAAAGCTCGGTTGTCCGCGTTGCTCGAAATCACGCCTCGTGAACCGAAAAGTAGGGGAATTCACCATCGATGAGTGCCCGGCCTGCTCGGGAATGTGGGTCGGAGTGTCGGCGTTCGATCGGATCGTCAACCAGCAGGCGCAGCGCGAAAAGAGTGAGTACCGTCGTGGCGACTCCCCGGGACAGCCCGCACGTGCGCGCTTACAGCCCGAGAAAGTCGTTTATCTGAAGTGTCCCGACTGCAGCCGGCACATGCATCGGCGGAATTTCGGTCGTTACAGCGGCGTCATCATCGATGAGTGTCACGATCACGGCGTGTGGCTCGATTGCGACGAGCTGGGGAAGATCGCCGCTTTCGTGGCGTCCGGGGGGGTGGCCTACGGGCGGAAACTCCAGGCTGAGGAAGCGGCGGCCGCGGCGGCCGGCAAACCCATCGCGGCCGGCCCGATGCCCACTGGAATCTCCATGTTGCCCGGAGCTCGTCGCTCGGAAGAAACTCCTCTCGGATCGGTGCTCGAAGTCATTCGTTTCCTTTTCACTTCCATCTAAAGGGACTGGTCCGTTTTTTGGTGCAAAATGACTTCCCCCAAAAAAGGGGACCTGTCCCTGTCTTAGGCTTAGGGTAAAATCCACTTGTTATGTTAAGGCGAATACGTGTCGAGACACGGGGGCAAGGCCTCCATGATTTCACGAAAGAAGTAACGGAAGTCGTTCGGGAGGCTGAGATTCAAGAGGGTTTATGTACGGTATTCGTACAGCACACCTCGGCCAGCCTTATCATTCAAGAGAACGCCGATCCCTCGGCTCGGCGTGACCTCGAGAACTGGTTGAACCGCTTGGTGAAGGAACGAGATTCACTCTACACTCACACCGCGGAGGGACCCGACGACATGCCATCTCATATCAAGTCGGTCCTCACGGCGACCAGCTTGGGAATTCCCATCGTAGACGGTCGCCTGGGCTTGGGGACGTGGCAGGGAATCTACCTCTGGGAGCATCGACATCACGCCGGGGCTCGAAATATCCTGGTTCACATCACCTGACTTCATTCAGCTTCGCGGCCAGAATGAAATCACTTTCCGTTAGCCCATCGATTTTATGAGTCCATATCGTGATTCGAACCTTGCCCCAGCTCAGGTGGATATCGGGGTGGTGTCCTTGGGCCTCCGCTAGCTCGCCCACTTTGTTGGTGAAGTCGAGGGCTTGTCGGAAGTCTTTGAAAATAAATTCTTTCTCGAGATGATGGTCCTCGACCACCTGCCAGCCGCCGTCGAGTTTTTCGTGAATTGTCTTTAGTTCAGACCCCTTTAAGGGAGGAACTTCACCCGGCACGGGACGCACTCTTTCTTAGCTAGTTCATTCGTCAAAACTGAACCTCCATACCTTCTGACCATCTATAGCACAAAAATACATACTTGAAATTTCTCTTGCTTTTTCTATTTTTGTTCGTTAAAACATATAAAGAAAGTCAGGAGAAAATAGTATGATATTAACAAAGCGGCAAAAGGAAATTTTCGATTACATTCAGGATTTCTTGGCCAAGAAGGGGTATGCGCCTAGCCTGATCGAGATAAGCCGCCATTTCAACCTGAACTCCATATCGACCATTCATAAGCATCTGGTCCATCTCGAGGAAAAAGGGCTCATTCGAAGGCATTGGAACCGAGCACGAGCCATCGAGGTCGTCCCGGCTCAACCGAGTCCGGAGGCGCGTGACGTGCCTCTTATCGGACTCATCTCTGCCGGGCAACCCATCGAGGCGGTCCGTGCCAATGAGATGGTTGCCATCCCGGAAGACATGATCGGTCGTCGAGACGTCTACGTTCTCAAAGTTAAGGGCGAATCGATGATCGACGAGCAGATCCGTGATGGGGACTATGTGATTGTGGAGAACCGGAGCGAGGCGAGAAACGGCGAGATGGTGGTGGCGTTGCTCGAAGGAGAGAGTGCGACATTAAAAAAATACTATCGCGAGAAAGGTGAGATCCGACTTCAACCCGCCCATCCGACGATGCGGCCGATTCTGGCAAAAGAAGAAAATGTCGAGGTGCAGGGAGTCGTCGTTGGGATGCTTCGAAAGTACTAACGAACGAACAGGCCATCCCCCAAAAAAGACAACAAGCCGATACCTATGCGGAGAAAATGATGGAAACGAAAAAATCGATCAACTTTACGGTCGTTCCCGACGAAAGCGAACCGGTGGAACGAACCTACGCCAATTTTTGCGCCGTCAGTCACACGCCGTTCGATTTTACTTTGAGTTTTTGCGAGATGGGTCCGCTGTCGGAAAACGAGCTCTCTAAAGCTCCTGAAGGCTCGACGCAGATCGTGAAAGCTCCCGTTAAGCTCAAGGTTGTCGTACCGGTTCAGCTCGTTCCAGCGCTCGCAGCGGCGCTTCAGGAGAATCTTCGAATCTACCAGGATGCCTACTCGAACGTGGGATGGGGAAAATCCAAGGTGCATTGAGAGAAGTCAGAAGACAGAAGTCAGAAGTCAGAAGACAGAAGGGAATTGGAGGACGGCTCGATGACTCGCCGTCGTCTTCAGGATTTTATGAGTATGAATCTGAAGCGGGGGAGCAGACTCGTCGTTCATGTCACGCTGGACGAGTATTCCAGGCGACACGGCCAAAGCATCGAGGACGCCATCACCGAGACCTCGCGATTCCTAGACAGCCTGGAAAAGCACGGCAAGGGGTGGGAGCGCCCATCGGCGGATGAGGCGGTTTTGGTCACCAACTCGAACGGTCGAGTCCAGTCGACGCTCGAGTGGCTGGAGACGCTCCGGAAAGACATTCGGTCTTCGACTCTGAACGAAGCCTCCATCGGCGTTGCCAGGACCAGACTGGCGGCTCGCATTGCCTCTCGTCTCGCTCGGCCCCGGGGGCTGCTGCTGTTGCTTCCAGGTTACGAGCAATCGTTTATTTCCTCCATATCCTTGGAAGAACTAGACGAGCTACGACCCGCTCAGACGGAGAGCTTGCGACGCAAGGGCATGAGAACGCTGGGTGACTTGGCCGAGCTTCCGCCGGAGGAGGCTCGTGCTCTGCTTGGTCCTGAATGCGGGAAGCTTCTTCGTCTCGTGCGTGGAATCGAGGGGCGTAACGACCGCTCTCGAGTAGGCAGCCGACTCGATAAGGCGATCGAAATTCTCTGCCGTCGGGCCTCCAAAAGGCTCAGAGATGGCGGTGCGGGCGCGCGAGGTCTCGAGCTTAATTTGGCTTATCGAGACGGTGTGACGCTGGAGAGATACACCCTCATGCCGCGAGCCGCTCAAAGTGCCGGAGATTTGCAGTCCTCGGCCTACGCTCTACTTCGCCTGTTCCCGTCGCGGGAAGTCGGTGTGACAGGGCTCTCCCTGACCGCCACAGGCATTTCCACGCTTCCTGGGCAACTCCCTCTTTTCACACGCCCCAGAGAAGTGAGGGTTCAACTCGGCAATCTTGAACCTTAGGTTTCCCATCCAATTTGTGAGATTTCTCAAGCTTTGCCTGTGACTTGATCTGTGGGATTTTCTGGATTTTTGAGGGGAATGTACCACGGGTTCCATCGGCTACGGCGGAACAACCACACTGTCTTCAACGGAATGCAGGCCTGCCCTCGTTGCCCGATCGGGTATGTCTTTTGCATATTACTACTCGGAACGTTAGGAACGAGGAGGCTTTATGGAACGTCGGAGGGCGCCGCGAGTATCCCCGGAAGGAATCATCACGGTACGCCTTCTCGCTCCGGGGCGACTCGAGATCGGAACATTGGTCGATCTGAACAACGCCGGGGCATTCGTTGCCACAGACCTCATCCTCGAGAAGGGCGAAAAGCTACACATCGAGCTCGACATTCCCGGGAGTGAAACGATGCCCCTGCAGGCGATTGTGGCCAGGCGAAGCGGGGAAATTAAGGGCAAGAAAAAGGTCATCCCAGCGGGATTGGGTTTGGTGTTCATCGGCAACACATCGGAGGAACGTCAGCTCATCCAAAAGGTCGTTATGAGCACTCTGACGCTTGATTTGCTGAATTTCAGCTACGACCAGCAAACGCGGTTGCGCGACCAAGGCAAGACTCAACCCTGGTTATTCGAGCCACAACACTGACAGGTGAGGGGCTTAGGGCCCAGCCAAGAATAACGCCCCATTTTGGGCCGCCAATCCATCCCGCCTGGCTGCGTTGCTCGAAGCTCAAATATCCAGATATTCTTCACTCCTCGCGCCTTGCCGGCCGGGCGCCCCCCCCTCCTCGAAGACTCGTTCGGGACTACCAGAACGCGAGTTGTAGGGGTGCCTCTCCACCCGAAAAAGGGAACCTATTTTTGGCTGGACCCTTAGGCCTCGGCCTCCGCTAATTCGGTTCCCACCAGAAGCTCGCGATAGGCTCTCGGGAGAAAAACTATTCCCAGAGCAGCGTTACCCAGCATAAATGTAAGGTGAGCGGCCAAGCTGTAGGCCAGTAACGACGGGGCTGCGGCAGCCTCGCCGTGAAAATAGATCCAGGCAGCTTGGGTTGTTCCCAGGTGTGCCACCGTGATAGGTAGGGAGCCTGCTAGAAAGATGATCGGTAAAGTTGCCAGAAGACTCATGAAAGATATCTCGATTCCAAAACTTCGGAGAGCCACGGAATGCACGGCGGCCGAGACCACGAGGAGTGGTGCCTTGAGGAGGAGCACTTGGATATATCGTTTCAACGGAGAGATGCGGAATGTCCGGAGCAGCCGCCAATCAGGTGGCTTGCCGAAACGCCCCAGCGAACGTAGGCCACCTCTCATGTAGAGCAAAAACACTCCCCAACAAACAGCCACCGCCAGGGGCACCCAGAAAAGCTGTGTGGGCACCTGTCCTATGAGGAGAAACATCCCCACGGTGGCCCACATCACAAGATGGGTCTTTTGTAGCAAATCGAGGAATAGGATGGTGCTCGCGATCTCGAGAATGGGAGCGCCGAGTCGGCGACTCAAATAGACCACCATTGCGCCTTGTGAGAGTTTGTGATTGACCACGGAAATCAAGTAGTGGACGGCTCGGACCGGTAACAGGTCCGTGAAGCGGATGGGGCCGTGAAACCAACGCATCACGGCGAGGAGCACGAGAGTGTCGAGCGCAAAGTACAAGACCGAAAAGGGGAGCAGTGTGGCGAAAAAGTGCGCGTAGTCCGCTCCGGCAAGCGCGTCTCGAAACCAATCGAAGGGCACCTTTTGGAAGATGAAAAAAAAGATGCCAATTGTGAATAGGGGAGCGACGATGGCGCGGATCGATTTCCAGGGCGGTTTCTTCAATTTCAAGGGCTCGGGGGAGAGTCGATTCCGGTGATTCGCAAGCCGGAAGACTTGACGCCGTAGGTTTTGTTGACGTGGATGAGGATTCCCGTCATGGCCTCAACGATTCGTGCATGGCGGAGTGGACCCGCGTCGATGCCGACCAGTCCGGCACTTTCGATGACTCCGATGGCGTCCCGGCGGGCTTCGCCGTCATCCCCACAGACCAGAACGTGCTCGTCGAGATCCTCATCAAGGTTCCGCAACCCGACGGCGGAGACGGTCTGAAAGGCGGCTACGACGCGGCTCCCGTCACCGAGAATCTCTTGCGCCTCTTCAGCGGCTGCGTGCCGCTCGAGCGTTCCTGGAGGCCATATCAACGCGGCCACGAGAACCAGCTTTCCTTGGAGGTGCACTTTGAGACTTTTTAGGGTCTCGTTTTGTCCCTGGTAGGGGAGTGTCGAGACTACAACATCGGCTCGAGCCGCCGCTTCGTGATTTTCGAGCCCCTGGGCGAAAGTTGCGCCGAGCGCAGCATTGACTTTTTCTGCGATTCGAGCCCCTTTCTCGCCGTCGCGGGAGCCAATGAAAATCTCGTTGCCGGCCCGGGCCCAACGAAGAGCCAGTCCCCTGGCTTCTTTGCCGGTTCCACCGAGTATTCCAATCTTCAAATCCGTCCTCCTAGTGTCCTGTATCAGTAGATCGTTGCCTAAAGCTCGAGGTCATTTTGTGTGCTGTCGAGGCGTGCCGACGAAGGCATATCCCGATATTTCGAGGAGGCACAACGAAACCAGCGCGCAAAAGGGGCCGAGATTTAGGTGACGAATTACTGACACAGGGCACTAGTTTCATCGGAACAAGTCCTTTTCCGCCGGCCGGATGAGATCTCGCGCCGTTCCATCCCCGCTTGCGTAGCGGTAGCCTCGAATGAGGGCTACTGGAATCCGGTCGAGCTTGCCCATCACTAACTCGGCGGCGGAAGCGAGCTCGTCGGCAACCGCGATAAGGGTTGCGATGAGCGGTCGCCCATGGGGATCGTGCTCACCCCTGTAGTCGAGGAGCGGGGCCATCCCGTCAACTCCAATGGCCACATTGGTCAATCCCTCGCGCCACGGTCTGCCGAACGTGTCCGTCAAGATGACCGCGATTTCCGCCCCGGTCCGCTCATGGATCGCCCGCCGGAGTGCCGCCGCGGATTCATCGGGATTTTCCGGCAGCAGGGCTACGGTGTTGGGATCCGGCACGTTCGAGGCATCCACTCCGGCCTGTGCGCAAACGAGACCATGACGTGTTTCTGCTATCAGAATACCTCGATCCATTTTGACAATCCGACGTGCCTCGGACAAAACCACTTCTACGGAGCGTGGGTCCTTACCTGCTTCTTGACCGAAGTGTTCCGCCAGCGGCGAAGGCTTCACGTCGTCGAGGCGTATCAGGCGCCCTTCCGCTTTGGAGACCACTTTTTGAGTGAAAACGAGAATGTCCCCGTTCTGCAGCGAAAGATCCCGCTTTCCGCAGGCTTCTAGAACTAGAGCGACCAGATCACTCTCCGGCGTGATTTCCGGGAGTCCTTCGATCCCGATGACTCGAATCTCGTGATTCACTCGATCATTACCCGCCATAATTGATGAAAGACACTGATTATATCTCGCGGGAGAGCTCCAGAGGCATCAATTCATACGCACTTTTCGGGCTCGGGCTCGGTTTGCAGCCTATTGAGGAGCCTTGAGAGGCGCAATCACTTCCTCGGTGCTGACCGTGTACTTCCGGTAGTCCGAGTAGGCGAATTTCAGGCGACGGTTGTATCTCTTGAGGAAGTAGAACCGGCCGCGCAGGGTCACGTCGATGTTGTCGAGAACCCAGATTTCGTCGCCTACGGACCGTTGCTCAGCGACGGCCTCCGTCCCCTTGGAAATGCGCCCGAAAAGACCTGCCAGAAACTTCATATCTTCCCGGAAGCGAATGTGGAGCTTGACAATCTGATTCTTCTCGGGGTCGAACCCAGAGGGTTCCCTCGGTACGGTGGAGGATCTTCGTAGCCCGCGACTTGGGTTTATACCCTTGCTTGGGAGTGAATTGGAACGCGCGGACGCGCGATCCGCGGAAATCCTCGTCTGGAAGGGACTCGAAATCAAAGACCTCTAGGGCTTCTCGAATCCGAGTCTCGAACCGTCCCACGCGCCGCGATAGGTTCTCGTTTTTTTGGGAAACCTCTTCGGCTGACAACTCGAGCTGTTTTTCAATGTATTTCTCAAATTTCTCTTCTTCTTTTTTCCGGTCTTTGTCGGATAGGGAACGGCCGTTCTTGCCAATCAACTTTCGGTATTCTCCGCCGGGGGCAGGCATGACCTGGAAGGTCTCAGACTTTGCGTTGGAAATGGTTCCGTCTTTACGGAGAAATTGCGTGGCTACCGTCTCCGTGTATGTGTACTGGCGTTGGAGCTCTTGGTTCACGGCCTGGTTTTCGACGACGCGCCGCAGAAGTTCCTCAGCATCCTCTTGCCGAGCCGGGCCCGCGACAACCAAAGCGGCTAGAACGGCCAATTGCAAAGACATGAACAGATGATAGATGCCCCGGGGGCGGATTCGCAAGCCATCTCCCTAAATGTGCCTGATTATGCCTAAAGTGATATAAACCAAGTATCTATGGGTGAAGTGATCAGCGTCTTGGTGGCGGATGACCATCAGCTTTTTCGCAAGGGACTCATCGCTCTTCTCGAGCCTTATCCGATGGTGAAGATTGCCGGGGAAGCGGCAAACGGGAAGGAAGCGGTCGAAGGTGTTTTGGTTACCGGACCCGACGTCCTGTTGCTGGATATCGTCATGCCGGCGATGGATGGTATCGAAGTCGCCCGGCGGATCGGTAATTCCTCTTCCAAGACGCAGATCGTGTTTCTCACCGACCACCACAACGAGGCCTATTTGCGGCAAGCGTTCGAAGTGGGGGGGAGGGCCTACCTTCACAAAGATTGCTCCGTCGATGATCTGCTGAAGGCCATACGGCATGCGGTTCGAGGTGACTACTATTTGGCCGGTCCGCAAGGTGAAGATCTGGTGGTCGAATACGTGAACGCTGTGGTCAAACGTCAGAAACCGGGTGGAATCATGACCCCGCGGGAGCGTGAGATAGCCGTCCTTCTAGCAGACGGATACTCGACCAAAGAAGCGGCCGCCGTTTTGGATATCAGTGCCCGGACGGCGGAAGCCCACCGCGCAGCCATCATGCGCAAGCTGGACGCCCGCAACGTCGCCGATATCGTCAAATATTGCATCCGCAACCGGTTAATCGATCTATAACCCCAGCCCGCTTGTCCGCCGTAGCCTTGTGCGGAGGCGGAAGCCCGAGACCGACTCTTTTTCCACCATCTACGTATTAATACGAATACCAACTTGGATGACGAGTCCGTAGAATCCTTCATATGAAGTTTCTACATGCAATACCTTACAAGGAGGATTTCGCAGATGTCTGATTACGTGTCCGAGATTATGGGATGGGTCAAGGCCAAGAATCCGGCCGAGGCCGAGTTTCACCAGGCGGTTGAGGAAGTGACCGAGTCGCTCGCCGTTGTTATGGAAAAGCACCCCGAGTATCGCAACGCCAAGGTTCTCGAGCGGATTATCGAGCCCGAGCGCGTCATGATGTTCCGGGTTCCCTGGGTGGACGATCAGGGGAACATTCAGGTCAACCGCGGTTTCCGCATCGAGGCCAACAGTGCCATCGGACCGTACAAGGGCGGCCTCCGCTTTCATCCTTCGGTGAACTTGGGCATCCTCAAGTTCCTTGCTTTTGAGCAGGTTTTCAAGAACGCCCTCACCACTCTGCCTATGGGCGGCGGCAAGGGCGGTTCCGATTTCGATCCCAAGGGAAAGAGTGACAATGAGGTCATGCGGTTCTGCCAGAGCTTCATGACGGAGCTCAGCCGTCACATCGGCCCCAACACGGACGTTCCCGCCGGCGACATCGGCGTGGGCGGCCGAGAGATCGGTTTCCTCTTTGGTCAGTACAAGCGTATCCGGAACGAGTTCACCGGCGTTCTCACCGGCAAAGGTATCAACTGGGGCGGCTCCTTGATCCGGCCCGAGGCCACCGGCTACGGTGCGGTCTATTTTGCCGCCGAGATGCTCGCCACGCGGAATGAGTCCTTGGAAGGCAAGACCTGCTTGGTCTCCGGCAGCGGAAACGTCTCCCAGTACACCACCGAAAAGGTCCTCGACCTCGGTGGCAAGGTGGTGACCCTTTCCGATTCCGGCGGATATATCTACGACGAGGCGGGCGTCGATCGCGACAAGCTGGCCTACGTGATGGATCTGAAGAACGTTCGCCGCGGACGCATCAAGGAATACGCCGAGAAATTCAGCAGTGCGACCTACACCCCGGTGGATCCCAGCCAAGACTTCAACCCGTTGTGGGATCACAAGGCCGATTGCGCCTTCCCGAGTGCCACCCAGAACGAGATCAACGAAAAGGACGCTGCCAACCTGCTGAAGAACGGCGTTTACGTGGTCTCCGAAGGCGCCAACATGCCGAGCGTACCCGGTGCCATCACCCAGTACATCGAATCCAAGATCCTCTATGGCCCCGGCAAAGCAGCCAATGCGGGCGGCGTAGCGGTCTCCGGGCTCGAGATGTCCCAGAACAGCCTGCGGCTCTCCTGGACCCGTGAAGAAGTCGATCAGCGGCTCCACAACATCATGAAGAGCATCCACCAGGCCTGTGTCGACGCTTCCGAGCGTTTCGATTGCAAGGGGAACTACGTGAATGGCGCCAACATCGCCGGCTTCCTCAAGGTTGCCGATGCGATGATGGACCAGGGAGCCGTTTAACCCCATAACGGTTTCTCTCTCATAGTAGAATTAGGAGCGGGGTGGAGTGTTTCCGCCCCGCTCTTACTTTTTGGGGGAGAAAGCCACCGTGCCGGAGATCCAACTGCCCAACAAGGCCCCGTGGTCGCGTTTGGAGCGATTCCACGGTTTCCAGGATTTGATGCGGCATCGAGTCCAGGACATCATCCTGGTCGCGAGCCTTTATGATTCCTTCATTCTTTCGGAGGATGGAAAGCTCCACGAGCTGTTCCTGGACGAGTTCCTCGAGCTCGATCTCCACTACACGCCTGGATCTGACCAGCGTCTCCTCGGGAGAAGAGGCTCTTGCCCTCGCTCGAGAACAAAGCCGCTACAATCTGATTATCTCCTCCATGCATCTGGGGGATATGAGCGTGCTCGACCTGGCGCGGAAGTTGCGCGAAGAGGGCCTGAACGTACCGAGCATCCTTCTGGGATACGACAACCGCGACCTCACCGATTTCGTCAACAAGCACGACGTTTCCGATATCGACAAGATCTTCCTGTGGCAGGGAGACGTGCGCATTCTTCTCGCCATCGTGAAGTACATCGAAGACAAGATGAACGTCTCCCACGACACGGGCATGGTTGGCGTTCAGACCATCATCGTCATCGAGGACAACATACGTTTCTATTCGTCGTTTTTGCCGATGATTTACACCGAGCTCATGAAGCACTGCACACGGCTTGCTACCCGAAGGGATCAATCTCGCCCACAAGATCATGCGGATCCGGGCTCGGCCCAAGATTCTGCTCTGTAGCAGTTACGAGGAAGCCTGGCACTATTTCAATACCTATCCCGACGAGACGCTCGGGATCATCTCGGACATCGAGTTTCCGCGGGAGGGACGGCTGGACAATGAGGCGGGGGTAAAATTCGCTACTGCCGTCCGGAATGTCCGACCCGACTTGCCGATGATGCTCCAGTCGAGCCACCCGAGGAACGAAAAACTCGCCCGCCAGGTGGGAGCGTCCTTCCTCCTCAAGGGCTCGCCCGTTTTGCTGAATCAGCTCCGGAAGTTCATGGTCGAGAGCTTCGGTTTCGGCGATTTCGTGTTCCGCATGCCGGGGGTGGACGATGTCGGGCGTGCCTGCGACTTGAAGAGCCTGGAGCATCAGCTCCATACAGTTCCCTTGGAAAGTATCGGGTATCACGCCGAGAGGCACCACTTCTCGAACTGGCTCAAGATGAGGACCGAGTTTTCTCTCGCTCACCGGCTTCGACCGCGTCAGGTGTCGGACTATCCCACACTGGAGGATCTCCGGCAAGATCTCATCAGTTCGCTCCACCAGTACAGGAGAGATCGGAATCGGGGCATGGTCGCCGATTTCGATCGCGCGACTTTCGATGCGAGCAGCAGTTTCACGCGGATCGGCGGCGGCTCGTTGGGTGGAAAGGCGAGGGGGCTTGCGTTCATCAACGTATTGCTCAACGAGTACGGAGTAGATCGCCACTTCCCGGGTGTCAATATCGCCGTTCCACCGTCGGTAGTCATTGGAACCGATGCATTCGACCGATTCCTGGACGACAATGATCTCCGCGACTTTGCAATCGGGACCGGCGACGACGCTGAGATACAAGAACGCTTCCTGGCGGCGCCCTTTCCGGAGGATATTCGCCAGGACCTGTCATCGTTTCTGGAGCTCATCCACTACCCTCTGGCCGTTCGCTCCTCTAGCCTGCTCGAGGACTCACAGTATCAGCCGTTTGCCGGCATCTACGAAACGTATATGTTGCCGAACCACGACCAGGAAGGGGATGTGCGCCTCGAGCAGCTCATCGACGCCATCAAGCGCGTTTACGCATCCACGTTTTCGGTTCACGCCAAGGCCTATCTGACGGGCCACGCCCTACCGCCTGGAAGAAGAAAAGATGGCGGTCATCGTGCAGAAACTGGTGGGATCGATCCACGGGGACCGGTTCTATCCTGATTTTGCCGGTGTCGCGAGGTCCTACAATTTTTATCCCACCGCTCCGATGACGAGCGAAGACGGGGTCGCAGCCGTTGCGCTCGGGCTGGGAAAAACGGTTTGTGAAGGGGAAACTTGCATCCGCTTTTGTCCCAAGTACCCGCGCCACTTGGTCCAGTTCTCTTCGGTCAAGGACGTTCTCCAAAACTCGCAACGCAATTTTTACGCTCTGGAGCTCAAGGATGGGAGCTTGAACCTCGACGGCCACGGCGGGGTCGAGCTGGTTCAACTGGGACTTGAAGCGGCGGAGGAGGATGGAACGCTCGCCGCGGTCGGTGCGACCTACTCGCCCGAAAACGACGCCATCTATGACGGGCTTTCTAGGCCGGGCGTGCGCCTCGTCAATTTCGCACCGGTTCTCAAGTACGGGCGGTTTCCCTTGGCCGAGATTCTCGATCTGTTGTTGAAGATCGGGGAGCACGGCACGCAGGGGCCGGTCGAGCTCGAGTTCGCCGTGAATCTGAAAGGCGACGACGCCGCCCAGAACTTCGGATTCCTCCAAATCCGTCCCCTGGCGCTCTCGCGAGAGGTCGAGGAACTGGAGCTCGGCGAAGTCGATCCGTCTCAGCTCCTTTGTCGAAGCTCGACCGTGCTGGGACACGGGAAGATTACCGGCGTTACGAGACATCGTGGTGGTGGATTTCCACCGTTTCGATCGACTCCAGAGTCGAGACGTGGCAACCGCCGTTGCCCGTTTCAACAACGACCTCGCGGTCGAGGGAATTCCCTATCTGCTCATTGGGGTCGGCCGATGGGGTTCGAGCGATCCTTTTCTCGGCATCCCGGTGACGTGGGATCAAATCGCCGGGGTTCGAGTGATTGTCGAGACCGGCTTTAGGGATTTTCGGGTGACCCCTTCCCAGGGAACACACTTTTTTCAGAATCTCACGTCCTGCCGAGTTGGCTATTTCACCGTGAATCCTGAGGTCGGAGAGGGTTTTGTCGATTGGGAATGGCTTGCCGCCCAGCCGGCATTGGCCGAGAACGGCTGCGTGCGCCACTTGCGCTTTCCCACACCACTCACCGTCAGCATGGACGGCAAAAAGAATCAAGGCATCATCTGCAAACCGGCATAGGGGTCAGACATGAAACTCTTGAATTCTTTCGACAGGTACGCCGACGCGGGCGGATAGTCCAAGCGCCGGAAACGGACCCGCACGTCGCGCACGAGCTCGACGGTTCCCCAGGCTATCCATCCCGCAAGAAGAGCCGTAGCAACGGCCTTTCCCCAGCGGCTTCGGAGAGCCAGGGTGTCGACCAGCACTCCATAGACAATCACTGCTAGAGGAAGCAGAACCAGGTCATCTTTCGTGAACTGGAAGATATGCGTTTCTCCGAGTCCGGAACGGAGAAAATTCAGACCTAAAAACGCTGCCAGAGCTCCGAAGGCAAGAGGAAACACGAGCCGATGGGAGAGCTTTCGTCTCACGAACGGCAGGGCAAAGAAGATTAGGAGTCCGTATAGAGGACCGTAGAAGCGATAAACACGATAGGCCGCCATACCCAGCGCTGCCAGAGGCGTCACCCGAAGTTGGATGAGCTCGCTCGGCTCCGCCGCTGACGTTTCGGTTCCGCCGAGCCAGCCGGGAGCCAACTCGGGGATGTATTGGATGTAGTAGAGGGCAATTGCAGCGAGGGCACCTACGAGCGCCCAAAACGCGGCCCGGAGAGCGAGGCCCGGCAAGTTTCCGTTGTTTCGCTGCAGCAAAATCGCAACCGAGAACGCCGGTATGAACAGCCCCAGCACCAATGCGCTTCCGGCGTAGGAAAGCAACGAAACGGACACGAGGCCGGCTAAACCCATCCCCACCCAGAAACGGTCCAGCTTGGGGAAGAAACAGATTAGATAAAGGGCCACCAGCAGATCCCAGAAATGTCCGAACATGGCCGCGTACGACGCTACCGTCAACCTAAATGCGACGAGCGGGGCAAAGGCGTGAAACCAAGTTGCGGCGGCGGACGCTCGAGCCGAAGCTCCCAATCGGAAGGCTATAACGAAGACCACGAGGCTTTCGATGCCGATGAGGATCGCCGGAACGAGCTTCATCCATTCGTCCACGGGTAAGCGCAGCAGACTCAATGGGTAAATGGTGAGGTAAAGCAGGGGCGGGTAGGGGAATGCAAGCCAACGGTCTCCCACGTATTGGAGTCCAAGCAGGTGCCGGTGCTGGTGCGCGATGTGGTCGGAAAGGAATCCACCCAGGCCCTCCGTCCAAATGAGGGACACGAATTTGGAATGGGTGCGGACATCGGGGTAGTAAAACTCCGAGTGAAACAGAGCCACGAGACGGATCAAGGTGCCGAGGTAAAAAGCGAGCAGGGCCCAACGAGCTTCGGGTCTCGAGAAGGCAGAGTTTTCGTTCCGTCGAAGTAGGTTGGCGACAAAGGCGACGATCAAGGCCGCAAAGTGATATCTCATCCCGAGCGCGGTTGCCGCATGGAGCGGCGCCAGCTTATCGAAGCCGACCCAGAGCGCAATGACCAAGATTCCCGCGAGACCGAACCTTAGAGCTGCTCGCCCAGAAAACCCGATCAGTCGCGGAAAAACGTAGAGTCCGGCAATAAATCCGAGGAGATAGAGAAAGGGGACAACCGTCGGTAGAACCGGACGTTTCGGGACGACCTGGAGCCAATCGAGTGCCAATCCGAGAGGTCGCGGGTCTTGGGAACGTGCCAGAAAAACAATCTCTACTGGAGCCCAGGGTCGAGGGTTCCGGTCGCACTCGAATGGTGCGAAGCGTGAAGTCTCCTTGGGGTGCTTCGAAACGGTCAACGAGCTCGTCACCGACGAAGACTCGGATCTCAGCCGGGACGGCGACGTGACGTTTGTACCGAATACTCAGGTCGAAGGGGCCGCTCGGGAATACAAAGGGGAGCTGAACTCGTCCTCGGGCCCCGGACCAGTGGATGAAGGTCGGCTCATCGATCTCGAAATCTTCTCGAAAGCCGGCCACATAGGGGTAGTCATTCGGCCCAAAGGCTAAAAAGATGTCTCCCGGCGTCTGGTAGGCGAGTAGGAGGACGACGGCGGCTGTGAGAAGGAGCAGAGCGGCCCTTAGGGCTCCGATCTCATGAGTCCGATCAAACCTCACTCTAAGTGGACGGTCCGGATTCTTCTTCTCTGATGAGGCTGGCCATGTAGTAGTCGCAGATTCCGCTGCGAAAGATCTGGTCTTCTTTTAGGCGTAGTCGCGAGCTCAAGAGATCTCGATACTGGTCGGCGGGGCGAATGAAGTGTCCATTCTCCACCCAGTGCAACAAGTGTCCAATCAAGTTCAGTCGAGACTCCGTCGGGATATCTTCGATCACGAGCGCTCTCCCACCCGGTTTGAGGACCCGCACCAAGCCTTCGATGACCGCCTGAGCGTCTTCGTCATTGAGATGGTGGAGGAGGCCAAAGACGAGAGCGTCATCGAAGCTGGCATCCGCGAAGTCGAGTTGGCGCGCGTCCATGACGCCAAAAGAGCCTTGATAGCGACGTTGAGCGTAGGCGATGTATTTTTCGTTCAAGTCCACGCCGTAATAGCCTTCGGGCTCGAATAGCACCGAGAAAGCCCCCGGGCCGCAAGCGACATCTAGAACCTTGTGGCCCTGTTTTGCCGAAAGCTGCCCACGAATCGCTCGATGGATGGCTTTAAAGTTACCTTCCAGGATTCCTCGCGCAAGGAGAAAGAGTCCCGGCTGATTGGATACCTTTTCTATGAAAAACCGGATCATCGTTGTTGGTCCAATCGGGCGTGGGAGTTACAGAAAAGAGCAAATCCCGGAACAACTGCCCGTTCAAAGAGGCGGATTTTACCTTAAACGGCGGAAAAAGAACAATGGAGACCCGGTCCGGACTAATTAAATCCTGATGACGACGGCGGACGCCGTCTTCCTGCTCCCTTCTGAATTCTGTCTTCTGTCTTCTGACTTCTGCCTTCTCTACCTCACACCTTTTTGAGCGCTTCCTCCAGGTCCGCGACCAAATCTTCGGGGTGCTCCACTCCAACCGATAAACGAATCAAAGCGGGAGTGATTCCCATGGCGGCTTGATCCTCGGGAGACACGTCGGAGTGAGTCATCGTCGCCGGGTGCTCGGCGAGGGACTCCGTGCCGCCCAGGCTGACCGCGAGCTTGATGAGCTTCAGGTTGTCGAGGATACGAAAGCACTCCGGTTCGCCTCCCGTGACCTCGAAAGAGACCACGGAGCCCGGGCCCAAACACTGCTTGCGGTAGAGCTCGTACTGAGGGTGGTTCTCCCGAATGTGCCCGAGATAACTGACTTGTTGGACCTTGGGATGATCGACGAGGAAGTCCGCGACATAGCGAGCATTTTTCATTTGTGTGGTCATACGGATTTTGAGTGTCTCGAGACTCCTCATCAGCATCCAGCCCGTCAGAGGCGTGCTCATGGTACCCAGGAACGTCCGCAGAACACGAACGAGAGTCATGAGCTCTGTCGATCCCAGGCAAGCGCCGGCAATGACGTCGCTATGGCCTCCAATGAACTTAGTGGCCGAGTAGATCACCAGGTCGGCGCCGTGTTTCAAAGGTTGCTGCCAGACCGGTCCCAAGAACGTGTTGTCGACGATCACGGGTGTGGGTCGGTCGGACCGGCCGTGCTCCTTGGCGATCCTGGCACAAGCCTCGATGTCGACCAGGTCATTGGTGGGATTGGCGGGAGTCTCGATGAAAATCGCCGCGAGTCGTCCCGAGGCTTTGGCCCGGTTCGACGGCCTCGCTCATTACCTTTTCCCCCTCACCGGCACGAAAACCGATGGTCTCGACGTTGAATTGGGGAAGAATGTGGCGAAGCAGATATTCGGTGCCGCCGTATAGCGGGTCACTGTGGAGGATCGCGTCTCCAGGGCGAGCGAGAGCGAAAAGCGTCGTGGCGATGGCGGCCATACCGCTCGAGAATACTGTGCAGGCCTCGGCTTCATCCCACAGCGCCAGTCGGTCTTCCAAAATCTCGAGATCCGGGTTGTTCAGACGACTGTAGATGAGCCCGAGCTCCTCCGAAGGCTTCTTTTCGCGCAAACCGTACGCCAGTTCGAAGTAAGCTTTCCCTTCCTCCGCATTCCGGAATACGAACGTTGACGTTTGGAATATGGGAGATTTGATGGCTCCTTCAGAAAGGAAGGGGTCGTATCCATAGCTCATCATGAGAGACTCGGGTTGGAGTTGCTTCTTGCCAATGCGCCGGTTTTTTTTCATGGCGTCTTCTCCCCCTATCCAAAGGTCTGGATGCTCCAAACGGTTGAGTTGTTGCCTAAATTGGATTCGATTTATAGAAAAGAGACGATTGCTTACTCCACTAGGGTATCACTCTGGAACTTCTTACCCAAGCAGCCTTTATTTCTAAGAGTTCTAAGGAGAGACCGCAGCGGACTCGGTCGATGCGTCGCTTTCTCGAAGGACGTCGGCTCGGTAGATTCGGACGACGGAGAGCATCAGGGAGAGGATGACGGGCCCAATGAGAAAGCCTACCGGACCAAAAGTAAGGACCCCCCCTAAAATGGCAAAAAAGGCCAGTAGTGGATGAATCTGCGCCGTTTCCCGTAGCAAGATGGGCTTGATGATATTGTCCGACACGCTGATGATGAAGGTTCCATAGAGGAACATACCCAAGCCTTGCCAAAAGGAGTTCGCAAATAAAATGTAGGTTGCACAAGGTATCCAGACGAGGGGGGGAGCCGATGCCGGGAATCATGGCACCGAAGATGAGCATCGTCCCCCAAAATAAAGGAGACGGGAGCCCAAATAGGGCAAAGCCGATCATGGCTAGGATACCCTGGGAGACCGGGACAACGACCATCGAGTACAGCACGCCCTTGACGGTCTTGGCCAGCTGAACGTAGACCTCCTTGGCTCGTTGGGGTGTGACCGGAGCGATGCTTTGAAGCTCATCTCGCAGCTTCAAACCGTCACGAAGGATGAAGAAAAGCGTGAGCAAGAAGAGAATAAGATCGAAAAACGCGGAGGTCAATCCCGCAACCGTACCTTGAACCAGGCGGTTCGCTCCTGAAGCGATGCGAGAAAGTGCCGGTCCCACGAACTCCATCACGTTGAATACCGGATCGGGCTCATCGACCTGGAGCCATTCCCGCGCGTGTTCGATCCATGGGAAGCGGGCCGGAAGAGCCTCGTTCCAAACAGAGCGAAGGGCTTCGGGCTCGAGCTTTGGTCTAATTGTTGTGAAGAGGTTGACCGCCTGATTGGCCAGGATCAGACCGTAGGCCGTGAGCGGGACCAGGATGACGACGGTGGTCAGAGCGACCAGCAAGCCTGCCGCCAGGGATCTCCGACCCCCAACGCCGCGGTTCAGTCGGTCGTAGACTGGACCCAGCATGGCCGCAATCGAAGCCGCAACCATGACATCGACGAGAAAGTGACGAAATACGAGAAAATTAAGAACTAGAATGACCACCAGAGTGACGATGAAGGAGTAAAGAACAACCTTCGGGCGACGCGCCGGTTCCGGTGGGAGTTGGTCGAGCGGGGAGATTTCCTTCCGGCGGTAGCCTTTTCCTCCGGTCGTCCGGGGGAGCTTGATTGTCTTGCAAGAGGTCTCCTTCGGTGGTATCGATGAATTGTAGCGAAATCGATCGGAAATGTATATGGAAGCTTGCCGGTGGCTCGTGGAATCTCGAGCCGTTTAGCGATATAAAAAGACAAGCTGGTCGTGCTTCTCAGGGTCCAGCCAAAAATAAGTTCCCTTTTTCGGGCGGAGAGGCGCCCCTACAACTCGCGTTCCGGTAGTCCCGAACGAGTCTTCGAGGCGGGGCGCCCGGCTGGCAAGGCGCGAGGA
>CAVROO010000045.1:0-30012 GCA_963722765.1 uncultured Acidobacteriota bacterium
TCGCTGAACGCCATCGCGAGTACATTCTGGAGTCGCTCAAACGTGCCAAATGAGCTCCTACTGGACACCGGCGCTCTTGTCTCCGTGCTGGACTGCAGCCAAAAAGGTCATCGGGATTTTGTTGATTTCTTCGACTCTTGGAAGGGGCCCGTCTGTAGCTCCGAGGCTGTTCTAACTGAAGCAACGCATCTGCTTGGTCGGGTTCATGGTGGGCGCAGAGCGTGCCTTGATTTTTTCCTCGCTGGTGGCGCCGTCCTAGTGCCATTGATCCCGACGTCTCTCCGCCGTTGCCGTGAGCTATTGGAGCTGTACGAGGATCTGCCGATGGATTTTGCCGATGCTACGCTGGTCGTTCTTGCGGAAGATTTGGGGACCGATTTGGTCTTCACGACCGATCGTCGTGACTTCGGGCTCTACCGTATTGGAGGCAGGAGGCGTTTCAGGATAAAGCCGTAGTTCCGGCGAAACATCCCACCTATTGCGGCTTGTTTTCCTTTTTCTGCTGTTGCTGCTGCCCGGGTACCGGAATCGGCCGCCCGAGCGGATCTAGAAATGGGTAGTATGCCGTGGCGGAGCGTCACCGCCGCCCGGTGCGTCCGGCGTCTGCGGCTGAGCCTGCTGCTGCTGCTGATGTTTGTTGTTGAAGGGAGACGATTCCAGGCCGGGCGTTCGGGTGCTTCGGCGATAGTCGGTGTGGGAGGTAAGAACGGGTTGTCCCCTTCGGTCTCGCCGGTTTCCATCCCCCGGGTCGATTTCCTCCATGTCTTCGAGAGCCATGTCGTCATCCACGTATTCGTCCGGATCTTCCATATCCATCATGTCGTCTTCGGGATCGTCTGCGGGTTCGGCCCGTCTCGGTGGGCGCCTGCGGTTCGAACGGGAGCTCGCCGCGGGGGCCGCCAATCGTGCGGGACCCCCCCTCCGGCTCCGATGAAAACCTTGTCCACCCGTTGAACGTTTTGGTAGTCGAAGAAAACGACGAAATTGACTCCGCTTCCCTCGAGAAGCCGCTCGATGGCGAGGTGAACCGGTTGGGCAACAATATTTGCAGTGAGGAGCTTCCCTTTAACCTCGTCCTCGAGGATCAGCTCTACCCCTCGTCGCCTTGACCTCTCCAAATACCTCGGAGATAGGGACCTCGTTGCACTGCACCGTCAGGAGGCCGGCATCATAGGAAACCACCGGCGCGCCCGCGGAGCTTCGACGAACGGGAACAAAAACAGAATTGACAGGAAAGGCGCACTTATTTCATGGGAATGCGCCTCTCTAGCCCACAGTAGCACCGGGTGGTCGGGGTGTCAATCAGTATGACGGGCGACTTTTTAAAATTAGTCAATGAAAATAGTTTCTGTAAATGTTTGATTATAATAACAATACAATGTCAACGGCGCTTGACTTTCACCTTGAGTTGATATAATATGTTGGGTGTTAATATAATCTGTTTTTATTCTTATTGGGAGTTCATAATGGAACCTTTAATGAGTGGTAAATTCGAGGCCCACCCCAACGCCGTAAAGCATTGGGAAAGGTTGAACGAGTTATCGAAGGAGCTCGGCCAGCTTGCCGCCCACATCGAAGCGGCAACCTACCAACTCTATGGTGATTCGCGAGCTCGACAAGCTCGGAGGCTGGGATGACTTCGCGACGCCCTCCTTAGCACATTGGCTGTGTTGGCGGATTGGTATCAACCTCAATGCGGCGAGAGAAAAAGTCCGGGTGGCTCGAGCACTCGAAAACCTGCCCCTCATCAGCGAGGCGTTTCGCAAGGCCGTAGCGCTCCAAAAACCCGAGCCATGACGCGGGTGGCCACACCGGAAAACGAGTGCAGGTTGCTGAATATCGCGAGGTGCGGCCCGACCTCCCACATCGAGCGCGTCGTCCGGGCCTGGCGCAACTTGGACGGTATCCACGAGCGAGAGCATGCAGACTATCAACGCCGAAAGCGATACTTCAAGATGTACACGGACGAAGACGGCATGGTGGTCCTAAAGGGAAGGTTGACTCCCGAAATCGGAGCCGTTTTGAAGCGTGCCCTCGATGCAGCCCAAGACAAACTCTTCGAGGAGTCGGACGTTTCAGCTGAAAAGCGAACCGAGCATTTCGACGAGCCCTATGAAAACCGTCGTTCCGATGCTCTAGGGTTGGTGGCGGAAAGCGGCCTCGAGAACGGCCTCAATCCGGGCACCCGAGGCGACCGGTATCAAGTGGTCGTCCATGTCAACGAAGAAAAATTATGGAGGATCCCAACAAAAAGGGGCAGTCGGTGCTAGAAGATGGCCCCTGGATTTCAGCTGAAACGTCTAGAGAATTGCCTGCGACGCTAGTAAGGTCGAGATCAAATACAACAAAGACGGAACGCCCATGGACGTCGGTCGGGAAACGCGAGTCGTCCCGGCGCCGCTTCGGCGGGCTCTCGAAGCAAGGGACAAAGCCTGCGTCTTCCCGGTATGACGCAGGGTTAAGTTGTTGGATTTCCCATCACTTGAAGCATTGGGCCGATGGCGGAGAAACGAACTTGTCCAATCTTTTTCTACTGTGTAATCGTCATCATCGATGCGTTCACGAACGCGGATACGGAATGGAGAGCTTGCCGAACGGAAAACTGCAGTTCTGCCGACCCGACGGAAGAGCCATACCGCCGGTTCCCCTTCCACATCCTCTCGGCGACGATCCTGTTGCGAACGTACAGTCTGAAAATGAAAAGAATGGACTCCAAATCGATTAGAGAACAATCATTCCGGTCTGGTGCGGGGAACCTCTACATATCGACGAGGTGATCAGCATCATCTACGAGCCAAAGGCTCGGTCGGATTGAACTAGATTGGCAGACTAGCCCGCACAGCGGTGATAGATATCCAGGGTACGTTTCGCCGTCTCGTCCCATCGGAAGAGTTTGGCTCGTTCCAGACCCGCTCGGCGACGGTGGGAGGTGGCCTCCGCGTCGGTCAAGGTCTGTTCCAGGCCGGAGGCGATCGAATCTTCATCTTCCGGGCTACCACAGGGTGGCGTCTCCCCCCACCTCTGGTACCGCACCTCGCCGTGAAGCGACGACGGGAGTGCCGCAGGCGCTAGCTTCCACGAGCGGCATACCGAATTCTTCGACGAGCGAAGGGTAAGTCATGAGGCTGGCGAGATTGTAAATGGCCCGCAGATTGGCGTCCGGCACGGGCCCGAGGAAGCGCACCGTGCCGTCGTTGCTTTTCCGCCGCCCGGTGGATGGTCTCGAAACGAAAATCGTCTTTGCCCACGACGATGAGCTGGAGTGATTTATCGACTCGTTCCAGGACGCGATGGAAGGCTCGGATGAGGCGTTCGAGGTTCTTGCGCGGCTCCAGTCGTCCCACGTTCAGAATAAAAGGCCGATCGAGATGGTATCGCCGCCGGACGTCATCGAGATCCGGTCCGGACTCGAGCGGACGAAATCGCTTCGGATCCACGGCGTCCAAGGTGACGACGACTTTGTCCTCGGGCAGCTCGTAACGTTCCAGGAGTGCCCGGCGTGAGAATTCCGATACCGTTAGAACATACCGAGCCCGCTGTGCGGAGCGACGTATGAGCCAACCGAAGTCCGGGAGAAGGCGCCAACGAACAGATCCGGGTGCGTTTCGAACAAGATGTCGTGAATGCTCACGACCTCCGGTACGAAGGAAATGGGCGGGCAGATGTATTGGGAGTGGAAGACCTTCACTCCATCGATGAGCTCGAGCGCCGGAACCACGAGAGGGATACGGATTCGGGCGGTCTCGGGAAAGACCCGGCGGTGGACTATGTTCGGTGCATCGAGGACTCTCGGGTGGCGGCCGGGTTGAAGCTATAAAGGAAGAAGCGATCCGCAGGTGCCAGCCGAGCCAGCTCCGGTATGAGGCCCAGGAGATAGGTCCGACTTCCTTGAGGTTTGCCGTCGAGGTGATGGGCGTCGATCCCAATGTCCATGGGGGGAATCTTACTGGGAAGGGGAGCGTGGATTTTGAATGCCGCCCGGTCCCTTTGGGTCTTGGCCGTTGCCCCGGACCGGGAGTGCCGGGAGTACCGGGAGCGCCGGGACCTGGTGCGCTGTCCGGGTTGGCCTGCCCACCGGCACCCGGCCGTCGATTTCCCCTTGTCTCTCCGGCATAGATGAAGAGCCACTCGTTGTATTTTGTCTTTCCGTCCACAATTCGAATGGTCTCTTCCTCACTGGTGCTGACTACGCCCACGACGCCCCCGAGAGCCGCTTCATCGTTTCGCCCCCGCGGCCGGCCGGGTTGGAATGAGGAGGTTCGTCGCTCCCTTTCTTGCTGGCGCTGCTCCTGCTCCATTTGTTGCTCGCGCGCGCGGCGGCCTTGCCGGCCACGGCGACCTTGTTGTCCCCCGGGCGTCATCATGCTGCGTATCTCGGGGGAAAGCTGGCGTAGAACCTTCCACTCGCCGTCTTCCGCCATCGGATCCTCGTAAGCTTTTCTCAGGAATTTCTGTTCTATCAAGATCTCGACATTCGGAGGAAAGGCGCCCGGATGCTTCCTCTGGTAGAGCTCGATGGCCTGGACGTACTGCCGGCCACGCCAGAGGAGCTCTTCCTCCCGCTCCCGCTGCATCACGTGTTGCCAGACGGGAACCGCCATGCCCATGAAAATTCCCATGATCACGATAATGATGGTCACGCCGAGAAGGACATAACCGGGCGCGGCGCCTTGTCCACCGTAGCCTTGGCGAAGGCGGATCAAGAGCTACCTCCTTGCCCGTAGAGCTCGAGAACGCGTTTCACATACTTTTGCGTTTCAGGATAGGGAGGAATTCCACCGTGTTTCGCCACGGCCGTCGGTCCGGCATTGTAGGCGGCGAGCGCTAATGAAAGGTCCTGTTCGTGTTGGTCGAGAAGACTGCGGAGATACCGGGACCCTCCATCCACGTTCTGCTCGGGATCGAAGGAGTTTCGAACGCCCAAGGTCTTCGCCGTTTCCGGCATGAGCTGCATCAAGCCTCGGGCGCCTTTTCGCGACTCGGCTTTGGGATCGCCGCTCGACTCCACCATGATGACCGCGGCGACGAGCCGTGGGTCGAGGCCATGGCGCTTGGCCACGGGTGCGATGAGGTCATCGAGCTGGGGAAGCAAAGGCAGTTGTTCCACCGCCGTCTCGGTTTCTTCGACGATCTCGTTGGGTACGATGTTCACGACCACCTCGGAGGCCACCGTCACCTCGCCCCCGCCCGTGAGGACCAAGGTGATGAGCTCATCGGCCCTGTGGTACGGTCGACGTAGAGAATCTTGCCGCTCTCCATGACGGCGATCTCGGCCCGGGCAAACGACACGGGCAGCATCGATAGCGCTAAGACCGCGATCACCGGCTATGTCTCACCGCTCCTTGTTCCCCTCGAAGCTTCCCTGGACGGTAGGGCACAAGATACCCGTATCGTGATTCTCGATGCGGATATCTTCGACGCTGTTGATGAATCCTCCTTGTACAACCGTATCGCTCAGAAGCCTGCCTGAGACCGTCACTCTGCCTTGAAAAACGGCGCCGCTTTCGTGGTTCGCCCGCCAGTTCATAGTAGTGAGAAACGAGTCGTCAACAATCTCCCCTGGTAACCATCGAATGTGGCCCGCCAGCGTAAGGTCGCTGCAGTCGTGATGCAGGTTGATCCTGCCCGTTAATCACCCGCCCGTCTGTCGGTGACATCGAAGGCGATGCGCCGGCCTTGACTCGATGTGGCCTCCCAGTGGCCGGAAATGTTGTATTGACTGGGCGGCGGTGACCCAAGCTCTTCATTGGCCGGTGGTGTCGGAGTGGTGAGGTCGTCGCAGGAAACTATTAGCAATAGTGAGATGGCCGCCCCTGCCCATATTCCGACACGATATTGGGATTGTTTTTTTGCCATCGTCAGTTCACCGTTAATGCGTTTGGCTCAGTGTCTTCGCCGCCGTCCGGATTGATGACGGTGATAGAAACGGTGCTACCTGCGGCAGGTCCACCGTTTGCTATGGTGTCAATATCGATATCTACTTCGAGTTGGCTGCTTGATATGAAGAATATAGTTACGACTTGTATTCCAGCGGGAGAAAAGCCTACTTGTGCACCTGCTGGAAATCCGATCCGTTAATCGTGATCGTCTCCCCTGCGGGTAGACGTGATCCTGTTGAGGTTGGTGAGATTGAAAGGATGCGAGGAGGAGGGGTTGCCGTTATGATGCGGAATGCGTCGGTAAGTATACCGCTGCCGCCGTCAGGGTTTGTAACCGTTGCGGTGCGACCCTGGGACTCAACTCGAGCATTGATGTCGATAGTAATTGATACCGTCAAGGTTGTACTGTTGACAAATTGCACTCCATTAACAGATATACCTTGACCAAAGCTAACTGTGGCTCCGGGTTGAAAGTTCAGGCCGGTGATGGTCACGACCAGCGACTGTCCAGGTTCTCCGGCGCTTGGAAAGACAGAGCTCACAATCGGATCGGGGCCGACGCCGCGGCCTATAGCGACGGAACCGCTGGCCGTGCCCGACGATACCGTGACCGTGGCTGAGGTCTCGTCTATGAGCGTCAAGCGATCGAAAGCCTGCCCGTTCATGTTCGTGGTGAGGATGGAGCCCTGCGAGGCCAGCGAGCCCGCTGACGTGCTGAAGATGAGCGGCATGTCGGGCAATCGATTGTTGTCATTGTCGAAGACGGTGGCCACGATGTCGCTGGTGTAATCGGGCCTGCCCACCGTGGCGGGGTTCGCCGTGACGGAAATATTGATATTGCCGGCATTTCCGATGAGGACCGGCTCGGCGAGCGTCGCGGTAATTCCTGCGCCCGATCGCGCTTCGACGATGGCGCTGCCGGCACGACCGTTGCTTTGCAGTTGGGCCCTGGCGATGCCGTCTCGCATTTCCACCTGTTCGTCGATGAGGCCCACGTTGGTGGTGAAGAAGATTTGCGTGCCGTTCGTTAGCGGACCGCCCCCGTCGTCGGCACTCTTGAAACCGGTTACGGTAATGGTGGAAATGCCGTTCACGACCGGGATCGTCCTCGGGTTGGCGGTGATGCTGAGCTCGGCGCCCGTGGGCGCGGTCAGAGGAACGCCACCGCCGCAGTACAGAAATGCGGCCGCCGCAAAAAAAGCGGCGCCGAGAGTCCAAAGGTTGAATCGACTGAGAAAACGCTTCTTACTCATCGTGTCTCAATCCTTGCCGAGGCAAAACTGGCCGGAATAACGTCTCCTTGGGAATCCATCAAAGATCCCGTGGCGCTCACGATGCTCGTTAGTCCCGCGTTCTTGACCTCGAATACCAGACGTACAATGTGGCCGGAACCGCGTAGCCCCAAAGTGTCGTCCTGGCGCGCGAATAGGATGCGCACCTGGCCCGGCTCGATGACGGGAACAAAATCAGCCTGCTTGCCATCGATGGTGAGAAACGGGCCCGCCCGGACGTCGATGGCGTCCACCACGTTGGCATCGAAAGTGACCGTGATGTTGCCGGAGGATAGACCGTCCGCACCTCCGGCGACGAGAACCAGCTCCACAATTTCGCCGACCGCGGCGGAGGCCGTGGGTGGGCTGAAGAGCATCGAAACCGGGCCCGATGGAGAAGGCTTTTGCGGCTCATCCGCCGCCGGTTCCGTACCCGGCTGCTCCACGGGTGCCGTCGGGTCCACGGGAGGTACTTCCTCCGGAGCGGGCTCCGTTGGAGCTTCTTCCGGTACCGCCGAGGGAACGGGGGGCGCGGCGGGAGCTTGGGGTTCCGGGGGTGGCCCGAAAGGAGAAGGTCGTCCGGTATCCACTTTGATTTGTTGCTCTGTGCCCATCGGCATTGCGGTGAGGTCGCGCTCCGTCACCCTCGGCGCACGTACGATGTGTGGAGTGATGGAGAAAACCACGTCTTGCTGATCCGACGCTCGGTTGTTGTCGGCAAAGAGCTTGTTGAGGATCGGAACGTCCACCATGCCGGGCAATCCGGAAACGGAGCTGCCTTGCCTGGCGTTGATGAGTCCGCCAATCATGTTGGTCTCGCCGTCCCTGAGGCGGACGACGTTTTTGACGTTTCGTGTTCCGAACACGGGTAGCTCGATGCCGCCGATGATCCGAGTTTCGAGCTGGTCGCTGGTCTCGAGGTCGAGCTCGAGCTCAATCTCACCGTCCACGTAGACTTTGGGTGTAATGACAATGTTGACGCCCACGTTACGGTACTGAAACGAGGTCACGGGAGTGGTGGGCAGGGCGCCCGGTTGACCGAAGCTCGACACAAACGATGTCACTGGGATGGGCACTTCCCGGCCGATGCTGAGCGTGGCCGGCTGTCCTTCTGAAGCCCGGAGCTTGGGGGCGGAGAGCACGGTGACCTCGGAGGTCGACTTGAAGAACCGGTAGATGGCGGACGATGGAAAGGACATCAAAAAATCCGAGGCGTCCACATTGGCCAAACGATTAAGACGTGTCGTGGTGGTTCCGCCCTCAGCGGTCGACCCCGCGGGTTGGTAGGTGAGTCCCACCGCGTACTCGGAAAAGCGTAAACCGAACTCGAGGGCCTTGGTGCGATTGATGGCGAGAATCTCGATGTCCAAAATGATTTCGGACTTACTCTTGTCGTTGAGCTGGACGATCCGTTCCGCCACCGCGATCTGATCGGGCGTCGCCCGCACCGTAATCGATTTCAGCTCCGGATTGGGCTGGACGCGCTGAATACCGGCGATAGTGCGCAGCATGTTGGCGACGGTATTGACCTCGGCGTTGACGAGGAAAAAAGTCTTGAGGGCGAGGTCGTCGTACTGCCGGTGCTTCTGAGCGTTGTCGGGAACGATGATGATGGTCGAGGGATCCACGACCTTGTAAAAGAGCCGGTTCACCATGACCAACTTGTCCAGTGCTTCCCTGAAGGAGACATCGGCGAGATCGATGGTGACCCGTTTATCCCGGAAAGACTCGTCGAAGAGGACGTTGATGCCCGAGAGCTTGGACAAAACCTCGAAGATCTTCTGAAGGCTCGTGTCCTGAGCGAATTTCAGGTTGATGGGCGCGGCTGAGGAAGGCTCGAGGACGGGCTGAGTCTGAAAGAGCTCACGCACCCGGGCTCGGCGTTGCTCGAACTCGGAGACCTCTTGCATCAAAGCTTCCCGTTCCTTGAGCTCGAGTCGCACGTCGGCGAGCTCGTCCTGGGCGTATTTGTTCGTCGGATCGAGATCGACGGCGAGCTGCATCTCTTCGATCGCGCCCTCGAGATCTTCCGCCGCCATTTTTTTTCGCCCTTCTTTGAGATGAATTCTGGCGGATTCCGCCAGGGCTCTTTGAAGCGCCATGCGATACTCGATACTGTCGGGGTTTTCTCGCGTGGCCCTCGTGTAGTGAATCACTGCAGCGTCCCAATTGCCCTGCTTCGCTTCGTCGGTGCCCTTTTTGAAGGCTGTCTTGGCGGCGCAGGCAGTGAAACCGATGACGATGAGCCAAAGAATCAAAACCTGGACTAAACGGTTATTTTTCATAAGTTCAATTCGCTCTCAATGGTATTTTTTGAGTGAATTGGGTGCCTTCTACGGCGACCGTGACTGATTCTAACCCGATCTCCACCACTTTATAACGATTAGCGACCAGTTCGCCCTCCGCACCGGTCAAGATCTCTTCTCCGCTGAGGAAAACCGCGAACTTTTGCTGCTCTCCATTCGCTTGTGTCTTTTCTACGAATCCCGCGAATTTTAGATCGACTTTGGTTTGTGGCGCGCTCGTTGGTGCAGGCCGACGCGGCGTGGGCGGGACCGTCGTTGCGGTCGTGTTGTCGATCGGGGGCCTTTCGACGACGGGGCTCGGTTCCCGGCCGTAGGCGAATAAGATCCCGTCCCCTTCCGGCGTATTCGGGAACGTCGGTTTGAAGAGCGGCGAGGTCGATGTTGGCGGCGGCTCGAGCTTCTTGAGCGTTCGGCGTACGGGGGGGCGAGCGGCGAGGGCGTGTTTTGGCCGCGGGGGTACTCGTCGTTCGAACGACAGGCAAGTCCCGCGCCTTGACCGAGCAATGCCGCCGTCATCACCATGATCCCCCAGCGTTTCATTTCCACTTTACCACTCGCTGTAAGGCCGCCCGTCGAGTCCAATCTCGGGCGAATAACTCATCACATCATAAACTCCGAGCTCGGCTTCGGGCTCGTCGGGATTGTAATCTTCGTAGATGGGCTCCCACTCGTTCGTTCCCATGAAGGGATCTTTCGGGATCTCTCGAAAGTAGCCCCGCTCCACCAACTCCTCGAGAGACGATGGGTAAACGCCTCGGTCCGCCTTGTGCTGGTCGAGACGCTCTCGGATCATGGCCAAGTTGTGTCCGAGTACGGCCTCTCTACTCGCAATCACTTGAGTTTGATACATGGGGACCGCAATCCCCACCAAAATGGATATGAGCATGATGACCATGACGATCTCGATGAAGGTAAAGCCTCGATGGTTTGCACTCCTACGCATCGTCTACCATTCCTCGTACTTGATGCCGTTCAAGCCGGTACCGCCACTCTTCGTGTAGACGTCATACACGTTCTGGCCGCCCCAAAACGACGACTCCGGCTCATCTTGGTACGAACGAAGTCCCCAATCCGTGGAGTTGGTCATGGGGTCGATGGGGATGCGCCTCAAGAACTTGAGCTTCTTTCCCGCCGAGCCCACTTGATCGACTCCCTCGACTAAAACCTCCAGCTCCTCGGGATAGCCTTCGCTACCCAGTTCGATATCCATTCCTCCAATGAGGCCGGCGTCTACCGCTCTCTTGTAGTTGTCGATGGCGTCGCGCATGGTGCGAAGGGCGCGACGAAGCTCCATCTCTTTGGCCCGCTTCGAAGTGACTTCGGCGACCGGTATCGTTGCGGCCGCGATGATGACCAAGATGACCGTCGCGATGATGAGCTCCAGATAGGTGAAGCCCTCTTCACGTCTCATGGCTCGACACCCCGCGGAGGCTCTTCGATATTTCCCTTTAGGAAAAAGGAGATATCACAGGTCAACCCGATTTCTTTCTCTTCGTCCTGGGCCCGGTTCAGCCCAATCTCTTTGACGACGAAAAATCGTGGAGAGCGCTCGAGACTGTTGAGGAAACGTACCAAGTTGAAATAACTGCCGTTCAAGGGCATCGCGGCGCTCACCTCGGTGAGACCGACGTCTAAAAAGTCATAGGTGAAGTTCATCCTGTCGTGTGTCAAGCCGGCGTCGCTGGCGAGCCGATCGATCTCTGCAATGGCTTCGGTCAATCCGGGCTCGAGCGGTTGAGCCACTTCCGTCCAGAAGTGGTCGGCCGTCTCCTGGTTTCGGACCATCCTTTCCCGGTCTTCCTCCAGTTTTCCCATCTCTTCGCGTTTTGCCGCAATCTCACCGGTCAAAGTCTCATTCTGGCGGGCCAGCCGTTCTTGCTTGGTGGCAAGCCGATAGGTCAGCGCGACATACGCCAGTCCGTTGAGCAAGATGCCGAGGGCCAGCGGCAAGACGTAACGACGCTGTGTCCAGAACGGCCTCAGATTAGGATTGATGGTTGTCATGGCTTTAGGGACGGATTGCCGCCTGTCTTGGATACCGGTTTGGGGACTACATTATTCCCGTCGTCATTTATCTCATCTGGCATCTCATCGGGCACGTCATCGGGCCCGTCGGCTGGGAGAGGTGGCCGGGATTTCTTTCTTTTTGGGCAGATAGTTCAGCGTCAGCGTCACCGCAACGCCGTCGACCCTCTGTCCACCCTCCGATTCTCTCAAAGGCAGTACCGAGGCGTAGAGGTGGTTCGCCTCGAGCCGTCTCAGCATTTCCAAAACGTCCTCCAAGGTACGAGCGATGATTTGGAGTTGGATTTCGAGCTCTTCTCCGACGTCATCATCTATCGGGCCCACGCCCCCCGGCGCGATGGAAGTAATGCGCACCGGGGCGGGAGTCAGGGATTCCAACTCGTTGAAAAAGCCCGTCCAGGAGAAACGCCTCCTCTGAAAAAGTGCCGCCAAAAACAAGATCTTCTCGTTGCGTGATTGATCCTGCTGGGTGTCGAGCTCGCTCTGCGCGCGATTGACCTCGGCCACCAGCCCGTTGAGCTCCGTCTGAAGTGACGCCACCTTGACGTCGAGCTCTTCCTGTTCTCGCATGAAATATCGTGTCAAGGTCACGGCATGGATCACCGTGGTTACGGTGAGAGCCGCCACGGCAATGCCGTAGACAAACCAAGGGAGTCTCTCGTTTCTGAACGGAGCTCCCGAAAAATTGAGCTGGCGCACGATCAAGCAACCTTTCCATGCGCCGCGCCCGCTGCGGCACTCACCAGCGTGCTCAAGGATTCCTCCACAGGCAATTTTTCTCCCATGGCTACGACGCGAAGTAAATCAAAGTGCTCGACCGGTGCCCCGAACTGCTCCTCCAAAACGTCAGGAAGCTCCGGGAGGTCTTGGACGCAACGATCGAAAATAAACCCTGGCCGGGACGCCGCCTTCGAGCTTCTCACGGTGGAAGATGATGGTGGGAACGATTTCCCGGACGACATCATCCAATTGGTAGAGCCCGTTTTCCTGGCCGGTCGGGCTCGAGGTCCTTTGCCCCAACGTGCGAACGAGAATCGGAACGCCGTTACGTATCAAGATGACCGAGAAGTAGTGTTCTTCGGCGTTGACGAAAAAGTAGTCCGAGCTCGAGGGGATCTCCTGTCCGCGACGGTTTGCCACAGGTTCAACAAGCTCAGGGACGAGGTTTCGACCACTCCCACATGGAAGCCCAGCCCGCTCAGGAGCTCCTCGTACTGGGAGACCACGTCCTCGTGCATGACTCCATTTAGATACGAAGGAGTCTTACTGGGGACGGATGCGAAAGAGATACGGGCCTGCTCGGTTCCAAAGGGTAGAGATTTCTTCAGCCGGAAGCGTAGTAGGTCGGTGACCTCTTTTTTGGAGCGCGGCGCTTCAGGAAGCTCTGTGACGGAGACGCGAGCCAATGTGTCGGGCAAGGTAACGGCAATACGGCGGCGCCGAACGCCGGCCTGCTCCAAGAGTTGTTTGAGGAATGCCGACAACCCCTCCGGATCCTTGATGTTCGGCTCCATCATGGAAAACTCGAGGACGTCCGGCGGCACGGGCGCTTTGAGGCAGAGGTCGAGCTCTTTTCGACCGCGCTTTTCTGCGAATCGGGCCAGTACGAGTTGTTCGTTACGGAACTCGATGCCCAGCCCGGCTGCAGGAGGCTTGATCAACCACCGAAAAATCCCCAGCATTAATCTAGATCCTCTTTGCTAAATCCTGATGCCGCGGCGAAAGTCCGCCTAGCTCCTGTCCCCTTCTGAGTTCTGGGTCTCGGGTTCTCGAGTTCTTTCTTTAGTGCGCTTCCACAAACTCCACGAAAGTCACCTTGTTGATCTCTTCCAGTGTCGTCAAGCCGGCGATGGCTTTGGCCAGGGCCGACTCGCGAAGGAAGATCATCCCTTCTTGCTTGGCGACTCGCTTGATATCGGCGCTCGGCTTCCGTTCGACGAGCATCTCGCGAATGAGGTCGCTCAAGTCGAGAAGCTCGCAGATCGCCTCGCGACCTTTGTATCCCGTCCCATTGCATTGGATGCATCCTTCTCCTCGATAGAATACTTGATCCCGGTAGCGGTCGATGTCGAGACCCGATTCTTCGAGGAGGGCATCGTCGGCCTTGTAAGGTTTCTTGCAAAAAGGACAATTCGTACGCACCAATCGCTGTGCCAGAACGCAGTTGAGGGAGGAGACGAAGTTGTAAGGCTCCACTCCCATGTTCAAAAAACGGCCGATGACGTCGATGACGTTGTTGGCGTGGACCGTCGTAAAGACGAGGTGCCCGGTAAGGGCGGACTGAATGGCGATCTGTGCCGTGTCGGAGTCGCGGATCTCACCCACCATGATCTTGTCGGGGTCGTGCCGGAGAATGGAGCGGAGTCCGCGGGCAAAGGTCAGGCCCTTCTTCTCGTTGACCGGGATCTGGGTGATGCCCTTGAGTTGGTACTCCACCGGGTCCTCGATGGTGATGATCTTGTCTTCCTCGTTGTAGATCTCGGAAAGGGCTGCGTAGAGGGTGGTCGTTTTGCCACTCCCCGTAGGACCGGTCACGAGGATCATCCCGTAAGGCTCGCGAATAAAACGCCGGATCCGTTTGACCTCGATTTCCGAAAAACCCAGGATATCCAGACGAAGCTGAGTGAACTGCTCGTTGATGGATTCCTTGTCCAAGATTCGGATGACCGCGTCTTCGCCGTGAATGCTCGGCATGATGGACACGCGGAAGTCGATTTTCCGTCCCTTTCAAACGCAGCCGGAAACGCCCGTCCTGGGGAACCCGCTTTTCCGCCACATCCAATTCGGCCATGACCTTGATACGGCTGATGATCTCCTCGTGGTGTACGACGTCCAGAGGATTCATCGCCCGCTGCAGGACCCCATCGATGCGGTACTTGATGAGAACTTCTTCGTCGCGGGTCTCGACATGGATGTCCGATGCGCGCCGGTTGAGAGCGTTATAGATGGCGGAGTTGACGAGCCGGATGATGGGGCTCGAGGCGTCGGTGAGCCGGTCGATGGAGAGGGATTCTTCTCCACTGTCATCCTCGCGGATGATTTGCATCTCCAAGCCTTCGGAAGCTTCCTCCAAGACACGCTGAGCGCTCTGGCTCTTCTTCAATAGCTCCTGAATCGCGCTTTCCGTGGCAACCGCAGCTTGAATCGGTGTCTTCAATACGAGCGCAATTTCATCGAGGACGGGCACGTTGGTGGGGTCGGAAATGACGACGATGAGCTTGCCGTTTTCTCTCCGGTAGGGGAGGAAGTTGTACCGGAACATCAAGTCGACGGGAACACTTCGGAAGAGCTCGTGATCGGGTTGGAAGTTCTCGAGATCGAGGTACTGAAGATGGCAGCGTTCCGCGATATTGCGGGCGCGTTCCTCTTCGGCCGCCGCCGCCTCTTCCGGGGTCGCGGTGATGGCGTCCAGATCGAGTCCCGCGCTATTCGTTCCCGTCGTTTGCACCATTATTTCTTTGCCCTTAATCTACGATTTCCGTTCTGAGTTCTGAGGTTCTGAGTCCTCGAGTTCTTTTTTCAACCTACGCTCCCCTCGCGGCCCCCGCCATGCTGAAAAGGGGCAAGTAAAGCGCCAAAAGGATAATGGCCACGAATCCCCCGAGAAGAACCAGGACGATCGGCGTGAGCATGGCCAACATGATATTCAAGCGGTTTTCGATTTCTTCGTCGGCAAAATCGGCTATGTTCGTCAACATTTCGGAGAGACTTCCCGTGGTCTCGCCGACTCGTGACATCTCGATGGCGATGTTGGAGAATTGCTCCGTCGCGTCCAAGCTGGCCGAGAAGGACTTCCCTTCGCTGACCCGATCCGCCACCGGTGAAACGGACTCGCCGATGAACCGATTTCCGACGGATGAGGCGGCGACCTCGATGGACTGAACTAATGGGATTCCGCCCGCGAGCAACGTGGCGAGGGAGCGAAACAGCTGCGACGTTGCAAACAGATGGAGAACGGGCCCTAGGAAGGGAACCCGAAGCTTGAACCGGTCCAGTGTGACCCGGGATCCCGCCCTTCGCGACCAGATGTAACCCAACGCCAAGGCGGCAAGAAGTGCCGGAAAGATGATGTAGAGATTGGCTCGGACGGTGGTTGCCACCCCCAGCATCACGACCGTGATGAGCGGGAGGTCCGCGTCGAATCCTTCGAAAAAGCCTGCGAAACGGGGAACGACCCAGAGTATCAAGAAGGAGGCTGCTCCAAGGAGAGCTGCGAACAAAATCACCGGGTAGACGAGGGCCGCGATGACTTTGTTTTTGGTCGCCTCGGTGAGCTTCAAGTAGCGAACATACCTTTGGATGACCTCTTCCAGGCTTCCGCTTTTTTCGCCGGCGAGGAGAGAGGCCGAATAGATGCGCGGGAACAGGTCCCCGTGGGCCCGGAATGCATCTGAAATAGATGTGCCCGCCTTGACCTTTTCTCGCACGTCGGCGATCACCTGCTTGAACAGCGGGTTTTTCATCCGCTCCAACATGATGTCCAGCGATTGGAGAAGCGGAAGCCCTGCACGGAGTAGGGCCGAGAGCTCCTGATTGAAGACCATGAACTCGGTGGATTTGATCCGCTGCCGACCCACTTGTCCCAGCGAGGTGAGCGAGCTCAGGCTGAAGCTCTTTTTCACCCAGAAGACATGGTAGCCCTTCTCGACGAGCTCCGATTTGAGCAAGCGCTCATTTTCCGACTGGAAGGCGAGCTCCTGGATGTCTCCGCCCGGGGTCCCGACTTTGCAGGTGTATTGAGTCACGGCTGAAATGTCTCCTCGCCCGGTCGAGCCGGCCCACAAATCCCGGCCGGAGTGTCAAGGTCACTCAATGTCGAAACCCGGGTCTACCCCACGAGATGGACTCGAGAGCCTCGCAGGGAGACATCGCTGTTAATCCATACCCACTGTGGGTTTACGGAGATGTCAATTAACGTATAATTATACCATATTGGCACCTTGGTTCACGCAAGTTGCCGATTCTGTGGGGTATACCCCCCGGCCCATATTTTATTCCGTTTTTTGGGAGGTCGGAGCCGATTGCTCGGTCTCGAGGGCACGGCCAGGAGCTCAATGGCAGAAAAGAAGGCAGAAAAGAAACCCAGTGACATAAAGATGGTGGCGGAGAACCGTAAGGCGCGCCACGACTACGAAATCATGGATCGGATGGAGGCCGGGCCTAGTGCTCCTCGGCACCGAGGTGAAGTCGGCCAGGCAAGGTCGCGTAAACCTCAAGGACAGCTACGTCTCCACCCGGGGTGGAGAGCTCTTTCTGGTTCAATGCCACATCAGTCCATATACCCATTCCTCCTATGACAATCACGACCCGCATCGAGAGCGTAAGCTCTTGATGCACAAGCAGGAAATGCGGCGCTTGATTGGAAAGATCACCGAGCGTGGCCTCACTCTGATTCCCCTCCGAGTCTACTTCCGCAAAGGTCTGTTGAAGGTCGAGCTCGGGCTGGCAAAAGGCAGAAAGGCCCACGACCGGCGTGCGGTCGTCCGCGAGCGAGAACAAAAGAGGGATGTCGAGGCAGCAGCTCAAGGAGAGAAACCGGTAGAAAATAGGGACAGTCCCTATTTTCATATTGTGTAGAAGGCAGTCAGCAGACGTCAGAGAAACATGAGGCGGCGAAGCTTCGCTACATCAGGATTTAATTAAGAAAGAAAAAGAAGGAGGGTTGGGGGGACCTCGGTCCGTTTGCTACTCTTCGTCTTCGTCTTCGTTTTCCTTGTAGATGTACTTGATGTTGTGTTTGAGCACGAGAAGGTTCGGCTTGTCGGGACGATTCACCTTCAAGCAGCTCTTGTCGTACCATTCGATGACGCCGTGAATCTCTTCTCCGTCCTGGAGCACGACCACCATCGGAGTCTTGCTATTCATCTGCTTGATGTAATAGAAGCTCTCCGCGTTCGTTTGCTCCGGGGGAACCGGTCTGCGCCGGGCCGGTTTCGAGTGGGATTGGTCTTTGAGCTCTGTCAGTTTTGGCCGAATCAGTTTGCGGTTCACGTTTGTGGTCACCTCGTTTCTCTCCGAAATTGGCGCCTGACAAGAGGCGACGGGTCGGCTCTCCTGATTGATGTGAGAGGCCGGCAAGAAAGGCCGTCCGGGCTCGAAAACCCTAGTCCTTGAACCCGGCGGAGACCGGGCATGAAGCTGGAGAACCGACGATCGTGCCAGTTTAGCATCATCACGCATATCAGCGCAACTTAGGGATTCGGCTGGAAAGGTGCAAGTCTGTGGTTGGCCTGTGCTTAATCGGACTCGTAGGCAAGGCAGCATTTGAGTCTTCCGCATTGGCCCGTGAGTTTCGAGGGATTCAGACTGAGGTTTTGCTGTTTTGCCATTTTGATGGAAATAGGTCGGAATTTCTTCAGCCAAGATGAGCAACACAAGGGACGACCACAGCTTCCAAAGCCACCGAGCATCCCGGCCGCGTCCCTGGGCCCGATTTGTCTCATTTCGATTCGGGTCTGGAACTCCCTCGCGAGCTCCCGTACCAAAGCGCGGAAGTCAATTCGATGTTCGGCGGTGAAATAAAAGGTGGCACGGTTTCCGTCGGTCTCGAAAGACACGCGGATTAGCTTCATAGGAAGCTCTCGCTCCGTGATCTTCAGGAGACAGCTCCGGTAAGCGTCGCCTTCCCGCTTTATCTTGTGCTCATAGTTGAGGCGGTCCTCCTCCGTGGCGAGTCGCTGGAGTTGAGGAGGTTTTTCCTTGACGGCACACCCCGAGCATCCGCCGCAACTCGACGGGACATCGGCCACGACGGTGGCGTAGCGCTCACCGGTCTCGTTTTTCAAGATAACGGCGTCGCCGACCTGCACTTCTTTGCCGCCCGTTTCGAACTCGACGGGCACGCCGTCTTCCAGAAGCTTCGCGGACGCATAGGGTTTCAAGAAAGGTGTCTCCCTCTCGTCGATTCAGGCCGCCTCAGTTTGAAGAGCATCTGCTCGAGCCGGATGCGCTTGTTCAAATACCGGACTTCGAGGTCGTGAATGGTCTCCTCGACTTGTAGATAGGCGTCCAACCATGTTTCCAAAGGGACCTCTCCGGCTGTTTTCTCGAGTGCGCCGCTTCCTTCCGCGTGGAGCGCGGCGACCGCCGCCGGCAAGACAGGCGGTATCTCTCAGCAGGCAAGCGGTCAGTCGGAGAAGAATCGGAAGTCGAGCGTGCTTTGCGATTTGGCCCGCCCGGTTCACCAACTCGGTGGCGTCGGCCCCTTTCGCCGGAAGTGAGACGACCTCGAGGGCTTCGCGGTAAAGAGACTGGACATCGCCGGCGAGCTCGAGGGCTCGTGTCAGATTTCCACGCGCAACTCCGGCAGCGAGCCGAGCCGTCTCGCGCGGCAATTGATGCTCCTCGACGAGAACATCCGCCAACTCCTGGGCGAGTAACGGCAGGAAGCGAATCTTCTGGCAGCGAGACAGCAGCGTAGGAAGAATCGCCGATTCATTGGCGGTAATAAGTACGAGTACGGTCCAAGGGGGCGGTTCTTCCAACGTTTTGAGAAGCGTATTGGCTGCCGTGGGATTCATACGGTCGGCTTCTTCAAAGATATAGACGCGCTTTTTCCCTTCGAAAGGACGGAAGGGACTTTCGGCCACCACCGGTCGAACCGATTCCGCTTTGACCTGACCTCCCGGGCCTTCACGCCCTATCCGGCGGACGTCGGGGAAGGACCCCTCGTCGATGCGGCGACAGGCGGAGCACTCATCGCAAGCGTCGTCTGCCGTCTCATCCGCGCGGAGACAGTTCAGTGCCTTGGCAAGGTTCGTCGCCGTTTGGAGCTTTCCGGAGCCATCGGGGCCGGCGAACAAGAGGCTCGGGGGTACACGACCGTTGGACACAAATCGGCGCACACGATCCACTGCCGCGCGACTCGCCTTTGATTTTGCAAAAGACATATTGATTCTCGCCAGGCATAGCCTGGCCTACGAATCAAGGTGGGCGAGAATGAGGGCTTAGGTCATCCGGTCGGAAAGTCGCTTCCAGACCTCTTCGTGGATCTCTTTGCGGCTTCCCTTGGCCGGTACGACGATGTAGCGCTCCGGCTCCTTGCGGGCCATCTGGAGGTAGGCTTTTCGAACCCGACGGTGAAAATCGAGACGCTCTTCTTCGAAGCGTGCTTCGCCTCGCCCCGTCTTGCTTCGACGGTTGCGTGCCTGTGCACGCCTCAAACCGTCCTCGGCGGCGAAGTCCAGCAGTAACGTGTACCGTGGCCGGTACTCTCCGGTCATGACACGATCCAGCGATCGAATCATTCGGCGGGAAATCCCTCGCGCGTAGCCCTGGTAAACGATCGTCGAATCGGTAAAACGATCAGAGATAACGATCTTGCCGTCTTCCAGAGCGGGCCAGATGACTTCCCTCAGGTGCTGGGCACGATCCGCGAAATAAAGCGCCATTTCGACCTCCGGTGCCATACGCCGGTGGGCCGGATTCAACAGAATTTTACGTATCTCACGACCAATCCTCGTGCCGCCGGGCTCCCGGGTCAGCACGGTGGATTGGCCGGTTTTCTCCAGACGTTCAGCGAGGAGCTTAGCTTGAGTAGACTTCCCGCAACCTTCGACGCCTTCGAATGTTATTAGGAAACTCAAGCTGCTCGCCCAACCTCAACAAAGTACCACAATTGAAAGGATTATTACAAAGAACTCGAGGACTCAAGAACTCGAGGACTCGAGAATGGTGGTTGAGCTCGGCGCTTCGCGCCTCGGATCCGGAAATATAAGTATAATTTAGCGGCGTCAGGAGGGTGCTGATGATTTCGATTTCACTCGAAGGTAAGGTTGCGCTGGTCACGGGGGGCTCGCGGGGGATCGGCCGGGCGGCGGCGCTCATGCTGGCCCGGGCGGGGGCCGATGTGGCGGTCAATTATCAACGAAAGTCCGGCGCGGCCGAGGAGGTGGTGCGCTCCGTCGAACAGTTGGGACGGCGGGCGGTGGCCATTGAAGCGGACGTTTCACGAGAAGATGCGGTGGTTCATTTGGTGGAAGAAACCGTGTCCTCGGCTCGGAGGGCTCGATATTCTGGTCGCCAATGCCGGTGTCTGGAAACGGGCCGACCTCGTCGAAATGAGTGAAGCTCAGTGGGACGAGACTCTGGACATCAATCTCAAAGGCGTTTTTCTCACCGCCAAGCATGCGGCCCGATTCATGAAGGGAAAAAGGTCGGGACGCATCATCCTCATCTCATCCACGGCGGGACAACGGGGCGAGGCCTTTTACTCGCACTATGCAGCCTCCAAAGGAGGGGTCATCAGCTTCACCAAGTCGCTCTCGTCCGAGCTCGCGCCCCAGGGGATTCTCGTCAATTGCGTGGCACCCGGGTGGGTGGAGACCGACATGACGACCGAAGCTCTGGCCGCCGCCGGGCGAGACGAGATCTTCAATGTTATCCCGTTGGGGCGAGTCGGCAGACCGGAGGAGATCGCCGGAGCGGTGCTCTATCTCGCGTCCGACCTTGCCACTTTCATCACGGGAGAGATCTTGAACGTCAACGGCGGCGCGGTACTCGTAGGTTGAGAGTTTCAGACTCGAGCGCCCGTCAGTTGCAGTACATAGCGGTGGGATGCGTTGAGAAGCAAAGAGCTGGCCAGCGTGACCGGCTGGCTCTTATCCGTGATCAGGACCAAGCCTTCACCGGTTTCCGGAATGCATTTGACGATGAGGTAGAAGTTCTGGGTGCTCAGCGACAGCTCCTCGATATGGTCGTCTTCCCGCATGGCGGCCAGGTTCTCGAGGTATTTGACGAATGCGGGAAGCTTGTCGATGATGAGCCGGTTCTCGGTCTCGTCGGGAACCACGATGGCGTCCATCTCGATCTCTTCCGTTTCCATGTCGAAGAAAAAAGCGGCCAGTAGGGAGGGTGTGTTTTCCCTTATATCCGTACAGCACTTTCTGTTGAAGAGGTTTCCGATCCACGCCTTCGGTCTCGAAGGGCTCGGGCTCCACGGGCTCCGCATCGCGAGTCCAGAGGCCGGTTCGTCCCCGGCTTGCCGAGGATGCTGCTGTTCGAGGAGCTCATGAAGTCGGCTCTGCCTGGCCCGGCGGGTTTCGTGACGTGCCTTCCAGTGATCGGGAGAAAACTCCGACTGAAACACGCGTGCAGAGGTCTCGGGTTTTTCGAGCATCTCGTAGACCTTGTTCAGCGCTTCGCGTTTCTCGAAAGTAACTCCCGCTTCCGTCTCGAAGTATCCGTTCGAGAAACGGCCCCGCACGAGAAGAATCATTCCCGTGCCCTTGTTTGTAATGACTTCGAGCGATCCGGTATGACCATCGGCCTCGAGCTTGGTCAGGAGCTCTTTGAGCGGTTCCGGCGGCGAAGATCTGCCCATAGATCTCCTGCCGATTGGAGAGTCCGCGCAGCATGTGAGCCACATCCAGAGGAAGCTCGTAGATGGAGACTTGGCCGTTCTTTGCTTTGCGCGGTGTTCCGCAGCTTCATGGCCGCCTCGTTGGAGACGAAGATGTCGTTGCCGGCTCGGTAGATGATGTTGATTTGCTCGCCCAGGTAAAAAAGGATGAGTCCTTCTGCGTCGCCGAAGGTGATCTCCATGTAGCCGGACAGATTGACGTCCTCACAGTGGCGAACGACGCTGTCGAACGGCGTCGTTTCCGTCTGAAAGGTTTTCAGATAGAAGCTTGCTGCCTGGAAAGCGCATCGATACTCTCTCGGAGTGGAATGGCTTCCTCAACTTAAAGTGTATCAGAGCTTTAAGAAGCCCAGCAAGGGAGATGCGGGGATGCGGCTAGATCTCTACGAAATGACGACGCGTCGCCGAGGAGCCCGTCCGTCCAGCCGGTGGATCCCGGCCGCTCGGGCCGTTTCCCATGCCTGCTGGTATTCGTCCTCCGTGATGGGGCGGTGAATCTCCGGATAGCGGTGGCTTTTGTAAGCCGGGTGGTACTGGTCCATCAGATTGACGTAAGTGTCTTTTGAAATCTCGTTCGCGATGAAGCGCATGATTTCTCGGGTGCCGGCGATCTCGCCCGGCATGACGAGGTGCCGCAGCAAGATGCCGCGTCGCGCGATCCCTCGTGAATCGATCAGCGAGATCCCCGACCTGGCGATGCATTTCCCGGAGGCCTTCACGGGCGGCATCGGGATAGTCTTCCGCTTTGGAGTAGCGCTTGGCCTTGTCGGCTTCCCAGTATTTGAAGTCGGGCATGTAGATGTCGACGATGCCGTCCAGAAGCCGGAGACTCTCGAGGCTGTCGTAGAGGCTGGTGTTGTAGACGAGGGGAATCTGGAGCCCTCCCTCGATCGCGAGGGGCAGAGCTTCCAGGATCTGCGGCACCACGTGCTCGGGCGTGACGAAGTTGATGTTGTGGCAGCCTTCGCGCTGCAAATCGAGCATCAAGGCGGCGAGACCCTCAGCCGGAGCCGGTCATCGCCGGACGACTTTTGGCTGATGTCGAAGTTCTGACAAAAAACACACTTGAGGTTGCAGTTGGCGAAGAAAATCGTGCCCGAGCCTCGCGAGCCCCGGAGAGGATCTTCTTCGCCGAAGTGTGGAAACGCGCTCGAGACCACGGCGTGCCGGCCCGTCAGGCAAACGGCTCTTTCGTCTGCGAGGCGATCCACGTCGCAATGGCGTGGGCAGACCCGGCAGGGCCGTTGGAGCAGCTCGAGGCCCTGTTCGACACGCCGCGCCAGCTCACCGGACCGATGGGTCTCGAGGTAGACGGGTTGGGGATCCATTTCTCGGAGTATAGGCCAAAAATCTATTCTGGTTTCTCAACATTTTCTGGCATTCGGGAGTATCTACAGACAGTGAGAGAAATGGCAGCTCCCGGGTGCGATTCATGGCCCTGACTATGCCAGAATCACAACGGCGCAATCCGATAGCTGCCTTGGTGCTAAATGCCAAAACAGGGGACAGAAAAGCCTTCGATACGCTCGTCGGCCAGTTCGAGTCCTAAGTCCTCCGCACAGCCTGGAGGCTGCTGGGGAATCTCGAGGATGCCCGTGATGCGAGTCAGGAAGTTTTCTTGCGGTTTTACAAATACATCGGTCGATTCGACGAGAGTCGGCCGCTTTCCCCCTGGCTTTACCGCATGACCGTAAACGTGTGTCGCGACCTGGCCCGGGAACGCGAGCAAAGCACGGACTGGCTTCTCTGGAGGACGCACGCAAAGAGCCGGTTGCGGATACGCCATCCCCGGCCGAAAGCGTGGAGAAACGTCAGTTAGTCGCCGCGGGTCTGAAGGCGCTGACCGAAAAGGAACGCACCGCCGTCGTCCTTCGCGATATCGAAGGCCTCTCCACACGCGAGGTCGCACGAGTCCTTGGGACAACCGAGATCACGGTGCGTTCCCACATCAGTCGAGCCCGTCTGAAGATGAAACGGTTTTTGGAGGAGAGAGGGTCATGAGCTGCCGCTGTTATGAAAGGTGGATCGCACTCTTTGTGGAAGGAGACTTGCCGCCCCGAAAGTCCCGACGCCTGGAGGAGCACCTCGCCTCCTGCGAACGCTGCGGGGAGCTCCTTCACGGTTTGGAAGAATCGCAAGCTTCCGTCAAGGCTCTGGCGGAGGTGGCTCTCCCGTCATCGGTTCTCCAGGAAATGCGGCAAGCGGTCAGGGAGGGGATTGACGCGGGGGCCGAGGCTCCCCGGTCAAACCCGGGCTGGATTTGGGCGTTGGCGGGATCCGTTGCCGTATTAGTCTTGGGACTCGTCATTTTCTTCCGAGCCGAAGCGCCGGAGCCCGAACGTGCAGCGGAAGTGGACCCCGTCGAGACTGCGCCGGTGACGCCGCCCGAGGTCGAACCGTCGCCTCCGGTCGAGGTGGAGCGCTCGCCGGAGCCCGAACCTGTCCCGGTTCCGAAGACCCGGGTGGCGGATGCCGAACCGGCTCCTGCAAAGCCAACCGGTGAGGACATGGTCGTCAGAATCATGACCGACAACCCCGACGTCGTTATTTATTGGTTGATCGAACAGAACGGAGGATAGAGAAATGAGCCGTACCCTACGGATTATCGTCTCTTTGTTGGGAGGATTCCTACTCGTTGGCAGCGCAAATTTGGTTCGGGCCCAGGAGGAGGAACACACCGAGCTCGTCCAAAAGGTCTTTCACGTAGAGCATGTCAGCGTAACCCGTTTACAGCACCTTTTGTCAGTCTTCGAGGTCATGGTGGAAGCGGATCTTCAATTGAAAGTGATCGCCGTCAAGGGTATGCCCGATGGTGTTGCAGCCGTAGAGGCGGCCCTCAAACGTCTCGACGTGCCTCCACCGCCGGCTAAAAACGTCGAGTTGACCGTCTATATGTTGAATGCCACGGAAACGCCAGTGACGGGCGCGACGATTCCATCCGAGCTCGACGAGGTGGTCCACCAGCTCGAGAGCGTATTTGCCTTCAAGGGATTCCGGTTGTGGGAGACCGTCATTCTACGGGCTAGAGAAGGCGAGGCGGGTGGCACCAAAAATCTCCACGGAGTCATTTCCGAGACGGGCGCTTCTTACGATTTCCAATTTCATTCGGCGGTCATCGTCCCTGATAGAGAAGGGCAACGTGATTCGAATCAACCACCTCTCGATGGGAATGGTACACGCGCGCGTCGCGGACACCGATGAGGAAGGAGAAAAACCCACGTCTCAATCCGCCGTCATCAAAACCGACATCGACGTGCGAGAGGGACAGAAAGTCGTCGTCGGCAAAGCGAATGTGGGCGTGAAGGAAAAAAGCGCCCTCATCTTGGTCGTGACGGCGAGGGTTTTGGAATAGGCTCGATTTCAGCGCAATAAGACCTTTTTGCTGAATGGTGGTCCTTCGATCCTTGTAGGGTTCTCTAACAAACATTCTGTCAGTTGACGAGCACTCAGATCTTAGACTATACAATTACTTAGTATTACTTAGTATTATTACTGAGAAAAAGGACAGTGCGGACATCAGAAGTCATTTCAATCACTCTCCCACCGAAGATGCTTCGGGAGGCCGAACGTCTTGCGAAGAAGGAGGGTCGCACGAGAAGCGAGCTTTTCAGAGAAGCACTTCGGCGTTACCTTGCGGAACAGAGCTTACGCGAGTTGCAGCGCTATGGTACCCAACAAGCGGAAAAGTTGGGCATCAAGAGTGACGAGGATATTCTTCGTCTTATCAAAGAGTTTCGCCAGGAGCAGCGACAGCAAAAATAGTGCTGAATATCGTCCTCGACACCAATGTTTACATTTCTGCATTGGCTCGTGGTGGCCTTCCTTTAGACATCTTCCTTGCTGCGACAGGGGAGAGTTCAACCTTTTCATCTCCGATTCGATTCTAGAAGAGCTTGAACGGGTTTTACTGCAGACGTTCAAATAGGCCCCGGATCGATTGCAGCAGGCCTTGCCATTGTTCACCTCTACGCACAGCTCGTCTTACCGAAGGAAAAATTGACAGTCATAGAAGAAGACGACTCCGACAATAGGATTCTCGAATGCGCTGTCGCTGCGGAGGCTCAAGTCATCGTCACTGGTGATAGTGACCTCTTGGATCTCGGCGCCTTTCGCGAGATCGCCATTCTCACTCCACGAGAGTTCTGGGATAGCTGTCTCTCTTAAGCATGCCTACGACTCATGCGACCGCCGTTCAGCAGGAAAGGTTTGCTACCTTGAAACTCAGAGAATTTTCTCGAGCACGCCCCGAGCTTCATCCACCCGCGCCGCCAAGTTCCCTATAGCTTGCGACACCACCGTCACATAACGCTCGGCATCATCCCACTTGCCTTCCTCTATCCCTTCTCGGATCCCGGGAAGTGTTTTGACGCCGTAACCCGTGTAAGAACCAGGGGCATAGATCTGGTGCCGAAACCACTCTCGATTCGGGAGCCCGCCTGGGTGACCGAGGAGTCTCGTTTATAGTACGTATTTAGAACTAATGTGTGTTTGGTAATATGCTAAGAAACATCCTTGGAGAAAGGCCGTGCAGACATCAGTGGTAATTTCCACTCGGAATCCTCTTTCCCATGAGCGCGCGGGTTCCAGCTTCACGTTCGCATGACCTGTATGTAGGGTACGGCCGGCAGGCGAGCTCCGCCCACGGTACCAGCAGGTTGGACTGATTCTGTTGCTCCCTTAAGTTTTCAATCATTTTCCAATCATTCCGGTGCGGCTTGATTTCTATGGAGCTCAAGTTGTAAAAGAACTAAGAAGGACTGTCCTGAACGGGTTTTAGGTGAAGATTTCTAAGAAGGAGGGCCGTGTCTTATTGGGCTGATGGTGCGCAATGGTTTCACGCCGGCCGCTCCGCGGAAGTATGCTGGGGCTCCTTTATTGGAAAGTTCGTTCTGATTGCAACGAGGTATAACGCTGAGCATTTGATCTGTCTGCTATTTATAGAGACGGATCTTGACCCAAGAGCAATTGGCTGAGCTCATCGCAGGCGGCGAGAAACTCGCCGTCGAGTATAAAGGTGAGGAGAACAGGCGGCTTTCGGACGCAGAGCTTGTGGAAACTGTTGTCTGCCTGGCCAACGGGAGGGGTAACGACGCGGCGTGGCTTCTGCTTGGTGTGGAGGATGATGGACGCGTCACCGGGGCCCGCCCACGACACGGCAGCAGTACCGATGCAATCTTGGTGCAGGCGCTCATTGCTAATCGGACCCGCCCTTCTTTGACATGTCATGTCGAAGTGGTCGAGTTGGAAGGGCAAATCCCTGCTGGTTGTTGAGGTTCCTCCGTCTCGGATGCCGACAGGAACGAGCGACGGAAAGTACCTCCGGAGAGCAATCGGTGGCCGAGGCAAACCCGAGTGTTTACCCTTCCATTTTCACGAAATGCAGTCGCTCCAGGCAGACCGAGGCACTCTGGACTACTCGGCGTTAGTAGTGCCGGAAACCAGCATTGAGGACCTCGATGCGCTTGAGTTCGAGCGCTTCCGACGTACAATCCGTGAGAACAAGGGGCGCGGCGACAAGGTGCTGAGCGAATTGCCCGACCTGGAACTTGCCAAAGCTCTCGGGGCCGTCGAGGCCAATCACGACATGTCAGCGGTTCGTGTCCTCGGCCTTCTTTTGTTCGGCAAGGAAGAGGCCTTATGCCGATGGCTTCCCACACACGAGGTGGCGTTCCAGGTCCTACGGGGAACGCAGGTGGAGGTCAACGATTTTTTCCGTTGGCCACTCATTCGCCTTATGGAAGAGATGCTTACCCGGTTCCGCGCTCGCAACCGAGAAGAGGAACTGATGGTTGGGATTCAGCGCATCGGCGTGCCCGACTATTCGGAGATAAGCTTTCGCGAAGGTGTCGCTAATGCATTGATCCATCGCGACTACACACGTCTTGGTACGGTGCACGTTCAGCAACGGGATGAAGAAATTGTGATCTCCAATCCTGGGCCGTTTCCTGAAGGTGTCAAACTAGACAACTTGTTGGTAACCCCGCCCCAGCCTCGCAATCCGCTTCTTGCCGATGCATTCAAACGGGTCGGTATTGTCGAGCGAACAGCGCGAGGAATCGACTCCATCTTCTACGAGCAACTCCGCAATGGGCGCCCAGTTCCAGCTATGGTCGAAGCTCGGATGCCGCGGTCACTGTCCAGATTCCGGGTGGCGAATCCAACCTAGATTTTGTACGCCTGGCGGTGGAGGAGAGTCAATCGAAGCGCTCCCTCGGACTGGACGATTTACTCGTCTTGAACGGCTTGTTGTTGGAGCGTGAGTTTGACGAGGGTCGGGCCGCGAAGTTGATCCAGAAACCTGATGAGGAAGCACGTCGTGTGTTGATGCGGCTGATAGAGGCTGGGTTGGTTGAAGCTCGTGGTGAGAAGATGGCTCGTAGATATGTTTTTTCGGGGCGGACGGTTCGTCGCCTGGGAATTGAGCCCACTGATTCAAAAGCTGGTGGGTTCGACCCACAGCAACAAGAGCGCAGGATCCTGGAATATGTTAAAGAGCACGGGCAGATCAGCCGGCGGGAGGCGGCTGATCTCCTTCAACTCTCTTCGTTGCAGGCCCGTTACCTCCTCAAAAAACTAGTTACTGGCGGTTTACTGGCTTCGCGTGGCAAAGGCCGGGCTACTGTTTACGTCCGTTGGTCCAAGAAATCGGACAAGTCCAAAAAGAAATCGGACAAGTCCAAAAGTGTCCGATTAAGTTCCAATGCAAAAACCAGGAAGAGTCCAAAGCGAAAAAAAGCCTGAACTAAGAGTCTGGTCCGGGTGGTACCGCGGCGGAAATACTATCTGAGCGGAGAGACAAGAAACGTAGTTTCATCCAGTGAGCTCAGGATCCAAGAATCTTCTCCAGCACGCCCCGTGCTTCATCCACTCGCGCCGCCAAGTTCCCTATGGCCTGGGACACCACCGTCACATAACGCTTGGCATCGTCCCACTCGCCTTCCTCTATTCCTTCTCGGATCCCGGGAAGTGTCTTGACGCCGTAACCCGTATAAAAACCCGGAGCATAGATCTGGTGCCGGAACCACTCCCGATTGGGGAGCCCACCCTCGTGACCGAGGAGTCTCTCGGAAGTGAGCAGGAGTTGGTTGAGCTTCTGAATCTGCTCGTGCGAATCGAGCGCGTTGGCTTTGGGTAGCCTCTCTAAAACAGATTCATAAGCTGCGGCGGCGCGGGAAGATCGGAGGAGGAGGAAGTGGAGGTCGAGCGGCGGGCGCCATCTAGCCCTTTATGTGTTTCCTCGATCTCGTCGACATATCGGCTGAGCGTTTTCGCCACGTTGGTGAACTCGTAAGGCAAGACGGTGGCATCGCCATCCGCATCAAGAGCGTTCCCGACGTTCGAGATAGGGTCGCGCCGAACTCGAAATCGGAGTCAGAGAACGTCGTGTAAAAACGGTAGGTGTCGTACATCGAGTGACCGATCCCGCCGCCTCCGTCTCCTCCGAACCCAATGTTGGCGGATGCGATATTCAGAGTGATCCAGAAAAGCCGTGTAGTCCGAGCCCGAGCCGAGCGCGCCGATGGCGAGCTCCTTGGCAGAGTTGCCTCGCCGATGCAGCGCGGCCTCGAGTACTGATTCTCCTTTCGGGTCGGTGACATCTCGCGCCACTTCGTTGATCACGGTTTGAAGCGAGTGACTTCCTCCGGCACCGAGCCATCCCTTCCCGTTGCTGTCGGTGTTGAGGTAGAGCACCGCCTTTTCCCGCAGCTCCTCGGCGTGCTTTTCCGGCCATTCCGTCGATCCCAGTAAACCCCATTCCTCTCCGTCCCAAGACGCGAACAGGATCGTGCGCTTCGGTTTCCAGCCTTCTCGAGCGAGCTCGGCCATGGCCCGGGCCGATTCCATGAGAGCGACATTGCCGCTGGTCGGATCGGTGGCACCGTTGACCCAAGCGTCGCGATGATTTCCTTGAAGGATCCACTCGTCGGGGAAGACGGCGCCTTCGATGCGGGCCAAGACGTTATAGAGCGCGCGTTGCTTCCACTCGAAAGCGAGTTTCAGATGAACCTTGGCCGGACCCGGGCCGACTTTGTAGGTGATCGGAAGAGCGCCACGCCAGTCCTCCGGCGCCACCGGCCCGCGGAGGGTTCTGAGAAGGAGCAGGGCATCTTCGTAGGAGATCGGCAAGACGGGTATTTTAACTGGCGTTTCTTGCCTCAGCGACCGAGAGC
>CAVROO010000046.1:0-16764 GCA_963722765.1 uncultured Acidobacteriota bacterium
GCCCGCTTGAGGACCGCTTTGATGATGAGCGCGATGACGGAAAGGAGGACTCCCCCTGTAAGACCGTAGAGGATGAGATTCATTATGGCCAGAACCCAAGGAGAGCTTTCGGTAGGCTCCGTCGGACGAACTTCCTCCGGGTCGGGAGTGAGCTTTTCGACCAACCATTCCATGAGACGCTGAAACCAACTCCGCGCTTTCGAGTCCTTTTCTTCTTTCGGTTCGGGTTTGGGTTCCTCCGGCTTCTCGCGAGCCCGCTCGAGTATTCGAAACTCGCTGTCCTCCCAGGATTTGAGCGAGCGCGGCACGGATCTCCTCTTCGTCCCGGAGCTCATAACCGGCTTCTTCTTCCGGAACGGCTTCTTGCGGTGATGCAGCCAAAGACGGTGGGTTCGCCGTCAAGGCTGCCAATCCGAACAGGAGCAGAAGAAACTTATTCATGTCACAGCTTGAAGTCGATGGGATTCTACACGGAACTCGAGCTCCACATCCCAGCCTTCCTTACGGATCCGGGCGTCGATATAGCAAAAGAACCAGGCCAATCTTGCCAGTGGGTAGACGAGCCACACCGTGGCACTCAACATCGTGATCGCGAGAGGATCCCAAATCAGCAGGTAGAAAAGCTCCTCGGCGAAAAACGCCGACGTTCGGCCGATGACGATGGGGTATCCGAGCAACGTGCCGGAGCCGATGTCGAAGATGGTGAACATGGAAATGGAGACCGCTGCCGCAAACATCACGATAGCCGTGTACCGACCCATGGCCGTCCAAAAGGTATGACTCATAATCTCGCCCATACGTTTGCCCACGCGTCGGCCGTGGAGTTGTTCCAGCAGAACGATCTCCTGCAAGAAGCCGTAGCGCGTTTCCAAGGGAACGACGAAAACGCCCCAACACGTCACGCCTGTAACGACAACGATGATTCGAGAAATTAGTAAGAAATAAAGAAGGCTCCAGAATCCTCGACACCACGGTTTTGAGTGTGCCGGCGATCGTAAAAGGCTCACCGAAGACCCAGTGACCGGCCCCGGCGACGATCGCGGCCCCGAGAAAGGGCGACAGGAAAATATAAAGAGCGATCGAACAGAGCCATCCCCCGGATGTCGCTGCGGCGATGTAATAGGTGATCATCGACGCCGGCGCGACGAACAGAAACGTTAGGCCGAAAATTTTAGCCGCGTGGGTCCGCAAGAACAAACAAGCCAAGTCGATGCAGGCGCCCACCGAGCGAGGCTCGATGACCAATCGTGCCTCTTCGACTTTCATCCCGACACCGATTCCTTTGGCGAGACCTTGGTTCTTCCCGCGGCGGCCAGATAGAGACAAACGATCGACCAGAGCGCTCCGCCGACCAGATACTTTGCCGTGGGAGGCGCCGAGGAGGGAGACCAGAAGGCTTCGATGAGGGCGGCCACGGCGAGCATGGCGCCCGCCCCCAACGCGAGTTGCACCGCCACCAAACCTCGCCGCCGAAGCGCCTGCCGGCGGGGGAGACGACCCGGTGCAATGAGGGCATGGCCTAGAACCAAACCGGCGGCACCCGAGATGACGATGGCGGTCAACTCGAAGGAACCATGGGAAACGACGAAGCTCAGGAACCTTTCCCCGTGTCCGTTGGCGATGATGTATCCGGAAACGGTTCCGAGGGCCATTCCGTTGTAGACGAGAACGTAAGCCGTCCCGAGACCGAAAAAGATGCCCAGAGCGAAGCAACGGAATGCAATACCGATGTTGTTGCGGACATAAAATCCGGCCATGGCCGACTCCATCGACGGCCCTTCTTCACTGGCCTCTTCGGCGTCTTCGGAGTACATTTCCTCGAGTTGAGAAAGCGTGGCCTTGGGAAGCACGCGTGACGCCAGCTCGGCATTTCGTTCTACTACAATCCAGGCGGCGGCAAAAGGGACGGCGAACAGAGCCAAAGCGACCCAGAAATAGGTGATGTTCCGTCGAAACAATCGGGGGAAGGTTTCCGTGAGGAAATTGAGAGTCGCCCCTTTTCGACGTGGTTGCGAGCCGTAAAACGACGTGTGACCGCGCACCACCAGGTCGTTGAGGTACCGTTCCAGCTCCGAGCCCCACTCCCGGGAACGCACCGTCGCCAGGTCGTAACAAATCGCACGGAACAACTCCGAGAATTCGGACACTTCCTGTTCCGATAGGTGCGAGAACTGCGAACCTTCAATGGCAATGAGAAAATGCTCGAACCGCTGCCAGGCCGGTTGTCGCTCGGTGAGAAAGCGCGACTTGTTCATGAGACCGCCTGAAGTGTCGGAGGTTTGGCGGCGTATTGGCTCGGCGCGACGCTTCCCACCGGTGGAGCCTGGAAAGTAGCCAGGATTCGGAGAAGGAAGAGGCCGGGGTGCCGGCGCGCTTCCGTGCGGCCCTTTGGATCTTCGAGGCGGTGGGCCATCGGGTCGGCGAGGATGCGTGCGATCTCATCGACGCGACCCGGCCCCAGCTCTTGACTCCGCCGGAATAAACCGTCGATTACGTCGAGCGTCCGTTCCGAAGGACGGTAGGCATTGTGAAAGCTGCCCTGAGGGAAAGGTTGAACGTTTTGAAGTGCGGGGAGCTCGCTTCGTAATAGCGGCCGCTCTTCACGAACCACCATGGTTCCTGCAACGAGGTCGCCGATCCGCTGCATGCGGCGGTTGCACAAGGTGGTGATGAAACCGACCCCATAGAGGAGCGGCAAGATGTCGGCCACCCGGAGAAAATTTCTTAAGATGGCTTCATAGAAACCGATGGGGTAGCCTTCCGTTTTCACCACTCGAAGGTGAAAAGCGCGCTTGCCGGGTGTCAGTCCGTTCCATAAGTCCTTCGAAGAGGCACCCGTATCCCCACTCCACGACAAAGAGCCCGACGAGCCAGATCCCAATGGGGAGCCCGGAGATGCCCATGAGGGGCATGGCCGTGGCAACGAACATCATCAGGCCCCCGAGAATGAACCATCGCAAGACGAGATCGAGTAGATAGGCTCCCGCCCGGCTTCCCGGTCCGGCGAGGTGATAGGTGAGTCGAACGTTCTCGGGGGTCTCGATGTGAGCCCGTGGATCGAGAACATCGTGCTTTGGCATGGATCCAGTTCGCGTCTCGGGTCTAGTGCCCTGTGTCAGTAATTCGTAGCCTAAATCTCGGCCCCTTTTGCGCGCTGGACTTCGTTGTGCCTCCTTGAAATATCGGGATATGACTTCGTCGGCACGCCTCGCCAGCACACAAAATGACCTCGAGCTTTAGACCACGATCTACTGATACAGGACACTAGAACGCTCGCCCTGTTAGTAAGTCGTTACGACCTTGGTCCCGGTAATGAGATCGTGAACGCAACGGTGTTCGCCGCCAAAGATGAACAGGATGTCGATAAGCGGGTAGATTAACGTTATGCCGAGCAGCCCGTTCACGACAAGACGGAGTAAAACGGCGTGTACAAAGCCGGGATTACCGCCGTCATCATACCTTACGATACGGACTTTCATGACCTTTTTCCCGAGCGTCTGACCATCACGAGATAGAAGCACGAATTGGTAAATCCCGAGGCTGAGAAGAGCCAACATCGTGATCATAGATAGGACGGACACGATTACGGACACTGCATGACTTTCCTCCAAGAGGCGAACGGATAGACTTCGACCTAGGCTACGAGAGGAAAGCAAGACCGATGCCGCATTTGCTCCCAGTGGGATCGGCGTATCTCACTCAATAAAAAGGGTTAACAAGGTATGGGATGCCAATGCTCAGTGGGAATCCCACATACGAGGGATTCTGGTTATAGGGAATCTCCTACAGGAATAAGAACTAAATCCGAATGGCGACGGCGGCTTGTCCGCCGTCTCGTCCGCCAAAGCCTTGGCGGCGGCGGAGAGCCGTCCTCCTTTTTCCATTCTGGAGTTCTGGGTTCTCGAGTTCTTGGGTTCTACTTTAGCGCTTAACCCGCTCTATCTCAGCGCCCAGTCCCACGAGCTTCTTCTCAATGTGATCGTAACCGCGGTCGAGGTGATAAACCCGATCCACGATGGTCTGTCCTTCCGCGATGAGCCCCGCCAGGACCAGACAGGCACTGGCCCGAAGGTCCGTTGCCATGACGCGGGTGCCGGAAAGCGGAGTACGGCCCTTGACAACGGCGGTGTGTCCATCGAGTTGGATGGTAGCTCCCATGCGGTTGAGCTCGGAGACGTGCATGAACCGATTTTCGAAAATCGTCTCGCTGACCATGCTGGTGCCTTCCGCCTGTGTTAGAAGCACCATGAGCTGAGCCTGCATATCGGTGGGGAATCCCGGGTACGGAAGTGTGCGAAGATCGGCCGATTGGAGACGATCGGCTTGGTGGATGCGAAGGGTGGTCTCGGTGGTTTCGATGGGTACGCCGAGCTCCTCCATTTTATCGATGACCGCCGTGAGATGGTCGGGGCGACAGTGGGTGAGCTCGACGCCTTATCCCACGAGTGCGCGCCGGCCGCCATGTAGGTTCCTGTTTCGATGCGATCGGGAATGACGTCGATGCTCGGCGCCGCCCAGGCGTTCCACACCCTCGATGCGGATCGTGCCGGTGCCGGCGCCTTCGATTCGTGCTCCCATCTTGACCAGGAGCTGGGCGAGGTCGAACGATTTCCGGCTCTTGGGCACAATTCTGAAGGACCGTCTCGCCGCGGGCCAAGCTGGCCGCCATGAGGATGTTCTCGGTTCCCGTGACCGTGATGTTGTCGAAATAGATTTCGGTTCCCGTCAGCCCGTCGGCAGTCGCCTCTACGAATCCGTGTTCGAGGTTGACCTTGGCTCCGAGCTTCTCGAGAGCTGCGATGTGAAAGTTGACGGGACGAGCGCCGATGGCGCATCCCCCCGGTAAGGAGACGCGGGCTTTGCCGTGGCGTGCCAGGAGAGGGCCGAGGACGAGCACCGACGCCCGCATGGTCTTGACCGATTCGTAGGGCGCTTCGAACGAACGGAGTGCCGGCAATGAAAGCTGCAACTTATGCGTGTCCTGCGCGTCGGCGCGGACCCCGATTTCGGCGAGGAGACGCCGCATGGTTCCCACGTCCCATACATCGGGGACGTTGTCGAGAACGATCGGCTCCTCGGTAAGCAGGCTGGCTGCCATGGCCGGAAGAACAGCGTTTTTTGCTCCGCTTATCTTCACTGTGCCGGAAAGCTTCCGCCCTCCGACAATGCGTATTTTATCCATAATTCCTAATAAGTAATTGAATCGCTATAGGCGTCCGCCTTCGTTGACACTTCGGCGAGACCCGCCGTAGCCTGGAAGGCGTAGGCGGGCAAAGACGCAGAGTAAGAAGAAGGCTTTGCTCCGCTCTCTGCGTCTCCGCGTCTCTGCGTTAACATTCTTATTTCTTGGCAACGAGCACGCGGGGGATGCCTTGCAGGTCTGGGACCGTTTTTTCCCAGCTCAATCCCGATGCGTCGATGAGCTCTCGGACCCCATCTTCCATGTCGATACCGACCTCGAGGACGAAGGTCCCTCCCGGCTTCAAGAATGCACTTTGCTTGCGGAATGAGCCGGCGAACAACAGCGAGCCCATCCATGCCCGCTTCCAAGGCGAGACGAGGCTCGTAGTCCCTGACTTCGGGTTCTAGAGATTTCATGTCGGAATCCGTAAGGTAGGGAGGATTCGTGGCAACAACGTCGATTGTGCCCTCCAATTCTTTTTTAGCCAGGGGCTCGAGGAGATCGCCTTGGAGGAACTCGATTCTCGGATTCATCTCGTGGCGGCGTGCGTTCTCTCGTGCTACGGCGAGAGCAGCCGGGGAGATTTCCGTTGCGTAGATTCGAGCATCGGGTAGCTCCGACGCCAAAGCCAAAGCGATGCAACCGCTACCGCATCCCACATCCACCACCTGCGCCCGGCGGTCGCGGAGACGAGCGACGACTTCCTCCACGAGTCCCTCGGTTTCCGGTCTTGGAATCAAAACGGCCGGTGTTACCCGCAGGTCCATTCCCCAAAATTCCTGCTTGCCGAGGATGTACTGTAGCGGCTCTCGTCCTTTGCGTCTTTCAACGAGTTGGAAAAAGTGGCCGGAAGCTTCTGCGTGAACCGTCTCTTCGGGGTGCGCGAGAAGAAACTCCCTGGTCCATCCGAGGGCGTGTCGGAGGAGTCGCTCGGCTTCCCACCTGCCGTCGGCGATACCGACGTTCTCGAGTTCGTGGGCTCCGCGCTCCAAGAGCTTCTGTGCGCTGGGACTGGCTCCCTTTTTCACGGTTAAACTGGAGCAGCCTCGGCTTCTTTCAACTTCTCGGCTTGAAAGTGAGTCGTTAGGGAGGCAAGGATCTCGTCGATGTCGCCCTGCAGGATGGCATCGAGACGATGAAGCGTCAGACCGATGCGGTGGTCTGTAACGCGGGTTTGAGGAAAGTTATAGGTGCGGATTTTCTCGCTTCGATCCCCGGAGCCGACTTGCCCCTTTCGTTCCTTGGCGATTTTGTCTTGTTGTTCTTTGATGGCGAGGTCGTAGAGCCGGGAGCGGAGCACCCGCATAGCCTTGGCCTTATTCTTGATTTGGGATTTCTCATCCTGGCATGTGACGACGAGTCCGGTCGGCTCATGAGTGATTCGAACGGCCGAGTAGGTCGTATTGACGCTCTGGCCCCCGGGACCGGAGGAGCAGTAAGTATCGATGCGAAGGTCCTTAGCCTCGATTTGAACTTCTACGTCCTTGGCTTCCGGTAAAACGGCTACGGTGACCGCCGAGGTGTGGATGCGTCCGGAGGTCTCGGTTTCCGGAACCCGCTGCACGCGGTGGACACCGCTTTCGTATTTGAGGCGACTGTAGGCGCCTTTTCCCTCCAATACGGCGACGATTTCCTTGATACCCCCGATGCCGGTCGTATTAGCGCTCATGACCTCCACACGCCAGTTTTGTCTCTCCGCAAAGCGTGCGTACATGCGGTAGATCTCGTGCGCGAAGAGAGCCGCCTCTTCCCCGCCGGTGCCGGCACGGATCTCGAGGAGAACGTTGCGTTCGTCGTTGGGATCCTTGGGAAGAAGAAGAAGCTTGATATCTTGGGTAAGCTCCTCTTGCTCGCTTTCCAGGCGCTCGACCTCTTCCTTGGCGAGCGTCTGGAGCTCCTCTTCATCCGTCTCCCCGAGCATCTCTCGGGTCTCGGAGAGCTGGTGTACTGTGGCTTTGAGGCGTCGGAAGAGCTCCACCACGGGCTCGAGCTCGGAACGCGCCTTGGCGTACCTCTGGTATTGAATATGATCGGAGGCGATCTCGGGTTTGCCGAGCTCCGCCGTGATCTCCTCGTACCTCTTCTCGACCTCTTCGAGCTTTTGTTCGAGGCCAGCCATGAGTCAACCTACAGGTGTCGTGGCACGCTCAAGACTTGGCGGCGTGTTTCCGGTATTTGCGCTGGAATCGCTCCACCCGTCCCGCCGAGTCCACCAGCTTTTGCTTTCCGGTGAAAAAAGGGTGACACTTGGAGCAGATTTCCAGACGAATGTTGTCCGTCTTCGTGGAGCGTGTCTTGAACGTCTCTCCGCACGCGCAACCCACCGTGATTTCTTCGTATTTGGGGTGAATTCCTTCTTTCATGTCTATCTCCTAGGGCGAAACCCCCATTATAGCCCAGCCGTCCAACTTGAATCCTTTCGGGCTCGGGCACGGGCTCGTGTCCTCTTTCCAACTCGTTCCTTCGCTCTCTGCGGCTCCGCGTCTCTGCGTTAAACCCTCTTCCTCGCGTTCCCGCCCCGAAACCAAATCCTGATGAAGACGGCGAGTCATCGAGCCGTCCTCAGGTTCCCTCCTTTATTCTGCCTTCTGTATTCTGTATTCTTCCCTACCCCGACATCGAACCCAGGAAATCCTGATTCGTACGAGTCTTACCCATTTTGTCCAAAAGCAGTTCCATCGCTTCTACGGCCGAAAGCGGTGAAAGCACCTTGCGGAGGATCCACACCCGGTTGAGCTCCTCGGGGTTGAGTAGCAACTCTTCCTTCCGAGTGCCGCTCTTGTTGATGTCGATAGAGGGGAAGACACGCTTGTCGACCAGTTTCCGGTCGAGGTGGATTTCCATGTTGCCGGTGCCTTTGAATTCTTCGAAAATCACGTCATCCATTCGGCTGCCGGTATCGATGAGCGCGGTGGCGATGATGGTGAGTGAGCCCCCTTCCTCGATGCAGCGGGCGGCGCCGAAGAAGCGTTTGGGTCTCTGGAGGGCGTTCGAGTCCACGCCTCCCGAGAGAACCTTCCCGGATGGAGGAACGACCGTGTTGTAAGCGCGCGCCAGACGGGTGATGGAGTCGAGAAGGATGACCACATCCCGTTTGTGCTCGATCAGCCGCTTTGCTTTCTCGATGACCATTTCCGCCACCTGGACGTGACGGGAAGCCGGCTCATCGAAGGTGGAGCTGATGACCTCGCCGTTGACGGATCGCTGCATGTCCGTGACTTCTTCGGGACGCTCATCGATGAGAAGAACGATGAGCACGATCTCGGGATGGTTGGCGGTGATGCTGTTGGCAATGTTTTGGAGCAGCATCGTCTTACCGGTTCGCGGAGCGGCGACAATGAGCCCTCTTTGACCCTTACCCACGGGAGTCATCAGATCCATGACACGGGCCGAGAGGTTGTCCTTCACGGTCTCGAGACGGATGCGCTCTTGTGGGTAGAGCGGAGTGAGGTTGTCGAAAAAGATTCGTTCGCGTGCTCCCTCAGGGGGCTCGAAGTTCACCGCTTCGACTTTGATCAAGGCGAAGTAGCGCTCACCCTCTTTGGGCGGACGGATCTGACCGGAAATCGTATCGCCCGTGCGCAAGTCGAACTTGCGGATTTGGGACGGGGAAACGTAAATATCGTCCGGGCCCGGCAGATAGTTGTACTCAGGGGCTCGCAAGAATCCGAAACCATCGGGCAAGCACTCCAGCACGCCTTCCGAGAAGATGAGGCCGCTTTGCTCCGTCTGCGCTTGAAGGATTTTGAAGATGAGCTCCTGCTTGCGCATCCCGGTTGCACCGGCTACGGCCAGATCTTTAGCGACTTTGGTCAAGGTAGAGATGTTCATCTCCTTGAGCTCGGCGATGTTGAGCGTCTTGGTCTTTCCGTTGTTGTTTCTGGCCTTGGCGCCGTTTCGCGAAGGTTTCTCGCTCACGGCGCTTTCGGTGCCGCCGTCGCCTCGCGTGCGTGTTTCTCTATCACTGCCCATAGTTCTTTCCTTCCTTGACCGGTCACGGCGGAAAACGTGATGAGAGGTACGTTTCCGCTCGCGCCGAATGTTTCCTCGAGCTTGGCGCGCTGTCGAGCGAGTTGAGCTCGTGGGAGTTTATCCGACTTCGTCGCGACTACAACGTAGTCTTTACCGCTCGATTGCAGGAGGTCCCGGACCTCCAAGTCGTTCGGCATTGGATCGCGGCGAATGTCAATCACTAGTAAGACCAGCCGAAGCTCGCTTCGGCGAAAGAGGTAACTCGATACCAGTTCTTCCCATCGTTTCCGGACCCGCAATGGAACTTTGGCGAAACCGTAACCGGGTAAGTCCACCAGGAAGATACGATCGTTTACCCTGAAGAAATTGATAAGCTGCGTCCGACCGGGAGTCTTTGAGACATGAGCAAGCCGTCCGACACCTGCCAGTCGGTTGAGCAGGCTGGATTTTCCCACATTGGACCGCCCGACGAAAGCCACTTCCGGAGCCCCGGTCAAGGGGAAATCCGATGGCGCGCCGGCGCTTTTGACGAACTCGGCACGAATGGGCTTGGTCATGGTACATCTGCTCTTCTCCGGGGCATCGGCGACATCGTATGTAGTGCGCAGCAGGCCGCGGATTGTAGGGCTTAATGGGTCGGTTAATCCAACATGTTCTGGGGACATTCACCAGGGGCCCTGGGGGCCCTTGAGGCCAGTGGCAAGCAGCTGCCTGGTACCCACGAGCACTTCCTCATGAGCGTCGGTTTTTTGATCGGGCTAGTGGGTAATCGACTCGCCCTGGATGCCCTCATCGAGCTTCCCGGGTTCCTTGGATTCTTCGGGCTCCTCCGGCTCCGTTTCGGAGTCCTTTCGGTTTAATGGGGTAAGTAAGGCGCTTTCCAGCACCTCGTCCATCTCCTCGACCAGTTTGATACTCAGGTTTTGGAGAACATTCTCCGGGATATCGGGGAGATCCTTCTCGTTGTCTCTTGGAAGGATGATCTGGTTGATTCCCGCCCGGTGCGCCGCGAGGATTTTTTCCTTCACTCCACCGATGGGCAAAACCTTGCCGCGCAAAGTAATCTCCCCGGTCATGGCGACGTCGCAGCGAACCGGGATATTGTTGAGCGCCGAGATGAGCGCGGTGCACATTGTAATGCCGGCGGACGGCCCGTCCTTCGGAATGGAGCCTTCGGGCACGTGAATGTGCACATCGAGACGGCGGTTGAAGTCCTTGGCGATACCCAGTGTTTCTGCGCGTGACCGAATGAAGGAGAGCGCCGTCTGGGCCGACTCCTGCATGACCTCGCCGAGCTTACCGGTGAGGGTGAGACCACCCTTGCCGTACATGAGAGAGGCCTCCGTGATGAGGAGCTCTCCTCCCACCTCGGTCCAGGCCAAACCGGTGGCAGTCCCGACCTCGCTTTTTCCTTCGGTTTTGCGCCGGCGGAACCGTGGCACGCCCAGGTACTCCCGGATGGATTCGCGCTCGAGGTCGATCGTGAGATCCTTGCTTTCCGCCACCAGTTGACGGGCTATCTTGCGGCAGACCGAAGCAATCTCTCGCTCGAGATTCCGAACGCCTGCCTCTCGAGTATAGCGCTGTAGAATTTCTTGCAGGGACTCTTCGGAAAAGCTCACGCCTTTCCCCTTGAGCCCGTTGGCGTCCATCTGTTTGGACACCAGGAAGCGCTTGGCGATCTCGATTTTCTCCTCTTCCGTATATCCGGGAAGTCGGAGCACCTCGACGCGGTCTAGAAGCGCTTGCGGCATCGTGTGAAGCACGTTCGCCGTGGCGATGAACATTACGTTCGACAGGTCATATTCGACGTCGAGATAGTGATCTTGGAAGCAGTGATTCTGTTCCGGATCCAGGACCTCGAGGAGCGCCGCCGCCGGGTCGCCTCGAAAGTCCATGCTCATCTTGTCGACCTCATCGAGCAAGATGAGTGGATTGACGGTGCCCCCCTTTTTCATCATCTGGATGATCTGACCGGGAAACGCTCCGATATAAGTGCGCCGGTGGCCTCGAACTTCTGCCTCGTCACGTACGCCGCCCAGTGAAAGACGCACGAATTTTCTGTTTGTAGCGCGGGCGATGGACTTGGCGAGCGAGGTCTTGCCGACGCCGGGAGGTCCGACAAAACAAAGGATGGGTCCTCGCTGTTTTCGAACGAGTTGACGCACCGCCAGGAACTCGAGGATGCGTTCCTTGACCTTTTTCAGCCCGTAGTGATCTTCCTCGAGGATATCCTCGGCCTTCTTCAGATTCCGGCTCTCGCGGGTTCGTTTGAACCATGGGACCGCAAGGAGCCAATCCAGGTAGTTACGTGAGACCGTCGCTTCCGCCGACATGGGCGGCATCGCCTCGAGCCGCTTGAGCTCCTGGTGGGCCTTCTCCTCCGCCTCTTTGCTCATCTTGGCATCGGCGATCTTTTTGCGAAGCTCGTCATTCTCGTTCGTCTTGTCGTCCTTACGACCGAGCTCCTTTTGGATCGCCTTCATTTTCTCGTTCAAGTAGTACTCTTTTTGAGCGCGTTCCATCTGCTTTCGAACGCGGCTCTGAATACGGCGATCGACTTGCAGCTTGTCTACTTCTTGTTCGAGGATGCCGATGATGCGGTTGAGCCTTTCCTGAGGGTTCCATATCTCGAGAAGGTTCTGCTTTTCTTGGACCGGCAGCACGAGGTGGGAAGCAATCGTATCGGTCAGCTTGCCGGGCTCATCGACCTGAACGGCGGCGTTTTTGATTTCACTATGCAGGTTGCTGGCAAGCTTGACGTACTGCTCGAAAAGGGCGATGGAGCGGCTAATTTTTTTGGACAGGTCCGGCGCCGAGGTGCTCGTTTTTGCGATGGTTTTTGCGACCACCTTGAAGAAGCCGTCTTCGACCCGGCACTCGATGGTTCTTCCCCGATCCAATCCCTCGACGAGAACCTTGATGTTGCCGTCCGGGAGTTTCACCGATTGGACGATGTTGGCGATAGTGCCGACGGTGAAGATGTCGGAAGGTCGCGGGTCGTCGATGGTTGCATCGTGCTGAGCGGATAGGAAGATACGTCGGTCGTGGTTGAGAGCGAACTCGAGTGCCTGAACCGATGAGGAGCGCCCGATGACGAAAGGCATCATCATGTAGGGGAAGATCACCACGTCTCGCAGCGGAACCATGGCCAAGGTTTCGTAGACCTCGGCGCGATCTCTCTTGTTGCCGAACATAATGTGTCTTTTACTTTCCCTTGCAGCCTAACAAAGTCGATTCAGCTTGCACTCGACTCGAGGATATCGGATTGTTGGGGAATGTCCGCAAAAAGGACCGGACCTTACTAGGTTAAATCAGCTAGCCCGCCTTTTCAATCAAAGTCACCGGTTTTTCGCGATTCTCCACGACCTCCTTGGTGACTACACACTCTTTGACCTTCTTCTGAGAGGGTAGATGGTACATGAGATCGAGCATGAGGTCTTCGATAATCATGCGAAGCCCGCGGGCCCCGATCTTGCGTTCACAAGCCAAATCGGCGATAGCTCCGAGAGCGCCGTCCGTGAAATCGAGCTTGACGTTCTCGTACTCGAAGAGCCGCTGGTATTGCTTGATGACGGCGTTTCGTGGCTCGGTCATGATCTGGATCAGGGCGGCGCGGTCCAGCTCGTGGAGCGCTCCGACAACCGGCAATCTTCCGACGAATTCGGGGATGAGACCGTACTTGATGAGGTCGGTCGGCTGAATGTCCCCGAGGACGTGGTTGTCTCCGTCGTCCTTCTGTTTCTTCTTGAGCTCCGCACGGAAACCCAGAGTTTTGGCTCCCCGGCGCCGCTCGATCATCTTGTCCAATCCGACGAAAGCGCCGCCACAGATGAAAAGGATATTCGTCGTGTCTACCTGATAGAACTCTTGATGGGGGTGTTTGCGGCCGCCCTGCGGGGGTACATTGGCCACCGTACCCTCGAGTATCTTTAGTAATGCTTGCTGCACCCCTTCGCCGGAAACGTCCCTGGTGATCGATGGGTTTTCGTCCTTCCGGCAGATCTTGTCGATCTCATCTATATAGATGATGCCTTCCTGGGCTTTTTCGATGTCGCCGCCCGCGGACTTGGAGGAGCTTCAAAATGATGTTCTCAACATCCTCGCCAACGTATCCGGCTTCGGTGAGCGTCGTTGCATCGACGATACAGAAGGGGACGGAGAGCAGTTTGGCCAAAGTCTGTGCGAGAAGCGTCTTTCCCGTGCCGGTGGCGCCGATGAGCAGAATGTTGCTTTTCGTGAGCTCCACATCTTGGCGCGACTTGGATTTCATGATGTGGACGCGCTTGTAGTGATTGTACACGGCCACCGCGAGCTTCTTTTTTGCCTGCTCCTGCCCGATGACATATTGGTCCAGAAATTCTTTGATCTCCATCGGGGTCGGTGGAGTCGTGCGCTGAGAGCGATTCTCGAAACGGTTGTCGTCTGCGATGATGTCGTTGCAGACTTCGACACATTCGTCGCAAATGAAAACTGTGGGGCCGGCGATGAGCTTACGTACGTCGCTCTGGTCCTTGTTACAAAAAGAACAACGCAGGACCTCACTATCGCCGTTTTTCTTGGGCACGCTCCCCCCGTTCCTTCCGTCGCCTAGTTACGTTTGGCGATGACTTGGTCGATGATCCCGTATTCTTTGGACGCGGCCGCGGTCATGATGAAATCGCGTTCTACGTCCTGTTCGATTCTGGAAATGGGTTGGCCGGTGTGATTCGACAATATAGCGTTCAGCCGCTCCCGAGTGCGTAGTATTTCTTTGGCTTGGATGTTTATATCCGTTGCCTGTCCCGAAAACCCACCGGACGGTTGATGAATGATGATGCGCGAGTTGGGCAAGGCGAACCGCTTCCCGGGAGTGCCGGCGGCCAACAACACCGCCGCCATGCTCGCCGCTTGACCGATGCAGTATGTCGTCACGTCTGGTCGAGTGAACTGAATCGTATCGTAAATCGCCAAGCCCGCGGTTACCGATCCGCCGGGGCTGTTAATGTAAATCGAGATTTCTTTCTCCGGATCCTCGGCCTCTAAGAAACAGAAGTTGAGCAACGACGAGGTTGGATAAGTTGTCGTCGATTGGAGTTCCTATAAAGATGATGTTGTCTTTGAGCAGGCGCGAATAAATATCATATGCGCGCTCGCCGCGGTTGGTCTGTTCGACCACCATCGGGATCAGCATAGACGTCAACTCCCCTGTATTCTAGCACTTTGGCGAAGTAAGTCAAACACCTTCTCACGTTTCAAACGATGCCGAAGACGATCCATTCCGTCTTCCTTCATCAGTTGAGCACGCACCACTTCAGTATTTTTCTTGATTTCGGAAGCGATCTTCTCGATCTCTTGATCGACTTCCTCGTCTGTTTCCATGATACCTTCGAGAGCGATCAAACCGTTGACCAAAATGCTCGCTTTGACACTTTGGACGGCCGATTCACGTTGACGTTCGCGAATAGAACGCCAATCGATTCCTGAACCTTCCGGGTCGAGACCTCGACTCGTGAAACTGTGTGCCAGTTCCTGGATGCGCCGATCCTGCTCTTGCTCCACCAAAGTGTCCGGTGCTTCGACTGGATTGGCTTCGATCAGTTTCTCAATGAGCTGGTTGCGAAAATGTTGCGCGTCGGCTTGGCGGGCCTCTTCCTCCGCCTGTTCTCGAACGCGGGCAATGAGATCGTCCATCTTTTCGAACTCGCCCAAATCCTTCGCGAGCTCGTCGTCCAGATCGGGAAGAACTTTCTCTTTGACTTCTTTGACCTCGACGCTCACGTCGAATGTTTTGTCGGCTTTGTCAGGATCCTGATAGTCGGCGGGAAATGTGACCGAAAAGTCGACCTTGTCGCCGGATTTGGCTCCCTGGAGTTTCTCGTCGAGCGTGGGGTGGTAGGCATGGGTGCCGACCTCGATGAAGGCACCTTCCTGACGATTCGATCGTCCGCCTTCGCTGGGCGTTTCTTCAATGGAGCCCATGACGAAATCTCCGTCGCGGATACCTCGGTCTTCCACCGGATCGTAGCGGGCGGCACGCTCCCGCAAAGCTTCGAGCCGTTTGTCGATATCTTCTTGGCCGACCACGGTCTTTTGCTCTGTCACCTCGAGTCCCTTGTAGTCTTTGACCTCGATATGGGGCATGACTTCGAAGGAGGCGCGAAAACGTAACGGTTTGTCGGGGTCGACGTCCACATTGTCGAGCCGCGGCTCACCGATCGGCCGGAGCTCCTTTTCATTCAGCGCTTGTTCGAGCGCGTGCGGCAGGAGCTCCTGGACGACTTGGTTGAGGATCTCGGCCCGGAAGCGATTCCGGACGAGATCTTTGGGGATCTTACCTTTTCGGAAACCTGGCAGTTTCAAGCCCCGGCTGTATTTCTTGACTTCCTGCTCGAAGGCCTCGGTGACTCTATCGGCCGGAACCTCAACGTCCAGGTGCCTCTTGCACATGCCTTCTTCGGTACATTCGACCTTCAAAGATCGTACTCCTCTATTAACATTATTGATGACGCTTTTATCGGGCGTCGAGCTACGAAAACATGGTGCGAAAGGGGGGACTCGAACCCCCATGGGTTTCCCCACTGGATCCTAAGTCCAGCGCGTCTGCCAGTTCCGCCACTTTCGCAAGGAAACGACAAGCGGTCGGTCGAGCTCATCGAGGCTATTTAGGCTGAGCGATCTGGGATGGCTCTTCGCGATACCTGCCCTCACGAATGAACTTGCTGCTTGACCGAGTCATTGTAGCCGCAGGAATTCCGCCCGTCAATGCCGCCTAATCGATGATTTTCGCCGTATGGTCAGGTTTCCCAGGGCTGGAGCGGCTCCGATGGCCAGCCAACACCCCAGAATCGCGAACTGGATATGGACGATCACCGAATGGGTGCCCAGGCCAAGGGGGCCGAACCAGGTCGAACCGGCGGTCCAAAGAGGCGGAAGTGCGTTGACCACGACCAGCACGGACCAGCCAACCGCCCACCGCCTGTCTATCTGATTGAAAAAAGAAACCTTGTGGCGGAGGTAGAGGCCGACCCAAAATCCCAGAAAAACCGCCGTTGGAACGAAACGGCCGCGGGTTGTATCGACGATCAGCCCGATCCAGCAGAGCTGGGTTACTAAATAAAGAGCGAGTTGTAGGACGACCGGTTTCCGCGAGGGAGAGTTTTCCCCTGTGGTGAGCCAGCGGAAATAGACGACCATGAGGGCGCCGGTGATAATCCCTCCCAAGACGTCTCGACCGAAGTGAACTCCGAGGTAGACGCGACTTGCCGCTACGCCCGCCACGATGACGGAATCGACGAACCAGGCCCACGGCCGCCCGATCTCCTGGGCCAGCCACAGCCACATGGTGGCGGCGTGCTGGGCGTGTCCGCTTGGGAAGCTCGATTCTGTCACGCCCGTCAGATGGTGGATCTCGTCCGGACGAGGCAACATATAGAAAGCCTTCAAGTGAGCGTTGAAGATCCTCGAGATCAGGCTGATGGCGATGAGGCGGCCGAAGACTTTTCTGGCCCCCAGCCACAATCCCAGGGCCAGGACGACAATGCCGAAGAGCGCTCCGCCCAGATGGGTGATTGCCTCGAAGAAAAGCGTTAGGCCGTTCGACCGGACCGCCGTGATCCAGTCCATTTCGA